>NZ_JBHTKL010000001.1:0-1475177 GCF_042675915.1 Thalassobacillus hwangdonensis | reverse complement strand
ATGCCGAACACAGTAGTTAAGCTCTCCAGCGCCGATGGTAGTCGGGTTTACCCCCGTGAGAGTAGGACACCGCTAGGCACAGACGAAACCCAGAAGCATTGCGCTTCTGGGTTTTATTTATTTTCCTATATAAATAATTCTCATGCAATATGCAGTATAGTGATTATATGATTTTTGAATTAATAATAAGATGATTTAAATAGAGGATGATTTAAATAGAGAGGGTTGTTACTATCAAATATTATTACTACCAAATTAAATCTAAGAGTGCTTTCTTTAATAAGGTTTCTTTTAACTAGTAATCTATTATATGGTAATATATGTAGTATGAGGTGAGTGCCTGTGGTGGAGAATGTGCGAAGAAAAGATACGTATTGGAATATAAAGTATTTGCTCCTGCTGATTACCTTACCTATTGCATTCTCGTTAGTGAACAATAAAGAGGCGATTACTGCTGCAGAGCATATCAGCTTGATAGCAATCATCGTGTTACTGCTTTTCGCGGGAGTTATGGGTCTGACGGAAGAATATCAGCCTTTAAAGGTATATGGGGCGCTTTATTTGTCCAGTGGAATTGTAATTGCATATCTTGGATTGGTTTTCATATGGTGAAGTCTGATAGATGAACAACATGTATGTAGGTGATGATAATGCAACTGATCAGATGGAGTTATTCCAGAAGAGGACAGGTTCGTGCCTATTTTGATCGTTTTCCGCAATCGACGTTATATTTTCGTCGGATTCGAAGGTATTACTTTTTGTTTACGATCGACTGGCATGAAGAAGATCCGATTGTGACGGATGAAGATAAAGAACAAATGCATCGTCTGCTGAATCGTGAACTTGGCAGAGAAAAAGAATATTTGAAAAGAAGAACGAGAAGCTCATAATTGAGCGCATCGTTCTTCTTTTTTTGTATAGAGGTGGTCTTCTTAAAGTTATCGGAGTGCGTAAGGCGTTTTCATTCTTTTTCTTATGCCATTGAAGCCCAAGCTGCGTTCATACCGGCAACCCTGCCTGTGACCATTGCAGAGGTAATATTATAGCCGCCAGTGTACCCATGGATGTCCAGGATTTCACCACTGAAATAGAGACGCTCCATGAACTTCGATTGCATCGTGTTCGGGACTACTTCTTTAATGGAAACCCCGCCGCCTGTGACGAAAGCTTTCTCTATCGATTGAGTGTCGTGGATAAGTACCCTGAAGTCTTTCAACATCTGGACGAAGCTCTCCAATTGGTCTTTCGATACATTCGCAGCTTTCAAATCCGAGTCGATTTCAGCTTCTCTTAATGTGTATTCCAGCATCCTCTCAGGGACCAAACCTTTAACTATGTTTCTCATCGTCTTTTTCGGATTATCCTGTAGTTGGTTTTTCAGGCTTTCCAATAAGCTGTCCTGTTTTGTGTCAGGAAGGCAATCGATGGTCATTGACACTGGACGATGGCCCTTCATGAACTCTTTTACAACATATTGGGAGCAGCGCAAGATTGCCGGACCGGAAACACCGAAGTGAGTGAAAATCATATCCATTCGGTGGGTGATGATCGACTTGTCTTTCTCATTTAGCACTGATACAGCGACATCCCTCAACGACAACCCTTGCAAAGCTTTTTCTTTGATGAAGGCATCTTTTGAGATTAAAGATACTTCTGTAGGGTATAGTTCAGTGATCGTATGGCCTGCTTTCTTCGCCCAAGCATATCCGTCTCCAGTGCTGCCTGTGTGAGGAACAGATTTCCCACCAACTGCCAGCACCACGGACTTCGTTTCAATTTTTTCATTATCCTTGAGGATAATGTGATGGTAAGGCTCTCCATAATGGATGGCTTCGACTGGAGTATTCGTACGTATGTCGACCCCCAGCTCATCCAGACGATTGAGCAGTGCCTGGACGACATCCTTCGCCTTATTACTGGCAGGAAACATTCTGCCATGATCTTCTTCTTTCAGTGCTACTCCAAGGTTTTCAAAGAAATCGATGATATCATAGTTATCAAAAACAGAAAAAGCACTATAAAGAAACTTTCCATTTCCGGGGATATGTTTGATCACTTCTTCTTTTGGAAGCCGGTTGGTGACGTTACACCGTCCACCGCCTGAAATGGCCAGTTTCCTGCCTAATTTATTCCCTTTATCAATAAGTAGCGTTTTTACGCCTTGCTCTGCTGCTGCGATGGCGGCCATCAGTCCTGATGGTCCTCCACCAATGATGGTGACTTGGTATGTCAAACGTCCGTCATTCCTTTCAATTCTGTTATAAGTTGTACAATTTCAAGTGGTTACCCTTTATTTATGATAAAATAGATTGGTCCGATTCTAAACTAATTGAAGGTGAATTTTCGTATATGTCTAAAATTGTCAAAGGCACGATGCTCCTGACTGGAGCGACGTTTTTATCAAAATTATTAGGAATGCTCTATGTCATTCCGTTTGAAGCGATGGTCGAGGATACTGGAGGAACGTTATATTCCTTCGCTTATATCCCTTATACCATTTTCATCAGTATATCCACTCTCGGGGTACCGCTTGCGGTATCCAAGTTCGTCTCCAAGTACAATGCATTGGGAGATTATGAAACCGGAAGGCAGATCCTCAAGTCCGGGATGCAGTTGATGGCACTTACAGGACTAGTTTCCTTTTTACTTATGTTCTTTGGTGCGGAATGGATTGCCCACTGGTCTGTTTCAGATACAAATACAAAAGGTAATTCCATCGAAGATGTGACGATGGTCATCCGAATGGTAAGCTTCGCACTGCTGATCATCCCTGGAATGAGTATCGTACGAGGCTTTTTCCAAGGCTATGAATCGATGGCACCAACAGCAGTATCACAGGTGGTCGAACAGATTGTCCGGATTGTGTTTTTACTAGGGGCTGTTTTCATTATAACCGAAATCATGGATGGATCGATTCAATTAGCAGTAAGTTTCGCTACATTTGCAGCTTTTATCGGGGCATTAGCTTCTGCAGTGGTCCTGTTCATTTATTGGAGAAAACGAAAGCCCTACCTTGATAAGCAGTTGGAAACTCAGGAATATTCGTACGATTTATCACAAAAATCAATGATCAAGGAGCTGTTGATGTATGCTGGTCCGTTCGTACTTGTCGGCGTAGCGACACCGATCTATCAGGTCATCGACCAGTTCACATTTGAGGATGCGATGGTGGCTGCGGGACTGGAAGACCAGGCGGTATCTGCTTTCGCTGCAATTATCCTTTATGGCCATAAGCTTGTTATTATTCCTGTTACGTTGGCGACTGGCTTATCATTAGCAATTTTGCCAGCTATCACCAAATCATTCACTGAAGAAAAGAAAGGGCAGTTATTCAAGCAGATCAACCAGGCATTACAAATCGTGATGCTGTTGATTTTGCCAGCAGTTGCCGGCCTTTCAATTCTTTCAAGTGAGGCATATGGAACTATCTATGGTATGCAGGGGCTTGATTTGAAAGGAACATTGCTTGGCTGGTACGCTCCAGTCGCATTACTATTAGGGATGTTCACTGTAAGTGCTTCTATCCTTCAGGGAATCAGTCAGCAGAACTTCGCTGTCATCAGCTTAGGAGCAGGTCTTCTGATCAAGGCATGTCTTAACATTCCGCTTATCCTTGTATTCGGGCCTAAAGGTTCCATCTTTGCCACGGGGCTTGCGGTTGGAACAGCAGTCCTCTTGAACCTGTGGCGAGTAAAACGCACCATCAACATCCCGCTCATCGCCTTTTTCAAACGCTCGCTGCTGATGTTGATTTTCACGGGCTTGATGGCTGTCGTCGTTTTCTTCATCCATTGGGGTCTAGGCGGATTATTGAACGCGGATGAAAGCAGAATCGGTGCTTTGGTCACTTTGTTGGTCGGTGTCGGTCTAGGGGCAGCTGTATATCTATGGCTTGCTTATAAATCAACATTATTGGAACGTGTGTTAGGAGGAAGAATCGGTGTATTGGACCGCTTCCTCAAACGGAATAAAGGAGCATCAGCATGAGAATTGATAAACTGTTAGCAAATATGGGATATGGTACGCGGAAAGAAGTGAAGAACCTGTTAAAAACAGGTGCAGTGAAAGTGAATGAAACTCCTGTAAAAAGCCCGAAAGTTCATGTGGACCCGGAAGCGGATCAGGTGACTGTCCAGGGAGAAGCAGTAGAGTATCGTGAATTCATCTATCTGATGATGAACAAGCCGGATGGTCTGATTTCTGCAACAGAGGATGTGTCAGAGACCACTGTCGTCGATATTCTGGAGCCGGAAGATATCATCTTCAATCCTTTTCCTGTCGGTCGATTGGATAAGGATACAGAAGGTCTGCTGCTGCTGACGAATGATGGGAAACTGGCGCATCAATTGACCTCCCCTAAAAAAGATGTCGGGAAACTGTACTACGCGACCATCGATGGAGAAGTAACAGAGGACGATATCAAGGCATTTTCTGAAGGTGTAGTACTGGATGATGGCTATCATACCAAACCAGGAAGATTGACTATCCTATCCTCAGGTGCAGAATCGGAAATTGAATTGACGATTACGGAAGGGAAATTCCACCAGGTGAAGCGTATGTTTGAAGCGGTCGGTAAACATGTCACCTATCTGAAGCGCCTGAAAATGGGAACGTTGGAGCTCGATGAAACGCTTGAGCCTGGGGAATACCGGGAACTTACCGATGAAGAAATCACTTATTTGAAGTCTCTAAACCAAACAGATTCTTAACCAAAAAAGCACCCGGGATATCCCGGGTGCCTTACCTTTATCATCATGATATTCGCACTTTCTTTTCAGTGACAGTCCACCTTCCGCGGTTCGGACTATCTACAAGACCATTGTATTCCAGTACACTTAAATCCCTTTGGATGGTTCGATCGGTAATCCCAAACTCCTCCGCTATTTCTGCAGTCGAAACTGTTTTTCTCTCTTTAATGAAAAGATAGACAGCTTTGATCCGGTTCAGCATGCGAGACGTTGGTTGACTCAAATAACCACTCCTTGTTCACCTTGTGGAATCGTGCCTGTGAAAGTCTATGAAGTTAGTTATATTTTACACTACTTTCAGAAAGTTATGCTACAATTCGCTTGATTTTTTACATATTCTACAAAAATCCTTTACAATACATTTAGAAAGAAAGGAGTGAAGGGCATGTTTTTTCTTAGAAAACTGATTGCACGGATGGTCAGCATCAGTAATCAGGTTTTATTCCTATCATCCACATTATTGGTCAGTATCGCGTCGATACTGATTGTACAAATCGAACCACAGACATTTCCTACATACTTTGATGGCTTTTGGTGGGTGATGACCACGGTGACCACCGTAGGTTATGGTGATTATTCTCCAGGGACTGCAGGTGGAAGGATTGTGGCGATCATCCTTTATATGGTCGGTATTGGTTTAATCGGAATCGTAATTGGTAAAGTGGTGGAAGGACTGGCGAAATTTCGACAAAAACGAGTGGAGGGTGATATCGTGGTCAAAGAAATGAATCATTACATCATTATTGGCTGGTCGCAAAAAGCGAAATTTGCGGTGAGAGAGATGTTACAGACGAATAAAAAAACAGAAATCGTCATCATTGATGACTTGAAAGAAGCTCCGATGCTAAAAGATAATGTCCACTACCTCAAAGGGAACGCCTCCCATCAGGAAACCTTGGTAAAAGCAAATGTGAGCCAGGCGAAAGCGGTTCTGATTTTTGCAGATGATAAAATTGAGGATCATCAACTTGTGGATGGGAAGACGATGCTCGTTGCATCAACCGTAGAAGCACTGGCACCAAATGTACATACAGTAGTTGAGGTAATGGAAGAGAAGCATTTGAAGAATTTTGAACATATCAAAGTTGATGAATTCATCATCTCCAACGAGACGATTTCATCATTGGTCGTGCGTTCTGCTTTTATGAAAGGTGTATCCAATATCTATGGACAACTGCTGCGCCGCTCCTTCGGTGATGATTTGTATCACGTTCCTTTGCACCAAAGCTGGTCTACCTATAGAGATGCATTTGATCACTTGCTGAAGCATGGAGCTACGTTGATCGCAGATCGCGACAGGCTTGATATCAACCGCAGACTGGATGAATCCTTACCTGAGGATGCTGAACTGTTCGTTATTTGTGATGAAGAGACTTATAACAAGTTGAGGAGGGCATGACATGGAGTTCAAAGCACTCGCTAAGACGTATGAAAAAGAATTCCTTGAAAAAGTGGACCGGATTCTGCGTATTCCAAGTGTGTACGAGGAAAGTAATCACTATCCTTTCGGCAAGTCGATTGATGATGTATTGCATGAAATGCTGCACATCGGTGAAGAGGACGGATTCACGGTCAAAAATATTGACGGGTATGCCGGGCATATCGAATGGGGCACAGGTGAGGACTTGATCGGTATCCTCGGACATTTAGACGTCGTTCCTGCAGGAGACGGGTGGACAAGCCATCCATTCGAACCTGAGATAAGAGACGGAAACCTTTATGCTCGAGGAGCCCAGGACGACAAAGGACCAACGATAGCTGCTTATATTGCAATGAAACTATTGAAAGATCAAGGCTTTGAGCCGAAAAAAAGGATACGATTGATTGTCGGTACAGATGAAGAGAGAGATTGGCAGGGAATCAAGCATTACTTCAAAAAGGAAGAAATGCCTGGTTTCGGTTTTTCACCAGATGCTGCCTTCCCGGTCATCCATGCAGAAAAGGGACTAGTCGACGGCTATGCATATTTTGATGCCCAGGATGAGGAGTCGGATACGATGAAGCTTGAAGCTTTCACAGGTGGGGACAGGCTGAACATGGTCCCTGATTATGCAGAGGCAGTACTTGAAGTGGAAGCACCTGTTCAAGTCATCAATGATTACCAGGTCTTTTTAGATTCTAATCAGTGGACAGGTAACGCAACTGCTGATGGCAACCGGATCACCCTTCAAATGGAAGGGAAGGCAGCACATGCAAGCAAGCCAGCTCAAGGTGCCAATGCCATTGATCGGCTTGCACGATTCCTGAAAAATCTTCCTTTCAGCCAAAAGAAAAGTGATGTATTAGCACTGATTGCTGACAACCTCAGTGACCTATCAGGCAAGGCGATAGGTATTCAATCATCGGATGACGTATCAGGAGAGTTGACGTTAAATATCGGCTCGTTAAGATGGAAAGAACAGAAAGTAGAGATCGGGTTCAACATGCGATATCCAGTATCAACAGACGGCGACAAGCTGATTCAACAGTTCAGTGACGTGATTAAAAGTTATGATGGGAGCTATGAGCTGTATGATCATCTTAAGTCACTCCACGTAGAAGAGACGCATCCGGATGTGCAAACCTTGCTATCCATCTACAACAAGCAAAGTGGAGATCCGTCACGGGCAATTTCCATCGGTGGGGCGACATATGCGCGTGCATTGACCACTGGAGTTGCTTACGGAG
Organism: Thalassobacillus hwangdonensis; assembly: GCF_042675915.1. NCBI lineage: Bacteria > Bacillati > Bacillota > Bacilli > Caryophanales > Bacillaceae > Thalassobacillus > Thalassobacillus hwangdonensis. Next base: position 1,467,762 of record NZ_JBHTKL010000001.1, on the reverse strand, counting down.
CAATGTTTGCTCATAGCGCAGATACTGCTCATCAAAGGGATGAGCATGTAAAGATAAAAGATATGCTGCTTGCCATCTCCATTTATGCAGAGGCAATCTATGAGCTGACAAAATGATTTTGAAGAGATAGAGAGGACTTCATCATGAATTACAAAGAGATCCAAAAGACATATCGTTACTTACAAGCATTCTACTTTTTTGCATTCTTTTCATTCGGCTCGCTTTTTCCTTTGTTATCTGTATTCCTGGAACAGGAAAAGGGGTTGAGTCATACACAAATCGGTATGATCATTGCAGCCTTGCCGATCGTCACGATTTTCATCCAACCGATATGGGGGATGATCAGTGATTATACGAGAAGACCGAGGAGATTGCTTATCATTGCAGCTATCACAGCTTCGGTTCTTGGTGTTATTTACCCGGAAATGCAGACATTCCTTACCTTGCTGTTCGGCATGCTGGTGATTGCCATGTTTCAGTCCGCAATCGTACCTTTATCCGACAGTTTATCCTTAAGCTTCGTGCAGGCCAATAACAAGCAATATGGAAATATCCGACTGTGGGGAGCGGTAGGATTTGCTGTCGCTGTCTTCACTCTTGGACAAGTGACCGAGGTGACAAACTCATTAAGTTGGGTATTTTACTTTTTCTCTGGCGGATTGATCTTTGCACTGTTCACATTGAAATCATTTCCTAAGCAGGGGGATGCGGTTTCTGTTTCCTTCCGAAGCGGGTTGAAGACTCTGTCAAAACAGAAACCTTTCTTGATTTTCCTTGCTTCCAATTTCCTTGTATTCGGTCCAGTACTTGCAAACAACTATTATTTCGGCACATTCATTTTAAGTGTCGGTGGAACGCTATCGGGTGTAGGTATCGCATTTCTGTTTGCAGCCGGAAGTGAAGCGCCATTCATGAAGTTTTCCCAGCAGGTGATCGATCGGTTCGGCATCTTCAATATTCTCTTATTGAGTTCCAGTGTGTCATTCGCACGCTGGCTGTTGTATTTCTTCGAACCATCAAGTGCCATCGTCTATGCTACTACAATCGTACAGGGGATATCTGTCGGGCTCTATATTCCTGCTGCGCTGATCCTTGTACGTGAACTTGCCCCGTCCAGTGTAAGAGCTACAGCTGTAGGATTGTATTCGGCTGTCGGTAACGGAATGGGAAATGCTTTCTTCACATTTATGGGAGGCGTGCTGATCGACCACTTTAGTGTATTTGGCATGTACGGGTTCTTTTCAATGATGACTGCAATTGGTATCGTGCTTATTTATGTTGTCAGCCTGCAGAAGAATAAAGCAATGGTTTTGCAGAGAGGATGAATGCATCAAATGGAACACGCACACTTTTTCATTGGCATACCTGTTCCTTCCAAAGAGCAGGAGGAACTGGAGCTCGTTCAGGAACAGTTGAAAGGGAAGGTGTCTTATAAACGGTGGACACACCCTGAAGATATGCACATCACGTTGAAGTTTTTAGGTGGGGCATCGACAAAAGTCATTGAACAATTGGGAAATGCACTAGAGCAGGATGTTCTCTCAATTGCTTTTTCTTTGCAAGTCGAGACACTCAATTATTTCGGTAATCCTTCACAACCACGAGTAATGTTCGTTGACGTGGAAAAAACAGAATCGCTTGCCGAGCTGCAACAGCAAGTGGAAAAGGTTGCATCCAAGCAGGGTTTTCCTATCGAGAAGCGGTCTTATAGTCCGCACATCACGCTTGCGAAGAAATGGCAAGACAACCAAAGAAAGCTGTCCATGGACTTGGAGAGCATCGATTATTCTTCCGAGATTAAGGTAGATCACTTTCACATTTACCGTATCCACCCGAACAAAGAACCGATGTATGAAATTTTCAAAACGATCCATTTGAAATGAGGTGAACGAATGGCCCAATTGATCAAGCTGCAGGACTACGTGTCTCGTTATGAATCGGATCTGTACAAATATCCTGGCCGGTATATCCGGCTTAAGCAGTCGAATTGGCAAAAGACGAAGCAGTTATGGGAACACCAGCTTATGGAGCCGGAAAAGCAGGAGTATGAGGAGTTTGAAGATAAAGAGGATAAAGATGAAGCTCCTCGCTGGAAGCGACTTTTCAAGAAAAAATCAATAGATACTCCTGAGCGGCTGCCTGATCTTAATGAACAGCTGCCGGAGAGTCTTACTGAATTGAAGCAATCCTACTTGGATAAATTGATGGGGTTCCAACTGAAATGGGCTTCTACGACGTTGAGGGAAAAATCGTTTCTTGATCACACGTATCGAACAAATGAATGGCTGAAGTATTTTCTTCAGCGGTTTCCTGATACGTATTTGGTAATGTACCAGCCAATTGTTCAAATAAAGAAAGCGCCGATGGAGATTGATCTCATTCTGATTGGTCCGCTTGGAATGGAAATCATTCATATAATGACTCCTCCTGCAACAGCGAAGCTGGTACCACATGACGACCGTACGTGGTACATAGAAGAAGCAGGGATCCGTACAAGTACCATCAGCCCGTTAATATCTTTGAAGCGATCTGAAACCTTTGTAAAGAGTGTCCTTAACAACTACAATATCGATTTTCCTTACAGGAAAGTGGTACTTGCTCCCGAAAATGAGATTGAATCTTCCACAGTGCCTTATAACACAGACTACATCGGGGTGGAAGCATATGAAGGATGGTTCAAGGAGAAGCGGAAAAGCACTTCCCCATTGAAACATATCCAGCTGAAAGCAGCAGAGGCCATGCTCCGCCACTGTCAGACGAATGCCATCAAACGACCAGAGTGGGAACTTGATTCAGAAGAATCTATGATGGAAGACTAGTGGCAAGCTCTTTGTAGGGTTGGGGCTTACTGATGTAATACCCTTGTCCTAAGTCGATGCCGGCCTCTTTCAACCAGTTCCATTCTTCTTCTGTTTCGATCCCTTCTGCCAAAGTGGTGATCCCAAGGCCCTTAGCACGGGCGATTACATCAAAAAGGAAGTTCTGATTGACTGTATTCTTATGGCAGTCCGTAATGTAGGAACGATCGATCTTCACAAAATCCGGTTTCAACAACGTAAGCATTTCAAGTGTACTGTAACCTGAACCGACATCATCCAAAGCAACCTTCATACCTGACTTTTTGTACGTATCGAAGATGTTCTTCAGGTGATCGACGTCGCTGACCTTTTCAGTTTCGACCACTTCGAAGATGACATCAGCAGGATCGATGTTATATTTTTCAATCAAGTGGAAGGTGTGCTTCAGACAAAACTCCGGTACATAGATGGTAGATGGGAGAAAGTTGATAAAGATTTTCTGCCCGGTTGGTACAGCCACTGATTTGGCTTCCACTGCAGATTTTCGAGCCTTCTGGTCCAGCATGGAATGCAACCCTGCCTTCGAGGCGAATTCGAATAGCTGCCCTGGATTGAATCGTCTGTCATGGGTGCGTAATAGTGCTTCGTAACCGAAGACAATTTCATCACTCATATGTACGATTGGCTGAAGGTGTGATTCGAATGCACCTTCATGGATGATATCAGCCATTTCTGGAGATGTGAGACGATAATAGAGATGATTCACAGCAATTGAATAGGTACGGTCAGTTGTTCCATCTGTAATTTTCACCCATTGTTCCTCACTTGAATTGTCGACCTCATTTTCCAGTGCTGTTCTTAGCTCATCAGGCGAATGAAACCTATAGTGTGTTCCTGTTTCATTAGTATCATAGTCTGTGAGTTTATCCGTAAGATCAAGAACTTCATGATTGGCAATTAGTTCCCCATGTTCAGGCACTCGGAAAGAAGTTCCGCAAAATACACATTTATTTTCCATGTCCTTACCTCCCTTTATTATCATAGTATAATAAAGGAGGGGTATTTGTATAATGATTCGGGATAAAAGTTCTAGGAGGAAAATCTTATGTATATCGTAATCGTCAACCCGACGGCTGGTAATGGTAAAGCGATGAAGCTTTTCAAAACGATTCAGAAAGATCCCTTGTTCAAACAAAAGGAATGTCGAACATTTTTAACGGAATATGAAGGGCACGGAAAGAAAATTGCGGAGCAGGTTGCTGAAATTTACAAAGAAAAGATTACATCCATCTTGGTCATCGGTGGCGATGGTACATTGAATGAGGTGATGAATGGTTTGAGGCATCACCGTTCAATCCCAGTCTCTACGATACCTGCTGGTTCAGGGAATGATTTCAGCAGGGGAATCGGCGTGAAGTCTAATTCACTGGAGTTATTCAGGAAGCTTGTAACACGTCCAAAGAGCCGCCGTTGCAGGTTGGGGATGTACACCATCAATGGTCGTAAAAAGCTGCCGCCGGCTTTCTTTCTGAACAGTATCGGTATTGGCTTTGATGCTACAGTAGCGTTGATTGCAAACAAATCCCGATACAAAAAAATATTGAATCGGTTAGGAATAGGGTCATTGAGTTATGTACTCGCGCTGATTCAGGGGTTATCACGGTTTGAACCGGTGGCACTCAAAGTTATCGTGGATGGACATGTCTCACGTTTTGAAAAAGGCTTCATGGTGACGATATCGAATCATCCTTTTTATGGAGGAGGAATGAAAATCGCTCCCACTGCTCATATTCAAAAGCCTGAGCTTTCTGTGCTAGTGATCGATGATATTTCAAAATGGAAAGTGCTCTTTCTATTTGTTACAGTATTTTTTGGAAAGCATACGAGGTTCAAAGAAGTACATCTGTTAAAAGGGAACGTGATCACTATTGAAGCGGAGCAGCGAATTCCTATTCAAATAGATGGGGACACTTCCATGGCAGATACTTGTGAAATAAAGAAAACGGAAGAAATGAGAGAATTCCATGTCGCTTAGACTTCCGATTCATATCCAGACCTGAAAATCAAGAACAAATGCCAAAAATATGTTATTGTAATTTTATTGTCACATTTGATGTAGATTGAGCTAAAATAAGGTATACTGGTTTTATTGAAGTGCACGGGAATACATAAAGATTTGAGGAATTGAAGGTGAAATGGTTGGAACAGTTACTTGGAGATGAATGGTCAATTACACCAGCTGGAGGCTCCACCGGTGAAGCCTACTACGCACAGAAGGATGGAAAACGTTTGTTTTTAAAACGTAATTCCTCCCCATTTCTTGCTGTCCTCTCTGCAGAAGGAATTGTTCCAAAGCTGGTATGGACGAAGCGCTTGGAGAACGGGGATGTCATCACTGCACAGGAATGGCTGGAAGGTCGTGAACTCAGCCCTGAAGAAATGCGTCATCCTCGCGTAGCGAAGCTGTTAAGTAAAATCCACCACTCATCTGAGCTGCTTGATATGCTGATGCGGATCAGTAAGCATCCTTTATATCCGGCAGATATTCTGGAAGATATCCGTCACAATGAACGTATTTTCGAAGAAATCGATCCACGTATGGAAATTGGACAAGCGATTGAATATTTAACCGCTAACCTGCCATATGTGCATACAGATAGGCATGTTGTATGCCATTGTGATATGAACCATAACAACTGGCTGCTATCCGATAACGATCAATTGTATTTGATTGATTGGGACAATGCGATGGTGGCTGATCCTGCTATGGATCTTGGAATGCTGCTTCATTGGTACATTCCGAGGGAGGATTGGGAAGACTGGCTTGCACGGTATGGTCTTGAAGAAAGTCAAAATATATATGAACGGATGTCATGGTATGCAGTGGCTCAATCCCTTGCCTTCATCCAATGGCACCGTATGCGTGGAGATTATGAAGAAGCTGCCCAACGCATTGATGCGCTGAAGCAGCTGATGGTCAGATTTAATATCATTGATCTTTGATCTGTTCCAAAACGGAGATCCATTCATGCAAATTCGGTTGATTGCTGCGGATGTGATCGTCGAGCTGCTGGGTGGATTGTACGTTATTCCCATAATCATAGATGTTCGGCAGGTGCCCTGTCAGCGTTTCATGACGGGAATCCATCTGTTTCGATTGGAGTGAATGGACGATCCTCGCGATCTGCTGGCATTCCGATACCGTACCACAGCCATCTTCACATTGTTCTGTCAAAAGGTCATAAAGCATATTCAATTGGTCGTTTACTGTCAATGACATATAGGAACACCCCTTTATCTATTAGAGTGCTATCATATCGATTTTCCTATACAAAAAAACTTTGGCCGGAATTCCAGCCAAAGTTTTTTATTTATCTGAAGTAATTCTGAGGATGTTTATGCTTGAGGTGCGTACTTCATCTTATTTTTACGGACTTCCGGGTTCACTTTCTGTGTCATCTGTTCGAATGGATATATGAACAGTGCATATCCAGCAAATAGTACTGAAAATACAGCAAGAATACTCATTTCAATCATACCTGTTAAAAGTTTCATCAGTTGATTACTCACTCCATATGGTTAGTATTTATCACACGCTATTAATCATATATCAGGAAGCGCTTACATCCCAAGAAGGTACATATCATATATAGCTTCTTCTATATGTATGCTCCATGCCTTAGCGTATATATCTCCTCTATAGGAAAACATAGGCCGATAAGCTCGGCTATACGCCCTTATGCTAGAAAATCACAAAAAAATTTTTAAAAAAGGCAGTTGCATGGTAAGATTTAAACGGAAGAACAGGAGGAATAAGCAATGAGAATGCGTCACAAACCTTGGGCAGACGACTTTTTGAAAGAGAATGATCACATTGTCGTTCAGGAGCCCTTCGAACATAAAGGAAAATGGAAAGACCTATTCAAGAAGGATCAACCTATTCACATAGAAATCGGAAGCGGGAAAGGGCAATTCATCGCAGGCATGGCCAGCCTGCATCCCGAAATCAACTTTATCGGAATCGAACTTGCCAAAAGCGTCATCGTAACAGCCGTTCAAAAGGTGATGGATGCTGAAGTGGACAACGTATGCATGGTGAATGTGGATGCGAAGGATTTGAGAGAAATGTTCGCAGACAACGAAATCGATCACATTTACTTGAACTTTTCAGACCCATGGCCGAAATCACGCCACGAGAAAAGAAGATTGACGTTCCACACATTCCTTGAGCAATATGAGGCGGTATTGAAGCAGGATGGAAAGGTCACCCTCAAAACGGATAATCGAGGCTTGTTCGAGTATTCACTCGTCAGTTTCTCCGCTTATGGTATGCAGCTTGAGGAGGTTGCGCTTGACCTTCATGGCTTGGAGGATCCAATGAACGTGACTACCGAATATGAAGAAAAGTTCGCTGCCAAAGGCCAGCCGATCTATCGTTGTAAAGCTTCCTTCCGGGGATGATAACGTTTTCAAGATGATTCTTGTATATGGTACACTGTGAGTGTTCAGACAGGAGGAGGAGATCTGCTTGGAAACATTACAGGTTGGAAGAGCGAAGTTGACATGGCTGAATGGAGGCGTCACTCATCTGGACGGTGGAGCGATGTTTGGTGTGGTTCCACGGCCATTATGGAAGAAAAAGTATCCCGTCAATGAGAACAATCAGGTGGAATTGCGGACAGACCCTATTCTTCTTGAAATCGACGGCTCGCGATTTCTGATTGATTCTGGTATAGGTAATCAGAAGATGAATGATAAAATGAAGCGTAATTTTGGCGTCTTGGAGGAGTCCTCGGTGCTCACCTCATTGCAGGAAGTGGGGCTTTCAGCAGCGGATTTGGATGGTGTCCTGATGACACATCTTCATTTCGACCACGCATGTGGGCTGACGAGTTGGGATGGCGATACACTTGTTCCAACTTTCGGTGACACTCCGATTTATACATCTGCTGTCGAATGGGACGAAATGAAGCATCCTAATATGCGATCGAAGAATACATATTGGGAAGATAACTGGAAGCCTGTCGAGGATCATATGAATACTTACGAGGAAAAACTGGAGATCATTCCAGGTCTTACGATGATTCATACTGGTGGCCATAGTGACGGACATTCCATTCTTGTGTTTGAAGATGGGGAGGAAACCTTTATCCATATGGCAGACCTGATGCCGACACATGGTCATCAGAACCCGCTGTGGGTACTTGCTTATGATGATTTTCCAGTGACATCCGTCCATCAAAAGAAAAAATGGCTGGACTACGGCTATGATCGGAATGCCTGGTTCACGTTCTACCATGATGCGTATTATCGTGCTTTGCAGGTAGATACTTCCGGAGCTGTGACCAAACGACTCGAAAGAGAAAGATATGAATATAAGTAAAAGAAAAAAGCCATGCTGATTACAGCATGGCTTTCTCACTTATTAATTTGCTTCAGCTACGTCTACGATCGTACCTGTGCTGGAATCGATGAAGAATTCATATTGAGTCGTTGCACCGTCCTGGCTCTTGGAGACGCCACCACGGTAGACATCATAGTCTATTCCGTTCTTACTTAACTGTTCAGGTTTCATGTAGATCCATGAACCACTGATCGGACCTTGTTTTTTAAATGATTCTTTTGCGATTTTAAGTGCTTTCTCTGGTGTCACACCTTGCCTGTTGGCAACTTGTTCTTTGACTACATAACCTGCAAGTGCTCCAACACCTGCAGCCAGGGCTACTTTCTTCCAATTCATCAACATTCACCTCAGTTATAGTAATATCTTCATCCAGTATACTAAATGTTCCCTCATAAAGAAAATGAAAACCTTGAAAGTAGAAACGATTCAAAAATTTCGGTAAAATAGAGGTTAAGTGTGAAAGGAGAGCGATACATATGAATCAAGATACATTGTCACTATTCAAAACATTGACAGAGTTGCCAGGTGCTCCAGGAAATGAGCATCAGGTACGTGCATTTATGAGAAGCGAGTTGGAGAAGTATTCGGATGAGGTTATCCAGGATAAGCTCGGAGGAGTCTTCGGTGTCAAAAAAGGCGAAGGCCCGAAGGTCATGGTTGCTGGTCACATGGATGAAGTCGGATTCATGGTTACTCAGATTACGAAAAATGGAATGCTTAGATTCCAGACACTCGGTGGCTGGTGGAATCAAGTGATGCTTGCACAGCGCGTGCAAATCATTACTGAAAATGGACCGGTAGTCGGGGTTGTGGGATCGATTCCTCCTCATAACCTTACCCCTGAACAACGGAAAAAGCCGATGGAAGTGAAAAACATGATGATCGATATCGGTGCGGATGATCGCGAAGATGCTGAGCGGATCGGAATCAAGCCTGGTCAGCAGATTGTTCCAACATGCCCATTCACCCCGATGGCCAATGACAAGAAAGTCTTGGCAAAAGCATGGGATAACCGTTATGGGTGTGGCCTATCAGTCGAGCTATTGAAAGAGCTTCAAGGACACAAGCTTCCGAATGAATTGTATTCAGGTGCTACTGTTCAGGAAGAAGTTGGATTACGAGGTGCACAAGTTGCAGCGAACATGATCCAGCCGGATATCTTCTATGCTTTGGATGCTTCTCCGGCAAATGATATGAGTGGAGACGAGAAAGAGTTCGGTCAGCTTGGCAAAGGAGCCCTGTTGAGAATTCTCGATCGTTCGATGGTGACACATCGTGGCATCCGCGACTTTATTTTGGACACAGCGGAGTCGAATGATATTCCATATCAGTACTTCGTATCCCAAGGTGGCACGGATGCAGGACGTGTCCATATATCGAACGATGGTGTGCCATCCGCTGTCGTCGGCATATGTTCAAGGTATATCCATACGTCATCTTCCATCATCCATGTAGACGATTATGCCGCTGCGAAAGAACTATTGATCAAACTTGTCAAAAATACAGACCAGAACACCGTAGAACAGATAAGGAAGAATGGCTGATAAATAGGAGAAAGATATTTTTGGGGAATCCGTTATTTTGGATTCCCTTCTTACATTTCCAATCGTTGGTTTAATCTTCATCATCTTTTGTGATAGAATAGTAAAAATGCATGAGTAATCACACCAGAGGAAAGGTGAAAACATACATGGTCCAACTATATATAGGTTCCAAAAATCCTACCAAAATCAACGCTGTCAAGACAGTATTCGAATCAGCAAATGTCGAAGGTGTTGAGGTAGAATCCAAAGTTTCCGCGCAGCCTTTTTCTGATGAAGAAACATTGGAAGGAGCAATCAACCGGGCGCGCGAATGCGCTAAGATCAAAAAGAACGGCTTCGGTCTCGGACTTGAAGGTGGCGTGATGGAAATTGAAGATCAGTTATACCTCTGTAATTGGGGGGCGATGGTCGACGATGAGGAGAACCTCTATACTGCAAGCGGCGCAAGAATTCCTTTGCCGGATGAAATTAAAGAGGAACTTGAAAAAGGAAAAGAACTTGGCGAAGTAATGGATGACTATGCCTCTAGACAAGAAGTCCGGAAGAATGAAGGGGCAGTTGGCATCTTCACGAATGAACTCGTCAACCGTCAGGAAATGTTCGCCCACGTCGTCAAATTGTTAAAAGGACAATACGAATACTACAGAAGAAATGGCTGAACACTTTAATCGACAAGATAGCGAAAAATTAGAAAGTAGAAAATGAGCGACTTAATCTAATCATTAGATTCAGCGTAGTCAACCTACGTAGACTCCAGCGGGAACAGCGCGAGTCGAAGACCCCACAGGGAAGTGACATTTACTTCCCGAGGAGGCTTCGGCCGTGCCCGCGGAAAGCGAAGTAGGTTGACGAAGCGGCCATTTGATTCAAAGCAAAAGACCCGATCATAAATTGTCGGGTCTTTAATAGTTTTGAATTATTTTATTATTCATAAATGTATGCGAGTACATCAAGAGCCTGATCAATCGTCTCTACAGTGACATTCGCTTTGTTCGATAACTCTTTCAATGGGTGGATCAATGACTCAGGACGAACAACAATCGTCGGTTTATTCATCTGCATCGCCGCACTTGCATCCATCGCCGTGTTCCATTGTTTATAATTTTCCCCAAACAATGCAATGACAACATCAGATTTCTGCATCAGAACTTCTGTACGGAAATTATTGATGCTTGAAGCTGCATCATCTTTATATAACTTTCCAGGTTGTTCTCCAAGAATCGCTTCTCCGATATCATCGGATCGCCCATGATTTTCCTGAGGGCCGACAAATGTTAATGGAAGATTCTTTTCCTTCGCTTTCGTGCGAACGTCTCCGCGCCAATCATCGTGGATCTGTCCGGCAAGATAAACCGTAAGTTCCATCTTAAACACTCCCCATTAAATAGTAGATACCTTTTCATTATGTGCACAATTGATTGAGCTTGTCCATTCACGTGATTTCCGGTATGCACTTGTCAAATTTGAAATTAATAGTATTATAGTTGTAGAAAAAGAGAACACTGGGGGAATTAACGATGAAAAAAATGGTAGGTGCCATCATGGGGCTCATTGCATTGATCCTGAGTGGATGTGGAATGTTCATGTCCGAAGATGATGCGCTGAAGAAGACGAAGGAAGTCAGTGAAACTGCATTTTCGGAAGAGGACGTCAAGTCCAATACAGATGCACTAGGATTTACGCTATACTTGCCGGACTCGATGGAAATTTCGGACGAATCGAAAAGTAACCTGATCATCGCTGAAGGGGATCAGACTTTCATCTTGTTCTATAATTCAATGGAAGAAAGAACGAGCAAGTTGAACTATGAATCAGCTTCCAAAGTAGAGGATAATATTCTTCTGGAAGCTTTCGAAGACGATGACCGCTTCGGTTATGTAAGGATACTGCCGATCAATGAGCAGGATAAGTATGAACTCCAAGTAGGAGTAGGTGGAGTGAAAATCACCACCTATACCGAAAAAAGCGATTTACCTGACGATGCTGAAAAAATGATGAAGATTGCCAACTCCATTGCATATACAGAATGAGAAAAAGCAGGAGATCCATGTGTGGATCTCCTGCTTTTTCTTTGTATTATTGTACTTTATGAAGATAGTTTATGCTGATCAGGAAGGTCTGTTTCATCATTATCTTGTACTTCCTCATCTTCAGTAAAGTAAGTGACATCTTCATGATCTTCATCAACAAAAGGAATCTCTTCTTCTGATTCGTCAGTAACCTCTGCAGAATAGTCATCCTCTTCGAAGCCTTCTGCCTGGTCCTGCTCAACCAGATCTTCTTCGATTACTTCTGTTTCCTCTGAAATGGAGAACTGGCTAACTTCCGCTTCCAGCTCCTGTGAAAGGCTTTGCAGACTTCCCGCAGCGAGGTTAACCTGGGAAATGGACTGTGACTGGCTTTCACTTGAAGCAGCGACTTCCTCAGCAGTGGCAACTGCCTGTTCAGAGATGATGCTGATTTCGTGAAGTTTATGTTTCAGTTCCTCATTGACATGATCGACATCCGAAATGGAGTTCTTCACATCTTTGATTTGCTCGTTCATCTCAAGCACATTGGATGCAATCCGGTTGAAGGCATCTCTCGTATGTGTAACTGCAGATGACTGTGCATCCTGATAAGTATCGAACTTTTCCGCTTCCTTAGAGAGGTTCGTCATTTGACTGGACATCTCTACAACCAAGCGCTGAATACCTTGCGCTTCTGACTTGGAGCGTTCTGCAAGTTTTCTCACTTCATCCGCTACGACAGCAAAGCCTTTACCTGCTTCACCGGCACGTGCGGATTCAATTGCTGCGTTAAGTGCTAATAGATTCGTATTGTCAGCAATTTCTTCAATCGTCGTAACGATCTTATTGACTTGTTGTGACTGCTCCGTGGCAGTTTTGACTTCTTTCGTCAGGTGAGCTGCCAATTCAATGAATGAATCCGATGTTTCTTTGAGTTCTTCTACTGTGGCTAGGCCGCGTTTTCCTTCAACTCCTGCTTCATTGAGGGAGCGGGAGATCTTTTCGGCAGCCGTTTCAGTGCTTTTGATTTTCTGAGAAACTTGTTCGATCAGTTGAGTACTTTCATCAATCTTTCCAGCCTGATCCTGGGAACCGACTGCAACCTGGTTGATGGCATCATTGACTTCATCCGCCTGCTGGGCAGTCTGTTCAGATACTTCAGCTAAATGAGTAGACGAGCTTCCAAGCACTCCAGCTGCTTCAAGTACCTTTCGTACAGAGCCTTCCATACGTTCTGCCATTTGATTGAAGGTATTGCCCAATTCAGCCATTTCATCCTTCGTCTTCAAATCAACCCGATGTGATAAGTCACCATCTCCGATGATTTGCGCTCCTTTTTTCAAAGAAACGATCGACTTCGTGATTGAACGAATGAGGATAATTCCTGTAATTAACGTGATAAGAATTGCTGCGCCTGCTATAACGATGAACAGAAGAACCATGGATTGCGTCGTCTCTTCCTGTTGGGCGCGGATTTCTGCATTGATGTCTTCCGTTGCAAGCACGACCTGATTGACCTGGTCAGAAATATTCGAAGAAATCGTTCCGAACGTCTGCGTAATTGCATCCGCCTGTGTAATCGTATTGAAAATCGAACGCAGTGTCTGCTCATACTTCATCAGGTTGGTGTTGATTGCACTTTGATTTTCCGATGGAAGTTCAGATGCTCTTGCTAGGTCTGAAAATGCCTGTTTCCCTTGCTTGAATTGGTTGAAATTCTCCTCTGTAGGTGTCTGGAGGAATGTTTGTTCCAGTACTTTCAGAGAGAGAAGACCATTTTTGAGGGTAGGATCATCAGCGCTTTCAATCATGCTCTCCAGTTCACTATAAGAGGTAGCGATGAATTCTTTCATGCCTTCATTTTCTTCAAAGCCGACAAGGCGGAACATGTTGATCAGAGGTTCGGATTCTTTTTCATACTGAATCGCGCTCTCCTCTACCGCAGCAAACTGTTTCGCCACTTCATCATAGTTACTATGTTCCTTAGCATAATCCCCGGCTGTCTGTTTCAATTGAGCAATGGAAGCCTGAAGCGATTCAGCTGCTTCTTCACTCGGCGTTGCAAAAAACTGCTGCTGACTTGTTTCGGTAGCGGACATTAAGGTATTGATTCTTTCACTATGTAACAAAACTTCCTGGACATCCTCCGTTTGGCCAGCCATATCATTCTGCTGATTGAAATAAACGGCAGCGAATCCAAGTAATACCAATAGACTGATCAAGGACAGACCTAATATCAACCTGACCCTATTTCGTATCGATTTCAATTTACCCCCTCCAATAGTTGTAAATCACTTTTGTATTATTCATAATTATAGAACTAATGGAGGGTAAAAACAATAAGATTTGTCGAATAGTAGTCATATTTACATGACTTTTTATTTAGTTTACATGTGTCTTTACACTAGTGGTATTGTAGAGTAATATGGAAGAGATTGAGTCTATGCAAGGGGAGAAAGCAATGAAGAATTTTCTGGAGAGAAAAGGCGTCCATATCAGTGCAAAAGCATATTTGATCACTGCTTTAAGCTATATGGCATTAGGTTTATTTTCATCTTTAATAATAGGATTGATCATAAAAACTCTCGGCGATCAGCTTCAGGGCACGTTTATGGCTTTTATAAGCGACGAATTGATCGAAATGGGTACATTTGCAATGGACCCAATGATTTGGGGAGGGGCAATCGGGGTTGCTATCGCATATGGGTTAGGCGCTCCTCCGCTCGTTCTATTCGCAGCTTTATTCAGCGGGGCATTCGGTGCGCAGCTTGGCGGTCCTGCAGGCAGCTATGTGACGGCACTGTTTGCTACGGAATTCGGTAAAATGATCAGTAAAGAGACACGGGTGGACATCATTCTCACCCCTTTTGTTTCCATTACTATCGGATTTCTGGTCGGCAGCTTCATCGGACCGCCAATTGGGAACTTCATGACCTGGTTCGGTGATGTCATCAAGTGGGCGACGACACAGCAACCATTGCTAATGGGAATCCTTGTAGCTGTTTTGATGGGACTTGCCTTGACTGCTCCGATATCCAGCTTGGCAATTGCACTGATGCTTTCGTTGGATGGAATAGCCGCAGGAGCAGCCACTGTCGGCTGTGCGGCTCAAATGATCGGGTTCGCTACCATCAGTTATCGCGACAACGGATTAGGTGGATGGCTTGCCCAGGGTATCGGTACATCGATGCTGCAAGTAGGGAATATTATCAAAAAGCCGTTGATTCTTTTACCACCCACCATCGCGGGTGCAATACTTGCCCCTGTTGCGACAGTATGGTTACAGATGGTCAATAATGCTTCAGGTGCAGGGATGGGAACGAGCGGATTCGTTGGACAGATCATGACAATCGAATCGATGGGGCTCAGCTGGGAAATCATCGGAATCATTTTGATTTTGCACGTTATCGCTCCAGCAATAATCAGTCTCGTCATCGCTGAATGGTTCCGCAAAAAAGGCTGGATCCAGCCGGGCGATATGAAAATCAACTATGAATGAAGCATTTGAAGTGATTTTAAAGTGGATGTCTGCTAGGATGTCCACGGAGGTGTCGTTATGAAAACACTTGAATCTATCGAACAAATGGAAACCTATAAAAATGGTAAGAGCGTCTTTCTTTTTACCGCAGACTGGTGTCCGGATTGTCGGGTCATCGAACCATTCATGCCTGAAGTAGAAGAGAAATTTGCAGATTATACTTTCGTGATGGTCGATCGCGACGCGTTCCTGCAAGTCTGTATCGATCATGATGTGTTCGGAATCCCGAGCTTCCTTGCTTTTGAAAATGGAGAAGAGCTAGGAAGGTTTGTAAGTAAAGACCGAAAAACACAAGAAGAAATCGAAGCATTTCTAGCAGAATTGTAAAAGCTTTCTCACGGTGAAGGCGAGTATAAAATCATAAAGGTTTTATACTCGTTTTTTATTGTATTTTAAGAATGGTTTACATTGGGACAAGCTGTGTTTTTTAATTGATATTAACGTTCAGCAAGAGGAATCGTATTCACTTTTGTTGATAAGAACTCAGTTATGCTAAAATAGACGAAGCTAATTATTTCTTCCAAGGGAAAAGGAGGAAACACATTATGAAAATGACTACGATAAAAATGAAACGAATGCTGGAAGAGAGAATGGATCATGACGGGTGGATAACATCCTTTAATCGTGATAAAGATACGTTCCGTGTCGAATGGAAGGATTCCGGTCAGGGGATTACAATCACCTTGCCGAATGTCGTTTCCAAATGGGAAGAGCGTGGGGAAAGTGCCGTTGATGAATTGGAAGAACATATTAAAGAGGCACTGCGGATCATGAACGAAACGCATGAACTGAAAGGAAAAGAAAGAAACATTTTCCCAGTCATCCGAGCTGCATCGTTCCCAACTGAAACAAACGGTGGAAAGCGGCTTGTCTACTCTGATCATACCGCTGAAACTAGGGTCTATTATGCACTGGACCTCGGTAAATCCTATCAGCTCATCGATGAAGAAATGATGGACAAGGAAGGATGGACAATCGAGCGGTTGCGTGAAGTAGCCGGTTTCAATGTTCGTTCACTATCCGTCGATATGAAAAAAGATGAGGTATATGGAAATACTTTTTACTTTCTATCAAAACAGGATGGTTATGATGCCAGCCGAGTTCTGAATGAAGCGCTGCTGGAGGAGATGAAAGCGGAAGCGGAAGGGGAACTTGCAGTAAGTATCCCTCACCAGGATGTGCTGATTTTTGCTGACGTCAAGAATCCTGCAGGCTACGATATCCTCGCACAGATGGCGATGAAATTCTTTGCTGAAGGACGCACTCCTGTCACTTCTTTATCCTTCTTATATGAAGATAAAAAACTGGAGCCGATTTTCATCCTGGCTCAGAAGAAACCGAAAGAAAATGGAAAGGGCGAATAAACATGCATGTTTTTTACAATACAAAAGGAATCGGTGACGTTCTCCTAATGCCATTGAAGGACGGAGACCGTAACGACATCAAGGAAACCCGTTACGGAGATATCGTTAAAATAACCAGTAAGAAAGATGGGTCATTGCTCGGGTACAATCTGTTCAATTTTTCCCACTATGTCGATATGAACGAGCAAGGGAAAGTTCGTCTTACGGAAGAACTTCTGGAAGAAATCAGAACAATTTTCAAAAAGAATGAATTGAATGATGCTCTTGATTTTGACCTGACACCGAAGTTCGTCGTAGGTTATGTTGAAGAAAAGGCAGCACATGAGAATGCCGATAAACTGAATGTGTGTACCGTAGACGTGGGTAGTGAAACACTACAGATCGTTTGTGGGGCACCAAATGTTGATGCAGGTCAGAAAGTGGTTGTTGCCAAAGTCGGTGCTGTCATGCCTGGTGGGATGAAAATCAAGCCGACGAAACTGAGAGGAGTCCCTTCCAATGGGATGATCTGCTCAGCGAAAGAACTGGGTCTACCAGATGCTCCTAAAGAAAAGGGGATATTAGTTCTGGAAGATTCGTATGATATTGGACAGGTTTTTGACTTTTAAAATCTGAAGATATGGACTGTAGCACTATTTTTGTGCTACAGTCTTTTTATTTTCACAAGATGACACTATCTGAGAGAAAAAACTGTTAAAATAGGAATTAAAACCATGTAGAAAGAGTGAGCATGATGTGGAATCAGATGAAAAAGAAATTTAAAGATCTATTCAACGAAGAACCATCTGAGTCAAAAGAGATTAAATCCTCTGATAGCAAAGAAGTCCACGATCGATATGTAAATACTAAAATGACATACAGATATCCGAAACAAGGAGAATTCCGTTTCCCTGTAATTCCTGACAGAGAAAAGCCCGCTGCAAATGAAAGCTCGGGAACAGAGGAACGTACCTCCAGAAGAAGAAGGCCGGACAAGCAGGTTCAGGAAACTAGCAATAGAAAAAGCAGATCCGAATCGCCTGTACCAACTGTTAATGAAAGGAAACATGAAAGAAGACAGAGTCGCACTAGTAAGGAAGAACGAGGGCAAAGAGGCGAACATCAACAAAAAGAAGAACTACCCGCAACACCATTCAAGCCGACGGAAATCCCTTCCCCGATCTATGGATTTCAACAACAACAGGGAAGCAGACGTATTGATGATGTCCCATCGTATCTTGAAAAGTCGCCACATGTTTCAGAGCCGGATTTGTATGAAGTACTTAAGCGCATGAATGCCGGCAGGGCAAAGCCAGAACCTAAGGTGGAGGTCCCACAGACACCAGTACCAGAAGAAACGCAGACAGAAAAAGCGCAGATCGACGCGGAAGTTACTCATGCGCCAAATGAACATAATGAATCTGAACAAGATTCTCCATACGAATCTATCGCAGACAAGCTTCTGAAATACCGGAAGTCTAGAGAAGCGGAAGCGGACACAGAAGCTGATACGGTTGATGATGGGGAAGCACCTTCATTACTGATGGAAGACACAAGTGATGAAGATGTAAGGTCCGAAATCCAACCTTCTCCTTCAATTGAAACAGAACAGCACAAGGCTTTCCTTGAAACTGCAGCAACAACCGAAGTTTACGAGGAGCCGGAGGAACAACTAGATGAGCAGCATGAGCTTGTCCATGAAGCCGATGAGGATCAACAGTCCAGTGAAGAGCCGGTAGAAGAGCTCGAGACACAAACCGAGAATTCCTACGAAGAAAATGGCGTCGAGGAATCTGAAGAAGCTGATGAATTGGCGCCACCAGTGGCTGAGAATGAAAGGCAAGAGGTAAGTGACATTGAGCAGCCTGCACCCGAGAAGAAACGTACGGGACCAAGGAGAGTACCATTCAATGTCATCATGACCCCACGTGATAAAAGGAACACGATGCAAAAAGAACAACGAAAACAAACCCAGCAGCAACAAAAAAATAACATTCCTTCGGAGCCGGTACAACGAGAAACTGCTGAAAAAGCCTATCATACCCCGCCTCACCATTTGCTGGATGACCCGGTCGAAAAAGATGACAACGATCAATCGCAGGTGAAAGAACAAATGGAATTGCTGGAAACGACATTGAAACAGTTCCATGTAAGAGCGAAAGTCATCAATGCGATGCGTGGGCCTTCTGTGACACGTTATGAAGTCCAACCGGAACCTGGCGTCAAAGTGAGCAAAATTACCAACCTTGCAGATGATATCAAGTTAAGTATGGCTGCGAGGGATATACGGATTGAAGCTCCAATCCCAGGAAAGCAGGCGGTCGGCATCGAGGTACCTAACGTACAATCCCAAATGGTAGGGTTACAGGAAATCTTTGAATCTCCTACATTCAAAGATGACGCTTCCCCCCTTACGGTGGCATTAGGTCTGGATATCGGCGGAGATCCGGTCGTTACTAATTTGAAGAAGATGCCTCACGGGCTGATCGCAGGTGCGACAGGTTCAGGGAAAAGTGTCTGTATCAATACAATTCTGGTAAGTCTTTTGTACAAAGCGAGTCACGAGGACGTCAAGTTCCTGTTGATCGATCCTAAGATGGTCGAGCTGGCACCATACAATGACTTACCTCACTTGGTATCACCGGTAATCACTGATGTCAAAGCGGCTACTACTGCATTGAAATGGGCCGTCAAAGAAATGGAAGAACGTTATGAGAAATTCGTTGAAGAAGGCGTCCGCGATGTCGAACGGTACAATCAGAAGATGGAAAAGCAGCAAAGAAATGCTGAAAAGCTCCCTTACTTGGTAATCGTGATCGATGAGCTTGCAGATCTGATGATGGTTTCTCCTCAGGATGTGGAGGATGCAATCTGCCGGATCGCGCAAAAAGCCCGTGCATGTGGTATTCACTTACTATTAGCCACACAACGTCCATCGGTCGATGTCATCACCGGGTTGATAAAAGCGAATATACCGACACGGATCGCGTTCAGTGTTTCCTCTCAGGTGGATTCGAGAACGATCATCGATACTTCCGGTGCAGAAAAACTTCTTGGCCGAGGAGATATGCTTTTTGTAGAAAACGGGTCTGGACAATCTGTCCGTGTACAAGGAGCTTTCGTTTCTGATGATGAAATCGAACGGGTAACCAACTATGTGAAAAAACAGGCACCACCGAATTATTTATTCGAACAGGAAGAATTACTGAAGCAGATCTCTTCTGAACAAGAGGAAGATGAATTGTTCATGGATGCAGTCCAGTTCGTAATTGAACATAATGGAGCAAGTGCATCGCTGCTTCAACGGCGTTTCAAGGTGGGGTACAATCGTGCCGCGCGCCTGATCGATCACATGGAGGAATATGGAATCATCTCAGAACAAAAAGGAAGTAAGCCACGTGATATATTGATGAATGGTCACCAGGTTGAAGAGCTGTTAAATCCAAAAGAAGCCTCGATGAGGTAGAAATTAGTAGATAGAAAAGTAAGGCGAATTCGCAGAGAATTCGTCTTTTTTTATGCATTAAAATCATGAATCGTATTAAATATGCAAAAATATGAATAAAAATTTATAAAATAGCCTTTTAATGAATAAATATGTGTGTTATTATCTTTTTATTGAATATTTATTCAAAAATCACAACATATTATTCAGGAGGTACTTTTATGAAAAAGGGAATAGGATTCGGCATTATCATACTTACATTGGTTTTGAGCTTGATGGGGTGCAGTTCATCTTCTGCAAATGAATCGGGACAGAAGGAAAAGCTGGTAATGGGTACGTCAGCAGATTTTGCTCCGTTTGAATCGCGAAACAGTGAAGGGGAATTCGTCGGTTTTGATATAGAGTTAGCGCATGCTATTGCAGAAGAACTAGGTTATGAACTGGAAATAAAAGATATGAAGTTCGATGGATTGATCGGCGCTCTTCAGACAAATCGAGTGGATATGGTTCTTGCAGGAATGTCAGCTACCGAAAAGCGAAGTAAGAATGTTGATTTTTCGACAGAATATAACCATTCCGGAGAAATATTCGTTTTCTCTGAAGCTACTATCTCATCCGTTGAAGAGCTGGAAGGGAAGACAGTCGGGGTCCAACTAGGTACGATTCAGGAGGAAGGAGCCAAAAAGCTGCAGGAGGAGGTTGACTTTGATATCAAGCTTGTCGACAACTCTACCACTCTCATCCAGGAGCTGAATTCCAACCGTATTGATGTCGCATATATGGATAAGGCTGCAGGAGAAGGTTATATGAAAGAGCAGAACCTTGAAGGGTTTGATGATCCAACCTCAAGTTCTCCAGGGATGGCGGTAGCCTTTCCGGTAGAAAGTGAACTTGTCGAAGATGTCAATCAAGTATTGAAGAAGATGGAGGAGAACGGGGAGCTGGACAAACTTAAAGAAAAATGGCTCCAGGATTCTTAAGGGAATGGTGAGGAAGTTATGAATCTTGATTTCAGTCAAATCGTGCCATATATTCCATTCATGTTGAAAGGAATCGGGGTAACACTCGGTTTCGTCAGTGTATCGATCTTGTTCGGATTTGTATTAGGAACAGGGTTCGCCTTGTTGAAAATCAGCAAGGTAAAGGGGTTAGTATGGTTTGCGGACGCATACACCTCCATCTTTCGTGGAACACCGCTCATTTTGCAATTAATGATTATCTATTTTGCAGTACCGCAGCTGACCGGGTATGATATGCCGCCTTTTCTAGCCGCTGTACTGGCATTCGGTCTCAACTCTTCTGCCTATGTATCAGAAATCATCCGTGCAGGTATCCAGGCAGTTGAAAAAGGGCAAACAGAGGCTGCACAGGCACTGGGGATTCCATATCGCCCTATGATGAAGGATTTGATTCTTCCACAGGCGTTGAAAAATATCCTTCCTGCCTTGATGAACGAATTTATCACTTTGACGAAAGAGTCAGCCATCGTCTCCACAATCAGTTATCTTGACTTGATGAGGCGGGCGCAAGTAGTCGGGGCAGATATCTATAGGAACTTTGAACCGTTATTGTTTGTCGGCTTAATCTATTATTTTCTTGTAATGGGGTTGAGTCTGCTAGGGAAGGCAATGGAAAGGAGGCTGCGTTTCGGTGATTGAGATTTCGAATCTATCAAAAGCGTTCAGTGACAAACCAGTACTGGAAAATCTATCAACTTCCATCAAACAAGGGGAGGTCGTTTCTGTAATCGGTCCTTCAGGGTCAGGAAAGTCGACGTTTTTAAGATGTCTGAATCTGCTCGAGCAGCCTACCAGTGGGAAAGTGACGGTAAATGGTATCGATATTACAGGTGAAAACGTCGACATGCTCAAGCTCCGCTCCGGAATCGGGATGGTCTTCCAGCACTTTCACCTGTTTCCGCATTTGACAGTGTTGGACAACATCACCTATGCACCAAGGACAGTCAAAGGTATGGATAAAACCCAAGCGGAAAGAGCCGCGTATGATTTGTTGCAGAAAGTAGGATTGACAGAAAAAGCCGCTTCCTATCCAAATAGCCTTTCCGGTGGTCAGAAGCAACGGGTGGCGATTGCTCGTGCGCTTGCGATGCAGCCGAAACTCATGCTTTTTGACGAACCCACTTCTGCGCTTGACCCGGAAATGGTGAAAGAGGTGCTTGAGGTCATGAAAGATTTAACTGAAACCGGAATGACGATGATTATTGTTACCCACGAAATGAGTTTTGCCAAAGAAGTTGCTGACCGTATTCTCTTCCTGGATGAAGGGAAACTGGTGGAAGATGCTCGACCGTCAGAATTTTTCAAGGAGCCGTCCACCGATCGGGCGAAATCCTTTTTAGCAAAAGTACTGTAAATTACTGCCCCTCTCAATGTCGAATATTGAGGGGGGTTTTTCAAATCCACATTCTCATTTGAATCTTCGTATACTTCCGTTCGACGCCATGTTGAAAAAGGGAATCTTCTTGTGTTAATTGTCGACTTTTTATATGATGGAAGGTGTATGTTTTTACGAACTGTATCTTGAAAGCTAAGGAGCAATATCATGAAAGAAATCGAATTGAAATTGACTGGTGAAATTCAACGCTTGACGAATAGAACATTCAAATTTGATGAACGCGTGGAAGAAGGCTGGTTTTCCGCCGTATATTTTTTAAAGACGAAAAAAATCGTAGAACAATACTTAGCAGATAACGTTGTAACGATGCAATTTTTCCAAAAGGACCAGGCTGTGCTTTGTGGTTCCGACGAAGCGATTGCATTGATCCATACGTTTGCAGAGAACCCTGAGAATCTGGCTATCAAGTCATTGAAGGATGGCGATAAGATAAGTCCGTACGAAACGGTAATGACCATCACAGGAAGGTACCAGGATTTCGGTTACTTGGAAGGGATCATTGATGGCATCCTTGCACGTCGTACATCAGTTGCCACCAATGTCTATAATGTCGTGAAGGCAGCTCGGACGAGCGGGAAGCAAAAGCCGATCATCTTCATGGGAGATCGCGACGACCACTTCACCCAGCAATCCGGTGACGGGTATGCAGCTTTCATCGGCGGTTCAACTGCTCAGGCAACCCATGCGATGAATGAATGGTGGGGAAAAGAAGGAATGGGCACGATGCCCCATGCTTTACTGCAGATGTTCAATGGTGATGTCGTTGCAGCTACGAAAGCATACCATGAGCAGTTTCCTGGCGATGACCTGATGGCGCTGGTCGATTACAACAACGATGTCATCACGGATGCCCTGAAGGTTGCTGCCGAATTTGGTGAGAACCTGAAAGGGGTACGCGTAGATACTTCCCGCAATCTGGTCGATAAGTATTTCTTAAGGAACCAGCACTTGATGGGTACATTTGATCCACGTGGGGTTAATCCTGAATTGATTTTCGCTCTAAGAAAGGCATTGGATGAAGAAGGGCATCATCATGTGAAGATTGTCGTCAGCGGTGGGTTCACGGAAGACCGTATCCGAAGCTTTGAGGAGAAAAAAGTTCCTGTGGACATGTACGGTGTAGGAGGAAGCCTGCTTAAGATCAATATCGGCTTTACTGGTGATAATGTAATGCTGAACGGGAAAGCGGAAGGTAAAGAAGGTCGACGGTACCATCCGAACCCGAGGCTTGAGCCGGTGGAATATGTCCCTGAATAACCGTGGACTGGAGGCTGGCCCGTAAGGCTTCAGCCTCATTTCTGTCCTGTGGGGACAGACGCTTCGCTTTACTTTTTTATTTCGGACAATTCCATGATAAAATAAATAGCATGTAAAAAAAGTGGTTGTATCATGGGTAAGGAACGGATAATTCGCAAGT
This sequence comes from Thalassobacillus hwangdonensis, assembly GCF_042675915.1. Taxonomy (NCBI): domain Bacteria; kingdom Bacillati; phylum Bacillota; class Bacilli; order Caryophanales; family Bacillaceae; genus Thalassobacillus; species Thalassobacillus hwangdonensis. The sequence continues at coordinate 1,443,849 of NZ_JBHTKL010000001.1, read as the reverse complement.
TCCACGTTGGTACATATACTGAATTAATGTGACTCACTAATTTTTGGAGGTTCTTGTTTATGACAACTTACCATTTTGTTGGTATTAAAGGGACAGGAATGAGCGCGCTTGCACAGATCCTGCATGACTCAGGAGAAACTGTTCAAGGGTCAGATGTAGAAAAGCGTTTCTTTACACAAGAAGCCCTCGAAGTAAAGGGAATTGAAGTACTTCCCTTCTCAAAAGATAACATTCATGAAGGACTTACTATCATAGCCGGAAATGCTTTCAAGGATGATCATGAAGAAATTGTTGCAGCAAAGGAACTGGGATTGGATTATTACCGCTACCATGAATTCCTCGGAAAATGGCTGAAGCAGTTCACTAGCATTGCAGTGACCGGTGCGCATGGGAAAACCTCTACGACTGGATTGCTTGCACATGTTCTATCTGAAAATTACCCTACTTCCTACTTGATTGGTGATGGGACAGGGAAAGGCCATGAAAATAGTAAATATTTTGCCTTTGAAGCTTGTGAATACCGGAGACATTTCCTTTCCTATCATCCGGATTATGCGATTATGACGAATATCGATTTCGATCATCCGGATTATTTCACGAGTATCGATGATGTGTTCAATGCATTTCAGGAAATGGCGAAACAAGTACAGAAAGGGATCATCGCCTGTGGTGACGATGATCATTTGCAGCATATCCAGGCAAATGTACCTGTCCTCTATTATGGTTTCGCAGATACGAATGACTTCCAGGCACAAAACGTAAGGGAAGATGAAAATGGCACGACATTCGATGTGTTCGTAAGGTCGACTTTCTATGATACATTCACGATTCCCGGCTACGGTAACCATCATGTACTTAATGCGTTGAGTGTCATAGCGATTTGCCATTATGAAGAGATGTCTGCAGAAGAAATAAAGAAAATGCGCACGTTCCAGGGTGTGAAACGTAGATTCACAGAGAAGAAAGTAGGAGAACAGGTGCTGATTGACGATTATGCACACCATCCAATTGAAATCTCTGCTACGATTGAATCTGCACGCAAGAAATATCCATCAAAGGATATCGTCGCAGTATTCCAGCCACACACCTATACAAGGACAAAGACATTCCTGAATGAATTCGCAGATAGTTTGAAAGAGGCGGATGCCATCTATTTATGCGATATCTTCGGATCTGCCAGAGAAGACAGCGGCAAGCTATCCATCAATGACTTACAGGACCTGGTTCCTGAATCAGAAATTCTTGAGCTTGAGGAAACAGGTGTGCTGAACAAGTATGAAGATGGCGTGCTCATCTTCATGGGAGCAGGAGATATCCAGAAATTCCAGCAGGCTTATGAAACGACATTAGAGAAATGAGACCAAGATCCGTGCTTGACTTTCAAGCGCGGATCTATTCATATACAGGAAGCTGTAGTTTAAAAGCTTTTAATGGAATTTGTCAGTTCCTGTCTAAGGATTTTACATATACATTTTGTGCTTTTTTGAAGGATATTCCCATTAGAAAAACGAATACTAACGTACAATGGATCCAATACATTCATGTTTACATCCTCCCAGAATAGGGAATGTACCATAATATGAAAAAATACATACAGCACAAGGAGTTGAATCGGGGGAATGGAAATCCTATTATATGCAGCAGCATTAATTGCGGCAGTGGCTTTTGCCGTACTGGTAATCTATTTGAGCATGACGCTCAAGGCCGTATCCAGGACGATGAATAATGTCGCAGACACCCTTGAAGGGGTCGAAAAGCAGATGGAAGGGATTACGCTTGAGACCACGGCATTATTGAATAAGACGAATAAATTGGCTGAAGATGTCGGCGAGAAGTCACAGAAGCTGAATTCACTTGTAGACGGAGTGAAAGGAATCGGAGACTCTGTCCAGGAGTTCAACCAATCGATCCGGACCGTTTCAAGAAGTCTCACAACTTCAGCTGACAAGAATACAGATTCTGCTGCACAGGCCATGAAATGGGGACAAGTTGCTATCAACTTATATAAAAAAGCTAAAAAAGAAGATGTAAGGTAATTAAAAAGGGAGGAATTCAAAATGAGTCAACAGCAAAACGGAAACAATAGCAGGGATTTTGTAATCGGATCGTTGATCGGAGGTCTAGTCGGTGCAGTAGTAGCATTGCTTTTCGCTCCGAAAGCAGGCCGCGAGCTGAGAGATGATATCAACCAAGGCTCTCACTACTTGAAAGATCGTGCAGTGGATTGGAAAGACGTTGCATCAGAAAAAAGTGGGGAATGGAAAGAACGCGCAAAAGAATCCTCCTCTCAGTTTTCTAAAAATGTCAGCGAAAAATCCCAGGAGTTCGGTTCACGTATGAAGGACTCTACAAAAAACCTTGGTGATAAAGTGAAAAACTTCCGCAGCAGAGAAGACCAGGAAGCTGAAAAAGCTGCACAGGAAGTGGCAGAAGCCATTGAAGAGGCAGCAGAAGAACTGGAAAAGCAGCAGGATACTTCCACATCCTCTAATCTATAACAATTTAACGGCGAAGCAGAGATGCTTCGCCGTTTTCAATGGAAAGGAAGGACAATTCAATGAGTAAAGTAACTATCTTGAATGACCAACATGAATTTGAACGCGTATCAAATGAAAACAACTTCTTTTATTTACTGAAGCACAGCCTTACATGCCCGATCAGTGCAATGGCAAAAACGGAATTCGATGCTTTCTCCGCTATGACGGACTATCCGTGTTTTCAATTGAATGTACAAGAATCTAGAGCTTTATCAAATGAAGTTGCTACAGCTTACAGCATCAGGCATGAATCCCCTCAAGTTCTTTTATTCAAAAACGGCGAAGTAATATGGAATGCATCACACGGTCGAATAACGGAAAAAGAATTGGAGCGTAGTTTAAAGCGCATATGAAATAAAAGTACCGCTCCTTCAACATACTTCGCTTTCCGCGGGCACGGCCTCAGCCTCCTCGCAAAGCAAAAAACGCTTTACTCCGAGGTCTTCGGACTCGTGCTGTTCCCACTGGAGTCTCCGTATGTTGACTACGCTTTGTTTCGGTATGTCCACACCTTTCCCTAATTCACTAATGGTCTGGGAATAAAATAATCCGAACCCATATGAAATGGTGTTCGGATTTTTTATTTGCTACTTATCTGTTAAGACTGAGAACCATTTAATACCCAGCCGGTCTCCTGGATTGATTTCTTCAAAGAATGTAGAAGGCTGATCATTTCGGTAGATTTTAAAATGGCCAGAGCTATTGGTCAAATCGATATCCACATACCTGAAAATGTCCTGGAAGATGAATGGGTCTTCCTTCTTTTCATCGACTTTTAGAACGTCCCCATCATAAATGCGGGCTTGTATGGATAAAAGCTCGTCATTCCTACGCACTTGGATGTATTGCTTAGTCATTTTCACTGGTTCATCATCAAAAAAGACATCCACTTCTTTCTCGAATGATAATGCTAACCGGTCGAGCACGTCTCTTGTCGTAAGGTTCTTCCCATGGGTATCGAGGGTAAGGAGTCCGCCAGGCTGAATAGGTGCATCCATACTTATGGAAGTTCCGTCATATGCCAGCGCGTTGTTGCAATCGAAAGTAAGTTGTTCCCCATTCACCTTTACAAAAATCCTGTGGTTACTCTCAAAAGATAGATTCAAGATGCCAAGGATGTCCGCTACCTTCCTGATTGGCTGGTAGGTCACGTTATCGTGGTCTTTCAACTTCATGTCTTTGCTGACAATCTCCCCGTTGACTCGAATCAGCGGGTTGGTCCATTTATAATGTTGATCATTCACTTTGATAGGAAAGTCTTCGACATTACCAATAAGGTCTTCTACCGTATAATCTGGAGAAGCACCCTGTTTTCCTTCTTCTACCGTCAGACAATCACCATTTTGAATGTGATCCTCATAGGATACTGACTTACCGTTAAGCTGGAGTATTGGCGATGTGCCGAATTGTCCTGGTAAGGTGAGTGATTTTCCATTCATTGTTACGATGTATGCCATTCCTGGACGACCGGTAAGACGTTTCATATCGATTCCAGCGGCAAGCAGGCAATCCCCGACGGTAAGCTGCTTCATATCGAACATACGGACGGTTATACCGTTCACCTGGACACTGATATAGTGGACTGGATTGGATTCAGCTGCAATTGCGATTCCTAAAGGGGTCACCATCTCCGGGCCTTTCGGAAGTCCAGCATCAGGTGAAAGCTGTTGGATAGCATCCGTTCCCCGGATGGCAACTCTGTTTTCTGGAAGGTTCAGACGGTCAGCGAGCCTTCTGGCAAGATCCGGGGTCTGACTGCCCCCACCTACCAGCATGACAGCTTTTGGTGCTTTTGAATTCAATTCGATGATCTCATCTGCAATTCTGTCGGTGAGTTGCTGGATGGCATCTGAAATATCGGAGACGGCATTTTCATAGGTGACTTCCGTATCAAATCCAAGAATATCTGTCACAACAACGGGTTCTTTGTTGGAGAGGCTTCTTTTTGCTTCTTCCGCTTTAGGAAAATCCAATAAATAATGGTCGCTGATCGCTTCTGTGATTTCATCTCCTGCAGATGGAACCATTCCGTAGGCAGTTACTGTTCCGCTATCTGTAATGGCAATGTCACTCGTGCCTGCACCGATATCCACCAGTGCGACATTCAACCTTCTCATTGAAGGTGGAATCAGCACTTGGATGGCTGCAATCGGTTCCAAAGTAAGGGCCCTCATTTCCAAACCTGCACGGTGTAAGGCAGAGAGCAGAGATTCGACCACAATTTTCGGAAGAAAGGTAGCGATGATCTCAACTTCTACTTTTTTTCCTTGCTGGTCAATCAGTGATCCGATCAATTGGCCATCCAGATGATAATGTAGTAACGAATATCCTACGCAATAATAGTCTGTTATGGATGAGTCCTGATGCTCAGTGGCTAATTCATACTGTGCCTGCTGGACTGCACTTAATTCCATATGTAAAATCGCTTCTTGATCCATAAGGGGCTGTCGTTCAATATCTTTGCCGATTGTGACCCGCTTCGTCTTCAAAGCCCTTCCTGCTGCTGCGACACAAACTTCCTTCAATGGACCATGCTTACTTTCCAGCTGTTCTTTAATTGCCCTGATGACCTTCGAAACCGCCATCACGTCATGGATTTGACCGTCAAGCATGGATCTTTCTTCATGCTCCATGGAAAGGAGGTCGATCACTTCAAACCGCTTTTCGGATTTGACTAATATGATGCCCACGACCGATCGGGTGCCAATATCAAGTGCGAAGATTTTTTCTTCCATCTAATTCGATCCTTTCGTTGATAAGAAAATGTAATGATATTTTATCGCTTTAAAGGGATGACAATAAATATGAAGTTCGTTATAATATTCCGTAATTATCTTTGAATGTACCATAATTTCGCAGAAGTATAAATATGATGGGGGAGTTTATCTTGAGTAATGAGCAACTAGATCAATTGCGTAAAGAACTCGACGTATTGAATCAGGAAATCCTGACCTTGATCAATAAACGTGGGGAACTGGCGAAGGAAATAGGGAAAGTCAAACATAAACAAGGCATCAACCGCTTTGATCCAGTCCGCGAAAGAAAAATGCTCGATGAACTAACTTCGAATAATGCTGGTCCATTTGAAAACTCTACATTGGAGCATCTCTTCAAACAGATTTTCAAAGCAAGCCTTGAGCTCCAGGAAGATGACCACCGTAAAGCACTGCTCGTTTCCAGGAAGAAGAAGCCAGAGGACACGATCATTGATATTAAAGGGGAAAAGATCGGTAATGGTTCACCGAGCTTCATCATGGGGCCCTGTGCGGTTGAAAGCTACGAACAGGTAGCGACAGTTGCTGAAGCTGTCAAAAAACAAGGCCTTAAGCTGTTGCGTGGTGGAGCATTCAAGCCTCGTACTTCTCCATACGATTTCCAAGGATTAGGCATGGAAGGTCTGCGAATACTTAAACAAGTTGCAGATGAATATGATCTTGCAGTCATCAGTGAAATCGTCAACCCTGCTGATGTGGAAAAAGCGGCAGACTACATTGACGTAATCCAAATCGGTGCGAGAAACATGCAGAACTTTGAATTGTTGAAAGCTGCAGGCTCCATTAATAAGCCCGTCTTATTGAAACGGGGCATGTCAGCGACGATTTCCGAGTTCATCAATGCTGCTGAATATATCATTTCAACTGGGAATCAAGACATCATCTTATGTGAGCGTGGTATCCGTACGTATGAAAAAGCGACAAGAAATACATTGGATATCACGGCTGTACCGATTTTGAAGCAGGAGACGCACCTGCCGGTCATGGTGGATGTCACTCACTCTACAGGAAGAAGAGACTTGCTGCTGCCGGCTGCAAAAGCTGCACTTGCTATTGGAGCAGATGGCGTCATGGCGGAAGTACACCCTGATCCAGCCGTTGCATTATCGGATGCTGCGCAGCAGATGGATATCGGGATGTTCCACAAGATGATGGAAGAACTACGTAACAAGTAATTAAGTCAAGCCGGGCTATGTAGTGGATAGCTCGGCTTTTTTACTTGACAAGGAACTGTATATTCACTGTATAATACATGTTTTCATGCATGTTTATTTTATCTTTCGACATTTTAGGGTATGATTTTAATAGCAGATTGATTGGAGAACCTGGTTGCATAAGGAATCATCCTGTACAATCATTGATTTATTAAACAGAAAAAGAAAAAATTTGAGGAGGGAACACCCCATGAATGTAACCATATATGACGTAGCGAGAGAGGCCAATGTTTCGATGGCGACTGTATCGAGAGTGGTCAATGGGAATCCGAATGTCAAACCTGCAACGAGGAAAAAGGTGACAGATGCCATTGAACGACTAGGCTATCGTCCAAATGCTGTAGCACGAGGGTTGGCAAGTAAAAAGACGACGACTGTCGGAGTGATTATCCCTGATATTTCCAGCATCTTCTTTGCTGAATTGGCTCGAGGAATCGAAGATATTGCAACGATGTACAATTACAATATCATTTTAAGCAACTCCGATCAGAATAAGGATAAAGAAGTCCATCTCATCAATACGATGCTCGGAAAACAAGTCGATGGCCTTGTCTTTATGGGTGGAAACATTACCGACGAACATATCCAGGAATTCAAGAGTGCACCAGTACCTGTTGCTCTGGCTGCCACGATTGATGAAACGAACAGCATTCCATCCGTCAATATCAATTACGAGGAAGCAGCTTATGAAGCGACAAAGCTGATGCTTTCCCATGATAATCAGCGTGTTGCTTTCGTATCTGGTCCTGAAGATACCGTCATCAATACACAGAAAATGGATGGCTATCGCAGAGCATTGGAAGAAGCAGGGGTGGAGGCTGTTGATGAACTTGTTGTAACAGGCGACTACTCCTATGATTCAGGCATAGAAGCATTCGAACAGTTGAACGAGCTTGCAAATCCTCCAAGAGCGATTTTTGTATCCTCGGATGAGATGGCACTTGGCGTCATCCATGGAGCACAGGACAGAGGATTGAAAGTACCTGAGGATATCGAAGTGTTCGGATTCGATAATACGCGACTTGCCACAATGGTGCGCCCTAAATTGTCCACTGTCGTACAGCCGATGTATGATATTGGAGCGGTCGCTATGCGCCTGCTGACGAAATATATGAATAAAGAGCAGGTAGAGGAGCAAAACGTCATTCTTCCACATCGAATTATCGAAAGAGACTCAACAAAATCAGAATAATGCCGATATAGGAGTTAGAATAGAAACGCAGATTAGGGAGAGAGAGTATGAAAAAGCGTGATATTTTAACTCCAATTGGTATTACACTCGGAACAATCATGATCATGTTCGGGATTCTGTCCAGTGGCGGTGTCTCCGGAATGCAATCCTTCGTCCAAATATCTTCGATTTTGATTGTGCTTGGTGGATTAGTGGCTGCTTTGCTGATCAATTTCAATTTGGATGAACTTAAGCTAACGTGGAAAGTCATGCGTGTAGCTTTCAATAAGAGTGACATGAATTTGAAAGAACTCATCGGTCTTTTCGTCAAGCTTTCAGAGAAGGCACGACGTGAAGGCTTATTAGCATTGGAAAGTGAGCTGGATGAGATTGATGATCCTTTCATCAGGAAAGGCATCCTGCTTGCGGTGGACGGAATTGAACCTGATGTCATCAATGACATTATGAATGCAGAAATCGATGCATTGGAAGAACGTCATGAGCGGGGAAGATCCATCCTTATTAAATCGGCAGAGTATGCGCCGGCATGGGGGATGATCGGGACACTTATCGGGCTTGTATTGATGCTGAACAGCTTAAGTGACCCTACAACACTAGGTCCTAAAATGGCAGTAGCCTTACTGACGACATTCTATGGTACGGTTCTCGCCAATCTGGTTTTCACCCCGATGGCTGGAAAGCTTTCGAATAAGACCGATCAGGAAATCTTTTTGCGTCAGATCATTATCGAAGGCGTCATCGGTGTACAATCCGGACAGAACCCTAAGATATTGGAAGAGAAACTGAGTGCCTTCTTATCGAATGAAGATAGACAGGAGGAGTTCGAAGAAGAAGAAGCTTACTTGGGGGAAGCAGCCAATGAAGCGTAGGAATAAGCGGAAACAGCGGGAAGACAAAGGTGCACCGAAGTGGATGGTGACCTATTCAGACATGATGACGTTGATTCTGGTTTTCTTCATTCTTTTGTTCTCCATGTCACAAATTGATTTAGTCAAATTTGAAGCCATCGCTGAATCTTTCCGTAACCGGATGATTTTTGATTTCTATCCATCACCAGTGGAAATGGAGAATCCGACTGAACAATCCAGTCCGCAGGAAAATGGCAAAACTTCGAATGAATTCGAAACACCGACGAATCAGACGAATTCCACCGATTATGATGCCGAATCCCGGCAAACGCAAGGGAATGATCGGGGGGAAGAGAGCCTGGAGCAACTGGTGAACGAAGTGGAGCAATTCCTGAAGCAAAATGAATTGAATGATGTAATTTCCGCCTCCAGGACGGATCGAGGTGTCGTCCTTGTCCTCCAGGAGCAATTATTGTTTGAATCAGGAGAAGCTGAAATCCTGGAGTCCGGACAACCGTTTCTTGTCAAAGTGGGCACACTGCTTAAAAATATCCCCAACCATATCAAAGTGGAGGGGCATACGGATAGCAGACCGATTTCCACCTTCCGTTACCCATCGAATTGGGAGTTGTCAGGTGCAAGGGCAAGCAGTGTCATACGCTATATTTCATCAGCTACGGAGTTGGACGCGACACGCTTTTCGGCTGTTGCATATGGGGATACTCGACCGAATGTGCCAAATGATTCGCCTGAAAACTTGAAGAAGAACAGACGTGTTGAGATCGTCATACTTGATCCTACATATGATCAGACATAAGAGAAGAGGGTGTCCGGCTTTACCGGGCACCCTCTTTTTACATGGATTGAGGCTTATATTTATTTTGGTTGTCTATGAATTGCATCGCTTTTTCCAGAACCTTCTTGTTCTTTTCGGTTATCTCCGCTTTTCTCGGGATAGGTTTATAAAGAGGTTCCGGGTCCGACCAGGTCGATGGCAATTCTACAGGTGATGCGCTGCTCCAATCATCAATCCAGTTTGGAGGCAGCTTTCCTTCGAATGGTTTACCGGTATTCATCACTTGCCAAATTTGTGCCCAAGCCCTTGGCACCACTCGCCAAATATCGTATCCACCGCCTCCAAGAGCAATCCATCGTCCTTCACAGAACTCATGGGAGAGTTCATGCGCAAGCCGGGGGATTTCTTCATATATTTTCATTGTTGAACATAAGTGGGTGAGAGGGTCAAAATAATGGGCATCCGCACCATTCTGTGTAACAATGACATCTGGCTTGAAAAATTCAACAATTTTTCTGAAAGCGGATTCATATAATTCAAGAAAAGATTCATCCTCCGTGAATGCATCGATGGGGAGGTTGAACGAATAACCGTAGCCTTCTTTCAATCCGCGTTCATTCACATTTCCTGTACCGGGGAATAAGTATCTGCCCGTTTCATGAATGGAAAAGGTGCACACATTCGGATCATCATAAAACGCCCACTGGACACCATCTCCGTGGTGTGCATCGGTATCAACATACAACACTTTATAATCATATTTTTCTCTTATATATTTGATTCCGACCGCGCCATCATTGTAGATGCAAAAGCCTGAAGCCTTCCGTTCGAACCCATGATGCAGTCCACCGCCAAGGTTCAATGCATGGTCATAATTTCCCTCAAGCACTGCATCGATAGCTGTCAGCGTACTGCCTACAAGTAAAGATGAAGCTTCATGCATGTTTTCAAATATAGGTGTGTCCTCTGTGCCGATTCCGAATTCCAGTCCTTCATCTTCCTTCAATAAACCTTGCCCGGCTTTTTTCACTGCCTCCACGTATTTTCTGCTATGTACGAGTAAGAGTTCATCATCTGTAGCAGCACGAGGAGCCATGATGCTGTCAGTGTGCAGCGCATTTTCCGCCTCAAGAAGTTCCTTCGTCATCCGGACGCGCTGCTGGTTGAAAGGGTGATCATCCCGGAATCGGTAATTCATGAATTCATCGGCAAAAATGAAAGCTGCTTTACAGGTCATGGTGACATCCCCGGCATGTTAGGCCATAACACTTCATAGCCTGCCTCTTTCAAGTCATTGATGATCGGCATAGGATTCATCGTCTGGACACGGAAAACGATGATCTTGTAGTTGGCATCTTCCTTGTAAGGATAGATCAGTACAGAACTGATATTCACTTTGCGTTTTCCTAACACTTGGGACACTTGAGGAAGGATACCAGGTTTATTGATGACTTTCACTTCGATCTGGGAACTTTGAACATTCGTTCCTGTCAATTGTATTAGGGTGTACAGCATATCTTTCTCTGTAATGATTCCCACAAGCCTGTCTTCTTTTGTTACCGGCACACAGGCGATTTCATGCTCGTAGAAAATGCCGGCAACCTCTTCAACGAAATCCAGAGGATGCACCGTTATGACGGGTGATGTCATAATTGAACGGATTTCGTTCTTCAGTTCTGCTGGATTCGGATCATCATCGAATGTCGATGGACTCGCATCTCTTACATCCCTATCAGATACAATCCCGATAACACAGTGATCCTTATCGACGATAGGTAAATGACGTATATGGTTTTCATTCAGAAGTGTGAGTGCCCGCTCAATCGTATCTGTCGGGGAAAGGGTGATGACCTCTGTTTTCATGATCTCTTCGACAATCATACTAGGACCTCCTTTGTTTACGGTATGCGTGACGCTTCAAGAAGCGTAATTCATCAAACTTTTCAATCGATGTATCACTGACATTATCACCAATGCGAACCATCAGACAGTTAGCCGGGTGGGAAACAATTTCAGGATCATCTGTGGGGGCAGGGGTCAGTCCGCCTGCGGCCATCATTTTTTCCATGACATTTCGATAATCCCAGATACTGAGGCCCGTTCCTTTCAAGTCCCAATGCCAGTAATATTCTGTAGAAATGATGATATAGTTTTCCATGAATTCATCCATCATCGCTACCCGGAGAAGATGGGAGCCGACTCTGTATCCCCGGTAACCATCAGCAACTTCAATAGCACCTAACTCAAGCAGGTCTTCCATATTGAAGTGTGACCATCTTTCCAGCGGGTCGGGGTGGAGGTACGTGACATAGCCGACGATGGTTTCGTTGTGCCTTGCAATGATGATGCGTCCTTCGTCGAAGTCGGCGATCGATTTCACCGCTTCGAACTGTTTAAAAGGTGGACGAAATGCTGTCAGTCCTTGATGGAATTCATATTTGGAGAGTTCTTCTGAGGCTAATGGACCTTCTACGATCAAGGAACTATTTTCCGTTTCCACTTCCATGGAATGGTATGTCTTCACATGCTTCATTGATACACCACCTGTTTAAAAAGGGTTAATTCCATTATACAGGAATCCAGTCTTATTGAAATCTTCTGAAAGGTCCTATGTGTGACAAATCACTTGAAATTTGTATGGAGGTTGGTGAAAAAAAGAAAGACCCGATAAAATTCATTCGAATTTATCGGATCTTTTAAAAATATTGATGATGCGTGCATAGCTCCGTCAACATACTTCGCGTTCCTCGGGCACGGCCTCAGTCTCCTCGGAAAACACAGACCGTTTTCCTGTGGGGCCTTCGGACTCGTGCTGTTCCCGTAGGAGTCTGCGTATGTTGACTACGCTATATAAATTAAGTGATACTTCTACATCTTTTTTTTATTGAATATTATTCTTCGGAGTCTCCTCCGGCTTCTCCATCTCCAGAATCTCCTCCGGCTTCTCCGCCTCCAGAGTCTCCTCCAGCTTCATCATCTCCGCCAGAGTCTGAATCGTCGTTTCCGCCTGATCCGCCTTCACCAGAGTCACCACCATCATCGGTTCCTCCGTTATCGCCTTCGTTATCATCGTTATCTTCAGGCTCTGGATCGTCAGGTTTAGGATCTTCTTTCGGTTTATCCTTTTTCGGAGGTTTCGGTTTCTCTTCTTTTTTATCCGGTGTACCTACTTTAACAGGCTTGGATAAGGAAGATTCCCTTCCGAAATAGTCGACTGCACGAACTGCATAATATCCGTCTTTACCTGAGAAGTTGTAGGATAAGTCAGTTGTACTTCCCAGCAGGCTGAAGTTTGCGCCTGACTTGGCGGAGCGATAGATGCGATAGCCTACGACATCATTGGATCCTGATGCTGACCAGCTGATGGCAGATCCACTTGCAGAAATACCGCCTGGAGCAGCTGGATTCTTTCCGTCATCTTTGATTTCATCAGAACTTGCTACAGATGAAGCGATCGAATCACCTGATGGCAAGGCTACTTTATCCCATCGTGCTGAATTAGGAATCAGATCTTTCAGCACTTCAGGCTTGTTCAAATTGTTCTCTTTCAGATAAGCAGGGTTCAGCATGACTCCGCCACCTTCAATGATGAACTCACTTGGTGTTTTGGCGCCTGCTACAACCATCCTGTCTTTTACTTTGACGAAGTCTCCGCCAATCAAGCTGTTATCTTTTTTGTTTGGAGCGAATTTCGAATTGAATATGTCTGACTCAACTAGGCCAACTTTCGAGCAAAGCTCAGAAGGTGCCATACCGGATGATGCACAGTAGGAACGAGTAACCAGTCCTCCAGGGCTTTGGAAGCCGCTGTCAGGAACCATCAGTTCCGGTCGTACATCGGAAAGGGCGTTGACTACTTTTGACCATAGTGTCGTATTTCTGCTACTGTATCCATTTTTATTCAAGCTGAATTTCCGATCATACCCCATCCACATACTGACTGTAACATTAGGATTCGTTGCGATGAACCATGTATCCTTATAATCATTCGTTGTACCGGTTTTTCCAGCCCAGTCAACTCCAGAATATTTCAGTTGTGGCGGCACTCCTGCAGCAGTACCTGAGCGGAGGACATCCCTCATCATATCGACCATCAAATAAGCTGTTTGAGGACTGAAAACGTCGACTGCTTCACTTTCATGCTGATAGATGATTTTTCCATCCTTCGTTTCAATACGATCGATCATATAAGCATCAACGAATTTACCCATGTTACCAAAAGTTGCATAGGCATTCGTATTTTCCTCATTTGTGACCAAGGTGGTCCCGATAGCGGAAGATTCGTATGAGAAAGCTGCTTCAGGAATTGTGGTGTAGCCCATTTTATCCATGAACTGCTTCGGATTTTTATTGATTATTTTCTTATAAGTCTTAACTGCTGGGACGTTATAAGATTTCTTTAGCGCTTCCCTTGCGGAGGTGAAACCGTGATAGCGCATCGTATAGTTGGTAACTTCATTATCCGTGCCAGTATAGTACATGGAAGTATCTGCAATTACGGAACCAGGTTGTACTTCACCCAGTTCCATTGCTGGTGCGTAAACCAGAACAGGTTTCATCGTACTACCATTGGTACGTTGGGAGTCTGTTGCGTAGTTCACCTGACTTTTATCAAAGTCACGTCCACCGATGAATGCTTTGATTTTACCGGTTTTATTCTCAATGATTGTACTTCCGACTTGTACAGGAAGAACGGTTTCGGTGGTTTCACCAGTTTCTTCATTTGTTTCTACCAGTGTACGATCCGCGCCATAATTCTCATATTCGTTCTTCACTTTTTGTACAATATCGTGCATTTCTTTATCGATGGTCGAATGTACCTTATAGCCACCTCTACGCAGCTCGCGTTCAGCCTTAATCTTGTATTCTTCATTCAAGTCTGCATCGTTTTCATAGTCTTCCACTGAATGACCATCCTGCGTTGCCAAGTATTGACCGAGCTTATCCATCGCACGCTTTTCAAGTTCGAAAGTCAGCCAAGGATAATTCGCAATCGAGGAATCAGTCGGTTTTGTGAAGTTTTCTCTTATATCATAAGCAAGTGCTTTTTCATATTCTGCTTGATTGATATATTCGTTCTCCAGCATACGTGAAAGTACTTCTCTCATACGATTCAAGGAAGGTTCAAGCCCTGCTTCACTTTTCACTTCTCCGCCGTTGGTGAACGGGGAGTAGTAGGTCGGGCTTTGGGGAAGACCTGCGATGAATGCTGCCTGTGCCAGATTCAAGTCTTTCGCTTCCACACCAAAGATTCCTTCAGCTGCCGTCTGTGCGCCTGCAATGTTCTGTCCATTCGCATTACGTCCGAACGGGACGATATTCAAGTAGGCTTCAAGAATCTCGTCCTTTTCAAAGAAGCGCTCAAGACGCAGGGCAAGAAGGATCTCTTTCGCTTTACGTTCGAAAGATACTTCATTCGTCAGGATCTGGTTCTTGATCAACTGCTGTGTCAAAGTACTACCACCAGTTTTGACGTTCGAATTGGTCACTTCCTGGACAATCGCACGAGCAATCGCTTTCGGTACTACACCGTTATGAGTATGGAAAAATTCGTCCTCCGTTGCGATGACCGCATTCTTCAAATGCTCAGAAATTTCCCCGAGTCCAACTTCTTCACGATAGAGGTCGGAGCGGATTTTACCTAAGTATTCTTCATTATCGAAGTACAGCTCGGATGTTTCGGTGTAATTATAGACATCCTGTTCCATCTGTGCTTTTGAACGGATATTTTCATCTTTTACAAGGGATGCGAAATATCCCGCTCCAACACCACCTGCAAAAAATAGACTGACAACACCGATTATGATAAAAAATAAAATAATATTCCAAACGACATCATACGTGATCCGTCCGGATTTCTGGAACGTACCTTTACGCCAAATCTCCTTCAGTTTCGTCATGAAGCCATTGAATTTCTGGTTTTCTGACATATTCAAACCTCCTAAAAAATCCACTTTCAATTATAACACAGAGATATTTTTGGGAACATATACTAACTTGTAAAAAAGATTGATTTTCCCTGACGTTTATGATAAAAATAATACACAGTAAAATACTTATTGGAGCGAAGAAGGATTGAAGTAGCTAATGGATCCCTGTTCAAGAGAGCTGCCGGCAGGTGAAAGGCAGTACATATCCAGGAGCGAATTACGATCGGGAGCTTTCTTCTGTGCAGGCAGAAGCGGTTTACATCAAGCCGTTATCGATACAAGTGGCACGAAATGTGCAACAAGGGTGGTACCGCGACAACAACCTCGTCCCTTTTTTAGGGGGGAGGTTTTTTTGTTTTCATTTTTTTCTACTAACACTAAATACATGCAAAAAGAAGGAGTGGGTATTCGTGGGAATTCTAAACGACTTGGAACAAAGAGGGTTAATACACTCTATTACCGACAAGGAAGGCCTGGAAAAACATCTTAATGAAAAGCAGGTGACGCTATACTGTGGATTCGACCCGACTGCAGATAGTCTCCATATTGGTCATTTACTTCCGATCACCATGTTGAAACGATTCCAGCAGGCAGGGCATCGACCGATTGCACTTGTAGGTGGAGGTACAGGAATGATCGGTGACCCGAGTGGACGTTCAACTGAGCGTCAGCTGAATGATGCGGAGGTTGTCCAACAGTTCAGCGAAAGCATCAAGCAACAGCTTGCAGGTGTTCTGAACTTTGACAGCGGTGAAAATGCAGCAGTTGCTCGTAATAATTTTGAATGGCTGTCTCAAATCAATGTCATTGAGTTCTTAAGAGATACCGGCAAGCATTTCGGCATCAATTACATGCTTGCAAAAGATTCAGTTGAATCACGGATTGAACAAGGGATTTCTTTCACAGAGTTCAGTTACATGATTTTGCAATCGCTGGACTTCTACAATCTGAATCAGAAAGAAAATTGTACCCTGCAAATCGGTGGAAGTGATCAGTGGGGGAACATTACGGCTGGATTGGAATTGATCCGTAGACGTACAGTAGGAGAAGAAGCGGCTGAAGCTTACGGATTGACCGTTCCGCTCATCACGAAAGCGGATGGTACGAAGTTCGGTAAGACGGCAGGTGGGGCAGTATGGCTCGATCCTGAAAAGACATCACCATACGAGTTTTACCAGTTCTGGATCAATGCAGATGATCGTGATGTAGTGAAATTCCTGAAGTACTTCACATTCCTTGGCATGGAAGAACTCGCGGAATTGGAAAATGAAGTAGCTACCCAGCCTCATAAACGAGTCGCACAGACACGACTGGCGGAAGAGATGACTGCAATGGTTCATGGAGAAAGTGCAGTCGAGCAGGCGCAGCGTATTTCGAAAGCATTGTTCAGTGGGGATATCCAATCGCTTTCAGCAGATGAAATCGAGCTTGGATTCAAGGATGTACCGACCCATACCGTTTCTGAAGCATCGATCGGACTGGTTGATCTGCTTGTCGAAGCTGGAATTTCTTCATCTAAGCGTCAGGCACGTGAAGATGTCAAGAATGGTGCGATTTACATCAATGGAGACCGTAATCAGGAAATGACTCATGAGCTTGGAGAAGCGGATAAGATTGATGGCAGATTCACCATCATTCGTCGCGGAAAGAAAAAATACTTTATGATCCGTTTCAACTGATAGCAGAAGAGGCAGCCGGTCGGCTGCCTCTTTTATACTTTAATAAAGTTTAAGTTCATTAGAGGAATAAAGTATAAGAAATACTAAGGCTTTCGCCATAAGTGCTTAGCGACAAGCCAAGTTTTTCTAAATTATGTTGGACTGACGATTTCAACTTTGATCCGATCAGGGTCCTCTGCATAGACGGCATAATAATCCTCTCCACCAGCATAAGGGTGGCGGTCTTCGTATAGAATACGAATCCCTTTCGTTTTGAAAGCATCTGTAATCTTATCGACATGGCTCCGAGATTCTGCGTGAAAAGCCAGGTGATTCAGGCCGACCCGCTGCCGATGGTAAGGGATATGCAGGAATCGTTGTTCCGCTTGTACAAATACGAGGTACGTGTCATCTTTCTTCCAGCTGATCCCTTCATGCCATTTCTGATATTCAAAATAGCCAAGTTCAGGAAGCAGCCATCCCCAGAATGCTTTGGAGGATTGCAAGTCCGACACATAGATTTCAACATGATGAAGCATCGCAAGTTCTCCTTTCCGATTCACTATTATTGTCGCTTAGTATGTAAAGAAATGCTATAGATAATAAAAAAAGCCATCCGAATGAGATCGGATGGCTTTTCATGAAGCTTATTAACGAGAGTAGAACTCAACGATAAGTGCTTCATTGATTTCTGAAGGCAATTCAGAACGTTCAGGAAGACGGCTATACGTACCTTCAAGCTTTTCAGCATCGAAAGCAAGGTATTCAGGAACGAAGTTGTTCACTTCAACCGCTTCTTTAACGATGTTCAAGTTTAGGGATTTCTCGCGAATACCGATTGTTTGACCTGGCTTCACGCGGTAAGATGGGATGTCAACACGACCTCCATCTACAGTTACGTGACCGTGGTTTACCAATTGGCGTGCCTGACGGCGAGTACGAGCCAAACCTAAACGGTAAACAAGGTTATCCAGACGAGATTCAAGAAGTGTCATGAAGTTCTCACCGTGGATCCCTTTCATGTTACCAGCTTCGTCGAACATACGACGGAACTGACGCTCGTTAAGGCCATACATGAAGCGAAGCTTTTGCTTCTCTTGCAATTGAAGACCATATTCTGATACTTTCTTACGTTGGTTTGGACCATGTTGTCCTGGTGCGTAAGGGCGCTTGTCTAGCTCCTTACCTGTACCGCTCAAAGAAATGCCAAGGCGACGAGACTTTTTCCAAATTGAACCTGTAAAACGTGCCATAGGTATTTCCTCCTTTATATTTTATTTGCATAAAATAAGAACAGTGTGTTCCAGACTCGATGCTCATTATGTTTTCATGCACCATCGCTCCAGCAGCAGAGAGTTACACGATGCACCTCGTATCGAGGAACAAAATGAAAACACCGTAGGTTCACATAGGCTGCCATTTATTTTACACAAAGGCTATTATAGGTTTAATAGCGGAAGAAGTCAAGAGTCATCGAAAGATTCGATGCGTTTTTCTACTGTTCAAATATAACACATGGTGATACAATACATTTATGGATTAAAATACCTAGATGTAACTAGTTCTTTATACCTTTTGGAAAAATGTGGTCATATCCTGATCGATTAAAATAGGTGAGGTGCCAAAGCGTTTATGGGGAATGAGCGATTACTGTTGAATGCGTTACAAAATCGGTTGTTTGAGATGTTTACGGGAATAAGTGATTATTCATACCGCGGCTTTATTGCTACGATGTCATATGAAATGAAGCGTATTTTTGGTGCCGAAATGTGTTCTTTTTACCTTTATGATGAATGGAAAGGTGATTATGAACTTTACAGTGACAGAGAAGAAGTGCTGATGGAGCGTATTTCTGCTATAGATTTTAAAGATGAAAATTCCTACTACATGGAAGCGTCACATTTGTTCAAGCAGAAGAGAGAATTGTTTTCTTACATTGTTCCTCTCCAAATTGAACAGAAGAATTACGGATATATAATGCTGGCATTCAAAGAAGCGTGGGCGCCAGAGGATCAGGAGGTCAGTGAAGTTGCTTTCCAAGTATTACGCTTTTTATTAAAAATGGAAAGTTATTATAAAACGTTGGAAGAAGAGCGGAAGTACGAACTGCTTTATCGTGTCACTTCGAAATTCCATTCCTCCATGGATATGGAAGAAGTCCTGTATGAAATCATCCGGACGTTGAAGAAGATTTATCCTTCATTTGATTATCACCTTCTTTTATCCCAGGATTTTACCGGTAAGCATGAACTGCCGGTCAAAGAACTTACATACGGAAATGACAGCAATTGCCCAGCCAGTGAACAGGCATATTTGACAGGGGAAGTACAAATGGAAGACCGGTTAGAAAACAAGAAGTCGTGTCTATACGCTCCGTTAAAAGGTAAACAGGGAGTGTATGGAGTACTTGAAGTCATTGCCCCCAGCGCGATGCTGTTCCCTGAGAAAGATGTTGAATTCATTGTGCTCCTGGCAAACACAGCAGGGAATGCATTGGAAAATGCAAGGCTTTATCAACAATCGAAAAAGCTCGTTTCCGACTTGCAGCTTGTGAATGAAACCTCTCATCGACTAAATTCAAACCTGAGATTGGCAGACACGATCATCTATATGTCAGAACAGATTCGGAAATCGTTTCATGCGGATGAGGTCGGCTTTGTCCTGCTTAATGAGGGATCTTACCAGCGCTATCAAGTTCTCGATGGAAGTACAGGTTTTTTTAAGAATGAAGCTGTCTTTCCTTTCATTAAACAAACAGAAGCGATGATCGATACTCAGCAGGATGCAGTTTTCATCGGGGATTACCGAATGAAAACAAACGACGAGGCGTTCCCATTCCAGTCCATGATGGCAATCCCAATGCTGGAACAGGATCGGACGATCGGTTTTGTCATCGTACTTCACGAACGACCTTACTTTTTCCCGTTCGAATCATTCAAATTGCTCCAATCGCTTGTACATCATTCTACACTAGCGTTTGCAAATGCCATGCTGAGAGAAGAATTGGAAAAATCGGTCATAACGGATTACTTGACGAAACTATACTCAAGAAGTTACCTGGACCAGCAAGTGCAGGAGCATATGGCTAAAGATGAACAAGGTGCCTTCCTGCTGTTTGATATCGATGACTTCAAGAAAGTCAATGATACATACGGCCATCAAGTCGGAGATGAAATCATCATTCAAGTAGCATCTATCATGAAAGGCAAACTGACAGGAAAAGCATTCGCTGCTCGAATGGGTGGGGAAGAGCTGGCAATCTACCTGCCTGATGCTTCATTGGAACATGCTGAAGCAATAGCAAATGCTATTCGGGAAGAGATACAGGCCAGTACGAAGCCTGGAATTACGGTTTCCTGTGGTGTATCCTACTGGAGAGTGGAAGAGGAACTGGATCCGACGTTTGTCATCCGTCAGGCGGACAAGGCTTTATACACTGCTAAAGATAGAGGCAAGAATAAGGTTTTTCTTGAAGATCGTTTTGCAAAACTCCATTAAATTAGAAGAAGCTGCTTCGCATAACATGCCAAGCAGCTTCTTTTCATTCCAATAGTTTCAATCCTAATGTCGATGCAAGAATGACTCCGATGAATAGAAGTCGTTTCCATTCTTTTGGTTCATCATAGTAAATCATCCCGAGGATTGCCCCTCCACATGCGCCGATACCAGTCCAAATCGCATAGGCTGTGCTCATCGGCAGGTGCTCCAGTGCATATGCAAGGAATATGAAACTGGCACTGAATGCCAGGGCAAGCAGAAACAATGACTGCCAGTTCTTTTTATCATGGAGGCGATTGATCAGCAGTACGCCGAACATTTCACAGACTCCCGCAATAAGCAGTGCGACCCATGGCATCATGCATCAGCTCCTTTACTCGATTGACCTTCTCCAGTAACCTGCTTCAAACCAATCACTCCGATCAGTAGCGTAAAAATCAACGTCACTTTCCCGAAATGGAACGGTTCGTTGAACAGAAAGAGATCACTGATCACTGTTCCTGCGGTACCAAGCCCGACAAAAACAGCATAGGCAGTACCTGCAGGGAGGGTTTTCCCAGCCATGATCAACAAGTAAAAGCTGATCGCGATCGCTATGATAGTCGCTACCCATGAGAGAAGGTCATCCGCGTGCTTCAGTCCGATGACCCATCCAACCTCGAAGAAAGCAGCAATAAATATCTTCAACCATTCTTTATTCATATAAAACACTCCTTGGTTCAACTACCAGCATAGGAATAGGCCTGGGAGACTCAAAGCTCCCAGGCCTATCCGATTCCTGAAAAAGTTAAATGTGTTTTTCCAGGACTCTTGTAAACTTCTCTAAATATTCCTTGTCCACTTCATCGAAGCGATTTTTGGAAGGACTGTCGATATCGAGTACCCCGAATATCTTAGTATCTTTGAAAATCGGAACAACAACTTCGGACTGGGAAGCGGCATCGCAGGCAATATGCCCTTCAAACTGATGCACATCTTCAATCAATTGTGTCTCTCCGTCTTTCACTGCAGTACCGCATACTCCTCTTCCGTATGGGATTCTGACACATGCCGGAAGCCCTTGAAAAGGTCCAAGTACCAGCTGGTTATCCGCTTCTTTCCACAGATAGAAGCCTACCCAATTCACATCATCAAGGAATTGATTGAGAAGGGAAGCTGCATTGGACAAATTCGCAATCAGGTCCTCTTCACCTTCAAGCAACGCATGCAGTTGTTTCAGTAAAAGGTCATAATTTTCTTCACGGGTACCGTTGTAAGTGATCGTCTGGAACAAGGGGATTCCTCCTTATTAGCTATATTACGCTATTTTTCTTGTGTGCCTATCAGTTATTGACGAACGATTGAAGCAGGGAAAAGCGAATCCTCCTAGAATTTTTAGTTAAGAGGAGTTGGTCCAATTGAAAAAAACAACAACCAAACAAATTGTGATGAATGCTGCCTGTCGTTTGTTTTTTTTGAAAGGGTATCACGGAACTTCTGTCCGTGATATTGCTGGACAAGCCAATGTGAACGTGTCACTGATCAATTACCATTTCAAAAGTAAGCAAGGGTTACTTGAAACGCTCATTGTCGATTACTATGAACTATATTTGGAACGAATCGAACAGAATATGAAAGAAACGAAGGACTGCCATCCCCTGGATCAGATCTGCCGATTGATTGATGATATTCTACATTACAAGCAGGAACATCATCAACTCACATGCCTTATCCAGAGAGAGTTGTCCATGGACAATCAGTTTGTTCGTGAAATGCTGGTGACCTATCTATCGAAAGAAAATCATTTATTATATTCGTTGTTCAAAAAAGTCGTCTCTAAAAAAGTTGCCGACTCACGTGAAAGTAAATTTCTATTTCTGCAGCTGAAAGGAATGCTGCAGGCACCTTATGCGATGCCGAATGATTGGAAAGATTTCGTAACATTCGATCAATCCCATCATTATTTTGCGACGCATTACAGCAGGACTGTGCAAAGATGGGTGACAATGATGGCCGATCAGCCGTTGATCAACTTACTGTCCAAGCCGTCATAACCCTGCCCGATTGCAGTGCTTGCATGGGCGTCAGATCCATATACTAACGGTATGCCTATGTTGTGTGCTTCGTTTGCAATGTGCAGCGGTGGATACGTCTCTCCGCAGAGAGGTTTGATCATTCCTGCACCATTGTAGTCCAACTCATAGCCTTTTTGTTTGATTAGACGTAATAATTGAGGAATCGGTCTTGTCCATTCTTCTGGTGAAGGAAATTGCTTGTGGAATTTCCTGACCAGGGACATGTGGCCGATTCTTTTTGGTTTGTATTTTCCGAGATCCGCTTCAACCGACTTGGTCACAGTGGAAAAATATGCATCATACACTTCCTGTGTGGATCCGAAGTCCTTTACTGCAACGTCAAATGCTTCTGGGCTGAAGTCGATGCAGTGGTACCTTTCAGATGACTTAAGGAAATGGACAGATAAAACAGCATCATCCAGCTGTGGACCATAAGTATCTAGAAGGTGAGCCGTCTCCTCTTCATATCCTTCAATGAAGTCGACTTCCATTCCGGCGAGTACTCGTATTTGTCCTCGATATTCCTCTTTGACTTTGGTAATCGCGTTGAAGTAGGCTTCGACAACATTCGAATCCATCCCGCTGTCTTTATCTGGAGCCGGATCGCTGAAGGATGGAGGAAGTGGTGCATGCTCTGCAAAAGTGATCGACTGATAATTTTTTAAAATCGCGTTTTCGATATATGATTTTAGGGTATCTGTAGTTCCGTGTGGGCAAAAAGGTGTATGGACATGGCCATCGATTATCATGAAAGTCCCCCTTGACCTGTTAGTTTTTGTAAAACTGTTAAATAATTTGAAATATTTTAGCCAAAATACACGAATACATGGTATCATTATAACAATAAAACATAATTTTCTAAGGTATTTTCATCCCTTTTTCATTGTGGCAAGGAGGCTGTCTATGGAATACATAGTAGGGACTATCGTTCTATTGATCGGACTGATCATAACCGGGCTGATCATTCGCAAGAGAATCTATGACGAAGTGGATCGACTGGAGTCATGGAAATTGGATATTATGAACAGGAAAGTCACAGAGGAACTTTCCAGAATCAAAAGTCTGAACCTATTAGGTCAAACGCAGGAAAAGTTCGAAACCTGGCGGGAGCGCTGGGATGAGATATTGATGAAGGAACTGCCCAACCTTGAAGAGGATCTGTTTGACGTGGAGGAAGCTGCTGATCGTTATCGATTCAAGAAAGCTAAAGCGATCCTTAACCACACGGAAGCCAAACTTCAGGAAATCGAAGCGGATATTGAAGCGATGTTCCATGAACTTGATCAGTTGATGGATTCTGAAGAAACGAGCCGTAAAGAGATTGAGACGATCCAGCCTGAATTGAAAGCGATGAGAAAAGAACTCCTTCAGAATAATTATAAGTTCGGCAAAGCAGAAAAATCTTTTGATAACAAATTGGATTACTTGGATGGGAAGCTTGAGAAGTATCATGACATGGTACAACAAGGGGACTACCTTGAAGCGAACCAGTTAGTAGAAGAAATCAAGCAGGAAATGGCGATTTGGACGAAGCGCGTAGAGGCATTTCCGCTGCTTTATAAGAAAACATCCTATGAGCTGCCTGGCCAATTATCAGATATCCTGACAGGTATTCAAGGTATGAATGCAGATGGATTCAGACTCAGCCACCTCGGATTTGAGAAGGAAGTACATAAACATCAAGAAGGCTTGGTCTTCTGTGTGAAGCAATTGGAAAAAGGTAAGCTTGAAGGAATAGAAGAAATCGTCAAGGAAACAGAGAATCGTATCAATGAAATGTATCATCTCCTAGAGAAAGAAGCGATCGATCGCAACTTTGTCGAGAAGCAGAAAGAACCATATCAGGAATTGCTGGATGAATCAGAAAAGATTCTTGTTGCGACCAAACAGGAAGTAGAAGAATTGCAGATCTCCTACCAGTTTGACGATAAAGATATGGAAGAGCACATAGGTCTTGAGAAATGGATGACCAAAATCAAGAAGCAATTCACTGAATTCCAAGCGAAACTTTCTGACGAAGAATCTCCATACAGTGAATTGAGAGTGGAGCTTGAGCAGAACCAGGAGCAGCTTGAGGCACTGCAAGTACAACACAGTGAATTCAATGAAAAAATTCGCAGCCTTCGAAAAGACGAACATGAGGCGAAGAAAAAGTTAGCGGAAATGCAGCAGAAATTGATGCAGACGAACCGCAAACTTGTTAAGAGCAATATGCCTGGTGTTCCAGAATACATTTTGGAAGATCTGCATAACGCACAGAGCAAACTGGTCGAAGTGAACGCAGGATTGGATCGACAACCGCTGGACATCAGTGAATTGAATTCAAGTTTGCTGGATGCCATCCATACGGTGGAACGCGTCCACGAATCAGCCGAAAATACAATCGAACAGTCCATGCTTGCAGAACAAGTCATTCAATGTGGGAATCGTTACCGAAGTAAGTACCCACTGCTTGCAGCAAGATTAGCTGAGGCTGAACGCGAATTCAGAGAATGTCAATATGAAGCTGCGGTGGAGATTGCTACGGAAGCAATCAATCAGATTGAGCCGAACTTACTGAAACGATTGGAATATAGCGAAAAAGTGACAGTGTGATATAGGTGGTGTTTCAGGTGCGAAAGTGGATGATGTACGTCGCAGGTGTAACGACAATAGCTGTATGGACAGTTGTAATTGTGTTATTCATACAAGTCGGTGATGAAGGTCGGACCGCAACAGATCATTCTGCGAACTTCACTTACGACAAAACGAAAAGTCAGGGGCAAATCGCTTTTTCCCGAAGATGGGACTTAGTTGTAAATGAAGTTGAACAATCTTCCACTCCGACCGTTATCGGAACCGCCGTGACACCTGAGTGGGTGACAGATGTTTCTGATGACGGAAAGCTTTCCATTGATACACTGCTTGCCTCCCTTGAGTTATCGGGTAATGAATAGAGGGCTGAACCCCTGGAAGGAAAGAATAATTGAATAAGATGAATCCAAGCCCGGACAAAAGCAATGCTTTGTTCGGGCTTTCCTATGAGGATCATCTGACTGAGTATCCTCTTTTGGTCAGGTTTATTTATTTTCCATTCATTGTATGATAAAATCTAAGATTGCAAAAACGTAAAAGGAGATAGTACGATGATCTATTTGGATAACAGTGCGACAACAAAACCACATAAAGAAGTGCTTGCCAGTTTTCATAAGGTTGCTGAAACGTATTTCGCCAATCCTTCTTCCATTCACCATTTTGGTAGTGAAGCAGAACGATTGCTGCAGCAGTCCAAGAAACAGGCAGCTCAATTGCTGGCCGTAAAACCGGAAGAAGTCATCTTCACCTCTGGTGGTACAGAGGGGAACAATATGGCAATCAAAGGAATTGCGCTTCAGCACCAGAATAGAGGAAAGCACATCATCACATCTTCCATCGAGCATCCATCCGTATTGGAAGCATGTCGTTCACTGGAATCACTTGGATTTGAAGTTACCTATCTTCCTGTTAACGAGTTCGGGGAAGTTTCCCCAAGCGATGTGGAAAATGCAATAAAAGATGATACGATCCTGATCAGTATCATGTCAGTGAATAATGAAATAGGAACGATACAGCCGATCAAGGAGATTGGAAAGATTGCTTCCTCCCACCACAAATTGTTCTTTCACGTGGACCATGTCCAAGGACTTGGCAAGCATCAATTGGATATTAAGGGTCACGGAATCGACCTTTGCACCTTCTCCGGCCATAAAATCCATGGCCTGAAAGGAACCGGAGCTCTATATGTAAAGAACGGGACGACATTATTTCCATTGATGCACGGAGGTTCACAGGAAGCATCCTTAAGGTCAGGGACAGAAAACCTGGCGGGAATCGTGTCGTTTGTGAAGGCGTTAAGACTCATATTGGAAGCGGAAAAGACGAATCGCGATAAAATGACTGAGATGAACCAATTCTTAAGAGAGAAGATTAATGAAATGAGTGGTGTGGTTCTCAACTCGCCCGAAGAAGCTGCACTTCATATTTTGAATTTTTCTGTGCCGGGACTGAAACCTGAAGTCATCATTCATTCTCTGGGTAAAAAAGAGATCTTCATTTCTACAAAATCGGCATGCTCATCCAAAGATGCGGATGAAAGTGCAGTCCTTGCCGCTTGTGGAATGGAGCACGACCGGACGGTAAGTGCTTTAAGAGTAAGCTTATCTTATGAGAACTCAATTGATGAAGTCAGGACTTTTTGCGAACAATTAGAACAAACAATCAATGAATTACACGAAGTGATGGGGTAGATAAAAATGAAATTTGATCAAATCATGATACGATACGGTGAGATGGCGTTGAAAGGGAAAAATCGAAAGCTCTTTGAACAGCGTCTGCAAGGAAATTTGATGAAAAAGCTTAGTGGATATGCAGGAATCAAGATCAAGAAGACGCGTGACCATATGTTTGTGGTGCTTAACGGAGAAGATGCCCATGAGATCATGCAGGAATGTCAGAAAGTGTTTGGGATCCAGAGCCTCAGCTTTGCCATCCGTACAGAAAAAGATGAAGAGCTGATCAAGGAAGCTGCCCTATATGCGTTCAATGATGCGGAAGATGCGAGAACATTTAAGGTATCTGCAAAAAGGACAGATAAACAATTTCCTGTGCGTTCTCAGGATTTGAACCGGATTATCGGTACGCATGTTTTAGTGAATACAGAAGATGTAACAGTAGATGTACACCACCCAGATGTGGAACTCAAAGTGGAAGTAAGGCAGGACGCAGCCTATATTACTTCAAAAAATTATCCTGGAGCAGGCGGATTGCCGGTTGGGACAACTGGTAAATCATTATTGCTGCTTTCTGGAGGAATTGATAGCCCGGTTGCTGGTTATTTGACTATGAAACGTGGAGTCCAGCTTGAAGCGATTCATTTTCATTCGCCACCTTATACCAGTGACAGAGCGAGACAAAAGGTAATGGATTTGGCGCAGCAAATGACAGAGTATGGCAATGATATCAAGGTCCATATCATTCCATTCACTAAAATTCAGCAGAAAATCCACAGGGAAATGCCTGAAGGGTACAGTATGACCATCATGCGCAGGATGATGCTACGCATCAGTGAAGAAGTTGCCAAAGAACAGGAAATCCTTTCGATGACAACCGGTGAGAGCCTTGGTCAAGTCGCCAGTCAGACGATGGAGAGCATGAGTACGATCAATGAAGTCACCAATTATCCAATTATCCGTCCGTTGGTTGCAATGGATAAATTGGATATTATCAATATTTCCCGAGAAATAGGAACGTACGATATTTCCATACGACCGTATGAGGATTGCTGTACCGTGTTCGTACCAAAAGCGCCAAAAACAAGACCGAAGCGCGAAAAGGCGAATTTTTATGAATCCAATTCAGATTTTACGGAAGATATTCTCGAAGCTGTCAGCGAGCGAGAAATCATTGAATTAAAAGCACAGAGTAAACCGAAGCAGGAATTCGAGGACTTATTCTGATTATATTCAATGAATCATTGTAAGTTATAGCAACAAATACCAGTCCTAAGTAGTGCATGTTATCCTCCTCATTACGCATTCTAGTAGTACGAGGAGGTGACTTACAATGGCGAACAACAACTCAAACCAATTGGTTGTACCTGGAGTACAGCAAGCTTTGGATCAAATGAAATACGAAATCGCACAAGAATTCGGTGTTCAACTTGGTCCAGATTCTACTTCCCGTGCTAACGGATCTGTAGGTGGAGAAATCACTAAGCGCTTGGTTCAACAAGCTGAGCAGCAATTCGGTGGACAACAACGTTAATAACATGGCTAAAAAAGCCCTACTGCTGAGCAGTGGGGCTTTTCTTCATATTGGTTTCAATATAGAATGGAGATAATATCCAAAGGGTAGGGAGGAGTACATATGGTCAAGCTTTGGTATGGTGGGAAAATCTATACCATGATAGACGAAGGGGATTCGGTCGAGGCAGTAATTACAAAAGATGGCACCATAATCGATACCGGGGACACACAGGATTTATTCGACAAGTATAAAGATGATATTACTGCAGAGTACAACCTGCGTGGGCATGTAATGTATCCCGGTTTTGTCGATAGCCATTTGCATATTATCGGACATGGTGAAAGGCTTTTAAGACTAGACCTTTCATTCATGAAGTCGGCAGAGGAAGTGAAAGAGGCACTTAAAAAATATTCGGAACAGCTGGAGCCAGGGGAATGGATCATCGGTGATGGATGGAATGAAAACCAATGGGATAACCCTAGGATTCTTCACAGAGATGAATTGGATGAAATTTCCTCTGAGCACCCGATTATGCTGACAAGGGTATGTCGGCATGCACTGCTCGCAAATTCGACTGCAATGAAGCTTGCTAATATCAATGCCGCCACTCCTGATCCGCAAGGCGGTGTCATTGTAAAAGATGACCAAGGTGAGCCGGAGGGATTTTTTCACGATACTGCACAGGAACTGATCAAAGATGCACTTCCAGAATACACACATGCATACTTGAACCGGGCGATTGAACTTGCGCTTAATGATATGTACCGTCTCGGACTTGTCGGTGGTCATAGTGAAGATTTGAACTACTATGGAGGTTTCAGTAAGACTTTGCATGCCTTTTTGAATGTAATCAATGGAAAGGATGCAAAATTCAGGGCACATTTACTTGTTCATCATGAAGTGGTGGATGATATGGCAGACGCAAACCTTAGCTTCAGAAGCGGGACGGATTTCGTCGAACTTGGTGCGATGAAAATCTTTTCCGATGGTGCACTGGGCGGAAGAACTGCGTGGTTGTCAGAAGACTATGCAGATGACCCGGGAAATACAGGTGTAGCCATTCATACAGAGGAAAACCTCCATCATCTTGTGAAGAAGGCGAGAAGCTATGATATGCCGGTAGCCGTTCATGCAATTGGGGATAAGGCGGTAGAGGCCACGCTGCACGCAATTGAGATGTATCCTTTGGAGAATGGTTTTCGTGACCGGATCATTCATGCTCAGATTTTGCGAAAGGACCTGTTGGAGCGACTTAAGACCGTGAATGCAATTCTGGATCTCCAGCCTACTTTTGTCGCCTCTGACTTTCCGTGGGTGATCGATCGAATTGGGGAGGAACGTCTGAAAACATCTTATATTTGGAAGACACTTATCGATGAAGGGATTCCATGTGCCGGTGGATCGGATGCACCGATTGAGGAAGTTAATCCGTTGCTTGGGATTCGTGCGGCTGTCGACAGAAGGGCGAGTTACGATATGAACGTCTATGGGGAGTCGGAACGCCTCTCTATGTATGAAGCGATTGCTTTATATACGAAGGGAAGTGCGTACGCAATCAATCGCGAAGACGAGCAGGGAATGATCAAAAAAGGCTACGTTGCAGATTTCACGATTTTGGACAGGGACTTGTTCACTGTAGCCCCACATGAAGTTGCCGATGCCAACGTGTGGATGACAGTCGTGGATGGAGAAATCATGTACCACCGTACAACCTGACGATAAGGAAAAAGCAGCACATTCCGTATGTGCTGCTTTTTGTTATTCTACTCATCTAAAAATGTACGCTTGACTCGATCCCAGAAAGTATTGTCTTTCATTTTGACTGTTTTGACTACCGAATCACTCAGCTTGATGGACAATTCCTTTATGTTACGAATGGAATAAGCTTCGTTGTCCATCCCTATGATGGGATAATCATTTCCATCCTGCTGGACACTTAATGTCAGTTTTCTCTCTGAACTTAATACGAAGGAGGAGCCCAGCGTACGGTAACGGTTGTTATTCAAAGAAGCGATTTCAGATACTTGGTAGCATGGTAGTTTTGGGTCGATGACTGCTCCTTTTGTCGATTTATTATATCCGGTGCTTCCAGTCGGGGTAGCAACTACAAGTCCATCCCCTCGAAAGGTTTCAAAATGAAGGTCATCAATCAATACATCGACAACGATGGTTTTGATCAGGGTGGAGCGCAGACTGCATTCATTCAAACATAAGAACGATGCTTCCCCATTAACTGTAGCTTCGATGACCGGGAATCTCCGCACTTCCAGATCTGCATGCAGCATCGAATGGACCATGGAATCGTAGTCGTCCAGATTGAAGTCACAATATAATCCTGCTTCATCTTCACGACGAATCCCTACGTATAAGCAGTCCTGTCGAAATCCCGTCTTTCTGACTGCCTGCAGGAACGTGCCGTCGCCACCGACACTGATGATGATATTCGCTTGTTCCGGTTCTTCCTGGATATTGAATCCGTTCTCTGAAGCAAGATCACGCAAAGGGGCAAGCTTATCATCAAGCTCTTTATTCGGCGGGTAATAAAAATAAAGATTTCTGCGGTTATTTGACATAACTACTCCTCCTATGGCTTCTATGTACGTTCATCTTACCATCTTATTTTCGCCAATAATAGCAATTACCAGTCAATTTTGAATTCGAACGTTTAGTGTAAGCATTTCCTGAAAATACTAATCTCAGGTGATAAACATGAAATGGCTGTTGCTTGTAGTGGCATTACTTGTTATCTTACTCCTCCTGTTGATTATTATAAAAGTTTCAATCGACTTCCGGCTGGATTATTGGGAAGAGAAAAAAGCTTTCCAAGTAGCCGTTTATTTAGGTTTCCTACCTGTTTATCACAAACAATTCGATTTGAAAGATAAAGCTGATTTCCTTTCAGGTAAAGATGATGATGATAAAAGTTCTGAAGGCGGTCAACCAGACAATGAAAAACTAAAAAAAGAGATTCTCGACCACCGGCTTTGGAATG
The DNA here is from genome assembly GCF_042675915.1 of Thalassobacillus hwangdonensis. NCBI lineage: Bacteria > Bacillati > Bacillota > Bacilli > Caryophanales > Bacillaceae > Thalassobacillus > Thalassobacillus hwangdonensis. The sequence goes on along the minus strand of NZ_JBHTKL010000001.1, from coordinate 1,412,593 downwards.
ATATGAAGCGAATGGCCAACGTATTCACCATTCATCAGTTGGATAGCCGTATGATCATCGGGACAGGAATGGCTTCTTCGACAGGAACGATCAGTGGACTTATGATGGGTCTGGCCGGGGTGCTTGAGCTATTATTCATAGAATTATTCATCGTCAAATCCCGCCCTCAACTGAAAGTTACACCGTCCTTTCAGGAAAAATGTTTTCGTGTGCAGGCAGACGGTATATTTTCATTTCGCATCGGTAAGGCTATGTATGTATGGTTTAGACACGTGAATCAAAGATCCCGAAACGCCGGATGACAAGCAGGAGGTTACAAGATGAGTGAACATCCAATCCAAGGACTTATGACAACAGCAATGGACAGCCTGAAAGAAATGATCGATGTCAATACGATCGTGGGAGAGGCTGTCGAGACTCCAGATGGCAGTATCATCATTCCCGTATCCAGAGTCGGGTTCGGTTTCGCTGCCGGTGGTAGTGAGTTTTACCCTGCAAGTTCGAATGGGCAGGGGAATCAAGGGAACAACAGCCAGGGTCAAGGCCAGGGTGGGGAAGAATTACCATTTGGAGGAGGAAGCGGTGGTGGTGTTTCGATTACACCGATTGCATTCCTTATCGTCAAGAAGACTGGCGTTCAGATGATTCATTTGAATGAGCAGGCGCATCTATATGAAAAGATGCTGGACTTGGCACCAGCAATCATAGAAAAGATCCAGGAGATGCTGCAGAACAATGGAAGCGGAAAAAGCAGCAGCAGTCAACGTGGGGTTCGAAAATATTCCTCAGAACAAGGAGGATAACGTTAGACAATACAGAAAACTGCCTTCATAATATTGATAGGCAGCTTTTTTGTATGGACCATAAAGGCCCTATATGATGAAGTGATTTAGAACTTGCAGAGGAGAAGGAGGAATTCAGGATGGCATCAATTACATTTAAAGAAAATCCTGTAACATTGTTGGGGGAAGAAGTGAAAGTGGGGGATCAGGCACCAGATTTCAAGGTGCTGGCAAACGACCTTAGTGAAGTGACATTGAATGATTACAATGGCTATGTCAAGCTTATCAGTGTCGTTCCGTCGCTTGATACCGGGGTATGTGACCAACAAACCCGACGCTTCAATGAAGAAGCGGACAAGTTGGATAATGTGAAGGTACTTACTGTAAGCATGGATCTTCCTTTCGCGCAAAAACGCTGGTGCGGTGCGGCAGGAGTTGAAAATGTCGATACACTTTCCGATCATCGTGAAGGTGACTTCGGTAAAAAGTATGGTGTATTGATTGAAGAGCTTCGTTTGCTGGCAAGATCAGTTTTTGTCATTGATTCCAACGATAAGGTTACACATGTAGAGTATGTGAGTGAAGCAACAAACCATCCGGATTATGAATCTGCAATAAACGCAGCGGCAAGAGCCGAATAATCCAACGATCCTTCATGGATGGATAACACGTGGGGTTGTCTTGAAAATGATCGTACGCACCTGATAGATAGAGAATCCATGCAGGATGGAAGCTTTATTACAGAGGTGTCATTGATCGTTTTGAGACAGCCCTGTTTCATTTTAAATGGGAGATAGGAGAAGATGTACGATGAATCAACAAAATGTAGAGAAACTTTTCGAATGGCTTGATGAAGCAGCGACGACCATTGAGCATCAGGAAAATTCCAGTTATCTGAATGCAGTAGCAGATGCGATGGATATCCTCTTCAACCAGGCACCGTTCGAAGATATGGGTGACTTTTTAAAACAACAGATGGAAAAGCACGTAAAAGAAATTTCTTTAGAAGACTACGAAAAAGATGAAATCAGGAAAGCGACCCAATTGGCTATCCTCAAAGGGATGAAAGGTGCTACCCAACAGCAGCACTTGATCACTCCGGATACGGTAGCAATGTTTATGGGATACTTAACCCAAAGGCTCTATCCGGAACAGCAGCAGCTTTCCATCTTCGATCCAGCATGTGGTACGGCTAATCTGTTGTCTGCTATCATGAACCAGATGGAGAAAGAGCTGAGAGTATTTGGAAGTGAAGTGGATGAAACATTACTCCAGCTTGCTTTAGCAAATGCCAATCTACAGAAGAATGAAATCGAATTCTTTCACCAGGACAGTCTGCGCCCATTCTTGATGGAGCCTGTCGATCTTGTTGTTGCTGACCTTCCTGTTGGCTATTATCCGGATGATGTACAGGCCTCCAATTTCAAGCTGCAGGCGGAAGAAGGTCATTCCTATGCCCATCACTTGTTTATCGAGCAAGGACTCAATTACACGAAAGAGTCCGGGTATTTGATGTTCATCGTGCCGAACTTCCTTTTTGACAGTGATCAGTCGGCTCAGTTGAATGCTTTCCTTCGAGAGCACGCTCATATAGTCGGAATGCTTCAGCTGCCTGAAAGTCTGTTCAAAGACGAAAAGCATGCCAAGAGCATCCTGATCCTTCAGAAAAAAGGACAAGGTTCAAAGGCTCCGAAAGAAGCATTGCTTGCAAAGCTTCCATCCTTCAAGAATCCAAATGCAATGGGGGATATCCTTACCCAGTTAAACAGTTGGTTCGACGTTTATAACGCGCGAAAATAGTGAGAAAATAAAGAATTCGGAAGGTAAACGCTGTCATTCTCTTTACGTCTTGAAAATCGGTTGTGCTGGTGATTAAATGGTAATGGTATAACTAAAGAACCTAGTTGAGGGGATGAAAACCTTGAGTAATATTTTAGCAATCAATGCCGGAAGTTCCTCATTGAAGTTCCAACTGATCGAAATGCCTGAAGAAAAGGTCATTACGAAAGGTCTAGTGGAACGCATTGGAATTTCGGATTCTATATTCACCATTGAAGTAAACGGAGAAAAGGATAAGACGGTTGCAGATCTTGAAGATCATGCAGAAGCAGTTAAAATCCTTTTGGATAAATTGACCTCCACAGGAATCATCGAATCCTTGGATGAGATTGACGGTATCGGTCACCGTGTCGTTCATGGAGGAGAGAAGTTCAGTGACTCTGTTCTTATCACAGATGAAGTCATCCATGAAATCGAAGAAGTTTCCGATTTAGCACCATTGCACAACCCAGCGAACCTGACAGGAATTCAAGCGTTCAAAGAAGTACTACCGAATGTGCCTTCTGTAGCGGTATTCGATACAGCATTCCACCAGTCCATGCCGGAACAATCCTATCTATACAGCCTGCCATACGAGTATTATGAAAAGTATGGCATCCGTAAATACGGTTTCCATGGTACATCCCATAAATATGTATCCGAACGTGCTGCAGAAATGATGGGGCTTCCGATCGAGCAGCTGCGACTGCTATCCTGCCACCTAGGTAACGGAGCGAGTATCGCAGCGATTGAAGGCGGAAAATCAATCGACACTTCCATGGGATTCACACCACTTGCAGGTGTGACGATGGGAACGCGTTCTGGTAACATCGACCCTGCGCTTATTCCATATATCATGGAGAAGACAGGTAAGAGTGCTGCAGAAGTGATGAACGTATTGAACAAGGAAAGCGGAATGCTCGCATTATCCGGATTCTCAAGTGACCTTCGTGATATCGAGGAACGCGCAGAACAAGGGGACGAGCGTGCGGAACTTGCGCTTGAAGTATTTGCTGCCCGCATCCACAAATATATCGGTTCCTACGCATCTCGCATGCACGGTATCGATGCCATCATCTTCACTGCAGGTGTAGGTGAAAACAGTACGTCTATCCGTGAACGCGTACTGAAAGGTCTTGAGTTCATGGGCGTCTACTGGGATCCTTACTTGAATCAGACTCGCGGGAAAGAAGCATTCGTCAACTATCCGCATTCTCCAGTAAAAGTAATGGTCATTCCTACAAATGAAGAAGTGATGATCGCGAGAGACACGGTACGTCTTTCCGATATCGGTTAATGGTAAAGCAGAGGGCAGCACCTCTGCTTTTTTGTTTGCAATTTTGGGAGGGATTGTACGATGAAGTATTGAAAGTAGAAAGTAGTCCATAAAAATAGGGTGTTGGCATAGAAAAGAAGGTGATTTAAGCACTACCTATCATTACTTCCTGATTTTCTTTTTTCACCGAGAAAGGTAAACTGAAGGAAGAGGATTATGGAACGGGAGGATGGAAGATGAGTAAAACAAAGGTTACTAACGATATTAAAAAGTGGAGGAAACTCCAATCAGAATACCAGCCGAACGATTTCGAGATGATTTATGATGAATGGATGGCTAAGACGTTCGAGGAATTGAACCCATCATTGAAACATAAATTTTTCAACCGGCTTGATAACTGGCTCTTCCATACACATGCTTTCTTGCAAGGAAGTTCCTTTCAGAATGAAGCTCGTGAGAGGATTTTGACCGTAGGAAGAGTGTTCAATGATGATATCGACCATATCATGGACATGAAGGAATTATCGATCGACCAGCTTACATACATTGCACAGCAGCAAATTTCAAGAGGTCGACTTTATTCGTTTGCGCAAGGAGGCCTGACAGGGACTGGTGGCTTGCTGCTTTCAGGTATCGACTTCCCGATGATGGTCGTACTGAACCTTCGTGCCGTCCAGTTGACTGGTCTCACATTCGGACATGAAATGAACCATCCATACGAAATGATGATTTCCTTACGAGTCTTCCATGCAGCGACCCTTCCGAAACGCCTTCAATATGATGCGTGGAATGCGCTTGTACGTGATATCAAGAATCAGAACCATCCTTATATTTATGAAGGTACGGACGAACTGACAGATGAAACATGGCTAGAGCAGCCGATGAAGCACATTTTCAAGTCACTGTTCATGCAGATGTTCAGAAAGAAGTTAATTCAGGGACTACCGTTGATCAGTATGGGAGTTGGAGCTGTGTTCAACTATAATCTGACACGTCAGGTGACTGATTTCGCCTTGAGGTTCTATCAGTATCGTCACTTGATTACAAATCAGGAGGGAGAAATGAATGTCCGTAGAGACACATAAGAAAGAAGCACCTGACAGAGTGAAATGTGCCGTGATTACCATCAGTGACACACGGAATGAAGAGACAGATAAAAGCGGACGATTGATGAAGGATTATATTACAGACGTTTCGCATGAAGTCATCTCCTACCGCATCGTCAAAGATGAACAAGATCAGATTGAATCTGCAATTGAAGCCGCCCTTACAAATCCAGAGGTGGATGTGGTGCTGACAAATGGTGGGACAGGGATTGCTCCCCGTGATGTAACGATCGAAGTTGTACAAGGGCTGCTGGATAAAGAGCTGGTCGGATTCGGGGAAATCTTCCGGATGCTAAGTTACACGGAAGACATCGGGTCTGCAGCAATACTGTCACGTGCAATCGCAGGGGTGAGCAGAGATACAGCAATTTTCTCTACTCCAGGCTCAAGCGGTGCCGTCAAACTTGCCATGGAGAAGCTGATTCTGCCAGAGATGGCACACGTGGTAAGGGAAATAAGGAAATCATAAAAATAACGCTGTCCTTAAGTGGGACAGCGTTACTTGTTATGCCTCAACAGTTACTCCTGTTCGATACCAGATCCATAAATCATTGATCTGGGAGGCTAGTTCACAAATGTGATCATTCAGCTCACAGGAAGCTTCGAAATTCTCTTCTTCATATAGCATTTCCTGATGGATTTCTATTTCCTGCTCAATCTTTTTGATTCGGTCGGGGATAGAGCCGCGGTGATTTTCCCATTCGTTAAGGATAGCTGCCTGTTCTGAACGGGAATAACTGTCCCAAGGATCCGGTGCGTCTGGAATATGGATTTGAAGTCTTTGATCAAAAGTGAAGAAGCGGTCGGTTTCCACTAGCTGCTTGCTTGATCTGTCGCCCTTACAACCAGTACATCACATTTCGCATATCTGGTAATATGCTCAGATACACTTCCGATAAAGAACCGCTCCATTGCGTTCAATCCGGTTGCACCACAGATGATCAGGTCCGCGTTGTACTTGGGCGCGACATCCTTTGCAATCTTGATTTTTGGAGAACCATATTCCACATTGATGACGATATCCTGTACACCTTCAGCTTTTGCTTTTTCTTCATACTCCTTGAGTAATTCAGAGGCATAGCTTTCCGCCCGCATGGCGAGGGAACGGTCATAAGCTTCGACCGTGGCGAAGGCTCGTGTGTCAACGACATGGGAAAGAATCAGCTGTGCATCATTACGTTTGGCAATATCAATGGCTTTCTTGAAGGCGAACTCAGCTGCATTGGATCCATCGATAGCAACGACAATATGCTTGTATTCGAATTTCATAAATGATGCTCCCTTCCTTTTTGTTACTTCTATTATATCATGCAACCGGCAAGTATTGGCAGCACCTCCCATGAGCAATCTTGTTGTTTTTGTGAACATTAAGCATAGGAGGTGAGTGCATTGGAAAAACATCCGAAACAGCAGCTTCAAAACGCTGAGCAGGAAGAAGAAATTTCCGCGATGATTAATGAAAGTTATCAATCAGGAGTGATTGGTGCTGAACTGAATGACCACAATCAGAAAAAAGACCGACGAAGAAAAGATCGCTAAGTGCGGCGCTGCTCTATAAGTTTAATCCATGTGTACAAGCTGAAGGTGAGTACGAATGCGATGAATCCAGGTGACCATCCCCCTGGAATCAAGAAATATAGGACAGCACCTATTCCGATGGATAGGATGGCAACAGCATTGATACTTCTTGCTTTGGTAAGATGAATCAATGCTGTTTCATCCAGTTTCATTTTTTTGATGAAAATATAATCTGCACAAATCACTGCAGAGATGGGAATGACGAACCCACCTAACATTGAGATGAATACTTCTGCTTCATATACGAGCGCGGGGATGGAACTGAAGCAGACACCCAAAGCTCCGAATAAGACAGCACTCTGAATACGGCTCAACCGTGGAAATGTATTCAGCAGGCTATAGCCGCCGGTATAAGCATTACTGATATTGATGGAAATCATCGAAATGACGGCAGTCAGTGTGATGATCCCGATGATGAGAGGTGACTGGACTTGTGCACTTGATGATACGAATGGGTTGAGTTCATGGAATAAATAAGCAGAAGCACAACCTATGACAGCAGTTAATGTGAAACCGAGTGCATTGCCGATGAACAGTCCCCACGCCCCTTCTTTAGGCGTTCTTGCATACCTTGTCATATCAGCAGAAGCACTGACCCCGGATACATATTGGACAAATGCGAGACTTGCATAAAAAAGCATCATCGAAAAGCTTCCATGAGACGTTTCAGATGAGAGCATCAATAATGAACGGTCACCTGAATTTGTAGTAAAGTATATGTAGAGCATAATCATTTCACCTGCCAAAAGCATTGGCAGAAAATAAGTCGTTGCTCGTTTTACAGCTTCGAAACCGACTAATGCCAGCATCACCATGATGATGGAAAATGGAATCGACAATAATAGGAAAGGTATTTGCTCGCCGGTAGCTCTGACGATCAGTTGCTGCAGTACAACCGTTCCTCCGATTGTCTGGACACTGAACCAGTAAAGCGATGTCAAGCTTCTGATTGGTGATGAAAGATAACGGGCACCCTGGACTCCCAGCATCGATCGGATCACATATTGGGCTGGCAGACCCAGTCGAGCGCCCGGTAGCGATAAAATAGATACAAAGGCAAAGCCGACCCACGCACCTAGACACGTAGCCAGGATTGCTGCAATAAAAGATAGTTCTCCCTGTATTACAGCGAGTGCAGGAACCAGGAAGTTTCCTGCGTTTGCAGATATGGCGATTTGTATGAATGCAAATCTGTACCATGGTGTACGTTGCAGTTCTCTTGGTACAGACTCCAATCCGAATTTTTCTAAACGTTCTCGTTTAACCCCAGCAGTTTGCATAAGCTGGCCCCCTTCCTCCCGGGATAATTTTACATAAGCCAGAGGAAGAAGTAAATGATCAAAGGAGGAATCGATATGCGACACGCACTGATCACCGCCGGAACAAAAGGGCTGGGAAGGAAAGTGACTGATCAATTTTTAAGACAAGGATATTCCGTAACCGTAACCTACCGAAGTGATGAAGAAAAGGCACAGGATCTGCTCCATTCCTGGCCTGAAGCAAGGGACAGGATCCAGCTGGTACAAACGGACGTCACACGTAAAGAAGATGTGAAACAGTTGATCGAGCAGACGTTCCAACGCTTTGGTAAAGTGGATTTCCTAATAAACAATGCAGGCCCATATATCTTTGAAAGGAAGAAACTTGCAGATTACAGCGATGAGGAATGGGATGCGATGATCCGTGGGAATTTGGATGCTGTCTTCCAGCTTTATAAAGGAGTTATTCCATCGATGCGAGAGAATGGCTTCGGCAGGATCATCAATTATGGCTTTCAAGGCGCAGGTGCAGCATCAGGCTGGATCTACCGCTCCGCCTTTGCGGCTGCAAAAGTTGGGCTTGTTTCGCTTACTAAAACGATCGCTTTTGAAGAAGCGGAACATGGCATCACCTGTAACATGGTTTGTCCGGGGAATATCATTGGAGAAATGAAAGAAGCTACTATAGAAGAAAGCAGAAGCCTTCCAGATGAAAATACGCCCATCGGCAGGTCAGGAACCGGGGAAGATATCGCAAGGACAATCGATTTCCTATGTCAGGATGATTCAGATATGATCACAGGAGCTGTCTACGAAGTGACAGGTGGTCTTGACGTCATTCACCGCTACCGATGAGAGTGAAAACCTCAGGCGATTTTGTTACAATGAAAAGGCTTACAAAAATAAGGGTACCCACCATGTTGGATTGGTGGTATATTGTAGGAGTAAAGGGGAGGACGAGCGTCCTAGAGAAACATCGATTGGGAGGTAGGAAGGTATGAAAATAGGAGTACCTACAGAGATAAAGAACAATGAGAATCGTGTCGCAATGACGCCAGCTGGGGTCATTTCACTGAAAACTGCAGGACACGAGGTGTACGTCCAAAAGGGAGCTGGACTTGGATCCAATTTTACAGATGAACAATATGTAGAAGCGGGAGCTGTCATGGTAGAAACAGCTGCTGATGCATGGAAACAGGAAATGGTAATGAAGGTCAAAGAACCGCTTCAGGAAGAGTACGGGTATTTCTATGAAGGGTTGATCCTCTTCACCTACCTTCACTTGGCGCCTGAACCGGAATTGACGAAAGCATTGATCGACAATAAAGTTGTGGCAATCGCATACGAGACAGTACAGCTTGATAACGGGTCACTTCCACTTCTGACTCCGATGAGTGAAGTTGCAGGACGTATGGCATCTCAGATCGGAGCGCAATTCCTTGAGAAATCACACGGTGGTAAAGGGATTCTGCTTGGAAGCATTCCTGGTGTACGGAGAGGGAAGGTTACCGTAATCGGTGGTGGAGTAGTAGGAACGAATGCTGCTAAAATTGCTATGGGATTAGGCGCAGATGTCACTATCATCGATTTGAATCCGGAAAGACTGCGTCAGTTGGATGATATCTTCGGTTCTTCCATCAATACGATGATGTCGAATCCATTGAACATACATGAATGTCTCAGTGAGTCCGACTTAGTCGTTGGTGCTGTTCTGATTCCTGGGGCAAAAGCACCGAAGCTTGTCACGGATGAAATGGTACAATCGATGACCAAAGGTTCTGTCATTGTCGATGTTGCTATCGACCAAGGTGGAATCTTCGAGACGACTGACAGAATCACTACCCATGACAATCCTACTTATGAGAAACATGGGGTATTGCATTATGCAGTTGCCAACATGCCTGGTGCTGTACCACGTACATCAACGATCGGACTAACGAATGTGACGATTCCTTATGCACTTCAACTTGCAAATAAAGGCTATCGTAAAGCATGCCTGGACAACCTTCCATTGATGAAGGGGATCAATACGCTGGATGGATATGTAACGTATGAGGCAGTTGCTGAAGCACATGGATTAGAATATTCCGATGTCCGCTCATTACTCGAAAACTGATTAATATAAACATACACAAGCAGGGTGGATGGTATTCCCCCTGCTTTTTTATACTCAAGCTTTGGTAAATCACATTGTTGATTTCCCGTTATGCGAAGACTAACAATCAAGCCAAGTTTTTCTGAAATTTTTTTATAAAAAATGAAACGTTCGAGCTTTATGGTCCGTAAATAGACTATAACCCGAGCAAGAAAGGTGAGGTGAAGCACTTGGGGTTATTTTCAAAATTGTTTTCTTCAAAAAAAGCACATGCTCCTACGGTGCGTGAAAGAACTGTATTGAGCATACAAATAGGGGATATCGTCACTTATGATCTTGTCGATTATGAAGTGGTTGGAAAGATCACCTATCGGGAACAATCCTATGAGTGGTTCGCTTATCAGTTATTGGAAGGGCAATCGACAATTTGGCTGGCAGCGGAGATGGATGATGAATTGGAATTGGGCATTTACAAACCAGTGAATATCCAGGTCTCCCAACCATACCCCAAAACGATTACCCATGATGGTGTAACCTACCATAAGGATGAAGAGGGAAATGCCACTGTAACTGGAGAAGGAAGAAGCAGGAACATCAATGGCAGGACGACCCATTACGCTGATTATATTTCATCCGATGAGAGTTCCTATCTCAGCATTGAAGAATGGGGAAGTGAAACGGAAGTCAGTGTTGGTCACGATATTGAGGAGTATGAAATAAAAATCATAGCAGGATCCCATTAAAGGAGGAGTTCACATGTTTCAATTTTTTAAACGAGTGAAGACAGTAGTAGGTTCAGAGTTGAATGCAATGCTGGACAAAGCAGAAGATCCGGTGAAAATGCTGGATCAGTTCATGAGAGAAATGGAAAATGATATCAGGGAAGCGGAAAGTGCAGTTGCGAAGCAGATTGCTAATGAGAAAATGCTGAAGCGGAAGCACGATGATGCCCAGGCACTAGTGGAAAAACGTATGAAGCAGGCTGAACAGGCGATTGATGCAGGAAATGAAGATCTGGCACGTCGCGCACTGGAAGATAAGAATGCGCAGCAGGAACAAGCGGATCAGTTGAAAGCATCGTGGGAGCGAGCTAAGACCGATGCAGATTCATTGCGTGAGAAGCTGGATGAAATGAAGAAGGAATACCAGGAAATGAAGCTGAAGAAGGACTCGCTGAAAGCACGTGCCGAATCTGCCAAGACCCGTACGAAAATGAACCGTACAATGTCCTCTATCGGTGGGGATGAGTCCCGTAAAGGCTTTGAGCGAATGGAGGAGAAAGTACTTCATTTTGAAGCGGAAGCTGAAACTAGTGAAGACATGTCCCAGTCCAGCCGTTCATTGGATGATGAATTCGAAGCACTGGAAAAGAATGATGTTGATGATGAACTTGCAGCATTGAAGAAGAAAATGGGGAAAGAATAACCCACGATGAACCACATCACCAGCAATGAAAGAGTCTGGTCTCTCCTTTAAGTGAAGGGGAGAATCAGGCTCTTTTAAGGTGATGTTTGCTTCATTTCTTTCAGAAAGGAGGAAAAAGAAATGAAAGACTTATTGGGACTGCTTGCTGCTGGTGTCATTGTCATCCTTATTGTCTTCAACGCCTTCGGTGGGGATGATGCTTCAAAAGGTATGAGTGGTGCTTACGAAGAAGCTACATATGGAGAATTACCGGATGAACCATCAAAAAGCGAGATCACTCAGTCTATTTCCCAGTCATCTGCAACGAACATTGAATCATTGATAGAGGAGAATTTCCCTTTGCTTGATAAGGTCCGTGGTGAAAATGGGCTTGCAAATGTCTATATGACTCGTGAATTCGAGATCCCAGAACTCACCGAACTGATCAGTGAGAAGCTTGAACCGGATGAAATCAGTGAGCGTGTGGAAGGCAAGCAGGCGCTTATCTATCCAGATCAATTCATCATTTTGAAAGAAAGCACGGAAGAACCAGATGTTGTGTTGATTGAAGTAGCATCGGATGACTTTGTTAGGAATAATTACGCACCAGGCTTCTTTACCGGGATGCTGGCCTACCGCATCCTTGATGATGTACTGGATGTAGACGACTGGCACAAGAAGCGTAGAAATCAATGTAAGAATGGTAATTGTTATGGAGGTTATACGATGTATGGCGGCAGTTTCCGCTCAGGAGATTCAGGCGGTCTGAGAGGATATGACAGTCGTGGAGGCGGACCAGGTACAGGAAAATAATAAGGAGGAGTCAGAATGGGACCATTTGTTGCTACACTTGCCTATTTTGCAATGGCGATTGTCGTTGTAGTGATCGGTTTGGTTATTTTTGAATTATTAACACGAAAGTATAAAGATTGGGACGAAGTGAAGGCAGGGAATCATGCGGTGGCTTTATCGATCGCAGGAAAGATCATCGGTATCTGTATTGTACTCGCTTTTGCCATTTATCATAGTTTCACGATTTGGGATACGTTGATCTGGGGTGCATATGGAGTCGTTCTTCAGATGATTGCATACCTGTTGTTCGAGTTATTGACACGAAAGTTTTCTGTAGAGACAATGCTGAAAAGCAACAATGTCGCTGTAGGAATCATTTCGATGGCGGTGTCCATCGGTTTGGCATTCGTCATAGGAGCATCAATCACCTGAGAAAGAAAAGCGTTGTTTATGCGGCAACGCTTTTTCATTTCTTAGACCATACAGCTGGAGTGGATCTTCATGAATAAGGAAGGAATTCGAAAGAGTAATTTCATATATTGGGCTTCAGGAATCGTGTCCATCTGCGGAATCATCTTTGAAGTGCTGTTCGGGGCACTCGGTTCTTACATACTTGGAGATGGAGTAAAACAATACACCTTGACGATCAGTCTATTCCTGACAGGGATGGGTGTAGGGGCAAGTATCAGTGAGAAGGTGATGAAACGTCTTCTGGTTACCTTCGTCTGGATCGAGTTCATGGTCGCGTTGATTGGCGGATTTTCAAGCTTTGCAATGTTCGGAATGACTGCTTTCGCACCGTCAGGATCGGATGCGCTGTTCCTCTACTTGATCACTTTTACCATCGGAGCACTGACAGGGTTGGAATTGCCGATCTTGATTCGGAAAGCAAATGAAATCGGAGTTGAGTTGAACCGCAGTACTGCTCGTGTACTTTTTTCCGACTATGCAGGGGGATTGATCGGTGGTCTGTTATTCGTCTTTCTTCTTAGACCGGAGCTCGGAATGGTGAAAAGTGCTTTTCTCGTAGGTATCATCAACCTCACTGTAGCGATGACTGTGCTGTACTTATTCCGTAATGAAATTGCCAATGTAACAAAGCACGCCATTCCTGGAGTAGCAATCGGTTTATTGTTGATTGTGGGTCTGTTTTTCGGTGAAGAGATGGCTTTCTCCTTTGAACAGAAATTATATAAAGATCCGATCATCCATATGGAAGAGAGTGCTTATCAGAAAATCGTCCTTACTAAAGAACAGGGGGACACTCGTCTCTACCTGAATGGGTCCTTACAGTTCAGTTCAACTGATGAATACCGCTACCATGAAACCCTTGTCCATGTTCCGATGGGGGCGGTCGAACAGCCTGCAGACATCCTCGTGCTAGGTGGAGGAGATGGGCTGGCAGTCAAAGAATTATTGAAGTACGAAAGTATGAAGAAAGTGACATTGGTAGATCTTGATCCTGCTATCACTAAGCTTGCCAATACGAACTATCATCTGCTCCAGTTGAATGAAGGTTCTCTCACGGATGACCGGGTGGACATCATCCATCAAGATGCTTTTCGATACTTGGAAGACACGGACCACAACTTTGATGTGATTATACTGGACTTGCCGGATCCGAATAACGAAGGCTTGAATAAGTTGTACACGAAAGAGTTTTATTCTCTTGTCCGTAATCATTTACGAGCGGATGGTGTAATGATGGTGCAGGCGACGAGCCCGGTGTTTGCCACCGAGGTGTACTGGACTATTGATACGACGATTCGCTCGACTGGAATGCTAACGAATAATCTGCACGTCGATGTCCCGAGCTTTGGAAACTGGGGATTTGTTATGGCAAGCCGTAGAAATATAGACTTAAAAACGATCGACCTTCGAGTAGATACGGAATTCCTTACAACAGATGCCATCCAGGCGTTTCAAGTGTTTGGAAAAGATGAAGATAGGGAAATTCTCAATGGTGAGGGAGAGCTTGTTTCCCTGGAACCGAATACATTGATCGATCCTCATCTCATAGAGAAGTATGAAAAAGCATGGGAAAACTATTAGATGAGGGAAATCTGAACGACAAAATCGAAGAAGGAGTGGTAATGTGAAAGTAACTTATCATGGACATTCTGTAGTGAAAGTGGAAGCGAATGGAAAAACGATTTTGTTTGACCCATTCATATCCGGGAATGGTAACACGGATTTGAATGCAGATGAGGTTAAAGCAGATGTCATCCTGCTCACACATGGTCATAATGATCATGTCGGAGATACGGAAGCAATTGCGAAACGATGTGATGCATTGGTTGTAGCACCTTTTGAACTTGCCTCGTATCTAGGTAATAAAGGAATTAATACACATCCGATGTATATCGGCGGTTCACGTGAATTTGATTTCGGAAAAGTGAAATTCACACAAGCGTTTCATGGTTCTTCTTATGAAGAAGAAGACGGAACGATCGTCTATACTGGTATGCCTACCGGGATCTTACTGACGATTGATGGTAAAACACTGTTTCATGCAGGCGACACCGGACTATTCTCCGATATGAAGATGATTGGAGAAATGAACGAAATCGATCTCGCATTACTGCCGATTGGAGATAACTTTACGATGGGCCCTGAAGATGCTTTGGTCGCTGCAGAGTGGCTGAAGGCAAAAACAGTCGTACCAATCCATTATGATACATTCGATCTGATCGCTCAGGATGGTAGAGCATTTGCCGAAAAAGTGAAACCTGGAAATGGGAAAGCACTGGAAGTCGGCGAATCCCTGCAACTCTGAGTAGAACATAAGAAACTGTGTTGTCCCAAGTGGCAACACAGTTTTTTTTAGGAATTCTGACCATTTTAAATAGTTGATTTTAAGGACCTCATGTCTATAGTCAAGATACATCATGCAAGGCAGTGATGGTTTACCAAATACACAGGGGTGGCTGGGAAACTGCGAGACTCCCGTGGGAGAAGGGCCTAGGCGAGACCCCACAGGGAGTAAGACGACCGAGGAGGCTCGCCAGCTCCCCCACAGGAAAGCGAGTAGTTTCCCAGCCGCCCTTCCCACTGTTTCGGCTACGTTCCCTAAGTATAGACCACTGTATAAATACGCACCGAAGTTTAACGAATGAAAGCAAGCAGTTTAATAGGGGGGAAGTATTCTGGAAAAAATTGCACCTGATCTGTATCATATGTATAATAACAATAAGTTACATAATTACTAGTACAGTTAGAAGGATTGGTGAGACACATGGCGACAAAACATGAACAGATTCTACAATTTATTGAAACATTAACCGTGGGAAGCAAAATTTCGGTTCGCCAAATCGCTAAAGAACTGAATGTAAGTGAAGGAACTGCATACCGAGCCATCAAAGAAGCCGAAAATCAGAGCCTTGTCAGTACGATTGAGCGTGTGGGCACCATCCGGATTGAAAAAAAGAGAAAAGAAAATATTGAACGACTTACATTTGCTGAAATTATAAATATTGTGGACGGGCAAGTGCTGGGAGGACGGGAAGGTCTCTATAAGACCTTGAACAAGTTCGTCATCGGGGCAATGAAATTGGAAGCGATGATGCGCTATACAGAAGCGGGTTCGCTTTTGATCGTCGGGAACCGCACGAACGCCCATGAGCTGGCGATAAAAGAGGGAGCGGCTGTGCTAATCACTGGTGGATTTGATACAGATGAACATGTCAAAAGGCTTGCGGATGAAAAGAAGTTGCCGATCATTTCTACCAGTTATGACACATTCACCGTTGCAACAATGATCAACCGTGCTATCTATGACCAACTGATCAAAAAAGAGATCGTGTTAGTCGATGACATCTATACCCCGTTCGATCAGTCTCATTTCCTGAAAGTCGGGGAAACGGTGGCTGACTGGTATCGATTGAACAGCAAGACCCTCCACAGCAGGTATCCGGTTGTCGATGAAACGAACCGGGTGGTAGGGATGGTTACTTCTAAGGATGTCATCGGCAGGGATGAATCTTTGCCGATTGATAAAGTGATGACCAAGCATCCGATGACTGTCCAAACAAAAACTTCCCTCGCAAATGCAGCCCATATGATGGTATGGGAAGGCATCGAAGTCATGCCTGTGATCGATCCCAATCATAAGCTTCAAGGGCTGATTTCCAGACAGGATGTTCTGAAAGCACTTCAACACCTTCAACGGCAGCCTCAAGTGGGCGAAACCATTGACGACCTTGTCAGTAAGCAGATGGTAGAAGATACGTCGGAGCAGAATGAGGTCATTTTCCGGACAGCAGTCACGCCACAAATGACCAATCAGCTTGGCACTCTTTCCTATGGTGTGTTTGCTTCATTGATAACAGAATCGAGCAGCAGGCTGTTGCGTAAATATAAAAAAGGAGATTTGGTCGTAGAAAATCTCTCCGTATATTTCATCAAGCCAGTCCAGTTAGAGAGCGAAGTTGAAGTACGGCCGAAGATTCTTGAGGTAGGACGGAAATTCGCTAAAGTCGACGTTGAACTTTACCATGAAAAATCATTGGTAGGTAAAGCATTGCTGATGGCACAATTGATTGATCGGTAATCGACTGTGATAGATGTACGAAGATAGCCCCGAACAAATGAACCTGTTCGGGGCTATCATAATTTATTGATAAAGTTAGTTTATGATGTGCTATCATTCAATTCCAGTCGTGCTTACTGTATTCATTCTGATAATGACGAAGACGTTTCCAGCCTGAATACATTTGGAAGATTCCTATCAGAATAAAGATGATTGCAACGAATAATGAAAGCTGTGTCTCATAAAAAAGATACTGGTTGATTCCGAAGAAAAAAATGAAGCTTCCCAGCAGAATCCTGGCCTTGCTGTTATGTAAATGTTGAATCAGCGGCTCAGAGGTGCGGATAATCGCAACTTTATAGTAGATGTATAATACAAGAGAAATTAATATAAGTGCTGCAAAAATGAACATGTTCGATCGACTCCTGTCCTATATTGATTGACCATTTTCCATTGTAGCTTGTTTTTATCCATTCCGCTACCTATCAGATTGATTCTATGATTAAATAGATAGTAGATGAGCTTACGAGAGGTGTGAAGGCTATGTGTAAACGAGAAATAGCGAAAAAAATCGAAGCATATGATACGATCATCATACATCGTCACGTCCGTCCTGATCCAGATGCATTAGGTTCGCAGGCGGGGCTTGCTGAAATCATAAAAGCAACTTTTCCTGACAAAGAGGTGCGCATGGTAGGGGATGCAGATCCATCTCTTGAATTCCTGACTGTGATGGATGAAGTGGATGATGCTACATATAAGGAAGCGCTTGTCATTGTGTGCGACACGGCAAACAAGGCAAGGGTCGATGATCAGCGTTATAAGCAGGGGAAAGAGCTTATTAAAATCGATCATCATCCGAATGTAGATGAATATGGGGATATCCAATGGGTGGATACAGATTCCAGTTCCACATGTGAGATGATTTATGAGTTTTATCTCTCAATGAAAGATAACGGATATAAATTGACAGAAGCTGCTGCACGACTGATTTATGCAGGGATTGTGGGAGACACGGGGAGATTCCTATACCCAAGTACTACTGCACGGACGTTGGAATTTGCAGCCGATCTTGTTCAATATCCATTCAATCGACCTGAGTTATACGACGGTATGTACAACACACAGTTGAACGTAGCTCGCCTGAAAGGCTACATCCTGCAGAATTTTACTGTTTCTGCCTCTGGTTCCTGTACGGTGAAACTGACAAAAGAAATCATGGAACAGTACGATGTAACCGTGTTGGAAACCAGTCAGTTGGTAAGTATGCTTGGGGATATAGAAGGAATCCTCGCATGGGCATTTTTCGTCGAGGAGGACGATCTAATTCGAGTGCGGATGCGTTCGAAGGGTCCTGTAGTTAACAGCATCGCGGCGCTGCACGATGGTGGCGGTCATCCGATGGCGGCAGGTGCATCAGCTAAGAGCTGGGAAGAAACAGAACAAATCGCAGAAGAATTGGAAAAGGCTTGTTTAGAATTCAGATGAAAATGAAAAAGCACCTAAAAAAATAAATGGTCCGTTCCCGCATTCGTGAATCGCTTGAAATGGATCCTGCAGTGGGGACAGACCTTTTTTTAGCCGAAGCTATCTGTTATACGTGCTGGTCGATTGGAATAAACCAACAGCCTGCTTCGGTCTGGTCAAGGTACACATCAAGTTCGTGTTTGGCGACTTCCCTTTTCATGAGTCGGATGAGTTCATCTGTTTCAGCGTAAGCGGTATGGCCATTCATAAGTTGACCAACTTTCTCTTCCAACATTCGATGACGGTCCATAATCAACATGCTACTCACCCCTTTATAAAAGTATTTTTCTTATTTCTATTTTATTACAAAATGCACGATTCTACTATAATCATTCAGAATATTTAATATATTTGTCACAATTTAATTCTAAGATGAATTGCCTTGTTTAATATTGACTTTTATGACCAGCACCTGAGAGATCGTCAGTTCTGTTACATCCACTTGATACGTAAGGTCGGAGACTTTATATCGTTTGTTTTCAATCGTCTTGATCAATAAATTGCTGTTATTCGAAACCTCCTCGACCCCTTTCCCGATCGTGTCCTGGATCTCTGCTTTAATCAGTCCTTCGAGCTGATGACGTGTCAGACGATCGATCGATAAATTCCGGGAGCTCGAAAAGATGACATCCATTTCCTGGATGATGTAATGGTCTTTTTCTTTTTCGTGCGTTTCCAATAAATTGTTGTAGGTGGATTCCAATTCGGATAGTTCCCCGCGCAAAGTGATATTTTCTTCCACCCAATGCTCCAGCAGGTTTCCGCTGATATAGATGAAAAGGGCATATGCTACGAAAGCTCCTGCAAGCATTCCTGCAAAAAAGCGTTGCCAGCTGCCTTTCTTATAATATGGAGGAATATGCATTATGTGATTTCCTCTTGCAATGTCCACTGCAAAAATAATAAAGCTCCCTTTACCCCGCCCATTGCAGAAACGATGATCATTACCTGTTTGAATATATCAAAAGTAGATCCATCCAGAATTCCCTTTTCAAAGTTGGCAATTGCATCGAATGTTCCTCCAATAGCCGCAACGATTGCCCAGATGCGCAACCCCTTCGAAATGCGTACCATTGAGGTAATCGGCGGCTCTCCAGTCAATAAACTGCCAAGGCTTCCGATGAATGCTCCTCCGATAATGACTCCAAAAGCAATAAAAAAACAATGGATCATCGAAACGATCAATCGTTCTTCCATGGAATGCCCTCCTTATCCACACCCGATCCTGGTTACAGGTATCATTAATATCTATGTAAGAAATGGACAAGGTATGCGGATAGGTTTCTTCCGGAAGGCGGTATCCGCTATAATGAGAACAGAGAGAAGGTGAGTGGCATGGCTTTTACACATTTACAGGTGCGAAGCGGATTCAGTTTTATGAAAAGTACCATAACAATCAATAAGTTAGTCGAAGAAGCGAAGGAAAAAGGCTTCGAGTCAGTAGCATTGACTGATGAAGGCGTCATGCACGGCTCACTTCGTTTTTATTTAGAATGTAAACAGCGGGGACTGAAGCCGATCCTTGGCATGATCCTCCAGGTGCAGTGGAGCGATCACACTTTCCCGGTTACCTTACTTGCGAAAAATCATAATGGATTCAAACACTTGCTGAAAATAAGTTCTTTGTATCAACAGGACACCTCCAAACCGTTTGAGTGGGGGGAAATGGAAGCATACATAAATGATTTAGTAACAATCATCCCCGCGATCGGTTCACCGCTCCAACATCTACTGGAGTCAGAGGATTACAAAGCAGCGAATGAATTATGGCGCAATCTGAACATGTCCAATGACACATATATCGGTATCCATCACCATGGGAATGAAAAAGAAAGGGTTGCACTTAAGGCAATCAAACCTTTTGCGGAAACCTATCACGTACCAGTGACGGCAATACAGGATGTACGGTATTTGGATGAGAAGGATGACTTGGCATTCGAATGCCTGCTTGCAATGAAGGATGGAAGAAGATGGTCACCAGAACCTGAGCTAAGCCAATGGAAGAACCATCATTTAGCCTCCCCAGCAGAAATGGAAGATCTTTTCGGAGAGATATGGCCAGATGCACTGGAATCTGCAGTGCAGATCGCTTCCCGATGCAACGTGGACATTCCAATCGAGGACCAGAGAATTCCAAAATATCCGTGCCCGGACAACAAAGGATCAGAATCATACCTTAGAGAACTTTGTGTCCAAGGGATGAAAAACAAATACCCTGATAACCATCGACAAGCAAAAGAGCGATTGGAATATGAACTGAAGGTCATCACCAAAATGCAGTTCAGTGATTATTTTCTGATTGTCTGGGACTTTATCAGCTATGCGAAGAACCAGGGGATCATGGTAGGTCCTGGTCGTGGGTCTGCAGCAGGATCAATTGTCGCCTATCTATTAGGTATCACCGATGTCGACCCATTGAAGTATGACCTTCTGTTCGAGCGTTTTCTCAATCCTGAACGGGTATCGATGCCTGATATCGATATCGACTTTTCCGACCACAGGAGAGACGAAGTCATTCGTTATGTCAATGAAATGTACGGAGCAGACAGGGTAGCTCAAATCGTCACATTTGGTACATTCGCTGCGCGGAGTTTACTCCGTGAATTGTTCAAGACGATCGGGATCGACCAGGAAGATATCGCATTCATTATGAAGGAATTCCCGAAAACGGGAGGACGGTCAATTGTAGAGACTGTTAAAACGTCTGAGGAGCTTGCTATGTACATCCGTCAATCGCCGAAATTGAAGCGGCTTTTTGCGATTGCTGCTAAGCTCGAAGGGTTGCCTAGGCATGCCTCGACCCATGCTGCAGGCGTGATTATCAGTGACAGACCATTAATCGATGATGTGGCAACCATGCCGGGACATGATGAGGTGCGTTTAACCCAGTATCCAATGGGTGACCTTGAAGCTATCGGCTTGTTAAAGATGGATTTTCTCGGATTGAGGAACCTTTCACTGATTGAACGTATCGAAGCGAGCATTCAAAAACAAGGGCAATCGTCTTTCCTGGTTGAGTCCATTCCGGAAAATGATGAGGAGGCGTACCGGCTCTTACGTGATGGAAGAACAAATGGTGTTTTCCAGCTGGAATCACAGGGGATGAAGAGTGTACTCAAACGTCTCAAGCCTAACAGGTTCGAGGATATTGTGGCAGTTAACGCGCTTTATCGCCCAGGTCCGATGGAATATATTCAAACATTCATCAATAGGAAACATGGAAAAGAAAGCGTCAAGTATCCCCATGCCGATGTGGCGCCGATACTGGAAAAGACATTTGGCGTACTAGTCTATCAGGAACAGATCATGCAGGTTGCAAGTAAAATCGCCGGATTTTCACTTGGACAAGCAGATTTACTGCGGCGGGCAGTGAGCAAGAAGAAAAAAGGGTTAATCGAAGAACAGCGCAAATCATTTTTACAAGGAAGCAGGGGAAACGGTTATCCAGACCATGTAGCTGAAGAACTCTATGACTGGATCGTTCGCTTTTCCAACTATGGATTCAACCGCAGCCATGCGGTAGCGTATAGTATGATTTCTTATCAGCTTGCGTACTTGAAGGCGCATTTTCCCGCACAGTTTCTTGCGGAATTGATGAACAGTACGATGGGAAGTCAGGAAAAACTCTCGATGTATGTACAGGAAGCAAAAGAAAATGGGATCACCGTTTTACCGCCATCGATCAATGCGAGCCTGGCGGTTTCAAAAGCGAAGA
Source organism: Thalassobacillus hwangdonensis (assembly GCF_042675915.1). Taxonomy (NCBI): domain Bacteria; kingdom Bacillati; phylum Bacillota; class Bacilli; order Caryophanales; family Bacillaceae; genus Thalassobacillus; species Thalassobacillus hwangdonensis. Next base: position 1,390,713 of record NZ_JBHTKL010000001.1, on the reverse strand, counting down.
AAGGTCACATCAGACTTGGCCTTCTTCCAATTAAAGGAGTAGGTTACCAGGCGATCCAGTCCATACTTGAAGCAAGAAAGAATGGACCTTTCAAAAACCTGTACGATTTTTGCCTGCGTGTTCCGATGAAAACAGTGAACCGCTCTGTCATGGAATCTCTGATTCTCGCAGGTGCGTTTGATGATACCAATCCGAATAGAGCAAGCTTGCTTGCAAGCATCGATCAGGCTATCGAACAGGGTGAATTGTTCAGAGAATTTGATGACCAGCCATCTTTTTTCCAGAATGAAGTCCAATTGGATGTAAGCTATATTGAAACAGAGCCTTTCCCACAGTTGAAGCAGTTGGCCTTGGAAAAAGAAGTGTTGGGGATTTATCTGTCCAGTCATCCGCTGGAGACGTACCGAGCGAGTTTGAGGGAAAATGGATTCATCGCATTTCCCCAGCTTGAAATGACTAAGCAACGGAATCGTCTGAAAGCTTGTGCAGTCGTCGATCATATCAAACAAATCAGAACGAAGCGCGGTGATCCGATGGCATTCATGAGTGTCAGTGATGAACACGGAGAAATGGAAACCGTCATTTTTCCTGAGCTGTATCGCGATGTACGGAGCTGGCTAAGTGAAGGTATGCTGATTAGCTTTGAAGGAAAAGTGGAAGAACGCAACGGCCAATTACAATGGCTATTGGCTTCGATGGAACCGTTTGATGAAAAAAAGCTGGACAAAAACGTGTCCCAGAAGCTATTCATTCGGATCACAGAACAGGAAGAATATGATGCATTGCAAGCAATTCGCCAAATTGCTGCATATTTTCCAGGGAATACCCCGGTCATCGTCCATAACTCCCAATCAAAGAAAACGTATCAGCTTTCAAAGGATCATTATGTCCAACCTTCCAGAGACTGCTTGAAAGCATTGACTGATTATTTTGGGAAAGATTCAGTGGCGCTTCGTTCGAATAAAAACCTATAGACAGGGAATAAGTCCAACATACGACCAGCCGTATGTTGGATTTTTTCTTTTAACGAAAGGAGGACAGCCTTTACTTTACACGTTTGACTCATCTGTTATAATTAAGTAGTCTATTACGGTGGTCTGACCACTTGAACAGTTAAATGTAAGCTAAAGGAGCGGGTTATTGGTGTCGAATTTGAGAGATGAGGCATTGCACATTCACCGAGTAAATAAAGGAAAGCTTGAGACGCATTCGAAAGTACCAGTCCGAAATGCTAAAGATCTCAGTTTGGCTTATTCACCTGGAGTAGCCGAACCGTGTAAAGAAATATATGACCATAAAGAATCTGTCTACGATTATACGATGAAGGGAAATATGGTGGCTGTCGTAACAGATGGTTCTGCTGTATTGGGCCTCGGTAATATCGGTCCTGAAGCATCGTTACCTGTAATGGAAGGAAAAGCAGCCTTGTTCAAGAGCTTCGCTGGCGTCGATGCGTTCCCAATCTGTTTAGATACGAATGACATCGATGAGATCGTGCGGACAGTCAAGTTGATGGAACCGACTTTCGGCGGAGTGAACCTGGAAGATATCGCTGCTCCAAACTGTTTCATCATTGAAGAACGATTGAAAAAAGAAACGAATATACCTATTTTCCATGATGATCAGCACGGTACTGCCATCGTTACTGTGGCAGGATTGATGAATGCCTTGAAAATCACCGGCAAGTCCTTCTCCGACATTAAAGTTATTGCTAACGGTGCGGGAGCAGCAGGAATCGCCATCATCAAACTGTTGTATCATTTCGGAGTACGTGACATCATCATGTGTGATTCCAAAGGTGCGATCTTTGAAGGACGCAGCTACGGAATGAACGATGTCAAAGATGAAATCGCTAAGATTACGAATAAAGATAAGCAGGAAGGAAACCTTGAAGAAGTGATGGAAGGTGCGGATGTGTTCATCGGTGTCTCCGTTGGTGGTTTGCTTTCGAAGGAAATGGTTGCACGTATGAACGACGATTCCATCATTTTCGCAATGGCGAATCCTGAACCGGAAATCATGCCGGAAGACGCGAAAGAAGCAGGAGCGAAAGTGATCGGCACAGGCCGCTCCGACTTTCCGAACCAAGTCAACAATGTCCTCGCTTTCCCGGGAATTTTCCGTGGTGCATTGGATGTCAGAGCGACACGCATCAATGAAAAGATGAAAATCGCGGCAGTTGAAGCGATTGCTTCTCTAGTGTCTGATGAAGAATTGAATGAGGATTATGTCATTCCTGCTCCATTCGATTCGCGTGTAGCTCCTGCGGTGGCTGCAGCAGTAGCGAAAGCCGCTATGGACTCCGGAGTTGCGCGTCATCGTGTCGACCCTGAACAGGTTGCTGAAAAGACACGCAAACTGACGTTGATCGATGAAAATTAATACGTGATAGAAGGGGGAACCGGTTTTTCCCTTCTATTTACATATGGTAAGAAGGTAAAGGAGTGTGACCTCGAGCTGTGACCGTTCCTCAGAAGTCAAAAGTATATGAAGAAGTGCTGCAACAGATAAAACACTATATCGAAAAACATAAGCTTCGACCTGGGGATAAATTACCTTCAGAGCGGGATTTGAGTGAACAGCTCAATGTCGGCAGGTCATCAATCCGGGAAGCTTTCCGGGCCCTGGAGCTTTTAGGTCTGATTGAAACACGACGTGGGGAAGGTACGTTCATGCGTTCATACCGTCCCTATCACATGGTGGAATTGCTATCCACATTCATACTTCATGAAGCCCGGACTAAGTGTGAGTTGTATGCTGCAAAAATCATGCTGGAGGTGGAGGTAGTCCAAGTGGCTGCCAAACATATCACTACAGATCAGCTTGCGGTACTGCAGGATATGATTGAAGCATTTGATGAAAGCATTCATTATGATCTATTCCAATATCTTTTCAATATCATCGACAATGATCTGCTGCACAAAATGTGGCAGCTCATCGACGGTTTTGCAAATACGATCCATCAGTTTACATTCGATCAGGCATTCTATGAAAAATTGCTGGAGGCACTTAAAAACGATGAGTGTGAGAATGTAAGGGAATTATATCGATTGAAAGGATGAATTGTCGAACGTAATGTGACATGTTCTGACGATTTTTTTAATAGACTTCCGTTACATTTAATGGATAAAGCATTGTCCCGAAGGAGGAATAGCCTTGCTTAGAGATATATTCACTAAAAAGAAACGATACGCTACGATCCCGAGCCAGGAAGCGAAACAAGATGTGCCAGAAGGCTTGATGCAAAAATGCCCGGGATGTCAGAAGATTTTCTATAGAAAAGAATTGAACAGAAACTTGAATGTATGTCCGCATTGCGGGCATCATCATCAGTTGACTGCATATGAACGCATTGACAGCTTGTTCGATGAAGGAAGCTTCGAGGAATGGGACAAGCAGATGGTCTCGAACAATCCACTCGATTTTCCTGATTATGAAGGGAAATTGGAAAAGGATAGAAAGAAAACGGGTTTGAATGAAGCGGTAGTAACTGGTAAAGGTACCATCAAGGACCTGCCTGTAGCGATCGCGGTCATGGACTCACGCTTCCGTATGGGGAGCATGGGAGCAGTGGTAGGTTCTAAAATAGCGAATGCAATCGAGCAGGCTCGTAAAGAAGGGATACCTTTTCTCATTTTCACTGCTTCAGGTGGGGCGCGGATGCAGGAAGGTGTGCTAAGTCTGATGCAAATGACGAAGACCTCAGTCGCCATCCAGCGTTTTCATGCCGATAAAGGATTGATGATTTCGATTATGACCCATCCTACTACCGGTGGAGTATCTGCAAGCTTTGCGTCACTTGGCGATTTTAATTTTGCAGAACCGGGAGCACTGATTGGATTCGCTGGCCGCCGGATCATTGAGCAGACCATTCGTGAAAAACTGCCCGAAGATTTCCAGACCGCGGAATTCCAACTTAAACATGGACAGCTTGATCGTGTCATCCATCGTCACGAAATGAAAGATATGCTGCACACAATCATAGACATGCACCAAAGGGGGGAATCTTCATGAAACAGCAAGTGATGGAATTCGAGAAGCCTGTAATCGAATTGCGAGGTAAGATCGATGAACTGAAACGGCTTACGAGTGAAAGTGAAATGGATTTGACCAATGAAATCGAGACATTGGAACAACGCCTGGCAAATCTTGAACAAGACGTATATGAGCATTTGAAACCTTGGGATCGTGTGCAGATGGCTCGTCATGCCGACCGACCGACGACCCAGGATTATATCGATGCGCTTTTCACGGATTTCATTGAACTTCATGGAGACCGTCAGTATGGAGATGATGCAGCGATCGTAGGCGGAATCGCAAGGTATAAAGGCACTCCGGTTACAGTGATCGGGCATCAACGCGGGAAAGATACGAAAGAAAATATCAGACGTAATTTTGGGATGCCTCACCCGGAGGGGTACCGAAAAGCATTACGATTGATGTATCAGGCAGATAAATTCGGCAGACCGATCATCTGTTTCATTGATACGAAGGGTGCCTATCCCGGAAGAGCAGCAGAAGAGCGGGGTCAGAGCGAAGCGATCGCCAGGAATTTGAAAGAGATGGCTGGCTTACGTGTTCCGATCATCTGCATTGTTATCGGAGAAGGAGGAAGTGGCGGTGCGCTGGCTCTAGGTGTCGGCGATCGAATACACATGCTTGAGAATTCCACTTACTCTGTCATTTCTCCAGAAGGTGCTGCAGCGCTACTATGGAAGGATTCAGGCCAGGCACAAAGGGCGGCAGAGACGATGAAAATCACCTCTTACGACTTGAAGCAATTGGGCGTAGTTGATGAAGTGATCAAAGAAGTACGTGGAGGTGCACACCGCAATATTCTCGAACAAGCGACCTATATCGATGAGGTGCTTGAAAAAAGCATGGGAGAACTGACATCTCTGCATGAAGAAGAACTCCTTGATGCACGCTGGGAGAAGTATAGTAAAATTGGAGATTACAGCGAGATTCCCCTATAATTGAATTAGAATCTATTGGCAGAAGTCGCACAAACTAAAATGTCGTGCGACTTTTCGCATCTTTAAAGGAAGGTAGCGCTTTCACGGATTTTCACGTCCACTTTCATGTTTGCTATCCGTTTATACATGTCGTATAATTTTGTGGCATTGAATGTAAAAAACGTTGATTATTCCTTTCATACAGTGGAAAGAAGGTTTAATTTCCATGAAGTATGGGGAGGAATTCAAATATAGATAGAACTTTTGAGGTGATGAGGTTGAAGAAAATCGGAGTGTTAACCAGTGGTGGAGATGCACCTGGTATGAATGCGGCCATTCGTGCCGTTGTCAGGAAAGCCATTTATCATGATGTGGAGGTCTATGGAATCAAGTACGGATACCAGGGCTTGATCGATGGAAATATCGAGAAGATGGAAATAGGTTCTGTCGGAGACATCATCCAACGCGGTGGTACGATGTTATATTCTGCAAGATGTGAAGAGTTCAAAACAGAAGAAGGCCAGCAGAAAGGCATCGAGCAGCTGAAGAAACATGGGATCGAAGGCCTGATCGTAATAGGTGGAGACGGTTCATTCATGGGTGCGAAGAAACTGACGGAAAAGGGGTACCCTTGTATCGGTGTACCTGGTACGATCGACAACGATATCCCTGGTACGGATTTCACCATCGGTTTCGATTCTGCATTGAACACTGTAATTGATGCAATCGATAAAATCAGAGACACTGCTACTTCTCACGAGCGTACCTACGTTATCGAGGTAATGGGCAGAGATGCAGGAGACCTTGCACTTTGGGCAGGACTTGCAGATGGTGCTGAAAGTATTCTTATCCCTGAGAAAGAAGATGAATTCAGTGACGTCATCGATCGCTTGAAGCGAGGACATGATCGTGGAAAGAAACATAGTATCATCATTGTGGCAGAAGGAGTCGGAAGCGGCTTTGACTTTGGTCAGCGTATCAAGGAAGCTACAGACTTGGAAACACGTGTCACTGTTCTAGGCCACACCCAACGTGGTGGATCTCCTTCAGGAGCAGACAGAGTGCTCGCAAGCCGCCTGGGTGCAAAAGCTGTCGATTTGCTTCTGCATGGAAAAGCAGGTCGTATGGTAGGAATTCAGAATAATAAATTGGTGGATCACGATATTATCGAAGCGTTGAGTAAGAAGCACTCCGTTGATATGGAGATGTATCAGCTTTCAAAAGAACTTTCAATTTAATTTTTCGATGGTTAGGAAACAAGGAGGAAATAATATGATAAGAAAGACCAAAATCGTCTCTACGATCGGACCAGCTTCCGAATCGGTAGAAACGTTGTCAGAACTAATTGAAGCAGGTTTGAATGTCGCTCGTTTGAACTTTTCCCATGGCGATTTCGACGAGCATGGCCAGCGTATTGTAAACATCCGTAAAGCAGCTGAAAATACAGGTCGTACAGTTGGAATCCTGCTTGATACGAAAGGTCCGGAAATACGTACTGGTGAAATGAAGGATGGAGAAATCGAACTTGAAAAAGGAGATACGATCCACGTCAGTATGGAGCAAGTGGAAGGTACGAAAGAGCGGTTCTCTGTCACTTACCCAGGCTTGATCGATGATGTGCATGAAGGGTCCAAAATCCTACTGGATGATGGTCTGATTGAACTTCAAGTCGAGGAAGTACTCAAAGATCGCCAGGAATTGAAAACGACCATCCTGAACTCAGGCATACTTAAAAATAAAAAAGGTGTCAATGTTCCGAATGTAAGTGTCAAACTTCCAGGGATCACTGACAAAGATGCTGCAGATATCGAATTCGGTATCGAACAAGGGGTCGACTTCATCGCGGCTTCCTTTGTACGTCGTGCATCCGATGTGTTGGAAATCCGTGAATTGCTGGAAAAGCATGATGCGAATCACATCCAGATCATCCCTAAAATTGAAAACCAGGAAGGCGTCGATAATATCGATGAAATTCTTGCGGTCAGTGATGGCCTGATGGTTGCCCGTGGTGATCTTGGAGTTGAGATTCCTGCAGAAGACGTACCATTGGTGCAGAAGATGCTGATCAAAAAGTGTAACGTTGCAGGAAAACCAGTCATTACAGCAACTCAAATGCTCGACTCTATGCAACGTAATCCACGTCCGACAAGAGCAGAAGCATCAGACGTAGCCAATGCTATCTTTGATGGTACAGATGCAATCATGCTTTCCGGTGAAACTGCAGCAGGTAGCTATCCTGTTGAAGCAGTCCAAACGATGCATAATATTGCCAAGAAGACGGAAACAGGACTTGATTACAAACGTCTGCTTCAAGATCGTTCAAAAATGAGCGACTTGACGATTACCGATGCAATCAGCCAATCCGTGACGCATACGGCCATCAATCTTGATGTAGAAGCAATTCTTGCGCCTACAGAAAGTGGTCATACTGCACGAATGATTTCTAAATACCGTCCACAAGCACCGATCGTTGCTGTTACTTCAAATGAACGTGTACTACGTATGCTTTCACTTGTATGGGGTGTGCACGCAGAATTGGGCTCAAGAGCGTCCACAACTGACGATATGCTCGATATCGCAGTTGACCGAGGTCTTGCATCCGGTCTTGTGAAACGAGGAGACCGTATCATCATTACAGCTGGTGTTCCTGTCGGAGAAAGCGGTACAACCAACCTGCTTAAAGTGCATGTCATCGGAGATGTGCTTACTAAAGGACAAGGAATCGGTAAGAGCAGCGCTTATGGCAGAGCAGTAATTGCTAAAAATGCTGAAGAAGCGATCGAAAAAGTCGAAGAAGGCGACATTCTTGTTACCTATGGTACGGATAAGGATATGATGCCTGCCATTGAAAAAGCAGGTGGTATTGTAACACAGGAAGGCGGACTGACATCTCATGCAGCTGTTGTCGGCCTGAGCCTTGGCATTCCGGTAGTCGTAGGAGTAAATGATGCAACTACCATCATTGAAGACGGTAAAGAGATTACCATTGACAGTTCACGTGGAGACATCTATCTTGGACATGCCAGTGTTCTATAATGTAATGTTTTGAAAGGGTGAAGGCTAATGGCCTCACCCTTTTCTTTTATCTTTAAGTGCGATTGACGTATAATAAAAGACAAACCTCAGTAAAGGAAGGGTCTCCATGTTTCGTTGGCTATTATTACTCATCATCATCGTTCCTGCACTTGAAATCGGCATCCTCGTCTATGCAGGTTCCCTTATCGGACCGTTATGGGTCATTCTATTGATCATTGCCACCGGTGTTGTCGGTGCATGGCTTGCGAAAAAGCAGGGTCTTGAGACCATCTACAGTTTCAGGCAATCCGTCTCGATGGGACAGATGCCCCAGGGAACGCTCCTTGATGGCGCCTGTATCCTTGTAGGAGGAGCAGTATTACTCACCCCAGGATTTATAACCGATGCAATAGGATTTATGTTGTTGATTCCAGCTACAAGGACTCCAATTAAAGCATTGATCAGCAAGTGGGTTCGAAGAATGATGGAAAATGGCAATATAACCATTTATCGCCCATGATGAGTTTTATACTATAAGTTGTGATAGTAAAATACGAGAAAGCCCCGATTAAATTCGAATGAATTTTTCGGGGCTATTATTATATTCATTATTCCTCCCTATTTCCGATCTGGCTGGAGGATATAGTTCCAGACTTCTTTTGCAACCCCGGTACGGTGAATGGTGTTGAGGATTACAAGAGTGACCGGACCGACGATTAGTCCGAGAAAACCGAGAAGCTGGAAGCCGACGAACAATGCGATCAACGTAGCTAATGGATCCACACCAATATTTGTAGATAACACTTTCGGTTCCATCACTTGTCTTTGAACGACAACGATGATGTAAAGGACAGATAACCCGATGGACAAAAAGTAATTTCCGGTAAAAAACATATAAATGATCCAAGGAACAAAGATGAGTCCGGTACCAAGGTAAGGCATCAAGTCGACTGCGCCAGTGATGATGGCGATGGTAACCGCATAATCGACGCGGAGGACGAGCAGGCCGATCAGAACGATGACAGCGGTAATGGAAATCAGCGTCAATTGAGCTTTTACGAATCCGAACAACGCTTGTTTAAGGCCCTGCAGAATATTCATGGATGAGGTCAGGATGCGTTGAGGTGCGATTGACTTTACTTTGTCTCCAAGCCGGTACCAGTCTTTACTGATAAAAAATGTTCCCAGAAGTGAAAAAACGAGGATGGTTACATAATTAGGCAGCCCTTTTAGCAGGACAGGAATCTTCTGCAGAATCTCCTGAAGTACCAAAGCCCCTTCCTGAGCGATGTTCTCACCGACGTTCTGGACATGGTCCATGATTGTCTGCTGCTGGGATGGCTCCAGATTGCTCAGGATTGACAAAATCCTTTCGTAAAAAGGAACGATCGTGGATGAAATCAACACCTGGATATAATTGACGAGTGATTTGAAATGTTCAGGCACTTCATCTGCAAGGTAGGAAGCACCATTTGCAAGTTCTACGACTAGTAATGTAATGATTCCGGCAATCAAAGCAAGGATAGCCAAAATAGCAAGGAAGACCGCTAACCCGCGAGGCATGTTCACTCTCTCTTCAAGCATGTCAACGACCGGATTGATGAAGAAGGCGATGATCAGTGCGATGATGAATGGATAGGTATATTGGGCGGCGAAATATACAATGAATAACCCTCCAAAAATAGCAGCAGCAACTAAAAGTAATCGCATAGTACGGTAAACCATCGTAAGATCCATAGTTAATGCCTCCTAACTAAGGGAATTTTTCCTGTCATTGTGATATAGTGTAAGACGGATAGGTTAGTTTACATCTATGTGTTCAATTTTGAAATCGATTTCAATACACAGATCCGATTTCGACTGGAATCGCCAATAAGGATGATAAAATATCCTTAAATTAACCGGTTTCAATTCACATATTTTTCAGATTGTTTTATAATTGTCTGTGGGGATTTATTCCTGTACAGTTATATGGATGAAGGTAAAGCGTTTTCTAACCTTATTCGATCCAACATAAGTGTCACAATTTTTATAAAGGAGAGAGATTTAATGACAGCAACAAAAGGTCTAGAAGGTATAGTAGCCACGCAATCTTCGATCAGTTCCATCATCGACGATCAGTTGACATATGTCGGTTATGATATTGACGATTTAGCAGAAAACTCCAGTTTCGAAGAGGTCATCTACCTGCTTTGGAACCTTAAGCTCCCTACTTCAGATGAATTGGATTCCTTCAAGAAGGAGCTTGTCTCCAGCATGGAAATCCCTGAAGAAGTCATCACTCATTTGAAATCCTACGATTTGAAAACGGTTCATCCGATGGCTGCTCTACGTACAGCAGTTTCCATGCTCGGTCTCTATGATGAGGAATCTGATGTTATGGAAGAAGAAGCCAATAAGCGTAAAGCACTTCGTCTTCAAGCAAAGATTCCTACTGTTGTGACAGCATTTGCACGTATCCGCAATGGACAGGATCCTGTATCACCGAAAAGTGATCTAGGGTTTGCAGCGAACTTCCTTTATATGATGAACGGGAAACAACCAGAAGATATCGAGGTAGAAGCATTCAATAAAGCATTGGTGCTTCACGCTGACCACGAGCTGAATGCATCGACATTCACAGCGCGTGTATGTGTAGCGACCTTGTCCGATGTATATTCCGGCGTAACTGCTGCCATCGGTGCATTGAAAGGACCTTTGCACGGTGGTGCGAACGAGCGCGTGATGAAGATGTTGTCTGAAATCGGCGAAGTGGACAATGCGATTCCTTACATCAAGGAACGTCTTGAGAAGAAAGAGAAGATCATGGGTATGGGACACCGTGTTTACCGTAAAGGTGATCCGCGCGCGAAGCACCTGCGTGAAATGTCCAAAGAATTGACCAAGCTTACAGGTCATTCCAAATACTATGACATGTCTATCAAAATTGAAGACTATATCAAAGAAGAGAAAGGTCTTCCGGCGAACGTAGACTTCTATTCTGCTTCTGTCTATCACAGCCTGGGCATCGATCATGACTTGTTCACACCGATCTTTGCTGTCAGCCGTGTTTCCGGATGGCTTGCACACATCCTGGAACAGTTTGATAACAACCGTCTGATCCGTCCACGTGCAGAATATGTCGGACCGAAAAAACAGAGTTATAAACCTATCGATCAACGCTGATAAAAGCCGGGAGACCGGCTTCTATCATGTCTATCGAGCAGTTGCAGCACTTTGATGCAGCTCGGTTAAGGCTCATCCTTTTTATTCAGTTTAATTTATCGTATGATAGGAAAGTGGAACAAATACATCCAAACCAGTAAACAGGAGGTAATCAGATTGTCACAAGGAGAAAAGATTACAGTAGATAATGGAGTACTTAATGTACCAAACCGCCCGGTCATCCCTTTCATTGAAGGTGATGGAACTGGACCGGATATTTGGGCATCAGCAAAGCGCGTTATTGAAGCGGCTGTTGAAAAAGCATATAACGGTGAGAAAAGCATCGACTGGAAAGAAGTTTATGCTGGACAGAAATCTTACGATAAATTCGGAGAATGGCTGCCGGCTGATACATTGGATAACATCCGTGAATATAAGATTGCAATTAAAGGACCTTTGACTACACCAATCGGTGGCGGTATCCGCTCATTGAACGTAGCACTTCGTCAGGAACTAGACTTGTTCACATGTCTTCGTCCTGTACGTTATTTCACTGGTGTACCTTCCCCGGTAAAACGCCCGGAAGACACTGATATGGTCATTTTCCGTGAGAATACGGAAGACATCTATGCTGGTATCGAATGGCAAAAAGGTTCACCAGAAGTGAAGAAAGTAGTTGAATTCCTTCAAAATGAAATGGGTGTTAAAAATATCCGTTTCCCTGAAACTTCCGGAATTGGTGTGAAGCCTGTTTCTGAAGAAGGTACGAAACGTCTTGTGCGTTCTGCAATTGAATATGCGCTGAACGAAGGACGCAGAAACGTGACGTTGGTTCACAAAGGAAACATCATGAAGTTCACTGAAGGTGCATTCAAAGCATGGGGTTACGAAGTTGCCGAAGAGGAATTCGGCGATAAAGTATTCACATGGGCAGAATATGACCGCATCGTAGAAAAAGATGGCAAAGATGCAGCGAACAAAGCACAGGAAGAAGCAGAAAAAGCTGGCAAAATCATCGTGAAAGATGCGATTGCTGATATCTTCCTTCAGCAGATCCTGACTCGTCCGAAAGAATTCGACGTAGTAGCTACTATGAACTTGAACGGTGACTACATCTCTGATGCACTTGCTGCGCAAGTAGGCGGAATCGGAATTGCACCTGGTGCGAACATCAACTTCGAAACAGGACATGCAATCTTCGAAGCTACTCATGGTACTGCACCTAAGTATGCTGGTATGGACAAAGTAAACCCATCTTCTGTCATCCTTTCTGGTGTACTAATGCTTGAGCACCTTGAGTGGAGAGAAGCTGCTGATCTGATTACGAAAGCGATGGACAAGACGATCGGAAATAAAACGGTCACTTATGACTTTGCTCGTATGATGGAAGGCGCTACAGAACTTAAATGTTCTGAGTTCGGTGATGCACTAATCAAAAACATGGACTAATTCCATTTCAAACTGATGCAAAAGAAAGGGGATCATTATGGCAATTAAACGCAACAAAATTTCAGTGATCGGTGCTGGTTTCACAGGCGCGACTACCGCGCTTATGTTAGCTCAGAAAGAACTGGGAGATGTTGTACTTGTTGACATCCCTGACATGGAGGACCCTACTAAGGGCAAGGCGCTTGATATGCTTGAGGCGAGCCCTGTGCAGGGATTCGATGCGAATATCATCGGAACTTCCGATTATGCGGATACGAAAGATTCCGACCTGGTCATCATCACAGCAGGCATTGCCCGTAAGCCTGGAATGAGCAGAGACGATTTAGTAAAGACGAACTCCAAGATCATGCAGAGCGTGACGAAAGAGATCGTCAAGAACTCTCCGGACTGTCATATCGTTGTTTTGACAAATCCTGTTGATGCAATGACATATACCGTTTTCAAAACATCCGGCTTTCCTAAAAACCGGGTGATCGGTCAATCCGGAGTGTTGGACACGGCTCGTTTCCGTACTTTCGTAGCACAGGAACTGAATTTGTCTGTCAAAGACATTACAGGTTTTGTGCTTGGAGGGCATGGCGATGATATGGTTCCATTGATCCGCTATTCTTTTGCAGGTGGAATACCTCTTGAAAAATTGATTTCCAACGATCGTTTGGAAGCGATTGTTGAACGCACACGAAAAGGTGGAGGCGAAATCGTCAACCTGTTGGGTAACGGCAGCGCCTATTATGCCCCGGCTGCATCACTGACGCAGATGGCAGAAGCGATTCTCAAGGATCAGCGTCGTGTGATACCTGCAATTGCCTACCTTGAAGGGGAATATGGCTACGACGGCATTTACCTTGGAGTACCGACAATCCTTGGTGCTGATGGGATCGAAGAGGTCATTGAATTGGATCTGACTGATGAGGAGAAAGCTTCCCTTGATAAATCAGTCGAGTCTGTTAAGAATGTCATGAATGTATTACAATAAAGAAGAAGGGATTCGGGGGAATACCTCGAATCCTTTTTCGCACTTGAAAGAAAACGCTTACATGAAGGGGTGGGAATATGCTAGGTAAAAAGAGAAAGCTGGGAAAGAAGCTGCACGATTTAAAAGTCGGGGATACGTACACCGCATCCAAAACGGTGGAAGATCGTGATCTTCTTATGTACTTAGGGTTATCTGATGATGCCAACCCACTATATATTCAACATGATTATGCTTCACAAACACCATTCAAGCGTCCGGTCGTACCAACTGTAATGCTTGTGGGGATGGTCACTTCTTTGGTTTCCATGCACCTCCCTGGTCCGGGTAGTCATATCCAGCGTCAGGAATTGGAATTCGACAAACCGGTCTATCATTATGCAGAAGTGAAATTCACACTTGAAATCTCCGGCATCGACGAAGCGAAGCATGAAGTTGAAGTGCTCGTACATGGATATGATGAAGAAGGGGCAGAAGTGGTCAAAGGAACATTGACCGTCGTTCCTCCATATGAACCAGAATCCATGAATGCAAGATCGTTGGAAAATTTTTATTAAGATATGTAACCAAGCTCAACAAGAGCTTGGTTTTCTTATGTTTAATTAGACAAAGAGATTAACTTTAAGCTGCATAAAGCTTAAAAAATCATGGAGGGACTGGGGGAAATGGTGAGACTCCTGCGGAAAAACGTACGAGAGAGACCCCGCAACGTAGTGAGGAGGCTCGAACGTTCGTCCGCGGAAAGCGAGCCATTTCTCCAGTCACGACACGCAACACTTTTAAAGGCGTCTGATTTGGTTAATTATTAATTATTTGTAAAGATTACATAAATGAGATTGGTTATTGTCCCACCTGCATTGTATGATTGAAGTAATAGTCGTGAGAGGTGAGTTCAGATGGAAAAGATACTGATCGTAGATGACGAAGAATCAATTGTAACGTTACTGAAATACAATATCGAGCAGGCAGGCTTTCAGACAGATGTAGCTTATGATGGGGCAACTGCTTTGCAAAAAGCAGAACAGAATTCCTATGACATGATCGTCCTGGATGTCATGCTACCGGAAATGGATGGAATGGAAGTTTGTAAAAAGATGCGTCAGAAACAGGTGGATACACCAGTACTGATGCTTACTGCAAAGGATGATGAACTGGATAAGATCCTTGGATTGGAATTGGGGGCGGACGATTATTTGACCAAACCATTCAGTCCTCGAGAAGTGGTGGCTAGAATCAAAGCAATTCTGAGAAGATCCACCAGAGAACCCAAGCAGGAAGATAGTGATCGTCTGGTAATAGCAGATTTGACGATCTATCCTGAACAGTATGAAGCTACCATCAAGGAGCAGCCGTTGACATTCACACCTAAAGAATTCGAGCTTCTCCTGTTTCTTGCTAAGAATAAAGGCCGTGTACTCTCAAGAGATCAGTTGCTCAGCGCCGTTTGGAACTATGATTTCGCAGGCGACACCAGGATTGTGGATGTACATGTCAGCCACTTACGAGAAAAGATTGAACCGGAAACGAGAAAGCCGGTCTACATCAAAACCATCCGTGGCTTAGGCTATAAAATGGAGGAACCTAAGTAAATGAAGAAAAATTCCAGAATACTTCTACCATATATGATTCTGGTCATCATAGTAATGGTAGGCCTGGGAATCGTTCTTGGACAATTGACCAAAGGCTACATTGTCAGCCTTTTTGAAGAACGGATGGAGAATGAAAGTAGCATCATTCTCGCTTACTTAGAAGAATACGCCAAAAATGAAGAGATTGATGAAACGGATCTGGAAGCGTTCAGTCGTGATGTTGAGATGGGACTGATTTTTTTTAATGAAAAAGATGAACTGATCATCAATACGACACAGGCATTGGGATCCATTTCTGAAGAGCAATCCTTAGTAGAAGCACATGCTGAGGGGCGATTGAATCAGACAAATGAAGGTAAATGGGAAGGGCATATTTTCTATTATCCTATTCCGGTGGACATCGATGGGTTGAGCGGGACACTAGTCATCGTTTCCCCTGTGGATTCCATCCTGAACATTTCCAAGAACATCTGGCTGTTGATAGGCATCATGCTCGTCTTCTTGTTAGTTACAGTTCTCGTTATTGGCAACAATATTTTCGAAAAGTATATCAAACCGATTCGATCAGCTTCTGATGCAGCATCAGAACTCGCAAAGGGAAACTACAGAGCAAGAACATATGATGGATATTTCGGTGATGCAGGTGAATTGAGCAACTCCATCAATGTGCTTGCACGTAATCTTCAGACGATGTCGATGGAACAGGGGATGCAGGAACAGCGACTTGAAGCGGTCATCAACAATATGGGGAGCGGATTGATTCTTATTGATGAAAAAGGATACATCCATCTAGTCAATCGAGCTTTTCTGGACAGCTTTGGAGGTAACAGCAAAGATTATGTAGGCTCCTTATATTACGATGCAATCAAGCATGAGGCAATCCATGAAGCAGTCCAGGATATTTTCATGCTTGAAGAGACTGTACGGGAAACATTTGTATTGCCGATCAATATTGAACGTCGACATCTGGAAGTTACCGGTGCTCCTATCTTTACGGCATCACGTAAATGGAAAGGAGTGGTGCTCGTTTTCCATGACATTACAGAAATGAAGCACCTCGAGGAAATGCGGAAAGATTTTGTGGCGAATGTTTCGCATGAATTGAAAACACCGATCACATCGATTCGAGGATTTTCAGAAACATTATTGGATGGGGCAATGAAGGATGAAGCACTTCTGCAGCAATTCCTGCACATCATTTTGAAAGAAAGTGGACGTTTGCAGTCATTGATTAATGACTTGCTTGAACTTTCAAAACTGGAGAAGTCAAACTTCCAATTGAATGTGACTGAGTTTAATCTTCAAGATCTACTAAAAGACATCGTTCCAATTGTTCAGCATGCAGCAGACCAAAAACAGATCGAATTAGATATGAGTATAGATGGTGAAACAGTGGTGGAGGGAGATGCGCCAAGACTGAAGCAGGTGTTCGTGAACTTGATGCTGAACGCAGTGAATTACACAGCTGAAGGTGGAAAAGTCAATGTTTCCCTGTCAGAGGAACGAGAGAATGTGATCATCCTTGTACGTGATACTGGCATCGGGATACCACAAGAAGAGATACCAAGAATCTTTGAGCGCTTTTATCGTGTCGATCGAGCCAGAAGCCGGAATTCAGGTGGGACAGGGCTCGGCCTCGCAATCGTCAAGCATATAATCGAAGCGCATAGAGGAAAAGTGGAAGTGGAAAGTGAAATTGGGAAAGGTACGACCTTTAAGGTTATCCTTCACAAATCATTTACACAATCTTAATACTCTTTTCATATTACGTTTAATAATAATTGGTAAAATATTCTCGAAACCCTTTCATCCAAGGTGTTTTCTTGTTTGACGGAAGCAACCCTCGCTTCCGTCTTTTTTTATTTGTCTACGCCCTGATTTCTGAAAATCATACATGTCCAGTATCGTTCACCAATCACACTTAGGGTGGCTGGGAAACTTCGAGACTCCCGTGGGAGAAGGGGCTAGGCGAGACCCCACAGAGAGTAAAACGACCGAGGAGGCTCGACAGATCCCCCACAGGAAAGCGAGTAGTTTCCCAGCCGCCTTTCCACTAATTAATGATTAATTTTTCGTAAAAGAATTGTAACAAAACTGAAACGTTCTATGAGCTTCGACCGTATAAATACTGTGACTACATAAAAAAGGGGAGAATGAGAATGAGCCTGAAACAGATATACAGCTGGACAGGAATGATCATCATCGGAATCATTCTGATCATAGTCGGAATTACGTCCTGGTACACTGTAGACGAATCCGAACAAGCGGTCATCCTGACATTCGGGGAAGCAGAAGATGCCATTACAGAGCCTGGTCTTCATTTTAAATTGCCTTGGCCCGTCCAGGAGGTTGAAAAACTATCAAAAGAGACGTTCAGCCTGGACTTCGGATATTCAGAAGATGGGTCCAAGAGCAAGGATACTGCACGGATGATTACTGGTGATGACTTTATCGTAGAAGCGGATTTGGTCGTCCAATGGAAAATCATCGATCCGGAAAAATACTTATTCAATGCAGAGGATCCGGACCAAGTATTATTCAATGCCACCTCTGCCTCTTTAAGAGGAGTCATCGGTACGACGGTGATCGATGACGCGCTTACATCCGGTAAGGCAGAGATTGAAAATGATGTACGTGAACAATTGATCAACCGAATGGAAACCTATGACATCGGAATCTCCATCAGTGATGTAAAACTTCAGGAAGTCGACTTACCTAATGAAGATGTCCGGAAAGCATTTACGAAAGTAACGGACGCAAGGGAAACAAAGAATACAAAGATTTTCGAAGCGAACAAATATAAGAACCAGCAGACAGAAGAAGCATTAGGGGAGAAAGATGCCATCATCGAGCGTGCAGAAGGGGATAAGGTAGCTCGTATGGAACAGGCAAGGGGAGATATTGCTGGTTTCAATGCATTACTTGCAGAATATGAAAATAACGAAGAAGTCACTAGACAACGATTGGTGATGGAAACGTTGGAGAAAGTCCTGCCATCAGCAAATGTGTATATTATGAATGATGATGGAAATACATTGAAATACCTTCCGTTAGGTCAGGAAAATGCACGTACAGTGGTTCCTCCTGCAAGTGAAGAAACAGAAGATGAAGAGGGGGAGAACAACAATGAGTGAGAATGGTAACGTCTTTGATATGAAAAAGAAAGATCCGATCAATTTCAAGAAATATGTAAAACTTGGCCTTGTCATTGTCGGTATCGTTGTTCTCTTATTGCTTGCACTGACTTCGATTGTCATCGTTAAGGAAGGCGAGTACAAAGTGATCCGTCAGTTTGGTGAAGTCGTAAGAATCGAGTCCGAACCAGGGCTGAAATTCAAGGTGCCACTCCTGCAGGAAGCAACCACGCTGCCTAAAAAGAAAATGGTGTATGACGTAGAGCAAAAGGAAATCAATACGCTCGATAAAAAACGGATCATCATTGATAACTACGCAGTATGGCATGTGACAGAGCCGGAAAATATGATTCGTAACGCAAAAACAGTCCTGAAAGCCGAAGCTAGGATGGGAGAATTCATTTTCTCAATCATCCGGTCAGAGCTTGGTCAACTGAACTACGAGGAAATTATCAATGATGAAGAGCATGAGCGGGGAGATTTGCATCAGCGGATCAAAGATCGTGCCAATCAGCTTCTCGAAGCGAACAGTTATGGAATCAGAGTGGATGATATCCGGATCAAGCGTACCGATTTGCCTGAAGAGAATGAACAGGCAGTCTATAACCGAATGATTTCCGAGCGGGAATCCAAGGCACAGCAGTATCTCTCACAGGGGGAGGCAGAAAAGAATCGGATTATCGCCCAGACAGATCGTAATGTCACCGAGATGCTTGCGAAAGCAAATGCCGATGCAGCACAGATTCGTGCAGAAGGGGAACAGGAAGCTGCAAAGTTATACAATGAAGCTTTCAGCCAGGATACGGAGTTCTATCAACTCTACCGTACCCTTGAATCGTACAAAACGACGGTCGATGGAGAAACGACCATCATTTTACCTCAAAACTCACCTTATGCAGAACTATTGTTAGGTTTTTATGAATAACCGTAAGTAAAGATAACTCAGTAATGGCGTGTAACCCCACACCATTACTGAGTTTTTATATGTAAACCGGTAACTGGATTTGGGCGTTGCATTACTATTTTTTGAGGATGCTGGGAAACGACTCGCTTTCCTGCAGGGGACCTGGCAAGCTTCCTCAGGCTTACGCCTTGCGGGATCTTGCCTATCTCCTTCTCCTGCGGGAGTCTCGCCGTTTCCCAGCATCATGGTTTGATTAACGCCTCGCTACATCATACCCACTCCTACATTATGTAATGCTCTTAACTTAAGCTCTGTATGTGTGGTTTTTTCTTATGAAAGTCAAACATGGTAGAATAATAAAGCAGAGTGAACTTGAATGAACGAATTATTTACATAAAACCAATATTGAGGAGTGGGAAGATGGCTGATAAGAAACTGGTGCTGATTGATGGAAACAGTATCGCTTACCGTGCATTTTTTGCATTGCCGCTTTTGAACAATGACAAAGGGGTCTATACCAATGCGGTCTACGGTTTTACAACGATGCTGCTGAAAATTCTTGAGGAAGAAAAACCGACACACATGCTGGTAGCGTTCGACGCAGGAAAAACGACGTTCCGACATGAGACGTATAAAGAGTACAAAGGTGGCCGTCAGAAGACTCCACCCGAGCTTTCCGAGCAGTTCCCTGTGCTGAAAGAGCTGCTGGACGCATTCAGTATCAAGCATTACCAGCTGAACGAATACGAGGCGGACGATATCATTGGTACCCTGGCAAAACAGGGGGAAAAAGACGGACTTGATGTGACTGTCATTTCCGGTGACAAAGATTTGCTTCAACTTGTTTCCGACACGACGAAAGTGACACTTACCAAAAAAGGTATTACAAATGTAGAAGCCTACGACCCTGCCTTCATGCTGGAAAAGATGGAAGTTCGTCCTGACCAGATCATCGATTTAAAAGCATTGATGGGAGATAGTTCGGATAATATTCCAGGTGTACCTGGAGTAGGGGAAAAAACAGCTGTCAAACTGCTTAAACAGTTCGACACGCTTGAGAATATCTATGAAAACCTTGAAGAAGTGAGCGGGAAGAAATTAAAAGAAAAGCTCAGTAATCATAAAGAGGACGCATTCATGAGTAAGAAACTTGTTACGATTGAAACGGCCTCCCCAATTGAAGTTGGATTGAAAGATCTTGATTATGATGGCTATCAGCACAAAAATGTTAGCTCCTTATTCAAAGACTTAGGCTTCCAGTCTCTTCTCGGAAGGATTGGGGGAGACGATGCTGATGCTCAAGTTGAATCTGCTTTGACAGAAGTCGAGGTGGAAAAACTTGATGCTGTACCTGATGATCTATTCACTGGAAAAGAAGCAGTAGTCGTTGAAATGCTCGAAGACAATTACCATTCAGCAGATATCATTGGAGTATCAATTACGAACGAAAATGGAAACTTCCACCTTCCGATTGAAGTCGCGAAGGACTCTGAAGCATTCAGTGTGTGGGCGGCGGATGCCTCCATGGAAAAGTGGGTGTTTGACGCCAAAAAGACATACGTTGCGCTCCTCCGCCACGGAGTGGAACTTAATGGAATCGAATTCGATTTGCTTCTTGCATCTTACTTGATCAATCCTTCTGACAACCATCACGATATTCCGGCAATCAGCCACCGGATGGGTGAAGCGGATATCCAATATGACGAAGAAGTATATGGAAAGGGCGCAAAAATGAAGGCGCCAGAAGCTGAAATACTTGCTAAGCACCTGGCAAGAAAGTCTGCTGCATTGTATAAATTGAAGGAGAATATGGAAGAGCAGTTAAAGCAGAATGATCAATTCAATTTATATCATGACTTGGAACTTCCTTTGGCTCTGATCCTTGGTGGAATGGAGCATACTGGTGTGCATGTGGACGTCGAACGCCTTGAAGAAATGCGTAAAGAGCTGAAAACGCGGTTGGAAGAAATTGAAGCTCAGGTTTACGAAGCAGCTGGAGAAAAGTTCAATCTCAATTCTCCTAAGCAACTTGGCCCGATTCTGTTTGAAAAGCTGGAGCTTCCAGTCATCAAGAAAACAAAAACCGGTTATTCCACTTCTGCGGATGTCCTGGAGCAATTGGAGAATGAGCATCCAATCATCTCGAAGATCTTGATGTACCGTCAGCTTGGTAAATTACAGTCCACCTACATTGAAGGATTGTTGAAAGTGGTGAAGAACGACACGAATAAGATCCATACCCGATTCAACCAGGCACTGACCCAGACAGGACGGTTGAGTTCCACGGACCCTAATCTGCAGAATATTCCTATCCGTTTGGAAGAAGGACGTAAAATCCGTCAGGCCTTCATCCCATCTGAAAAGGATTGGATCATTTTCGCGAGTGACTATTCCCAAATTGAACTGCGCGTACTTGCCCACATGGCCCAGGACGAAAAGCTGATCCAGGCATTCAACTCTGGGGATGACATCCACACGCAGACAGCGATGGAAGTGTTCAATGTAGAAGCGGATGAAGTTGATGCGAATATGCGACGACAGGCGAAGGCAGTAAACTTCGGTATTGTTTATGGAATCAGTGATTACGGACTTTCTCAGAGTCTTGGAATCACAAGGAAAGAAGCACAGCAATTCATTGACCGATACTTGGAAAGTTACCCTGGCGTGAAAGCCTATATGGACAGTTCCATTCAGGAAGCGAAGCAAAAAGGTTTTGTCACTACATTGATGAACCGGAGAAGGTATTTGCCGGATATTACGAGCCGAAACTTCAACAAGCGCGGTTTTGCTGAGCGGACAGCGATGAATACACCGATTCAGGGAAGTGCAGCAGATATCATCAAGAAAGCGATGATCGATCTTCACGCTCGCTTGAAAGAAGAAGAACTAGAAGCAGTCATGCTTCTTCAGGTACACGATGAATTGATTTTGGAAGCACCGAAACATGAAGTGGATAAGCTGAAAGAAATCGTAGCTGATGTAATGGAACATACAGTAGAACTGGATGTTCCGCTGAAGGTGGATTCTTCCTTCGGTGACACTTGGTACGAAGCAAAATGATATAGGAGCAGGATGAGTATGCCAGAACTACCAGAGGTAGAAACAGTAAGACAAACGTTGAAACAGCTTGTACTAGGAAAGACGATAAATGATGTCACCATTCATTGGGGCAATATCATCAAACAGCCCGCTGAACCTGAGAGTTTCAAACGGGTGATGATCGATCAGACGTTACATGATATTGATCGGATGGGGAAATTCCTGATTTTCCAATTCGATGATGTCCATATGGTTTCCCACCTTCGGATGGAAGGGAAGTTTGCCGTTCATCCGAGTGAGGAACCTATGAAAAAGCATACCCATGTCATCTTCCATTTTACAGATGGCACGGAATTACGATACAACGATGTTCGTAAGTTCGGTACCATGCACGCCTTCCCTAAGGGAGAAGAAAGAAAAAACAAGCCGTTGACGCTGTTAGGGCCTGACCCGTTCGATCCGTCCTTCACCCTGCCTTATTTCTATGAAAAAGTGAAAAGGACGACAAGGTCGATAAAGGCTGTGCTGCTTGACCAGTCTGTTGTTGCCGGTTTAGGGAATATTTATGTCGATGAGACTCTCTTCCGGGCGGGTGTACACCCGGAGAGGCGAGGTAAGGAGTTGGCAGAAGCCCAGGTCGAGGCAATTAGGATAGCAGCAATAGAAACAATCAACGAAGCGATTCAGCAGGGTGGAACGACCATCCGTACCTACGTGAACAGCCAAGGGCAGATCGGGATGTTCCAGCAAAAGCTTTATGTTTACGGGAAAGAAAATGAAGCGTGTCAACAATGTGGTACTTTAATCGAGAAGATGAAACATGGAGGTCGCGGCACCCATTATTGTCGTACATGCCAGCATTGACATACACATCATCCTAAGACTCCCATATACTATCCCATACCTTTTGATGTAAGGGAGATCGAGTATGGGAGTCTATGCCACCATCGTTCTGCTTGTTACCGCTGTCAGTCTGGACAGCTTAGGTCTTGGATTCATTTATGGATTGAAAAAAATTGCATTGCCAAAGATGGCTTTGCTGTTGATCGCCTGTTTATCAAGTGCAATCTTTTATCTTTCTGTCAGCTTAGGAAGCATGCTCACCCGTTATCTTTCGGAACACATTGCAGAAAGAATCGGAGCGATCATTCTGATAGGCCTGGGGTTGTGGTTTTTTGCTCAGTTGTTTAAACCAGCCGAAAGGAATCACAAAGAAAAGAAAGAAGCATCATGGTCCACCCCTTCGGATATTTTGAAGAGTCCAGAGCTTGCAGATATGGACGATTCTGGATCCATCAAAGGATGGGAAGCTGTGTTGCTTGCTTTGGCGCTTTCATTCGACACGGTTGGAGCAGGAGTAAGTGCCGCATTTTTGAATATACCTCCATTGTTTACATCTATAGCAATTGGGTTCATGACGAGTTTTCTGCTGTTTGGAGGAATGAAGATTGGTGGTAGAGTCGGGCGTTCCGAGTGGATGGATAAGGCATCTGTACTGCCTGCAATACTTTTGATTCTGATCGGCATTTTCAAATTGGTGTAAGGAGGGGTTAGATGACTTTGGTCATTGGATTGACAGGAAGTATCGCCACAGGGAAAAGTACAGTTTCCCTTATGTTCGATGATTACGATATACCTGTCATCGATGCAGATAAGCTTTCGCGTGAAGTAGTTGTTCCGGGGGAAGCTGCTTATTATCAAATCGTGGAGGTTTTCGGTGAGGAAATTCTAAGAGAAGATGGAACGATTGACCGAAAGAAACTAGGGAGTATCGTTTTTACTGACGAATCCAAACGTAAAGAGTTGAATGCCATCGTCCATCCAGCAGTAAGGGAGCGTATGCTCCAGAAGCGAGATTCATGGAAAGAAAAAAATGTTCCCGCTGTTGTGATGGATATCCCATTACTCTTTGAGAGCAAGTTGACTCATTTTGTTGATAAAACCTTGGTCGTCTATGTGGACGAGCACGTACAACTTTCCCGATTAGTGGAAAGAGATGAGTCTACTAAGGAAGAAGCAATGCAGCGCATCCAGTCACAGATTCCGATCTCGGAAAAAGCGGAGATGGCTGATGCAATCATTGATAACAATGGAAGTAAGCAGGATTCCTATAAGCAGCTGGAAGAGATACTTATACAATGGAATGTGATCTGAATGAAAAGCCTATTCTACTCTTGAAGTGGATAGGCTTTTTGTTTATTTACGTTAGGGTTTCATCACTTAAGTGGATGGGTAGTAGTGGAAAAAGAAAAAAATTTGTAAAATGTTATACTTTCGTTGACCAACATCTATTTTAATGTGTTATACTAATCGTGATAATTCGAATGAAAAGTATATCATATATAGGGGGCACGCTTTATGAACAAGACACGTATTGCCATCAATGGGCTAGGAAGAATCGGGAGAATGGTATTTCGCAAAGCCATTCTGGATGACACTGTGGAGGTAGTAGCAATCAATGCCAGCTATCCACCGGAAACTTTAGCTCATATGATCAAATATGATAGTGTGCATGGTAAATTGAACGCAAATGTGAAAGCGCTTAACAACGGACTGGAAATTGACGGGAAAGAAGTGAAGCTTTGTTCTACACGTGATCCTCGCGAACTTCCATGGGCAGAATACGATATCGATGTTGTTGTAGAAGCAACAGGTAAATTCAAGACGAAAGAGGATGCAGGACTTCATATTGAAGCGGGTGCTAAGAAAGTAGTCATCACAGCACCAGGTAAGGAAGTGGATGCAACCATCGTCATGGGTGTGAATGAAGAAACCTATCAACCTGAAGAACATGATGTCATTTCCAATGCATCTTGTACGACGAACTGTTTGGCACCCGTCGTTAAAGTGCTGGATGATAAATTCGGAATTGAAAACGGCTTGATGACAACTGTCCATGCCTTTACAAACGACCAGAAGAATCTCGATAATCCACATAAGGATCTACGACGTGCGAGAGGCTGTACACAGTCGATCATCCCGACTTCCACAGGAGCTGCGAAAGCGTTAGGTGAAGTACTACCGCATATGAGCGGTAAACTGCACGGAATGGCATTGCGTGTGCCGACGCCGAATGTTTCATTAGTGGATCTAGTCGTCGATTTGAAACAGGATGTAACTGCAGAGGAAGTGAATGAAGCATTCCGAAACGAGGCAGGAAACGCTTTGAAAGGCATCATGGAATATAGCGATGAGCCTTTGGTATCTATTGATTACACGACATCTGAATTCTCTACGATCATCGATGGGCTATCCACCATCGTCATGCAGGACCGAAAAGTGAAAGTGCTGGCATGGTACGATAATGAGTGGGGGTATTCCTGCCGCGTCGTGGATCTCGTAAAGTTTGTCGGTAGTAAATTAGGTGAAAAATCAACAGCACGTGTTTCGTAAATAATTGAATATTCCCCCACCTTAAAGAAAAGATAATTCAACAGTCAGCCCCATTTGAAATATAAAAAATGGTTCTTGCAAAAGTGGGGTAAACCGTTTATACTTTTTTTGAACTTCTGAATTCTGGCAATTAGATGTCTACTCAAAGGGTTAGGACCTCTCTGGACTAACTTTCCCCCGTGGTAGCACATTTCGAAGTCTTTGGGAGTCACTTATCTTGTACGAGGGGGATTATTAAAATGGACACAATGGGAAGACACGTAATTTCAGAACTATGGAATTGTAACAATGATAAATTGAACGATATGGCATATATCGAAAAGGTTTTTGTAGATGCAGCTTTGCGAGCTGGTGCTGAAGTTCGGGAAGTCGCATTCCATAAATTCGCTCCACATGGTGTCAGCGGAGTGGTCATCATTTCAGAATCACACCTGACGATCCATAGCTTTCCGGAGCATGGTTATGCCAGCATTGACGTATATACATGTGGCGATCGTATCGATCCAAATGTTGCTGCAGATTACATTGCAGAATCATTGGAAGCCAAACGGAATGAAAGTGTAGAAGTACCACGAGGCATGGGCCCTGTGGAAGTGAAGCAAGCACTATAAAATCGGACGCAACAGACCACACGGAATTTTCCGTGTGGTCTTTATTTTTCTTCTGAAATGTGGTTGATTAACTTTAGGAATTCGTTTTACTTGCGCTGTTCTGCTTATGCGTATCGGGGCTCCTGGGGCGACTCCGCACTATATGTTTCCGACATTTTTTGCAAAGTCCGTTTTAACCGTGATCGCTTCCGTGTTAAAATAGGGGTAGTATATTTTTTGACCGTTTCGGAAAAGAGGAAATGAAGTTGAA
The DNA here is from genome assembly GCF_042675915.1 of Thalassobacillus hwangdonensis. NCBI lineage: Bacteria > Bacillati > Bacillota > Bacilli > Caryophanales > Bacillaceae > Thalassobacillus > Thalassobacillus hwangdonensis. The sequence continues at coordinate 1,364,257 of NZ_JBHTKL010000001.1, read as the reverse complement.
GAAATTCATAAATAGAAACTTGACGAATCAATCGGAGACGCGGGAGCATCATGAGGATGCTGCTCTGCAGACGCATTATTTTAAAACTACGAAACAAAAAGCCTATAAAGCTGCTGAAGCTGTTTTTCAACGCGAAGGGTACACGATTCTCTCCTCATCGGAAGAACGTGGAGAAATCAGTGTGAACTTCAAGGGAAAAAAGAAGGCATTCATTGTCACAAGTATCGTCATGGTCAAACCGTTCAGGACTGCCATCGATTTCAACGTCACAACGGAATCAGGCGGACCATTCGATTTCGGATTCAGCAGACGGACGATTATCGATATCTACACGGAATTGAAAAAGAACCTGCCTTATATCGAAACATCGATGGCAGATCGAATTTCTGAATAAAAGGCTGCCGCCACCCCTGGAGTGAAGCGATTATGAGATGTCCAAATTGTCAATATAAAAGTACGAAAGTGTTGGATTCCCGTCCGATCGAGGAAGGAAGAGCGATTCGCAGACGCCGTGAATGTGAGTCCTGTAACTTCAGATTTACCACCTTCGAACGGATTGAAGAGGTACCTTTGATTGTCGTGAAGAAAGAAGGAACCAGGGAAGAATTCAGCAGGGAGAAATTGATGCGCGGTCTGATCAAATCATGTGAGAAGAGACCTGTTGCTCTGGAACAGATTGAATCGATCACGATTGATGTAGAGAAAGAATTGCGCAATATCGGAAACGCAGAAGTAAGTAGTGATACGATTGGTGAAATGGTGATGGATCGTCTATCCCATGTCGATGAGGTGGCCTACGTCCGGTTTGCATCGGTCTATCGGCAGTTCAAAGATATCAATGTATTCCTTGATGAATTGAAAGAGCTTATTAAACGTGAAGATGACTAAGTCCGGGAAGAATAAATGTCCGGACTCTTTTAATGATAGTGATAAATGCAAAGTTGAAGGGAGGGACATGTATGCATGAATCAATAGGGAAATTGTTTCCGGTTGATGGTTTCATGTTACAGCTGAATGGAATCATACCACGGAAATACAACCAGTCGCTGACACATCTGTATCAACCTGTGCTCGGCATTCATGCGGTTTCTCTTTTCCATACACTTTTGAATGAATATGAGTTATCCGACCCTTCGGAAATGAAAACCCATCATACATTAATGAACCATCTTTCACTTCCGCTTGATCAGATTTATGAAGGGCGTCGGAAGCTTGAAGCGATCGGTCTGCTTCAAACATACGTAACCCAAGTGGAAGAACAGACTGTCTATATCTATGAATTGCAGTCGCCATTCTCACCGGAACAATTCTTCAATGATGACATGCTGACTGCCCTTCTCCGCCACGCCCTAGGTGGGGAGAAGTACAATAAACTGCACGAAAAGTTCATCGATCCGCAGCAGCATATGCTTGATAAAGTGAATGTGACTGCTACCTTCGAGGAGGTATTCCATGGCTATGGTAGATCCATGCGCATCGTACCGAAGGCGTCCAACGAAAAAGCGGAGCATGCTGCAAAAGGTCCGAACGTAGGGGAAGAGCGAATCGACTTCCAGTGGATAGAGCAAGCCTTGAAAGAAAAAATGTACCCAGCTCAAATGATCCTTTCCGTCAGGAATAAAAAAGTGATCAATCAAATGGCAGCCTTGTACAATCTTTCTGGTCAAGACATTGAGAAGGCGATCGGCTGGGCTTTGAACGAAGAAAATCAGCTCGTTTTAGGAGAGTTCAAAGAAGCTTGTCATGATCTCTCCAAAACAAAGGCGCCTTCCACAGGGGACGCGAAGGACGTTTTAGATAAGCGTGTGAAAACCGGCCAGCAGGAAGCTGTAAATGAAGGATCTAAAAAAGAACAATTGATTGCAAGGCTTGAGCGTATATCACCCCGGGAACTGCTGGAAGACCTTTCAGGTGGCAATGATGCATCTGATCAGGATCTGAAGCTTGTCCGTGATATTATGACAGAACAGGGATTATCCCCTGGCGTCATGAATGTGCTTGTGCATTATGTAATGCTGAAGACGGATATGAAGCTTTCCAAAAGTTATATGGGTAAAATCGCCAGTCACTGGGCGAGGAAAAATGTCACCACAGTGCGACAGGCAATGACACTTGCTAAGGCTGAGCATCAAAAATATCAGCAATGGGGCAAGGAGCGTAATGTCCGCTCCTCCAGCAGGAAGAAAGAAGTCATCCCGGACTGGTTCAAAAACCAGAAAGAACAGCAGATGACCAATCAGCAGCCTCAAACACAGCGCCCGACGAATAAAGAAGAAATCGCAGCTAGAATAAGGCGGATTACAAATAAAGGAATTTGACCAAAAGGTGTGGTGAACGATGGATTCCATACAAACGTCCCTGAAAAAGTGGATGCGTGAAAATAAAGATTTTGCCAGTAATTATAAAAAGATCAGACATGAACTTCTGAATTCTCATGAAGTAAAGAGTCTGCTGAAAAACAATCCTTCACTGGATGAGGCATCCATTGATCGACAATTAATGAAGCTCTATGAATACCATACACAATCGAAAGAATGTGAAAGCTGCCCATCCCTTGATGGCTGCATCAATATCATGAAGGGCTTTACACCTACAATGGAGGTCGAAGGGAAGAACATCCATCTGACCTATGATAAATGCCATCGGAAAGTGGCAGATGACAGTCAGAAGAAAGAACAATCGCTGATCAAAAGTCTGTATATGCCAAGAGAAATACTTGAAGCCAAGCTCGAGCGAATCGACCTGGAGGATGGGAACCGATCAAATGCAATCGAAACGATGGTCGCTTATCTTGAAGACATCAAGGAAGAGCTTCCTTCCAAAGGTCTTTATTTTCATGGCCCCTTCGGTGTAGGGAAAACCTATTTTCTTGGGGCGATTGCAAATCGACTTAGTGAAAAAGGAATCCCATCGATGATCATCTACATGCCGGAATTTGTCCGGGAAATGAAATCATCGATCAAGGACGATTCCATCAGTACTAAAATCGATGCCTTCAAAAAAGCTCCTGTCCTGATGCTTGACGATATTGGAGCAGAGTCACAATCTGCATGGTTCAGGGATGAAATCCTCGGATCGATTTTGCAGTACCGGATGATGGAGCGACTGCCTGTCTTTTTCAGTTCGAATTACAATCTGAAGCAGCTCGAGGAAATTTTTGCGACTAGCAATAGAGGCGAAATCGAACGTGTGAAAGCGTCAAGGATCATCGAACGGATCAAACAAGTGAGCAAGGACGTCCCATTATACAGCCATAACCGAAGAAATGCGGATTGACTTTATATGCTTATCCAGACTTCCGATCTGGATAAGCATTTTTTTATACAATCCCCCATATAGTTAGAGTAGATCGATTGTTGTTAGGGGGAACGGTTCTGATATGATACGAATCTTTTTTTTATCAAGACAAGAGACGGTGTCTTTTTGTGATTTTATCATGCAGGAAGGGGCGAAATATCAGGTCCAGTGGAGAGGGGATGAGAAAGGCAGGAATGAAGTGTCACTTGTCGCAAGCGATATGAAGCACCAGGAAATCGATTTCCTGTTGAATATCTTCGTTCAGCTCATTCATAAGCATCGGCTCCGATTATGGCTGGACAAGCTGATCCGGGGCAGTTATTACTATCAGGATAACGAGGAGGTCGACCGGATCATCGATATATGTGACTGGCTTCGGGACAGTGATCAGCGAAAACGTCTAGGAGTGAGGCATCCGGATTTGGAAGCCTCCATCAAGCAGTTTCTTCGCGATCGAATTCAATTGAAAGCCGCGCTATCCTTCGATGATATGATGAGCTTCTGTTTCAAGCACCACCGCATGCTACTGCTTGATTATATCGGCAGTGCGATCGACGAGTTCAAACGTGAGGAAGATTATCAGAGTTGGGTTGATTCGTTGAGGACGTACATGACTAAAAAAGAATCATTGGTCGAAGAAATGCATGTATTGCATCGCAGAAGCTTTTATTTCTTTGAGAAAAACGGTAAACGAATTGCAAAAGAGGAACTGGAAGCCCAGATGAACAAAGAGCCAGTCCACTTGTTTTTAGGAGACAGGGAAGATGGAATGATCTCTCCACTGCTCATCTACGCCCCAAAACGTTTATTCATCTATGGTACAGACCCATCGGATCCCAAGGTCCAGACCATCATCAATATCTTTCAGGAAAAAGCATTGTATAAACCTAAGGAACAATTTCCGTTCACATCACCTGGTTTGAATTAATTCGTTTCTCGCTTGATTTATGTGTGGTCTATCGCTATAATACGTACATATAACTTCAATCACAAAAGGTTAAGACGAGGACACGAACTTCGGAGACGGTGATACAGAGAAGGAAGCCATGGCTGGAAGCTTCCTGCACACGTACGGATGTTTACCACCTCTGAACCTCTTCAGTGAACTGAACGTAGCTGAAGACGTACATCTGCGTTAAAGATTTCAGAGCCACAGTTTTTTCTGTGGGAATTAGGGTGGAACCACGACGAACACGCTCGTCCCTTTGCATGATGCAGAGGGATGGGCGTTTTTTAATTCATTAAAGAGGTAAAGGAGAGTTTTCTATGTCAGATCAGATTAAGCTGACTTTTCCAGATGGAAATGTCAAAGAGTTTCCACATGGTACAACTGGAGAAGACGTCGCATTCGATATTTCCCCAGGTCTGAAAAAGCAGGCATTAGCAATCAAAATAGATGGAGAGCTGTATGATCTACGTCGTCCTATCGAACAAGGTGGAGCGATTGAGATCGTTACTTACAAGAATCCTGAAGGGGTGGAAGTGCTCCGTCATTCAACTGCACACTTGATGGCTCAGGCAGTCAAGCGTCTTTTCGGAAACGTGAAGCTTGGGGTCGGTCCGGTCATCGAGAACGGTTTCTATTACGACATCGATATGGATGAGTCATTGACGCCGGAAGACCTTCCGAAAATCGAAAAAGAGATGAAGCGCATCGTAGATGAAAACCTTGAAATCGAACGCGTGGAAGTTTCTCGTGAAGAAGCGAAGCGTATGTTTGAAGAAATTGGGGATGACCTGAAGGATGAGCTGATTGATGCCATCCCTGAAGGTCAGCCGATCACGATTTACAAGCAAGGGGAGTTCTTCGATCTTTGCCGAGGAATCCACGTTCCGCAGACAAGTAAAATCAAGATTTTCAAGTTATTGAGTATTTCCGGTGCCTACTGGCGTGGTGACAGCAATAACAAGATGCTTCAGCGTATCTACGGGACTGCATTCGAAAAGAAAGCACACCTTGATGAACACTTGCGATTGCTTGAAGAAGCAAAAGAACGTGACCACCGTAAGCTAGGGAAAGAACTTGGCATTTTCACCGTCAATCAGAAGGTTGGACAAGGTCTTCCATTATGGCTTCCGAAAGGTGCAACAGTGCGTCGCACAATTGAACGCTATATCGTCGATATGGAAGAGAAGCTTGGTTACGATCATGTTTATACGCCAGTTTTAGGAAGCGTTGATCTATATAAGACAAGTGGCCACTGGGATCACTACCAGGACGACATGTTCCCGGTAATGGAAATGGACAATGAAGATCTAGTGCTTCGTCCAATGAACTGCCCGCACCATATGATGGTATATAAGAATCAGCTGCACAGCTACCGTAACCTGCCGGTGCGTATTGCTGAACTAGGTACGATGCATCGTCACGAAATGTCAGGAGCACTTGCAGGGTTGCAGCGAGTCCGTGCGATGACATTGAATGATGCTCATATCTTTGCAAGACCGGACCAGTTGAAGGATGAGTTCATCCGCGTCGTCCGTCTCGTCCAGGAAGTGTACAAAGACTTCGGCATCAATGATTATTACTTCCGCTTATCTTACCGTGATCCAGAAGATAAAGAGAAATATGTAGATAATGATGAGATGTGGAACAAAGCACAGGCGATGCTGAAGGAAACGATGGAAGACATGGACCTTGATTATGTAGAGGCTGAAGGAGAAGCGGCATTCTACGGTCCGAAGCTTGACGTTCAAGTGAAAACAGCACTTGGAAAGGATGAAACACTTTCCACTGTACAGCTGGACTTCCACCTTCCTGAGCGTTTTGACCTCACTTATGTTGGAGAAGACGGGAATAATCACCGCCCAGTCGTCATCCACCGGGGAGTTGTTTCCACAATGGAACGCTTTGTGGCATTCCTTATCGAAGAATACAAAGGAGCTTTCCCTACATGGCTTTCACCTGTACAGGCGAAAATCATTCCAGTTTCGGCAGAAGCGCACCTTGAATATGCGAAGAAGCTGGAAGATGAGCTGCGTATGGCTGGAGTTCGTGTAGAAGTTGATGAACGCGATGAGAAAATCGGCTATAAGATCCGTGAAGCACAAGTTCAGAAAGTTCCGTTCCAGCTTGTCGTAGGCGATAAGGAAGTGGAAGCGAACGCAGTCAATGTACGCCGTTACGGTCAGAAAGAATCGGAGACGAAGTCTGTCGAAACTTTCAAATCCGAAATCAAAAATGAAATAGATCAACGCTTGTTGAATAAATAAAGGAGAAAAGCTGTCCAGAGATGGGCAGCTTTTCTTTTTGATTATATCTAACTTGGCTTATGATATAATGGGAAAATCATCCAGTGGTTGTGATTTTGATTAACAATGGTGGTGTTTATGTGGAAAAAACGAAAGTGATTCAGTACATATCATTCTTCATCCTGTTTCTGATTTTAGAATCTTACCTGCTACATTTGTTTGGTGTTTCCTCAGACTTTTTTGTATATCGAGAGTTTCGCTATGTTGCAGAATTTCTCATTGTCTCACTATTTTTCCTGATACTTCCATCAATACGAACTCACATTTTTTCAGTTTTAGTACCATCTGTTTTAAAAGATTACACTACTTACATATGGATATTGATGCTTCTGGTGTTTCTATATATAAGCAGGGAAATTATATTTAGATATGAAATCTTGGTCGACCAACGATTTTTATATTTGTATAATTACAGTGACCGTCACGAGTCTTACATATTTTTGTTTAGTGTAATTGTTTTAGTAGCCATTTATGAAGAAGTGATATTCCGGGGAATGGTTCAGCATTGGTTGACTAACAAAGTTGGAAGTATAGTGGCCATTCTGATTACTTCGGTCCTTTTCGGATGGATGCACGGTGATTACGAGCTCTTCGGTATGACGATGGGGATTGCATTCGGATTCATCTATCACTTGAAGCGATCGCTTTCAGCTGCAATCCTATTACATATGCTGTGGAATTTAATTTCAAGTTTTTCAATGTGATCATCTTGTCCACTATAAATTATTATTGAAATAGCCTAAGAAATGTATTATCATTTTGTAGTCGGCAATGAATGCTTTTTCGTTGGTTGACAGAGATCGTCGCGCATGCTACTATAGTTAAGGTAAACTTAATGAACGGATCTGAGACAAGTAGAAGCACCCGCTTCTCACCTGATCGACGCAATATGCAGTTGGCAGGTCACGTAATCCTTTTGAATGGATAAGTGTGGGTGCAGTATGTGTACCGACGCTTTTTTTAATGGATAAAACCTTGTCGATGAAGGATCGTTTCTAAATCACTACGGAGGTGACTGGTTATTAGCAAAGATAATATGAACGTTAATGAGAAAATCAGAGCACGTGAAGTGCGACTCATTGATAGCAATGGAGATCAGCTGGGCGTGAAAACACGTCAGGAAGCGCTTGATATTGCTGCAAACGCTAATCTTGATCTAGTCTTGGTGGCACCGAATGCCAAACCACCGGTCTGTCGTATCATGGACTACGGTAAATACCGTTTCGAGCAGCAGAAGAAAGATAAAGAAGCTCGTAAAAAGCAGACGACGATCAAAGTCAAGGAAGTACGCTTGAGCCCTGGAATTGAAGAGCACGACTTCAACACGAAGCTGCGTAACGCTCGTAAATTCCTCGAAAAAGGCGATAAAGTGAAAGCTTCTGTCCGTTTCCGCGGTCGTGCAATTACGCACAAGGATCTTGGTAGAAAAGTTCTTGAGCGTATGGCGGAAGAGTGCAAGGACATTGCAACAGTGGAAACGAAGCCAAAAATGGAAGGCCGCAGCATGTTTCTTATGATGGCTCCATTAGCTGAAAAATAAGCAGACATTGTATTAAGCAGAAGGAGGAACTACCCATGCCAAAAATGAAAACCCACAAAGGTTCTCAAAAGCGTTTTAAAAAGACAGGTTCTGGAAAGGTGAAACGTTCCCACGCGTTCACTAGCCACTTGTTCGCAAACAAATCTACGAAAGCTAAGCGTAAGCTTCGTAAAGCGACGCTTGTATCCAAAGGCGATTTGAAGCGTATCGCTCAAATGCTACCGAAAAAATAATTGACAACAACGAAGATTCATTGAATATAGGAGGGAATTCTTATGCCACGTGTAAAAGGTGGAACAGTGACACGCCAACGTCGTAAACGTGTCCTTAAACTAGCAAAAGGTTATTATGGTTCAAAACATGCTCTATTCAAGACTGCAAAACAACAAGTAATGAAATCAGGTCAGTACGCTTACCGCGACCGTCGCCAACGTAAGCGCGACTTCCGTAAGCTATGGATCGCTCGTATCAATGCAGCAGCTCGTACGAACGATATCTCTTACAGCCGTCTAATGCACGGTCTTAAGCTTGCAGGTATTGAAGTAAACCGTAAAATGCTTGCTGAACTAGCAATCAACGATGCTCAAGGCTTCTCAAGCCTAGCAGAAAAAGCAAAATCAGCTTTGAAATAAGCGATTGAAGACCATTTCCTGTCTGGAAATGGTCTTTTTACATATTGAGGGGTGACTGAAATGACCATCCAGATGTTGATTGGCTATTATCTAGTAGTGAATCTTCTCCTTTTTATTCTCATGGGCTTGGATAAACGTAAGTCCAGGCGTGATCAATGGAGGGTTCCAGAAAAACGACTATGGTTGCTGGCATTATTAGGCGGCGCTTTAGGCGGAGTAATGGGGATGAAAGTTTTTCGGCATAAGACAAAACATTCAAGCTTCAAAATAGGGATGCCGGTTCTGCTGCTTATCCATGTTCTTCTTGTCGGATACGTTGTCCAAAAGTTATATTTGGGCTGATTTTGTCATAGAATTAGACAGGGAGGGGGTTGTATGGAACAGCTCGCCGTCAGCTTCATGGGTTGGATGGAATTGAGTGGCTGGTTTGCACCGATTCTGTTCATAGGACTTCATTTATTGCGACCGCTTTTATTCCTGCCTGTCGTCTTCATCTGCATATCCGGAGGCGTATTATTCGGGGCTTTTGCAGGGACGGTTTATTCTGTCATCGGAATTACCTTATCGAGTACGATTTTCTACCGGGTCATAAAAATGGTGCCTGGGGTGCTGAAACGGTTGTACCGATTGAAAGAGAGAGTGATCAAACAAAAGTCCTCATTGACTGTCAAACAAGTGGCAGTATTGAGACTGGTGCCATTCATCCATTTTCATTTATTATCCCTGTGCCTGATAGAAATCTGTGTAGATTTCAAAGACTATGTAAAGGCTTCTTTCATTTCAAATTTACCGTTAGCGTTCGTCTATACGACTGTCGGCCAATGGCTTTCAAAAATATCGCTACCGCTTATGGTTGTATTCCTCCTTCTATTGGGCTTACTGACATTTATGCTTAGAAAGAAGCAATACACACTTACTTGGAACGAATTTTTTCAACCTGCGAGGTGAAAAGTTAGGTTTCGAGATATTGGAAAAACTTACGTGCCTACGTTCGGGAAGGGCTCGCTTTCTTGTGGGGGAACTCGCAAGCCTCCTCAGGCTGCGCCTTCCGGGGTCTCGCCTAGCTCCTTCTCCCACGAGAGTCTCCCCCTTCCCGAACTCAGGTGGATTGCCGTCATCCCTGCAGGAAAGCGAGTCGTTTTTCAGACGCACCTGATCTACTAAAGGTAATAGTCCATCTGATTAAAAAAGAAAACCCGAGTGAACGATGATTTCGTTCACTCGGGTTGTTTGTTTTCATTATCAACAGATTTGATGAACAAACGATTTAACGGGTACTTCCAATTGATTTTGGCATGAGGGTAATGGATCAGGATTTCTTTTTCAAGAAAATAGATATCGTTCCGCTCAAGTCCCTTCAATCCTTGGGGATCAGGAGTGGACACATTGATATTTACTACCTCGAACGCATTTTCAGTCGTGCCTAAGTATTTTTCACCTTCAAAAAGAATGCCTTTATATGTCATCAGAAAGTTCTGTTTTGTATTGGATGGATCATCATGAAAATAAAAGCTTTTCTGCTCTCTAGCCAAGTCCAGTTTTCTCCGAGGATTGATGATATATTTATAAGCAGTATAGATCAAGAAGGCAATTGCGATCAGGATCAAGAGCCTGAATAAGATGACGATCATGGTCATTCTCCTCCTGCATACGGTTTCATTACTCTCTTTTACGTACGATACCCCACAAAGGTTTCAATTAATGATACATTATTTATAGAAATTTATTATGAGTTAGGAGCATCAACTATGGATTGGACACGTTTATTTCAGATGCAGTACGAGCTAGATCGGTATATCGAAACAAATCAACAGGTGGAAAAGGACGATTTGTTCAACAAAAAGACGCTCGCGTTGATGGTAGAAGTAGGCGAACTCGCAAATGAAACCCGCACGTTTAAATTCTGGAGTAAGAAACCAGCAAGTGAGAGAGCTGTCATATTGGAGGAATATGTGGATGGTATCCATTTCTTGATGTCCCTAGGTCTGGAGCTAGGTCATCGTTATGATTCAACAGCCTTGAGCGGACCTGAGGATTTGACGGATGCTTTCCATCAAGTATATGAAGGGATCGTCACACTGAAAAACAAACAGGATCAAGAAACATATCAACAATTGTTCCAGGACTATCTGTACCTTGGAGAACTGCTTGGTTTTAGTGAAGAAGATATAGTGGATGCATATGACGCGAAGAACAAAGTGAATTACGAACGGCAGCAGAATGATTATTAATAAAGACCTAATATTTTGTTAATTCCGAACAAAAACGCTATAATGAAGAAGTGAGAAATTTTGAAGGAGGACAAGATACATATGGCTAAATTAGATGAAACATTGACGATGCTCAAGGATCTTACAGATGCGAAAGGCATTCCAGGAAATGAAAAAGAAGCTCGTGACGTGATGAACAAATACATCACTCCTTATGCGGATGAAGTATATACGGATAACCTTGGCAGTTTGATCGCCAAAAAGTCCGGAGACGAAAACGGACCGAAAGTCATGGTAGCTGGTCACTTGGATGAAGTAGGCTTCATGGTAACGCGAATTGATGACAAAGGTTTCGTCTATTTCCAGACTGTAGGCGGCTGGTGGAGCCAGGTTATGCTTGCGCAACGTGTAACGATTTCTACACGTTCTGGCGACGTAACTGGAGTGATTGGATCCAAGCCTCCACACATCCTGCCACCGGAAGCACGTAAGAAACCAGTGGAAATCAAAGATATGTTCATCGATATCGGAGCTTCCAGTAAAGAAGAAGCGAAAGAGTTCGGTGTACGCCCGGGTGATTCCATCACTCCTTACTTTGAGTTCACGCAAATGAAAAACGAAAAAATGCTATTGGCAAAAGCATGGGATAACCGTATCGGCTGTGCCATCGCTATTGACGTGCTTAAAAAGCTAAAAGGAGAAAAGCACCCGAACGTCGTGTACGGTGTTGGTACTGTACAGGAAGAAGTTGGACTTCGTGGAGCGCGTACATCCGCTCATACGATCAAACCGGATATTGCTTTCGGTGTTGACGTGGGTATTGCCGGAGATACTCCAGGAGTATCCGAGCGCGATGCACAGAGTAAAATGGGTGAAGGCCCACAAATCATCTTGTATGATGCATCTATGGTATCCCACAAAGGTCTTCGTGATCTTGTTACAGATACTGCAGATGAAAAAGAAATCCCTTACCAATTCGATGCGATTGCTGGTGGTGGAACGGACTCAGGTGCCATCCATCTGACTGCTAACGGTGTTCCGGCTCTGTCAATCACGATTGCAACGCGTTATATCCACTCTCATGCTGCAATGCTTCATCGTGATGACTATGAAAATGCGGTTAAACTGATCGTAGAAGTCATTAAGAAGCTAGACGCAGATACAGTAAAAGAAGTAACATTCAGCTAATCCATCCAGTCGAGCATGTCTTTCATGCTCGACTTTTTCATTTAAGGAGTGAGCAAGTTGATAAAGGTGTTGAAAGGACTCAGTACTGTTGGCATTTTAGGAGTAATAAGTTTGGGTGCCTCTGTTGGATTCCAAGCTTCATTTGTAGAAATGGCAATCCTGTCCGGAGCAATCGCTGGAGTCATTTTACTCTTTTTTACGTTTTCTTTCAGCTCAAGCAGTAATGTGGATACACAGACACTTATGTACGACCATGATGCTCCAAAGGTAAAGGAAGAGACCACTGATAAAACACCTTTGATTAGTGCTTTCCTTTTTACGATAATTACATTATTCTTCTATTTGATCCTTTAGGGAAAAGCCCACATAAAAAACGCTCTGAGCGTGAATCTCCATCACTCTGAGCGTTGGTGTTAACCATTTATTAGCCTTGTTGCTGAACAGCCTGTTCCAAAGCTTCCAACATTTCCTGTTTATCACTTTCATTTGACTCTTTCCAGATAAGTTCGAACAACACACCTAGACCTGGAAGCATTTTTTCTTCCCCTTTTTCAATTGCATCCACAATTGTTGCTTCTAGTTGATCCATGTTGTTTCCACTTACATTAGAAAGAATCGCCTGACGCAAATTCAAGTTCATCGTTGTCACTCCTTAATGATTTTTTTCTTCTTATAGTTTGACCTCAGGAATTATAAATATGTATGATGGGTTAAGAAAAAGGCTCAGTTATTCAATATTTTGATGATGGTTATAGGGGAAGTATGAATATTAACTGAAGTTAACCATTAGATAGTTTTAAACGATAGCAGCTATTGGTTAAAATAGGTAAGGAATTCATGAGACTCCTGCGGAAAAACGGGCGGGAGAGACCCCGCAGCGAAGCGAGGAGGCTTGACCGTTCGCCCGCGGAAAGCGAGTGAATTCCTAACCTATTTTACTCCTGAGTATGCTATCAACGAAATACAATTTAGATAAATGAGGTAAAAAAACGATGATTACTTCGATTCAAAACACACGTGTGAAAGAATGGAACAAACTTAAAAAGAGAAAAGGTAGAAAGCAGACAGGAAGCTTCCTCGTGGAAGGCTTCCATCTTGTTGAAGAAGCATACAATGGTGGTTGGGAAGTGCGCGAAGTCATTTTGCGTGAAGATGTTGAAGCTCCTGATTGGCTTGCAGATACTACGGTAACGGAAGTTTCCAATCAAGTCTTTTCCGCGATTGCAGATACAGAAACACCACAAGGCATCGCGGCTGTCATTGCACTTCGGCAAGAACCTGAGATTGATTTCGGAAGAGTGCTGATGGTGGATGCCGTCCAGGACCCTGGTAATTTAGGAACATTGATCCGGACTGCTGATGCTGCTGGATATGATGCAGTCATACTTGGTAATGGTACGGTCGACCCTTATAATGATAAAGTCATCAGGGCGACACAAGGATCCATCTTCCATATTCCCATTTTACAGGGGAGCCTGACAGAATGGACGGAGCGGTTGAAAGCGGATGGTGTGCAGGTCGTAGCTTCAGCTCTTGAAGGGGCTCAGCCTTATAACTCAAGTAGCGATCCCCAAAAGACCGCGCTCATTGTAGGTAATGAAGGTGCAGGAATTTCACCTGAATTATTGGAAATTGCAGATGAACGAGTGTATATTCCGATAAGGGGTAAAGCAGAATCACTCAATGTCGCTGTCGCGGCAGGGATATTAATGTATCATTTCATCGATTAAGCTTGCACTCTCCAGCTGTTTTTTTATATAATTAGTAAATAGTTATAAGTGAAAAGCGCAGAAAGAGACCAGTAGATGATTACAACATCGATACAGGGAGACGGTGCCTTAGATTGGAAGCCCGTCATCGTGGTAATTCATTGAACTTTCACTCTGGAGCTGACGCCTTACCAGGAGTCCGGATCCATCAAGATCCGTTATCATTCTCAAAGTGGACACAACACGTAGGTGTGTGTCAACAAGGGTGGTACCGCGAAACGATTATCCAAGTCTCGTCCCTTTCCAGGGAGGAGGCTTTTTTTATTTTTCACAAACAAGGAGGAACCTTTGATGAAAGAACGTTTGAAAGAGCTGCAGACAGAAGCATTGAACCAAGTGGAAGCTGCAGAAGATGTCAAAGCGCTGCAAGACGTGCGCGTAGCTTATTTAGGGAAAAAAGGACCAATCACAGAAGTACTTAGAGGAATGGGCAAATTATCGAAAGAAGAGCGTCCGGTCATCGGTCAGCTTGCAAATGACATTCGGGAAGACATTGCAAATGCAATCCAGGAAAAGCAGGAAAAACTCGAAGAAGTCGCTTTGGAAAAACAACTGGAAGAAGAAACGATCGACGTCACTCTCCCGGGCCGCCCCGTTAAAGTCGGCGGCCCACACTTATTGACAAGCATCGTTGAAGAAATCGAAGATCTTTTCATCGGGATGGGCTTTGAAATCAAAGAAGGTCCTGAAGTGGAAACAGATTACTACAACTTTGAAGCATTGAACCTCCCGAAAGGGCACCCAGCGCGAGACATGCAGGATTCTTTCTATATCACTGAAGAGTTGCTGCTTCGCACCCATACTTCTCCTGTCCAGGCACGTACGATGGGCAAAAAGGATGGTAAAGAACCTGTTAAAATGATCTGCCCAGGTAAAGTGTATCGTCGAGACACAGATGATGCGACGCATTCCCACCAGTTCACCCAGGTAGAAGGGCTTCTTGTCGATAAACATGTTCGAATGAGTGATTTGAAAGGGATGCTGGATAAATTCGCCAAGCAAATGTTCGGAGATGAACGTGAAATACGCCTGCGTCCAAGTTTCTTCCCATTTACTGAACCGTCTGTGGAAATGGATATCTCTTGTAAGGTTTGTAATGGAGAAGGCTGTTCCATCTGTAAAGGAACAGGATGGATTGAAATCCTCGGTGCAGGAATGGTTCATCCGAACGTCCTCGAAATGGCTGGATATGACCCGGAGGAATATTCAGGGTTTGCTTTCGGAATGGGACCTGAACGGATCGCCATGCTGAAATACGGAGTGGATGATATCCGTCATTTCTATACGAACGATATTCGATTCTTGAAGCAGTATCATAAAGCGTAAGGGGGAACTACCATGTTAGTATCATTGAATTGGTTGAAAAACTATGTGGATATCAAAGGACATACACCGCAAGAGCTTGCGGATCTTATAACGAAGACGGGAATCGAAGTTGAAAGCGTCGAACCCGTAGCTGAAAAAATGAACGATATTGTAGTCGGTTACGTAACTTCCTGTGAACAGCACCCGGATGCAGATAAGTTGAATGTCTGTCAGGTCGATGTTGGAAGTGAAACACTGCAGATTGTTTGCGGTGCACCGAATATCGCTGAGGGACTTTATGTGCCAGTAGCAAAGCCTGGCGCAGTCCTTCCTGGTAACTTCAAAATCAAAAAGGCAAAATTGCGTGGTGTGGAATCGAACGGAATGATTTGTTCCCTTCAGGAGCTTGGAGTAGAGGAAAAGAATGTACCAGAAGCATTCGAAGACGGCATCTACTACTTCACGGAAGACGTTGAAGCTGGCCAGAATGCAATTGAATTGCTGAATCTAGATGATATCATCATCGAACTTGGTCTGACTCCGAACCGCTCCGATTGCTTAAGCATGATGGGCGTCGCTTATGAAGTTGCGGCGATTTTGGATCAGCCTTATACACCAGCAGAGGAATCCTACAGTGAAGCGAGTGAAGCTGCAGCAGATCTTGTGTCTGTCAATGTGGAGGATGAGGAATTGAATCCATACTATGGAGCGTTCATCATCAAGGATGTTGAAGTAGGACCTTCTCCGCTATGGATGCGGAACCGTCTGATTGCTTCGGGAATCCGTCCGATCAACAATGTTGTCGACATTACCAATTACGTCCTGCTTGAATACGGACAGCCGCTTCATGCGTTCGATTTCGATCGATTCGGTTCCGACCAGGTCGTTGTACGAAGAGCGCACGATAAAGAAACGATTACCACCTTGGATGATCAGGAGCGCACGTTATCTGCAGAACACCTCGTCATTACCGACGGTGAAAAGCCAGTTGCGATCGCAGGTGTGATGGGTGGAGCGAATTCGGAAGTCCATGACGGCACATCCACCATCCTTCTCGAGGCTGCGTATTTTGCACCTGCTGCAGTTAGAACTGCTTCGAAAGACCACGGTCTTCGCAGTGAATCCAGTGTTCGTTTTGAAAAAGGGGTCGACCCGAACCGAGTGGCTCGTGCAGGTAAGAAAGCTTGTGAATTACTCGAGAAATATGCAGGTGGAAAAGTACTGAATGGCATCGTTGAATTCGATAAGCTTGACCGCACTCCTAATAAAGTAGAGATCGAAACGGCACGTATCAATGATCGTCTCGGTACAGAGATTTCGGACGATGAAATTGCAAATATCCTTCGTCGCCTGCAATTCGATTACGAACAGGTGGAAGGCGGATTCACCATTACAGTTCCAACGAGACGTGGGGATGTCAGCTTATTTGAAGACATGCTGGAAGAGGTAGCTCGTATCTTCGGTTACGACAATCTTCCATTCACATTGCCGGAAGGTGCTTCCCAAGCTGGAGGACTTACGTTGCAACAACAGTTGAAACGTAGGCTGAAAGCGTACCTTCAAGGCGCAGGTCTAAATGAAACGATTACGTATTCCCTGACTACAGAAAAGGACGCGTATCGACTAGTAAGCCCTGAGGTAAAAGCGCATGCGGCAAGTGCAGTGAAGCTTGCAATGCCGATGAGTGAAGAACATAGTCACTTGCGTTTGAGCATACTACCTGAATTGTTGAAGTCTCTTTCCTACAACCTGGCAAGGAAGCAGACGGACATTGGTTATTATGAAGCTGGCTCTGTGTTCATCAGTGAAGAGGAAAGTGTTACAAAACAGCCGTACGAACAATTACGTTTGTCAGGAGCGATTACAGGTGATTGGCATGTCCACCCTTGGCAGCAGGAAAAGAAAGCGGCGGACTTCTTTATTGCTAAAGGAATCGTTGAAGGAATCGCTCAGCAGTTGAACGTCACATTCACTTATAAGCAAGCAAAGCTTGATGATCTACACCCAGGCAGAACTGCAGAAGTTTATCACAATGAAAACGTGATCGGTTTTGTCGGGCAGGTGCATCCGAAGTTGCAAAACGAAATGGACTTGAAGGATACGTTCGTGTTCGATTTGAACCTGGAGGCATTGATGGAAGCTTATGAAATCGAAGAAACCTTCGAGGTCATCCCTAGATATCCATCTGTCAGCAGAGATATCGCATTGGTCGTCGACGAGGATAAGAAAGCGGGAGACATTGCTTCTACCATTCGCCGCACAGGCGCACCACTTGTTAAAGAAGTGCAGGTATTTGATGTTTATCAAGGCGAGCACATGACACCAGGCAAAAAATCGATTGCCTTCAACCTGCTTTATCTGGATCCTGAACGGACATTGAAGGATGAAGAAGTCGAGCAGACGCACGAAGCGATTCTTGAAGCAGTACAAAAGGAACATGAAGCAGAATTAAGAGGTTGATTTTAGGTGAGCAGATCCGAACTGGATCTGCTCTTTTTTTTGTTAGATGCAGCATGATAAATAGTATGATTGATAATCCCTAAAACCCTTGTCATAACTACAATTATAAGGAATATTCAGAATGTTATAAAAGTGAAAAATGGCAAAATTTACGCAAATGAAATCTTCATATACTCGCGTGAGATGGCATTTGACCACCGTCAGTCAGCATGTCACGCAAATAAATGTCAATGTAATCGTTTACATAGGGTAATTCGCACGTATACACATGACTTCCTGAAAACCCCTTGAATTAATCATTCGGAATGTTAGTATGAAAAACATTGAAAATGACAGTTGAGTTCACAAACAAAGGAGATGATTCCATGTTCAATAAACGTGTAGCATTTTTAGGAGCAGGATCGATGGCAGAAGCGATGATTTCCGGTATGGTCGAATCTGGGAACGTAGCTGCTGAACAAATCACTGTAACGAATAGAAGCAATGAAGCAAGACTTCAGCAAATAAATGAAAAGTACGGTGTAAGAACTGCGCAAAAAGATCAATTGAATTATGAAGAAATTGATGTGTTCATTCTGGCGATGAAGCCGAAAGACATCGATGGTGTCCTTTCCTCTATTAAGGAAAACATTCATGCAGATCAAGTGTTGATTTCAGTATTGGCTGGCATTTCGACTTCCTATATGGAAGAAGGATTAAACGATGGCCAGCAGGTGATTCGTGCAATGCCTAACACTTCAAGCATGATGCGTGAATCTGCAACCGCTATTTGCCCAGGAAAACACGCGGCGATGGATAACATTCTCGATGCGAAGACATTGCTCGAAAGTATCGGTCAGGTTTATGTAATCGAAGAAGATAAGATGGACGTATTTACAGGAATCGCAGGCAGCGGACCGGCTTATTTCTACTATCTGATGGAACACATCGAAAAAACAGGAGTAGAAGCAGGGTTGGACAAAGAAACAGCGAAGGAAATCGGTGCCCAGACGATTCTAGGAGCAGCAAAAATGATGATGGAGCAAGAAGAAAGCCCTGCTCAGCTGCGTGAGAATGTTACTTCTCCGCACGGTACTACAGCCGCGGGCCTTGATGCGCTAAGTGATCATGGTGGCGGTAAAGCGATTTCAGAAGCGGTCAAAGGCGCAGCAAAACGCTCCCGTGAAATGAGTAAACAACTTGAAAAACAGCCAGTACTTCAATAATCACCAGTAAGAGCAATTAACGAGGCAACCATTACAGCAACTATTTAAATCAGGAGTGATAAGGTGTCAACAAACAAAGCAAAGCGTATTGTCATAAAAATAGGAAGCAGTTCATTAACGAGCATGCAAGGAGAAATCAGTCGCAGAAAATTGGAGAAGATCGTTGATGAAGTCGTACGTCTGAAGGATGACGGACATGAAGTATTACTTGTATCCTCAGGAGCTGTAGCGGCAGGATATCGTAAGCTCGGCTGCTGGACGCGTCCGAATGAACTTCCTGAAAAGCAGGCGGCAGCTTCTATCGGTCAAGGACTACTGATTGAATCTTATTCTGACCTATTTTTATCTCATGGATATATCGGTTCCCAAATTTTGATTACACGAAACGATTTTTCTGATGAAAATCGATACAACAACGCAAGAAATACCATTAACGTATTGCTTGAACGAGGAATCATCCCGATTATAAACGAAAATGACACGATTACTATTGACCGCTTGAAATTCGGTGATAACGATACGTTGTCTGCAAAAGTCGCGGGGCTTGTCGATGCGGATCAACTGATCATCCTTTCCGATATCGACGGGTTGTATGATTCAGACCCAAGAAAAAACCCGGATGCACAATTACTGGAAACAGTGGATGAGATAACAGAAGATATCGAAGCAGCTGCCGGCGACCCAGGAAGCGCGGTTGGCACTGGTGGTATGAAATCTAAAATCGATGCATTCAAAATCACCATGGCTTCCGGAATCGATGCCTTTTTGGGCAAAGCGGCGACGGAAAACATCGTGTACGATGCCGTTTATGGAGATGCGACGGGTACGTATTTTTCACCGAAACCAGATAACGACAATCTGAATCAGAAAAAACAATGGATCGCTTTCAACTCGGGACCGCAGGGCGAAGTTACGATTCATCGACAGGCAGAAGTCTCCATTGTAGAGAAAAAGAAGAGCCTGCATCTATCCGATATCCATCATGTTGATGGAAGGTTCAGTAAGGGGGCTGTCGTCCGAATCAAAGATTTACACGGTGAAGAGATCGGACTAGGCGTTGTCAATTACTCTTCTGAAAAGTTGCAGGATGTCGTAAATCAAACGAACAATGAACAGCTGGATCTGAAAAAAGTCGCAGTAGAAAGCGGCGATCTCGTTTGTCATTTAGATATTAAAGTTCCGGTAGGACTATAAAAAACAGGAGGTATTGGATGACTGTAACTCTAGAAAAAGTAAATGTGGAAGCACAAGCGATTGAAGCGAAGAAAGCAGCGAAAGCGCTGCTTACCCTAACTACGGAAGAAAAGAATCAGGCACTGATCACGCTTGCAGATACTATCGAAGCAAATTTCGAAACGATTTTGAAAGCGAACGAAGCCGATTTGCAAAATGGTCGGGAAAAAGGCTTTGAGGATGCGTTCATGGATCGTCTGGCTTTGACGAAGGAGCGCGTATTCGATTTTGCGAAAGGACTTCGAGAAGTAGCAGAATTGGAAGATCCGACAGGGCATGCACTATCTGACTGGACATTGGATAACGGATTGAATGTCCAGAAAGTTACTGTTCCGCTCGGTGTAATCGGAATGATTTATGAAGCACGACCGAATGTAACCGTGGATGCAACCGGTCTTGCATTGAAATCCGGAAATGCAATTGTGCTAAAAGGTGGTTCCAATGCGATCCATTCCAACCGCGCGATCGTTGAGGTCATGCACCAAGGGCTGGAAAAAACAGCGATTAAAAAAGAAGCTGTACAGTTCATCGACAGTACTGATCGTGAAGCAACTCAACAGTTGTTTACGATGAAAGAGCATGTAGATGTATTGATTCCGCGTGGTGGAGGTAAACTCATCCAGGCCGTCGTAAATAATGCTACGGTACCCGTATTGGAAACCGGCGTAGGTAACTGCCACATTTATATTGATGTTGATGCAGACGTGGAAAAAGCACTGAACATTATGATCAATGCGAAGACGGACCGTCCAGCTGTATGTAATGCAGCGGAAACACTGATTGTCCATGAAGCTTGGTTGAATGAAAATAAAGATGCATTGATTGCAGCTTTGAATGAAAATGGCATAACTGTCCATGGTGATGACACTGTTGTAGAAATGATTCCTGGCTCAGTACCTGCCGGAGAGGCAGATTGGAAGAATGAATACTTGAGTCTTGATATCGCAATCAAAACAGTCAGTGATGTCCAAGGTGCAGTGGATCATATTGAAGAGTACGGTACGAAGCATTCCGAAGCGATCGTTACAGAAAATGATGCTATCGCTACTACGTTCCTGAACCTTGTTGATGCAGCGGCAATCTATCATAATGCATCCACACGCTTTACGGATGGCGGTGCATTAGGATTCGGTGCAGAAATCGGAATTTCCACACAGAAATTGCATGCGCGTGGACCGATGGGCTTGCCGGCACTTACGACAGTGAAATACTTGATGCGTGGAACCGGTCAGATTCGCTGATCGCTCATAAATTCTGATTTTCGCCCGTAAATTTCGATTTTCGCTCACAAATCTGCGGAAATCGCCCATAAATCCAGGGTTTCGCTCACAAATCCAGAATTTCGCCCACAACCAAATCAGAGCACACAACCAAATCAGAGCACACAGTCAAACCATAGCACACAACCATACCAGAAACGGAACCCCAAAAGCTCCACTCTCATACCGAGAGTGGAGCTTTTCATTCATTCATAGATATTTGGTAGCTTTTTCTGTGTTTGCAAAATGAACTTTCGCTATCTCTTCCAGTTTCTTTCTACCATAACGCTTCATGATTGCAGCCGCTGTCCGATCGACTTTAGCAGAAGCGCCTTTTGGAATCTCCATCCCCACTTTTTCAGCAATATCGTCCATCGCCTTGACGAAGGTGGCACGAGCAAGGATGGAGCCTGCTGCTACAGCAATCGAGTAACTCTCCGCTTTCGTCATGAAGTAGACATGCTGCTGCAGTTTATTCCCATCCGTGGCCAAATGTTTCTGATAGATGTCCGGCTGGGAAAACTGATCGATCAAAATGCCTTCCGGCTGTTCCGGCTCGATCTTTGCCAATAGGTTTTCAATTGCACGATGGTGAAGTGCAGTTTTCATCCTTCCTTGGCTCCAGCCTTTCCGTTGCAACTGATTATATTTCTTGTTCGGCAGTCGCAAAAGACTGAACGGCATTTCCAGATGTACGAGGTCTTTCGCAATCGCAAGAATCTTCTCATCCGTAAGGTGTTTGGAATCTTTGACGCCCAGTTCCTTAAGCAAAGGTATCTGGTCTGTTCGCACATAGGCAGCAGCAACAGTGATCGGTCCGAAGTAATCTCCTGTCCCCGCTTCATCAGATCCGATGTGGGAGGAGGTGAATAAGGACTCCGGTGGGTGATAGGCATGCTTCTTCTTAGGTTTAGCAGGGCTCTCAGCTTTTGGTTCTGCCGTCCCCCACTTGTTCGCCTCAGCTTCAGGATTTTTACCCTGAAAGAGTACTTTGCCGGATTGATAGGCGGTGATGGAGCTATTCGGAGTTTTTGCAGCAAAGACAGCTGATTGAGGTGTCTTCGGATTCAGTTGATTCCTGTAATGCTCTTTCATTTCTGTGATTTTCTGTTTGGAAAGTTTCAATACGACTTGTGGCATAGTTCGTTCCCTTCTGATCGGTAATTCTATTATTAGTATAGCAAACGACAGGCTTTGACAGAACATTTTATGAAAACGATAGGAATGGTTTCCTTATTTTAAGGCTTCATGTTAATATTAAGTTTAGGATTCAAAAGCAAGGGGGTTCTAGTGTGTCCAAATCGGAAGACAATAAATCAAGGATTACAGTTGAAATACATAACCGACCATATACAATCGTAGGCAACGAACAACCCCATCGTGTACGAATGGTGGCGAGTCTTGTCGACCAGAAAATGCATGAAATACATGAAGCGAACAATAGGCTGGACACTACGAAACTGGCTGTACTTACCGCAGTAAATACGATGAACGACTATATTGAATTAAAAGAACAGTTCAACGAGCTGTTGGACTATCTTGATAAGCTTGAAGAAAAGGAACGAGGTAAAAATGATTGATTTGTTGCTTGTCATCATACTAATAATCGGATTACTGAATGGGTTGAGGAGAGGTTTCATCCTCCAGCTCTTTCACCTGATCGGATTCATCGCGGCGTTTATCGTAGCAGTTCTCTATTATGACGATCTGTCACCGAAATTGACGTTATGGATTCCTTACCCTGAATTACCTGAAGGATCTCAGTGGGCGATGTTTCTCAATTCAGACTCATTGGAAAATGCATTTTATAATGCAATCGCGTTTGCAATTCTATTTTTCGCAGTGAAGATCATCCTGCATATCATTGCATCGATGTTGGACTTCGTTGCGGACTTACCGATCCTGAACACATTGAATGGAATACTCGGTGCTGTACTGGGCTTTATCGAAAGCTACCTGGTCTTATTCGTCATTCTTTATATTGCGGCACTCGCCCCGATCAGTTCGGTACAATCTGCATTGGAAGATTCGATTATTGCCCAGGTAATTATCGAACGGACGCCAATGTTTTCGGAGCAACTAAAAACACTATGGTTCGAGTATATCGCCACACGAGTATGAAACTTCTCTTGTTTTCCAGAGAAGTTTTTTCTTTAGTAAAAGGAAATACTAGGCTTGTAGCCCATGAGGGAGGAAAGGGATATGGCAGTAGATAAGAAAAATGTAATCAAGCTGCTTGAAAAAATCGCTGTTTACTTGGAACTTAAAGGGGAGAACCCATTTAAAATATCTGCATATAGAAAAGCTGCGCAGGCATTGGAGCAGGACGATCGTTCCATTGGCGAGATCGAAGACTTTACAAAGCTGAAGGGGATCGGCAAAGGAACTGCAGCAGTCATTCAGGAATATGTAGAAGACGAACATTCGGACGTATTGACTCAATTGCAGGAGGAAGTGCCTCAAGGGTTGATCCCATTGCTTGACCTTCCTGGCCTTGGCGGAAAGAAGCTGTCCAAGCTGTACCAGGAACTTGGTGTGACGGATGCAGTTTCTTTGAAAGAAGCTTGTGAAAGCGGCAAGGTGGAAGCACTGAGCGGCTTTGGAAAGAAATCTGCAGAAAAAATCATTAAAGCGTTGGATGAAGCGGGCAGTCGACCTGAGCGCCTTCCGATTGCTATCATGCTTCCATTAGCTGAAAAAGTAGAGGCATTCCTGGCGGAGAAAAAGACGATCAGTCGCTATTCTCGTGCGGGGAGTCTTCGCAGGATGAGAGAAACGATCAAAGATCTTGATTTTATCGTTGCATCTGATGAGCCTGCAAAAACACGGGATGAGCTTCTTGACTACCCTGATATTCAGGAAGTAATCGCCTCTGGTGAAACAAAAGTATCCATCGTCGTCAATGAAGGATATGATATCAGCATTGATTTTCGTATTATAGAACCTGAGGCATTTGCTTCCACTCTTCATCACTTCACTGGATCGAAAGACCACAATGTAACGATGCGTCAACTGGCGAAGCAGCAGGGGGAGAAGATCAGTGAATACGGAGTTGAAAATAGCGAAACTGGTAAAATGAAAACGTTTGAGAGTGAAGAGGAATTCTTCGCTCACTTTGGCTTGAATTGGATTCCACCTGAAGCTAGAGAGAACAAAGGTGAAGTAGAAGCGTTCAAAAAGCCGCTCTCGTTTATCGAACTCTCGGATATCCGTGGAGACCTTCACATGCACACGACTTGGAGTGATGGTGCTCAGACTGTCAAAGAGATGGCAATGAAGGCAAAAGAGATGGGGTATGAGTATATTTCCATCACGGATCATTCGAAATTCTTGCGGGTCGCGAATGGACTGAATGAAGACCGTCTTCGTAAGCAAAGGGAAGAGATCGAAAAAGTGAATGCCTCCATGGATGACTTCCACATCTTTGCTGGAATCGAAATGGACATCTTGCCGGATGGCTCACTCGATTTCGATGATGAGTTTCTTAAGGAGATGGACTTCGTCATTGCGTCCATCCATTCAAGCTTCAACCAATCGAAAGATCAGATCATGCACCGACTCGAACAGGCATTGCAGAATCCCCACGTCCATATGATTGCTCACCCTACGGGACGCCTGATCGGACGCAGGGACGGCTATGAGGTGGATCTGGATGCACTGATTGAAAAAGCGAAAGACACAGGTACAGTGTTAGAACTGAATGCTAATCCGAACCGGCTTGACCTAAGCTGGCAATGGTTGATGAAAGCCCAGGAAGCCGGAGTGAAGATAGCCATCAACACCGATGCCCATAATTTCGGGATGCTCGATCATATGAAGATCGGAATTGGGGCCGGTCGAAAAGGGTGGCTCAATAAAGATACGGTAATCAACACCTGGAAGAAAGATGAATTGATCAAATTGTTCCAGGAGAAGGGCAATAAGTAAAGGAGTAACGGTTATATGAATGGACGTATTTTACGCGTGCTTGAATATGATAAAATTTTAGAAATGCTTGAGGAGAAAGCTGCGTCTTCACTTGGGAAAGTGAGGGTGAAACAGCTGAAACCCTCCACTGACCTTGAAGAAGTAATCCAACTGCAGAACGAGACGGATGAAGCAGCACAAATCATTAGGTTAAAGGGGAATGTTCCGTTAGGTGGAATCTTCGATATCCGGCCGAGTCTTAAACGGACGACCATCGGAGGCACACTGAGTGCGCTTGAGTGTCTCGATATTGCCTCCACCATCTATGGCGGAAAGCAGATTAAACGCTTCATCCAGGATATGGAGGAACCGGAACTACCATTGCTGAGGGAATTGGTGGACCGGATCGTCCCGCTAAACGAGTTGGAACGCGAGATCAGAAGCTGCATCGATGATCATGGCCATGTGATGGACGGGGCATCGGACCGCCTGCGCTCCATTCGTACAAGTATCCGCACAAACGAAAGCAGAGTCAGGGATAAGATGGATTCGTACACCAAATCGAAAAGTAAGATGCTTTCTGATGCGATTGTTACCATCCGTAACGAACGCTATGTGCTACCGGTGAAGCAGGAGTACAGAGGAGCGATCGGCGGAATTGTCCATGATCAATCCTCTTCAGGTGCAACGTTATTCATCGAACCACAGGCAATTGTAGATCTGAACAACAGCCTTCAGGAAGCACGTGTACAGGAGAAACATGAAGTGGATCGGATCCTTAATGAATTATCACAGGCAATTGCTGCAGATGAAGCATTTCTGCGTGAAAATGTAGAGGTGCTGGGTCAAATCGACTTCATGTTCTCAAGGGCGAAGCTAGGTCAGCAAATGAAAGCCTCAATGCCGACGATGAACGACAAGGGTATCATCAAGATGACGCAAGCCAGGCACCCATTGCTTACGGACGAGGAAGTCGTCCCAAATGATGTCGAACTGGGGGAATCATTCACCTCTATAGTCATTACCGGTCCGAACACGGGTGGTAAGACAGTAACATTGAAAATGGTCGGCCTTTGTACACTGATGGCTCAATCAGGACTGCAAATCCCAGCCCTGGATGGCTGTGAGCTGGCAGTGTTCGAAGAAGTATTTGCAGATATCGGTGATGAACAATCAATCGAGCAAAGTCTCAGTACGTTTTCTTCTCATATGACGAATATCGTGGATATCCTGAAGAAGGTGAACGACCGGACGCTTGTATTGTTTGACGAGTTAGGCGCAGGTACGGATCCTCAGGAAGGTGCAGCTCTTGCCATGTCTATCCTTGATGAAGTCGTACAGCGGAATGCGCGAGTGATAGCAACGACGCATTACCCTGAATTGAAAGCATACGGCTACAACAGGGAAGGAGTTATCAACGCCTCTGTCGAATTCGATATTAAGACGCTTAAACCGACCTATCGCTTATTGATCGGTGTACCTGGCCGAAGCAATGCGTTTGAAATCTCAAGACGACTCGGTTTGGAGGAACATGTCATCGAGACAGCGAAGAGCCATGTCGGCGTGGATTCGAAAAGTGTTGAGACAATGATTGCTTCCCTGGAAGCTTCCAAGCGTGGAGCCGATGAAGATTATGAAGAAGCAGAAGAAATCCTTCACCAGGCACAACAGTTATATGATCAGCTGACAGATAAATGGAAGCAGTTTGAGGACAAGCGTGAAAAACTATATGAACGTGCGGAAGAGAAGGCTCAAAAAGCCATTGATAAAGCAAGGGAAGAAGCGGAATTGATCGTCAGTGAGCTTCGGAAAATGAAAAGCCAGAGTGGATTGAAAGAGCATGAATGGATCGAAGCAAGAAAAATGTTCGATGAAGCAACTCCTGAGCTTAAAAAGAAGCAAAAAGAAGAAACCGCTAAACCAAATAAAGCAGCACGTGAACTAAAAGCTGGGGATGAAGTGAAGCATCTCACGCTCAATCAGACTGGCACCATCCTAGAAAAAATAAGTGACAAGGAATTCCAAGTTCAGTTTGGAATCATGAAAGTGAAGGCGAAACGGAAAGATCTTGAATTCGTGAAGTCATCGCAGCCATTGAAGGAAAAACCGATGGCTACCGTAAAAGGGAAAGATTTTCATGTGAAAACAGAGCTTGATTTAAGAGGAGAACGTTATGAAGAGGCCCTTAATCGCCTTGAAAAATATATCGATGATGCGGTGCTGGCAGGCTATCCTAGAGTATCCATCATCCACGGGAAAGGTACAGGGGCATTAAGGACTGGAGTGAAGCAGTTCGCGGATCGACATCCTTCCATTTCTTCGCAACGCGCCGGAGGAATGAATGAGGGTGGAAGCGGCGTTACCATTCTTGAATTGAAGTGACCGATTTGTTGGGGGGATATTGGAAAGTGAACAATTTTTGGGAGCACCCATTAATAGAGACAGCTGCGAGTTATAGTGTTGTTATCCTATGCCTCGTAGTTTTCATGGCAATCTTTGAAATTGTCACGAAATATAATAACTGGCAGGAAATCAAACGTGGAAATCTCGCGGTAGCAATGGCTACAGGTGGTAAGATGTTCGGTATCGCCAACATCTTCCGCTTTTCGATTGAACATAATGACTCTTTATTAAGTTCGATGGGGTGGGGGCTTTATGGCTTTATCCTTCTGTTGACCGGATATTTCATTTTTGAATTCCTGACTCCTTCCTTCAAGATTGACGAAGAGATTGAACAGGATAATCGAGCGGTAGGTTTCATTTCTTTGATCATATCGATCGGGTTGTCCTATGTCATCGGAGCGAATATCATTTAAGGGGAGAATCGATGGAAACTTTAGCCAAAGTTCTGGGAGTCATTTCGGCGTTGTTTGTCATTGCCGGAATCGTATTCTTTTTCGTATATTGACCAATGGAGCGCAGGGGATCTACCCCTGCGTTTTTGTATTCATCGACTTTTTAAGGCGACGTAACTATAGATTCATTTACTAGGACAATCCCACCATACATATAATAAATAAGAATGTGCACAACCTTCGAACAGGCGATAGCTGCACCTAAATGTCGAAATATTTCAAATAATATTTTAATATTTGAACCAAAGTAGTTATAATGTAGGTATATCGATATAAGGGGGAATTCAAATGGCAGATGTTGCAAACCGACCATGGCACCAATTTTACCCGGAAGAAATACCCACCACCATTGACTATGACGAAAAGCCATTGCACCAATTTCTGAAAGAAAGTGCAGAAGCTTACCCAGAAAAGAAAGCGCTTCATTTTCTCGGGAAAGAGCTTACTTATGATGAGGTGTACACGCAAGCGAGGAAATTTGCAAGTTACCTTCAGGGACTGGGCCTTGAAAAGGGTGATCGTGTCGCGGTAATGCTTCCAAACTGTCCACAGTCCGTCATTGCTTATTACGGAATATTGCAAGCCGGCGGCATTGTTGTACAGACCAATCCGCTCTACATGGAGCGTGAACTTGAGTACCAGTTGAAAGATTCTGGTGCAAAGATGATCATTTGTCTTGATATCCTCTATCCTAAAGTAACGAACGTCAAGCAGAATACAGACGTAGAGCAAGTGATTGTTACTGGCATCAAAGATTACCTTCCATTTCCAAAGAACAAAATCTATCCTTTCATTCAAAAACGTCAATACAAAATCGTAGTAAAACCGGAACAGTCCCATGACACACATCTGTGGGATTACATCATGGACAATGCGGGAATGGAGGTCGATGAAGTAGAAGTGAACCCTAACGAAGACCTTGCATTACTGCAATATACAGGAGGTACGACTGGATTCCCTAAAGGTGTCATGTTGACACACATGAACCTCGTTGCCAACACGCAAATGTCGATGAGATGGTTATACAAGTGTGAAAAAGGAAGGGAAATCGTACTGGGTGTGCTGCCATTTTTCCACGTATATGGTATGACTGCAGTGATGAACCTTTCCATTATGATGGCATCCAAAATGGTTCTGCTTCCGAAGTTCGAGCCAACCGATGTTTTGAAAACGATCGATAAGCACAAACCTACGTTATTCCCGGGTGCACCGACGATTTATATTGCCCTATTGAATCATCCGGATTTGAAAAAGTACGATTTGTCCTCCATCGAAGCCTGTATCAGTGGATCTGCACCGCTTCCAGTCGAAGTGCAGGAAAGGTTTGAAGAAGTGACCGGAGGTAAGCTGGTGGAAGGGTACGGATTAACAGAAACATCACCAGTCACACATGCGAACTTCGTTTGGCATCGAAGAGTGAATGGCAGCATCGGTATTCCATGGCCGGACACGGATGCCAAGATCATCGGGATGGATTCTGGAGAAGAAGTTGAAGTGGACGAAGTTGGAGAAATCGCGGTCAAGGGCCCTCAGGTGATGCGGGGTTATTGGAATAAAGAAGAAGAAACTGCACAAGTACTGAGCGAAGATGGCTGGTTCCGTACCGGAGATCTTGGTTATATGAACGAAGAAGGATATTTTTACGTAGTGGATCGGAAAAAAGACATGATCATTGCTGGAGGATTCAATATTTATCCTAGAGAGGTAGAAGAAGTACTCTATGAACATGAAGCCGTACAGGAAGCCGTTATCGTAGGTATCCCTGATCCTTATCGTGGGGAAACAGTGAAAGCATTCATCGTCAAAAAAGAAAGCGCCAACGTAACAGAAGAAGAATTGAACGAATTTTGCCGAAAACATCTGGCGGCATATAAAGTACCGAAGATCTATGAATTCCGTGATGAATTGCCAAAAACAGCAGTAGGTAAGATTCTTCGCAGAAACCTTGTAGAAGAAGAAAAACAGAAGCTTGAACAGAATTCGGTTTGAAGGGAACGTCTTTCCTATGAAAAAGAGAGCAAGGTTGACCACTGAGGCTCCGCATAACCGGATGGTTAAGCAGGTGCCTTGTCCTTTTGTTATTGACAGGTAGCTTGCGAGAATGTAAAATGTTTAATGAATGACCATTCATTCATTTTCACAATTGATAAGGCAGGCGATAACCATGAAGAAAAATAAACCGAAATACAAACAAATCATTGATGCAGCTGTCGAAGTGATTGCTGAAAATGGATACCACTCCTCACAAGTTTCGAAGATTGCCAAGAAAGCAGGAGTGGCGGATGGTACGATCTATTTGTATTTTAAAAATAAAGAAGATATCCTCGTTTCCTTGTTCCAGGAAAAGATGGGAATGTTCATTGAGAAGATTGAACAGGAAACGACTTCGAGACAATCAGCGGACGAAAAACTGCTGCGGTTGATTGAAGTACATTTTGATCAGCTGACAGCAGATCATCATCTTGCAATCGTAACACAGTTGGAGCTGCGACAATCCAATAAAGACTTAAGGCAGAAGATCAATGCTGTATTGAAACGATATTTGGAAGTCATCGATTCCATCGTCGGCGAAGGAATCGATGAAGGAATTTTCAGAAAAGATTTGGATAAACGTCTCGTCAGGCAGATGATTTTTGGTACACTAGATGAGACGGTAACAAATTGGGTAATGAAAGATCAGCGATATGATCTCGTCAAGCAAGCCGGAGAAGTTCAGAAACTTCTTGTTTCCGGATTGTCAGTAAGATGAAGAAAGGGGAGAAATGAATGGGAGAGATTGCATTACATGTAGACAAGCACATCGCTACGCTCACGATCAAGAGCCCACCTGCGAATGCTTTGTCCAGCACTTTATTGCAAGCGCTATCAGACAGAATGGATGAAATCGAAAAGGATTCTTCCATCAAAGCGATCATTCTTAAAGGAGAAGGAAAATTCTTCTCTGCGGGAGCAGATATCAAAGAATTCACTTCCCTTCAGAATGAATCCGATTATGCCGCGCTATCGCGCAAAGGGCAGGAGCTCTTCAATCGGGTGGAAAACTTCCATATCCCAGTCATTGCTGCCATCCATGGTGCTTCATTAGGTGGAGGATTGGAATTGGCGATGGCTTGTCACATTCGATATGTGACAGATACAGCTAAGCTTGGATTGCCGGAATTGTCCCTGGGAATCATACCTGGCTTCGCTGGAACGCAGCGCTTACCGCGTTATGTCGGCGCACCGAAAGCATATGAAATGATGTTGTCCGGGGATCCGATTTCCGGTCAGGAAGCTGCTGCTTTAGGGTTGGCGAATAGAAGTCTTCCTGAGGAAGACTTGTTTCCGGCAGTTGAAAAGCTTGCCTCCAAAATCGCTTCAAAAAGCGGACCGACCATCCATCATGTTATGAATCTTGTGCCATACGCTAAAACAACTCAATTCCAGGCTGGAGTAGAGTCGGAAGCTGAAGCATTCGGACAGATTTTTGGTACGGATGATGCGACAGAAGGAATTCAAGCTTTCATAGAAAAACGCAAGCCTAATTTCAAAGATCAATAGACTAGGAGGTTTCTAATATGAATATCTACGTATTATTGAAGCGTACATTCGATACAGAAGAAAAGATTGCGATCAGCAATGGTCGTATTGAAGATGATGGAGCAGAATTCATCATCAACCCATATGACGAATATGCAGTGGAAGAAGCGATTAACCTTCGTGATGAGCACGGTGGTGAAGTTACAGTTGTCACTATTGGTGAAGAAGAATCCGAGAAGCAGCTTCGTACAGCCCTCGCAATGGGAGCTGACAAAGCAGTGTTGATCAATACAGAAGATGACCTTGAGTATGGTGACCAGTTCTCTACAGTCAAAATCCTTGAAGCGTTCTTCGAAGAGAAAGATGTTGATATCATCCTCGCAGGAAATGTAGCGATTGATGAAGCAAGTGGCCAGGTAGGACCTCGTCTTGCAGAGCGCCTTGATATTCCTTACGTAACTACCATTACAGATATTAAAGTAGATGGTGAGAAAGTGAACATCGAGCGCGATGTAGAAGGTGATGTGGAGAAGGTCGAAACTTCCCTGCCATTGCTTGTTACATGTCAGCAAGGCTTGAACGAGCCTCGTTATCCTTCTTTGCCGGGTATCATGAAAGCGAAGAAGAAGCCTTTGGAAGAGCTTGAATTGGATGATCTTGACCTGGACGAAGATGATGTAGAAGCAAAAACTAAAACGATCGATATTTTCCTGCCTCCTGAAAAAGAAGCTGGGAAAGTACTTGAAGGTGAAATCGACGATCAAGTGAAAGAACTTGTATCCTTATTAAAAGACGAAGCAAAAGTACTTTAACTCGGGATGAACAGAAAGGAGAATCGGTATGAGTAAGAAAATGTTAGTCATCGGGGAAGCACGAGACGGCTCCCTGCGTAATGTAACGTTTGAAGCAATTGCAGCAGCGAAATCCATCAGTGATGGAGAGATTGTCGGTGTCCTATGTGGAGCAGGAGACTTGGGTGAACTGGGTAATGAAATGATCCATTATGGTGCTGACCGAGTCATTACTGTATCAAACGATAAATTGAAAACGTATACATCAGAAGGCTATGGACAGGCTGTCAAAGCGGTCATCGATGATGAGAATCCTGAGGGGATTGTCATGGGTCATACAGCCATCGGTAAAGATTTGACACCGAAGCTTGCAAGTAAGCTTGAGTCCGGACTGATTTCAGATGCGACAGAAATCAGTGAAGAAGGCGGTAACATTGTCTTCACACGCCCGATTTATTCCGGTAAGGCATTTGAGAAGAAAATCATTACAGATGGTCTTATTTTTGCAACCATCCGTCCGAACAATATTCCAGCACTTGAAAAAGATGAATCTCGTTCTGGAGAAGTAACATCTAAAGATGTAGATGTTGCAGACTTGCGTACCATCATCCAGGATGTCGTCCGCAAAACTTCAGAAGGTGTCGACCTTTCAGAAGCGAAAGTAATCGTTGCAGGTGGACGTGGTGTGAAGAGCGCAGAAGGCTTCGAACCACTTGAAGAACTGGCAGAGGTGCTTGGTGGTGCTGTAGGAGCATCCCGTGGAGCATGTGATGCAGGATACTGTGATTACTCGTTGCAGATCGGTCAAACTGGTAAAGTTGTAACACCTGACCTGTACATTGCGGCAGGAATCTCTGGAGCGATCCAGCACCTTGCTGGTATGTCCAACTCCAAAGTAATCGTAGCCATCAATAAAGATCCGGAAGCGAACATCTTCAATGTAGCCGATTACGGAATCGTTGGAGACCTCTTCGACGTAGTGCCAAAGCTGATTGAAGAACTGAAAAAAGTAAACGTAAACGCATAATCAGATGTAATAGAAGAAAACCCGAACAAATTTAGCTGATTTGTTCGGGTTTTCGGTGTCTGAGCGTAGCTTATACAATGATGTTGGCGGTTTAATCCACAAAATACTGGGTGAAGAATTACGTAAAAATCATTTATTGTGGATTTGTTAATCAATTTTTGCAGGGGTGGAGGTAAACAGCGAGACTCCTGTGGGGGAAGCGTACTAGATGAGACCCCGGAAGGCTTATGCCTGAGGAGGCTCAGCAGACGCCCACGGAAAGCGAGTTGTTTTCCTCCATACCTGCCACCTACGCTATGTAACGAAACCAATCAGAGTGTTTTTTTGTGTATAAACAAACTATTAGCCACTAAAAATATTACATGATATACTTTACACAGATTTTGAAAATGATTGTTGTAGGAGGAATATAGAATGGCAATTGTAAAAGCAACTGACCAGAACTTTGCTGAAGAAACAAAAGAAGGCCTAGTACTTGCTGACTTCTGGGCACCTTGGTGTGGCCCTTGTAAAATGATCGCTCCAGTTCTAGAAGAACTTGATGAAGAAATGAGCGACAAAGTACAAATCGTAAAATTGGATGTTGACGAAAACCAGGAAACTGCAGGAAAGTACGGAGTAATGAGCATTCCGACACTACTGCTTTTCAAAGATGGTAAAGTCGTAGACCAAGTGATCGGTTTCCAACCGAAAGAAGCACTTGTTGACTTGATCAACAAACACCAATAATCTGAATACTACAGAAAGCCACACTGCCGAGCGCAGTGTGGCTTTTTTCATTTGGCACTATTAAGCATCGTTGTTTCAGAGCTGGGTAAGAGCAATGAGGGGTTAGGAGGTAGGGGAATTACTCGCTAAGAAATTTGCTTTACCCTAGCTTTTTAACACAGATCTTTTTATAATTCATCCAGGATCAGGTTCTTCCATCAATCAGTAAGAAGGTGGCGGGGAAACTGCTCGACTCCCGTGGGAGAAGGGCCTAGGCGAGACCCCACAGGGAGTAAAACGACCGAGGAGGCTCGCCAGCTCCCCCACAGGAAAGCGAGTAGTTTCCCAGCCGCCCTTTCCGCCGATTAGGCAACGTCCCCTTGAAATGGCTTTACAGGTAAATCAACTAGGGATTTAATTTCTGATTTTTTGCCAAGACGTCTTTATTCAAAAAGCGGCTCGTATATGATAGCTTTAACATATCATTGAAATAATGGGGTGGAAGGCACATGAATCAAAAAATCAAAGAGAAGCTTGCAGTTTTGCCTGACCAGCCTGGGTGCTATTTGATGAAAGATAAAAATGGCACGATTATCTACGTTGGTAAGTCCAAGGTGCTGAAAAATCGTGTGCGCTCTTATTTCACCGGTGCCCATGACGGTAAAACCCAACGGCTGGTAAGAGAAATCATCGACTTCGAATACATCGTCACTTCATCCGAAATCGAAGCATTGATTCTCGAAATGAACCTAATCAAAAAATATGATCCAAAATACAATGTCTTACTAAAAGATGATAAAACCTATCCATATTTGAAGGTCACACCTGAAAAGCATCCACGCTTGATTGTTACGAGAAAAGTGAAGAAAGATAAAGGGAAATATTTTGGCCCTTATCCGAACGTTTTAGCAGCCAGAGAAACCAAAAAGCTGCTCGATCGTCTATATCCATTGCGTAAATGCAGAACGATGCCGGATCGGGTTTGTCTTTATTACCATATGCACCAGTGCCTTGGACCTTGTGAATTCAAAGTAACGCAGGAAACGAACCAGAGCATCGTGCAGAACATCACGTCCTTTTTAAGTGGTGGACATAAAGAAATCAAAAAAGATTTGAAGAAAAAGATGATGCAGGCTTCGGAGGAACTGGATTTCGAACGTGCAAAGGAACTGCGCGACCAGATCGAGCACATCGAATCGGTGATGGAACAGCAGAAAATGACCTTGAACGATCAGGTGAACCGCGATGTTTTCGGCTATGCCTATGATAAAGGGTGGATGTGTGTACAAGTATTCTTCATCCGTCAAGGTAAATTGATTGAGCGCGATATCGCGCTGTTCCCGTTTTTTGATGATCCAGAAGAGACGTTCCATAGTTATTTAGGAAGATTCTATCTGCATCAGAACCACCCTTACCCTAAACAAGTACTCGTTCCTGTTGCAACTGATGTCAATTTGTTAAGTGAGCTACTGGAAACGAAGGTGCACATTCCAATGAGAGGGCGCAAGAAAGAACTCGTTGAACTTGCGATGAAGAATGCAGACATTGCCCTCAAAGAAAAGTTTGCGTTAATTGAACAGGATGAAGCGCGTACGATAAAGGCGGTAGAGAAGCTCGGCGAAAAATTGAATGTAGAAACTCCGACAAGGATCGAAGCTTTTGACAATTCCAACATACAAGGGACGGATCCTGTATCAGCAATGGTCGTTTTCGTAGATGGGAAGCCACAAAAGAAAGATTACCGCAAATATAAGATTAAGAATGTGGAAGGCCCGGATGATTATGATACGATGCGGGAAGTCATCCGCAGACGTTACACAAGGGTATTGAAGGAAGAACTGCCTTTACCGGATCTAATCCTCGTCGACGGCTCGAAAGGACAAATGAGTGCAGCGCTTGATGTGCTGGAGAATGAACTGGGGTTGGATATTCCGTTGTGCGGACTAGCTAAGGATGAGAAGCATAAGACGAGCGAATTGCTATACGGAGATCCTCCCACAATTGTGGATCTGGACAGGAATTCCCAGGAATTTTACCTGATACAACGCATCCAGGATGAGGTCCACCGCTTCGCGATCACGTTCCATCGTCAACTCAGAGGCAAAGGGGCGATCCAATCCGAACTGGATGACATTCCTGGTGTTGGACAAAATCGCAGGCGTTCGTTACTTCGTCACTTTAAATCTGTAAAAGAGATTCGAGATGCTGACGAAAGTGACTTGACCAAGCTTGGCATCCCTGCGCCGGTAGCACGTACAATTCTGATCCATCTCAATAAAGATAAAGAAGAGCCAGCCGAGGAATAGGCTGGCTCTCTTATAATGAAACATTATGTATTCATGACATGAAAAGTAACGAGATTGTTTTTCTTATCGATTTCTTCTATGCACTCGCAGGGAGTGTCTTTGAGAATTTGGATGGCTTCAGCGATGAATCCTGCTTCCATACGGAAATCCACTTCAAGCGAGGGATTATGCAGCCGCTTTTCGATGACGTGTCCACTTAATTCAAAGAATGTTTCTTTTTTCTTTTCTTTAACGAGGGACAACTGGCCCCATCCAAAATACTGGAAAAAGGAGATGATGGATTCCTTTTCATTGAACTCGCTTTTGCGAGCCAGGTTCTTTCCCATATAGTACAGGATGAACGGTGCATCCTTACCTAGAAGTTCGGGAAGTGAGGAGTAGCGGATCAAATCGAATCCCGCTCCAGTATGAACTAAAGATTGCAATTGATTTTCGTCGATCATCGTTGTTTTTTTGCTCATTCAAGTCAATCCTTTCTACATGAATATTATCGCTTGAATTGAAATCATGTGCAACAGATTTTGACGATTTTCCTTTATATCTTAGAATGTTCCTTTTTAGCGATTTTCTTGAGGCTGTTTCTTGACGGTAGTAACTGATAGCAGTAAAATAGACGTGTCACAAATTGTACAATTTCAGAGTGAAATGGAGAAATTGGGGATTTTCTCTTTTTTTTGCTTTTTTAAAGCGCTTTAATTTCTGAAAACTGTGCAAACAACAATAAATGTCATTCAACTTGAGGGGGGTAAATCATGGCAGCAAATCGTGAATATTTTAATCGCAGACTACATTCACTACTAGGGGTAGTACCAATCGGGATCTTCCTGATCCAGCATTTGACTGTAAACTATTTTGCAACTCGTGGACCGGAAGCATTCAACGCAGCAGCTCACTTTATGGAGAGCTTGCCGTATCGATATGTATTAGAAACTTTCATCATTTTCTTACCGATTCTTTTCCACGCAATCTACGGTGTGTATATTGCATTCACAGCTAAGCATAACATTGGAAACTTCAGTTATTTCCGAAATTATATGTTCATGCTTCAGCGATTGACTGGAATCATCACTTTGGTATTCATCGCGTGGCACGTATGGGAAACAAGGATTGCTATCGGATTCGGCTGGGCTGAGTTGAACTATCAGCTGATGGAAAGCATTCTGACTGAACCGTTCTTCTTCTGGTTCTATGTAATCGGTGTGGTTTCTACTACATTCCACTTTGCGAACGGGTTGTGGTCCTTCTGTGTAAGCTGGGGTATCACTATGACTCCACGTTCACAGCGCATTATGACTTATGCAACAATCGTCGTCTTCCTGGCACTTTCCTTTGTCGGAGTACGTACATTGTTTACATTCGCATACGGTGGATAATCAAACATAATCATAATCTGACATTTTTATAGAAGTACTTAGAGGGAGTGAGTAAGAACATGAGTAACCGAAATATCGTTATCGTCGGCGGTGGTTTGGCTGGATTGATGGCAACCATCAAAGCAGCAGAAGCTGGTGTACACGTCGACTTGCTTTCTATCGTACCAGTAAAACGTTCTCACTCTGTATGTGCACAAGGTGGAATCAATGGAGCGGTCAACACTAAAGGTGAAGGAGACTCTCCTTGGGAACACTTTGATGACACGGTATATGGTGGGGACTTCCTTGCTAACCAGCCCCCTGTCAAGGCGATGTGTGAAGCTGCTCCTGGCATCATCCACCTGCTTGACCGTATGGGAGTTATGTTCAACCGTACTCCGGAAGGTCTATTGGACTTCCGCCGTTTCGGTGGTACACAGCACCACCGGACAGCATTTGCAGGTGCAACGACCGGCCAACAGCTCCTTTATGCTTTGGACGAGCAGGTTCGTCGTCATGAAGTGAATGGACTTGTAACGAAGTATGAAAACTGGGAATTCCTTTCAGCAGTTCTTGATGAAGAAGGAACCGCTCGTGGTGTCGTAGCTCAGAATTTGAGCGACCATGAAATCAAAGTCTTCAAATCCGATGCAGTCATCATGGCAAGCGGTGGTCCTGGAATCATCTTCGGAAAATCTACGAACTCCGTTATCAATACTGGATCTGCAGCTGGTGCTTTATATCAGCAGGGCGTCAAGTATGCAAACGGTGAATTCATTCAGATCCACCCTACAGCAATCCCGGGTGATGACAAGCTTCGTCTGATGAGTGAGTCTGCACGTGGAGAAGGTGGACGTGTCTGGACCTATAAAGATGGAGAACCTTGGTACTTCCTTGAGGAAAAATATCCTGCATATGGAAACCTGGTTCCGCGTGACATCGCTACACGTGAAATCTTTGATGTGTGTGTCAACCAGAAGCTTGGAATCAATGGTGAAAACATGGTTTACCTGGATCTTTCCCATAAAGATTCCAAAGAACTCGACATCAAATTAGGCGGTATCATTGAAATCTACGAGAAATTCGTTGGCGAAGACCCTCGTAAGGTCCCAATGAAGATCTTCCCTGCCGTTCACTATTCTATGGGGGGAATGTGGGTAGATTATGATCAGATGACAAACATTCCTGGTATTTTCGCAGCGGGTGAGTGTGATTACTCTCAGCACGGTGGAAACCGTCTTGGTGCTAACTCCCTGTTATCTGCCATTTACGGTGGAATGGTTGCTGGTCCGAATGCAGTGAAATATATTGACGGTCTTGAAAAAACAATTGATGATATCTCGTCCAATGTATTTGATGACCAGTTGAAAGTAGAGCAGGATAAATTCGAAACGATCATGAACATGGACGGAGACGAGAACGCTTACCAGATCCATAAAGAGCTAGGTGAGTGGATGACAGATAACGTTACCGTCGTACGTGAAAACGAAAACCTGCTTAAGACAGACGAAAAGATTCAGGAACTGATGGAACGTTTCCAGCGAATCAATATCAATGATACTTCCCGTTGGAGTAATCAGGGTGCGATGTTCACACGTCAGTTGTGGAACATGCTGCAGCTTGCCCGCGTAATTACGCAAGGTGCATATAACCGTAATGAAAGCCGTGGAGCACATTACAAGCCGGAATTCCCGGAACGTAATGATGAAGAATGGTTGAAAACGACCATCGCCACGTACAATAAAGAGGAGAATAAACCGGAGTTCTCGTACGAAATAGTGGATACTTCCTTGATCGAACCGAGAAAACGTG
Organism: Thalassobacillus hwangdonensis; assembly: GCF_042675915.1. Classification (NCBI taxonomy): domain Bacteria; kingdom Bacillati; phylum Bacillota; class Bacilli; order Caryophanales; family Bacillaceae; genus Thalassobacillus; species Thalassobacillus hwangdonensis. Next base: position 1,324,631 of record NZ_JBHTKL010000001.1, on the reverse strand, counting down.
ACTATTCTAAGAGTAAATAGGGGGGAAATAAATCATGAGCGAAAACAAAACGATTACGTTTATCATCACACGTCAAGACAGCCCTGATTCTGCCCCGTATGAGGAAACTTTTAAGATTCCATATCGTGAAAATATGAACGTCATTTCTGCATTGATGGAAGTCAGACGTAACCCGGTCAATGCGAATGGGGAACCTACATCACCGGTATATTGGGATATGAACTGCCTGGAAGAAGTCTGTGGAGCCTGCTCCATGGTCATCAATGGGAAACCTCGTCAATCATGTACAGCACTGGTAGATCAGCTGGAACAGCCGATCCGTCTGGCACCGATGACTACTTTCCCTGTAATGCGTGACTTGGCAGTCGACCGCAGTCGCATGTTTGATTCCTTGAAGAAGGTGAAAGCATGGGTGCCGATTGATGGTACGTATGATCTTGGTCCAGGACCTCGTATGGCAGAGAGCAAACGCCAGTGGGCATATGAACTTTCCAAATGTATGACATGTGGTGTATGTTTGGAATCCTGTCCGAATGTCAATAGTAAATCAAGCTTTATCGGCCCTGCAGCCATTTCGCAGGTTCGCCTGTTCAACTCTCACCCAACTGGAGAAATGAATAAGAGCGAACGTCTTCATTCCATCATGGATGAAGGTGGAATCATGGGCTGTGGAAACGCGCAGAACTGTGTGCAGTCCTGTCCGAAGGGAATTCCTTTGACGACTTCACTTGCGGCGATGTACCGTGACACAGCAATCGAATCATTCAAGAGTTTCTTCGGAAGCGACAACAAACTGTAAAGATCAAAGAGCCTCACCTGAAAAGGGAGGCTCTTTTTACTAATCATTAAAAAACAATCAATGGATTTTGTAAATGAATGGGAGAGAGAAGCATGAAAAAGGTTGCATACATAGAAGATATCGAAACTTGGAAAGCGGGGTTTCAGTTTCACGTACCGATCACCGTAAGGTTTTCTGAGACGGATATGTTCGGACATATGAACAATACGACTCCGTTTGTCTACTTTGAAGAAGCTAGGATCGAATACATGAAATACCTTGAATTATTTTCAGTCAAGCAGGCTAAACCTGACACGATTCCGGTCGTAGGAGATCTTCAATGCGATTTTCATAGACAAGTCTTTTTTGATGATGCATTGAAGGTATATGTTAAAGCGAATCATGTGGGGAGTACTTCTTATGACCTGCACTACCTCGGTGTAAATGAAAAAGAAGAGGTTTGTTTTACAGGGCGAGGTAGAATTGTACATGTCAATCCTGCTGATGGAAGACCAGCACCATTAGCAGAAAACGTAAGGGAACGTTTGATTGCGAGTTCCACTGTTGATATTTAACAACTTAAAAAATAGTAAATACGTAGTATAATAGAAGTCAGTTAACCACTGACTTCTTTTTCAAGGGTGATACACGTGAAGAATATGTACTGGAAAGCTGTATTGATACTAATATTTTTTCTGACAACCGCAGGGTATTTTACCTACCTGTCCATTGCTTATCCATATATGGGAATCGATGTAAGGCAGGATGGTGACCGCTACGTCATCAATTCCGTCTCACAGCAGAGTTGGGCTGATCGAGAAGGCATCCAGCCGGGTGCAGAAATCAAATGGATTGAAGACCGGCCACCTGGTGAACATTACACGGTGGAATATTTCAATGCAGTAGAGAAAGTTGATAATCTAACATTACAATTGAACGGGACTGTAAATGGGTACAAAGATATCGAAATAACCGGAATGCATGATTGGGTTTTATCTACGATTCTGCCGGCAGGGTTCTTCGTGTTGATTTTGGGAATTGCATATATATTGTTTCAATTTGTTGCAAAGCGCCCATCCATCAACATGCTGATCCTGTTTTTCATGACGATTGCTTTGGCTTATATGTCCAATAGTGGAGCGGCTCGTCTTGATCTTTATGCGCTATTCCTGAATCGGGCATTATTTCTGCTTGTTCCAGTGATCATGATTCACTTCCTGCATCAATACTTCAAAGAGCTTGATGTCGAATGGTATTCAAGAAAGGTGTATATCGTCCTTTATGGCTTCGTAATTGCCGTATCTTTGACTGAACTTTACAACATGCAGACGAATGATGCGCCAAGCATACTGGCTGTCGTTCCTCATTATTCATTTCTCATATTACTGGCTTTAATGTTCCTTGTGATCTGCCTTGGATATAGAAAGTATAAGGATTCAAGCTACGGACCTATATTCAAATATATCAATCTCGGTCTAGGTGTTGCATTCTTCCCTTATATTTTCTTTTATCTTGCACCTACACTGGTGGTCGGCGATTATATCATTCCGCTGAATGTGGCGGCACTATCAATCATCGCCTTGCCGATTACGTTTCTTTATCTAGTTACAAGGCAGCGATTGATCGATATTACGTTCGTCATGACCCGCTTAAGGTATTATGCTCTGATCAGTTTCCTGCCGAGCATTTTCATCCTATTATTGGTCATGTACCTTGGAGATGAAACGTTTTCACTGATTAAAATGAGCCAGCTTTATCTAAGTGTGCACGGCTTGCTGATTCTTTTCCTGTCACTGAAAGAGACATTGGATTTCCGCTTACAGAGGCGATTGTTCGCGGCCAAATACAGCTACCAGGAAAGCATGCACCGACTATCTCAGGAAATGAAAGAAAAGAAGAATGTCGTCGATCTACTGAAGCGGATCCGTTATGAAATTAAGAATGTCCTCAATGTAAAAGATGTGCGGATGTATTCCAAGCATTTCAATTCCGGGATGTATTGTGTGCATAGTGAAATGCCCTTTCACGTACTGAAGAAGCTGGATGATGCCATTTCCAATACCGATGGAGAAATTGGGACCATCATTGAAAGTGAGGAAGGTTTCGGTGTAATCATCGGTTATTCATTGAATAAAATCACGTTGATGTGGTGTGCAGGAAAGAAAGACTTCACAAACCTGAACCGGGATGAGAAGACCTATCTTCAGACCATTGCTCACAATACGAATATCGCACTTGAAAATTTGAATACAATCGAAGATCTCTTCAACCAGTTGAAAGACTTGAAGAGTGATCAAACGCAGCGTTACCCTGCATGGCTATCAAGACTTTTATTTACAATTGCAGAAAATCAACGGAAGCAGTTGTCGATCGATTTGCACGATACGGTGCTCCAGGAGCAGCTGTTCCTTTATCGCAGATTGGACGATATGCTTGAAAACAGGCAGGATATGGCTGCTTCTACCCGTTCGGAGCTTGACATGTTCAAAGAATCCTTATTGGACAGCATCCATCTTATCAGAGAGACATGCAACGAGTTACGTCCGGCATTCATCGAGGAAGTGGGACTTGTCCAATCGTTGCAGAACTTGATTCAGCAATATCAGCTGCGTTCCAATTTTACCGTGTATTTCGATGACTCGAGTTTCTCGGAAGATCTCGATCAGGAGAGGGTACTGGCTGTTTATCGAATTGTGCAGGAACTGTTATCCAATGCGATGAAGCATTCCTATGCTAAAATTGTAAAATTACGTTTATATAATGATGAAAATGGAATCAACTTGATCTATTCTGATAATGGAATCGGGATGGAGTATGAAGAGAAAAAGGATTTATTCTCACACATCGGCTTATCTGGAATTGAACAGAGAGTAAACGGGTTGAATGGGAATTATCAGGTGAATTCTTCCCCTGGAAAAGGGTTTACGATGAAAGTTGAGCTTCCTTTAACCTATAGGAAAGGGGTCGTATCATGATTCGGATATTGATTGTAGATGATCACCCGGCAGTCGGTGAAGGCACAAGGGCGATGCTTGAACAGGAAGCGGATATTCAGGTAGACGTCATCGAGGACAGCTGCCAAACGGAACAAGTGTTGGATCAAGGGTGTTATAATGTCCTTTTGCTGGATATGTACATGCCTGGCATGAATGGTATTGAATTGGCCAAAAAAATCAGGAAGAGCTATCCGGATATTACGATCCTGATCTACACAGGCTTTGATCTCAATACACATTTCAACCTGCTTGTAGAATCTGATATTGCTGGGTTCGTCAGCAAGACGGCAACGAAGGAGCAGCTAGTCACGTCAATTCGATGTGCATTGAGGGACGAAGTTGTCATCCCGTTGCACCTGTTCAAACAGCTGCGCCGTGCAGAAGCTTCTGCCAGTCATCAGGTAGATTCCCCTGATGGGGCGAATATATCACTGAACCAGAAAGAACAATCCATTCTGCAGGAGGTTGCCAATGGGCTGACGAATCGAGAAATAGCCCAACAGCTTCACATGTCACAGCGTAGTGTTGAATATACATTGACCGGTGTCTTCAATAAATTGAATGTCCGCTCAAGAACCGAAGCGCTGCTTGCAGCACAAGAATTAGGTTTGATATCAAAATCTTCATAGAACCGGCACAGGGACCGCTTTCCCTTCATACGATAAGGTGACTAGATAATTCCCTCGTTAAGCGCAGCTCAGACAGCAAGGAGGGGTACACATTTGAAGGAGAGCGACTACAAACCTAAACAAATTCTGACAAAGCGCGAAAAAGAAGTTTTTGAGCTCCTTGTCCAAGACAAAACAACAAAAGAGATAGCCAACGAACTATTTATTTCTGAGAAGACGGTACGAAATCATATTTCAAATGCCATGCAGAAATTGGGTGTCAAGGGGCGGTCACAAGCGGTCATTGAGCTGCTGCGTATGGGGGAGCTGAAGCTATAAGCGGCAGATTGCTTCTATACATGCAATAAACGACCTAGGCAACCCCAGTGGATGAGGTGATCCTTCCAGCCAGCTTGAATTTTCATTCTTGGCTGGAAGTTTTTTTATATAGAATAATTGACCCTACTGCTTGAAATCCGAAGCAAAAACCAACAGAATAGTGATAATGGAAAGAAAACAGAGGAGTGAGGGAACGTGACGAAGCTTTCAGCACCATCCAAAATCGCTGATATCGAAAAAGAATTGCGATACATATCAGGAATCATCAAGCAAAAAGGAAGAGAAATCCTGAATCATTATCCAATTACAGCACCACAATTCGTCGCCTTGCAGTGGCTGATGGAAAAAGGGGATTTGACGATTGGAGAACTCTCGAATAAAATTCATTTAGCCTGCAGTACGACCACCGACCTTGTCGATCGCATGGAAAAGAATGAACTTGTCGAACGGGTAAGGGATCCGAAAGACCGCAGAGTGGTGAGAATTCATGTGCTCGATAAAGGAAAGAAGATCATACATGAAGTGGTTGAGAAAAGACAGGCGTATTTGGAAGACGTACTGAAAGACGTACCATCAGAGAAAGTGGACCAGTTAAATGAACTGCTCCAGTTACTGCATCTGAATATGCAGGTGAATAAAGAAGAATAGATACCACAAAGATTGAGGGGTTCAAATTGAGACGACCGATTGGAGTCATTGATTCAGGGGTGGGCGGACTTACGGTTGCCAAAGAATTGATCCGTCAACTACCATATGAGCAATTGTTATATGTGGGAGATACAAGCAGATGTCCTTATGGGCCTAGACCGAAAGAAGAAGTGTACAGATACACCTGGGAAATGGTCGATTACCTGTTGGAAAAGAATATTAAACTGTTGGTAGTAGCGTGTAATACTGCCACAGCATATACTCTCGAAGACTTGCAAAATAAGCTGGATATCCCGGTCATTGGAGTTATACAGCCTGGGTCAAGGGCTGCCATCAAAGCAAGTCACAACAAACGGATCGGAGTCATCGCGACGGAGGGTACGATTGCCAGCGGGGCATACCCTACTGCGCTTGAAATGATCGACAGGCGTATTCGAGTGAATGATTTGGCTTGTCCAAGCCTAGTGCCGATGATCGAGTCTGGGGATATTGAGGGAGAACAAGCAGTCCAGATCGTCCATCACGCCCTAAAGCCTCTCAAAGAGAAGAACCATATTGATACGCTGATACTAGGGTGTACACACTACCCTCTGATTAAGACATTGATTGAGAATGAAATGGGTTCCCATATCCAGGTGATCTGTTCAGGGGAAGAAACTGCACGAGAAGTCAGTCTCATCCTTTCTTATCAGAATCTACTGAATAAAGAAGATGTATTACCCGTGCACGAATTTTTCACAACGGGTGATAAGGAAAAATTCAAACGCATTGCAAATGCATGGTTCGATGAGCCAATCGAATTTCTACGTTCGATTGAGCTTGGATAACGGATGAAAGAAGCGCATGGAGCTCCCATGCGTTTTTATTTTTTCATAAATGTATAAATTTCCTTCTAATGAAAGATGGTCTAAATCATTCAACTGCTCGTATATATAGTAGTACAAACCATCATAGGAGGGGAAAGCATGAAAAAGCGTGTGATTGGCCCGGTTATTATCGGTTTTTCCAGCATCGTGTTATTGACAGGATGTTTATTTGAAGGTGAACAGAGCCTGGAAGAAATCGATTCACCTCAAGATGTAGAATATGTAGAAAACGACAGCAACTCACCTGAAGCAGATGCGGAAGATACAGCTGAAGTGACAGGTGAAGATACAACGGAAAACACTTCAGAAGAAGGTGCTGGTGAAGAAGTAGCTATTGAAGAAACAGTGAAACGCCAGTTGTTCTTAATGGATGCCAACGGAATGGTCGTGCCACAAACAGTGGAGATACCTAAATCGGATTCCAAAGAGGTAGCAAGGCAGGCATTGGAATATCTCGTTAAAGATGGTCCTGTGACCGAACTTCTGCCAAATGGCTTCCAGGCGGTATTACCTGCGGGGACACAGATCCTTGGGTTGAATCCTGAAGCGAATGGAACGCTGGTTGTAGATGTTTCCAAAGAGTTTGCTAATTACCGCCCGGAAGATGAGCAGAAGATTCTCCAGGCAATGACATTCACATTGACTCAGTTTGAAGGTGTCGATCGTATCAAGCTCTGGATCAATGGGTATGAAAAAGATGTCATGCCTGTTAATGGAACACCTATATCCGACGGTGTATCAAGGTCGAATGGAATCAATGTACACCCTGGTGATGTAGGGGATCTTATGGATAGTAAAGCGGTTACGCTTTACTATCCAGCTCAAACCGAGAGTCAGGACTTCTATTATGTACCTGTTACGACCATGATCGAGAATGAAGGCAGCGATAATTACGAGGCAGTTGTACAAGCTTTATTGAAAGGTCCGGCTTTCGACCTTCCGCTTCTGAACGCATTCAATGATAAGGCGGAGTTGGAAGGAGTGCAGTTTGATGAAGGAGTTCTTTCGCTATCATTCAACGAGGCTCTTTTGTCCAACTTTGAAAAGAAATCCGTTTCTGAACATGTCATGAAAAGCCTGGTCATGACGTTGACAGAACAGAATGGCGTGGATGCCATTCAGGTGAATGTGGAAGGTGTAGATCAAGTATTCAGTGAAGATGGAACTTCTTATGCAGAGCCAGTAACACGATCCGATGTCACTGGTGTAGAGAGTTTCTGATCCTTCAATCATGACAAGCCTCGCTCTTCGGCGAGGCTTATTTAATTGGGATTTGGTTAGCTACGCATTTTTTATATTTTGTGTTAAGATGGGCAAGGATATGGAAAAAGGAGGACGTCACTTATGCGAGTGGATGAACGAAAAGCAAATGAACTGAGACCAACAACAATAGAAACGGACTACGTCAAGCACCCAGAAGGCTCTGTACTGATCAGTGTGGGTGATACGAAGGTCATCTGTAACGCAAGTGTTGAAGATAGAGTTCCACCATTTATGCGAGGTCAAGGTAAAGGGTGGATCACAGCTGAGTATGCGATGCTTCCACGCGCAACTGAACAAAGGAATATACGTGAATCTTCCAAAGGGAAAGTGTCAGGAAGAACGATGGAAATCCAGCGTTTGATAGGACGTTCTCTACGGGCTGTCGTCGATTTAGACAAAATCGGTGAACGTACGGTATGGGTAGATTGTGATGTCATACAGGCAGATGGCGGTACGCGCACTGCTTCGATTACAGGCGCATTTGTTGCTGTAGTCCTGGCATTCGGAAAGTTGATTGAACGAAAAGTACTGAAAGAGTTACCGATAAAGAACTACTTGGCTGCTACTTCTGTAGGTGTACTTGCCAATGAAGGCGAAGTGCTGGATCTTTGTTATCAGGAAGACAGCAAAGCAGAAGTGGATATGAACATCATTATGACAGGTGACGGTGAATTTGTAGAATTGCAGGGCACCGGAGAAGAGTCTACTTTCTCCATGAAGCAGTTGCAGCAAATGCTTGAACTAGGTCAAGATGGAATTCAGGAGTTATTCGAGATTCAGAAAACTGCAATTGGCGAGCTTGCCAATCACATTGATAAAAAAATCAATGCCGAACCTGCTGAGGAAGCTCAATGAAAGAATTAGTCATTGCCACGAAAAATGCAGGAAAAGTGAAAGAATTCAAGGAAATGTTGAAAGACTTCGGGATCGAAGTCAAATCACTGCTTGACCTTGATTTTGAAGGGGACATCGTTGAGGATGGTCTAACATTCGAAGAGAACGCAACGATCAAAGCGGAAACGATTGCAGAATGGAAAGGCATCCCTGTACTTGCAGATGATTCCGGGTTGGAGATTGATGCGCTTGACGGAAGACCAGGTGTCTATTCTGCCCGATATGCAGGGGAAGAAAAAGACGATGTGAAAAATATGGAGAAGGTACTCGAGGAAATGCAACAAGTACCAGATGAACAGCGTACTGCACGATTCGTTTGCAGTGTTGCGGTTGCACGTCCTGGCCATCCGACATTTGTAGAAAGAGGCACGTGTGAAGGTTCGATTGGTCGTGAACCTAGGGGGACGAATGGATTCGGTTATGACCCGATTTTTTATCCGGAAGGTGCAGATCGATCAATGGCAGAACATGATCCATCTGAAAAAAATGCGATCAGCCACCGGCGCAATGCCATAAAGAAGGTGGAGGAGTGGCTTAAGAACCAGAACAGTTAACAAAGGGGAGAGAAGCATGCCCAGCGTTCTTATTATCAGTGATACACACGGACTTACGAAGGAGTTGCAGGCGGTAAAAGAACGACATCAATCAAGTGTCGATGCAATGATCCATTGTGGTGATTCTGAACTCGACCCCAATGCACCCGAATTGGAAGGGTTCTATTATGCGAAAGGGAACTGTGATTTCCATCCCGAAATGGTTGAAGAGCAGTCAATCACAGTCGGTGAACTGAACTTTTTCGTGACACACGGACACCTGTTCCAGATCAAATCGACTTTGATGCCACTCAATTACCGCGCGGAAGAGGCAGGAGCGGACGTCGTATGCTTCGGCCATTCTCATATGGCTGGAGCGGAACATGTCAATGGCCGTCTTTTCATCAACCCCGGGAGTGCCAGGCTGCCCAGGAACAGGGTTGAGCCTACCTATGCAATCCTTTCCTGGGAGTCACGTGAGGCAGTCACTTTACAATACTATGATATCCAGGGAAATACGCTTGACTTAAAATACCAAACTTCCTTTTTGGCAGAGGACTGATCCTCTGCCAAAAAAGATGTTGACAAAGATAAAATCAGTTAATATAATATAACTTGTCTCAAAAAACAATTCCCACGAGCAAAACTCCACCAAGTAAGCAGTGACTTGGCTCAAATTCCTCGAATAATCTAGTAGAGGAAGGGACATAAAACCGGACAATGTTCAAAAAAACAGATGAGCACCAGCGGGTGTAGTGACGAGCGAAACATCCACCAAGTAAGCTACGAGTTGCCCCGACGGACGGATCTTCTTCTTCGAATAATCTAGTAGAGGAAGGGGCACAAAACTATAGAGCGTGTTCAAAATTAATATTCTCCACCTATATATCGCGCGGGTGTAGTTTAATGGTAAAACCTCAGCCTTCCAAGCTGATGACGAGGGTTCGATTCCCTTCACCCGCTCCATTTAATATTTGAATAACATCGAGTTGTTCCGTTGCACTCAACGAAAATTGATCCACAATTTAATATTTATTATCTAAGTCCCAGTAGCTCAGCAGGATAGAGCAACAGCCTTCTAAGCTGTCGGTCGGGCGTTCGAATCGCTCCTGGGACGCCATTATTTATACATACAAAGCGTTGGTTGATACCAAGGCTTTTTTTGTTTTTCTCAATTAACAAGAGGTGGTGGCAGGGAAGAGCGTTGTTTCCCTGCCACCCCTTGAGGATGTTTTTTATAACAGGTTTGTTATACTGAAAGTTGGGAATGATATAAAGATATAGAACGATACATATCATTTGAGTGGGAAGGGTGCCGTATGGACAAGAAACAAGGGAATGTGGTGATGTTCCCGAAATGGAAACAAAGACTGGAAGACGAAGGTTTACAAGCGATTAAAGAGAAAAAATACGAAGAAGCGCTTCAACGATTTGAACCATTGTTCGAACATGATGTTGCATCGCAGGATGTGATTACTGGTAAGCTTGTAAGCCTGATGGAACTAGGCAGGCTGGAGCAGGCGGAGGATCTTTGTGAGTACCTGATGAAACATGATACAGATAACTATTATCAATACCTACATATCTATCTGACCATCCTTTTTCAGACAAGCAGGTATGCAGAACTCGTTAGTTTATTGGAAGAAATCTTCGAAGAGGAAAATATCCCCCAACAGATGCGTACCCAGTTCTGGCAATTATATGAAGTAAGTAGAAAACTTGCTGAGGACCAGGACGAAAAGACAGGGAATAAGCTTGTGGAGGATTTTGAAGTAAGCCTTGATCGAGACGATGTCCAAGCCCAATGGCGGAATATCGTTAAGTTGCGCAGGCAGGACCCTCATCCTTTTCTCGATCAATTCGTGGATCGGCTGAAGCAGCCAAAGGTACACCCGATCATCAAAACCGGCATTGTGCAATGGTTTCAGGAATACCAGGTAGACCGGAACATACTCATACATAAGTTTGGAGTGGAAGAATTAATCAACCCATCGAAGTTGAAAGATCTTCATTCGAATTATGTCATGCAACAGATCGAATTGAGATTAGGGGACTTGGAACAGAAGAATCCAACCATGTACGACATGCTGCAGAAGTTGTTATACCGTTATCTTTTCGTTCGCTACCCATTGCTGCCGAATGAAGAGGAAGTGCAGAAAATCGTCGCTGCATTGAAGGAACTTGGTCATGAATATTTACAGTTGCCGATTTCTGAGGACATGAATGACGAGGATGTGGAACGGTATAAACAGGAAATTCAGCTTTGTGAGCAGCATTATGCTTTGATCCTCGGTGAATGATTGATAGATTCATCAAGATGGAAAGGGTGCTGAATTCCTTCTGTTGAAAGGTACGGCATTTATGTTATAATATAGTGGTTGCAAAATTAGATTCGTATAAACGATGAAAATTAAAAGTCTATCACGCCTGTCCAGGCGGAATGGAACAATAGATGTTGGAGGGAATAATTTTATGTCAGCAAAATGGGAAAAGCAAGAAGGAAACCAGGGACTATTAACTGTAGAAGTTCCTGCAGATCAATTTGATGCTGCGTTGGATCAAGCATTCAAAAAGGTTGTTAAACAAGTACAGGTACCTGGCTTCCGTAAAGGTAAAATGCCACGTAAAATGTTTGAACAGCGTTTCGGAGTAGAATCCCTATATCAGGATGCGCTTGATATCGTTCTTCCTGAAGCTTATATGCAAGCAGTTCAGGAAACTGAAATTGAACCAGTTGATCGTCCGGAAGTTGACGTAAAAGAAATTGAAAAAGGTAAAGGCGTTGTCTTCACTGCAGAAGTCACTGTCAAGCCGGAAGTTAAACTTGGCGAGTACAAAGGTCTTGAAGTTGAAGAGCTTGAAACAGAAGTGACTGACGAAGATGTTGATAACGAATTGAAGCAGCTTCAAGAGAAGCAGGCTGAATTGGTTGTCAAAGAAGAAGGAGCAGTAGAAGATGGCGATACTGTCATCATGGACTTCGAAGGATTCGTTGATGGCGAAGCATTCGAAGGCGGTCAGGCAGACAACTACTCTCTTGAAATCGGTTCTGGCACATTCATTCCTGGATTCGAAGAGCAGCTTTCAGGTAAAAAAGCAGGAGAAGAACTTGATGTAGAAGTCACTTTCCCTGAAGAATACCATGCAGAAGAGTTGGCAGGTAAAGCTGCTACATTCAAGGTAAAAATCCATGAAGTGAAAGGTAAAGAACTACCTGAACTTGATGATGAGTTCGCAAAAGATGTCGACGAAGAAGTTGAAACACTTGACGAACTTAAGAAGAAGACACGTGAGCGTCTGGAAGAGCAGAAGAAATCTGAGGCAGACAACAACAAGCGTGAAACGCTAGTTCAAAAAGCTTCTGACAATGCAGAAGTAGAAATTCCGGATGCTATGGTCGATACAGAATTGGATCGTATGGTTCAGGAATTTGAACAGCGTCTTCAAATGCAAGGCATGACAAAAGATATGTACTTCCAGTTCAGTGGTCAAGACGAAGATGCACTTCGCGAGCAGATGAAAGAAGATGCTGGTAAACGTGTGAAGACGAACTTGACACTTGAAGCGATCTCTAATGCAGAGAATGTCGAAGTTACAGAAGAAGATGTCAATGCTGAGCTTGAAAAAATGGCTTCCATGTACCAGACAGATGTCGACAACTTGACGCAAATGCTTGGCGGAAACACAGATATGATCAAAGAAGATCTTAAAGTGCGCAAAGCAATTGATGTATTGGTTGATAACAGCAAAAAAGCTGAATAATAAGATTGAAATATGACAAGGCGTGAATTTATATTCGCGCCTTGTTTTCTCATCTACATACGTATAGATTCGCCAATAAAATGCTAGACTATTTTGTAACAGATCGAATGAAGGCGGGAGGCTGTTACATATACTATAGAAGTTATCGATTGTGAATCAGGAGCTGTATATCGTTTTCCATGATCAGAAAATCTGCCGCAATCAGCCTTGAGTAAAGTGCCGTCTAACGTTTGACTTATTCAGCAGGTATCTACATAATGATTATTGACGAATGCAAACAGGAAATCCAAAAGTTATTACTTTTTTAGAGGTCTGATATTTGTTATGATTACCTAAAGGTGCAGTTTGATTATTCCGTGAATCATGAAACTGAACATAGATATTTTTCGTCAGATTAATAAGGGGTGAATCGAATGTTTAAATTTAATGATGAAAAAGGACAATTGAAATGTTCTTTCTGTGGTAAAAGCCAAGAACAAGTTCGGAAGCTTGTCGCCGGACCTGGTGTTTATATATGTGATGAATGTATCGAGTTATGTACGGAGATCGTAGAAGAGGAGTTAGGTAATGAGGAAGAAGTGGAATTCAAAGAAGTTCCAAAGCCTCAGGAAATCCGTGAAATCCTCAATGATTATGTAATTGGTCAGGATCAGGCGAAGAAGAACCTGTCCGTTGCGGTTTATAACCATTACAAGCGTATCAATGCTACTCAGAAAAATGACGATGTAGAGCTGTCCAAAAGTAACATCTGTATGATTGGACCTACAGGAAGCGGTAAGACCCTTCTAGCTCAAACATTGGCCCGCATTCTTAACGTTCCATTCGCGATTGCTGATGCCACCTCCTTGACGGAAGCTGGTTATGTCGGTGAAGACGTGGAGAACATCCTGTTGAAACTGATTCAGGCAGCTGATTATGATGTGGAGAAAGCAGAAAAAGGAATCATCTACATCGATGAAATCGATAAAGTAGCACGTAAATCTGAGAACCCTTCCATCACTCGTGATGTTTCAGGTGAAGGTGTCCAGCAGGCACTGTTGAAGATTCTTGAAGGTACAACAGCAAGCGTACCACCTCAAGGTGGCCGTAAGCATCCTCATCAGGAATTCATCCAAATCGATACAACCAACGTGCTATTCATCGTTGGTGGCGCCTTCGACGGCATTGATCAGATCATCAAACGCCGTCTAGGTAAAAAGGTGATCGGATTCGGATCTGAAGAAGTGAACGATGATTTGGATAAAGGTAAATTGCTGACGAAAGTTCTCCCTGAAGATTTGTTACGTTATGGCTTGATTCCAGAGTTCATCGGACGTTTGCCAGTCATTGGTAGCTTGGAACCACTTGATGAAGAAGCGTTGGTAGAAATTCTGACAAAACCTAAAAACGCACTGGTCAAGCAATACCAGAAGCTTTTACAAATCGATCATGTGGAATTGGAGTTTGAAGATGGAGCACTTAAGGAAATTGCCAAAAAAGCAATTGAACGTAAAACGGGTGCCCGTGGACTTCGATCCATCATTGAAGGAATCATGCTCGATGTGATGTATGACTTACCTTCACGTGACGACATCGATAAATGTGTTATTACAGATGAAACCGTCTCTAACGAGAATGGACGTCCTAAGCTGGTACTGAAAGATGGTACAGTTCAGGATGATAACAAAGAATCTCCAAAAGAGAGTGCATGATTAAATAATTGGTCGGCCATTTGAAGGCTGTCTTCAGGCTGCGCTGCACATGATGTAGCGTAGCCTCATTCATTTTCAGGAAATTCTTTATTTGCTTCCAACATCTGAATCGGATGAAACGACTTACATAGGCAACAATAATGTACAGTTGAATAGGCTGAATGACATACGTATGGTTTTACATTGGCCATGCTTTTACTTATGATGTATATACAGTTAAGAGGACTTGCAACTATTATCGGAGGTGTACGTTAATGACCGAAAAACAGAAGATACAGATTCCCCTCCTTCCATTAAGAGGCTTACTGATTTACCCATCCATGGTCATGCACCTTGATGTTGGTCGTGATCGATCTGTCAAGGCGCTTGAACAAGCAATGATGGAAAATAATCAGATCTTTTTAGTATCTCAAAAAGAAATGAACATAGATGATCCTTCAGAGGACGATATTTATACATTTGGAACAGTTGCAAATGTGAAACAGATGGTGAAATTGCCGAATGGTACAAACCGAGTGCTGGTAGAAGGTTTGCACCGTGCCAAGCTGAATGAATTCATCGATCATGATGATTATTTCCTCGTCACAATTGAAGAGCGTGACAATGAACATGAGGATCATAATGAAGAAGAAGCGTTGATGCGTACACTTCTTCAGCAATTCGAACAATACATCAAAATTTCCAAAAAAATAAGTCAGGAGACATTGGACACGGTTTCTGACATTGATGAGCCTGCGCGGATGGCGGATATGGTCGCTTCCCACCTTCCTCTGAAACTGAAAGACAAGCAGGAAGTTCTAGAGACGATTAACGTCAAGCAACGCTTGAAAAAACTGATCGAGCAGATCAGTAATGAAAAAGAAGTTCTGCAAATCGAAAAGAAAATCGGCCAGCGAGTGAAACGGTCGATGGAAAAAACACAGAAAGAATACTATCTTCGCGAGCAGATGAAAGCCATTCAGCGGGAACTTGGTGACAAGGATGGAAAGAGCGGAGAAGTTAATCAGTTAAAGGAAAAAATCGAAGCAGCGAACATGCCGGAGCGAATTGAAACTGTCGCATTGAAAGAGCTAGGAAGGTATGAAAAGGTTCCTCAAAGCTCAGCAGAAAGTTCGGTCATTCGTAATTATCTGGAATGGCTTGTCGCTTTGCCTTGGACGAAAGAAACGGAAGACAATCTTGACATCCATCATGCAGAGAAAATCCTTGATGAAGATCACTATGGACTGGAGAAAGTGAAAGAAAGGGTACTTGAATACCTTGCTGTCCAGAAGCTGACTCAATCCATCAAAGGCCCGATTCTCTGTCTTGTCGGCCCTCCGGGAGTCGGTAAAACGTCATTGGCAAAATCGATATCCAGAGCGATCAATCGTAAATTCGTCCGTATATCCTTAGGTGGTGTACGAGATGAAGCAGAAATCAGGGGACACCGACGAACATATATCGGGGCAATGCCTGGTCGAATCATTCAAGGAATGAAGCGAGCTGAGACGATCAATCCTGTTTTCCTTTTGGATGAAATTGATAAAATGGCAAGTGACTTCCGAGGGGATCCTTCCTCCGCAATGCTGGAAGTGCTGGACCCGGAACAGAACAGTACGTTCAGTGACCATTTCATCGAAGAAAGCTATGATCTTTCCAAGGTCATGTTCATCGCAACAGCCAATAACCTTGCTTCCATACCTGGCCCGTTGCTAGACCGGATGGAAGTGATTACGATTGCCGGCTACACAGAAGTCGAAAAGGTCCATATCGCTAAAGAGCATTTATTACCTAAGCAGATAAAAGAGAACGGACTGACAAAAGGTCAGATTCAAATGAGGGAAGAAGCATTATTGCGTCTTATCCGTACGTACACCCGGGAAGCCGGAGTACGTAATCTTGAACGCCAGCTCGCTTCCTTATGCCGTAAATCCGCTAAAATCATTGTTGCAGGTGATAAGAAGCGCGTCGTCATTACGGAAAAGATGCTGGAAGAGCTGTTAGGAAAGCCGAAATTCAGATATGGTCGTGCGGAAGAAGAGGATCAGGTCGGAGCGGCAACAGGATTGGCTTACACATCAGCAGGTGGAGATACGTTGTCAATTGAAGTTTCCATCTACCCAGGTAAAGGGAAGCTCACCTTGACCGGTAAGCTTGGCGATGTAATGAAAGAATCAGCTCAGGCTGCCTTCAGTTATATCCGTTCAAGAGCAGGGGAACTGGATATCGACCCTGATTTTGTGGAAAAGAACGATATCCACATCCACGTACCTGAAGGAGCAACTCCTAAAGATGGACCATCAGCAGGTATCACGATGGCAACAGCTCTCGTTTCTGCACTTACTGGTCGTCCGGTAAGGAAAGAAGTGGGGATGACCGGTGAAATCACTTTGAGAGGCCGTGTGCTTCCAATCGGCGGACTGAAGGAAAAATCGCTCAGTGCACACCGTGCCGGTTTGACGAAAATCATCATCCCTCATGAAAACGAAAAGGATCTGGAAGATATCCCGGACAGTGTCCGAAACGATTTGAATTACGTAATGGTCAAGCATTTGGATGAAGTACTTGAGCATGCACTTGCGGAGGTTGACAATGAAAGTAACTGATGCAGAATTGGTGATCAGCGCCGTAAGCCAGAAGCAATATCCTTCCGACCTGCTCCCTGAAATTGCTTTGGCAGGACGATCCAATGTAGGAAAGTCATCGTTCATCAATAAAATGATCCAGCGTAAAGCACTTGCCCGAACGTCATCCAAGCCGGGTAAAACGCAAACGCTCAACTTTTATAAGATCAACGATACTTTCTACTTTGTGGACGTACCGGGATATGGATACGCAAAAGTGTCCAAAAAGGAAAGGGAAAAATGGGGCAAGATGATGGAAGAATATTTCGCCGAGCGCGAAAACTTAAGAGCAACTGCTCTCGTCGTCGATCTTCGTCACGACCCTACCAAAGATGACATTCTAATGTACGATTACCTTAAACATTTTGAATTACCAGTCATGATCATTGCCACGAAGCTCGATAAAATTCCTAAAAACAAACGGGATAAGCATATCAAAAATGTGAGAAAAGTGCTTCAGGTGGAAGAGGAAGATACGGTCATTCCATTTTCTTCTGAAACCGGGGAAGGCAAAGAGCTAGCATGGAGAACGATGCTGAATCATATATCATGATTGACGAAAGCTGCCATTCATTTGGCAGCTTTTTTTGTTAGGATCTTTTTGGGATTTGTATAATACTCTTAGGAGCTTGTGTAATAAGCTTGTGAATTTGTATAATAACAGGTCGATTCTCCTGATAACTGATCGATTTTGTTTAATACTCCTCCCATTTCGTAAAAACCTCCCCGCTCAGATACTTATAATAGAAGTTCATGCTACTTTCTTCCTAAATTCTGTTTATAGTTTGTAATATATGGGTAATGAACAAGGAGGTAGAGACAATGAATCTGGCCAAATTCTTTGTTTTTATCAGCATATGTCTGTAATTCCAAGCATGCTAGCTCTATATGATACCTAGTACAACATGATAGATATTTTCCATGGATATACCATAATTCGAATTTTGAGAATTATCTGGTAAATTGGTATCATTAAAGTTGCGAACGATTTCAGGCACCATATACTTATTGAAGGAGTGGATTTAGTCACAATGAAGAAATTTCTAACGTTAATACTTAGCACATTACTTATCTTGGTACTTGCTGCCTGCGGAGGATCGGATGATGACGGGAATGCCTCTGATGGTGGAGAATCGTCTGGAGACAGCGAGTATGACTTGGTCGAAGAAGGCAAGTTCACTTTCGCAACATCTGGTGAATTCAAGCCGTTCAGTATGACGAATGATTCTGGTGACCTGGCAGGATTCGATATTGATGTAGGTACTGCCATTGCAGAGGAACTTGGACTTGAACCGAACCCACAAAAGTTTAAATTCGCTTCAATTGTTGAAGGTGTAAAAACAGGACGTTTCGATGCTGCTGTAGCATCACATACGATTACGGAAGAACGTGCAGAACAAGTTGATTTCTCTACGCCTTATTACTACTCAGGAGCGCAGATCTTCACTGCTCCAGGTAGTGACATCGAATCATTGGATGATCTAGAAGGAAAAGAAATCGCTGTATCTCAAGGTTCTACTTATGCTGGAATTGCAGAAGAAGTGACAGATAACATCCAGGTTTATGATAGTGATGTTGTTGCACTTCAGTCACTAGCAAAAGGTCGCCATGATGCAGTAATCACTGACTTCCTGACAGGTGCGATCGCAATTGAAGATGGAGGATTGGAAATCGAGGCGAAGGAACGTCTTGATAACAGTGAACAGGCTATTGCTGTAAATAAAGAAAACGACAAACTTCTAGAAGCAATCAACGAAGCTCTTGAGACACTCCGTGAAGATGGAAAACTTGAAGAGATCAGTAAGACCTACTTCGAGAGCCAGGACGATATCACGAAACAACCGGAGTAAAATTGAAATAAAAGAGCGCGCCATGATGCGTGCTCTTTTTCAAATTAGAGGGAGCTGAAAACATTGTACTTGAATCTGAATACGGTATCTTTTTTTAACTCATTGATTGAAAGTAGAGGTGCTTTCTGGGAAGCTACAAAACTTACCTTGTCCCTGACAGCAGTCTCTATTTTCATTGCGATTTTTATCGGATTGTTTTTTGCACTAATGAAAATCTCCAACATTAAACCTCTTGAATGGATTGCAAGCTTCTATATTTACATTGTTCGAGGAACTCCATTGATTGTACAAATCTTCGTGTTCTACTATGGATTGACCGAAATCGCTATGATTTCTGGGTTCTGGGCAGCTACGCTCGGTCTGGCATTCCATAATGGTGCATATATAGCTGAAATATTCCGTGGATCCATCCAATCCATCGGTAAGGGACAGTCAGAAGCTGGTCGGTCCTTAGGAATGACCCAAACATTGACGATGCGAAGAATCATCTTACCTCAAGCATTTCGTCGCGCATTGCCACCACTTGGTAACCAATTTATAATTGGCTTGAAAGATTCGTCCTTGGCAGCTTTCATCGGTATGACCGAACTCTTCGGTCTATCTACCACGAAAGGTGCGAATACGTTCGATTACATGACCTGGTTGCTTGTCGGTGCCATTTGGTACCTGCTTCTTGTAGCCGTACTTACCATTCTGGTTGGATTACTTGAAAAGAAACTAGCTGCAAGCGATTAAGGTGAGGAGGCAGAACATTGTCAGAGAGAAAAGATATGATACGCGTTGAAAAATTAAACAAATCATTTGGTGACCTACATGTATTGAAGGACATCGATTTTACAGTAAAGGAAAGTGAAGTGGTCGTACTGATCGGTGCCAGTGGTTCCGGTAAAAGTACAATGCTGCGTTGCTTGAACTTCCTGGAAATGAAAAACAGCGGGAAAGTCATCATTGAAGATAAAGATATCAATCCTAAGAAAGAAAACCTGAACAAAGTGCGTCAGCGTGTAGGGATGGTTTTCCAACACTTCAATCTCTTCCCGCATAAGACGGTGCTCGGAAATGTAATTGAAGCACCACTCCAAGTGAAAAAGATGAAAAAGCCCGAAGCGGTTGAAGTAGGGAAAAAGCTTCTTGATAAGGTTGGATTAGCGGATAAAGCGGATGTATATCCTTCCAAGCTTTCAGGGGGACAGAAACAACGTGTGGCCATCGCCCGTGCATTAGCGATGAAACCTGAAATCATGCTGTTTGATGAACCTACCTCCGCGCTTGACCCTGAACTTGTCGGTGAGGTGCTTGCTACTATGAAGGATCTTGCTAAAGAAGGGATGACCATGGTGGTCGTCACCCACGAGATGGGATTTGCCCGCGAAGTTGCCGATAAGGTCGTCTATATGCACGACGGACGGATCGTAGAAACCGGGGAGCCGAATGAACTGTTCGATAACCCGAAAGAAACACGTACACAGGAATTCCTAAGTTCCATACTATAATGAAGTCCAAGGGCCCGTATCGAACGGGCCCTTATTTGATTAAAGAGGAAGGGATCCAGTATCAAAAGGTTTCTATATTATCTTATATGGACGATCGTCGTATGCTCAGTTCTTGCTGTTGGGTTGAACTATCAGTTACATATTGATCGCTATTTGCATGACACGTATGATTATGCCGATTATGCGTGGTTTACTACATTGTTTCCAGTAGGTGTCGGAATGCTTCTTCGGACACCTAGATTAGTGATTGAAATAAAAGAAGGAAAAACATGGTGCTTTGATTGGGCTAAGTTCATTCCGATAGCTGTCCCTGCCATTTTTATGCTCACAGTTTCCCTTTCCACCAATATATCCACACCGCTTACTGCATTGGGTATTAGCGTTCCGGGACTTTTGATCAATGGGCAGAAGGAGTTATCCATTATTGCAGGCATCGTGCTTGGCTATAGTTTATTGGATAGTCTGAAAAGATAACCAACAGTCTTGAGAATACCAAAATAAAACCCTGTGGAGAGCTGACAACATTGTCATTCCACAGGGTTTTTCATTACGTCAATTTTTCTTTTTCAAAAAATAGAATCCGATTACGATAAGTACAAGCGGCCAGAACTTTTCAATGATTGCAAACAGCTGGTGGATCCAGTAGAACCATCCAGGGTTGGTGGAAGAGAAAATGGCAAAGATTCCAAGTCCACCTAAAATAAGTCCCGGGAAAAGGCCGTTTCTAGTCTTTTGATAGCGAAGTAGAAAAGCGATACCGATAATGATGAGATACATACCCCAGTGATCAGGCCAGATGACGAACCGTACACTTGCATGAAAGTGAATCCCTAGACCTAGTAACAATGCACCTGTAAATATGTTCTGATATTCTTTAGCAATATAACTATGGAGCAAAAATGCTACACCGATCACCATCAGCAATGTAGGCCACGAATAAAAATCGGTGAGTAGGGGAATATGTAACTGTCTCAATAAAAAATAGGCTCCAATGCCTATAAGAACAAATCCGAGGAAAGAATTTTGTTTCTTCATTTGTAACACCTCACGAAAGTAGCAGAAAATGTCGTTTTCTTGCGATTTGTCGCTCTATATGATAGAGTACAATCGGAATAAAAATGTTTCGGAATCATTTCAAATGTTGGTTATTTATTCTTATCCTACCATAGAGATTCATAATCTGTTCACATTTTTCCATAAGTAAGTTATTTTTCTCATGTTATAATAATTATTAAGATGTTTCGTCAGGAATGCTTTATTTGGGGGTAGATGTAATGCATATTCTAGCTGTCGGATTAAACTATAAAACAGCCCCTGTAGAAATTCGGGAGAAGCTCACATTTTCAGAACAACACGTATCGGAAGCGATGGTTGCCTTGCAGCAGCAAAAAAGTGTGTTGGAGAATGTGATTATTTCTACATGCAATCGTACAGAAATTTTCGCGGTCGTGGATCAGCTCCATACTGGCCGTTATTATATTAAGCAATTTCTAGCTGACTGGTTTGACATGGACAAGCAGTCTTTTTCTCCGTACCTTTCCATTTACGAAACGGATGGAGCAATTGAACACCTTTTCCGTGTAACAAGTGGTCTGGATTCGATGGTCCTTGGTGAAACGCAGATCCTTGGCCAAGTGAAGCAGGCGTTCATGTCAGCACAGGAGTCTGTAACAACTGGAACGATATTCAATGAGTTGTTCAAACAGGCGGTAACTTTCGCCAAGCGTGCCCATAAAGAAACAGAAATCGGTGAGAATGCTGTTTCTGTAAGTTATGCAGCTGTTGAACTTGCCCGTAAGATCTTCGGGGATATGGTCAACAAACATGTCGTCATCCTGGGTGCAGGTAAAATGGGAGAGCTTGCCGCGAAGAATCTTCACGGTTCCGGTGTGAAGAAAGTGACGGTCGTCAACCGTACACTGGCAAAAGCGCAGGTTGTTGCAGACCAATTCAATGGCGATGCCAAAACGATGGAAGACCTGCCATCGACTTTGAGTGATGCGGACATTCTGATCAGCTCGACAGGTGCGAAGGATTACGTATTGACACGTGAATTGGTGGATCCGATTCATAAAGCAAGAAAAGGTAAACCTTTGTTCATGGTCGACATCGCAGTTCCGAGGGATCTTGATCCTGCCATTTCTGATTTGGAGAGCGTCTTCCTCTATGATATCGACGACTTGCAGGGAATCGTAGATGCGAACCTTTCTGTCCGTCAGGAAGCTGCGGAGCAGATTGAACTTATGATCGAAGCGGAAATCGTCCAATTCAAAGATTGGGTCCAGACGCTTGGAGTAGTGCCGGTCATTTCGGCATTACGAAATAAAGCACTGAACATTCAGGCGGATACGATGAAAAGTATCGAGCGAAAAATGCCTGATCTGACTGAAAGAGAAAAGAAAGTCCTGAATAAACACACGAAGAGCATCATCAACCAGCTGTTGAAAGAGCCGATCCTTCAGGCAAAGGAACTAGCCGCGCAGGAGGATGCGGATGAGTCGCTTCGACTGTTCATGCAGATTTTTGGAATCGAGGAACATGTCCAGGAAGAAATCATGGAACAGCAACAGAAAAACAATAAAGTGATTTCGTTTGACCCGAACAACGGTAAATTGTCCTTTCCTACGCTGAAGAACGTATCAACAAACTGATAAGGGAAGGGTCCTGATATGCTTGCAGCAAAATGGGTTTATGAACTGATCATCATTTTATATGCGTTAAGTGTTTTTGGATACTTCATTGATTTCATTCAACATAACCGGAAGGTGAATAAGATCGCCTTCTGGTTACTTAGTTTGGTTTGGACTTTGCAAACCTTTTTTTTATTGTCACAGGTATTCGTTAAAGACAATTTTCCAGTGATGACGGTCTATGACGGATTATTTTTTTATGCGTGGATCCTGATCACCTTTTCATTGATCATCAATCGGCTGTTCATGGTCGATTTCCTTGTGTTCTTTACGAATTTGGTCGGGTTCTTCGTGATGGTGCTTCACATTACGACGAAGGCTCAAAGTGAGCTCGTTAAAAATGGAGTAAGACTTGTCGATGAGCTGCTCATCACACATATTTCAATGGCTCTCATCTCTTATGGCTTCTTTACCTTTTCATTTATTTTTTCTCTCCTGTATTTACTGCAGTACAGGTTTTTGAAAAAGAAACAGTGGAACCAGAAGCTCAGGAGAATCGGTGATCTGGACAAATTGGACAGTTTCGCCTACATCGCTGTGACCATTGGGGTTCCATTGCTTACAATGGGAATCATCCTTGGCGTCATATGGGCTTACAGTTCTGGTGATGAGTTCTACTGGTATGACTCGAAGACACTTGGGTCACTCCTTGTGCTTGGTGTTTACATCATCTTCTTGTTTTTACGGATCGTCAAAGGCTATCAAGGGCGGGCAATTGCACTCTATAACACAGCAGCCTTTCTATTTTTACTAGTCAATTTCTTTTTATTTGGATCATTGTCCAATTTTCATTTCTAATGCCAGGGGGTAGGAGCATGCGTAAAATAATCATTGGTTCCCGTAAAAGTAACCTAGCGATTACACAGACGAAATGGGTAATCGAGCAATTGAAGAAGGTCGATCCTTCCTATGACTTTGAGATAAAACGTATTGTGACAAAGGGTGATAAGATCCTTGATGTCACGTTGTCCAAAGTAGGTGGGAAAGGTCTGTTCGTCAAAGAAATTGAAAACGCGATGTATGATGAAGAAATCGATATGGCAGTCCACAGTATGAAGGATATGCCAGCTGTCATTCCTGAGGGTCTGATGATTGCTTCTGTACCAGAGCGTGAAGATTACCGTGATGCATTCGTTTCGAAAGGGCACACCAAACTGATGGATCTCCCTGAAGGCTCTGTTGTTGGAACGAGCAGTCTCAGGAGAGGTGCGCAAATCAAAGCGGCCCGACCTGACTTGGAAATCAAATGGATCCGCGGAAATATCGATACACGCTTGAAAAAGCTTGAAAATGGAGAGTTCGATGCCATCGTGCTTGCAGCTGCTGGGCTGAAGCGAATGGGATGGAGCGATGACGTTGTTTCAGAATATCTGGAACCTGACCTATGTGTCCCTGCAGTCGGACAGGGTGCGCTTGCGATTCAGTGCCGTGAATCCGATAAAGAATTAAGGGATCTATTGATTCAAATCAATGATGAATATACAGAAAAGACCGTTACTGCGGAGCGTAAATTCCTTCATGACCTGAATGGCGGCTGCCAAGTTCCAATCGGAGGCTTCGCCCACCTTGAAGGGGATGAAATCGTAATGACTGCACTTGTCGGTACTCCTGACGGTGAGACAATTCTTAAGGAAACTGTGAGAGGCACGGACGCTGTCGCGGTTGGAAAAGAAGCTGCAGATCGTCTGAAAGAACGTGGGGCACAGAAAATCGTTGATGATGCAATTGAGGAGCTGGAAAAATAATGTCCAGCCTGGCAGGAAAGCGAATCCTTGTCACGAGAGCTGAACATCAGGCGATTTCGCTATCTGAAGAATTGAAGAAGGTGGGAGGGGAGCCTGTGGAGGTCCCCCTTCTAGGTTTTTACCCGCGGAACGATGGGAAGAATATAACTACGATAGCAAGACTTCACGAGTACGCTTGGATGATTTTCACGAGCTCGAACGGCGTGAAGTTTTTTTTCGATTTATGGGATAAGCACGGAGAAGAGTGGCCGAAAGATTTAAAAATTGCAGCGGTCGGTGAAAAGACAGATGAAGCACTGCGGCAACATAATCATACCGCTGACTTTATGCCTTCTACATATACTGCAGAAGTGATGGCAGATGAATTCAGGCAAGTCGATCCCGACCCGGGGAAGGTTCTAGTGGTCCGAGGCAACCTGTCCAGAGATGTCCTGCCGGAAGCTTTCCGTGAACAGCATGTCCTTTTTCAAACGATTACGGTGTATGATACGCTACCTATGAAAGAAAACAAAAGACAACTGTTACAGGAGATGAATGACCAGCCGATGGATGGATTAACGTTTACGAGTCCTTCAACGATAAGAGCATTCCATTCTTTTTGTGAAGGAGAGCAGCAGTTCGAGGATTGGTTACACCTTCCTTGTCTGTGCATCGGCCCTACGACTGCTTCAGAGGCAGAGCGTACTGGTTTCAAAGAAATCATCACACCTGACTCACTATACACCGTCGAAGGAATGGTGGATGCGCTACGTAAGTATTTCAATCAGAAGGGATAAGATAACATGGTAAATTACGATTTCAAAAGACATCGACGACTACGCAGGACAGAATCTATGCGCGCGTTAGTCAGGGAGACGAAACTGAGCAAAGATGATCTGATCTATCCGATCTTCGTTGTAGAAGGAGAAGACATCCGCAAAGAAGTACCTTCGATGCCAGGGGTCTATCATGTGTCGCTTGATCACCTTACAGAAGAAATGCAGCAGTTGGAAACCTTGGGCATCCGCTCTGTCATCGTCTTTGGTGTACCTCAAGAAAAAGATGCACATGGTTCACAGGCGTATTGTGAAACTGGTATCGTCCAGCAAGCGATTAGACAAATCAAGCGATATGTGCCTTCCTTGACGGTGATAGCTGATACGTGCCTCTGTCAATACACGGATCACGGTCACTGTGGTGTTGTTGAGAACGGTGAAATCTTGAATGACCCTTCGCTTGAATTACTAGTAGAAACGGCTGTCAGTCAGGCGAAAGCAGGAGCAGATATCATTGCTCCTTCCAATATGATGGACGGGTTCGTGGCTGCCATCCGCCATGGTTTGGATGAACATGGCTACAAAGATATTCCGGTCATGTCCTATGCGGTAAAATACGCATCTGCATTTTATGGTCCCTTCCGCGATGCAGCACACAGCTCCCCGCAGTTCGGTGATCGTAAAGCATACCAGATGGATCCTGCAAACCGACTGGAAGCGATTCGTGAAGCAGAATCGGATGTCGAAGAAGGAGCAGATTTCTTAATCGTGAAACCTGCGCTATCTTATTTGGACATCATGCGCGAAGTGAAAGACCGTTTCAATGCGCCGCTTGTTGCTTACAACGTGAGTGGAGAATACTCCATGATCAAAGCAGCTGCACAAAACGGCTGGGTCAATGAAAAAGAAATTGTCATGGAGAAATTGACTTCAATGAAACGCGCTGGAGCGGATCTTATCATTACGTATCATGCGAAAGATGCAGCCCAATGGCTAAGTGAATAACCTGTAGAAGGAGTGAAGATAAATGAGGAATTTCGAACGTTCAATCGATGCATACAAAGAAGCGGTGGATTTGATGCCAGGTGGGGTCAACTCACCAGTCCGGGCTTTCCGTTCCGTTGAAATGGACCCGATTTTTATGGAACGTGGAAAAGGCTCTAAGATTTACGATGTCGACGGAAATGAGTACATCGATTACGTCTTAAGCTGGGGGCCGTTGATTCTCGGCCACGCAGATGACCGTGTTGTTGAGCAATTGAAGAAGGTCACAGAGATGGGGACAAGCTTCGGTGCGCCGACAAAAATCGAAAACGAATTGGCACAGCTTGTCATCGACCGCGTTCCTTCCATCGAAATGGTGCGAATGGTCAACTCAGGTACGGAAGCAACCATGAGTGCGCTTCGTGTTGCACGAGGCTATACAGGTCGTAATAAAATCCTTAAGTTTGAAGGGAACTATCACGGCCATGGGGATTCCTTGCTGATCAAAGCAGGATCCGGTGTTGCGACATTAGGTCTCCCGGATTCACCTGGTGTGCCAAAAGGGATTGCAGAGAACACCATCACCGTCCCATTCAATGATCTTGAGAGCTTCCAATATGCGATTGACCGCTTCGGTGATGATCTTGCAGCAGTGATTGTTGAACCGGTGGCCGGTAATATGGGTGTCGTACCACCAAAGGATGACTTCCTGAAAGAAGTACGCCGTATTACCGAGGAAAACGGAACCGTGCTGATTTTTGATGAAGTCATGACCGGTTTCCGTGTCGGCTATAACTGTGCCCAAGGACACTTTGGGATTACTCCAGATTTGACATGCTTAGGTAAAGTCATCGGTGGTGGCCTGCCTGTGGGTGCCTATGGAGGAAAACGCGAAATCATGGAGAAAGTTGCTCCGACCGGTGCGATTTATCAAGCAGGTACATTGTCCGGAAATCCACTTGCGATGACCGCAGGATATGAAACATTGAGTGCGCTTGATGAAGCATCCTATGAAGAAATCAACAAGAAAGTAGACCGATTGATTGAAGGCTTCAGTCAAGCGGCAGAAAAATATGATATTCCGTTCACTGTAAATCGTGCAGGGTCGATGGTAGGCTTCTTCTTCAATGATGATGATGTCTATAATTTCGATACAGCAAGTGCATCCGATCTTGATTTGTTTGCGAAATATTACAGAGGGATGATCCAGGAAGGTGTCTTCCTGCCACCTTCTCAATTTGAAGGGCTTTTCCTTTCTACTGCGCATACCGATGAGGATATCGAACGCACCATTGCTGCTGCGGAAAAAGTTTTCTCGGAAATCAAATAAACGTCAGCAATTTTTGACGACTTAGAGCGTCCAGTTACCCGGACATAAACAGCACGATTCGTTTATGCATCCCGGGTTTCTGGGCGTTTTCGCTTTTTCTTATGTATAGTTTGACCTCCCCCTGCATAGATTGGAACAGAGATGAATGTTGCGTCTTAAGGGAGGAGGAAAGTACGTGACGAATGATAATAAAAATGTATTCTCTTTTTATCTTGATGAAGCCCTTTGGTTCGAAAGGGGACAGGAAGTCAAAGAACTGATGGGAATCTCATTGGAGCCGGAAATCGCAATCCAGCCTTTTGAGGAGACCGTACTGGTTAAAGGAATGATCGAACTTTCGGGCGAGTATTTCGCTCTTGATCCCGACGAAGCCTCCGCTTATGATACAGTCACTCCGTTTCCATCAAGGAAAACGATTGATCAGGTGGAGCGATCGGCGGAAGGTGCGAGTCAATTTTCTCACAAATTTCCGGTGGAAGTGTCTATCCCGAGAAACAGAGTGAATGATCTGGATGAGGTGTCAGTCAGCATTGATGCTTTCGATTATGAGCTGCCTTCGGCTGGTCAATTGAAACTTCATGCGACCGTGGCCATTCATGGAATTCAAGGGTTGGAAGATGAAGTGCAGGCAGCGGTAGTGGAAACTAGTGAGCCAGTCAGAAACGAACAATGGGATGCTCCACAGACCTTCGAGGTGAATTATTCTCCAGAGACATTTGAATCGTCTTCTGTATCTTCTTCGATTGCTGGGGAAGCGAAAGAGGAATCCAGCAGTGATCGTTGGAAGTATACCAAAGTCCAGTCTTTCCAGGAATTTTTCCATCATGAGCAGGCAGAAGAATCATCTAGTGAGATGTCTACCTCGGATTATGTACAAGAGGAAACAGTAGAGGAAATGGAATCGTCCCCTTCCAGTGAAAGGACAGCGGGGAATCGGCTATTATTCAACATTTTCAGTGAAAGAGAAACCGCGGAATCTTATACGAAAATGAAGCTGTGCATCGTGCAGGAAGAGGATACGCTCGATGGCTTAGCAGAAAAGTATCAAGTGACCAGGCATACCTTGAGCAAGGTGAATAACGTGGAAGAAGAGGATTTGACTCCAGGTAAAATCATTTATATTCCGCAATCCTGACTCGATGTATTCGTGTCGAAATAAATGCGTTGCTGAATTTCCATAGCAGCGCATTTTTCATGTAAAGGGTACGTCTTCTGCAATGGGGAGGAATCAATATGAATGACGTCACTTCGCTTGTTGCCGCCTATGGATTAGAACCATTGAATATGGATCGTATTTCGGAAAACGTTTTTCGGATTCATACGCATCACGGGACATTCGCACTTAAAAAGTCCAAGTATGATACACAGCAGAATCGCGAATGGGAGCGGATCGTACATTGGCTAGATCATCATTCGTTTTCCATCGCACCTCCGATTACGAAAACGAGAAATGGCCAGTCCTTTGTATCTACCAATGGTGCTCTCTATTATATGACTCCTTGGGTGGAACATACCCGTGACAATTATCCAAGTCACGATATTGAAAGTTTTTATTACAGTGTTGGTAACCTGCATAAACAAACGAAGAACTATCATTCTGTCCCGGATATATGGCACAGTTACCGCGGAAGAAGAGAAGCTTCGGAGCAGATTCATGAACGGCTTTTGGCTCGCATCGAGTCCTTCGAAAGGCGGCACTTCACTTCACCATTCGGGCTGGCTGTGTGTTCTCAATACCGAGATCTTCATTACTCACTGGAAATGATGAAAGATTTCAGTAATGAATTACCGGAACAGAGTACGAAAGAACAAAAAATTCCCATTGTCGTATGTCATGGGAATTTACGTAACAGCCATATCATCCAATACTATGGCCAGAGTTATTTCATTAACTGGGAACGGATGCACACCGGCCTTCCGCATCATGATCTCCAAAGGTTCTTCATGCATGATTTTCGTTATCATGACAGTCCGGTTGATGATTATATGAATAAGTTCCATATCTATGAACGCATCTATGGTTTCACGAATGAAGAACGACTGCAGTTGGCGATCAATCTCGTGGATACGGAACATTATTTAAAAAGGATTGAAAGGCTGATGGCGAATGAACGGATCAGTGAGCTGGAAAAAGTGCAGCGCCTTGCCACCAGCCATAGGAGGGTGATCTACTCACGAGTTGCAGCAGAAGCTTTGTTCGATACTTTCACATCGCAGCAGCTGGCAGAAGAAGAAAAGGAAATGGATGAAACTTAAATCCACTTACTGTAAAACGCGATCCAAAGCCCGATGAATATTCCAAGCAATAATACGTCCAGCGTGGTAGGGAATAGCAACGTACGGATGACTTGAAAGATACAAAGTGGAATCAGTGCTTTTTCGATGATATATAACCATTGCCTGCACCACGGGGGTAAGCGGTAACGATAGAGACGACTCATGTTCATTCACCTCACTTGTATAAAATGGAATCATCTATGGTAAACTAGTGAAAATGCGGATTTTATATATAGCGGTTAAGTAACTATTGACTTTATATCGCTTTTCTTTATACAATATGAATTATAATTGAAGACGTGAAATGCAACGATGGGGAAGAGTACAGATTGAACCCTTCAGAGAGGAAAACCTTGAGCTGAAAGTTTTCCAGGTTCGTTCAATGTGGAAGGTCGCCCCGGATGCAGCTCTTTTGAAATGAGTAGAAAGAGCCGGTTAGAAGCCGTTATTTCCTATGAGTGCACAGTATCGCTTTAGTCAGTACTGTGAACAAAGGTGGTACCACGGAAATCAATCCCTTTCGTCCTTTTTGGATGAAGGGGATTTTTGTTATATAAAAAGGAGGAAATGAAGCTATGAGTAATCAGGAAGTATCACTACCCCCGAAGTATGATCCTCATGCAGTAGAAAAGGATCGTTACCAGGCTTGGGTGGACGGAAAGTATTTTGAAGCGACAAGAGATGAGAATAAGGAGCCCTTTACAATTGTCATCCCGCCTCCGAATGTAACCGGTAAGCTTCATTTGGGTCATGCATGGGATACGACGCTCCAGGATATCATCACTCGTACTAAGCGTATGCAAGGATACGACGTTTTATGGCTCCCAGGAATGGATCACGCCGGAATCGCTACTCAGGCAAAGGTCGAAGCTAAATTGCGAGAGCAGGGGACATCCCGCTACGACTTGGGGCGTGAGAAGTTTCTTGAACAGTCCTGGTCCTGGAAAGATGAGTATGCTGCATTCATTCGTGCGCAGTGGGAAAAACTCGGTCTTGGACTGGACTATTCACGTGAACGTTTCACATTGGACGAAGGGCTGTCTGAAGCTGTAAAAGAAGTATTCATTAAATTATATGAGAAAGGGCTTATTTATAGAGGTGAATATATCATCAACTGGGATCCTCAGACGAAGACAGCTCTTTCTGACATCGAGGTCATCCATGAAGATGTCAAAGGTCACTTCTACCATATGAAATATCCATTGAAAGATGGATCCGGTCATATTGAAATTGCAACGACTCGGCCGGAAACGATGCTTGGAGATACTGCAGTCGCAGTTCATCCAGAAGATGAACGCTATAAAGACCTTATCGGTAAAAAAGTCGTCCTTCCGATTGTCGGCCGTGAAATCGAAATTGTTGCCGATGACTATGTCGATATGGAATTCGGTTCCGGTGCAGTAAAAATCACTCCTGCCCATGATCCGAATGACTTCGAGATTGGTAATCGTCACAATCTGGAACGCGTTCTCGTCATGAATGAAGACGGTTCAATGAATGAAAATGCCGGCAAGTATCAGGGCATGGACCGCTTCGAGTGCCGGAAGCAGATTGTAGCCGATTTGAAAGAAGCGGGTGTCCTCTTCAAGATCGAGGAACATGATCATTCTGTCGGTCACTCTGAGCGAAGTGGAGCGGTTGTTGAGCCTTACCTGTCCACCCAGTGGTTCGTAGATATGCAGCCGTTGGCAGATGAAGCAATCAAGCTTCAGGATGGTGACAACAAAGTAGACTTCGTTCCTGAACGATTTGAAAAGCCATACTTGCACTGGATGGAGAATACTCGTGACTGGTGTATTTCCAGACAGCTATGGTGGGGCCACCGGATTCCTGCCTGGTACCATAAAGAAACTGGAGAAGTTTACGTAGGTAAAGAAGCACCAGAAGATGAAGAAAAGTGGGAGCAGGATCCCGATGTACTCGACACTTGGTTCTCCTCTGCGCTATGGCCTTTCTCCACGATGGGCTGGCCGGATGAATCAAGCGAAGATTACAAGCGCTATTTCCCTACCGATGTCCTTGTAACAGGTTATGACATTATTGGTTTCTGGGTAAGCCGGATGATATTCCAGTCCTTGCAGTTTACAGATGAGCGTCCATTCAAGGATGTATTGATCCATGGTTTGGTTCGTGATGCTGACGGGCGCAAGATGAGTAAGTCGCTTGGCAATGGTGTCGATCCAATGGATGTCATCGAGAAATACGGTGCAGACTCCCTACGTTATTTCCTATCCACAAGTTCATCGCCTGGGCAGGATCTTCGCTTCCAGTGGGAAAAGGTCGAGGCTACATGGAATTTTGCCAATAAAATCTGGAATGCTTCCCGTTTTGCATTGATGAATATGGGAGACATGAAGTTCGAAGAAATCGATTTAAGCGGCGAAAAATCCGTTGCAGATAAATGGATCCTGACCCGCTTGAACCAGACGATCGAACAGGTTACGAAAAATATCGATCGCTATGAGTTCGGAGAAGCAGGCCGTCACTTGTATAACTTCATCTGGGATGAATTCTGTGACTGGTATATTGAAATGGCAAAACTTCCTCTATATGGAGAAGATGAAGCCAAAATCAACACCACGCGATCCGTACTTGCTTACACACTGGATAACATCATGCGCATGCTTCACCCATTCATGCCTTTCATTACAGAAGAGATCTGGCAGCACTTGCCTCATGAAGGTGAAACGATCGTCCAGGCGTCCTGGCCGGAAGTGAAGGAGCAGTACAATGATGAACAGGCAGTTGCCGAAATGGAACGCCTTGTGAGCATGATTCGATCCGTACGTAATATCCGTGCAGAAGTGGATACACCGATGTCCAAGGAAATCCAGCTTGTCATCAAAGCAAAGGATGAAGTAGTTGCGGAAGAATTGGAAAAGAATCGGGAGTATCTGGACCGATTCTGTAATCCAAGCGAACTAACGATTGCAACAGACGTTCAGGCACCTGAAAAAGCGATGTCTGCTGTCGTAACAGGAGCAGAGCTATACCTTCCATTAGCAGGCCTGATCAATATTGAGGATGAAATCGAACGACTCAATAAAGAACTCGATAAATGGAAGAAAGAAGTGGAGCGTGTTCAGAAAAAGCTTGCCAATGAAAGATTCGTGAGCAAAGCTCCTGATCATGTAGTCGAAGAAGAACGAGCGAAAGAAGTAGATTATTTGGATAAACGTGCAAAAGTTGAAGCACGAATCAAAGAATTGAAAGCATAAATAAGCTTGGCAGGAGGGTATCTCGCAGGAGATGCTCTCCTCTTTTATGAAAGAAGGTGGCGCGCATGAATTATCAACAAGCGATCGACTGGATTCACAGCCGTGAAAAATTCAAAATAAAACCTGGTTTGAAGCGGATGGAATGGATGATGGAAAAGCTCGGTCATCCGGAACGAAAGATCAAAGCCATTCATATCGCAGGAACGAATGGGAAAGGATCAACCCTTACCTTTTTACGGGCTCTTTTGCAGGAACAAGGTTTTCGTATCGGAACATTCACCTCCCCATATGTACTTGAATTCAATGAGCGGATCAGCGTGGATGGCGTACCGATTACTGACGATGCATGGGTCGAACTCGTTGAAACCATCAAGCCTTTAACTGAGGAACTTGCAGAGACAGAGCTTGGAGAACCGACTGAATTTGAAGTCATCACAGCGATGGCAATCAGCTATTTTTCCAACCATCCGATTGACTTCGCCATATTTGAAACAGGTCTCGGTGGCCGCTATGATTCCACTAATATCATTACTCCGCTGCTTTCCATCATTACGAATGTGGGAATGGATCATATGAACATCCTCGGCGATACATATGAGAAGATCGCCACTGAGAAGGCAGGAATCATTAAAGCGGGTGCTCCGGTAGTCAGTGGGGTAGAAGAGAAAACAGCAAAAGCCGTCATTGCTGACAAAGCTGCTGAAGTGGGGGCAAAGCTATACGAATTGCATCGGGATTTTCAGGTTAAGCCTAAAGAAAGCATGGCATCCGGTGAACGTTTCAGCTATAAAGGGGCATCCATTCAAGCTGAGTCTCTAGTAAGTTCATTAAAAGGAGCGCATCAGGTG
Source organism: Thalassobacillus hwangdonensis (assembly GCF_042675915.1). Taxonomy (NCBI): domain Bacteria; kingdom Bacillati; phylum Bacillota; class Bacilli; order Caryophanales; family Bacillaceae; genus Thalassobacillus; species Thalassobacillus hwangdonensis. The sequence continues at coordinate 1,290,457 of NZ_JBHTKL010000001.1, read as the reverse complement.
ACAAATGCATCACTTGCGTTGAAAGCATGCGAAGTCCTGCAAAGCGAAGGATATCGAATTGATATGGATTTATTGCATGGGGGACTACAAAAGGCATACTGGCCGGGTCGATTCGAACTGGTTGCTACTGAACCAGATGTGATCCTTGATGGTGCGCATAATAAAGAAGGGACTAAAGCACTAATTGATGCACTATCCTCCCATTATCCTTCTAGAAATATCCATTTATTGTATGCTGCACTCGAAGACAAACCGTTGGACGAAATGCTTGCCCTTTTACATGGAAGGTTTGCGAGCGTAACATTTACGATATTCGATTTTCCAAGGGCAATGCCTCCAGAAAAATTGAAGGAGAAATATGTTGAAGAAGCGGATGTAGCCAGTGATTGGCGGCGGAAATTAGCTTCATTGAGAGCTGATGTCTCTTCAGAAGAAGTGATTGTCATTTCAGGGTCACTTTACTTCATATCAGAAGTGAAAAAGGCTTTTCAGTCACCTCGTTAAACGTAATCTGCTACTTTTGAATTTTTTTAGTCGAATAGAGGACAATTGTAAGAAAATTATGGTAATATTGTAGTAGGAGATTGGGAGGGGTGAAGAACATGGTGAGTGATAAAAAGAAAAAAGGTATATGGCTTACGTGGCTATTATTCTACCCTGTCAGCATTTACTTTTTATATCAGCAGTTCCCTCCGAACATTCAAGGATTGGAGCTTGATATCTTTTTCTTTGCAATACTGATATGTGCTATCGCCTTCTTCCCAGTCATTGTCGGTGGTGAGCCGATTTTCTTCATACATGGGATCAGCTTTGCTGTCTTCATCTATTTTGGATTATTCGTTGAGCTTGTGCTGACACAGCTAGCAGTAATCTTCTTATTGCTGCGCTTACGAATACCTAAACAGGATTATCATCGGATTCCACTCAACTTCATGCTTTTCCTTATTACGAGTTGTACTGCTGCAATCGTTTATGAACTTCTTGGTGGGAATCACGGTGCTAATGCAGTAAGTAATGTTTACGATATCATTCCGATTGTCAGTTATGTAGCAACACTCATCATCGTCAATCAAGTACTGATCGTGTTTTTGAGATTGATTATGATTGGTAAAATCGGGATCATTTTTGATAAAGCTTTTTTATGGGAATCGATTACTACTACCATGTTCCTTCCTTTCGGTTTTGTATTGTATATGCTATATACAGAGGTTGGAGGACTTGGAATCTTTCTCGTAGGAACACCGTTCATTTTCATCTCTGTCATGCTCAGCATGTATCATTCAAGCCAGCAGGTGAACCATTATCTGAAGGATACTGGGGATATAGGGCACCAGCTTACTGAAAGAATGGATGTGGACCAGGTTGTCGATCTGTTTATTGAGCGATTAGGCGACTTGCTGCCGCTGCACTATGCGTACATTTATGAAGTGGTCGATGATGAAAAGATCCAGCTCATCCGTTTTTTTGACAAAAACAATAATATGGAGTTTCCGAAAATCGAGCTGAGTCGTGGGGAAAGTCTCAGTGGAGAGGTTTGGAGACAGAAGGAAGGATTCCATTTCCATTCACGGAAGCAATGGCTGGACCTGGACAGTAAAGTGACGCCGGAAGATGGAGAGAGTGTCCTGTCTGTACCGATTATGCGAAGTGATGAATTCGTGGGTGTCATCACCGTCATCTCGAATGAAAAATATGCATTTCAAAACTATCAATATATGATACTGGATATTTTGGCAAACTATCTTTCCGTCGCCCTGGATAATGCTCGAAACTATGAGGAAACGAAAAAGCGCAGTGAGCGTTGTCCATTGACGAACCTTTACAATTATCGCTATTTCGAGGATCAATTGGAAAAGACTTTCAAAGAGATGGAAGTACAGTCGGAACCTCTATCATTGATTTTGCTTGATATCGATCATTTCAAACAGGTCAATGATACTTATGGCCACCAGAGCGGGAATGAGATTCTTTGTGAATTGGCAGATCGACTTAGTGTAGCAATAGGTGATCTAGGTACGGTTGCAAGGTATGGCGGGGAAGAATTCGTCATCATGCTTCCATATGTAGACATGGAAAAATGTTCAGTGATTGCTGAAGAGATTCGTAAAGCTGTTGCGACAGTGCCTTTTGTTTCCCATGAACATATCCTGGAGGAAGCAGGGCCTGTATATGTAAGTATTACTGCCAGCATAGGTACTGCTACATACCCGAACCATTGTGAGGAACATCAAGAATTGATCCGTCACGCAGACCGGGCGATGTATGTAGGAGCAAAGCAAAAAGGAAGAAACAAAGTGGCCAGTTATGAAAAGGTTAATGTAGCAGTTGAATGATTCAATTCATTCAACTGTTTTTTATTCGTTAAATAGTAACTTTTTTTGACCGTTTTCGATTAATTTCAGGACAAAAATACTAGAATACGTTATAATTTAACTATAATTATGGAATTATTAGTGAGAAGGTGTTCATTATAGTAAACAACGAACGAGGATTCTCATTAGTAGAAGTTTTAGTGGCATTCAGTTTATTGATCATCATTTTTTCACTGATCGGCAGCCTTGTTGTCAATTCAGTCAGTCAAAGCAGCAGGATCGACGATCGATTCTCGGCAGTCGAGTTGGCCGATAGTCTTTTGGATACGTACCAGAACTTCTCATTTGAAGAATTGGAAAACATGACTGGAAATGAAGAAAGTATCGATATCATGACTTCTTTAGAGCTTACAGAAGAACCCCCGTATGAAGCCTTCGTTAAGATTATGCAGCATGACAATCCCGAGTTGCAGGATCGTCTTCTAGTGATAACCATAACTGTAACTCCAACATCATCGACGAATAATTCAGTAACCTTGGAAGGATTAAAAAGGAAATGAAGCTACATAATGAAAGAGGTTTGACGCTTGTAGAGTTGTTAGCTGTCCTGGCTTTGTCCACTGTCGTCATTCTTATTGCGTACAACCTCCTTTTTTCTACGATGGGGTCGATTGATCGATCTTCCGCACAGACGAAAATGAGGAATGAAGCAGCCCTGATCCTTTATCAATTCGATGAAGCGATGCTGAATGTTGACAGCATCGAAATTGACGGTGGCGGTACACCTGACCGATTCACTCAGTTCACAGGTGTAGGGGAGCATATTGAGGATAAGAATGATGGATCTGGTGGATATGAATTCGTAGAGGATCGCATTGCATTTTCTATTTCAGGAGATGACATTGTGATTGACGGTAACACTCTGAATGATCCTGAGTGGAGGTTCACTGATTCGTTTTTCAAGTACGAAGGTAAGAAACTCTACGTCCAATTGGAAGTGGCAGATAGTGAGTCGAACGAAACCTATCAATCTTCCAAAATCTATCGTCTGAAAAATGAGTGATGCACATGGCCAACCCTCAACTGAATAATGAAAAAGGGTACGCTTTACTCGTTGTGCTTCTGGTGATTTCTTTGATCAGTATTCTCGGATTAGGGCTGATGGGACTGACCGTCAACTCGATGAATTTTGTAAATGCAAATAAGAATTTGCTGGAAAGCAAAACCGTAGCTGAACAAGAAGTTGACGAGACAATGGCGAAAATTCAGGAAGAGATTGGGGATTTAAACTCCAACCTGGACAGAGGAGTCGCCGATATTGATTTTGTCATTAATCAAATTGACGCCTTGTTAAATAACTTGGAAACCTCTTTGGCAAATGGTCAGCGATTGGAGAGAAGACTGATAAATGATGGTTCCGAGGGAGTTTACCTGGAACGTGTTGATCTTTTTATTCCATTGGAAGACTCATCAAGATCTCTTGTACATACATTTACTTTCTCCACAATCGCAGATGTGTTTCGATACAGTGCAGTATCGCCAGGTAATATGTATTTAAATGGTGCACCTTACATCAATGGTGATATGTATGTGGGAGGCAACTTACGATTGGATAATTATGCCGAATATATATATGGAGGGTACGAAAGGGAAAAGACATCTTGGCCCGCTATTGAAGGGGATCTAACTGTTAAAGATAACTATGAATACCTATATATATGGCTATTGAATTGGTATAGGGAGTTTGATCCTGTTCCATTCAACTTAGAAAAGTATTTTTCAGTTATACCAAATATTAGCGAAGAAGAACCTGCTATTACTCCAATCAATGTAATCGAGCATATTAATGGCAAAAACTATGATCTTGATCCTTACGACCAATTTAATTCTAAACAGGTTGGAACTTATAATAATAAAAATAAGAATACAGTAATTAATTCAGATATGAAATACCGAGAGCTTAGAGTTAAAGGGAATGGGAGCCTTACAATTAAGGGTGATTTGGTAGTAGAAGATTCATTGACAATGGAACAAGGAAGTTACTTAGCTGTTGAGGGATCTATTCAGGTAAAAGGATCAGCGGATTTAAGCGGGACGTTGAGGATAAAGAAAGAAAACCATTTATATATTGAAAATAATGCAGATATTGAAAATTTGGATATGGAAGGAAAAATGTATATCAATGGCAGGGTGCTCATTGAAAATGAATTGAATACGAATAGTACCATTTACGTAAGAAACGGTGGGGAAATAAGGAATCTATCTAATAATGTTAACGGAGGGACATTAGTTGTCATCAGTGATGACAGCCTCCAAGTATCAAATAACAACCTTTATAACCCCGAGCCTAAAGTGATGGATGCGTATTTATATACGAATTCCGAACTTGAAATGTTTGGAGTAGGTTCAAATATTCAAATTAATGGTGGGCTATACGGGGATCCGGTAATACTAAACGCTGTAAAAGGTGACACAAGGGAAGGATATCGGGATCTTATTTTCGAATCGGATCAAGACTCAATTCCACCTGAAAAGTCGAGGTTATCCATCTATTACAAAGATGATTTGATTCTTAACCCTCCAGATGGGATTCCTACAGTTGAAAAAGTGACATTGAAAGAGTTGGATTCGCAATTTGTTGAGTAGCTTTTGATGAGAAGAGGTGTTTGTCATGGAAAATGGAATTGGCTTATTGGCAGCAGTGCTACTTGTAACATTATGCATTTTCGCCTTACCTCTCGGTCTGAATAGGAAAGAGAAGGTAACATTAAGTGTTGTAGCTTTTCTTATAGGAAGTGTCGGGCAGTTGACTACCATTCTTTATTCTTTCTGGATTGCACTTTTATTTGTCTTACTTTTAGGCGCTATAGTAACTTACATGATGTTAACTAGGTTCGGGTTTTCGATTTCCAATGGTGAAGAGGATGCTGGAGATGTGGCAGTAGCTCGCGTGAACTCTTTTACTCCTAAATCATTGAAAAATCATCCTCTTTTCGTGAAACCAGGTGCAAATGACGAGGAAGAAAATGAAAACACGATTGAAGCAGAAAATGAACCTGCTGATCAACACCCTCATGAAGAAGCATCGGAAGAATTAATTAGTGAGGAAATAATCGAAGATCCATCAGATATTGCAGAAGAGCAGAGAGAAGAAAATGAGATACCGGTTTCAGATGAAGATGAATTAGATAGTGAGCAGTCAAATTCCAAAGACTCCATCACACCTGAAGAAGAATTGGCAACGTCCAGAGCACAGCAGGATTCAGTTGACATTGAGGCTGAAGAAGATGACTACAAGCTGGATGAAGTAACTCAGGAAGAAATCGATGCATTACTTAACAGTAATGAGGATCAATTCGATTCAGTTCATCAGGAAGAAGAAAGTAATTTTGAAATCGACTTGGACGAAGAACTGATTTCAGCTGAAATAGAGGAGTTCGGTAATGAGGACGAAGCCGACATAGCTTCCACATCAAATGAACAAGAAAAGATAGAGGAGAGTCTGTCTCCGGAAGAAGAATTGGCTGTTGCACGGACGCTGGAAACTGAACCTGAATCAGATCAGGAAGAATTCAGTTTGGATGAAGACATGAGCGAGGGTATCCTCTTCGACCAAGATGATGAACTGGAAGTATTGTTTGATGACGAAGAAGCCCTCTTAGAAGCACAATCTCCAGAAGAAGAACATGTTATTGAATCAGATGAAATCTTGGAAGACTCGGACGTTGTTCCAACTAAAGAGGAATTAGATTACAAAGAAGAAGGACTTGCCTCCATTGAGGAACCTGAAAAGAATAATGATGCAAAAGTTAAGGAGCAGATGTTGCACCTTATGGTTGAACAGCTGGAAAATCTCGAAGAGCAGCTCCCGTCTGATCAGTATGTCCTTTATGTTAAGCAGCACTTCCATCCTGAACTTTCAGATTTGGAATACTATTCTTTTGTAAGACTATTGATCAAGCATTATATGAAACAAGAAGCTTGGCAGGAATTAAGCATTTTGATCGATCAGCTTCTGGAACGGTTTGAACCGTATCCAATCATAGTAGAGGAATTGTCATTCATTCAAAGCGAATTATGTGAGTCTGTATATTAAACTATCATGAAAAGGTGTGTGTAAGACATGTTGAAAAAAAGTAAAGAGCTAGTCGGCTTGCCAATCATCAGTATTACAGAAGGTAAAGAAATCGGTTCTGTGAAATCCCTTGTAGTTAATCCTGAAAAAGGAATGGTTGATTTCCTTGCGGTAGAACATGAAGACTGGCACATCAGTATGAAAGCAATTCCTTTCAAGAAGATTGTTGGAATCGGAGAATATGCCATCACAGTAGAAAATCAGTTTTCCATCCTTGATTTGAATGAGATTCCAATTGCAAACCAACTGATCAATCAGAAAATCAGCATTATCGATACAAAGGTGATGACACGTCTTGGTCAGCTTGTCGGTAAAGCAAATGAATATTACATCGAACAAGAAAAAGGTGAAATTGTTGCCGTTCAGATCGAAACGAATCAGGAAACGGTCTATTTGCAGTCGGATGACATCATTACATATGGAGAGAACCTGCTGATCTTGAATGAAGCCTACACGACATCCAGTGAATTCGATGCAGATGTACTGATCCCTGCTACAGAAGAGACGACAACTGAAGTGTACCAGCAAGAAACACCTGCAATCGCTTTGGATCGATTTGATCAAAAGCAGACAGAATTATTGGCAGGGAAAGAAGCGACGAAAGACATCATCGATCAGCAGGGTGAAGTGGTAGTTGCTGCCGGGACACGCTTATCTGAAGAAGATTTAAAACGAGTGAGGGAAATCGGTCCAAGCCTTATGGTGGATTTAAGTATGAATGTCCGATAATGACCATTCCTTCTGATAGAGGAAGTGCTTAAGTTGTATCAGAAAAACAATTTGAAACTCTATTCCATCGTAATTATCAGTTCCGTACTGGTATTGATCCTGTCCCAAGTGAGTACCGGAACCATCAAGGCAATCAGCGGAAATGAAGCGATTATTGAAAAGGACATACAAATTGCTACCTTACAGCTTGAAGGAACGTCTGAGCAGGAAGCGAGAGAATTGTTGACCGCTGCTTCTCTGGAATGGCTGGAGAAGCACCCAGTGATCATTGAAATGGGAAGGGAAGAAGTCATCTTGGATCCGTCCTTCATTACTTTCCAAATCGATCAGACACTTCAATCCATCCAAACAGAAGAAACCCCACTTTTCACGGTAAAGGTGGACCCGGAAAAATTGAATGTACTGAAAGAGAGCTTTGGTGAGGAAGTGTTCAGCCAGTTCAAGCAGCAACAATTTTTGAACGACGTAAGCAGGTCTGCCAGCAGACTGGCCGAGCAGCCGATGACATACTCTTTTTATGATTATGTGGCTGAAGATGCCGCCGGTCTCCGGGAAGTGGTAAGTGAATTCGAGGTTAAAGTGCCGGACGAGGTGGATATCTTAAGCCTGGCAGAAGAGATGAATGGAATCGAAATACCAGGAGATGCTACCTTTTCTTTTCTTTCACATCTGATGGAAGATGCTTACTATGATCAGGATGTCCTGAATGTAATGGCGACAGGTATATACGGGGCTGCGCTTTCAACGAATTTCATCGTTAAAGAAAGAGCGATCAGCCACCAATTGCCTGCTTACGCTACATTGGGATCGGAAGCGAGCATTCATTTAGAAAAAGGGCAGGACTTGAAGCTCTACAATCCGAATGACGCACCGTATTATCTTGAACTTTCCGTGAGTAATGGTGTGCTGGTGGTTAAGATCAAAGGATTTCCACTTCCTGATGATTATGAAGTAAAAGTGGAAAACAAGATGGAAATCAAGCCGGATACCGTCATGCAGTTTTCTTCTTTACTAGATGTGGATGAAGTGAAAACTGAGCAGGAAGGACGTCCGGGGGTTGCTGGTGAAGTTTATCGTTACTCACTCGGAGATGATTACAAAGAATTGATTGCAGAGGATTACTATCCTGCAGTACCGACGATTGAGATTCATAGCAGTGAGAAACAACAGAAGCAACAAGCGTCTTCAAATGAAAGTGAAATGAGTAATGAACAGGGCGGCACGAACACATCTGAAGATACTTCAGGCGAAAATCCAACAAATAGAGAAAAAGTAGATCAGGATTCTAATGACACAGATGAAAATAGTCAGGATGAGGATGGGTCACAAAAAGAACAGCAGAAACAGGAAGGTCAGGGAAGTGATGACTCCTCTGAATCTGAATATATTTGGGAAATCGATCCTGAAGGTGTGCCATCTAAATGAGTTGGGAGAAAGGCAAAAGGGTGAGGCAGTATGGCGAATCGAAAACGGCTGGGAGACTTACTTAAAGATGTCGGCATGGTGACTGAAGAGCAGATCAATGATGCATTGGAGAGTAAGGACCGTAACCAAAAGCTCGGAGATGTCCTTGTAGATAAAGGTTATGTGACGGAGCGACAGTTGATTGAAGTGTTGGAATTCCAGTTGGGAACCCCACACGTGTCGCTTTATCACTATCCGATCGATCCAAGTGTGATCACGATTGTTCCAAAGGAATTTTCGGTGAGGAATCTGTTGATTCCAATCGAGAAAAAAGAAGGCAAGCTTGTCGTAGCAATGAAGGATCCGATGGACTACTTTGCAATCGATGATTTGAAAATATCGACCGGTTTTGAAATCAGTCCGGTCATTGCTACAAAGGATGAAATCCTCCAGGCGATCAACCGCCACTATAACCTGAAGGACACGGAGTCTGGAGATGGAGAAGAGAGTGAAGGGGACGATGCCCCTGCCATCAGACTCGTCGATCAACTCCTACAGGCAGGTGTGCAGCTGAAGGCAAGTGATATCCATATCGATCCTCAGGAAACGAAAGTCCTAGTCCGTTACCGGATTGACGGTGTCCTGCGAACAGAGAGAACCCTGCCGAAAACGTTTCAGAACAGCCTGACTGCAAGAGTCAAAATCATGGCGGATCTGAATATTACCGAAAGCCGTCTTCCACAGGATGGTCGTATCAAGCAGACGGTCGATCGGAATCCTGTAGACCTGCGTATTTCGATACTTCCTACTGTGTATGGTGAAAAGATTGTCATACGTATTCTTGATCTAGGTAATGCCGTCCAGAAAATTTCGAACCTAGGTTTCAACAAGGTAAGCTATCAGCGGTATATGGACATGATCAATCAGCCTTCCGGGCTGATCTTGATTACAGGTCCGACGGGGTCGGGAAAGTCATCCACCCTCTACGCTTCATTGAATCATTTGAATGAAGAAGATGTAAACATCATCACGGTTGAGGACCCGGTTGAATACCAGATGGAAGGGCTGAACCAGGTACAGGTCAATAGTAAGATCGGGTTGACCTTCGCAAATGGTCTTCGTTCCATATTGAGGCAGGATCCTAACATCGTCATGGTTGGAGAGATCCGGGATTCTGAAACAGCCGAAATTGCCATTCGTGCCTCTTTGACTGGCCATCTGGTGTTAAGTACGTTGCACACCAACAGCGCCATCGCTACCATCCCGCGATTATTCGATATGGATATTGAGCCATATCTGGTCGTTTCTTCACTGGCAGGTGTTGTAGCCCAGCGGCTTGTAAGGAAAAACTGTCGTGATTGTCAGGCACCATACGAACCGACTGAGATGGAACGCCAGCATTTTGAAAAACGAGGAATTTCCGTCGACCAGCTGTATAGAGGGAAAGGATGCGACAGCTGTCAGCAAACAGGTTACAAAGGACGGATGGCAATCCAGGAAGTACTCGTCATCGATGAGGTCATCAAGAAGCTGATGATGAACAATACTTCCATGGACCGCGTCCAGGCCCATGCAAGAAAACGTGGCATGCTGTTCTTAGTCGATGATGGATTGTTGAAAGCCAAGCAAGGGTTGACTACCATCGACGAAGTGTTGCGCGTCACTAAAGCAGACTAAATGGAGTGTTCTCGCATGAAAGAACAATTTGACCAATTATTGATTGCTGCCCATCAGCATAACGCGTCTGATATTCATTTGACTGTAGGTGTGCCACCCATTTTCCGAGTTCATGGAGAGCTGAAGCAATACGGAAAGAACAAGCTCACACCGGACCACACAGAAAAAATGACGAAGGCGATACTGAGTGATGTATTGTGGGAACAGTTGGAATCCGTCGGGGAAGTGGATTTTTCTTACGGCATATCTGGAGTATCTCGATTTCGGATCAATGTCTATCACCAGCGGAATTGTATTTCACTTGCCGTACGGATCGTACCAAGGGAAATTCCAACGATTGAACAGCTTGATATGCCTTCGGTGCTGAAAGAAATCGCACAGAATGCCCAGGGGCTTGTGCTCGTAACAGGTCCAACTGGATCGGGTAAATCTACGACACTGGCTTCGATGATCGATTATCTTAATCACAATACCAGGAAGCATATCATCACCTTGGAGGATCCGATCGAATATACCCATAATCATAAGAATTGCATCATTGATCAGCGGGAAATCGGTTTCGATACGAGAAACTTCTCAAATGGATTGAGGGCATGTTTGCGGCAGGATCCTGATGTCATTCTAGTTGGTGAGCTCAGGGATTTTGAAACGATATCGACAGCATTGACTGCTGCGGAAACGGGGCATCTAGTAATGGGTACCTTACATACGACAAATGCGCCGGATACAATCGACCGGATTATAGATGTCTTTCCACCCAACCAGCAAGGGCAAGTTCGTATTCAATTAGCTACAGTGCTGAAAGGGATCGTCTCGCAGCGATTGTTTCCAAGGAAAGATAAAAAAGGCAGGAGAGCTGCTGTCGAAGTTTTATTGAATACGAGTGCCATCAAAAACCTGATTCGAAATGAGAAAATCTATCAAATTCCAAATGTGATGCAAACCTCCAAGTCTCAAGGAATGCAGACACTGGAAATGTCGATCAGGGATTTGGTCAAAAAAGAAATTATAAGCGAAACCGATGCCTCACCTTTCTTACAGGAAGGGGGATATTGATGGCGTATTTCACGTATCAAGGCAGAGACCGAGTAGGCAAGCAGGCTAAAGGTAGAGTAAAAGCCGATTCCAAAAAGGAAGCGATCGAGCAGCTAAAGGGGCAGGGAGTTTCTATTTCCGGAATTAAGGAACTGGACAGTGTGTTCTATCAGGATATTCAAATCGGAAGTGGAGTGAAACCGAAGGATTTTGTCATTTACCTCCGTCAGTTTGCGACGTTGATTAAAGCAGGTATCCCACTGGTGCAAACGACATATATCCTGGCTGAACAGACGAACAGTAAAGCGCTGAAGCATGCATTGAATGACATTGGCGCTAATCTCGAAAGCGGGAAAGCGTTTTCTGATGCAGCTGCCAATCACCCGAAAGTGTTCTCGAATCTATTCGTCAACATGTTCCGTGCAGGTGAAGCGGGCGGTAAGCTTGAAGAAATTCTGGAACGCCTCGCAAGCTATTACGAAAAACAGTACGACACGAGGCAGAAAGTGATTTCAGCTTTGACCTATCCTGTAATAGTCGGTGTGATTGCGCTGGTCATCGTATGTTTTTTACTCGCTTTTGTTGTGCCGCGTTTTGCAAGCATGTTTGATTCCTTAGGGGGCGAATTGCCGTTCATTACCCAGATGACGTTGGAGCTTAGTGGTTTTGTCCAAAGCTTCTGGTACATCGTCATGCTGATCCCGGTAGCACTGTTGGTTGTATTCAAGCTCGTTTCAAAAGAGGAGAAATTCCAGCATACCTTTGATCAGGTGAAACTGAAGATTCCAGTATTCGGAGGCTTGATTCAGAAAGCTGCACTCGTGCGAATGATGAGTACATTAAGCTCGCTTCTGAACAGCTCCGTACCGATTCTACAGTCCCTTCACATCACCGAAAAGGTTGTAGAAAACAAAGTGGTAGAGAAGGCCATCAAAGACAGCTACTCCTCATTGGAGCGTGGAGATTCCCTATCCGATCCATTGAGTAAGCACAAAATCTTTCCACCGCTCGTCATCCAAATGGTAGCGGTAGGAGAGAAGACGGGTTCCTTGGATTATATGCTGGAAAGAGTTGCTAGCTTTTATGAATCGGAGCTCGAATATACAACGGAGCGATTGAAGACCCTGATAGAGCCACTGATGATTCTGTTTCTCGCGATCCTGGTCGGTGGAATCGTAGCCGCCATTGCCATCCCGATGTTCTCAATTTTTGATTCGGTCCAATAGAGAAAAATGTTCATTATCTGACAGATTGGTAATGGAAACTTGTAGATATTGAAGGTATAATGAACTTACATGGTAAAATAATCCTTGTAATTTGGGATTTATAGGATATTTTCCTGTCCGATTTTAATGGGCAGGTGCAATATATAATATTTTTATAGGGGAGAGAGAATTATGTTGAAGAAGTTCAGAAAGCTTTGTAAGAATGAGAAAGGTTTCACGTTGATTGAGCTTTTGGCCGTTATCGTTATCTTGGGAATCATCGCAGCGATTGCTGTACCTGCAATTGGGAATGTTATCTCTAACTCAGAGGATGACGCTCACGATGCTAATGCGATTACACTACTGGAAGCAGCTCGACTTGCCCATGTAAGTGGAGAGACTTTAGTTGATATAAGTGAATCTGATGTAGATGGATATACTATGGCATCTCTTGAACTTGCGGGCTACCTTGACTCTATTCCGACTGACCCGTCAACTGGAAGCCCTTATACCATTGGGTATGTTGAAGTAACGGGAAATCCGTCAGACTTTACAGTTACATTAGATACTTATGTAACCGGTGAAACTAAGTCTGATCTAACTAACAATTAAATTAGCTTGTTATCAGAAATTGAAGTTCAAATAAGGCTTCAATTTCTGATTTTATTACAAATACTGAGAAGGTATCAAAATGAATATTTTACAAACTTCAATCATTTTCATATACGGAATTATCTGTGGTTCATTTTTCAACGTTGTCGGAAGAAGACTTCCAAAGAAAGAGTCATTTGCCACCTCACGTTCCAAATGCCCAACATGCTCTACACCAATCAAAAACAGGGACCTGATTCCCGTTTTTTCTTACATACTATTAAGAGGGAAATGCAGAAACTGCCACCAGCGCATTTCGCCCTTGTATCCAACGATTGAACTGCTTACAGGTGTGTTGTTTGCATACAGTTACATCATGTTTGGCTGGAGCATAGAGTTTGCCGGAGCTATTCTATTAGTCTCGTTATCTGTGATCATACTAGTCAGTGATCTGCTTTATATGATCATTCCGGATCGTTTGTTACTTTTTTTCCTGCCTCTTTTTATCATTCTTCGTGTATTAGCTCCGCTTGATCCCTGGTATGCTTCACTCATTGGAGCGATCGGTGCTTATCTTTTGATTGCTTTAATCATCTTGATCAGTAAAGGTGGAATGGGCGGTGGTGATATGAAGCTGCTTGCCCTGCTCGGCATTTTATTCGGATACAAGATTATTATGGTGTTTTTCTTATCCACGCTGATTGGCGCATTAGTCACGATCGCACTGCTGGCAACTAAGACAGTAAATAGAAAGCAGCCGGTTCCGTTCGGTCCGTTCATCATCATGGCAGCGCTTCTTACTTATTTTCACGGGGACGCACTACTGGAGTGGTACAGTGGGTTATTTTTCTATTAATGGGAGGGTTGACGGATGTTTCAACTGACGAAAACAAAAGGGAAAGTTAATCTGATCATCAAAAATCATGTCGTTCGTTATGTGGAAAGTCAATCCAACTCGCTTGATGGCATCATCGATTTTGGAGAAAAACCTTTATCTGAAAGTGTGTTCAAAGATGGAGAAATCACAGACAATGTCGTGTTTTCCCAAGTAATTGAGGACCTGGTGGATGAAAACGATTGGAAAAACAAGCCCATGAATTTCTGTGTGCCGGACGCTTCCGTCGTCATCCGTCCGTATCAGGTGCCTGCTAATCTGAAGGAGAGCGAAATCAAGGGGTATATCTTCATGCAGCTTGGTGATACGCTGCATCTTCCGTTTGAGTTTCCTTCATTTGATTTCCATATCATCGATCAAAATGAAGAAACCTATCAATTGCTGCTGTTTGCAAGTCCGGAAAATCAGGTGGAAAGTCTTTCAACGATTTTCTCCAATCATAAATTGAAGCCGAAAAGCGCTGATATATCCTCGTTAGCTGTTTATCGATTATATGATCGACTCGGACGCTCCAATCCTGAAGATCACCTGCTTTCCATTCAATGGAATGTAGATAGCTGTATCCTGACCGTCTTCCATGGACTGAAGCCGATTTTCGTAAGAAATATGAAATCACCGCTTCCAATCGGCGAATGGAAGTATAAACAAGGCGGCTTTCATTGGAAAGGTGACCAGGCAGAATACGATGAATATTACTATGATCAGCTAAGTGAAATAGAGCGAATCATGAATTTCTATCGTTTTTCCGTGATGAACGGGGAAAGCGGGGTCAACCGCATTTTGCTGACAGGTGATTCGCCTGATTTGAACAGAGTGAGGCTTGATCTGGATGAGCGTTTTCAATTGCCCGTAGATCAGATGGAGCATGAACTTCAGACAAAAGATGGCAGGACGATTCCTGATTCATTCATTGAAGCTGTCGGCTTGTCGATTAAAAAGCAATAAAGGGAAGCGGGGTGATTATCCATGCTGGTAGAAGTGAATTTACTGGAACAGAAAGAACAGAGGAATATGCTTCCGTTATTGATTGGCGGAGTATTTCTGATTTTGGCTTTGATTGTGTTTGCGTATTTTGTTACGCAATCTAAGCAGCTAGAGGCTGAAGTAGCTGAAACAGAAGCAGAGATAGCTGCCCTTCAATCAAGACAGACTGAAAATGAGCAAACGCCGGTCGATGATGTCATTACCAAGCGTATGGAACTCGTGAAAGCGACCAGTCAATTGGAAGCATCCTGGATTTCGGCTACTCCCGTGATTGATCGCTTGATTGCTTTATTGCCTGAACGTGGATTCTTCCAGTCCTTCACCCTTGTGGATAATGGTCAGGTCAACCTTGTCGTCCGGTTCGACACGATGCAGGAGGTAGCTGCATACACGAGCCGTTTGGAAGAAGAGAGCTACATACATGGTGTCGAAGTGAATCATGTGACAGCAGAAGAAGTTGATGGTTCAGAGGATGTGTATGATTACATGCCTAGATACATTTCGGAAATCTATCTGTCAGTTGATCACGCCATGCTGAGTGAGGATGTTGGTATAGATGAAACTACAATGGAATAAAAACACGGCACTTATCACGGCTCTTCTGATTGTCGTTCTGATTGCAGGCATTTATTTCGGTCATTTGCTAGTCATTTCTCCACTCGAAGAAAAAGTGGTCCATACGGAAGCAGCCCTGGAAACGGAATTGAAAATTCTTGATGCAATGGAAAAGAATACGGAGGTTGCCGTAGTCGAGGAAGTGCATAGTTCACGTGTGTTTCAACAAAAGCTTCCTGTCATTCCGATGCTGGATCAGTTGTTCATTGGATTCGATCGAGCAGAAAACAGCTCAGACAGTTTTATTGAAGATATCGGAATCGAGTATGGAGCAGGAACGGTAGTTTTCGCCGGTACAGAAGCTGATGAAGTGGATGAAGTAGAGACAGAAAACCCTGACCAGAATGACACTGAAGCCATGGTCACCACTGAACCTCCTCCTGAGCAAACCTTTGCGATTGATGGACTACGCAATGTTACGTTTACAATGAATATGATTTCGAAAGACTTCGAAGGGATGAGGAATTTCCTGACACAGCTTCAGTCATTGCCTAGGATCATTCAGATCGAGGCGATCACCTTCGAGGAGCCCGCCGATGATGAACTGAATTACAGTCTTACGCTATCCAGCTATTATATGGAAGGTCTCGATATTCTTAAAAACGAAGCTCCCCATTATTACTATGGAATGCCTTCTGATAAGAGTGATCCTTTTTCCTATGAAACTTTGATCCTCCCTGAAAATGAGGAAGGAGAAATTAGACAGTAAATGCTAATATATTCAAAAAGTAGACGACAGCAATCGTCTACTTTTTTTATTGTGCTGTGCTAGAGTGAATGGAAAGAGAACAGAGGGGATGGGCGGAGTGGACAAGTCAAACAAAGTGACGATTCGCATCGATAATAAAGAACGGCATAGAGCGGAACAATCGGAGAGGGATGAAGTACTGGAAGCCTGGGAAGCTTCCCGTAAAGAACAGGCAGCAGCACTTGAAGCGGTCGAATTCAAACCAGCTGCTTCTTCAAAAAAAAATAAGAAAAAACTTCCGCCGAAATTGAACGGTAAGAACGGTGTACCTCTTTATGTCAAACGTCTGATCGCCTCGGTGGTTGCTGCGGTTGTAGCCGGGCTAGTGCTAGGATTTGTCCTGCTCAGAATGTTTGTTGGTATCACTGGTGACACACCCGCCTCTGCAGGAAGCGAGACGGTCACAGGTACGCCAACAACAGAGACCCCTGCTTCGGGCGATACGAATGCTGCTTCGGGTACTGCCAGTGAACTGCCTGGCGTGGAAGCCTTTGTCGTCCAGGCTGGCTATTTTACTACAAAGGAAATGGCAGAAACTTGGCAGACACAATACGAAGCAGCTGGTCATTCCACATACATTTGGGAGCAGGGGAACGAATTTTACGTTTTCGCGGGAGTAGCTCCAAGTGAGCAAGCAGCGGACCAAAAAGCGGAAGAGATCAAGCAGGCTGGCTTGGAGACGTTTGTGAAGCCGTGGGCTGTTTCAGGTGGTACCATCCAGGCCGATTCAGAGACTGCAAACGCTTTGAGTCAGGTACCTGAATTATTCAACACATCGCTACAAGGGACACTCGATAAAGAAGCATGGAGTTCTCTTGCCGGTAAGCTTCCGGATGAAGCACCTTATCAAACATTGAAGACCTCGATTACGGACATGACCGCTGGAAGTGCGTCCTTGGATGTCAGTCTGATGAAAGTGTGGAATTCCTATCAAACAATCATAGAGTCGAAAAAATAGGCAGACCATGCCTATTTTTTTATTTGGTGCAGGGATGGTGCTCGATCTATTCCATTTGTGTTAGGATAAACATGAATTTCATTATCTGGAAAATGGTTGAAAGTTGGATTTCAGGAAGTTTCAACGTAAGCCATCATTGATTACACTTAATAGACCCTCACTGTTCAATAAGGAAAGGACGTTCAACATGGATAAACAACTGATTTTAGGCTCCAATTCTCCAAGACGAAAAGAACTGCTTGAACTCGCTGGTTTTTCATTCTCGAATAGGAAGAACTCTTTTGACGAGTCCACGATTACGGAAACCCTGCCTGAAGTGCTTGTTAAAGAATTAGCCAGGCAAAAAGGTATGGCAATGGATGTTCAAGAAAATGAAGTGTTATTGACCGCAGATACCGTCGTCAGTGCAAATAACACCGTATTAGGAAAGCCATCTACTGAAGAAGAAGCTTTCGCTATGCTGGCGATGCTGAGTGGTGGCACCCACCAAGTGTACACAGCGGTTATGCTTCGTGACATCGAAAGGCATGAAGTATTCGTTTCCAGAACGGAAGTGGAATTCTGGCCGCTATCCGAACCCGAAATCCATGCATATGTGGCTACTGGAGATTCGTTTGACAAAGCCGGTGCTTACGGGATTCAGTCAAAAGGTGCGCTGTTGGTAAAAGGAATAAAAGGGGATTACTATACGGTGATGGGATTACCGCTGTCGATGACCGTAAGGGAGCTGGCGAAGTTCCAAATTGCTCCGACCCTTCTTTGACCAGTGAGGTAAATGAATGGAAGGGAAGCGGAACGTGTGTCAGAGTTGCAAATCATGATCAAAGATGTACCTAAACAGGACAGGCCGAGGGAGCGGATGCTCGACCTTGGTCCCGGTCATCTCTCCAACCAGGAGCTGCTTGCCATATTGCTGGGGAGCGGTACAAAGTCCGAGTCAGTGATGACTGTTGCCTCCCGGGTGCTGATGCATTTTGAAGGCCTAAGTTTATTGAAGGATGCATCTGTGGAGGAGCTGACAGCCATCAAAGGGATCGGTACTGCCAAAGCTGTCCTGCTTCTATCTGCCCTTGAACTTGGGAAACGACTTCATCAGCTGAAGCCTGGAGAACGGTATATCATCCGTAGTCCGGAAGATGGTGCGGATTTTGTCATGGAAGAAATGAGAGATCTGCAGCAGGAGCACTTCATCTGTCTTTTTCTTAATACGAAGAACCAAGTCCTTCACAGACAGACCATTTTCATTGGTAGTCTGAATGCCTCGATCGTCCATCCTCGCGAAGTTTTCAAAGAAGCGGTCAAACGGTCGGCCGCCTCGATCATTTGTGCGCATAATCACCCCTCAGGAGACCCCACTCCTTCTCAGGAAGATATCAACGTAACCCGACGCCTGTCCGAGTGCGGAAAGATGATCGGCATCGAGCTGCTCGACCATCTGGTGATCGGTGACAGGAAATTTATCTCCCTTAAGGAAAAAGGATATCTGTAACACTATTCATTTTTCTTTTTTTCTCGTATAATTGAATAGATGAAGTTAAAAGCGCCTTTTATGAGCGAAACTTATAATAGGCGCTTCTTTCTCATTTACCAGTTGTTACATAAGATGGGGCAAATAAAATTCGTACAGTTTACGATACCCACCAGGACAACGAAGAAAGGGAGATCAATTTGGGGCTATTTGGATTTTCTCAAGATTTAGGAATTGACTTAGGAACAGCGAATACATTGGTATTTATTAAACATAAAGGTGTCGTCGTACGTGAACCATCAGTCGTTGCAAGGAATGCGTCGACAGGTGATATCGAAGCGGTCGGAAATTCCGCCAAGAATATGATTGGACGGACCCCCAGCAACATATCCGTTGTACGCCCGATGAAAGACGGAGTCATTGCGGACTATGATACGACGGCCGAAATGATGAAATATTATATTAAAAAGGCGATGAAAAACCGCAGCCGGTTTGCAAGTAAGCCGAATGTGATGGTTTGTGTTCCATCCGGTATTACGATGGTGGAAGAACGAGCAGTAGTCGATGCTACAAAGCAGGCAGGTGCAAAAGAAGCCTACCCGATTGCAGAACCTTTCGCTGCGGCGATCGGAGCCGGTCTCCCGGTTTGGGAACCGACGGGCAGCATGGTCGTGGATATTGGTGGAGGTACGACGGAAGTAGCGATCATTTCCCTTGGTGGAATCGTCACTTCGAAGTCGATCCGGCTTGCAGGAGATGAAATGGATGATGCCATCATTCAGTATATCCGCAAGAACTATAACCTGATGATTGGTGAACGTACTGCAGAAGCGATCAAAATGGAAATCGGATCAGCAGGACATTCGACGACCAATGACGAAATGGATATCAGAGGACGTGACTTGCTTACAGGTCTGCCTAAGACGGTAACGATCACATCAGACGAGATTGCAGGTGCATTGAAAGATACAGTGGATGCGATCATCGATGCAGTGAAAGTTACATTGGAAAAGACACCACCTGAACTATCTGCGGATATCATGGACCGCGGAATTGTTCTGACAGGTGGAGGTGCCCTTCTTAGAGGGTTGGACGAAGTCATCAGTAATGAAACCAACATGCCGGTGTTTGTTGCGGATGAACCTCTGGACTGTGTAGCGATTGGTACGGGCAAATCGCTGGAATACATTCAACATTTCCGTTCGCAGCCGAACGTTGCATTAAGATCAAGGATGGACTGAACCAGGTAGCTTATGTTTCCAGTAATCAAGAAAAAACGCCTGATTCTTATCCTTGTAAGTATCATCATCCTTGGCGCGCTGATAGGATTTTCCATCAGGGATAGGGAAAACATCACCCTTCCAGAGAAATTCGTCCATGATTCTATCGGCTGGATCCAGACTATTTTCAACAAACCCGTACGATTTGTCCAAGGCACCGTCGATGATATTCAAAATGTCCATCAGGCTTACGAGCAGAATGAAATACTAAAAGCACGCTTAGCTGAAAATAAACAAGTGATGATTGAAAACCAGCAATTGAAAAGAGAGAATGAAAAACTGCAATCCATGCTTGAAATCAAGCAGTCGTTGAATGGTTATCGCCCGATTGAGGCAACCGTCATTGCCCGGAGTTCGGACAGATGGTTCAACCAGATGATCATCAATCGAGGGGAAGAGCATGGAGTGGAAGTGAATATGGCCGTCATTACCGGTGAAGGCATGGTCGGGAAAATCCAGAGTACGCAGGCATTCCATTCAACGGTCAAGCTGCTGAGTGGTTTTGACCGCACCAATCAGATCTCTGTCGAAATCCACAGTGAGAAGGAAGAGAAGGACAAGGTCTTCGGTCTGATCCAAGGGTATGATGACGAAACGAAGAAGCTTCTGATGAAGGAAATTCGTTTTGACGCACAGGTCGAAGAAGGGGAAATGGTCATTTCTTCAGGAAAAGGCGGTGCATTCCCTAGAAATCTGCTGATCGGTGAAATTGCGAAAGTTGAAATGGATCAATTCGGTCTGACGCAGACAGCTTATATTGAACCGGCTGCTGATTTATATGATATGAATCATGTCATGGTAGTCGACCGCGACATGCCTACTTATGATTTTTCCGATGAAGAGAAGGATGGTGAGGAATAATGCCACGTATTCTCCTCCCTGTCTTCCTTCTTCTTCTGTTAGTATTCCAAGGGATGGCGATGAGCCTTCTTCCTACGGAAATCGTCTATTCCGAATTGCTCGTTACCCCACATTGGGTACTTGCACTTCTTGTGTTGATCAGTTTGTTTTTTGACGAAGACCGTACATATTATTCACTGCTATATGCCGTCATCTTCGGGTTATTGATTGATATTGTGTACACGAACGTTCTAGGTGTGTATATGTTTACGTATGGAATCGTCATCTATACAGTCCATGGCATCAGGAAAGTGCTTCAGGGGAACCTTTTTGTAGCGTTATTGCTCGGGATCTTCGCATTGGTCCTAACAGAGACGATTCTCTATGTTCTCTATTATTTCATACAGGTGACTACGACAGGTTGGCAGGTGTTTCTATCCCACCGATTGCTGCCGACAGTTGTAGCAAACCTCGTATTTTTCTTAATTCTATATCCACTTATCAGAGGCAGATTGATGAAATGGTCTGAATCCATTACAAAAAATTGATCCATCGATAGTGGGTTCAAACGTTTGGGGTGAGACCGATGATTTCCAACAAGCAAATCATAACGATCAAAGGGACAAGGGATGGGTTGACATTGCAGATCAACGACCAATGTTCCTACACAGAAGTACGTAAAGAATTGCAACAGCAATTATCCAATAATCCTGTTTCTAAGGACGATAAAGTCATCAAAGTCACCATCCAGCTGGGGAATCGACTTCTGAGTGAAGAGCAGCAGGAAGAGCTGAAATCGATCATATTAGAAAAACAGCATCTGAAGGTGGAGGCATTCGAATCAGCTGTCATCACCAAGGAAGAGGCGCTCGAATGGCAGCGGAATACCGAAGTCAAATCGATGGTAAGGATGATCCGTTCTGGACAGGTCATCAATATCGAAGGAGACCTGTTGCTGATCGGGGATGTCAATCCTGGCGGAAAAGTGATGGCGACAGGGAACATTTTCATCCTTGGAAGCTTGAAAGGGATTGCTCACGCCGGAGTGGATGGCAATCGCGATGCGGTCATCATCGCCTCTTATATGCAACCGAATCAACTTAGAATTGCTGAGTATATCAGCCGCTCTCCGGATTATGAATCCGATGGTGTCTACATGGAATGTGGTTACTTCGATGAGGAAGAAGATAAAATCCGGATGGATCGGCTTCAGGAAATCGTTAAGCGCAGGCCGGATATCAGCAGTTTTGAAAGGAGAATGTTAAATGGGTGAGGCAATCGTCGTTACTTCGGGAAAGGGCGGAGTGGGGAAAACTACTACGACCGCAAACCTTGGTACAGCACTTGCATTGTTGGATAAGAAAGTATGTCTGGTCGATACAGATATCGGTCTCCGCAACCTCGATGTCGTGATGGGTCTGGAGAATCGTATCATTTTCGATTTGGTTGATGTCGCTCATGGCCGAATCAAGACGAAGCAGGGACTCGTACCGGATAAACGTTTCGAATGCCTGAGCCTGCTGCCGGCAGCGCAGACAAGCGATAAGTCTGAAGTGAATCCGGAACAGATGAAAAAGATCATCGATGAACTGAAGCAGGAATTCGACTATGTGCTGATCGATTGTCCTGCTGGCATCGAACAGGGCTATAAGAATGCAGTGGCCGGTGCAGACAAAGCGATTGTCGTGACCACTCCTGAAAAATCCAGTGTGCGTGATGCAGACCGGATCATCGGACTATTGGAACAAGAGGATATCGAGCCTCCAAAATTGATTGTGAACCGGATACGGACGCATATGGTGAAAAATGGTGACATGCTGGAAGTGGAAGATATCGCATCGGTATTATCCATCGACCTTCTTGGAATCGTAGCGGATGACGATGAAGTCATTAAAGCATCCAACCATGGTGAACCTGTTGCCCTTCAGCCGGACACGAAAGCATCGATGGCTTATCGGAATATTGCAAGACGGATTCTTGGGGAGTCTGTTCCATTGATGAACCTGGATGAAGAAAAAGGTATGCTTACAAAGGTCAAGAAATTCTTCGGACTGAGAGTATGATAAATTAATAGAAACACCCACAAACACTTGGTGCACAGCACCAAGTGTTTTTTTACTTTAACGCATTGAGGGACAGTCCCCCGCCGCATCACCGCGTTAAACCCCCGGGGGACTGTCCCTCACCACGGTAATGCGGTGAAGTGCGACCTTCTCCAATTATCATTCATACATTCTTTGCTTGGGTCATAGACTTGTACAAACTCAAGTAAGGGATGGAAGCCATTATGCGGAGAGACATTGATCGAATTCGTAAGAATATAAACGACCGTAAAAGAGACAAGAAATCATTCAGCAGTAGTTCCTCGGGGAAGTACAACAACCGTATGCCTTTTCAACTGCAGGAAGAAGAAAAGCATGGATACTCTCCCTTTTCAACCGATACACTTGGACAAGCTCGACGTTCACCTGAAAACCGGCTGAACCTGCTTCTGCTTCGGGTAATCATTGCTGCATGCCTATTTTTCGTTGTCGCCATTCTGTCCCAGACAGAAGTAACATGGCTTGAGAAGCCAAAGGGATGGGTGGTGGACAAGATGGAGGAGGACTTCCCATTTGCAGCCGCTACAGCCTGGTATAAAGAGCGTTTCGGGGAGCCGCTTGAACTTGTCCGGAGAGATGAGACGACGCCAGGTCAGCCGGCAGCATTGCCTGTCAACGGGACCGTCAGTGAGAATTTCCAGTCTCATGGCAAAGGTGTCGTCATGACAGCGGATGAGCCTGCGGACATCGTTGCTATGGATTCAGGAACGGTCGTATTTGCCGGTAAAGACTCTCAGACTGATCAGACGATCATCCTGCAGCATGCGGATGGTTCAAAAAGTGTGTACGGTTACCTTTCTTCCATTGATGTACATCTCTATGAATCCGTTGCTGCAAATGCCACAATCGGCAAAATCAGTCCGGAGCAGGGAAGCACAAGCACTTTCTTTTTCGCCATTGAAAAGGATGACCGTTTCATCGATCCCATTCAGGTGATTCAAGTTGATGAACAACCTTAAGCTCCATCCGCTCATCCATCTTCATCCTATATTAATTTTGTTCGTACTGACGTCGATTTGGACAGGGGCTTTCTTCGAGCTCCTGATTTTATTTGTAACGGTATCCATCCATGAGTATGGTCACTTCTGGATGGCGCGAAGATTTGGATGGCGGATTCAAAAAGTGACGTTGTGGCTGTTTGGAGGAACGATGGTGTGTGATGAGCATGGGAGCAGGCCTTTCAAAGAACAGCTTCTCGTCACGCTGGCTGGCCCTCTTCAGCATGTGTGGATGCTTCTGGCTTTATATGGTCTTATCCCGTTCGTATCGCCACAAGTCGATCATCTGATCCACCTGGCGATTTTTTATAACTGGCTGATTTTAGGGTTCAACCTTCTCCCTGTCTGGCCACTTGATGGAGGAAAGCTTGCTTTTTACTTTTTTTCAAGATGGATCCCTTACCGGACCGCCCACCACACCATCATCTTATTCTCGATAGGATTTCTCATATGTCTGATCCTGTTTTTCGCAACGACCGGACTTTTCACATTGCACGGCATTCTACTTGCTTGTTTTCTCCTGGTCGAAAATCGTCTAGAATGGAAGCAGCGCTATTACACGTTCATCCGCTTCTTATTGTTCAGGCAGCGGATGGCAGAACGCATGAAAGAAGTAAGGACAATCCACTTAGATAGTCAATGGACAGTCTGGAAGGTTCTGACGAATATCAGAAGTGACCGGCAATACAACTATCTAGTGGACGAGGGGAAAGTCGTTAAAGAGAAAGATTGTCTTGATTCTTTCTTCCAGCAGGGAAATCCCCATTTACTTCTTTATGAGCTGATTTCAGATAGAAAGTAGGATCCGACCATGCGACAGTTATTCATCAACCACATTCCTACGGAAAAAACTGCCCTATTGAAAGAAGACGGGCGCATTACCGAAGTGTGGTTCGAACGTCCGGAGCGTACACCACAGGTGGGTGCCATTTATTCAGGCAAGGTAACGAATGTTGAAAAAGGGATAAAAGCAGCTTTCGTTGATATTGGTACCGAAACTAATGGCTTTTTGCATCTTTCCGACTGCAATCAGCCTCCCGTCGAAGGTGCAAAAATCCTGGTTCAAATTAAAAAAGCGCCTATTGGCAGTAAAGGACCTGTATTGACCACCGATCTTTCTATCGGTGCGGCAAATCTCGTCTATTTACCTGTTGGGAAGCAAGTACATGTATCCAGAAAACTTACGGATGATCAACAGCAGGAATTACGTAGCTTTTTTGTAGATATGCTGGAAGGGGAAGAGGGAGTCATTCTTAGGACGGCTGCTGTAAATATGCAAAAGGAATCGCTCATTGAAGAGTGGACGTATCTTAGGCACAAGTGGAAGAACCGAACAGTAAGGAACGAACCAGGGCTTGTCCATTCGACTGCAGTTATTCCCGATCAAGTATTGCAACACTACCCTCTCCATACGTTTGATCAAATTATTATAGATGATGCAGCCACTTCAAAAGAGTGGAAAAAAAGTTTTCCATCCTACACTGATCATATTAAATGGGAGCGAGAGTTTGAAGCGGCACTCGGAACGACTGTTCAAAGCGTTCAGGAACGAATCGTTAACCCTGTCGTCGAGGGATCATTGCACATCGATGAAACAGAAGCGATGGTCGTCATTGATGTGAACAGTGCAGCTTATACAGGTAAATCGAATAAACAGCAGACTGCATTGCAGACGAATATGAAGGCAGTCGTGGCAATTGTCGAGGAAATCAGGCTAAGGAGACTTGCTGGTATCATTCTGATCGATTTTATTAATATGGATGACAAAAAATCAGAGTCCAAGGTTCTCCAAGCATTCAAACGTACCGCAAAGCAGCACGGTCTGTTCCTGAACGTCCATGGTTTCACGAGGTTAGGGCTGCTTGAAGTAACTAGGAAAAAAGAGCAGCCATCATGGAAGAGCTTCCTTGGTGCGCATGACTTCCACTATTCAGATACGACAACATTCTTCCAACTGGAGCGGGCGATCCTATCTTTAAATAACAGTGCGCACGAAGCGGTTCTGATCGGTTTGCCGAAAGAGTGGGAATGTCTCAAAAACCGATTGATTTCTTCTGGCATCTCTAGTAAAATTCCACAGGAACTGTTTTTTTACATCGACCCCAATTCAAGCACATTTTCGCTTGAAACAGGATCGGTCGAAACAGTTCGAGAAATAGTGGCAAGTCGCGGTTTTCATATTGACAAGGGCTTTTGATTTGTGATAGTATCAATATGTTATTCTAGTAGCACCCGACTGCTACAACCGCACAGAACAGGTTTTTAAACCTTAAGGTACCTGGGATGGCGAGTCTGAGTTTAATGAGGAGGTGCAAGTATGTACGCAATTATCGAAACTGGTGGTAAGCAATTCAAAGTGGAAGAAGGTCAATCCATCTACGTTGAGAAAGTCAACGGCGAGGCTGGCGATTCTGTCACTTTTGAAAACGTACTTTTCGTAGGTGGAGACGACGCTAAAGTCGGAGCTCCATTTGTAGACGGTGCTTCAGTGACTGCTAAAGTTGAAAAACAAGGCCGTCAGAAGAAAATCACTGTATTCAAATACAAACCTAAGAAAAACTACAAGCGTAAACAAGGTCACCGTCAACCATACACGAAGTTGACGATTGAAAAAATCAACGCATAAGGCTTGATGGTATGATTCGAGTAATGATTCTTCGTAAAGATGGCAATATGACTGGCTTTGAAATCTCTGGACATGCAGAGAGTGGCCCTCATGGTCATGATCTTGTATGTGCTGCAGTTTCAGCTGTTTCTTTCGGAGCAGTCAATGCTGTCATACGGTTAAGTGAATGTGAACCTGCGATCGAGCAAGGAGGAGAAGGCGGTTACCTTCGGATCGAACTTCCGGAAGATCTGGGACAAGATCAGTTGGATAAAGCTTCACTGCTTCTTGAAGGGATGCTGGTTTCACTCCAGACCATTGAACGAGATTATAGTCAATATATTACCATCTCTGAAAAATAAGGAGGTGCAAACCCATGCTACGTCTAGATTTGCAGTTCTTCGCCCAAAAGAAGGGTGTAGGTAGTACGAAAAACGGCCGTGACTCTGAGTCCAAAAGACTTGGTGCGAAACGTGCTGACGGACAATTCGTATCTGGAGGATCTATCCTTTACCGCCAACGCGGAACGAAGATCTATCCAGGAGAGAACGTAGGTCGTGGTGGAGATGACACGCTATTCGCTAAAGTCGATGGTGTTGTCAAATTCGAACGCTACGGACGCAACCGCAAAAAAGTTAGCGTTTATCCAGTTGCGAAAGAAGCTTAAGCAACGATACCTATTCAATTAATAAACCGCGCTGTGCATTTGCATATGCGCGGTTTTTTCATTGTTAAATGATGCAGCAATGCTCATCCCCACTACAACAAGATAATCTTTCACATCTACAGGTAATGTTTGCTATACTTTTCATAAAGATTCGCATTACATTGTAAGGTTCATCTCTCAAATAAACGATTCAGGTACACCGCAATTAATGAAATAGGAACCAATTCTTCTTCAGAGGTAGATTGGTCAAACGGGCCAAACATGGTGTTCAGGTGGGCTGGATGAGAAAAGGCGAGACTCCCGCGGGAGAAGGAGCTAGGCGAGATCCCGCAAGGCGAAGCCTGAGGAAGCTCTCCAGTTCCCCGCAGGAAAGCGAGTCTTTTCTCATCCAGCCCAAATCCACAATGTTTTCGGCCACCTCACATTATCAAATTAACCTAAGATATTTGAGAATATAAGACCTGAATAAAAAAGGGAGCGGTGTTGGGGATGCAGGTCAATGAAGTGATTCAATTATTGAGACATAAACGGCATGATTGGATGAATCAATTACAGCTGATTCAAGGGTACACAACGATGGGCAAAACAGAAAAGGTACATGCGACCATTCAAAAGACCATTGAGACATCACAGGAAGAGCAGAAATTGATGAATCTGAATGTGCCTTATCTGACACTTTGGCTGCTATCATTTAATTGGAGCCATGAGAATCATCGGCTGGAGTTTAAAATTGATATGGAATCTCAAGATCTTTCCTATAAGGATCTAACTTTACTTGCTTATTGTGAGGAGACGATCCGGATACTGGAGTCACAAAGTGATCCGGAGTCCCTGTATGAAGGGACGCTCGTGATTTATAAACAGCAGCCATCCAATGTTGAGGTGTCGATGGTATTCTCGGGTAATTATGCAAATACTGAAAACATCATCGGAGAGCTTGAGCAATTGGAATTTTTAACAGCAGCAAAATTGGAAGACGCAGATCATCAACAGCAGTTGTCGATGAAATTGAATGTAGAAATTAAGAGGTGATGGACATGTTTGTCGATCAGGTGAAGGTTTATGTCAAAGGCGGCGATGGAGGAAACGGATTAGTTGCTTTCCGCCGTGAAAAATATGTACCACTGGGTGGGCCTGCCGGTGGGGATGGAGGAAATGGCGGAGACGTCATTTTTGAAGTCGACGAAGGCCTGAATACATTGATGGATTTCCGCTACCAGCGTCATTTTAAAGCGCAGCGTGGAGAGAATGGAATGAGTAAAGGACAGCATGGAAAGAATTCGAGTCCTTATGTGATTCCTGTACCACCAGGCACTACAGTAAAAGACGCAGACACTGGCGAAGTGATTGCTGACCTGGTCGAGCATAAACAGCAGTCGGTCATTGCGAGAGGTGGCCGTGGCGGCCGAGGGAATGTCAGGTTTGCTACAGCAAGAAACCCTGCTCCTGAAATGGCGGAAAACGGCGAACCGGGACAGGAGCGGGAAATTCAGATCGAACTGAAGCTGATTGCGGATGTCGGGCTGGTCGGTTTTCCAAGTGTCGGTAAATCGACGTTATTGTCTGTAGTATCTGCAGCAAAACCGAAAATTGCTGATTATCATTTCACCACCCTAGCTCCGAACCTGGGTGTAGTGGAAACTGCTGACCAGCGCAGCTTTGTCATGGCTGATTTGCCAGGATTGATCGAAGGTGCTCACGAAGGAGTAGGTCTTGGGCATCAATTCCTGCGTCACGTCGAGCGTACACGTGTAATCGTCCATGT
Source organism: Thalassobacillus hwangdonensis (assembly GCF_042675915.1). Classification (NCBI taxonomy): domain Bacteria; kingdom Bacillati; phylum Bacillota; class Bacilli; order Caryophanales; family Bacillaceae; genus Thalassobacillus; species Thalassobacillus hwangdonensis. Next base: position 1,261,444 of record NZ_JBHTKL010000001.1, on the reverse strand, counting down.
CATAGATATGGCAGCTACGGAAGGCAGAGATCCGTATGAAGATTATTTGACGATCAATCAAGAGCTGTTCGAATATGATAAACGACTGAAGGAACGACCGCAGATCATTGCAGCGAATAAAATGGATATGCCCGGAGCAGAGGAACAGTTAGCTACCTTCAAGGAAAGATTAGAAGAGGAATATCCAGTCTTCCCAATCTCCACATTGACGAGAAATGGGTTGAGTGAAATGCTGTTCGAAGTGGCAGATACGCTTGCTCGCATTCCAAAAGACACAACACCGCTGGAAGAAAAAGAAGAAAGAGTCGTTTACCGATACGAGAAAGATGAAACGGATTACACGATCACCAGAGATCCAGATGGAGCTTTTGTACTTTCAGGGGATCACATTGAAAAGCTCTTCAAGATGACCGACTTCAACCATGATGAATCAATCCGGAGATTTTCACGTCAGATGCGCGGGTTGGGAATTGATGATGCATTGCGGAAGCGCGGTGCCAAGGATGGAGATACGGTAAGACTGCTTGATCATGAATTTGAATTTGTAGAATGATTATAGTGCAACACGTGTTGGGGGGATGAGGATGGAGACAGAACAATTTTACCTTGTCAGAAGTGATGTATTACCAGAGGCGATGAAGAAGACGATCGATGCGAAGGAACTTCTTGAAGCTGGAAAAGTGGAATCCATCTTTGAAGCAGTGAAGCGGGTGGATCTGTCCAGAAGTGCGTTCTATAAATACAGGGACGCGGTTTATCCGTTTCATGAAATGGTGAAAGAGCAGATGATCACACTTTTCTTCTATCTGGAGGATCGGAGCGGCTCGCTTTCGAGCCTATTGGCCGCAGTCGCAGAGGCGGGGTGCAATGTACTGACGATCCATCAGTCCATCCCTTTACAGGGGAAAGCGAACGTCACCTTGTCATTGAATACATCCGGCATGGCGATGTCCATCAATGAACTGATTCACCGACTGAATCAAGTGGACTTCATCATCAGAGTGGATTTATTAAGCACAGGTGCATGATTGGAGGATTAGCCATTGTCACATCAACGAATCGGTTATTTGGGACCGAAAGGCACCTTCACGAAAATGGCTGTCAATGCATTCTTTTCGGAAGGCAACTTCATCAGTTATGAAACCATTCCAGCCTGCCTCGATGCGGTGGAAGCCGGAGAGATTCAAACAGGTGTCGTACCATTGGAAAATGCGATCGAAGGATCTGTACATTTAACTACAGATTATATGACTCATCATGTAGACGTTTCGATTGTCGCAGAACTGTCTGTTCCAATTCGCCAGCATCTGCTGGTAAAAAAGAATCATCTTGATGGGGAAATCGAGCACATTTATTCTCACAGTCACGCGATTGCCCAGTGTCAGCAACACCTACATCAACACTATCCCGATGCGGAGCTGCATTACACTTCATCCACCGGGAGAGCAGCGGAGCTTGTAGCTGAAAAGGATGGCGCATGCGCAGCAATCGGCAACCAGTTGGCTGGGAAGGAATATGGCCTTCATATCCGGTCGGAGGATATCCATGACTATGAAAATAACCATACAAGGTTTGCCGTCGTCCAGAAAACGAAGCAGACACTGCAAATCAATGATTTTCAACCAAGCAAGTACAAATCGACTGTCATGGTCACGTTGCCGAAGGATTATGCAGGAGCGTTGCACCAGGTTCTGGCGGCTTTTGCGTGGAGAAAAATGAACCTGTCAAAGATTGAATCCCGGCCGATGAAAACCGGACTCGGTAATTATTTTTTCATTATCGATGTCGACCAGGCCTATGATCAGATCCTATTTCCAGGAGTAGAAGCAGAGCTTACCGCATTAGGATGCTCCTTGAAGCTGCTGGGTACTTATCCAAGTTTTAATCTATAAGTCAGAGGGCTCATCGAAGCCGCTCTGGCTTTTTTTTATGGATTGGAATCCCATAGAATTTGAACAGAATCTCAGCATTACGAACCTAAACACACGAAAACGGAAGTAATATCAGATTATTGGACCTATGCTTCATAATTCCCACGAATATAAGCAAATGACCTCCCTCCCACAAAAAGTTTGGGCAAAATCATCAACCTTTCTCTCCCCGTTGCATAAGTTGTATAGGAAGAATCTTGACCAATTGGTCTATTTGCATAAAGAGGGGAGTATCTAAGTTGAAAATTCACATTGTACAAAAAGGTGATACGCTTTGGAAGATTGCCCAGAAGTACGGCGTAGATTTTACCGAGCTGAAGAATATGAACAATCAATTATCCAATCCCGACATGATCATGCCAGGCATGAAGATCAAAGTACCTCAAGGAACGAAACCAGTTAAGAAAGAGGCACCGAAAAAGAAAGAAGCGCCTGTAAATAACCAAGCGCCTGTTAAGAAAGAAATGCCGAAGTATCAGCCATATAAAAAGGAAGCACCGAAGCCGATTCCGAAGGTCGTTGAAGATGAAGTGAAACCGAAAGAAAAACCGATGATGCCTGTACAGCCGAAACAACCGATCCAAATGAACATGCCTTTCCATATGCCGGTTGTCGATCAGCAATTGCAAAATTACTACACCACCTTCAATCTTCCTCCAATGCCAGCCATGCCGCAGAAAAAGAAAGAAAAAGTCAAAGGGGTACAAAAACCTCAAGCGCCAAAAGCGGTAAAGCCGCAAGAGACTCAAAAGCAGAAGCCGAACAAAATGCCGCAAATGCAACCTCAACAGATGCCGCAGGTACAAGGAGCCCAGTCCCAGCAGAAGATGCCGCAGGTACAAGGAGCCCAGTCCCAGCAGAAGATACCGCAAGTACAAGGAACCCAGTCCCAGCAGAAAATGCCACAGGTACAAGGAGCTCAGTACCAGCCGATGCCGATGCCAATGCCAATGCCGATGATGATGCCTCAGCATCTACCGCCATGTCCGCCGTTCCAACCGGTCTACTGTCCACCGATGCCTATGATGCCACAAGGCCAGTTGGTGGATAGCCAGTATATGTGCGAAGATGATAATCAAGTAGCAGGCATGCAGGAAATGTGGGATTCGAGCAGCGATGGTGACCAGGTAGCAGGAGCACAAATGGATGACTGTGGCTGTGGTGGCTACGGTCAACAGATGCCGTGGGGTCAAGGCCAGCAGATGATGCCAGGCTATGGTCAACAGATGCCGTGGGGTCAAGGTCAGCAGATGATGCCAGGCTATGGTCAACAGATGCCGTGGGGCCAAGGCCAGCAAATGATGCCGGGTGAGGGTCAACAGATGCCATGGGGCCAAGGCCAGCAGATGATGCCAGGTCAGGGACAGCAGATGCCATGGGGCCAAGGCCAGCAGATGATGCCGGGTCAGGGACAGCAGATGCCATGGGGCCAAGGCCAGCAGATGATGCCAGGTCAGGGTCAACAGATGCCTTCCGGTTCAGGTCAAGGTAACCAAGGTACACAAGGGCAGCAAATGATGATGCCGGGCTCCGGACAACAGATGCCATGGGGTCAAGGCGGGCAGCAAATGATGCCGGGTTCTGCGGGACAGAACCAGCAAACGTGGGGGAATTATCCCGGGCTGAGCAATTCCTATGACTGGGAAAGCGATGAAGATTAAGAGGCGGGGCGATTCCTACATGAATCGCCTCATTTCTTTTATGCATGAACATGGGGCTCTAGGGATCGATGATATCAAAGCGATGAAATTGCATGTATTCAAGATTCGTTGTGGCAATCAGTTTTTTGCACTTAAAGCGTATAGTAACCCTGCCAAGCTCGAACAACAACATCTTTTCTTCAAAGAATGGGAAGCGTCTTCCTCGTATGGTGCAGCACCTATCGCTTTTCCGAATGGTCTGCGGTATGTAGAAGATGGGAAGGATCATTGGGGGCTTTTTGAATGGATTGATGGAGAAGCACTGAACTTCAGGTATAAACGAGACCGCCAGGAAGCACTGAAGTTTCTTTATGCTTTTCACACCAGTTGCCGCGGGACGACGAAGCCGATCATTCAGCGGTCGCCGCTTTATATTAAATTCGAGCGAAGGGCTGAAGTGTTCAACGATACCCGTCCGCTTTTCCGTAATTTGGGTAGAGAACACCTTTATGAGGATATTGCGGAAGTGTGCGACATCACCTTAAGAGCGTTCCGTAATGAAAATTGGAAAGGAATTCATGAAAAAGCGCATACAGAAAAATCGTGGATTCATGGGGATGTCGCGCACCATAATTTCATTCGGACGGACACAGGGGAAATCAAGCTGATTGACTTTGACCTTCTGCAAATGGGGCCGGAGGTTTATGAGTTCATTCAACTAGGGCAGCGTTATTTACACCATATCGATCATTCATGGAGTAAACTGACCAGTCTTTTCAGGGATGTTCCAAATAAGAAACAGTGGCTGAAAGGACTCCTTGTCCCGAGTGACTTCATGAGGGAATGGATTCATTTGACTAGACGGTTCAAAGATGACTACCGAAGAATGGATGCTGAATTGGTGGAATATGAGCAAATGTGGCAGGAGAGGAAAAGATTTGTTGAGAAAGTTCTGGATATGCTATCATAAGACATCCTATACGTGAAAAAGGAGAGCATACGACGACATGGAAAAACAAATCGAACACATAGTAGAATGGTTGAAGCAAAAAGGCGAAGAAGCGAACGTAAAAGGGATGCTCGTTGGAGTTAGTGGCGGAATCGATTCAGCAGTCGTAGCCAATTTGATCAAAAAAGCATTTCCGGAAAACTCGCTCGGAGTCATCATGCCATGTAAGAGTCAGTCAAGTGATGCCGATCATGCCCATCAGGTCATCGAGGAGTGTGGGATCGATCATATGACGGTCGATCTGACCGACACTCATAACACGATGTTCGGAGCAATCAAAGAACAGTTGAAAGCGGCAGGTACGCTTAATGAAGCGAATGAAAAGCTTGCGGACGCCAACCTGAGGGCCCGTTTGCGTATGAGTACACTTTATACGATAGCGACCAATCACAATTACCTTGTAGTAGGTACAGATAATGCTGCTGAGTGGTACACCGGATATTTTACAAAGTATGGAGATGGCGGTGTGGACCTTGTACCGTTGGTCAACCTTACGAAAGGTGAAGTTCGTGAAATGGCTGGATATCTGAATGTTCCTGAAGCAGTCATCAATAAGCAGCCGAGCGCTGGACTTTGGGAAGGTCAGACCGATGAGAATGAAATGGGAACAAGTTATGATATGATCGATAAGCATATCAAAGGGGAAGAAATCCCTGAAAAAGATAAAGAGATCATTGAAGCGATGCATCGCAAATCAGCACATAAACGCTCACTTGCGCCTGGGCCGGAACCATTGAAATAAGGAAATAATTTTACAGAATGAAAATTTCCTCCTTGCCTCATCTTAAAGGCAAAGGAGGTTTTTTTATGTACAGATGGATAGGTTTATTGATGGTTGTTTCCTTGTTCATCCTTGGTGGATGTGGACAGGACGATCAGGCTCAAGAAAAACAGCAGAATGACACTGAAAATCTATATCAGCCGATGAAATCTGGGGAACAGAATGATGAAGTGGAAACACCTGATCCTGATTATGGGAATCGCCCTTATCATAAACGGGATGAAACGAGAGAGATCCGGAACACCCAATACGGTGAATCCAATCGCAGCCATGATAACGGTTTTTATAATGAAGAATCTCTCAGAATCACGGAAGCTGTCAATGAAATAAAAGAAGTGACGATGACCCAGGCGATTGCTACCGAAGACCGCATCATGGTTGCTGTGATGATCAACCCATATGATCAAAGAGATCATTCTGTTGCACAGAAAGTCCGACATAAAGTAGAAAAGATGGCCAACGGAAAAAAAGTGTACGTATACACGAACAACAACCGGTGGGATCATATGAAAGACTTGAATGCTCGTCTCAAAGCAGAACAGGCACCTGGAAAAGTGAAAGAGCAGATCAATGAATTCATCGACCGTTTTGGCGGAGAATAGCTGTCACCCAGCCTTAGCCGCACTGCTTCAATCAAACAAATGGTTATGATATAGTGAAAGTGGAATCACATTTGTTTGATGGAGAGGAGAATGTCCGATGGCTGGTCATTCTAAATGGAAGAATATTCAAAGACGTAAAAATGCGCAGGACGCCAAGCGTGGTAAAGTGTTTATGAAACTTGCCAGAGAGATCTTTGTCGCAGCAAAACAAGGCGGTGGGGACCCGGAAATGAATCCAGGGTTGAGAATGGTCATCGATAAGGCTAAAGCGAGCAATATGCCAAACGATAACATCGATCGTGCCATCAAAAAAGCGACCGGTGATCTGGACGGCGTCAATTATGAAGAGTTCTATTATGAAGGCTATGGACCGGGCGGAGCAGCTGTCATGGTCAAAGTGCTTACAGATAATAAAAACCGTACAGCAGCGGAAGTGCGCCATGCATTCAATAAGAATGATGGGAACCTCGGAGAAAACGGCTGCGTATCGTATATGTTCGACCGAAAAGGCTATCTCGTCATCGATCGTGATATGCATGAGCAGGATGAAGAAGAAGTGATGCTCGAAGCAATCGAAGCGGGAGCTGAGGAAATGGAAACCAGCGATGAAACCTTTGAAATCTATACAGAAGTGGATCAGTTCACTTCGGTCAAACAGGCGCTCGAAGCTGCCGGGTACACGTTTGAGACGGCTGAATTGACGATGATTCCTCAGACCTATAATGAACTGGATGAAGAGCAGGCAGCTAAGATGCTGAAGCTGATCGACATGCTGGAAGATGATGACGATGTTCAGGACATCTATCATAACTTCGAAGCGAATGAAGAAGTGCTTGAGAAACTGTCCTGATTTCCACCTTTCATAATAATAGCTTCTATTTCTGGGCAAACTGGAAATGGAAGCTATTTTTATTTGAGGTGATAACTATGAGACCTTTAAGATATACATTGACTTTCCTTCTTGTCATCGGTTGTCTGATCTATACCAGACCTCAGGATCTGATCAATGTCAATGCAGACGATCGTGCTGCTCCGGTTGCTAGTGAACCTATGGAATTGACAGTGAAAGAGAAGACCACTTATATCGATGGAACGAGTGAAGTGGATGAAACCGTCCAGACCATCTGGTCGATGGAAGATTTCTGGGCTCAATATCGTGATTGGCAATTTGTAGAGATGGGCGAAGGATTCGTCACTTTCGAAAAAGCCTCCACTGACATCTCCCCTTCCGTTAAGAAGGATGGATATTTTGGAATCGATTTGAACAATCAATTGAGCATCTTCAGAGGTAAGCCGGCAAATGGAGATGTAATCGAATCCTTTTATTCCATACCTGTCGAAAAACTGGAGTCATCGCGGATGAAGGCATTGAAGGAAGGAATCAAAATCACCGATAAAGAGCAGTTCCAGCACGTGATGGAAACCTATGCTGAATTTTCTGGTGAGAAAGAAAAATATTGAATGCACACAGCCAAAGGGAGCACGCCTTCCTTTGGCTCTTTTGGCGTCAAGGCATTTCTGAGTCAAATGCCCTTATACGAACATGTGCTTGTGTGTTACAATAGATGGAGAATTTGACATGGTAGAGGGGAAACGAAGCCAATGATTGCATATATCAGAGGGAATTTGACCGTCGTCGATGATGAATCGGTCGTAATCGAAACAAATGGAATAGGCTATGAAGTGATTTGCGCAAATCCATATGCTTTTCAGGCATACATGAATAAAGAAATACAGGTCCATACATATCATTATGTAAGAGAAGACACCCAGACGTTGTATGGGTTCAAAAAGAAAGAAGATAAATCATTGTTTGCGAAACTGTTGAATGTTTCCGGAATCGGTCCAAAAGGGGCGTTGGCTATTTTGGCATCGACCAGTGTGACGGATTTCGTAACTGGAATCGAACAGGAAGATGAGAAGTTCCTGACGAAATTCCCTGGTGTAGGGAAAAAGACGGCCCGACAGATGATTCTGGATTTGAAAGGAAAGCTGCTCGTCTGGCTTCCTGATGAAGAGAATGAGCAATCGATTTTCTATGATGATAAGACATCCTCTTCTGCAAAACGGAAATCAGTCGATGAGGCGCTGGAAGCAATGAAGGCGCTAGGATATTCTGATCGTGAATTGACTGCACTGCGTCCGAAGCTGAATAAGGAAAACTGTGAGAATGTGGATGATTATGTCCGCAAAGGGCTGCAGCTCATGATGAAAAATTAGGAAGGAGACTGTGAGTGATGGAAGAGCGAATGGTTTCCAATGAACTACAGGAAGACGATTCAAGTATTGAATTCAGTTTAAGACCAGCAAACCTGAATCAATATATCGGTCAAACGAAAACGAAAGAGAACTTGCGGATTTTCATCGAGGCGGCAAAAATGCGAAACGAGCCGCTTGATCATGTCCTCCTTTATGGACCGCCAGGACTTGGTAAAACGACATTAGCCTCGATCATCGCAAACGAAATGGGGGTACAGTTCCGTGCAACTTCCGGCCCTGCGATCGAGCGGGCGGGAGATCTTGCGGCGATCCTTTCATCATTAGAAGCAGGGGATGTCCTGTTCATCGATGAGATCCACCGTCTTCCTCGTTCTGTCGAGGAAGTGTTGTATCCGGCTATGGAAGATTTTTGTCTCGATATCGTAATCGGCAGTGGCCCCAGTGCGAGATCTGTTCGTCTCGACCTGCCACCATTCACGTTGATCGGAGCAACGACCAGAGCGGGTCTTTTGTCCGCTCCGTTACGGGATCGTTTCGGTGTATTGAGCAGGCTTGATTTTTATGATACGAAAGATTTGTGTTCGATTGTACAGCGGACAGGGGATATTTTTCATATCGGTATCGATGGAGATGCAGCGATCGAGATCGCCAGACGTTCAAGAGGAACCCCGAGGATTGCCAATCGCCTGTTAAAGCGGGTGCGTGACATGGCACAGGTCAAGGGGATGGACAGAATTCTGTTCGATACGACCCAGGAAGCACTTGAGATGCTTCAGGTCGACCCTGCCGGACTTGATCATATCGACCACAAGTTCCTGCTCGGAATCATCGATGGATTCCGTGGTGGACCTGTCGGATTGGATACGATTGCGGCCACGATCGGGGAGGAATCCCAGACGATTGAAGACGTATATGAACCCTTCCTGCTGCAACAGGGCTTCATCCAACGTACCCCGAGAGGACGCGTCGTGACTCCAAAAGCGTATCAGCACTTCCACCGGGAGGTGCCTGAGGCTTGACCGGGTTCGGAAAAATATTTATTGTAATAGGGATTGTTTTTATCATTGTCGGAATCCTGTGGAGTGTGATTGGAAAGCTTCCCGGGGACTTGTCCTTCAAGAAAGGCAATGTCACCTTTTATTTTCCGATCATGACCTCCATCGTGGTGAGTATCATCTTATCATTGATTTTTTATTTTATCGGCAAAATAAGTTAGCACGAATAGGAGTTTACTATGGATATCAAGCAATATGATTTCGACCTGCCAGAGGAATTGATTGCCCAGACCCCGCTGGAAGACCGGACGGCTTCCAGGTTGATGGTCTTGAATAAAGAGAAAGAATCGATTGATCATAAGCACTTTTATGACATCATCGATTACTTGGATGCAGGCGACTGTCTTGTCCTGAATGATACCCGCGTCCTTCCAGCTCGGCTTTATGGAGTGAAAGAGGATACTGGAGCAAAAGTGGAAGTGCTGCTTTTGCATCAATCGGAAAAGGATGAGTGGGAAGTGCTTGCCAAGCCAGCGAAAAAAGTGAAAGAAGGCACCAGGATCGTTTTTGGTGATGGCAAGCTTGCTGCTGTATGCACCGGTCTTAAGGAACATGGCGGCAGAGTCGTCAAATTTGAATATGAAGGCATTTTCCTTGAAGTATTGGAATCCTTGGGAGAAATGCCGCTTCCTCCTTATATCAAGGAGCAGCTTCCTGATCGTGAACGGTATCAGACCGTCTATGCTAAAGAAGAAGGCTCAGCTGCTGCACCTACTGCCGGGCTTCACTTCACAGAAGAATTACTGGAAAAGATCCGCCACAAAGGGGTGGAGATTGCGTACATCACCCTCCATGTAGGGCTTGGTACGTTCCGCCCGGTAAGTGTGGAAGATGTGGAGGAGCATGATATGCATGCCGAATTCTATCAAATGTCAGAGGAAACAGCACAGCAGTTGAATGACGTTCGTGCAAGAGGCAGCCGGATCATCTCGGTAGGAACAACATCGACAAGAACATTGGAGACGATCGTCAGAGATCATGGTACGTTTGTCAAAGCGGAAGGCTGGACGGATATTTTCATCTATCCTCCTTATCAATTGAAGGCGATCGACGGACTGATCACCAATTTCCACTTGCCGAAATCGACCTTGATCATGCTGGTCAGCGCCCTTGCCGGAAGGGATTTCATCCTGAAAGCCTATAGAGAAGCGGTCGATGAACGTTATCGTTTCTTCAGTTTCGGGGATGCAATGCTGATTCTTTGAGCAGGATATATTAGTAGGTAAAAAGAGAGGGTTTTAAAATAATGGCAGTAACCTATGAATTAATCAAAACGTGTAAACAGACCGGAGCAAGACTTGGTAAAGTCCACACTCCGCATGGATCTTTCGAGACGCCTGTTTTCATGCCGGTCGGCACACTTGCCACTGTGAAGACGATGAGCCCGGACGAGCTCGAGCGTATGGGGGCGAACATCATTCTCTCCAATACGTACCACCTTTGGCTTCGTCCTGGAGAAGATATCGTCGAGGAAGCTGGAGGATTGCATGACTTCATGAATTGGGACGGCTCGATCCTGACTGATTCTGGTGGCTTTCAAGTTTTCAGTCTTAGTGACTTAAGGCAGATCGAAGAAGAGGGTGTCCACTTCCGCAACCATATCAGCGGGGAAAAGCTGTTCCTGTCACCTGAAAAAGCAATGCATATTCAAAATTCCCTTGGAGCTGACATCATGATGGCATTTGATGAATGTCCTCCATACCCTGCAGAATATGATTATATGAAAAAGTCAGTGGAACGGACAAGCCGCTGGGCGGAGAGATGTCTTGAAGCGCATAAGCGTACGGACCGTCAGGGATTGTTCGGTATCGTCCAGGGAGGCGAATATGAAGAGCTGCGTCGCCAAAGTGCAAAAGATCTCGTATCACTCGATTTTCCTGGCTATGCGATTGGTGGCCTGTCTGTTGGGGAGCCGAAGGATGTCATGAATCGTGTGCTTGATTTCACGACACCGCTGTTACCCGATAACAAACCTCGCTATCTGATGGGAGTAGGATCACCGGATTCACTGATCGATGGTTCGATCCGTGGGATTGATATGTTTGATTGTGTGCTGCCGACAAGGATTGCCAGAAATGGTACATGCATGACTTCCAATGGTCGACTTGTCGTGAGAAACGCAAAGTTTGCCCGCGATTTCCGTCCAATCGATGAAAATTGTGATTGCTACACTTGCCGTAATTATTCACGTGCATATATCCGTCATTTGGTCAAAGCCAATGAAACATTTGGTTTCCGACTAACTACTTACCATAATCTTTATTTTCTGTTAAAATTGATGGAGCATGTACGTGAAGCCATTCGAGAAGATCGCCTAGGCGATTTCAGAGAAGAATTTTTTGAACAATATGGTTTCAACAAACCAAATGCGAAGAACTTTTAGAGAGGGGGAAAGGACATGGAAGGAGGCCTATTAGGTTTATTACCTATCGTAGCCATGTTCGTAATTTTCTACTTCTTGCTTATCCGTCCACAGCAAAAGAAACAGAAGCAGATTCAACAGATGCAGGCGGATTTGCAAAAGGGAAATGATATCGTGACAATCGGAGGGCTGCATGGTAAGATCAATGCGCTCGATGAGGGAACTGTAGTCATCGTAATCGAAGATGGTACGAAACTGAAATTCGATCGCAGTGCAATTCGCGACGTCGTGAACAACTAACATAAAAAATGAGGATGTCATAGCGACATCCTCATTTTTTTGTTCGCGCAGCAGGATTCAGGTTCACCCCGAGCATACCTCCGATTAGAGCTGCTGCCATCATGCCTGCGAAGTAAGGCAGTTGAGCGATTGACATCCCTTTCTGGAGTCCGAGATATTGATAAAGTATGACGAACAATAGAAATGCGCCTCCAGTGATCAATCCATACATCCAGCCTTTTTCCTGCCCGCGGAATGCAGCGACGGCTCCTCCGATGAACAGGATAAGCAAAGCGGTGATCAATGTCATCCAATTCAGGATACCTGTATCAATACTTGTGAATCTCAAAAGTAAGGCGAAAACGAAACTGCAGGATAACATTAAAACGACGATCATTGCCAGCCCATACCCCATAGCTTTCCAGTTTTCCTTTACCATCGATTCTCCCTCCGTTTCCTGTACTTGTCCTTCTATCTATATGAAGCAAAATGCTCAAATAGACATACCTATTTGGTACTTCTGTTGAATAAACATCATAGAAAAGGGTAAAAAGGGGACAGGTTATGATTACAGCAATGGCAATCTTGATATTCCTCATCAGTTACATCATGATCATGACAGAGAAACTCAATCGTGCACTCGTAGCGGTAGGTGGAGGCGTCCTATTATTATTGACAAGTGTCTATGATTGGGAGGAAGCGTTCACCAAGTACATTGACTGGGACACGATCGCCTTACTGTTTTCCATGATGGTACTTGTTTCCATTACTAAGAAAACCGGCGTCTTTGAATATGTGGCGATAAAGTTTGCACAGACCGTCAAAGGGAGACCGGTACCATTATTGATCGGAACAGCTATTTTGACGGCTGTAGGTTCTGCTTTTCTCGATAACGTTACGACTGTGCTGCTGTTTGTCCCTATCCTGCTTACGCTGACGAACATGCTTTCCCTTCCCGCATTTCCGTTTTTGATTGTAACGATTTTCAGCTCGAATATTGGAGGGACGGCAACGCTGATCGGAGATCCGCCGAATATCATGATTGGACAGGCGGTCAAACACTTTACATTTCTATCGTTTGTCTGGAACCTGGGGCCATTGGTCCTTATTCTGTTTACGATCATCATTACAGGAATGGTATTCGTATTCCGGAACCAATTGAAGTTTGATTCGACCAAGGTTGCAGAGCTGATGAAGATCGAGCCGGAATCTTACTTGAAAAGAACACCGATGCTTTACCAATCGCTCGCTGTCCTAGGCATGACGATCGTCGGTTTCCTCATGCATCCGATCATCCATGTGGAACTGACGACGGTATCTGTGTGTGCCGCGGTGCTGTTGCTGCTTTTGACAGATAAAGAGTACTCAAGTGAAAAAGTGTTCGAAGAAGTCGAATGGGTCACGCTGTTTTTCTTTATGGGACTGTTCATGCTCGTTGGCGGACTTATCAAAGTTGGGGTTATCGATGAAATCGCCAGGGGGATGATGTGGGTTTCAGGCGGAGACCTTCCCACTACAGCGATCATCGTACTCTGGAGTTCAGGGCTGCTTTCCGGCATCGTCGACAACATCCCATTCGTGGCAGCGATGATTCCAGTCGTTCATGAACTGCAGGGATATGGCATGATGAACTTGGATCCGGTATGGTGGTCGTTGGCGCTTGGGGCCTGTCTTGGCGGTAATGGTACACTAATCGGAGCATCAGCCAACGTTGTCGTAGCTGGACTTGCAGCAAGTGCAAACCATTCGATTTCATTTGTCAGATTCCTGTTATATGGAATTCCAGTCCTGCTCGTTTCACTAATTATTTCGACCATTTATGTGTACTTCCGGTTCCTCGTTCCGTTCCTATCATAATATTCCAGCTTCTGGACACCTTAAGTCTAGAGCTTAAAACAGGTAGGGGCAGTGGAGGAGGCAACGTAAGTGGATTTGGTAGAGATATTGATGGTCATTGCGCGGACGATTTTCACTTATTTTTTAATTTTATTTGTATTTCGTCTTATGGGAAAAAGGGAAATCGGAGAGCTGAGTATTCTTGACTTAGTTGTATTTGTCATGCTTGCTGAAATTGCCGTATTCACGATTGAACAACCCGACAAATCCCTCGTACATGCAATCGTTCCAATGACAGTGCTTTTAATCATTCAACGATTGAGTGCCTTTTTATCTTTGAAAAACCAGCGATTCAGGGACTGGTTCGATGGAAAACCTTCAATCATCGTAAAAGGCGGGAAAATAGACGAGGAAGAAATGCGCAAGCAGCGGTATAATTTCAATGATCTTCTGACACAGTTGAGGGAGAAAGGCGTCTTCAGTATCAAGGATGTCGAGTACGCTATCCTTGAGCCGAACGGCAAGCTGTCCGTGCTTGAAAAGGATGAGAATTCTCCTGACCGCTCTCAGGGCTATTCAATTTCACTCATTGCAGACGGTTTGATCCAGTATGATTCCCTCCAGAGGATAAAGAAGAACAAGAGCTGGCTGTTGAATGAGCTGAAGAAAAAAGGCTACGATTCTGAAAAAGAGATCTCCTATTGTTCAATGGACGAGACTGGAGACTTGTACATTGACGATAAAGATCAATATTCATAGTAGCAGTATATGTAAGCTTATATTTGTCAGGCTATGAAAACATTTTATAAAAGTAGACCTAAAGAATAGTTACTTTGAACACGCCCGTATCCTAGTCCTGATTTTTGAAAATTATGCAGTGCCAAGGTCGTTCACCAAACAAATAGAGGGTGGCGGGGGAACTGCTCGACTCCCGTGGGAGAAGGGCCTAGGCGAGACCCCACAGGGAGTAAAACGACCGAGGAGGCTCGCCAGCTCCCCCACAGGAAAGCGAGTAGTTCCCCCGCCACCCTTTCCGCTGATTCGGCAATGTCCCTTAAATATATCAAAAATAAAAAGACCCGATCAAATTCGAATCTGAATTGATCGGGTCTTTCTCCATAATAGGAACGTATTTCTATTTCACGAATTTCTTTAAGAATGGCAGCTGTTTCAATTCTTCCTTTGTGATGAACCTGAGTATAAATAGAAGAATGATATAGATGATCGTCAGCAGTCCACAAATAAGAGCAAATCCCATACTCTCCCCAATCTCAAAATGGATCAATGACTTTAACTGGGCCCCCATGAACCAGGTAGCAGCTACCAATATGAGCATCTTCATAATATCTGCCCAAGGAATGGTGAAACCGATCGCTTTCATCAATGTAGCCAGGTGGAGGAGGGTGACTACCAATACTCCTGTCACAATGGCGATTGCTACACCTTGTATTCCGAAAGATGGCTGTGAAGCTAATCCGATAAGTACTGCAAATTTTACGACAGCGCCGATCAAACTGTTCCACATGGCAGCTCGCGCAAAATTGAGCGCCTGCAGGGCAGCCTGGAGGGGAGATTGGATATAATGCATAAGGAAAAAGGGAGCCATCAGTGCGAGCATATAAGCAGCATGGCTTGTCCCGTACATCAACTGCAAGATGGTGGCGGCGAACGTTGTCAACACGATCGTAGCCAGTCCTCCTGAAGCGAAAGAAAGCCGTATGGACTGGTGAATGCGGTAATGTACCAGTTTGTTATTCTTGTTTGCTTCTGCTTCACTGATTGATGGGACTAGTGCCACCGACAATGAATGGGTGATGAAAGTAGGCAGCAACAGCAGCGGGAGGACATACCCGGTCAGCTCTCCATATTGCTTCGTCGCAAGAGTTGCTGTGATCCCTGCCAGTGCCAGGCTTTGCGCTACCAGAATCGGCTCAAGGAAAAAAGAAACAGATCCGATCATTCGACTGCCGGTCGTAGGAACAGCAATCGATAGTAATTCACGTAACGTGGACCTGCCGTTTTGCAAATAGACAAGGAAACGTTTCCGGACTTTGAACCGCTTTTTAATAGAAAACATCCGAAGCATGTACATCAGTGAAACGAATTCGCCTAGTATGACAGAAACCATAGCCCCAGCAGCTGCATATTCGACACCATAAGGGAGCATCAATTTTGTCAGGAAAGCAACGGAAATGATTCGGACGAATTGCTCAATGACTTGAGAATAGGCTTGAGGTTTCATATTTTGTCTGCCTTGGAAATATCCTCTGATGACGGCCGAGATTGCCACGATCGGTATGATCGGAGCGATGACAACCAGCGGTACTGCTGTCCTTTCATCTGTCAGAAGATTTGTTGCTACCCAAGGGGCGAACAGAATCATCAACGTTGTAAAAATTACACTTAACATTCCGGTTATGACGAGTGACATGATGAGGATCATTTTCACTTTTTTCAAATCTGATTTTGCTTCTGCCTCTGCGACCATTTTTGAAATGGCGACCGGAAGCCCGAACTGTGTCAATGTGATGGCAAGGATCAATGTCGGAACAGCCATCATATAGAGCCCGACACCCTCTTCACCCATGATTCTTGCAACGACGATGCGGTTGATGAACCCCATGAACCGAGTCACCATACCCGCTGCAATAAGAATCAACGTGCCCTGCAGAAAAGTTTGCTTGGTCATGTGATAGGACCCGCCTTCTCAAAGTGATTAAATTCATATACAATGAATGTATATGCACAGCAGGTGTACAAGCATGACACTTTTCTCTTCTAGTACACAGGCCTGCAAGTGGAGGAGGCAATGTCAATGGAATTGGTGCAGACAGTAAGTCAGTGGAAGGCACATGTCAGCCCGCTCTTACAAAGTAAAGCGGATGAATTCAAAATTATGGGGTACCCGAAAACGACGAAACAGGACGTGTGGGAATGTTTACGGCAAAAGGTATGGAAAGGTGACCCGGAAAAGCGGTTATATGAAATCACGCAGGAGATCATGCGTCTGAACACCACTACATATATCAGCTATTTGACGGTCAGCGCGTATAAAGACGATGATTTGATGAAGTCGATTGCCGCACTGACAGAAGGTAATGAAGAATAGCTGCAAGGCCTGGCATTGACAGGTGTTGCCAAAGATTTCTATAATGGTTCATATTAAAGGTGAACAATTACATAATCAGACCATAGGTACGAGGAACCCATTACACATAGGATGAAGAACAACATGAGGCTCTTCCTTGTACCCTATTTATGTTGCGGTGGATTTAAAGGAAATCGTCACATAGTAGAGGTTGCATTATTAAAGGAGGAACACGAAGTGGTAAAAAGAGGTCGCATCGTTGCATTTTTTCTCATTGTACTGCTACTTGCTGGTACAATCGGAACAACGATCACAGGAGTAACCAAAGATATCAAACTCGGACTCGATCTACAGGGTGGGTTTGAAATCCTATATGAGGTAGAACCTCTGAATGATGATCAGGAAGTGAACCGTAACGTCATGGAAGCGACGGTCCAGGCATTGACAGAACGTGTCGATGTCCTAGGTATCAGTGAAACGAGCATTGATATCGAAGGCAACGACAGGATCAGAGTCCAACTTGCTGGAGTGGAAGATCAGTCTGAAGCACGTGAACTGCTCTCCACCACTGCTCAATTGTCCTTCCGTGATTATCAAGGGAAAGAGTACTTGAACGGTTCGGATCTTGTCGGAGGCAGTGCCGCACAGTCTTTCGACCAAAATAACCAACCTATGGTCACGATGAAACTGAAAAGTGCTTCTAAATTTTATGAAGTATCTAAGGAAATCTATAACATAGAAGATGATCCTACGACACCATACCCGGAAAATGCAATGGTGATCTGGCTGGATTATGACGAAGATACATCCTATGCAGAAGAGTATGGAAAAGAAGACCCTGCATACGTTTCTGCGCCTATTTTTAAAGATGGACCGATTCGAAGTACGAATGTTCAAATCGACGGTAACTTTACTGTAGATTCTGCTAAAAAGATGGCAGATATTCTGAATGCGGGTTCATTGCCGGTCGAACTTAATGAAATGTATTCCGACTCTGTAGGTGCGCAATTCGGTGCGCAGGCAATGGACAAAACGGTATTTGCCGGGTTCATCGGTATTGCCATTATCTTCATCTACATGATGATCTATTACAGATTCCCTGGCGTGATTGCCACGGTGACTCTAAGTGTCTATATCTACTTGATTCTGCTCGTTTTCGAGTTGATGAATGGCGTGCTGACCCTGCCTGGTATCGCTGCGTTGATCCTTGGTGTGGGTATGGCGGTAGATGCCAATATCATCACCTATGAACGGATAAAAGAAGAACTGAAAGCCGGCAAAACACCAATGTCTGCCTTCAAAGCTGGTAACAGTCGTTCTCTTGCCACAATTCTCGATGCCAATATCACGACGTTGATTGCGGCTGTCGTCTTGTTCATTTTCGGTACAAGCTCGGTAAAAGGGTTCGCTACGATGCTGATCGTCAGCATCCTGGTCAGTTTCATCACTGCGGTGTATGGAAGCAGACTGCTCCTTGGTCTCTGGATCAAGAGCCGTTACTTGAATAAACGTCCAGGCTGGTTCGGCGTCAAGAAAGAACAAATCAATGATATCGCGGAAGGTGATGAAGTCGACGCTACCTTCATGAATCGTAAATTCGACTTTGTCAAATACCGCAAACGGTTCTTTGCACTCTCGATCATACTGATCACAGCAGGCGCATTGGCACTGGCGATCTTCCGTTTGAATCTGGGAATTGATTTCACAGCTGGGTCACGTGTTTCCATCCTTGCTGAAAACAATGTGTCGCTGGAAGAAATCGAAACAGAATTCGAAGAAGAGTTCAATGAAACACCGAAGCAGCTCGTTCATGGTGGGGACAACAATGAAATTGCCAATGTACGCTTCGAATCCCAACTCAGCAAGGATCAGATTGCGGAAATCAAATCCTTCTACAACGATAAATATGGCAGCGAACCGAATGTCAGTACGGTTTCGCCAATCGTAGGAGAAGAACTCGCGAAGAATGCAGCCTTAGCTGTCCTGTACGCATCGATCGGTATCATCATTTATGTGACGATCCGCTTCGAAATCTTCTTTGCTTTGACAGCGATCATTGCGTTGTTGCATGATGCATTCTTTATCATTGCGCTATTTGCGATTACGCGATTGGAGTTCGACATTACCATCATCGCCGCGATTCTTACGATTGTCGGGTATTCCGTCAACGATACGATCGTCACCTTCGACCGTATCAGGGAAAATATCAAATTGAAGAAGCGAGTCAAGTCCTTTGGGGAACTTGCAAAAATCGTAAATAAAAGCTTGATGGAGACACTTGCAAGAAGTATCAATACAGTCATTACTGTCGTCTTTGCAGCACTGATGCTATTGATCTTCGGAGCGTCCTCGATTACCAACTTTGCATTCGCGCTGGTAGTCGGGCTGATTGCAGGTACTTACTCTTCACTATTCATCGCAGCTCAGCTGTGGCTCGTTTGGAGAGGAAAGTCAATCAAAACGAAACCATTAAGTTTTGTGAAAAAGAAAAAACCATCCGGACCTCAGGTCTGATAGATGAAAAGGCTGTCTCATCACGAGGCAGCCTTTTTGATTGGAAAAATGGGAATGAGGGTAAGAATATAGATAGGTATCGTATTCTCTTAATAAGGAGGAATCTTATTATGAAAGGGCAATCCTATTTCATTTTCGCTCTGATTTTTGCGCTTGTAATTGCGATTTTTGCTGTCATTAATGTTGATCCTGTGGAAGTCAATTACTTATTCGGCACTGGTGAAGCACCATTGATCCTCGTCATTCTTTTCTCTGTGCTTATGGGTGGCCTTGTAACAGGAGCTTTCGGGGCAGTCCGGGTCTTCCGGCTCCAGCGGGAAGTGAAGGCACTCAAGTCCCAACAGACCACACCAACCGCACGCCCAACTTCCGGGAAAGAAGAAAAGGAAAAAGACATCAACGATTCAAAAGTAGAAGGATAAGCGTGGTGGATTGCTAGGAATTACCCATTTGCTACCCCTGATTTGCTCTAGTATAATGAGTGGGTCAGGGGTGAAAGTATGCTGAATAGCAAAATGAACTGGAAATTTACATATAGCGATGAAATAGAGACCGAGTCCTTTCTACCGGATTTGAACCTCTCTCCAATGACGCAACGACTGTTATGGCAAAGGAACGTCCGGGATATCGACGCGGTTCGACGCTTCTTATCTCCATCACTGGATGACCTTCATGACCCATTCTTGATGGACGGGATGGAAGCAACGATTGCCCGCGTCCGGCTTGCCATTCAACAGGAAGAAAAAATCCTCGTATTCGGGGACTATGATGCGGATGGAGTTAGTGCGACGACTGTAATGGTACAAGCTTTAAGAGAAGCAGGAGCAGATTGTGATTTCTACATTCCGAATCGGTTCACCGAAGGGTATGGACCAAATGAGCAAGCATTCCGACTTGCACATGAACGTGGATTCTCATTGATCATCACCGTTGATACCGGGATTGCAGCTGTAGATGAAGCAGCGGTTGCAAAAGAACTTGGAATCGACTTGATCATCACGGATCACCACGAAGTGCAGGAGCAGCTTCCGGATGCGTATGCGATTGTCCATCCGAAAACTTCCGCTGGCTATCCTTTTCAGGAGCTGGCAGGTGTAGGGGTGGCATTCAAGTTCGCACAGGCTCTGTCAGGAGAGATCCCGCATCATTTGCTGGACATGGTTGCAATCGGTACGGTGGCCGACCTTGTCACGTTGACGGACGAGAACCGGGTACTGGTACACTTTGGATTGAAAGCTTTGTCAAACTCCGAGCGACCGGGCGTCAAGGCGCTTAGGCATATTTGCGGCATCGACGGTCCGATCAGTGAAGAAACGGTCGGATTCATGATCGGTCCACGAATCAATGCAGTCGGCCGGCTACAGGATGCCTCGCCAGCGGTTGACTTGATGCTTACACAAGATGCTGAAGAAGCAGCGGAATTAGCATCAGAAATTGATCAATTGAACAAGGAACGGCAAAAGATTGTGGCGGATATCGCCAAAGAAGCAGAGAAGATGATGGATGACGATCAAAGTGGAGATAATGATGCTGTTATTGTAGTAGGCAAAGAAGGATGGAACCCGGGAGTGTTGGGTATCGTAGCCTCCCGTCTTACAAATAAATATGACCGGCCTGCAATCGTATTAGGATTCGATGCGGAGAAAGGTGAAGCGAAAGGCTCCGCCCGAAGCATCGATGCCTTCGACTTGTTTGTCAATTGCATGAAAGTCAGGCATGTGTTCAAGCATTTCGGTGGGCATTCCCAAGCGGCCGGAATGACACTTCCCCTTGAAAATGTTGATATGTTGAGAGATGAGCTTAACCTACTCGCAAAGCAGCAGCTCAGTGAGGAAGATTTCAAGCAATCGATGGATATTCAAGGTACAGTGGACATCGAAAGCCTATCCACTAAAGAGATTGAAGAAATCGATAAGCTGAGCCCATTCGGTATGGGGAATCCTAAGCCTATCTTTCATATTGAAAATGAAATGAAGGAAGTTAGGCAGATTGGCAGTAAAAAGAATCATTTGAAGTTCCAATTCACGAAGAACGGCAGCATGCTTGATGGCATTGCGTTCGGGATGGGGGACCTTTACACATGTATCGCCCCTTCCTCAAAGCTTGAAGCAATCGGTGAGTTGAATATAAATGAATGGAACGGGCGGCGAAAACCGCAAATCATGATAAAGGATGTACGTGTTTCAGAATGGCAGTTGTTCGATCATCGCGGAGCAAGGGATATTGAGAAAAAGCTTCCTGGCCTAGACGATGAAAGAGATTACGCTGTTATTTTTGAAGATGATGGACATGTTCCTTTGGATTTACCGGTGCTTACCAAAGAATCTGTCATAGATAGTGAAGTGGACAGCCTTATTTTACTTGACCTGCCGGATTCACTTGAAGATTTGGCATCCGTTCTACAGTCTCACAAGCCGAATAAAGTATATGCCTGTTACCGGGTGACAGATGGTGCATTTCTCAATGAATTGCCGACACGGGAGCACTTTAAGTGGTTTTATGCCATGCTCATGAAACGAGGATCATTCGATTTAGAAAAGGATGGAGACAAACTTGCAGCACGGAGAGGATGGAGTCCATCTACGATAGATTTCATCTCGAAGGTGTTTTTTGATTTAGAATTTGTTAGAATAGAGAATGGACTCATTTCGGTTCATCCTACTCCTTCTAAGAAGGATCTTAGCGAATCGATCACCTATCAGAACAAACAACGGAAACTTCAAGTCGAGAAGACACTCTACTATTCAAGCTATCGAGAACTGAAGACTTGGTTTGATAAGTATATGGAGGAAACGGAGCCATCCGTTAAGGAGGAAGTAACAAGTGGATTTTAAAGAACATATTGCAATAGTGGAAGACTGGCCCAAAGAGGGAATCAAATTCAAGGACATTACGCCTTTGATGGATAACGGTAAAGCTTTCAAAGCAGCTGTCGACGAAATCGTCGAATATGCTAAAAGCAGAGATATCGATTTGGTCGTTGGCCCGGAAGCAAGAGGATTCATTGTAGGATGTCCTGTATCCTACGCACTGGAAATCGGCTTTGCGCCGGTACGTAAGGAAGGTAAGCTTCCTCGAGAAACGATCAAAATGGATTACGGACTGGAGTATGGTAAGGACGTACTTACAATTCACAAGGATGCAATCAAGCCTGGTCAACGTGTGTTGATCATCGACGACCTTCTTGCAACAGGAGGAACGATTGATGCAACAATCAAGCTTGTTGAAGAGCTTGGTGGGGTTGTAGCGGGATGTGCATTCCTGATTGAACTAACCTACCTGAATGGTCGTGAAAAGCTGGAAGGACATGACGTCCTTACTTTGATGCAATACTGATAAAAGAGGAGTGCTCGTTACGAGTACTCCTTGTTTATACATTGAAACAGCAGGTTTCGACATAATGTGGGAAAATTTTTCGCTTTACATTTGGCATTCTTTTTTCGATAATGGAAGACAACTACTAATTTAGCGCATCAAAGAGTATGGAAGTAAGTAATGAAACCAGGGTGATAACATGTCGAAAGACAATATTTTAACTGCGGAAGAGGTAATTGAACAAGCAGGTCGGTATTTACCAGAGGAAGGTACCGATTTTATTCGTCGTGCCTATGAATTTGCTGAAGAGGCACATAAAGAACAATTCCGCAAATCCGGGGAACCTTATATCATCCATCCGATCCAGGTAGCAGGAATCCTGGTCAATTTGGAGATGGACCCAGAAACCATCGCGAGTGGTTTTCTTCATGATGTCGTCGAAGATACCGAGATTTCACTTGAACGTATTGAGGAAGAGTTCAATAAAGAAGTGGCGATGCTAGTTGATGGCGTAACGAAGTTAGGAAAGATCAAGTACAAGTCAAAAGAGGCACAGCAGGCAGAAAACCATCGGAAAATGTTTGTCGCGATGGCGAAGGATATGCGTGTCATCTTGATCAAACTCGCGGATCGCCTCCACAATATGCGTACATTGAAGCATTTGCCACCCGAAAAACAACGGAGGATTTCGAATGAAACGTTGGAAATCTTTGCTCCGCTTGCACATCGGCTCGGTATTTCCACTATCAAATGGGAGCTTGAGGATACAGCATTAAGATATTTGAATCCACAGCAATATTATCGTATCGTCCATTTGATGAAACAAAAGCGTAACGAACGCGAATTTTATATCGAAGATGTCATGAAGGAAATCGAGGATCGTCTGGACGAAGTGAACATCAATGCGGACATTTCAGGGCGACCGAAGCATCTTTACAGTATTTATCGTAAAATGGCCATTCAGAACAAGCAGTTCAATGAAATTTATGACCTGCTTGCTGTAAGGGTCATTGTCAATAGTATCAAAGACTGCTATGCGGTACTTGGTATCATCCACACATGCTGGAAACCGATGCCAGGTCGTTTCAAAGACTATATCGCGATGCCGAAACCGAACCTTTATCAGTCGCTGCACACGACAGTGATCGGTCCAAAAGGGGATCCGCTCGAAGTTCAGATCCGTACAGCAGAGATGCATGAAATTGCTGAATTCGGTGTGGCTGCACACTGGGCGTATAAAGAAGGTTCCCAGCTCAACCAGACGAAAAAGTCTTTCGAAGATAAGTTGACCTGGTTCCGTGAGATTCTTGAGTGGCAGAATGAAACCCATGATGCGGAAGAGTTCATGGAATCCTTGAAAATGGATCTTTTCTCCGATATGGTTTACGTCTTCACTCCGAGAGGCGACGTAATCGAATTGCCATCCGGTTCCGTACCGGTCGATTTTGCATACCGTATCCACACGGAAGTAGGCAATCATACCATCGGTGCGAAGGTCAACGGCAAGATGGAACCGCTCGATTATAAATTGAAGACAGGTGACATCGTCGAAATGATGACGTCCAAGCACTCTTATGGGCCATCTAAGGACTGGATTAAACTTGCACAGACGTCACAGGCGAAGAATAAGATTAAGCAGTTCTTCAAAAAGCAGCGACGTGATGAGAATGTCTCCAAAGGCAGAGAAGCGGTCGAGCGTGAAATCAAAGCAATGGATATCGCGCCGAAAGATGTGCTTATCCCTGAGAATATCAAGCGCGTATCAGAGAAGTTCAACTTCAGTACTGAAGAAGATATGTATGCTGCTGTCGGTTACCAGGGGATTACGGCTGCCCAGATTGCGACACGTCTGACAGAGAAGCTCCGTCAAAAAATGGAAAAAGAGCAGAACCTTGAACAGACATTGGAGGAGGTCAAGACGGAAGCGAAGGATCGACCTTCATCCAAACGCGATTCAGGCGTACGGGTGAAAGGTGTCGATAACCTGCTTGTACGCTTATCAAAGTGTTGCAATCCTGTACCAGGGGATGAAATCGTCGGTTACATTACGAAAGGACGAGGTGTCTCCGTCCACCGGTCGGATTGCCCGAATGTCCTAACCGAGGATGCCCAGACGAGGTTGCTGCCTGTCGAATGGGAAGGTACCGGTACGATTACAAAGCAGTACCATGTGGACTTGGAAATATCCGGATACGACCGAAGAGGATTGTTGAATGAAGTGCTGCAGGCTGTAAATGAAACGAAGACGAATATTACTGCAGTATCAGGCAAATCGGATCGTAACAAAATGGCCACGATCAACATTACGATTCTTATCCAGAATATCAATCATTTACGTAAAATCGTTGAAAGAATAAAACAGATTCCTGAAGTCTATACGGTAAGAAGAATGATGCAATAAGGGGTTTTGAGCGATGCGAGCTGTCATACAACGTGCGAAAGATGCTTCAGTAACCGTCAATGGGGAAGTGAGCGGCCAAATCGATGATGGTTTGGTCGTCCTGCTTGGGGTAACACATGAAGACACGGAAGAAGACGCAACCTATCTTGTGAATAAGATTACCAATCTCAGAATCTTCGAGGACGAGCAGGAAAAAATGAATCTGTCCCTGAAGGATGTCGGTGGCAAAGTGTTATCGATATCGCAGTTCACCCTTTATGGTGATTGCAAAAAAGGAAGAAGACCGAACTTTATGGCAGCTGCCAAGCCAGAAATAGCAGCTAAGCTTTATGAGCGGTTCAATGAGCTGGTGACGGAAGCGGGTGTGGCTGTGGAAAAAGGCGTATTCGGTGAAATGATGGATGTACGTCTGAATAACGTTGGACCTGTAACACTCATTTTGGATAGCAATGAAAGATAAAAATAAGAGGATGGCAGCCGCCATCCTCTTTTACTAGTTGAAGTAGTTTTCCAATCCTTTGACGATACCTGAAGCAAGCTTCGACTGATATCCATATGTCTGTACAAGTTGTTCTTCCAGTCTGTTGGAAATAAAACCTAATTCCAGTAGTACTGCTGCTCCACTTGTTTCTCTTACGACGTGGAAGTTTCCGTGTGTTACTCCACGATCCCGGAGCCCGGTAGCTCGGACCATTTCTGTCTGGAGCGTCTGTGCAAGTGCTCGATTGTGATTGTGGTAATAGTAGGTTCCTATCCCACTGGCACTTGGAAATTGTGGTGCGCTATTGTAATGGAGACTCAAAAAGGCATCCGCTTTCGATAAGTTGGAAAGAACGGATCTTCCTGATAAGGATAGGTATCTGTCAGAATCACGGGTAAGAATGACCTTCGCACCTGCAAGTTCCAGCTTTTCTTTCAGCCTGGAAGCGGTCGAGAACGTGACATCTTTTTCGAACACTCCACTGATGCCGATTGCACCGACATCCCGTCCGCCATGACCGGCATCAATGACGATGAGTTTATTTTTCAATCCGTTTGTTTTCGGTTCAGGAGAGGAGCTTCCTCCGTTATTCAATGACACGATCCATCCTGCTACATAGGCGTCTTTGCCGTTTGTCAGCTGGATTTTGTACCATTCATCATGCTTGCTGATCACACGGTACTGATCCCCTTGGTTACCTCTTGCGACGATGGTATAGCTTGTTGAGGGGCCGCTCCGTAAATTAGTTGCATTATAATTCAATGTCAACAAGGTTGAGGCCTGTTCCTGAGCAGGCTTTTTCTTTGCCAGCCAGTTTGCTATCCAACCAGTGCTTCCGTTTGAAAGCTTGATCTGGTACCAGCCGTTTTGTTCCTTTAGAAGGGCAAGTTCATCCCCTTTTCTGACTTGGCTGATCCGTTTTCCCTTCAGTGAACCGGCATCCCTTACATTAAGAATCGGAGTCTGCACGACTACGGTTCCGATGACTTCCTGCTGAGAAGGGGTTGGTGTTGACGGTTGACTTGTATGAACAGGCTTAGAAACAGAGCTTGTAAAGTCCCTATGTACCCACCCGGATTTTCCTTTCCATGCAACCTGCAGCCACTTACCTCTCTCTGTAACCTTGTGAACCTTCTCATTCTTCATCAGATGTCCAAGGATGGTCGAGCTGGTTGTTGCATCTGCCCGTACTCTCAAGTAATTCACATCCGATTTGATTTGCTCCGTCCCCTCAATGGTAACGAGCCACTTGGCAACCCAACCGGTTTTGGCTGGGAGCTGAAGCTGGACCCAATTGTTCTTTTCATTGATAATCTTAAAAGTATCATTTCGCTCCACCTGGCCAATACGTGAATGATTCAGTCCAGGACCGGAACGGACATTGAGCTTGTCCACCTTCACAGTGGCTTCACTCGCCTCAACAGGCTGTTCCTGTAAAACAACAAGGAATAAACAAGAAAAAACTACGAATGATAACAGAAACTTGAAACGGGACAACGATTACCTACCTCCTTTTTTCAGTACTTGATTAACTTCCCTTATTCGACAGGACAGATGAAATATCCTTTAATCTATCTATCGGTTGAAATGATGAATCAGTGAATAGCTGAGAGAAAAAATAGTAAAGTTCTTGACATCGGCTTTTGTCCGTCATATGATAATAATCAATTCAAAAAATGATTCGAAAAAAACCGATGATGGAAAGAGTAACCGGAACCCCATCCGTCCAGAGAGGAAATGCCACTGGCTGAAAGTATTTCCACGCGATGCACCGGTGAAAGACGTTCTTTAGGTTCTGTGTCGAAAGCCGAGTAGATACAGACGTATGCAGGCGTTAACTGTATTGAGTGGAGATGTCATGAACGACGTCTCAACCAGGGTGGCAACGCGGGTATAACTCCCGTCCCTTATTTTTAGGGACGGGAGTTTTTTATATGCAATTGTTTCCAATTCGTTACATTTCATTCGTAGGAGGATATGAAAAATGAGTATGAAACTCCCAAGAGGTACGCAGGATATACTTCCTGGTAATTCAGAGAAATGGCAATACATTGAAGAGAATCTGAAGGATTTGTGCAACAGATATAACTATAAGGAAATCCGTACTCCGTTGTTTGAGCACACGGAATTATTCCAGCGAGGTGTCGGGGATACGACAGATATCGTTCAGAAAGAAATGTATACCTTTGAAGATCGAGGGGGGAGAAGCCTTACCCTTCGACCGGAAGGAACAGCTTCTGTCGTACGTTCTTTTGTTGAAAATAAACTATTCGGTCTACCGAACCAGCCGACGAAATTATTCTATATCGGGCCAATGTTCCGTTATGAAAGACCGCAACAGGGAAGAACGAGGCAATTCGTCCAGTTTGGAATCGAAGCGCTTGGAAGTGCTGATCCAGGTGTAGATGCAGAAGTACTCGCACTTGCAATGAGTGCCTATCAGGAATTCGGGCTTAAGTCACTGAAGCTTGTCATCAACAGCTTAGGAGATACAGAAAGCCGTGAGAGCCACAGGCAGGCACTGGTCAATCATTTCGACCCACACCGTGAGGAGTTATGCGCAGACTGTCAGGTCCGTCTCGATAAGAACCCATTACGTGTGCTGGATTGTAAAAAAGATCGCAACCATCCGGCGATGGCAACCGCCCCATCCATTCTTGAACACTTGAATGAATATTCGCGGAATTATTTTGAACAGGTGAAAGCGAATCTTGATACGATGGGCATTAATTACGTTGTAGATAAAAATCTTGTCCGAGGTCTTGATTACTACAATCACACTGCATTTGAAATCATGAGTGATGCTGAAGGCTTCGGGGCAATTACGACGTTGAGTGGCGGTGGCCGTTATAACGGGCTTGTCGAAGAAATCGGAGGTCCGGAAACACCGGGTATCGGTTTTGCATTAAGTATCGAACGTCTTCTTATGGCACTGGAAGCAGAAGGAATCGAACTACCATTGGATGATGCGTTGGATTGCTATTTTATCGCCATTGGAGAAGAAGCGGAAAAGCAAGCTTTGAAATTGACTTATGAGCTGAGAAAATCAGGCATTCAAGTGGACAAAGATTACATGCAGCGGAAAATGAAGGCGCAATTCAAGGCTGCTGATCGTTACAATGCTAAATACGTGCTTATCTTGGGTGAGAATGAACTTGCCGAACAAAAAATCAATGTGAAAAATATGGACACCGGCGATCAAGTGCAAATCGCTTTTGAAAACATTACCGAACATATGAAAAAGGAACTGGCAGGAGGAGAATGATGATGGAACGACACCATTGTGGACACTTAGAACAATCGAAAATCGGAGAGAAAGTATTATTGAAAGGCTGGGTGCAGAAGCGCCGTGACCTGGGCGGGTTGATCTTCATCGACTTACGTGACCGTTCAGGAATCGTGCAGGTCGTCTTCAACCCCGAAGTATCCAAGGCTGCCCTGGAGCAGGCTGAGGATGTGCGAAGTGAATATGTGCTGGAAATTGAAGGAGAAGTGCTTGCAAGAAGTGAAGGTACGCAGAACACGAACATTTCAACAGGTATGATTGAAGTTCACGCCGAAAGCCTGGAAGTGATCAACAAAGCAAAAACGACACCATTCATGATCCAAGATGAAACGGATGTAGCAGAGGAACTGCGTCTGAAGTATCGTTACCTTGACTTGCGCAGAAAACCGATGCAGGAAACGTTCAAACTGCGCCACCAGACAAACCAGGTCATCCGAAACTTCCTTAATGAGGAAGAATATCTGGAGATGGAGACGCCGATTCTTACGAAGAGTACACCAGAAGGAGCTCGTGACTACCTTGTTCCAAGCCGTGTACATCCCGAAGAATTTTACGCATTGCCACAATCACCTCAGTTGTTCAAACAATTATTGATGATGTCCGGGTTTGAAAAGTATTATCAGATAGCACGCTGCTTCCGTGATGAAGACTTGCGGGCGGATCGTCAGCCTGAATTTACTCAGATCGACATTGAAACATCATTCATGACACAAGAGGACATCATGGCCATGACCGAACGCATGATGAAGAAAGTGATGAATGAGGTCAAAGGAATCGAATTGGAGACGCCGCTTCCACGTATGAGCTATGAAGAAGCGATGGAACGTTTCGGCTCCGACAAACCGGATACCCGTTTTGGAATGGAACTGGTGAACGTGTCGGAAATCGTCAAAGATTCCGGATTTAAGGTGTTTGCCGGTGCAGTTGAATCCGGGGGTCAGGTAAGCGCATTGAATGTCAAAGGTGCTGCTGCAGACTTCTCCCGTAAGGACCTGGATAAACTGACCGACTTCATCAAAGGATTCGGAGCGAAAGGGCTAGCTTGGCTGAAGGCAGAGGAAAGCACAATGGCAGGTCCGATCAGCAAGTTCCTTGACGAATCTGTACAAAATGCACTTCGTCAATCACTTGAGGTAGAAGCAGGAGATCTGGTGTTGTTCGTAGCCGATCAAGTATCCGTCGTACAGGAAAGCCTTGGAGCGTTGCGACTGAAACTAGGAAAAGAGCTTGAACTGATCGACGAGAGCAAATTCAATTTCCTTTGGGTGACCGATTGGCCACTCCTTGAATATGACGAAGAAGCAGGGCGTTATTTTGCAGCCCACCACCCATTCACAATGCCGGTGGAGGAAGACATGGAAAAATTGACTTCAGCTCCTGGAGAGGTCCACGCACAGGCGTATGACTTAGTGCTCAATGGATATGAATTAGGTGGAGGTTCCCTTCGTATCTATAAAAAAGAAGTACAGGACCGGATGTTCGAAGTCCTTGGCTTCAGCGAAGAAGAAGCACAGGAGCAGTTCGGATTCCTGCTGGATGCATTGGAATATGGTGCACCTCCACATGGAGGAATCGCACTCGGGCTTGACCGTATAATAATGCTGCTGTCTGGCAGCAACAATTTACGTGATACGATCCTGTTCCCTAAAACCGCATCCGCATCAGACCTGATGACCCAGGCACCGAGCGGCGTCAGTCAAGCGCAACTGGAAGAACTACACTTGAAAACAAATCCTAAAAAGTAATAGACCTATGTAGTCTTACTGTAATAATTGTAACCATTTAGATACAATGAAACGGTTGAATGTTCCGTGATTCTATGCTATTATTTGGATACAAAGTAAATGAATCAATCCTGATGTGTTCGTTGTTCTAATGTACGTTTTGACCGAACATTTTTTGAACGGGAGCCTGGTGTTTTTACATGGAATGCATGCCTCGTTACTTAACAGTTGAAGAGGAAGCAAGAAGTGTAAAACAGGGCACCCACCTGCTGGGAGCGGGTTCAAAACTCATGATACAACGGCACGATTGGGATTGGTTCGTACATATTAAAAAAGCTTCGAGGTTATCCTCGAAGCTTTTTTCTATACCATTAACTTTTAACGCGCTACCTGCTCCAGATTTCCATTACGCTCCATGCGGAACTGTGGCTTTGCATAATTGCCATCCTCATCGAAAACGATCATTTTACGGGCTCTGTCCATGATTTGGATCAATGCTTGATAGTCGTCCTGCATGGTCTCCATCTGGGCTTGCAACTGAAGACAGTTTTTCTGTAGTCGATCGTTTTCCTCACGAAGCTGTTGATTCTCCTGTTCGAATTTACCAAGTTTCGAACGATCCTGTTTACTAGAATTCATATTCACCTGAAGGTTTTTCAAATATTGAATGACGTCTTTCAAATTGATAGAAGGCTCTTCCGGTTTTTGCATCACTTGGACAGGCACTTCGTTGTGGCTTTCTACGCTTGTTTCCTGATGAGTGGTAGGTGAAGGGGTCTCCTTGTAAAAGCTTGGAGCA
The DNA here is from genome assembly GCF_042675915.1 of Thalassobacillus hwangdonensis. NCBI lineage: Bacteria > Bacillati > Bacillota > Bacilli > Caryophanales > Bacillaceae > Thalassobacillus > Thalassobacillus hwangdonensis. Next base: position 1,230,121 of record NZ_JBHTKL010000001.1, on the reverse strand, counting down.
GGACTGTTCGTCTGCTCGCGTGCCTCTGCCCGCTTCTTTTCTTTACGCTGCTTCTTAGCGATATCGATCGCTTGATCGTATTTCTGCCTTACTTCCGCATTCCATCTGAATCCACATGCTGCAGAAGTGCGGTTCAATGCATCTCCGACTTCATCGAATGCCCTCAATTGTGTACTGCCTTCGCGAATGTGACGGAGAACCGTCTCTGCTAATAGAAGGTCATCTTCATGTGACCATGCATCTTGTCTTACTTTAGCCATGGGGTTCACTCCTTTATCCTTTGATCATTTCTAGTAAATTAACAAAACTAGTTTTTAATTTTTAGTTTTATTGTGACCAAGGTTTAAAGGAAATATACCTGGCTATCGATTTTATTTACGCTTCATTATTTTGTCATAGACTTGTTTCATCGCCTGTTCGAATTTTCCGGTCGTCTTCGGAGCATAGTATTTCCGTTGTTTTATTTTATCCGGCAAGTATTGCTGCTCCACCCATCCGCTCTCATAATTGTGCGGATATTTATAGTCGATTCCCCGTCCCATTTCTTTTGCACCTTTGTAATGTGCATCTTTTAGATGTAAAGGTACATCCCCGCTATTGCCTTTTCGGATGTCGGCCAAAGCTTCATCAAGGGCTTTGTAGGCACTGTTGGATTTCGGAGATAAAGCGAGTTCAGATACCGCCACCGCAAGCGGAATCCTTGCCTCGGGAAATCCGAGTCGTTCGGCAGCCTCGACAGCAGCGAGCGCTCTCGGTCCAGCCTGGGGGTTTGCCAGTCCGATATCTTCATAGGCAATCACTACAAGCCTTCGTGCAATGCTGTCGAGATCGCCAGCCTCGATCAGTCTGCCTAAATAGTGGAGTGATGCATTGATGTCACTTCCTCTTATCGACTTCTGGAACGCGGACAGAACATCATAATGTGCGTCTCCATCTTTGTCATGGGAAAAGCTTTTCTTTTGCATGCACTCTTCGGCAGTTCCAAGGTCGATTTCTATTTTTCCATTATCATCATCTGGAGTAGAAAATGCAGCCAATTCCAATCCGTTCATTGCGGAGCGCAGGTCACCATTGGATGCATTTGCAAAATGATCCATCGCCTCATCCGTAATCTCTATGTTCAAGTCACCAAGCCCAGACTTTTGATCGTCGATCGCCCGCTTCAACGCATCCTTGATATCTTCTGTTTCAAGGCTGTAAAGCTCAAACAGGTGACATCTGCTCCTGATAGCTGGGTTGATCGAATGATATGGATTGCTTGTCGTGCAGCCGATTAAAGTAATCCGATTACTTTCGAGATGTGGTAATAGAAAATCCTGTTTTCCTTTATCAAGCCTGTGCACTTCATCAAGGATCATGACCATCTGGCCATGCATCTTGGCTTCTTCCACCGCAATTTCAAGGTCTTTCTTTTTATCAGTCACCGCGTTCAACAATTTGAAAGGAAGTCCAAGGCTTTTGGCGAGGGCCATCGCCATCGACGTTTTCCCTGTCCCGGGAGGCCCGAACAGGATCATCGATGCCAGCCGGTTCGCCTGCACCATTCGCCTGATGGTTTTACCTTCTGAAACTAAGTGTTTCTGACCGATGATTTCATCGATATTTTCTGGTCTCATTCGAAATGCGAGCGGTTGGTTTTTCATGTGGAGTTCCCCTTTTTATAAACTTATAGAATTAAGACTAATCACGATTCGACTAAAATGCAAGGAACTAGACATTCATGCTATAATAGCGTTTGTTATAATGAGAGTAGGAGAAATCATGTCTAAACAATCAATGACTATTAAACAGAATATCTTGAGATGGGCTTTCTTTTTCAGCGGATTGCTCATCTTAGGTTTTGGAATAGCAATGACGATGCAGGCGAAGGATCTTGGTATTGGTCCATGGGATGTCTTTCATTACGGATTGTTCCTGCAGTTGGGGTTGACGGTAGGAACGTGGTCGATCATTACAGGGCTTCTCATCGTTCTGCTTTCGGCCTTGTTCCTGAAAGAGTGGCCACAGATCGGTACCATATTGAATATGGTCCTAATCGGTGTATTCATCGATTTATTCAACTGGCTGCTGCCTGAACCAGAAACACTTTTGGCGGAGCTGATCGTTTTCGTGACAGGTACCGTAGTGATGGCATACGGAATCGGAATCTATGTCGCAGCAAACCTTGGAGCAGGTCCGAGAGACAGTTTGATGCTTGTGCTTACCGATCTTACCGGGCTTAAAGTATCTACGATTAGAAATCTAATAGAAATCACAGTATTCCTTCTAGGATGGATGCTAGGTGGACCTCTGGGAGCAGGGACGGTATTTATCGCATTTTTCCTTGGTACCCTTGTTGGTCACACTTTACCTCAGTCCAGGAAGTTACTCGAGTATTCAATGAAGAAAGGTGAACATAATGAAAATATCGACAAAAGGCCGTTATGGGCTGACAATCATGATTGAATTAGCAAAAAGGCACGGAGAAGGTCCGATTTCACTGAAACAGATTGCCAGAGAAAATGACCTGTCTGAGCATTATTTGGAGCAGTTGATTGCACCGTTAAGGAATGCAGGGCTTGTGAAGAGTGTCCGAGGTGCCTACGGTGGATATATGTTGACAAAGGTACCTGCTGAAATAACAGCGGGAGATGTCATCCGTGTACTGGAAGGACCAATCACTCCTGTCGAGGGCATCGAGGATGAGGAACCGGCAAAACAAGCGCTTTGGAAGCGTGTCAGAGATGCAGTGAAAGAAGTGTTGGATACAACGACTTTGGAAGACCTGAAAGATCATGTCGATGATCAGACTCAGGATGCGTATATGTTCTACATTTGATTTTGGTGGAGGTGAGCTTATGAATGCAATCTATTTAGATCATGCAGCAACGACTCCAATGCACCCTGCTGTCATTGAAGCAATGACACCAGTGTATCATGAGGTGTTCGGTAACCCTTCCAGCGTCCATCAATTCGGAAGGAAAGCAAGAAGGATCCTTGACGAAGCAAGGCGGAGTGTTGCAGATCAAATCGGCACCAGTGATAAGGAAATCGTATTTACTAGTGGTGGAACCGAAGCGGACAACCTTGCCTTGATCGGTACTGCGTTTGCAAATAAAGATAAAGGAAACCATATCATCACGACATCGATGGAGCACCATGCGACCCTCCATGCAGCTCAATACCTGGAGGAGAACGGATTTGACGTCACCTATCTTAAGCCTGATTCGAATGGGTTGATCGCTTCAGAAGATGTCAAAATGGCATTGACGGATCAGACGATCGTCGTGTCCATCATGATGGTCAACAATGAAACAGGGATGATCCAGCCAATCAGCGAAATCGGAGAATTACTGCAGGAACATCAAGCTTATTTTCATACCGATGCTGTCCAGGCATTCGGTACGATCGAAGTAAAGGTGGAAGCATTGAACGTCGATCTTCTGTCGATTTCAGGACATAAAATCAATGGCCCTAAAGGTATAGGTTTTCTATATATAAAAGAAGGAACATTGATCAACACCTTACAATTCGGCGGAGAGCAGGAACGGAAGCGTCGGCCAGGTACGGAAAATGTACCGGCAGTCAAAGGGTTGCAGGTGGCTGTCGAACGCATGGCAGAAGAAATGGAAGAGAGAAAAGATTCCTATCAGAATTACAAACATCTTTTCCTTCACACATTAAAGGAAAGGGAAGTTCCCTTTACTGTCAACGGTGACCCGGATAAGATGGTGGACACAATCGTGAACCTCAGTTTTCCTGGAATGAATGTAGAAACTTTGCTGACGAACTTCGATCTGTCCGGTATCGCTGCATCAAGTGGCAGTGCATGCACTGCCGGATCCGTTGAGCCGTCACACGTGTTGTCGGAAATGTATGGATCCGGGGATCCACGGACGACAAACTCGATCCGATTCAGCTTCGGAATGGCAAATACAGAGGAAAATGTGAAAGAAGCAGCAGAGAAGGTTGCTTCGATTATTCATCGGTTAATGTAAGCGAACAATTTAATGGAAGAAGGTGACAACATGAAGGAACCGAAAGATACAAGAGTAGTAGTAGGAATGAGCGGCGGTGTGGATTCTTCTGTATCCGCATTGCTACTGAAGGAACAAGGGTATGACGTCGTAGGGATTTTCATGAAGAACTGGGATGATACAGATGAGAACGGTGTATGTACAGCGACGGAAGATTATGAAGATGTCATCAAGGTCTGCAACCAATTGGACATCCCTTATTATGCAGTGAATTTCGAAAAGCAATATTGGGATAAAGTATTCACGTACTTTCTCGAAGAATATAAAGCAGGGCGCACGCCTAACCCTGATGTAATGTGCAATAAAGAAATCAAGTTTAAGGCGTTTATGGACCATGCAATGTCTCTTGGAGCGGATTATCTGGCGACCGGCCATTATGCGCAAGTCCGTAAAGATGGGGATCAATATGAAATGTTACGGGGGAACGACCATAATAAGGACCAGACCTACTTCCTTAATCAGCTTTCACAGGATGTGTTGGCGAAAGTCATGTTCCCACTCGGTCATCTGGATAAGAAAGAAGTACGTAAGATTGCAGAAGAACATGGGCTTGCTACTGCGAAGAAAAAAGACAGCACAGGCATTTGTTTCATCGGGGAGAGGAATTTCAAAGATTTCCTTAGTGAATACCTCCCTGCACAGCCTGGCGAAATGCAGACGCTTGATGGAGAGAAAAAAGGCACGCATGATGGTCTGATGTATTATACGTTGGGTCAGCGTCAAGGTCTTGGAATTGGTGGCGCAGGCGACCCTTGGTTCGTCGTCGGAAAAAATCTGGAAGATAACGTCCTCTATGTCGGACAGGGGTTCCATCACGAAGCGTTGTATTCGGATGGCCTGATTGCAGATCAAGTCAATTGGATCAACGATGTCGACCTGCCTTTGGAATGTACGGCTAAATTCCGTTACCGTCAGGAAGACAGCAAAGTGAAGGTCCATGCGTTGGAGGATGGGAAATTGAAAGTGGAATTCCATGAGCCTGAACGAGCAGTAACACCAGGACAGGCAGTCGTCTTTTATCAAGGGGATGTGTGTATCGGCGGCGCTACGATCGATGAAATCCTGAAAAATGAAGAAACGTTGACGTATGTAGGGTGATTGCATCAAAAAAGACCATGGCATCTGTTCATGCAAATGCGTGGTCTTTTTAGTGCTTCCACCGATTTGATAATAAATAGGGGGTAGTAATGGTGAGTAAATTGCAACAAGGGATCAAGGAAATGCAGAACCAGAACTTTGAAGAAGCTGCAAAACTTTTCACAGAGGCGATTGATGAAGAACCGAAAAATCCAATCGGATATATCAACTTCGGAAATCTCCTTCTTCATATGTCTGATTACTCAAGGGCTCAGCGTTTTTTCGAACGGGCAATCGAGCTTGATGAGCATGCAGCTACCGCATATTTCGGACTTGGAAATACGTATTATGAGCAGTCATTATATCCACAGGCACAGGAGCAGTTCTCAAAAGCAGTCGAGACTGGTCTTGAGGAAGCAGACGTTTATTTCATGCTTGGCATGACTTTCGTTCACCAGGACCATCACAAGTTGGCACTTCCGTATCTGTTAAGAGCTGCAGAACTTGACTCAGATGATGTAGATATCCAATTCCAATACGGACTGTGCCTTGCCCAAGCTGGTGAAATTGCACAAGCGAAGGCTACGATGCTGAAGGTGCTTGAACTGGAAAGTGAACATAGTGATGCTTATTACAATCTGGGTGTCATCGCACTGTATGAAGAAAATCCGATCCAGGCATTGGAATATTTTGATCGGGCAATAGAGATTCAGCCTGAACATGCCTTGGCGGCAAATGGAAAGAAACAAATTGAGCAAGTGCTTCATAATGACCAGGATTAACAAACTGGTTCGATAAAAAGGAGGGACACGGATGGAAGTGAAGGAGGATGTAGAACAGAGTCAAGAAGAAGCTAGCTATATCAAAGGGAAGCTTAATCGGATGATTTTTCACAATGATGAAGAACATTTCTCCATAGCTTCCGTCCGTATCTCGGAGACCAATGAAACTTTCGGTGAAAAAGATGTAGTCATAAAGGGGCACTTTTCTCCACTGGAAGAGGGAGAGACCTACCTGTTCAAGGGAAATGTAAAAACACATCCTAAATTTGGCCAACAGTATGAAGTGGACTTTTATCAACGCATGCTGCCGGAGTCAAAAGATGGGCTTGTGGCCTATCTGTCCAGTGATCTTTTCCATGGAGTAGGGAAAAAGACAGCCGAAAATATCGTCGGACATCTAGGTGAAGGGGCAGTGTCGGAGATTCTTGAAGATCGATCTGTTCTGAGTAGCGTTCCCGGCTTGAAAACAGAAACTGCAGACAAGCTGTACACTGCGCTTCGAGAACACCAGGGGTTTGAACATGTGGTCATCCATGTGGGGAAGTATGGATTTGGTCTGAAGCTCGCCCAAAAGATTTATAAGGTGTTTAAAGACCAGACATTGACGATCCTGCAGGAGGATCCTTATCAGCTGGTTTTTCATGTGGAAGGCTTCGGTTTCCAGCGGGCGGATGAAGTTGCTCGCGTGAATGAAGTTCCATTGGATCATCCGACCAGAATACGTGCAGGTTGCCTTTATGTACTCCAGCAAAGCATCCAGTCCGGCCATGTCTATCTCCCGACCGAGAATACATTGACGAAAGTTGAACGGTTATTGAATGCCAATGGACAAGCTGTCCAGTATGATGTAATCTCTTCTGAAATTATAAAAATGGGCGAAGAAGGACAGTTGATGGTCGAAGATGACCGGGTTTATCTACCGTCGTTATTCTATGCGGAAAATGGTTTCTGTCATCAACTGGATCGTATTACCGGCACAGAAGTAGATGGGAACTTCACGCAGGCAGAGCTGCTTAAGATCATCGGTCAATTGGAAGAAGAAGAGTCATTAAGCTATGGAAAGAACCAGTTCCATGCGATTGAACAGGCATTGAAATCGAAAGTGATGATATTGACCGGAGGTCCTGGGACAGGGAAAACCACGGTCATCAAAGGAATCATCCGTGCTTATGCAGAGCTGAACGATTTGTCGCTTGACCCGAAGGATTACGATCAGGACGAGCCTTTCCCTTTTATTCTGACGGCACCTACGGGAAGGGCGTCCAAACGGATGAATGAATCAACAGGCCTTCCTGCAAGAACAATCCACCGACTTTTGGGGTGGGACGGTAAGCAGACGTTCGAGAAAAATCAGAACAACCAGCTGGAAGGGAAACTTTTGATCGTCGATGAGTTCTCGATGGTCGATATGTGGCTGGCCAACCAACTGATGCGTGCGGTGCCATCTGGTATGCAAGTATTGCTCGTTGGGGACGAGGATCAGCTGCCATCCGTCGGTCCAGGCCAGGTGCTGAGTGATCTGCTCGGCTCAGAGCAATTGCCTTCCGTTCAACTGGATGAAGTCTTCCGTCAAAAGGAAGGATCCAAGATCATACAGTTGGCTCATGATATTAAAAACGACCGATGTACGATTGATTCATTGGAAAAGGCACAAGACTTTTCATTTTTACCTGCAACAGAACTCCAATTGGTCGATCTCGTCACAAAAATTGTGAAGAAGGCGTTGGATAAAGGAATTGAAGTGAGGGAGGTACAGGTCCTTGCACCGATGTACCGAACACAAGTCGGCATCCATCGGCTCAACGAAGAAATCCAAAAGCTGGTCAACCCTAAAAGTAATCAAAAAAGGGACATCACATTCAAAGATGTCACCTATCGTAAAGGGGACAAAGTGATTCAGCTGGTCAACCAGCCGGAGGAAGGTGTATATAATGGCGACATTGGTGAAGTGGCAGCGATTTTCCGTGCGGAAGAAAATGTCGACCAGGTTGAGCAGGTCGTCATCGATTTTGATGGAAAAGAAGTCGTCTATCCGAAAAAAGACCTGGTCAACATTACGCATGCGTATTGTACTTCCATTCATAAATCGCAGGGAAGCGAATTTTCCATCGTCATTCTTCCGGTCGTCCGCAGCTACCGGAGAATGCTCCGCAAAAATCTGCTGTACACGGCAATTACAAGAAGTAAACAGTCGCTAATTATTTGCGGTGACAGACAGGCATTCCTCGAAGGAATCAAAACCGAAGACACCAACACACGCTATACAAGATTAAAAGAGAAACTGATGGACAACAACGCAACCCCATTCGATGAGAATGAAGAAGAAGAACTATCCCCATACGACTTCATGTAACAACCCGGAACCTCAAACCAAAGAGGAACCGGGTTTTTTATTTCTCAACAAAACAAGAGATTTGTGAGTATTTGATGATTGATTATTTTTTAGATTCGGTTAATCATTTAGCGATTTAGAGTTGCACGTTCAGGGAGGGGTGGCTGGGAAACTGCTCGACTCCCGTGGGAGAAGGGGCTAGGCGAGACCCCACAGGGAGTAAAACGACCGAGGAGGCTCGCCAGCTCCCCCACAGGAAAGCAAGTAGTTTCCCAGCCGCCCTTTCCACTGATTCGGCATATCTGTCAAAGATTACATTGTATATATTTCCATACGATTGGGCAACATACGTGCTAAAAAGGAGTTTTTTCTAGTGATTTGCCCAAATTGTCGTAGAAAAGACATCGGTAAAGTCGGCACGAATCAATACTATTGCTGGAATTGCTATATAGAACTATCGCTGGAAGGCGGCAGGGTGAATGTCCACCAGATTGAAGAGGACGGCAGCTTGAGCTCGCTGAACGATCTATTCTACCAGGAAGCAGAATGAACCACTGATGGAGGAACGTACGAAAAAGTTATTTTCCAAGATTCTGCTTACGATTCTATTATTATTATGTCTGTTCCTTCTTGCCAAACTGTTCCCATATTATAAAGGATTGCTAGTCATCATTTGGAGAGTGCTCCTGCCCTTTCTCATTGCAGGGTTCATCGCATTTCTGCTTCATCCTGTAATTGAGAAACTGCACGCATTTCCGATGCCGAGATGGACAGCAATACTGATCATCTACCTATCCTTCTTTGGACTGATCGGTTACGGATTGTACAAAGGTCTGCCGCACATGATCAGGCAAATGAAGCAGCTGAATGAGCAGATTCCGGCTTTGACGGAGCAATATCGCTCCTTCATCTATCAACTCTATGAAAAAACTGCCGCTCTCCCTGAAGGATTTCACAATCAATTGGACCGGTCATTAAATCGGATGCAGGAGTGGTCAACCTCAAGGCTGGATGGAGTCATCACCAGCTTCACCGGGATCATGGATGTAGTGATCATCGCAGCAGTGATCCCTGTACTGACTTTTTATTTTCTGAAGGATTTCGAATTGATCAAGCGTGTGATGAAAAAGTTGACACCTAAGCGGTTCCAGCCTGAAGGAAAAGACATGCTTCGAGAAATGAACGCATCCCTTGGCGGCTATATCAGAGGGCAGCTGCTCGTATGTCTCATCGTCGGGGTGCTTGCGTTCATCGGGTTCTGGGTGATCGGGATCGATTACCCGCTTCTGCTCGGTGTCATCGTCGGTGCTACAAACATCATCCCCTATTTCGGTCCCTTGATCGGCGCCGTACCTGCAGTGATCATCGCACTCATCACTTCTGGAAAGATGGTGCTTTTCGTAGTGATCGTCATTGTTGTCGTCCAAATTGCTGAAGGAAATCTTGTTTCTCCGTACGTTGTGGGACGCACAACACACATCCATCCGATTCTTATCATCTTCGCTCTATTGGTCGGGGAAGAAGTGGCAGGTATTTTTGGAATGATTGTTGCAGTACCGATTTTGACCTGTGTAAAAGTCGTGGTTCAGCACCTCTGGCCATTGACAGGTCGTGATTGACATACTCAGTATAGTTATCTATAATAGCGCATATCAACGTCATTCGAATGAAAGCGAAGAAGGAAACGAGTAGATGACAGACCATTTAAAGAGAGAGGTTCCCATCAGGCTGGAAGGAAACTCAAATGAAGGGTCATCGAAGCTATTCTGGAGTGTGGCTAATCCCCACCGGTGTTGCACCGTTAACGCAAATGGAGTGATGGAAGGGACTCCCTTCCATAACCAGGGTGGTACCGCGGATTCAATCCCGTCCCTGCTTAATAGCAGGGACGGGATTTTTTTATTGTTCCGACGTCGACTTGAGGCTTTTCGAATACGGATAATCACTTGTAACTGGAGGTAGGAAACCATGAAAAAACTGAATTCATCTGAAGTAAGACAAATGTACCTTGATTTCTTCAAAGAAAAAGGGCATCGCGTGGAACCGAGCGCATCCCTCGTTCCACATGAAGACCCATCATTACTATGGATCAACAGTGGTGTTGCAACACTGAAAAAATATTTCGACGGCAGGGTGATTCCTGAAAATCCAAGGATTGTGAACGCACAGAAATCGATCCGTACCAACGACATCGAAAACGTAGGAAAGACGGCGCGTCACCATACGTTCTTTGAGATGCTTGGTAACTTTTCCATCGGTGACTATTTCAAAGTGGAAGCGATCGAGTGGGGATGGGAATTCCTTACGAGTGAGAAATGGCTTGGAATTGATCCGGAGCTGCTGTTTGTCACTGTCCATCCCGAAGACGATGAAGCACGGAACATATGGAAAGAAAATGTCGGCCTTGCTGATGACAAGATCATTCGTTTGGAAGAGAACTTCTGGGACATCGGCGAAGGTCCAAGTGGTCCGAATACGGAAATTTTCTTCGATCGTGGAGAGAAATACGGAAATGACCCACAGGACCCTGAACTTTACCCGGGTGGTGAAAATGAGCGCTATCTGGAAATCTGGAATCTCGTCTTCTCCCAGTTCAACCATAATCCGGATGACACGTACACACCGCTTCCTAAGAAAAACATCGATACTGGCATGGGGCTTGAGCGTGTAGTAAGTGCACTGCAGGATACGCCAACGAACTTTGAAACCGATCTGTTCTTGCCGATCATCAAAGAAACAGAAGCTTTCGCAACTGCACCTTATGGAGAAAGTGTCGAGGGAGATGTCGCATACAAGGTTATTGCCGACCATATCCGTACCGTTGCTTTCGCCATCAGTGATGGGGCACTTCCATCCAATGAAGGACGTGGATATGTCCTTCGTCGTCTGCTCCGTCGTGCGGTTCGATTCGCGAAGCAGATTGGCATTGAGAAGCCGTTTATGTATCAATTGGTGAGTGTTGTCGGTAATGTCATGGTAGACTTTTACCCTCAAATCAAAGAGAAGCATGATTTCATCCAGAATGTCATCAAAACGGAAGAAGACCGCTTCCATGAAACATTGAATGATGGACTAGCTATTCTGTCTGATATCATCAAACAGGAGACAGAGAAAGGCAGCAATGTCTTCCCTGGTAAAGAGGTGTTCCGCCTGTATGATACCTATGGATTCCCGAAGGAGCTTACTGAGGAATACGTCGATGAAGCAGGCTTCATCATTGACGAAGCAGGGTTCCAGGAAGAAATGGAAAAGCAGAGGGAACGTGCGCGTAACGCACGGGCAAAGTCCGACTCCATGCAGGTTCAGGAAGGTGTCCTTGGTGATGTAAAAGTGGCAAGCACCTTCATCGGTTACGACCGCTTGAATGCAGATACAGAAATCGTGGAGTTGATCAAAGGAAAAAACTTCGCAGACAAGGCAGAGCAGGGTGACACGGTCTATCTGTTCCTGAAAGAGACACCATTCTATGCGGAAAGTGGTGGTCAGATTGCAGATAAAGGAACACTTAAAGCAACGAATGCAACGATAGAAGTGAACAACGTCCAGAAAGCACCGAATGGCCAGCATATGCATGAAGCTACTGTTGTCGAAGGAACGATAGAAAAAGGGGAAAATGTAACAGCAGTGGTTGATGCAAAATCCCGCTCCTTCATCGTCAAGAATCACACGGCAACACACCTTTTGCACCAGGCATTGAAAGATGTACTTGGCGACCACGTCAATCAGGCAGGTTCACTTGTCGCGCCGGATCGTCTTCGCTTTGACTTCTCTCATTTCGGATCGGTTTCCGAGGAAGAAAGAAACCGTATTGAAACAATCGTCAATGAAAAGGTATGGGAGTCGATCGTGGTAACCATCGGCAATCATTCGATGGAAGAAGCGAAAGAGATGGGCGCAATGGCACTTTTCGGAGAAAAGTATGGAGACGTCGTCCGTGTCGTTCGCGTTGGAGATTACAGCCTGGAACTGTGTGGAGGCTGTCATGTACGGAACACAGCTGAAATCGGTTTGTTCAAAATTACATCTGAATCCGGAATCGGAGCAGGTACTCGCAGGATTGAAGCAGTGACAGGAAAAGGTGCATATGAATTCATGAACGGCAAACTGTCTGTCCTGACAGAGGCAGCAGATCGCCTGAAGACGAAGCAGGATCAAGTACCAGAACGAATTGAAACCCTTTTCCAGGAGATGAAAGACCTCCAGAAGGAAAACGATTCACTTGCACAAAAACTTTCGAACATGGAAGCGAGCTCCATCCTCGATGATGTCGAAGAAGTGGACGGAGTCAAAGTGCTTGCTAAACAAGTGGATGTAAAAGATGTGAATGCCTTACGTGGTATGATGGATGAACTGAAGCAGAAAGTAGGCTCAGGCATCATCCTGCTTGCAACACCAAATGGTGATAAAGTGCAGCTGATTGCAGGAGTTTCCAAAGACCTTGTCGAAAAAGGATTCCATGCTGGGCAGCTTGTCAAAGGAGCAGCATCCCGTTGTGGCGGTGGCGGTGGTGGCCGTCCAGACATGGCTCAGGCAGGTGGAAAGGATCCATCCAGGATTCAGGAAGCGCTTGATTTTGCAAAAGAATATGTCGAAACAAACGCTTGATTTTCCAATTGTCCAATTAAGGTATATAATGTAGATAAACTCTGAAAAGGTGCGAGGTGTTGACGATGAGTTCGATGGATAAAACGATGAAGTTCAACTTTTCTGAAGAACCGTTCGATCAGGATGTAAGGTCCGTCTTGTTGTCGGTCCATGAAGCGTTGAAAGAGAAGGGCTACAATCCGATCAATCAGATTGTAGGGTATCTGTTATCCGGGGATCCTGCGTATATTCCTCGCCACAACGATGCGAGAAATCTGATCCGTAAGATGGAGCGCGATGAATTGATCGAGGAATTGGTCAAATACTACTTGGAAGGAAACAAATAACTACAACTATGAAAACAATCGGGTTAGACGTAGGTTCAAAAACCATCGGAGTGGCGGTATCGGATGCACTCGGGTGGACTGCTCAAGGACTGACGACATTGAAATGGGAAGAGCCGGATTTCGCTACTGCCAAAGATGAACTGCAAAAGATCATCGATCAGCATGATATCACAAAGGCAGTAATCGGTCTTCCTAAGAATATGAATGCAACAATCGGTCCAAGAGGAGAAGCAAGTCAGACTTTCGCAAAAGAGCTGGAAGCTGCTTTCAACATCCCAGTAGCTTTATGGGACGAGCGCTTGACCACAATGGCAGCTGAACGTGTCCTGCTTGATGCAGATGTCAGCCGCAAGAAGCGGAAGAAAGTAATTGATAAGATGGCAGCAGTAATGATTTTACAAAGTTATCTGGATGCCAATCAATAAGGAGGATTCATCAATGCCAATCGAAGAACGTGAGAGAATCATCATTCCTGATGAAAACGAAGAAGAACATTTATTTGAGGTACTGTTCACATTTGATGTGGATCAGACCGGCAACTCTTATATGGCAGTCGTTCCTGCTGAGCAGAAGGACGACGAAGAAGTTGAAGTGTTCGCATTCCGATATGAAGAAAAAGAAGGCGAAGGCGATGAAGATGATTTAGCACTATTCCAGATCGAGTCCGATGAAGAGTGGGAAATGGTCGAAGAAATGCTGAATACGTTGACGGAAGAAGAAGAGTAACACCGCTTTAACAGTGCGCTTTCCAACTTGGGAAGCGCACTTTACATAGGTAAGGAAAACGTGAAATTAATTTGAATAGTATGGAAATGCACTCGGAATTTGTAGTATAATGTACCGGGTGAGGAGGATCATTTATGTCTGATTCAAATAACTTCGAAAAGAAATATAAAGACCGTGCAAAAAAGCGCGGAGATGAAGCAAGCCTTGTAAGAAAAATCGTCATTACTATACTTACTATCCTTTTGGTCATCATAATCGGTGGAGGGGTGTCAGGCTATCTATATGTCAAATCAGCAATGCAGCCTGTAGACGCATCCGATAATTCCGAAATTGCAATCAATGTACCGATGGGATCATCAACTTCTCAAATAGCTGAAATTCTAGAAGAAAACGGAGTAATTGAAAATAGCCTCATTTTCCGTTTTTATACGAAATTCAAGAACGAATCCGGCTTCCAGGCTGGAGAATACAGCTTCTCTGCTGCTATGACGTTCGATCAGATCATTGAATCATTGAAAACAGGGAAGGTCATCAGGGATCCATTATTCAAAGTGACCATACCGGAAGGCAGAAACTTGGAGCAAATAGCTGCAATCTACGCAGAATCTCCAAATACGAATTTCTCTGAGGCTGAATTCATGGAAAGGGCAAACGATGAAGAATATGTACAATCATTGAAGAGCCAGTTTCCGAGTCTATTGACAGATGAAATTCTGCAGGAAGACATCCGTTATCCACTGGAAGGGTATTTATTCGCGTCTACCTATCAATTCTACAGTGATAACCCTAGTATCGAAGCAATCATCCAAAAGATGCTGGAACAGACGAGAGATGTGGTAGTTCCGTACAAGAATGCCTTTGAGGATAAGAACATGACCATTCACGAGGGGATCACGTTTGCATCCTTACTTGAGAATGAAGCTCGAAGTGAAGAAGACCGTAAGAAAATTGCAGGCGTATTCTATAATCGTCTGGATGAAGGAATGCCGCTACAAACGGATCCGACAGTACTATATGCGTTAGGCAAACATAAAGACCGTGTCCTTTACGAGGATTTGGAAGTGGAATCCCCATATAATACGTATCAGATCCAAGGTCTTCCGGTCGGTCCGATTTCCAACTTCAACAAAAATGCACTCGTAGCTGCAGCTGAACCTGCTGAGAACGAGTATCTGTACTTCCTTGCGAGCAGTGAAGATGGAACGGTCTACTACGCTGAGACTTTGGAGAAGCATAACAAGTTGAAGGCGGAACATATCAATTAATTCATACGAAAAAGAATGTACAGACAGACGTGTACATTCTTTTTTTCCATCGTAGATATCTTTGACAACCTTGAAATTCCAGGTGAAATGAACAATGTTTTTATGTTAAAATAATAGGGTTGCAAAAGCGAAGACAAAAGAACATGAGGAGTCTTGCACATGGAACAAAATGAATATCTGGCAAGTCTGCTTCCTTCTGGAGCTCCCTGGGTTGAAGATATGGAGCGTTATGCAGAACAACATCATATTCCAATTATGGAACCGACAGGCATCCATTTTTTGATGCAGCTGATCAGGATCAAACGGCCTGATAAAATACTTGAAGTCGGAGCGGCGATCGGTTATTCTGCCTTACGAATGAAAGAAGCGTACCCCGAGACTGAAATCGTCACCATCGAGCGAGATCAGGACCGTTATGAGACAGCAAAGCGCTACCTTGATTCGTTGGATAAAGAAGGGCAGATCAACCTTGTCTACGGCGATGCATTGGAAGTGAAAGAGCAAATCGCAGCACAGGCTCCGTACGACCTCATATTCATTGATGCTGCCAAAGGGAAGTATCAGACATTTTTTGAAATGTTTGCCCCGATGCTGGCGGATAAAGGAATGATTGTATCTGATAACGTCCTGTTCAAAGGTTATGTTCATGGCCGGGAGGACGACAATAAGAAGATGCACAAAATCGGCCGGAAAATAGATGCCTACAACCAATGGCTTATGCAGCAGGATGATTTTGAAACGAACATCGTCCCGATCGGTGATGGTGTTGCAATAAGTGTGAAAAAATAGTGTTAGCAATCATATGGATGCAAGTGGAAAGGAGAAACATACAGAATGTCTGATAGACCTGTAGTAATAGGAGTAGCTGGTGGTACCGGCTCTGGAAAGACTAGCGTTACACGTTCCATCATTCAGAACTTTGCAGATAAAACGATCCTGATGATCGAACAGGATTATTACTATAAAGATCAGAGTCACCTTCCTTTTGAAGAGCGTTTGAAGACGAACTACGACCACCCATTGGCGTTCGATAATGACTTGCTGATCGAGCACCTCCAACAGTTGATGGAGGAGGAGACGGTACAGAAACCTGTTTATGATTACAAGCTTCATACGCGGTCGGATGAAACGATCGAAGTAGAACCTAAAGAAGTCATCATCGTGGAAGGGATCCTGGTGCTTGAGGACGAACGTTTGCGTGATTTGATGGATATCAAGGTGTTTGTCGATACGGATGCTGATGTAAGGATCATCCGACGCTTGATGCGTGACATCAAAGAACGTGGTCGTACGATAGACTCAGTCATCGATCAGTACATCAATGTCGTACGCCCGATGCACCTGCAGTTCGTCGAGCCGACGAAGCGGTATGCGGATATCATCATTCCGGAAGGCGGACAGAATCATGTCGCCATCGATCTGATGACGACTAAAATACAGACCATCCTTCAACGCCAAACCCAGCAGCAATAATAAAAAAGAGTTGAAATGTCATATGAAATTTGGCATAGTTTATGTTAGAAGTTCTAGACAAACCAATTCCACGATAAACTGAAATATATCCTTATAGAGCGCACATCAAATGTGCCTCTCTTTTTATACTTTCATACAGGAAAGCGTTCTTTCTTGACCCATTGAAGTATGTAAGGCAGAATATGAGGAATGATAGTTTCGTGACAAAAGGAGTGTAGGTTAAATGGCTGAAGAAAAAAGTTATTATATGACCCAGGAAGGTAAAGAGAAACTAGAAAAAGAACTGCATTACCTGAAGACGGAGCGTCGTCAGGAAGTAGTCGAGCGAATCAAGATTGCTCGTGGGTTCGGAGACCTTTCCGAGAATTCCGAGTACGATGCTGCGAAGGACGAGCAGGCTTTCGTCGAATCCAGGATCTCACAAGTGGAAACGATGATCCGCAATGCAGTCATCATTGAAAATGATAACCAGAATCCAAATATGGTTTCCCTCGGAAAATCAGTCACCTTCCACGAACTGCCTGATGGTGATGAAGAGACTTACATGATTGTAGGAAGTGCAGAAGCAGATCCGTTCGAAGGGAAAATTTCCAACGAGTCTCCAATGGCAAAAAGCCTGATCGGTCATGAAATTGGTGAACAGGTATCCGTAGTTACTCCAGGCGGAGAAATCGAAGTGAAAATTGTAAGTGTTAAATAAAGGAATGACTTGAAAGCTGCCAGCTAGCCTGGCAGCTTTTTTTCGTCGAAATTACTCACTCCACATCTAAAGGTCACCCTTCACTCTGGTTTATTTATGGGGAAATCGTTCCATAATGTTAAAGAAGAGGAGGTGATCCGACATGAGAAGGAAACGATTATACATATGGATGATTTGTTTAATAGCAGGATTTGCAGGGTTGATTTATAAGTTGATGGATATCCAATTGTTCCATGCAGAGGATTACGGACCTTCAAGTGTCAATTTATTAGAAGAAAGTGTCAATCAACGCTCCTCGAAAATTACACTTTCTGATGGAAGAGGAGTTTTCGTCGATCGAAATGGATCTCCGCTTCACTATACTTCGAAGAAAGATATAGTGGTCTTTCCTTTCGTTCAGGGGGTAACGGATCTTTCACATACCATCCGTGAACGATTGGGCGTGTCAGAACAGGAGTGGAATACTTGGTTCACTGATGAGAAGCAGCCGTTTTTCCTATCAGACAAATGGATGGCAATACCTGATACGATGTATGATGAAGTAGAAAAATTGAAGCTGCCTGGTCTGATAGCAGTCGAGAGAAAGTCTGAAGTGGACGAGGGTGGTGCAGATCACCTTCTCGGTATCACAAGAAGTGATAAAGAGGGGTTTGATCAGCGATATCCTGAACGGAAAGGTGAGACCCCTGTTGAGTATGGACTGACAGGCCTGGAGAAAGCATTTGATCCTTTTCTATCAGGGAAAGGGGAACAAGTCCTGCAATACCATGTGGATGCGATGGGGAATCCTTTATTGGGAATGGATATGAGGCTGAGAAGCATGGAGGATACCTTTTATCCGCTTGAGTTACGAACGACACTTGATAAGAACCTTCAGGAAAGGCTGGAGAGGATTGTGCTTCAGTCTAATATGAAAGAAGGGGGGGCAGTACTTCTTGATGTCGAGAAGAGGGAAGTGTTGGCATTAGTGAGTCTTCCATCCATTAACAAACAGGACCCATATGCGAATAATAATGCCTCGAATAGGATGTTGATGCCATTCAACCCTGGATCCGTATTCAAGACCGTCATTGCAGCTGCTGCATTGGAAAATCATCCTGAAGCCCTTTTACAAACGTATGATTGTAATCTTGATTTATATGGAAAGCCCGGGGCAGAGCGACAGCTTGGTTCTTTAAGCTTCACGGACAGCTTTGCACAAAGCTGTAATTATACGTTTGGCCAGGTTGCGAATGAACTTGCTTCCATGGATCGCAATTTAATCTCGTTGTATGCAGATAAACTTGGATTGATGGACCGTGTGGGTTGGTCTGGTCAGCTCTTTCACTATGACGCCTTTCGCCAGCTTCCTGAAGAAGGTGCTGGGACCATTTGGGGGGATGGGTATGACCCAGGAGTGGAAGATGCGATCAGACAGACAGCAATCGGCCAGAAAAATGTGAAAGTGACTCCGCTTGCGGTAGCCAATATGATGGCAACAATCGCTGAAGACGGAGTTTATAAAAATGTGAAAGCGGTAAATGAAATTGCCTATCATAATGGTTCAATGATGTACCGATTCGAAACGAAACCAGAACAGCGTTTCTCCTCTGTGACTGCCGTTAAGCTGCAGCAGCTGCTTGAGCAGGTAGTCGATGCAGGCACGGGCACTTACTTGGCAAATGTTGAAGTGGCAGGTAAGTCAGGAACCGCAGAGACAGGCAAAAAAAATACAAACCATTACTGGTTTGCAGGTTACTTTCCGAGGAAAGACCCGAAATATGCACTCGCACTTGTGGAACTGAATCAGAAACCAGCAGATCAGTCCCTTTACGACACATATTCGAAGATTGTACATGCTGTTTCAGATACATCCGACGACCATTCCGTCCAATAGTTGCCGGATGTACGTTCATTGCTGCGCAGTCAATGGATTGTTCATCAGTTGATAGGAATAGTTTGGCATCAAGACTTTTTTTATAAACGCTTCTTTCTCTGTCGTAATAAGGAAATGGAAAACTGTCATCTCTTCCACTTCTTCAAACTGACCAATCAATCCATTGACAAAATAAATATGTAGCTGTTTCCCAGTCTTGTCATATCCGATCTGCTCAAAGCTCTCATTCCCCCACAGTACAGAATCGAATGTTGCGAAATTCAATTATCATCACCTCATCATCCTAGTAATTATTTATTAGATAGATATGTAAAACTTCCTTCCACTATTCCAAAACTAGTGAATAATCGACAAAAGAAATTTTTATATGATGGCACTGGTATATCTCATGTAGATTTTCCGGTAATGGTTCCTTTTGCTGAAGACTTAAGGTAAGTTGTTTCCTTGTCAGGTATGAGCCTTGGAGGTGACGGGAAAATCGATTTACAGTTCTTCAATCTTGAAAAGTGCCTACATTCGTAACATGGAACTAATTTTTTGAAAATCATGCAGGGTGAGGGTTGTTCACGAAATACAAAGAGGGCGGCTGGGAAACTGCTCGACTCCCGTGGGAGAAGGGCCTAGGCGAGACCCCACAGGGAGTAAAACGACCGAGGAGGCTCGCCAGCTCCCCCACAGGAAAGCGAGTAGTTTACCAGCCGCCCTTTCCGGTAATTTGGCACCGATCTATAATTTTCGAAAGTGGCTCGTCCAATATTCGGTACTAATGTTGAATAAACATTTGATGAAACAACGACTTTTACAGAGTCTATTTGATAAGAAGATGTAAGAATTGAAGGATTGGTAACAACGCTCGATTCTTGTATAATGAAATCAGGAAAAAAAGGAGAGTGGTCGTTATGGATCGCAAAGATACATATACACGGATGAATCGTAGAGAGAAGCGAAAACAAGGCAGCATCCTCATGAAATGGATTATTAGTGGAGGTGGAATCCTCATTCTTGTTCTGCTGGGAATGTTTTTCGTCAATGGAGATGAAGAGCAATCACCATCTGCTGGAGGAGACGAAAATAATGCTGCGGAACAGCAAGAAGAAGAGGAAGCAGCGCAGGATGAAAATCAAGAACAGACAGAAGAGGCTGACGAAGACCTGGAAGTAGAATCGGGTTCAGAGGATGAAGAGAGCACCAATGAAGAAGATGAAGCCGGTACTGATGAAGATGCGGAAGAGTCCGGAAGTGAAGAAGAGGGAGAGACGGTCATCGAGGAAAGTGACGACGAAAATGTCTCCCGCGTCATTAAAAAAGATTGGCAGCCGGTAGGTACGGAGCAGCAAGGAGAGCATACGGTAAGTTGGGATGAAGGCTCACAGGACCGGAACGAAATGCTGGCGGCAGTAAGTAAAGCGACAGGTATCAGTTCTGGCGACATGATCGTCTGGTGGATCGATGGCATGGGTCCTCAGAAAGTAAATGTGACAGTGACAGACAGTGCTGAAACGCAGCCTTACCGTGTCTACGTCGAGTGGGTCGATGGTCAGGGCTATAAACCTACCAAGGTGGAAGAACTCGTAGAAAACGATAAAAAATAATTACAGACAACACAGAGAACTGGAAGGGGATTACACATGACAATCGGAATCATTGGAGCAATGGATGAAGAAATCGAACTATTAAAACAGAACATCGAAGTAGAGAAGGAAGAGGAAGTAGCTGGTACCCCATTTATAAAAGGGAGGCTTCATGGGAAGGATGTCGTCCTATTGAAATCCGGGATCGGCAAAGTGAACGCTGCGGTTGCTGCTACGGTCCTTCATGAACGATATCAGCCGGAGCAGATCATCAACACAGGCTCTGCCGGCGGGTTTGCAAAGGAATTGGAAGTGGGGGATGTGGTCATCTCCTCATTAGTGACTCACCATGATGTGGATGTTACTGCATTCAAATATGAGTATGGTCAAGTGCCGGGAATGCCTGCTATGTACGCTGCTGATGAAACATTGATGGAAAAGGCAATGGAAGCTGTTAAGAATACTGATGCAAAAGCGGCCAAAGGGATCATTGCAACAGGAGATTCCTTTATGCAGGAAGAAGCGCGGGTAGGGATGGTTAGAAAAAGATTCCCTGAAATGATTGCTGCTGAAATGGAAGCAGCTGCGATTGCTCAAGTATGCTTCAAATACGGCACACCGTTTGTCGTCATCAGGGCGTTATCTGATATTGCAGGGAAGGAATCTTCGCTATCCTTTGATCAATTCCTTGTCAAAGCCGCAGAAAATGCAGCTACAATCATCATGACGATGATCAGAAACTTGTAGTTTACAGTAATTACCACCTGTAAGATTCATAGACCATGTTACAATGAAACTTGCAGGAGGTGGACAGATGATGAATCCTGTCAAAGAACTTAAAGGTAAAATAGATGATTTCAAACGATTTATTATGACATTACTCATTTTGAGCAGTTATTTATTCATAGGAACGCTGATCAGTATGTACGAGTATAAGAACGGTCTTGAAGGACTGATGATGGCCCTTACGGTAACAGGGCTTGGTGTTGCGTTCTATTTCACTTTGAAAGTGAGCCGTTTTCAAAAACAATTGTATGAACTAGATGAAAAAGCAGGTGAATAGATCATTCACCTGCTTTTACTTTTGCATCGCCTACTAGGTTTCTGCGAGCA
This sequence comes from Thalassobacillus hwangdonensis, assembly GCF_042675915.1. Classification (NCBI taxonomy): domain Bacteria; kingdom Bacillati; phylum Bacillota; class Bacilli; order Caryophanales; family Bacillaceae; genus Thalassobacillus; species Thalassobacillus hwangdonensis. The sequence continues at coordinate 1,208,259 of NZ_JBHTKL010000001.1, read as the reverse complement.
TATTCAATTAAAAATACTTATAGTGATTGTTGTAGAACCAGAAACCACCCAAAATGATTAGCAGGATCAGCAAGACGACGATCAGTGCACCATACCATTGTCCTCCTCCATAAGGATAAGGAGGATATGGAGGTGGGTAGTAACCATACATAGGTAATGCCCCCTGACTACGGTATTTACATTATCCTATGCTTGTGTCATGGATTAGATATAGGGGAGATACCCAATTTTGCACGTTCATGCTTGTAGAACTCATGGAAGATTTTCATTAACGCTCTCTTTTCGATCCTTGATACATAACTTCTCGAAATACCAAGCTCTTTGGCGATTTCTCTTTGTGTCTTTTCTTTTTCTCCGTTCAATCCATACCTCGAGATCAACACTTCTTTTTCGCGACCATCCAATACACCGATGAAATCTTTGATTTTCTCCAGTTCCATATCGAGCTGAATCTGCTCGACAACATCGACATGTTCCGCCTTCAGGATATCGATCAGACTTATTTCATTTCCTTCCTTATCCTGCCCGATCGGATCATGGAGGGAAACGTCTTTCTTCGTCTTTTTCAACGCTCGTAAATGCATGAGTATTTCATTCTCGATACATCTCGCTGCATAGGTCGCAAGCTTCGTTCCTTTATCTGGGGAATAGCTCTCAATCCCTTTGATCAGTCCGATTGTTCCGATTGAAATGAGGTCTTCTGTGTCTTCTTTTGTATTTTCGAACTTCTTTACGATATGGGCAACGAGCCGTAGATTATGCTCAATCAATAGGTCTCTCGCGTGTGCATCTCCCTGATTCATCAAAGCGATCTGCTTCGCTTCTTCATCTGAGGAGAGTGGGTTAGGGAATGCTTGATTCTTGACGTAGGAAATGAATACCAATGTTTCTTTAAACAGATAAATCAGTGAACCGAGTATGCTGGACATTTACTCAGACCTCCTCATTGATTGGGCTTTCACCTATTACTTACTTTATGTGAGGAGATGCGGAATAGTGTCTGTCCAGAGCGAATTGGAACGAACTGTAGTCGGGGGGAGCGACGAAAAAAAGCAGGATTGCCGATGTGGCAATCCTGCTTTTTCTTCAGCTGTTCTGCTGTTGTCTCTGTCTCTCTTTTTTTAGTGCATCCGCATAATCATCTTTAACACTCTTATCTGATAGCTTGACACCACTCCGGTAGGCCGCCCTTGAAATCATATGACCCGAAACAGGGGCGGTCAGTAATACGAAAATCAGACCAAGTATCAGCTTACCACTGACAATGTCATGCTCAAGATACAAGAATAAAAAAGCACCGATCATGATACCTGCCACACCTAACGTGGCTCCTTTCGTCGTCGCATGCAGCCGCATATAGACATCAGGGAATCGCAAAATACCTATCGAACTGGAAAGGATGAAGAATGTACCACTCAATAAGAATACACATACAATGATGTCGATTAGTAGGTTAATCCAGATCCCGTTCAATGATAACACCCTTTTCTATGAATTTTGCAATGGCAATAGTTCCGATGAATAGTAAGATACCGATCAATAGCACAACATCGTTCAATTGCGTCGTTAACAGGTTGATTGCAATCAACCCGGCAAGTGCCATCAGATTGATTCCGATTGCATCCAGTGCAACTGCACGATCCGGATTCGTCGGACCTTTGACTGCACGATACAAAAGCATGATGATCGATATGGAAATGACACACATACAAAAGATCGAAACGTAATGGATTACGGATTGTGACGTGTTCAGAATATCAGCCATTATCGTGTCACCTCCATAATCGCTTTTTCAAAGGTTTCTTTAATTTCATTGATCGATTGCTCTACATCCGGGATATCCATCGCATGGATATAGATCGTAGTATTGTCATGACTGACAGCAATCGAAAGTGTACCAGGAGTCAACGAGATCAGATTTGCGAGCAATGTGATTTCCCAATTGCTTTTCAGCTCAGTTGGAAGAGCGAAAATGCCTGGCTCTACATCCAATTTAGGTTTGTACACCCACTTGACGATGTCGATGTTGGATAACACGAGCTCACGGATGAACAGGAAGATCAATGCAACGATCTTGAACACCCGACGCATGTAAAATGCATCCGGGATCAGGCGCTGCATGAAGAACAACAGGATGATCCCCAGTAAATATCCGACGAAGAAGGTGGAGAACGTGTAACTTTCACTCAGGAACATCCACATCAGGGCAATAATGATATTTAATACAATTTGAAAGGGCATAGTCATTTACTCCTTTAACACAGAATCAATATAGAGTTCTGGATCCATCAAGTATTCAGCGATGGATTGGATTGTCGGGTAAACGCCTTCTGCGCCGACTCCCAGCAGAACCGATAGTGCCAGCAATGCTGCTACCGGCCACATATATCCGTTGATCGGTTTGATCGTTTTCTTAGGGGAGGCATCAGCTTCGCCCCAGAATGCTCCGATGAAAATACGGATCATCGAGAACAGGATCAATAGGCTGGTAATCAATCCGACAATGACGATTCCTATCTCTCCCTGCGCAAGTCCACCTCTTAGCAGGAGAAGTTTCCCAATAAATCCACTGAATGGAGGGATGCCTGCTAAGACTAGCGAAGCCAGGAAGAAAAGCCAGCCGAAGACTGGATATTGATGGATCAATCCGCCCATTTTTCTCAAGTCGGATGTACCGGCAACAGTGACGAGTGCACCGACAAGGAAGAATAATGCACCCTTGATGATCATGTCATGGACAAGATAGTAGACACTTCCGCTTAGGGAGGTTTCCGTGAAAATTCCGATTCCCATCAACATGAAGCCTACTGCAGGAATGATGTTGTAAGCGATGATCAGCTTTACGTTGTTGGTAGATAAAGCGCCAATCACACCGAAAATCATCGTAAATCCTGCGAGGTAGATGAATAACGGACTTGTAATTCCTTGATCGTGAACGAATATCACTGTGAATACACGGATGATCGAGTAGATTCCTACCTTGGTCAATAATGCACCGAACAGGGCAGAAACGACTGGGTTAGGTACGATATAAGACTTTGGCAACCAGTAATATAACGGGAAGATAGCTGCTTTCGTAGCAAAGACGAAGAAAAGCAGTATTCCGATGATGGTCAATGTCCCTTGGTCTTCCACTTGCTGGATCCGTTCTCCTAGCTGTGCCATATTCACTGTTCCCAGCATGGAGTACAGGAATGAGATGGTCGTAACGAACAGCATGGAGGAAAACAGATTCAAAAGAACATATTTGATCGATTCCCTAAGCTGTACTTTGCCGCCGCCCAAAACAATCAGGGCATAAGAAGCCATCAGCAGTACCTCGAAGAATACGAAAAGGTTGAACAGGTCACCTGTCAGGAAAGCCCCGCTGACACCTGAAATCAGTAAGAAGAAGAAGGTGTAGAAGTAAAACGACTCCTGCTTATCACTTAACGATTTCGGTGCGTAGAATGCTGCCGCAACTGCAATGATGTTCGTTGTGAGTACAAGCGTGATCGAGAGCATGTCAGCGACAATGATGATGCCGTATGGTGCTTTCCAAGCACCTGTTTCCAGTATGATTGAGCCTTGTGTCTTTACTGTATAAAAGATATAGGCGACAGTTGCGAGATTAGCAATAGCAAAGATTTTTGCAAATGTACGTACAATCGGGAGCCTCTTATTGAAGAAAGCAAGCAGGACTCCCACGATCAGTGGGATGACGATTGGTAAAATTGCTAAATTACTCATATTCAGTACCTCTCATTTGTTCCATATTGTCTGTGCCATTTTCTTTGGCAGCACGGTACGCCAGAACTAACAGGAAACTGGTCACACCGAAACTGATGACGATGGATGTCAGGATAAGAGCCTGAGGTAGGGGGTCGGTGTAGCTTTCGACTCCGTCTACAAGAATCGGAGGGGCACCCCTTTTCAATTCTCCCATCGTCAATATGAACAAGTGGGCTCCGTGAGAGATCAGCCCTGTTCCGATGACAATTCGCAGCAACTGTTTCTGAAGAAGGTTGTACACTCCTGTGGCAAACAGTATTCCGGCTAAGATACACATGATGATTTCCATTAGGAGTCCTCCTTCCGTTCATTCCGTAGTTTTACCATTCCATAAATGCCAAGCGCAGCGAGCCCGAGTACGCCGATTTCGAACAATGTATCAAGCCCACGCATGTCTACTAGGATGACGTTGACCACGTTGTCTCCTCCTCCTAATTTATAGGAGTTTTTAAGGAAGTAATCAGAGATGACATCGAAATATTTACTGCTGTGAGCAGTGATTCCGACCATCATCATCAGAAGACCGAATCCAGCTGCAATAGCTATATTGAAAGTTTTTGTTCCGATTGAATCATTCCGTTTTTCGAGCTGTGGCAAGTGGTAGAAAACAAGTAGGAACAATGCTACCGTCACTGTTTCTACAATCAGTTGCGTCAGCGCCAGGTCAGGGGCTCTGTAAATGACGAATAATATCGCCAATCCATATCCGACTACCCCTAAGATAAGAATGGCTGCAATCCGGTTATTGGTAATGATTGTGCCAACCGCTGCAATCACCATCATGATGGCTACCAGAAGTTCTGGTAAAGCAGAAACGTCTATAGGGGAGACGTTGTCAAAACTTAAAGCGAACCCTCCAGTGATTCCAAATACGCTGAATGTGACGACAAGGATCGCCAGAAGGATCCAGCGGACATATCTACCGAGTGAACCATTCATGTATCCTTTTGTGACAGTTCCTGAATAGGAAACAAGTCGTTCCATGAACCCGTCATAAACTTTGTTCATGCTGAGCTTTCCTGGAATGATGCCATATATGCTGGACCATTTCGTCCTGGAAAGCGCAAGGATCGTTCCGAACGCGATTACAGTCAGCGACATGATCAATGGCAACTTGAATCCATGCCAGAAATAAATATGCTTATCCACTTCTTTTCCGTAGATAGCCTCTGCTGCATGAGCGATGAATGGTTTATTGATCAGTTCAGGAATCAATCCGATAAGGATGACACCAAGAACAAGTATTGCTGGTGGAATAAGCATTCCAATCGGTGCCTCGTGAGGTTTCTTCGGCAAGTCTTCCTGAGGTTTTTTCCCATAGAATGTTCCAAAGAAAAAGTACATCGAATAGACGAACGTAAAGATACTTCCTAACACAGCCAGGTAAGGAAGGATCATTTTCAGATTATAGACAAGACCTGAGCCTCCACCTAATTCAAGTGTTGCACCGAAGAACATTTCCTTACTATAGAAGCCGTTCAGGAATGGTAGAGGCAGCCCGGCCATCGAGAATGCTGCAATGACTGCAAGTGTCGCCGAGATCGGCATCAATGTCATCAGCCCACCAAGCTTTCGGATGTCCCTTGTTCCCGTTTCGTGATCAACAATACCTGCAATCATGAACAAGCTTCCTTTGAAAGTGGCGTGGTTAAGAATATGGAAGACAGCAGCAAAGATTGCTACGCTCGTACCGAATCCAAGCATCGCCATGATCATTCCAAGCTGACTGATCGTGGAAAATGCAAGAATCCCCTTCAAGTCTGTCTGTCTAACAGCCATGAAGGATCCCCAGCATAGTGTAATGATTCCAAATCCGCTTACTGCAATGAAGAACCAGTCCGATTCAGCAAAGATCGGAATGTATCGTCCAACTAAGTAGATACCCGCCTTTACCATCGTTGCTGAGTGCAGGTATGCACTTACCGGTGTAGGAGCCTCCATCGCATCCGGCAACCAGATGTGGAAGGGAAATTGTGCAGATTTCGTAAATGCACCAAGTAGCAGCAGAACCATAATCAATGGGAAGAATTCATGATTCAGAATCAGTTCCTTCTGTGCAATCATCCCCTGGATGCTGGTAGTGTTCGTAATAACACTCATATAGATCAGGGCACCCAATAGGCTTAGTCCGCCGAATACGGTAATCATCATTGATTTAAGAGCGCCATAACGTGATTTTTCACGATGGTGCCAATATCCGATCAAAAGAAAAGAGGATAGGGATGTGAATTCCCAGAATGTGTATAGTCCAAATACATTATCGGATAGCACGACTCCAAGCATAGACCCCATGAATAGAAGGAAATATACATAGAAGTTGCCAAGCTTCTCTGACTTATGCAAGTAGAAGGTGGAGTATAAGGCTACCAGCGTACCGATTCCACTGATCAATAGAACGAATAACAGACTTAATCCATCCATGTAAAAGTCGATATTGATGTTCATGGATGGAATCCAGTTGTAGTTACGTGTTACAGGTGAAAAACCTTCACCGATAAACCGTACGAAATAGATGAAAACCACCAAAGGTACAATGGTTACAAAATATCCAGTATGCACCTTGTCTTTGAATTTACTGACAAAAGGGATGATAATGGAAATGATGAATGGTAGTAGAACGGCGTAGAGCATCTAGTTGTTCCTCCCTGAAAATGATTTATTGGAAAGCCTTGCCGCAGGCTTTTTTTTAAATGACAAACTTAGTCACTCAATTGTAATCAAAAAAACACCCAACATTCAACTGATGTTCACTATATTGAAACAATTTTATTTGTTCTTGAAATATTAGGAAGCGAATAGGCAGAAAATGTATTCTTCCAGTCTTCCCTCATTTGAAGATAATGAACAAAATTTAACAAAAAAAGACTGCTTCTTTATATATAAAGAAGCAGTCACATATCCGTGCCTATTTCATCGTTAACTTGTCTTTCTCATAGAAGGATGCAAAGATCTTCTGAATAGTTCTTCTTCAATCAATTGGATGAATTCCTTACTCAATTTCAATTCTTTCGCTTTGTGGTATGATTCTATCAATAATACGTCCGACAAATGTTCCATAATCGAGTCACGATAAATCGTGACCTCACCTCCTGATTCAGGGAGAATGTATGATGTGGATCGTGTTTGTGTTAAGTTGTAAGACAACTTTATCACGAATGGGCTTCCCTCACAACTAGCCACTTATACACAGAGGGTGTAGATAACTTGTGTATAAAATTCATATATCTTCTGCTAAGGTTTGATAAATGGGTGTGGAAATTGTGAATAACCTATCCACAGGGAAAAAGATAGGAGAAAATGTCGAACGATTCTTTGAATATTCAATGGAAAGATAATTTTGAATCTGGACATGAATTTGTATATGATGGGTAAGGAGTTAATAGGGCGTACGATTCAGTACATTGAATGAGGTGAGCAAGGTGTTTAAGAATTTTTTGCCGGACGAACATGTAGAGAGTATATTCGAGATTCGGCCTGAGGAATTGAAAGAGCGTGGGATCAAAGGTATAATTACTGATTTGGATAACACACTGGTTGCATGGGATGTGGAGGAAGCTACTCCGGAAATATCGCAATGGTTCAAATTGATGGCTGAGAATGACATCAAAGTGACCATTACTTCCAATAATAATGAAGAACGTGTCAGCGTCTTTTCTCAACCATTGGATACGAAGTATATCTATAGTGCACGTAAACCTTTATCGAAAGCTTTTAAAAAAGCTCAGAAGCAGATGAAATTGCAAAAAGAAGAAATCGTCGTCATCGGTGATCAATTGCTGACTGACGTACTTGGAGGCAATTTCGCCGGTTTCCATACGATTCTTGTCGTGCCAATTGTGGAAACGGACGGTTTCTGGACGAAGTTCAATCGGAAAATTGAACGACGTATCATGAATTATATGAGACGAAAAGGAAAAATCACATGGGAGGATAAGTCTTAAATGAGCGAATTTATTTGTCAGGGCTGTGGGGTAAAGATACAAACCGATCAACCTGATCAGCCTGGTTATGCACCTGCCTCTGCACTTGAACGCGAAGATATCATTTGTAAACGATGCTTCCGTTTGAAAAATTATAATGAGGTTCAGGACGTTCCATATAATGATGACGATTTCCTTAGGATGCTGAACTCGATCGGATCAACGAAGAGCCTGATCGTCAACCTGATCGATCTCTTCGACTTTAATGGAAGTGTCATCTCCGGACTTGCAAGACTGACCGGAAACAACCCGATCATACTTGTAGGAAATAAATTGGATGTACTGCCAAAGTCCATCAATCCGAAGAAAGTGGAACAATGGCTGCGCAGAACTGCCAAGGAGTACGGACTCCAGGTCAAAGATGTCTTCCTGATTTCCGCTGCGAAGGGACATGGAATGGAGCAATTATCGGAAGCAATCGAACGATACCGACAAGGCCGTGATGTGTACGTGGTAGGAACAACGAATGTAGGAAAATCCACGTTCATCAATCGTCTGATCAATGAGACTTCAGGCGTAAAAGATGCGATTACGACTTCCTACTTCCCTGGTACTACGCTTGGGTTCATCGATATACCATTGGATGACCAGTCGTCCATGTTCGATACTCCTGGAGTAATCAATCGACATCAGATGGCTCACTATGTGTCAGAACAGGATTTGAAGCTGATCACTCCGAAGAAGGAAATCAAACCGAAAGTATTCCAGTTGAATGAAGAGCAGACCCTATTTTTTGGAGGGCTGGCGAGATTGGACTTCGAACAAGGGGAGCGCACTTCCTTCATATGTCACTTCTCGAACGACATCAACATCCACCGCACGAAGCTTGAGAAAGCGGATGAGCTGTACGCGAATCATCTTGGTGAGCTGCTCAGCCCGCCGGACGAAGAAAGCTTGGATAAGATGCCTCCTTTGAAACAGCATACCTTCAGAATTAGTGAAGACAAGACAGATATCGTTTTTTCTGGACTCGGATGGGTGACGGTTCCTGAAGGATCGATTTCTGTGTCAGCTTACGCTCCTGAAGGGGTAAAAGTTTCTGTGCGAGAATCTCTGATTTAATGGAGGGAGAGCATTTGAAGTTAGGACTGATCGGGTATCCAATCAGCCATTCGTTATCTCCGTGGATACACCAGCGGTTCATTGAAGAAAGCGGACGTATCGGAGCATATGAATTGTACGAGCTGGAACTGCAGCATTTCAGTGACGAGGTGGCAGCATTTAAAGAACTTGGCTTGGACGGTTTTAACGTGACCGTTCCATATAAACAAAAAATCATCCCTTATCTTGATCGTATTGACAGAGAAGCTGAAATCATTGGAGCGGTCAATACGGTGAAGAATGAAAACGGGTGCTGGACAGGATATAATACAGACGGGAAAGGGTTCGTCCGTTCCATTCGTGCATCCTTCCCAACAATGGATTTGAAGCGGATTCGTGTGCTCGTCCTCGGAGCAGGGGGCGCAGCAAAAGGAATCGTCCATGCGCTCATGAGTGAAGGGGTAGACCGTCTTGCCATTGCAAACCGTACATTGCAGACTGCATCGGACCTAATTGAAGCCTTTCATACTAATCACAGTCAGATGAAGGCGATGACACTTGCGGACGCTGAGCAGACGCTTGGAGAATACGATTTGATCGTCCAGACGACTTCTGTCGGAATGAAGCCAGCGGTTGATGATCAGATCATCTCTCTTAATGGCCTGAAAAAAGGTGCAGTGGTCAGCGATATCGTTTACCAGCCGTTGCAAACCGCTTTTTTGACAGATGCCAGAACCAAAGGGGCACGTATCCATCATGGTCACGAAATGCTTGTGTACCAAGCAGCATATGCCTTTGAGATTTGGACAGGTGTTCGCCCAGATCCAGGTTTACTGATAAACGAATTGAAAGTTAAATTGAGTTAGAAAGGAGCATCCAGCATGCTTACAGGAAAACAAAAACGATTTTTACGCTCAGAAGCACACCATTTGAACCCGATTTTTCAGGTCGGTAAAACGGGTGTCAACGAGAACATGATTGCTCAAATTGATGAAGCACTTGAAAAAAGAGAACTGATTAAAGTCAGTGTTCTCCAAAATTGTATGGAAGATAAAAATGAGGTGGCGAAAGAGCTTGCCGAAGGTGCACGGGCTGAATTAGTTCAAGTGATCGGCAATACCATCGTCCTCTATAAAGAGTCTGAAGAAAACAAACAGATCAACCTCCCATAAAGGAGAGTAGATATGAAGAAAATCGGAATCCTTGGCGGAACCTTCGATCCACCGCATATCGGCCACCTGATTATCGCTGAAGAAGTCTATCAGGAGTTAGGGTTGGATGAAGTATGGTTCATGCCATCCAATGAACCTCCACATAAATCAAATGCCATGGCAAGCGGGACCGACAGGCTGGAGATGGTGGAGGCTGCTATTCAGGGTAATGCACATTTTCGGGCAGTTGATTTTGAACTGAAACGTGAGGGGAAATCTTATACGTATGATACGATTTATCACCTTAAAGAAAGGTATCCTTCGATTTCCATCTACTTTATAATAGGTGGAGATATGGTGGAGTACCTTCCACGGTGGCATGCCATCGATAAGCTATTGGAACTGGTCCACTTTGTCGGGGTGAACAGAAAAGGGCATCCGCTCTCATCCCCGTATCCGGTCCTGGAGGTCGAAGTTCCATTGATTGAAGTGTCTTCTACAGATATCAGAAACCGGATGAAAGAGGGGAGAAATGCCACCTATTTACTGCCGGATGAAGTGATCCACTATATAAAGGGGAATCATCTTTATGAAACTTGATAGGCAAACTGCCTGGAAAGCAGTGGAAAGCAGACTGAAGAAAGAAAGGTATGAACACACCGAACGTGTCGTGAAGACTGCTATTGAACTGGCTGAACGCAATGATGCAGATGTCTACAGGGCAGAGTTTGCTTCCATTCTTCATGATTATGCCAAATACAGGGACAGGGAAGAAATGAGGCGTTGGATTCTAAAAGATCATCGACTTCCGAAGGACCTCCTTGATTACCATCATGAGCTTTGGCATGGACCAGTGGGAGCACTTCTTGTCGAGCGGGAGCTTGGTGTAAACGACGCAGCGATTTTATCTGCTGTTTCATGCCATACTACGGGTAAGAAAAACATGAGCATGTTGGACAAGATCGTTTTCCTGGCAGATTATATCGAGCCTGGAAGGAAGTTTCCCGGTGTAGAGGATGTCAGGAAAGCAGCAGAATCCGATTTGAATGAAGCCTGTCTGATGGCATCTCGCAATACCATCCGATTTTTAATGAGTAAAAATCAGGCAGTGTATCCGGATACATTTCATGCATACAACGATTTACTGACTAAACATTGAAGGATTGAAAGGGGAAAGGATATGGAAGGGAAAGAATTAGTGAAGCTTGCAGCTCAAGCTTGTGATGATAAAAGAGCAGAGGACATTGTCGTACTTGATATGTCTGACGTGTCGCTGATTGCAGATTATTTTCTTATCTGTGAAGGATCCAATGAACGTCAGGTGCAAGCAATTGCCCGTGAATTGAAGGAAAAAGCTGAAGAAAATGGAATGGCAGTGAGCCGTATGGAAGGTTTCGACCAGGCACGCTGGATACTTGTGGACTTGAATGGTGTCGTCTGCCATATATTCCATAAGGATGAACGGCATTATTATAATTTGGAAAGACTTTGGGGAGATGCCCCGACCGTAGGATTGGAAGGGATCCTCTGATCAATGTCTTACGGAACAATGGCACTGGTGTATGATGAGCTTATGAAAGATGCTCCCTATGATGAATGGTCAAAATACGCGGAGAAAATGTTTTTGCACTATGGAGAAGATATCTCAACCGTACTTGATCTTGGATGTGGGACTGGGGAGGTTTCCCTCCGCCTTTCACAAGCGGGCTACAGGGTGTCTGGTGTCGACCTTTCGCCTGACATGCTGACACTTGCCCAAAGTAAGACAAAACCTGGAGATGACGTAACATGGGTGCAGCAGGACATCAGATATCTCGAAGGCTTCGGCGGGACCGATGCCGTCATCAGCTTTTGCGATGTGTTGAACTACATTACCGAAGAAGCAGATATCAGACTCGTATTCTCCCGTGTTTCTGAAGCCCTGAAACAAGGCGGGATTTTCCTGTTCGATGTCCACTCCCGCCATCATTTTGTAGAGCATATGGAAGGACAGACATTTGCGGAAGTGTATGATGAAGTCTCCTATATCTGGTTTTGCAGAGCTGCGGAAGTACCAGGCAGGTTGGAACATGATTTGACCTTCTTCATCGAGGACGGAGATATTTATCGTCGTGCTGACGAAATTCATGTTCAGCAAAGCTACTTGATTGAAGAGTTACAGTCCTGGTTGCATGATGCAGGTTTTGAAGTGGAGGCCATGACTGCTGACTTTAAAGATGCACCAATAACAAAAGACGATGACGGAGACAGGATCTTTTTCGCCTGTCGAAAGAAATAACTGCAAAGAAAATCAAATGGAACAGATGTTTATTCTGACCAGTTGATTTTCTTTTTTTATTGAAGGATTTAACGTACTTGTTGAAGAATATATAAGAGGATCGATCACCAATACTTCTGTTCCTCTTTATCTTTCAGATGCTTCTGCTGAGTAGCTTCAAAAAGTTTATGGAACAAATCACCGATGTTTGCTTCGAGTACCTTCAACCCTTCTCCGGTAACCCCGCCTTTGACACTCACTTTCTCTCTCAACGTTTGCAGTGTGTAATGGTTTTTGGATAATAATTCCCCATACCCCTTCAACATTTCCGTTGTCAAAGCCGTCGCTCTCGCTTTATCCAGATCGGTGACCTCGGTGGATGCTTCCATCATTTTTTCCATTAAAAAACTGAGAAACGCAGGCCCGCAGGAAACGATATCAGACGATACCCTGATCACGTTCTCATCTGTTTCGATTGGTTTTGAAATGAATTTGAAGGTTTGCATCAACAGTGCTTTCATTTCTGGTTTCATGTTTGAACTGAAGCTGCATAAACTGACGCCTACAAATGCGCGATTTGTAATGGAAGGTACGATTCTTCCCACCTGACATGGCAGATGTTCTTCCAGGTAGTCGATTGCAAGCGGACTTGTAATCGATATGACACAATGGTCTTTTGTCAGCGCAGGCTCAATCTGTTCAAATACATGCTTCATATCTTTCGGTTTTGTACAAATGAACAGAACGGTTGCCTTCCGAGCCACTTCCACTGCATCTTCCTCTACATGAATTCCCTTATATTTTTCCTGTATGGCTAAAGCCTTTCCAATCGTCCGGTTAGTGATCGTGATCGCTTTCTGGTCCAACGCACCACTTTCGATAAGAGACTCGATCAATATCGTCCCCATATTTCCTATGCCAATGATTCCCCAATTCATGCGGACCCTCCTTTTTCTTTCCATCGTTAAATCTATACGCTTTTCCATTACTAATTATGAAAGGTAGCAGGTGAACAATCATGTATCGTTTTAAAAAATATGGATGGCTAATTATTCCCGCAGGCATTGCCTTATGGGTGTTCTTCGGTGCGCCGGAGCAGGAAAAGGCACCGACCAGTTTAGGGCTTGACCAAGAATTATCTGACGCTGACGAAACAAAGGTAGACGAAGGGGGAGATGGGAATGAAGTGTTCATCGATATCAAAGGAGAGGTTCATTCACCGGGTGTATACCGGGTAACTTCGAGTGAACGAATGGAAGATGTCATAAACATGGCTAGTGGATTTACAGAAGATGCGGATCCGACAACGGTCAACCTCGCTCAGAAGCTTCAGGATGAAATGATGGTAGTTGTATTGTCAAAGCATGAGGGAGAGAATGGTGATCATGTGACCGCAAGTGGAGATCTGATCAGAATCAACTATGCGACAGAGAGTGAAATCCAGCAGCTTGATGGTATCGGTGCTTCGAAAGCGAAAGCAATCGTTCAATACCGTGAAGAAAATGGGTTGTTCAAGAGTGCGGACGACCTGCTTCAGATATCTGGGATCGGAGAAAAAACACTTGAAAAAATCGAGAAACAATTACAAATTCCGTAGAAGATTGACGAATATAAACGACATCGGTAAACTGAGATTTAATCGAGTGTTCAATAGAACGAAGGAGGGGCAATAGTGGCACGTATATCATGGAACCAGTATTTTATGGCTCAAAGTCATCTTCTGGCGATGAGGAGTACTTGTGAAAGGTTGTCTGTCGGGGCCATCATCATAAGAGATAAACGGATGATTGCCGGTGGCTATAATGGTAGTGTATCCGGAGATGTGCATTGTATCGACGAAGGATGTTATGTTATTGATGGCCATTGTGTCAGAACGATTCATGCAGAAATGAATGCCCTTCTACAGTGTGCTAAATTCGGAGTTGCAACAGAGGGAGCAGAAATTTACGTTACTCACTTCCCTTGTCTTCACTGCTGTAAAGCAATTATTCAGGCAGGTATCAAGACCGTCTATTACAGCAAGGATTATCGCAATCATCCGTATGCCATCCAGTTATTTGAAGATGCAGGTGTACATACTGAGAAAGTAGAACTGGAGACGTTCTCCTTAGATTCTAGAGGAGAAGAGAAAAGGGAGCTTATTGAAGAGTTGATGATGGAACTCGACCGATCCACGAACGACCCGAAAGCATCTGCTGATTTAAAGCGGAAAGCGAAGCATTTGTTTGACATTCAAGACCCAACAACGCTGTTATGAGAGGACAGTGGCATATGATTGCCGGGGCATTTGTTTTAGGTGCATTAAGTCATTCAGAAACAAAAACTTCGGCAATCGTTTTTTTACTTCTTTTCTTCTCCCTGACTTATCTCTTTAGAAAAAGGCGATTGATGCTCTTCGTTATGTTTGCTGGCTTTACGTCAGGTTACTTTATCGTACCTCATTCATTCCCCACCGACCCTATCTCCGATATGCCTTTCCAAGGCAAGATATCTTCTGTGAAGGTCGCACAAGATAAAATAGAAGCTGTATTAAAAGAAAGTAAGACATCACAAAAAGTTCTTCTAGTATTTTTCCGGCAAAATAATGATCCTAATATGGATAAGCGCATCCTAAAAAGCTGGAAAAGTGGTGCATCCTGTCTGGTGTTTACATCAGCAGACCTTCCTCCACGAGCTACTAATCCTGGCACATTCGATTACCGTGAGTATTTATTGAAGTCAGGGATTCAGTATCAGACCATCATTGATGATGAAAGTATGGTTCAATGCGAAGGTGAATCCATTCTTGCCGGTTTATCAACCTACCGTCTCTCTCTTGGTGATCGGATGCAGCAAGTGATACCTGAAGAGACCAGAGCCTGGCTGAAGGCTTTAGCGTTAGGGGATACGAGTGAGCTCCCTGACGAAACGATTGAAAGATTCCGCAGGTGGAATTTGTCCCACATTCTAGCCATATCAGGATTACATATCGGATTGTTCGTGGGCTTTGCATTTCTGTTCATGATAAGGTCAGGTGCAGTAACGAAAGAGCAGAGTGGCTGGATCCTCCTATTTCTTCTTCCTTTTTACACCTTCCTTGCAGGTGGTGCACCATCCGTCCTCCGGGCCTCATCAATGGTTGTGGTCAGCCTGATTCTGATAAAGATGAAACTTAAAATTCAGATGTCGGATATAGTAAGCCTGTTATTTTTATCCCTCCTTTTCATCAAGCCTCTCTACATTTACCATCTTGGTTTTCAATTTTCCTTTCTTGTTACCTTCTCACTGATTTTTTCTTTTAAATGGTTAGCTGCTTCTACAACGAAATTCTTCCTGTTGCTTAGAGTCAGTATCATCAGTCAAATGGTCATTCTGCCTTTGCAGCTGAAGCATTTTTATGAGTTCAACCCTTTATCGATCATTGCCAATCTTCTTTACGTGCCATATTTTTCAATTGTGGTCATCCCGCTGATGTTCTCGCTGCTTTTTCTTCTTATCATCTATCCGCCACTTGTATCTTTACCTGTGAAAATGTTTGAAGTTTTTCATCCTTGGATGATGAAAGTCCTGATTTATATCGATGAACAAAGCTTGATTTCATGGGTCACAGGCGAAATTCCTATTCCGTTCATTCTTGTGTTTTATTTGTTCCTGTATCTGATGTTCGTGTGTTTGGAACAGGACAGGCTGAAGCATGGCTTTTTCGCTGGCGCAGGTTGTGTGCTCGTCCTCGTTGGCTGGTCTCTGATCCCTTACTTTTCTCCGCAAGGAACGGTGACGATGCTCGATGTCGGTCAGGGGGATAGTTTCATCATCGAATTACCATACAGGAGAGGTGTCATCATGATCGATGCTGCAGGTGCAGATAAATTTTCGGGGAATCAAGCGAAAGTGGTGGAGCAGACGATTGTGCCATTTCTTAAATCTAAAGGGATCAGTAGGCTGGATGCATTGATACTTTCGCATGAGGATCACGACCATATCGGAAGTGTTCCTTACTTATTCGACCATCTGCAAATAAGACAAATCATCGTCAGTAAGTATTTCCAGTCGCCTCCTGAGCTGGTAAAAGCGATGGAGGGAAGTCAGACAAGGCTGGTCAGAGAGGGATTCAATCGCACGATCATGCTTGGAGGGCAACCTTTCAAAGTAGTGGGTCCATCAACCGATCATAATGAATCGAATGACAATTCCCTTATCATCCAGACTGAGGTCGGGGGATTAGGATGGCTTTTTACGGGTGATATTTCAAAAGCGGTCGAAGAAGCGACGATCGAGGCGTTTCCGGATATGAAAGTTGATGTATTGAAAGTCTCTCACCACGGGAGTAAGACATCCACTTCAGGGGATTTCATTGAAAAAGCCAACCCCTCCATCAGCCTTATATCTGCTGGCAGGGCTAACAGATATGGTCACCCTCATGCAGAGGTGCTTGATGTATTGGAGCGATATGATTCGAAGCAGTTCCGCACAGATCATCACGGTGCCGTCCAATACCATTTCGGAAAAGAAGGTGGAACGTTTCAGACATTCCTGCCGTATACTACAAACAAAAGCGAAACGAATTTAAAATAATATCTTCATGCCTGGAACGATATTTTTTGGTCCAACAAAAAAAGACTGCTTCCTGAAAGCAGCCTTTCCTTCATATGGATTACATTCCAAATACACTGATTGCTACACCGATACCGAAAATGATGAAAAAGAACAAGAAAGAAAATACAAACCCTAACCCAGAGTCGATTACATCATTATTTTTAGATTGGATTTCTTTTTTGAATTCGTTCACATTAACCCCTCCTATATCACTAATTAGTATAAGCGATACAGAAATAAAAATCCAGATACATTGAAAACTGTCCCGATATTTCTTATTCCCTTCACCTATTCCCTTGATTAGCAAGAGTTGTCATAGATAGTACGGCGTCATTTGGGTCATTCTAAAATCAAAGGTCAATATCGTCGTTTCACCAATTTCCGGGATTGCTGAAACGGCGTTTATATAGATCCTTCAGGCACCTCAGCCTCTCGGTTGAAGAATCGATTTTGACAAGGCTTGCTTACAAGCATAAAATGTTACCATTGAGTATATTTTATGCAAGTGGAATGAGGTGCCTGTTACTTTTTTGACAGGACGAGTTTAGAGGTGGGACAAATGAGTTATTTGGAAATCCTGAAAAAAATCAATAAGAAGCAGTTCTCCCCTGTATATCTATTATATGGAACAGAATCCTATATGATTCAGGATATAAAACAAAAAATATTGGACAAATCGTTGCCGGAAGAAGATCAGGACGTGAATGTTTCTACATATGATTTGGAAGAGACGCCGATTGAGAATGTTGTGACAGATGCAGAGACCTATCCGTTCTTCGGGGAAAAAAAGATCATCATTGCTGAAAAACCTGTATTTATGAAAGCGAAGCCGGACAAGCTTCCTTTTGAACATGAAGTGGAGGCGTTACAGCGCTATTTGGAAGATCCCGTGGATTATTCCACACTTGTGATTGTTGCTCCATATGAAAAGCTTGATGAACGTAAGAAGTTGTTCAAACAGTTCAAAAAGCACGGAGAAGTCGTTTCATGCATGCCAGTGAAGGAATGGAACATGGCCGAGTGGATCAATTCGATTGCATCGGATTTACATATCGAAATTCCTAAATCGTTGCATGATTTCATCATTGAAGAGGTAGGTACAAACCTGCTTGTCCTCAAAAGTGAGCTTGAGAAGCTGGCGTTGAACGTAAGAGAAGACCGCTTAGTGACGAAAGAGATGGCCGAGGAACTTTTATCACACAGCTCAGAATCATCAGGTTTGAAGCTTGTAGATGCCGTAATGGAAAGGGATGTAACTAAAGCGATCCGGATTTTCCGAGGATTGATGCAAACGAATGAAGAACCGATTGCACTGACAGCACTGCTCGCTTCCCAGTTCCGAATCATTTTGCAGGCAAAAATCCTGAAAAAGAAAGGCTATGCACAAAATCAGATGCAGCAATATATCAAGGCACATCCTTATGTCATCAAGATGGCGATGAAGCGTGAACAGCATTTCACACAGGATGAACTGGAAATGATCATGCATCTGTTGACAGAAACCGACCATGAAATCAAACAGGGGAAAGCAGAAAAGGAACTTGCATTCGAACTGCTTCTCTATCGTATGATCAACATAAAAAAGAAAACGAAACAAATCAGTTAATCAAAAAAGACAGGCGGTTCAGCCAATAGTGCTGAACCGCCTGTCTTTTTTTCGTGAAAATGAAAAACGACCCTGGTGAGAGCCGCTTGTTGGTCATAAATAATGGTTCGGCTCTTATAGTCCGTTCACCATTTTTGTTAGGCGAGATTTTTTACGGTTACCGTTGTTAGTGTGGATCGCTCCACGTTGTACGGCCTTGTCGATTTTCTTAACAGCAACTGGTAGAGCGCTTTTCGCGTTCTCTGCATCTTTGCTTTCAACAAGTTTTTCTACACGCTTAACAGCAGTACGCATGTCAGATTTGAAGGCTTGGTTCAAAGCACGAGCATCGTTGTTTGTTTTAACGCGTTTGATCGCAGATTTAATATTTGGCATGGTTTCACCTCCCAGGTAAAATCATCAGACTCATTCATAATCGAACAAGAGACATTTTACCAAAGAGACACCGAGTTTTCAATAACTTTATCGATGCAGTGCCAGAAAACGTATAAAATATTTTCGCAAGTATCAAGCTAGTTAAAAAAGAGGTGACGCCCATGAGCGAAAATGATCTTAACTATACGATCCGTACAGACCTGGCGATCGAAGCCAGAAATGCTTACGTCGAAGAGAATGAAGAGACACAGCAGAGCCCTTCTGGTGTTGAAGTAGAAGAGAAATCTGTAGAAGATATCAACATCACTTATGTCACGATCGATCCTTCTGCAGAAGAGAAGCTCGGGAAGAAAGCGGGGAACTATACCACGCTTGAATCAAAAGCGATCCGTCATCAGGATACAGAGATGCAGAAACGGCTTGCTGTCGTACTTGGTGAAGAATTGGCACGGCTCCAGCAGCTGAATAACATTCAACCGGACCAAACCTGCCTTGTCGTTGGACTTGGCAACCATAATGTCACTCCGGATGCTCTTGGTCCATTGGCGATGGAAAAAATCATGGTTACGACCCACTTATTCAAGTTGCATCCTGAAACCGTTGCAGAAGGGTATCGGCCAGTATCAGCGATCACCCCAGGTGTCATGGGTGTGACGGGCGTGGAGACAAGCGATATCATCATGGGAATCATCGAAAAGACGAAACCGGATTTTGTCATTGCGATCGACGCACTTGCATCACGCTCCATCGACAGGATCAACGCAACGATTCAGCTTTCCGATTCAGGTATCCATCCTGGGTCAGGTGTAGGTAATAAACGGAGAGAATTGAGCAAAGATACCCTCGGCATCCCTGTCATAGCCATTGGGGTTCCGACAGTCGTAGATGCAGTGACGATCACGAATGATACGATCGACTACCTGTTGAAACATATGGGCAGAGAATGGAAGGAAAAGGATGACCCGTCCAAATCACTCACCCCTGCAAGCATGACGTTCGGCGATCGTACGCTGAGCGAAGAAGATATGCCGGGGCTTGATCAGAGACAAGCGATTTTAGGGATGGTCGGTTCGCTTGAAAGCCATGAAAAGCGCAAATTGATTGAAGAGGTTCTATCACCGATCGGACATAATCTGATGGTGACTCCGAAAGAAGTAGACGGATTCATTAAGGATATGGCCCATGTACTTGCAGCTGGAATCAATGCAGCACTCCACGAGCGCGTAAAAGGGGACGAATCACAATCTTTCACAAGATGATGATTTGATAGAAGCTTAGTAGAAGAGTGGTTCTATTTTTTCATGCCTCTCATAGACTCTATTATACGAGATGTTTATGAAAGGCTGGAATGTAGGATGCTCAAAAAGAAGCTCCCTTTACAGAGCGGCTGGTTCAAAAAAATATATAAACATGTAGGTGCGGGAATTGCGCTGATGCTTGTGCTTTTGTTGGTCATCGGCGCATTGACCAGTGTCAAACCGACTTATCGGCTTTATTCTGACACGATGCAAAAGTGGACGAGTCAGATCAAAGGTGCTTCTTTCCTTTATTTATTCAGTCTGGAACACCGTGCCTTCAAAGAGGCATATCCATCTGACCTGGAACCACCGGATCTGTCCACGTTGTCCTTTCAACTGGCGACTTCATTGACTCCGAATGATCCACGCAGCCTGCTTGGGAGGGAAATTCCCGGGTTATCAAGGTATCATGCAGAAATCATCATTGCTGGTGAAGGGACAAATTACACAAACCTGCCGATAGAGTCACAAGCACCGATTGACGTTGTGTTGGAGGATAGGGAAGCTGTAGATACTGGTGAGGAAGAACAGGTGGATGAGCCGAAAGAATCGGATGGTCCTACGACCGGTGGAAAAGACGTCGTGTTCATCTATCACTCCCATAATAGAGAATCGTTCTTGCCAAATCTGCCGGAAGGAACAGAGCCGAATGAGGCATATCATCGTGAAGTGAATATCACCAAAGTGGGTGATCGACTCGGCAAAGCTCTGGAAGCGCATGGAATCGGAACCCATGTGGACCATACCGACATCACTACAATATTGCAAAACAAAGGATGGGAGTTCTGGAAATCTTATGATGCCAGTCGGACCGTTGTAACCGAAGCGATGGCTTCGAATAATGATTTGCAATTCATATTCGACCTACACCGGGACAGCATGGGCAAGGATGTCACCACTACAGAAATTGATGGCAAAACTTATGCTAAAACCATCTTTGTCGTAGGAGAAGAACACCCTAATTACGAAAAGAACCTCAAGCTGGTTACAGAGCTTCATCAATTGCTCGAAGAAAAATATCCAGGACTGAGCCGAGGGGTAATCAGAAAAAAAGGCAGCAATGTCGATGGTAAGTATAATCAGGATCTTTCTCAAAATGCCGTCTTGCTAGAATTTGGTGGGGTAGACAACTCGTTCGAAGAGCTTTACAGAAGTGCTGACGCTTTCGCTGAAGTGTTCAGTGAGTATTACTGGGATGCGGAGAAAGTTTCTACGGAATAAAAAATTCATTCTGGAGGTGGTAGGATGATTCGCTACATCGCTTTTATCCTGTTCATGATGGTGCTGTTTCTTGGAGGAGCATTGTTCGGAATCAATCAGGCAAGTGAAGGTGTCATCCAGACGCGAGGCTATACGAGCGACAGCCTCCAGGATGCACTGGAGATCAAACAGCAGGATTCAGATGCCTATGAAGTGACGGTCATGGGAGTGCCTTTGGAACAGGAAGGGCTCGAGGAAAAGATGACACAGTACAAAGACCAGGCAACCCATTCCAGCGTCAAAGTGGCTCAGGTGTTGGAAAAAGGAGTGAATACGGTCTATAACGTCGTAATCGATTCGATGGCAGCACTTGTGGAACCGTTATTTTAGAAGTGAACGGCAACCAAAGGGATGGTCGGAAGCGGCTGTCCCTTTTGAAATTCATTGAATAATCATCGTGCTATTGCTATAATCTATCCTAGTTATTGTTGGTTAAAATAGTAGGAGTGGATTGAATTTGACTAGTAACAACAGACAACAACGTGTGCGTAACTTCTCGATCATCGCTCACATCGACCACGGCAAATCGACGCTTGCCGATAGGATTTTGGAGAAGACGAAGGCGTTGACACAACGTGAAATGAAAGAACAGTTCCTTGATGCGATGGATTTGGAAAGAGAACGTGGAATCACCATCAAGTTGAATGCTGTCCAATTGAATTATGCTGCAAATGATGGAGAAGATTATATCTTCCATTTGATTGATACACCGGGACACGTCGATTTTACATACGAAGTATCCCGAAGCCTCGCTGCCTGTGAAGGTGCGATCCTCGTAGTGGACGCTGCACAGGGAATCGAAGCGCAGACACTGGCGAACGTCTATCTTGCATTGGAAAACGACCTGGAAATCATTCCTGTCATCAATAAGATTGACTTGCCGAGTGCCGATCCTGAGCGCGTGAAGCAGGAAATCGAAGATGTCATCGGCATCGATGCATCCGATGCCATCCTTGCGAGTGCTAAAGCAGGTAAGGGGATCGATGAAATCCTTGAACGTATCGTAAAGGATGTTCCACCGCCGACTGGTGAAGTCAAAGATCCATTGAAAGCGCTGATTTTCGACTCACTTTATGATCCTTATCGAGGTGTCGTTGCCTATACATGTATTAAAGAAGGCTCCGTCAAAGTCGGAGATAAAATCAAAATGATGGCTACCGGTAAGGAATTCGAAGTTAACGAGGTCGGAGTGTTCCGTCCGAAACCGGAGAAACTGAAGGAATTGACCGTCGGCGACGTTGGTTACCTGACAGCTTCCATCAAAAACGTCGGAGACAGCCGTGTCGGTGATACGATCACGCTTGCCAATAATCCGGCAGCTGAGCCGTTACCGGGTTATAAACGCATGAATCCAATGGTGTTTTGTGGAATGTACCCCGTCGACGCAGCTAATTATAATGACCTGAGAGAGGCGCTGGAACGGTTGGAGCTGAATGACTCTTCCCTGCAGTATGAAGCGGAGACATCCCAGGCATTAGGCTTCGGTTTCCGTTGTGGGTTCCTCGGAATGCTACACATGGAAATCATCCAGGAGCGGATTGAACGTGAATTCGGCATCGACTTGATTACGACTGCGCCAAGTGTAATCTATCAGGTCGCTCTCACGGATGGGTCCGAAGAGCGCGTCGACAACCCATCCATGATGCCAGACAGTCAAAAAGTCCAGGAAGTCCGCGAACCATTCGTCAAAGCGACGGTCATGGTGCCGAATGATTTTGTCGGTCCTGTAATGGAAATCTGTCAGAAGAAACGCGGAGACTTCATTGATATGCAATACTTGGACGAAAACCGTGTCAATGTCGTCTATGACATTCCATTATCGGAGATCGTCTATGATTTCTTCGATCAGTTGAAATCACAGACAAAGGGATATGCTTCTTTCGATTATGAATTGATCGGTTATAAAGCATCCAACCTGGTGAAAATGGACATTCTGCTTAACGGAGATACGATCGATGCGCTATCGTTCATCGTTCACCGTGATTTCGCTTATGAACGTGGGAAACAAATCGTTGAAAAGCTGAAGGCCCTTATCCCTAGACAGCAGTTCGAAGTGCCTGTCCAGGCAGCAATCGGAAACAAGATTGTTGCAAGGTCCACGATCAAAGCCATGCGTAAGAACGTCCTTTCCAAATGTTATGGAGGAGACATCTCACGTAAGCGTAAACTTCTTGAAAAACAGAAAGAAGGTAAGAAGCGCATGAAGATGGTCGGCTCTGTCGAGGTGCCTCAGGAAGCGTTCATGTCTGTACTTGAAATGAATGACGACGATAAATAATAGGATGAAACCGCAGGAGAATTTCTCTTGCGGTTTTCGTCAGTTAAGGGAATCATTATAGAACAACTGGAGCACCGGCTGTTCTCAAGAAAGGTTAGATCGTATGTATATACCTTCCGCATATATTCACATCCCATTTTGTCAGCAGATTTGTCATTACTGTGATTTTACGAAGTTTTTCTACCATGAAGGGATGGCAGATGACTATTTGAATGCCTTGGAAAAGGAAATGGATGCCTATATTCCAGATGAGAAGGCTACCCCAAAAACAATTTTCGTAGGTGGGGGTACTCCTACAGCTTTGAACGCCCAGCAGTTGGAGAAGCTGCTGCGGATCATCGATTCGAAGTTTCACATATCCACGGAAATGGAATACACATTCGAGGCGAACCCTGGAGACCTCGATGAAGATAAAGTGAAACTGTTACACGATTTCGGCGTAAACCGCATTTCTCTAGGAGTACAAGTATTCGATGATGAGATGCTCGAACAAATCGGTCGTGTGCACAAAGTCAAAGATGTCTATACCAATGTTGACAGGCTGCTTTCCATTGGTCTGACGAACATCAGCCTGGACTTGATTTATGCTTTGCCGAATCAGACATTGGAACAGTTTGAACAGACAGTGGATGAGGCGCTGAAGTTCGACTTGCCTCATTATTCCTCCTATTCATTGCAAATCGAACCGAAAACCGTCTTTTATCAGCGTTATAAGAAAGGGAAACTTTCAAAGCCGCCTGAAGACACAGAAGCTGCAATGTACGAACTGCTGCAGCAGAAGATGGAAGACCATGGCCTTGTCCAATATGAAATCAGTAATTTTGCCAAACCGGGGTATGAGAGCAAGCATAACCTCACTTATTGGAATAATGAATTCTATTATGGTTTCGGTGCAGGGGCACATGGGTATCTACCTGGGAAACGGATCATCAACCTTCGCCCGCTTCCTGCCTATGTAAAGCAAGCAGAAAAGGATGGCCTGCCAATCTTGAATGAAGAGCCGATCGGAAAGAAGGAACAGATGGAAGAAGAGATGTTTCTTGGGTTGAGGAAAGCTGAGGGAGTATCATTGGCGCGCTTCCATGACAAATACGGAGTGCAGATGGACGAAGTATTCAGCGATGCGATTCCGCAACTGAAGGAGCGTGGCCTGATCGAAGTGGATCACTCTCATATCCGTTTGACCGAAAAAGGGCGCCTTCTAGGGAATGAAGTCTTTCAGGAATTCATTCTGGAAGAAAACTGATTCGAATAATTTCAAGTTCAAACACGTTGACATTTAAATGGTCATTTGGTAATTTATTATTAGATTTAGCACTCGACAGACATGAGTGCTAACAGAGGTGATCATCATGTTGACAGATAGACAACTATTGGTTCTGCAAGTGATAATTGATGAGTTCATCCAGACAGCACTTCCTGTAGGTTCGAGGTCCATTTCAAAAAAGGACGAGGTGACATTCAGTTCAGCTACGATCCGGAATGAAATGGCCGACCTTGAAGAAATGGGATACATCGAAAAGACCCATTCTTCATCAGGGAGAGTACCTTCTGAAAAAGGGTACAGGTTCTATGTGGATCATTTATTGACACCGACACGTCTCTCTGGCTCTGAGGTACATTCCATCCAGCATGCATTTAAGGATCAGATGCTTGAATTCGAACGTGTCGTGCAGAAGTCTGCAGGGATTTTGTCTGAGTTGACGAACTATACGTCGATCATCCTCGGTCCAGAAGTGTTCGAAACGAAGCTGAAACAGCTTCAGATCGTACCTTTGACCAACCAGACTGCAGTGGCGATCCTGGTCACGAACACAGGGCATGTCGAACATCGTTCTTTCAATATACCAGTTGAAATCGATGCGTCGGATCTTGAGAAAATGGTGAACATCCTGAATGATCGACTATATGGAGTGCCGTTGGTCCAATTGCATGAGAAGCTGTATCGGGAAGTCGGAGATCTGATCAAATCCCATACAGAGAACTATGATCATGCATTCAAGTATCTTCACGCTGCCCTGCTTGAAGAACAGCCGACAAAATTATACATTGGCGGAAAGACCAATATTTTGATGCAGCCAGAATTCAAAGACCTGGATAAGGTCCGGTCACTCTACTCGATGATCGAAAAAGAATCTGAAATTGCACACTTGCTCCGCAGCGATCATCCTGGCATCCAAGTGAAAATCGGTCATGAAAATGAAGCGGATGCCATGCACAATTGCAGTTTGATTACTGCTACCTACACACTAGGTGATGAGCAGATCGGTACGATTGCTCTATTAGGACCGACGCGTATGGAATACAATCGCGTCATCCAGCTGATCGATGTACTGTCAGGTCAAATGACGGAAACATTCCGATCATGGTATCAAAATGAATGAATGCGGAAATAGATGGGAGTGGGTGGGAGAATCATTGCCCATCGCTTCTTTATGTTCAGTATCATCGCTTGGTGTTATTGTTTTGCTAACGCATTCAGTCATGTTATAGTCATTAACGGTGAACAGAACTTAGGAGGTGTCGACATGGCAGAGGAAAGACACGAACAGGAATTGGTGGATGAAGAAAATGACTCCGCAGCGGAAGAAACAACTGAAAATGATGCTGCAGTTGAAGATACTTCCGAAATGGATCGACTGAAACAGGAGAAAGATGAAATTCAGAACCGTCTCTTAAGGCTACAGGCGGATTACGATAACTTCCGACGCAGAACGGTGAAAGACAGGGAAGCGGACAGGAAATACCGCTCACAGGACTTAGTGACAGAGCTGGTACCTGTGCTGGATAACTTCGATCGGGCATTGAAGATCGAAGTATCGGATGATTCGTCCAAAGGATTCGTAGATGGAATCAAAATGGTCTACCAGCAATTGAAAGCAGCCCTGGAAAAGGAAGGCGTAGAGGAAATCCCTGCAGAGGGAGAACAATTCGACCCTAACTTCCACCAGGCGGTCATGCAGGTAGAAGATGAGAATTATGAATCGAATGTAGTGATCGAAGAGCTTCAAAAAGGTTATAAACTTAAAGATCGGGTCATTCGCCCATCAATGGTAAAAGTCAATCAGTAAATCACTGATCATGTAAATAGACTTATGCATAAATGGAACATCTTTTAAGGAGGAAATGACAATGGGTAAAATTATCGGTATCGACTTAGGAACGACAAACTCTTGTGTAGCAGTAATGGAAGGCGGCGAGTCCAAAGTAATTCCTAACCCTGAAGGGAATCGCACGACACCGTCCGTCGTAGCATTCAAAAATGGTGAACGCCAGGTTGGGGAAGTTGCGAAGCGTCAGGCAATTACGAACCCGAACACGATCCAGTCCATCAAACGTCATATGGGCACGGACTATAAGGTGGAAGTCGAAGGTAAAGAACACACACCTCAGGAGATTTCCGCAATCATCCTTCAGTACATCAAGAGTTATGCAGAAGATTACCTTGGTGACACAGTAGATAAAGCGGTCATCACTGTTCCTGCATATTTCAATGACGCTGAGCGTCAGGCTACGAAAGACGCTGGTAAGATCGCAGGACTTGAAGTAGAGCGTATCATCAACGAGCCAACTGCAGCTGCACTTGCATATGGTATCGATAAAGAAGATGAAGATCAGACAATCCTTGTTTACGACCTTGGTGGCGGTACATTCGACGTATCCATCCTTGATATTGGTGACGGTACGTTCGAAGTAGTTTCTACAGCAGGTGACAACCGCCTTGGTGGGGATGACTTCGACCAAGTCATCATCGACCACATGGTTTCTGAATTCAAAAAAGAAAACGGAATCGATCTTTCCAAAGATAAAATGGCACTTCAGCGCTTGAAGGATGCTGCTGAAAAAGCTAAGAAAGACCTTTCCGGTGTTTCTCAGACACAAATCTCACTACCATTCATCACTGCAGGAGAAGCAGGACCGCTTCACTTGGAAATGAACTTGACTCGTGCGAAATTCGAGGAACTTTCTTCTGACTTGGTAGAGCGTTCCATGAAGCCGACTCGTCAGGCATTAAAGGACGCTGGTCTTTCTGCAAGCGAGATTGATAAAGTCATCCTTGTAGGTGGATCCACTCGTATTCCAGCAGTACAGGAAGCGATCAAGAAAGAAATCGGTAAAGATCCTTCCAAAGGTGTCAACCCGGACGAAGTAGTTGCACTTGGTGCAGCAATCCAGGGTGGAGTGCTTCAAGGTGATGTCAAAGACGTCGTCCTTCTTGATGTAACACCACTTTCCCTAGGAATCGAAACAATGGGTGGCGTATTCACGAAGCTGATCGAACGTAATACTACGATTCCAACAAGCCATTCCCAGGTGTTCTCTACTGCTGCAGATAACCAGACAGCAGTTGATATCCACGTCCTGCAAGGGGAACGTGAAATGGCTCAATACAACAAGACGCTTGGCCGTTTCCAATTGACGGACATCCCACCAGCACCGCGTGGTGTACCTCAAATCGAAGTTTCTTTCGATATTGATGCGAATGGTATCGTAAACGTACGTGCGAAGGATATGGGTACGAACAAAGAGCAGTCCATTACGATCAAGTCTTCTTCCGGTCTTTCTGATGAAGAAGTAGATCAAATGGTAAAAGAAGCAGAAGAAAATGCTGAAGAAGATAAAAAGCGCCGTGAAGAAGTAGAACTTCGTAACGAAGCGGATCAAATGATCTTCACTACTGAGAAGACATTGAAGGATCTTGGAGAGCAGGTTTCAGAAGAAGAGAAACAAAAAGCTGAAGCTGCCAAGGATGAATTGAAAGAGGTCCTAGAAGGTGAAGACCTTGACAAGATCAAAGAAAAGAAAGAAGCATTAGAAGAAATCGTACAGCAGCTATCTGTTAAATTGTATGAGCAGGCACAGCAGCAAGCGCAAGCTCAGCAGGGTGCAGAAGGCGATCAAGGATCTGACGATGATGTTGTAGATGCTGATTATGAAGAAGTGAACGAAGACGAGAAAAAATAAAGGCTGAAGCAAAGCAGCCTATGTAAGTGGAAAAGTCAAAGTCAGGATATCCTTGGCTTTGACTTTTTCTACGTATGTTTGATTAACGAACCGTTTCAGTGTTATTATTAACTTTATGCAATAGTGCCCGGGAGAGTGATTGTCAAGTGAGTAAACGAGACTATTATGAGGTCCTCGGAGTATCGAAGGATGCATCCAAGGATGAAATAAAGAAAGCTTATCGTAAGCTGGCAAGAAAGTATCACCCAGATGTCAGTGAAGAAGAAAATGCTACCGATAAATTCAAAGAGGCGAAAGAAGCCTACGAGACACTAGGTGATGAACAGAAGCGCGCCCAGTATGACCAATTCGGCCATGCAGGACCACAAGGTCAAGGCTTTGGAGGTTTTGGTGGTGGAGAAGACTTCGGAGGGTTCGGAGACATCTTCGATATGTTCTTTGGTGGCGGTGGCCGCAGAAGAGATCCGAATGCACCACGTAAAGGCGCGGACCTACAGTACACGATGACGCTTGATTTTGAAGAAGCGATCTTTGGTAAAGAAACCGATATCCAGATTCCTAAAGAAGAAGAATGTGAAACTTGTGACGGTTCCGGAGCGAAGCCGGGAACATCACCAGAAACGTGCTCGCATTGTAATGGTCAGGGTCAGGTGAACCAGGAGCAGAACACACCGTTCGGCCGAGTAGTGAACCGCCGTGTCTGTCATCATTGTCAAGGAAGCGGTAAGATCGTTAAAGAAAAATGTGGCACATGTGGCGGAGATGGACGCGTAACGAAACGCAAGAAAATACATGTGAACATTCCTGCAGGTATTGATGAAGGACAGCAGATCCGTGTTCCAGGGCAAGGTGAAGCAGGTGCTAATGGAGGTCCTGCAGGTGACTTGTTCGTTGTCATCCGCGTGAAGCCACACGAATTTTTCGAGCGGGATGGAGATCATATCTTCTGCGAGCTTCCAGTCACTTTCGCTCAAGCAGCTTTAGGTGACGAATTGGAAGTACCTACTGTACACGGTAAAGTCAAATTGAAAGTACCATCCGGAACACAAACCGGTAAAACCTTCCGCCTGAAAGGGAAAGGTGCACCGAATGTACGCGGTTACGGTCAGGGAGATCAGCATGTACAGATCAGGGTTGTAACTCCTCAGAATCTGACAGATCGACAAATGGAATTGTTACGTGAGTTCAATGAAATCAGTGGTAACGATGCAACCGATGAACAGCATGGCAGCTTTTTTCAAAAAATGAAGCGGGCGTTCAAAGGGGATTGATGGAAAGAGGATGTCTCTTAAGGATGAACGGAGTGCCCTTAAGATGAAATGGAGACCCATCCATTTCATTGAATATGGGAGTCGCCTTTAGAGGCATCCTCTACATATGTTTTAAGCGTGGTCAGGGTCCTTAAAAAATAGTAAAGTGAGTTGATCCTAGTGAAGTGGTCAGAACTATGTATTCACACAACCAACGAAGCGATCGAACCGGTATCCAACATTCTGCATGAAGCAGGTGCGAGCGGCGTGGTCATCGAAGACCCGCAGGATATGGTTAAAGAGCGTGATTCTTTTTTCGGGGAAGTTTATGAACTCAATCCGGCTGATTATCCTGAAGATGGCGTGTACGTGAAAGCCTACCTGCCAGTGAACAGCTTTCTTGGAGAAACGGTAGATGAAATCAAACACTCTATCAATAATCTGGTCGTATATGATATCGACCTTGGTGAGAACAATATCACCATCAGCGAAGTCAATGAAGAAGAATGGGCGACTGCCTGGAAGAAGTATTATAAGCCGGTGAAAATCTCAGAGAAAATTACGATCATACCGACTTGGGAAGAGTATGAGCCTGTTTCCAGTGATGAACTGATCATCGAACTGGACCCGGGAATGGCGTTCGGGACGGGGACTCATCCGACGACGGTACTTAGCATCCAGGCAATTGAACAGTATCTGGAGAAAGGCGAAAGCGTGATTGATGTAGGTTCCGGATCAGGTGTGCTCAGCATTGCATCCGCGCTTTTAGGTGCAGAAACGGTTCATGCCTACGATTTGGATGACGTAGCAGTGAAGAGTACATCGATCAATTCCAAGCTGAACAATGTCCAGCATATCGTCCACTCAGAGCAGAATGATCTGTTGAAGGGCGTGGAGATGGAAGCGGATGTCATCGTCTCGAATATTCTTGCTGAAATCATCGTCCAATTTACAGACGATGCATACAGATTGCTGAAGCCGGGTGGGATGTTCATTACTTCAGGGATCATCCAAGGGAAGAAAGATGTTGTGAAAGAACGACTTCAGCAATCAGGCTTTGAAATCGTTGAAGTGAACCAGATGGAAGATTGGATCGCCATCATTGCAAAAAAAGCGTAGCAAAGCAGGTGCTTGATGATGCAAAGGTATTTTATCAGAGAAGAGGATTGGCAAGGGGATAAGGTCAGGGTTACAGGAGATGATGTCCATCACATCACCAGGGTGATGCGGATGAAAGAAGGAAATGAAATCATTTGTAATCACCCTAGTGGGAAGGCAGCCTCCTGTGTAATTGAATCAATCAGCCCTGATGTCGTTCAATGTGAAGTATCTGAGTGGTTGGAAGGGAACAGTGAGCTACCTGTAGAAGTGTCCATCGTCCAGGCTCTCGGAAAAGGCGATAAACTAGAAACCGTAGTCCAGAAGGGGACAGAAATGGGTGCTGCCTATTTTTACCCTTACCAAGCAGATCGTTCTGTTGTAAAATGGGATATGAAAAAATCCAGCAAAAAAGTCGAGCGGCTGAGAAAGATTGCTAAAGAAGCCAGTGAGCAGTCACATAGGAATGTAATCCCCGGCATCAGTGATGTCCAGTCGATGGAACAGATCCTTGAACATAGCAGCGATTATGATTTGAAAATTTTCGCATATGAAGATGAAGCCAGAACAGAGCAATTCCATTCATTATCTGATGCAATTGCCTCGCTCGATTCAGGTCAGAGGATGATTGTCTTCATTGGTCCTGAAGGCGGTTTTTCTGACAATGAAGTACAGAAATTGAACGACTCCGGCTTTATTTCGGTCCGGCTTGGACCTAGAATTCTACGCATGGAAACAGCGCCTCTTTATTTGCTAGCATGTGTTTCTTATCAATTTGAAGAGATGAGGTGAAGAAAATGCCTACAGTGGCATTTCATACATTAGGTTGTAAAGTGAATCATTATGAAACAGAAGCGATCTGGCAATTGTTCAAAGGACAAGGATATGAACGTGTGGATTTCGATCGTGAATCCGATGTTTACGTCATCAATACATGTACGGTGACGAATACAGGTGACAAGAAAAGTCGTCAGGTAATCCGTCGTGCCATCCGTAAAAATCCGGATGGTGTCGTATGTGTTACCGGATGTTACGCGCAGACTTCACCTGCCGAAATCATGAATATTCCTGGTGTGGACATTGTCGTCGGGACACAGGATCGTGTCAAAATGCTCGATTATATCGAACAGTACAAGCAAGAACGTCAGCCGATCAATGGTGTCACCAACATCATGAAAAATCGAGTCTATGAAGAGCTTGATGTACCAGCATTCACCGACCGTACTCGTGCATCACTGAAAATACAGGAAGGATGCAATAACTTCTGTACTTTCTGTATCATTCCTTGGGCGCGCGGTCTGATGCGTTCCCGTAATCCGGAGGATGTCATCAAGCAGGCACAGCAGCTCGTTGATGCCGGTTACAAAGAAATCGTACTGACCGGAATTCATACAGGTGGTTACGGTGAAGATATGAAAGACTATAATCTGGCGATGCTGCTTCGTGAATTGGATGCAAAGGTAAAAGGATTGAAACGCATCCGTATCTCATCCATTGAAGCCAGTCAGATTACAGATGAAGTGATTCAAGTACTGAATGATTCGGACAAGATTGTCCGCCATTTGCACGTACCATTGCAATCCGGTTCCAACACCGTGTTGAAGAGGATGCGCAGGAAGTACACCATGGAGTTCTATAAAGAGCGTGTCGACCGCCTCAAAGAAGCACTTCCTGGTCTTGCAATTACGTCAGACGTCATCGTAGGCTTCCCGGGGGAAACGGAAGAAGAGTTCATGGAAACCTATAACTTCATCAAAGAAGTCGGTTATTCTGAGCTTCATGTTTTCCCATTCTCGAAACGTACAGGTACGCCGGCTGCAAGAATGGAAGATCAGGTCGATGAAGAGATCAAGAATGAGCGTGTTCACCGTTTGATCGAACTGTCTGATCAGCAGGCGAAAGAATATGCGTCTATGTATGAAGACGAAGTGCTTGAAGTCATTCCTGAAGAGCAGTTCGAAGGTGAAGAAGGTGTGCTTGTTGGTTACACTGACAATTATATGAAAGTGAAGTTCCAAGGCACCGAAGAGATGATCGGTCAAATTGTCAAAGTCAAAATCACCAAAGCGGGATATCCATACAATGAAGGCCGATTCGTCCGCATCATGGATCAACCCAACTTGACAGAACAAGTCACTGCAATATCTTAAATGAAAGAAATACAGAGCTTGAAGAGAATTCCGATTCTTTTCGAGCTTTTTTCACGCGCGATAAATGTTCTCACATTTGTTTATGTAAAGTTGGTAATAATAACAAAATGCGGGTTGTCCATGATTCGGCTAGCATTTGAAAACGGTTCATGATAAGATGGTTAGAGGTACGGACAACTTATCGAAATTGAAGGAGAGAGAACATATGGACAAAAATTTAGCAAAAATGATTGATCATACACAATTGAAACCGGATACTCCGAAAGAAAAAATTGAACAAATCTGCAAGGAAGCAAAAGAGTACAGCTTCGCTTCCGTTTGTGTCAACCCTTTCTGGGTAACGTATAGTGCGGAGCAGTTGAAAGATACAGATGTTAAAGTATGTACAGTCATCGGCTTCCCGCTTGGAGCGAATACAAAAGAAGTAAAAGCCTATGAAACTAAGCAGGCAATTGAAAATGGTGCAACTGAAATTGACATGGTCATCAACGTTGGTGCACTTAAGTCCAAGGACTACGAAACAGTACAGGCAGATATTGAAGCTGTCGTTCGTGAAGCTGGAAATGATGCAATCGTGAAGGTCATCATTGAAACTTCTCTATTGGAAAAAGATGAAAAAGTGAAAGCATGTGAATTGTCAGTTAAAGCAGGTGCTCACTTCGTGAAAACATCCACAGGTTTCTCTGGTGGTGGAGCAACAGTGGAAGATATCCGCTTGATGCGCGCGACTGTAGGGCCTGAACTAGGCGTTAAGGCTTCAGGAGGCGTACGCGACTATGAAGGAGCGAAAGCAATGATCGATGCAGGTGCAACACGAATCGGCGCAAGCTCTGGAATGGCGATTGTCAAAGGTGAACAAGGACAATCGGATTATTAATAGTATGAAAAGACCGGGTCCAATGTGGATCCGGTCTTTTTTTGTTCTTATTCCTGAAGTTTTCGGGTCAAAAAAGATTCAAATAAATGAAGGAAAGGATAGAACAGGAGAATGGTGAGTGTGTTGAATAGTACAGAAAGGTGTGCCAATTGCTTGGCAGGATCATCAGCAAGCAGTCCACTGAATCGATCGATGAAAGCCAGTAGTGGAAGGGCGAGGATTACACCGATTACATTGTACCAAAGGTGGCTGGATGCGATGACACGTGCCTGTTTGTCCAACGTCAGCCCAGCAATACCTGCGGTGATGCATGTTCCGATATTGGAGCCGAGAAGGATAGCAAATGCCCCAGTCATGGATATCACATCTGCCTGAAGTAAGCTGATGGTGATTCCGAACATAGCCGAAGATGACTGAATGATGGCTGTACCGATGATTCCGAACAACAGGGCAGCTAAATTCGACTCATTCATTTGCAATAGCAGGGTTGCTGCCAGCGGCCATCTCATCACTTCTTCAATAAATCCACTGAAATTATCCAGGGCAAGAAAGATTGCGGATAAGCCGAATATGATCGTCCCGCTCGCAAATAACTTTCTTTTCTGCATCATAATAAGAACAGCACCTACAGCGAGTAATAAAGCGTAAGGTGGATCAAAGGAAATACTAAGGATTTCCCCGGTCAATGTCGTACCTAAATTCGCTCCGAGCATGATGCCGATTCCCTGGCGTATCGTCATGTATTTCGTCGTGATCAATCCCATCGCAATCACGATGACTACAGAACTGCTTTGTAATAAACAAGTTGCTGCAAATCCTGTTACAATAGCAAGTAGGGGTGTTCGTGAAAAGCGATGAAGTATGTCTTTGGATCGTTGATAAGACAACTGATATAAGCCGATTCTTAAACACTGCAAACCGAATAGAAACATTAATATGAGAACAACCATCTTAGATATCAATTCCATCATCAGCAACACCTCATAATACTATATGGACAAGGTTGTGAATTCATGTTGAAAAAAATGTCGAAAGTAAAAATGCATAGTTATCCCGGAATGGTAGCAGTTGTAGGAGTACGAGGCGAAGCTTCACCGAACTTCATGGCGGCAGGCTGGCATTCCTATTTATCCATCGATCCTCCCATGTATGGTGTAGCGGTAGGAAAAGAACGATACACCTATGAATTGCTTCAGCGTTCTGAACGGTATTCCATCAATTTTCTTCCTGCAGAACACGCTGCTTTCATCCAATATGCCGGAACTGTATCTGGAAGGGACAAAGATAAATGTGGAGAATTTGGACAAGCCTATTTCATCAGTGATAAGGGTAACCCGATTTTGGAAAATGCCTACCTCAGTTATGAATGCATACGGGGTACGATGATTCCTACAGGAGATCATGACTGGGTAGTCGGGGATATTGAAACATGCTATTACATAGAGGATAAGTTCGGTACGGATGGCCTGCCTGATTTTGAAAAGCTCCACATTCCGTTATATCTGGGAAGGTCTACATATGTGCCTTTGGAAGGCCATGTGAAAAAGATGGATATAAAAGATCCATTAAATTATAAATAATAAATTGACTCATATTAAGCCTTATAATATAATTGTCAAAGGCATGTATAGTAACTATATATGCATTGAAGAATCTGGTTTTATGCTTCGGAGGGAGGGAAATAGCATGTCAAATTCAACTCGCGTTCGTAAAAACGAGTCTCTTGAAGATGCTCTTCGTCGCTTCAAACGCAGCGTGTCCAAATCTGGTACGTTATCTGAATACCGTAAGCGTGAACATTACGAAAAGCCTAGTGTACGCCGTAAGAAGAAATCTGAGGCTGCTAGAAAGCGTCGTTAATTAAAGAGGTGCAGAGAGAATGTCATTACTGGAGCGTCTTAACCAGGATATGAAACAAGCGATGCGGAACAAAGACAAGGAAACCTTGACTCAGATCCGCCTTGTGAAAGCTTCTATTCAGAATGAAGCGATCAAGCTTGGGAAAGACCATTTATCAGAGGAAGAAGAACTTACTGTTTTGACCAGAGAGTTAAAACAAAGGAAAGATTCCCTCCACGAGTTCAAAGAAGCTGGACGCGAAGACCTTGTAGAAAAACTTGATCGTGAAATTGAGATTTTACAAGCATATATGCCGAAACAGCTTTCTGATGAAGAACTTGAACAGATCGTTCAAGAAACAATCACTGAAACTGGGGCTTCTTCCAAACAAGATATGGGAAAAGTCATGAGTGCCATCATGCCTAAAGTCAAAGGCAAGGCTGATGGATCCAAAGTGAATAAACTGGTTATGAAACATTTATCTTGAACCTGAAGGCCTCCGTTCGAACGGGAGGCCTTTTTCAATTCTCAAAAAATATTTTTTGGTTCCATGTTCATACAGCTGCTTTGAAAGTTTTTTACATAGAAAATGCCACACGTGTTAAAATTAATTGAAAATGTTGAAACTTCTTGGAAATCCTATACGTACATATACCATGAGCCTCATAGAAAGGAGCAGATCGATGAAGCGAATCTTCCGATTAGGGTTTCTGGCTGTACTTATTACTGTCATGACGCTATCATTCTTTACTAATGACGATGCTTCTCTTCATGCGGATGGAGGCGGAAAGCTTGTTTATATCGTTCCTGTCGAAGATAATGTAGAACGCGGGATGGAAGCATTTCTGCGTCGTACCATTGAAGAAGCTAATGAAGCAGGCGTCGATCATATCATCTTTGAAATCGCTACACCAGGCGGCAGAGTAGATGCTGCGGGGGCTATCGGGGAACTATTCCAGGATCTTGACATCGATAATACAGCATTCATAACGACACAGGCTTTATCTGCCGGTTCGTACATAGCATTGAATGCAGATCAGATCTATATGAAGCCCTCTGCGACAATGGGTGCATCAGGTGTGATTACTGGAGACGGAAATGCTGCGAATAAAAAAGCCCAGTCGGCATGGAAAGCGGCGATGAGAGCTGCGGCTGAATCCAACGATCGTGATCCGCTTTATGCTGAAGCGATGGCGGATGCATCGATCGATCTACCTGAATATGCAGCACCTGAAGGGGAGTTTTTGACCCTCGGTCCTTCCGAAGCCGAAGAAGTCGGGTATGCTGAAGGAGTAGTCAGCGATCGCACGGAGCTCTTATATGAGCTGGGGCTTTCTGATGCGGAAATTGTGGAACAGAATCCTACAGCCGCAGAAAATATCGCCAGATTCCTAACAGATCCGGTTGTTGTACCGATATTACTATCGGTGGCCAGTCTCGGTTTCATCGTCGAACTTTACTCACCAGGGTTTGGTATTCCCGGAACGATGGGACTTGTTTCTCTCGTGTTGTTCTTCTACGGTCATATCGTAGCAGGGCTCGCAGGCTATGAAGCGATCATCCTTCTCGTATTAGGGATTGGATTGATCATCGCCGAATTCTTCCTGCCTGGAGGTATAGCAGGAATTGCAGGTATTGTATCCATCGTATCCGCATTGATGCTTTCCTCGTATGATATGGGTCATATGACGATGAGCATCGGAATTGCATTGCTTGTTGCCATCATTGCATCCGTGATTCTGTTCAAGTTCATCGGATTGGAAAAAGGACTTTTCCGTCATATCATACTGAAAGATTCGACATCGACCGATCAGGGATATGTCTCATCTGCCAACCGGTTGGAATTGATTGGTCTGGAAGGAGAAACGGTCACACCTCTAAGGCCAGCAGGTACTGCAGTGTTTGATGAGGAACGTTTGGATGTTGTGACAGAAGGCGGGTTCATTCCGAATGGTGCAACTGTAAAAGTCATAAAAACTGAAGGATCGCGCATTGTTGTGCGGGAAATCAAAAAAGATAATACTTAGGAGGAAAAAGGATGACATTAAATGAACTTATGCCGATAATCATTGTCGGTATCATCGTAATCGTTGTCGCTGTACTTTTCACATTCATTCCAGTGATGTTGTGGATCAGTGCATTGGCAGCAGGAGTAAAAATCAGTATCTTCACACTTATTGGAATGAGATTGAGAAGGGTTATTCCATCAAGAGTTATCAATCCGTTGATCAAAGCTCACAAAGCAGGTGTCAACGTCAATACGAACCAGCTGGAGAGTCATTACCTGGCAGGCGGTAACGTCGATCGGGTAGTCAATGCATTGATTGCAGCTCAACGTGCCAATATCGAGCTCAGCTTCGAAAGGGCAGCAGCAATTGATCTAGCCGGCCGTGACGTACTTGAAGCCGTTCAGATGAGTGTAAACCCGAAAGTGATTGAAACTCCGTTCATTGCTGGTGTGGCGATGGATGGAATCGAAGTGAAAGCCAAAGCGCGTATTACCGTACGTGCGAACATCGACCGCCTGGTAGGTGGTGCTGGTGAAGATACGGTCATCGCCCGTGTTGGTGAAGGAATCGTATCGACGATCGGTAGTTCCGATAACCACGGTAAAGTTTTGGAAAACCCTGACCGCATTTCTCAGAACGTCCTTTCAAAAGGACTGGATGCAGGTACTGCGTTCGAAATTCTGTCCATTGATATTGCAGATATCGATATCGGCAAGAACATCGGTGCCATCCTTCAAACTGACCAGGCAGAAGCAGACAAGAATATCGCACAGGCGAAGGCGGAAGAGCGTCGTGCTATGGCGATTGCCCAGGAGCAGGAAATGCGTGCCAAGGTTGAAGAAATGCAGGCGAAGGTTGTGGAAGCAGAAGCAGAAGTTCCACAGGCACTTGCAGCGGCATTACGCTCTGGAAAAATGGGTGTCATGGATTATATGAACTACCGTAACATCAATGCAGACACGGATATGCGTGATACTCTAGGGAAACTCTCCAAAGAAGATGGGGGAGAAGAGGATAAATAAACCCTTCTGATCAGAAGGAGGATGAATCATGGAAGCGTTACTGGATTTGATCTTTAGTAACATGCTGATCGTCATCGCAATCGTCGGGGGACTTATCAGCTGGTTCAGAGGAATGCAGGGCGACGAAAAAGAAAAACGCCAGCCGCAAAAGCGGCCGATGCAGCAGAAATCAGAACCCAGCCCTTCCCCTACGCCCTCTGGTCCTGCCCGCAGGCCTGAACCGGTTCGTTCGGAACGTCAGCCTAAGGAAGATAAGAGTGGCAAGAAGATGGAAGACTATTACCGAGAAAAAGTGGAAGAAGCCACACAAACGCTTTCTACAGGTGTTAATAAACACACCAAAGGTGCGATCGGTGACGATTCAATCACAGGTTACACGATAGGTTACGAAACACCGAATCAGGACATCCACAATGCGATACCTGATTACAGACACAAATCAAAAGCCCGAAGCAAAAAGAAACCAGCTCCTTCGTTATCAGTAACTCGTAATCTGAATCGGAAGAAGCTGTCTGAAAGCATCATGATGGCGGAGATCCTTGGACCACCCAGGGCACATAAACCCCATCAGATGTTTGACAGGAATAAATGATAAACATTATAAAACGCACGGATTGTAGTGATACAATCCGTGCGTTTTTCGTATATATAAGGGAAGAGGGAGGGCATTGGATGAAAAAACTTCAAACCCACATCCGTACGTGGCTGGCCAA
Organism: Thalassobacillus hwangdonensis; assembly: GCF_042675915.1. NCBI lineage: Bacteria > Bacillati > Bacillota > Bacilli > Caryophanales > Bacillaceae > Thalassobacillus > Thalassobacillus hwangdonensis. The sequence continues at coordinate 1,168,744 of NZ_JBHTKL010000001.1, read as the reverse complement.
CTACTTAGAGCTTCCTTCTGATGTCATGTTGGATCTGCCAAGAATCACTACCATCGGTGATTTTCATGTATATATCGAAAACCATCAAGGATTATTGAAATTCACAGAACAAGAAATCCGACTGAAGTTCAGCAAAGGTCACGTTCGGTTGAACGGATCGGGATTCACGCTGAAAATGATGCTCGCCGAAGAAATTCTCGTTGAAGGAAAAGTTCAGACGATCGCTTTTGTGTACGAGTAAGGAATACGCAGAATGGGGAGGTTCTTATGAAGCAACTGCAGGGAAGATTTCTGAAAGGGACAGTGACAATGATTGTAGAAGGGGAATACCCCGAGTTCTTCTTGAATCGTTGTTCGATAAATGGAATCAAAATCTGGAATCTGAAAAGGATTTCCGATACGAAGGTGGAAGCGACCATCTTTCTTACCGACTTGAAACAGATCAAAGCATTAAGGAAAGGTTTTTCCTACAAAGTCCGTCTGAAAAGTGGACAAGGAATTCCTTTCCTGTTTGGTCGTTTCAAGAGTAAGAAACCATTGTGGTTTGCCCTATTCCTCACAATCGGGTTTTTGATTTTCCTATCGAATGTCGTATGGTCCGTCCACATCAATGGATTGCCTGAAGATTTGGAGAGGAAAGTGGAAAAGAGTCTTTCCGATCACGGTGTTGTACCTGGCGCTTTTTCCTTCAAGCTGGATGATCCACCCACCATTCAGCAGAAATTGCTGGATGATGTTCCCGAATTGTTATGGATCGGAGTGGAGAAAAAGGGGACAGCCTATGTGCTGCACGGGGTTGAGAAGACATTGGTCGATAAAGAAAAAGACGAGACACCTTCCAATCTTATCGCAGGTAAAAAAGGGTTGATTACGAGAATCTATATTTCACAGGGGAGACCGATGGTGACAGTGAATGATTACGTCAAAAAAGGAGAAATCCTCGCTTCTGCACAATTGGATGAAAATGATGAAACCCTTGTTCGAGCCGAGGGGGAAGTGATTGCCGAAACGTGGTACAAGGTCGAGGTCACTACGCCAAAAGTAGAGACAATTTATACTGCAACGGGGGAGTCGGAAAACAAATACAGAATGAGGGTATTCAACGTTGAATTACCTGTATGGGGTTGGGGGAAAATAGATTATCGCCTGGTGAACAAGGATGAAGAAACTTCCCAGTGGAAGCTGTTCAAAAAGGAGCTGCCGATCTTCTGGGAGAAAGCCACCTATTATGAATTGAATGCTTCCAAGCACGAACGAACAAAGAAAGAAACATTAGATGTGGCAAAGGAACAAGCCAGGATGGAGCTTCTGAAAAAATTGCCGAAAGACTCTGTCATCGTTGACGAAAATCTTTTGCACGAAGGGGAGGAGAATGGTAAAGTAAAATTAATCCTATTCTTCAAAGTTAATGAAGATATTGCAGTAAATAAGAATGTACCTCAAGGAGTCTGAATATGTCAGAAGAATTGAACGCAATCGATATACAATTGGATAATCCCGGAGAAGCTCTGGCGCTGTTCGGGACAGAAGACCGCAACTTGAAACAGATTGAAGAGAACCTTAAGGTGACGATCATAACTAGGGGAGAACATATTCGTGTATCTGGACAAGCAGAACATGTCCAGCTGGTGGAAGATGTCCTTGACGCAATCCTGCACTTGATACGAAAAGGCATTACTATTACCGAGCGCGATGTCGTTTATGCGGTTGAGTTGGCGAAAAAGGGTAAAATCAGCCAATTTGAAATATTGTTCGAAGATATCATTACGAAGAACGCAAAAGGTAAGTCAATCCGGGTCAAGACGCTTGGGCAGAGAACCTATGTTTCTGCTATCAGGAATAATGACCTCGTATTTGGGATCGGTCCTGCTGGAACCGGTAAAACCTACCTGGCTGTCGTGATGGCTGTCAATGCGATGAAGTATGGCCAGGTGAAGCGGATCATCTTGACGAGACCAGCGGTTGAAGCGGGAGAAAGTTTAGGATTCCTTCCAGGGGATCTTAAAGAAAAGGTCGATCCTTATTTACGCCCTTTGTATGATTCCCTGCATGATGTCCTTGGCACCGAGCATACGACACGTCTGCTTGAAAGAGGGACCATTGAAATTGCGCCACTTGCCTACATGCGTGGACGAACGTTGGACGATGCTTTTGTCATCCTGGATGAAGCACAGAACACCACACCTGAACAAATGAAAATGTTCCTGACACGTCTCGGATTCGGTTCAAAAATGGTGATCACGGGGGATATTACCCAGATCGACTTGCCGAAAGGTGTTACATCAGGACTTCGCACGGCGGAAACCAAATTGAAAGGCATCAAAGGTGCTTCTTTCATTCGTTTGGATCAGACGGATGTCGTACGTCACCCGCTAGTGCAGCGTATCATCGATGCTTATGACAAAGCTAAGCAAGATTCGGAGTAAGACCCGGGCGAAGGGTCTTATTTCTATATTGTCTGTTGGAAAGATTTGTAATGAGGGGCTGATTCTATGAAGAATTCCAACAAAAAACGAATTAAATCCTACTTCAGTCGTTATCAGTCTATGGTACGGTTGTTGATCCCATCCCTTATTGCCGGGGTTTTCTTTTTCCTGTTCACCCTTTCCAACGTATTTACCCAGACGTATGATCTGGAATTGTTCAGTACTGCCCAAGAAACAATTCGATCACCGATCACGATTGAAGATAAAGAGAGTACTGAAAGAGAAATCCGGGAAGCATCCCAGTCTGTACAGGATCGCTTTTCTACATCTGTAGCAGTAACACAAGAGCGGATTGCCTATATAGATGAGATCTTTGATGCTTTGAAAAACATCGAGTCGAATGAACAAGCGGAAGACGCAGATGAACCCAAAAACCTGAGTACACTTGACAAGACTCAGCGCCTCCAGCAGCTACTGTCAAAAGAGATTACAGTGGAAGTGGACCGTGCTGTGTTAGAATCCATCGTAGCCGCGCCTGCGAACGATCGGGATGTCGCTTATCAACTGTTGAAAACCAGTCTCTATGATCAATTCAATGACGGGATCAAAGCGGAGGATGAAATAGAGGCAGAACAGCAAGTGAAATTAAGCCTCCAGTACTCCACATTACATAATGAACTGAAAGAATCCATCATAAGGTTGAGCCAGTTTGCCATTGTCCCGAATTCTTTCTTTGATGAAGAAAAGACGGCAAGTGCAAGGAAGCAGGCTGCAGAAAGTGTAGAACCTGTCACCATCCGTGCAGGAGAAGTAATCGTCAATGAAGGTGCTACAATCAATAAAGCAGCGTTTGAAAAGCTTAAACTTGTCGGCCTTTTGAATAACGAGAGGAACCTATTCCCTGTATTCGGCCTTGGATTGCTCGCATTGTTGTTGGGAGCTGTTTTATTCTATGAGTTGTACAGGCTGGATCGGAAAGGGAAGATGAGTATTCAGAAAGTCACAGCAGTCCTTCTCATTTCCTTGGGAATGCTGGCATTTCTAAAAATGGCCAGTTTCTTCGTCAGTGACGGGATGCCGTTGTATTACCTTGTTCCTGTTGCGGCGGCTGCAATCCTGATAAAAGTGCTTGTGGATGAACGTCTGGCAATTGTACTTGCAGGAGTGATGGCGGTTCTTGGTTCCTTCCTTTTCAACGGTCAAATTGCCGGTTCACTGAATGCAGAAGCAGGAATATATATTGGACTTTCCCAATTGGCGGGAGTAGCCTTTCTTTATAATCTCAAGGATCGGCTGGCTATTCTGAAAGCATGTGCAGGGGTAGCTGCCATCAACGTTTTGACGGTGCTGTTGTTTTTGTTTATTTCATTCGAAAAATATACAATAGGTGATATCTTCCTTCAAAGCGGGTATGGAATTGCATCAGCATTTTTATCATCTGTCCTGGCTCTAGGATTACTCCCATTCTTTGAGACTGGTTTTGGTATCTTGTCAGACAGTAAGCTGCTGACTTTATCGAATCCCAACCATCCTTTGCTTCGAAAGCTGTTGACGCAATCCCCTGGCACCTATCACCACAGTGTGATGGTGGCGAACTTGAGTGAGGCAGCATGTGAAGCAATCGGTGCCAATGGTTTGCTGGCGAGGGTTGCCGCGTATTATCATGATCTTGGGAAGACTGTCCGTCCGCACTTCTTCATTGAAAATCAGATGGGAATGAAAAATCCCCACGATTTCATTGATCCGGAGCAAAGTGCGGAAATCATCATCCGACATCCGTATGACGGTGCAGCGATGCTACGGGAGGAAAAACTTCCGAAAGAAATTGTAGATATTGCAGAGCAGCACCACGGGACAACGTTATTGAAGTTCTTTTATTACAAAGCAAAGGAAAAACATAAAGAAGTCAATGCGGAGGAGTTCCGGTATCCTGGACCGAAACCACAGACGAAGGAAGCTGCCATCATCTGTATTTGTGATTCAGTGGAAGCTGCTGTGCGATCGATGGATGAACCAACAACCGAAAAAATCAGAGAAATCGTATCAAACATCACCCATGACCGTTTGATGGATGGCCAACTTGATGAGTGTACGTTGACATTCCGTGAACTTACAAGTGTTCAGAATGCAATTTGTGAAACGTTGCAAGGTTTCTTCCATTCAAGGATACAATATCCGGAAACGGGCAAAAATTTGATCAAGGAGGCAAAATGACGATGCATATTGATTTTCATGATAAAACAAATTCCGTAGATGAAGCTTTCACCGACCTTATACAACGACTGCTGACATTTGCAGCTGGTAAAGAAGGAATCCCTGAGCAATCAGAGGTTTCCGTAAACTTTGTTGATAACAAAGAAATACAGGAATTGAACAGGAATTATCGTCAAAAAGATGTTCCGACCGATGTCATCTCTTTCGCGATGCAGGAAGAAGGGGAAGGAGAGCTTGAAATCGTAGGTGATGAGATGCCGCTGATTCTTGGTGATATCGTCATTTCCGTGGACAAGGCAAAGGAACAGGCGGAAGATTACAAGCACTCGCTTGAAAGGGAATTTGGATTTCTTGCTTTGCACGGCTTTCTGCATTTGGTCGGCTATGACCATATTGAGAAGGATGAAGAAGAGCAAATGTTTCAAAGACAAGAGGTTATTCTAGATGAGTTCGGACTTGAAAGGAAATAATTCCAATAAAGGGTGGATCGGGTTCAGAGTCGCATGTGCAGGCATAATACTTGTGATTCGTAATGAAAGGAACTTCAGAATCCACCTGGTGGCCGGTGCAATCGTGATCATTGCTGGATTGTTGCTTCGAGTTTCGCTGCTTGAATGGACAGTTCTGCTTCTAACCATTGCAATGGTACTAAGCCTCGAAATGATCAATACAAGTATTGAACGTGTAATGAATCATCTTTCACCTGAATTCCATCCTGCAGTAGGTGCAGTGAAAGATGTAGCCGCCGGAGCTGTTCTTGTAGCGGCTATCTTTTCCATCATCATCGGCATGATCATCTTCCTGCCAAAACTTACGAGTATCTTATTTTGAATATGACTTGGAATCGTTTTTCAGATTGGTGACCAGCTGAATGGCAGCGGAACATCGATATGAAAGAACGATTCCTTTTTTATGTGTCTTAAGCTAGACCGGGTGGACAAGGTGCTTACGCTTTTGTTCTGTCATCCAGCTCCAGCGCCTACCCCCTCGAGGTCTTAAGTCAATCCTCCCTGTGACAAAGCTCGTCACGACGAGGCTTGTCTTAAGCTATTCGGGGGTGGACAAGGCGCTTGCGCTTTTGTTCAGCAAAAAGAAACATGATGGAAATAAATATTGAGAGCTTTTGTCGAGTGAATGAAATCATAAAGGTTTTGTAGTAGAATAGACAGTACTAAGAAACGTTACACAGATGGAGGAAAACACAACATGGCAGATTCATTTAAATCAGGATTCATTGCAATCATCGGCAGACCGAACGTAGGTAAATCCACGTTCATGAACAGAGTGATCGGACAAAAGATCGCGATTATGAGTGATAAACCTCAGACCACACGTAACAAAATTCAAGGTGTTTATACAGACGCAGAAAGTCAAATCGTATTCATAGACACACCAGGAATCCATAAGCCGAAACATAAGCTTGGTGATTTCATGGTGAAGATGGCTGAACACTCTTTGAATGAAGTGGATGCGATCATGTTCATGATCAATGCTGAGGAAGGCTATGGCAGAGGTGACCAGTTCATTATCGATCGTCTGAGCAACGTGGACAAACCGGTTTATCTGATCATCAATAAAATAGACAGAGTCCACCCGGATGATCTACTTCCATTGATTGATCAATATAAGGAAAAACTTGACTTCCAGGAAATCATCCCTATCTCTGCATTAGAAGGAAACAATGTGAATCATTTGCTGAAGGTGCTGAAAGAAGAGTTGCCGGAAGGACCGCAATACTACCCTGAAGATCAGGTGACAGACCACCCGGAACGTTTCATCATCAGCGAAATGATCAGAGAAAAAGCACTCCATCTGACGCGCGAAGAAGTGCCGCACTCGATCGCAGTTGTCATTGAAGGGATCAAACGTCGAGAGGACAAAGATATGGTCGATATCCAAGCCGTCATCATTGTTGAACGATCTTCCCAAAAAGGGATCATCATCGGTAAACGAGGCAGCATGCTGAAAGAAATCGGCCAACGTGCAAGAGAGGATATCGAAGCATTGTTGGGCTCGAAAGTATTCTTGGAGCTTTGGGTGAAAGTCCAGAAAGATTGGAGAAACAAGCAGCTTCAATTGAGTGAATTCGGTTATCGCGATGACGAGTATTAATCTGGTAAATATTAATACTTATTGATTACATCAATCGGGAACAAGCTATACGTAAGCAGTTAATTATTATGTGAAGTTGACGTTCTGTCATCCATCCGCTGGTGATGAGTTTTTTATCTTTTATTAACAGGAAAGGCGGTGTTTCTTGTGATCGACTTGCCTTGGAAAGTGTTTAGTCAGACAGGAAACATAGAAACTTATCTACTCATGAAAGAAATGGAACAGCAGCAAAACGGTGAAACTGAGAGCGGCATGAATGACTCCGTTCCTGTTCAAGAGGCGAATTCCTAGTATTCGGAAAAGGTGAATGCTTTTGTTTGATAAAATTGAGGGAGTAGTCCTTCGTTCGAGGGATTATGGAGAAACCCATAAGATCATTACGTTATTGACAAGAGAGAAGGGGAAAATCGGAGTGATGGCAAGGGGAGCAAAAAAGCCTAAAAGCCGGATGTCTTCGATTACACAACCCTTCATACACGGATTATATCTGGTTCAGATCGGTTCAGGACTTGGTTCGCTCAGTCAAGGTGAGATGATGTCCTCCCTAAGGGGAATCAGGGAGGACATCGTGAAGACGGCTTACGCTTCATTCCTTGCTGAACTTACAGATAAATTGATGGAAGAAAAGCGCCCGGATCCGTTCATTTATGAACAATTCCTGCAGACACTTCTGTTGATCAACGACGGAAAAGATGCAGAAGTACTGACGATGATGTATGAACTTAAAATTTACACCAAAGCCGGATTTGCCCCACACGTTCACAGCTGTGTGAATTGTGGGAGCACGGAGAGTCCCTTTTCATTTTCGATTAAAGAAGGGGGCTTTTTGTGTGTCCGTTGTAAGCACATTGATCCTGAAGCTTATGGACTGCCTGACAATCTGGCAAAACTGCTTCGGGTATTCAAGCATATGGACGTTGCGAGGCTAGGAAACATCTCTGTAAAAGATGAAAACAAAAAGCGTTTGCGGATGCTGATTGATGCATATTATGACCAGTACGGCGGTTATTTCATCAAGTCAAAAAAATTCCTTGATCAGCTGGACTTATTTAAATGATTGACAAACAGCTGACTTTTTAAGTATGATGCTAGTACAAATGAACAGTGCGTGGAAGGAAAGTAGTAACTGATCATCCAAACAAAAGCGAGCCTGTGATGGTGGGAGACAGGCGTGAGGGTCCAGTGAAGGCATTCCGGAGCAACCATTTTGAAAGTGGCTTCCATGTGGAAGCAAGTAGGGTGGAACCGCGGGTTATCCCCGTCCCTATGCCTCAGGCATAGGGACGGGGATTTTTATTTTATATCGAAAATGGAGGATGAAGGATGAATATACAAAATATGATTTTGACCTTGCAGAAACATTGGTCAGAACAGGGTTGCCTATTGATGCAGGCCTATGATGTCGAGAAGGGTGCCGGTACGATGTCACCGATGACGCTGTTGCGAAGTTTAGGACCGGAACCATGGAATGTTGCCTATGTGGAGCCTTCCCGTAGACCTGCAGATGGTCGCTTTGGTGAAAATCCGAACCGATTATACCAGCACCATCAGTTTCAAGTGATCATGAAGCCATCTCCTGATAATATTCAGGAATTGTATCTCGAGTCGCTGAAAGCTTTGGGAATCGATCCTCTGAAGCATGATATCCGATTTGTAGAGGATAACTGGGAAAACCCTACGCTTGGCGCTGCTGGACTAGGATGGGAAGTATGGCTGGATGGGATGGAAATCACTCAGTTCACATACTTCCAGCAAATCGGCGGCTTGGAAGCGAAGCCTGTAGCTGCTGAGATCACTTATGGTCTTGAGCGTCTGGCGTCTTACATCCAGGACAAGGAGAATGTATTTGAACTTGAATGGACGGATGGTGTGACTGTAAGGGATATCTTCGGCCAGCCGGAATATGAACATTCCAAATATACATTCGAAGAATCGGATACGGACATGCTGTTTAATCTTTTCTCTACCTATGAAAAGGAAGCAGCACGAATCATGGAAAAAGGGCTGGTTTTTCCAGCGTATGACTACGTGTTGAAATGTTCCCACACATTCAACCTGCTGGATGCCAAGGGTGTCATTTCCGTAACAGAGCGGACAGGGTATATTTCAAGAGTAAGGAACCTCGCACGGAAAATTGCGAAAACGTATGTGGAAGAACGAGAGCGATTAGGCTTCCCGATGCTGAAGGAGGGTGAATCCAATGAGTAATACATTATTGTTTGAAATCGGCTTGGAGGAGATGCCTTCCCGTTTCATTGATGATGCAACATATCAATTATCCAAAAACACCAGACAGTGGCTGGAAGAGCTCCGGATCCCTTATGGGGAAGTGAAGACATTCGCAACTCCTAGACGCCTTGCCATTCAAATCACAGGTGTTGCAGATAAGCAGCCTGATATTGAAGAAGAAGCAAAAGGACCAGCGAAAAAAATCGCATTGGATGAGGAAGGGAATTGGACGAAAGCTGCCATCGGATTTTCGAAGGGACAAGGAAAATCTGTCGAGGATATCTATTTCAAAGAGATAAAAGGTGTCGAGTACGTGCATATCAATAAGTTCATTGAAGGGGAAAAGACGAGTAAGCTACTGTCAGGTTTCAAAGATATCATCCTTTCAGTGAATTTCCCGAAAAACATGAGATGGGGCGGCAATGACCTTCGCTACGCTCGTCCAATTCGCTGGCTGGTGGCCTTGTTCAATGATCAAGTCCTCCCGTTCAATATCTTAGGTGTGGAAACAGGCAGAACCACATACGGTCACCGGTTCCTTGGGGAGCAAGTAGAAATACCCGCTGCTTCAGATTATGAAAACCAATTGAAAGATCAGTTTGTGATTGCAGATGCAGATCAACGTAAACAAATGATTGTCGAGCAAATTGAAAAGCTTGGAAGTCAACATGACTGGAACATTCTGATGGACAATGCATTATTGAATGAAGTCAATCATCTTGTTGAATATCCTACAGTGTTCCATGGTTCTTTCAATGAAGCGTTCCTGACAGTACCTGAAGAGGCACTGATCACCTCTATGAAAGAGCATCAGCGGTACTTCCCGGTCCGTTCTGTTGATGGGAGCCTGCTTCCATACTTCGTTGCTGTACGAAATGGCGATGACAAGCATATCGACACTGTAGCAAAAGGGAATGAGAAAGTACTTAAAGCGAGACTTGCGGATGCACAATTCTTCTATGAAGAGGACCAGAAAGGTTCAATCGCTGAAAGTGTCAAGAAGCTTGAGCGCATGGTATTCCAGGAGGAGTTGGGAACTCTCGCAGATAAAATCTCCCGTACTGTCAAACTGGTTGATAAGATTGCGAATCGTGTGAATGTTGATGAGCAGACGAAAACAGATGCAATCCGGGCAGCTGAAATCAGTAAATTCGATCTTGTCACACATATGGTGGATGAATTTCCTGAGCTACAGGGAATTATGGGTGAAAAATATGCGAACCTGTTTGGTGAAAAAGAAGCAGTTGCACGGGGGATCCGAGAGCATTACATGCCCACCCATGCAAATGGTGAACTGCCGGAAAGTGATGTAGGATCAGTAGTTAGTCTTGCAGATAAGCTTGATACGATTGTCGGTAGTTTTTCGATTGGCCTTATTCCGACAGGATCACAGGATCCGCACGGTTTGAGGAGACAAGCGATTGGCATTTTACAAATACTTCAAGCGACAGCGTGGGAAATCGAGCTTGAAGCATTGTTGGATGAATCCTTGCAGGTGTATGTTGCATCCGGTCTGGTAAACCGTTCCGAAGAAGATGTGAAAAAGGACCTGCAGGAATTCTTTGCAGTTCGTGCTGGGTATTTGCTCAGAACCACTGGAGTAGAACATGATGTCATCGAAGCAGTGTTGACTTCAGGAATCGGATTCTATCCAGATACGGTTAGGAAAGCGGAATTACTGGCTGCAAAGCGACAGGATGAAGGCTTCAAATCTACCCAGGAATCGTTAAGCCGTGTCTTGAATCTGGCTGAAAAAGGTAAGACAGATTCGGTAGACAACGGACTTTTTGAAAATGATTCAGAACGCGCGCTTTACAATGCTTACAAAGAAACGACAGAGAAGTACAATGATGCGCTGGAAAGTCACAAACCGGAAGAGGCACTTCGTATTCTGGCTGAACTGGCAGATCCAATTGATGAATTCTTCGACAATACGATGGTCATGGCGGAGGAAGAAGCTGTGCGGAACAATCGACTGGCACTTCTTAAACGGATTGCAGCGGACATCCATCGCTTCGCAGATTTCAATGCTATCCAGTGGAAACAGCAGTTTTAGAGAACATTCTTTTACCTGCCATATAAATGATGTATAATGGGTGAATAGTATGTCACAGTCAGTGATCAGGTGGTGAAAGAATGGAATTGTCGAATAGACAAGAGCAGATCATCGAAATCGTCAAAGAAAATGGTCCGATAACAGGGGAAAGCATTGCCGAAAAGTTATCGTTGACGCGAGCTACATTACGGCCTGATCTTGCAATATTGACCATGGCCGGTTTTCTCGATGCAAGGCCGAGAGTAGGTTATTTCTATACTGGAAAGACAGGATCGGAGCTTTTGACAGAGAAGCTGAAGAAGTTCAAAGTCCATGAATACCAGTCCATACCGATAGTCGTCGAAGAAGATGTATCCGTGTATGATGCAATCATCACAATGTTCCTTGAAGATGTCGGAACATTATTCGTTGTTAAAGAAGGATCGCTTCTAGTCGGTGTATTATCTAGAAAAGACCTTTTACGTGCCAGCATCGGCAACCAGGATTTGAACTCGATTCCAGTGCATATCATTATGACACGGATGCCGAATATTTCCGTGTGCCGTAAAGATGACCTGTTGCTGGATGCTGCACAGCAGCTGATCGAAAAACAAATCGATGGCCTGCCGATCGTAAAAGACGTAGAAGAGGGCCTTGAGGTCACAGGTCGGATTACGAAGACGAATATCACTAAAGCGCTTGTCGAATTGGCACGTGATGAACATTTATGATTCAGAAATGGATGGAGGAGGGGTGAAATGAATAGACCGTTGATTTATATATTGTCAGATTCCGTGGGGGAGACTGCTGAGCTTGTTGTCAAAGCAGCCTTGAGTCAGTTCAATGATGGGATTTTCGATATCCAGCGGATTCCTTATATCGAAGATAAAGAAACACTTGATGAAGCATTGGTACAGGCGAAAGAAAAAAATGCGATGATCGGGTTTACATTGGTTTCGCCGGAATTCAGAAGTTATTTATTGAAGCAGGCGAAAGAAAACGGTGTTGAGTGTGTGGATATCATGGGACCGATGATGGATGCGATGGAACGGTTCTTTAATAAGGAACCAAAGCTTGAGCCTGGTCTTGTTCACAAACTGGATGAAGACTATTTCAAACGCGTCGAAGCAATCGAGTTTGCGGTGCGATATGATGACGGAAGGGACCCGAGGGGTATAGCCAGAGCCGATATTGTTCTGATAGGTGTTTCGCGGACCTCAAAGACACCGTTATCCCAGTATCTCGCGCATAAACGATTGAAAGTCGCAAACGTTCCGATCGTACCGGAAGTGGAACCGCCTGAAGAGTTGTTCCACGTTGACCCGAAGAAGTGCATCGGCTTGAAGATCAGCCCGGAAAAACTTAATGATATCCGAAGAGAAAGATTGAAAGCATTAGGGTTGGGCGATCAGGCCAGTTACGCCAATATGGAGCGGATCAAACAGGAATTGGACCATTTCAACAAACTAGTCGATCGTCTGGATTGCAAGGTAATCGATGTTTCCAATAAAGCAGTCGAAGAAACAGCGAACGTCATTATTAATATGATGAGGAATCAATCATAGAACGATAAATACCGAAAGTCGCACCATGTCATGCATGGTGCGACTTTCACTTTTGATGAGCGTATTTCAAAAAAAAACAGTAGCTTTTGGTTTTTACATGTATTATAATATTTATTTGTGAAAAAATGATTCATAGATGAAGGTAGGAATCAACCTATCGATTATTCTGAATAATAAAACATTGACCATTCGGAAGGATTCTGCAGGATGTTGTAGAATTAGTGAAGTATGTTGAAAAATCAAAAGCCGATCGTTTATGTAGATGCCGATAGTTGCCCAGTCAAGGAAGAAATCCAGCGTGTCTGTCAGAAGCATGTTGTTACGCCTGTTTTTGTGTCGACATTCAATCATTACAGTCCTGATGCAGATAATGATAATTGGAGAATCATCGATCCGGATGATCAAGCCGTCGATTTGTATATCTTGAATAAAGTCGAAAAAGGCGACCTGGTGATCACCCAGGATCTCTCCTTTGCAGTACTACTGATGGGCCAAGGGGTTTATGCACTGACTCCTCGAGGTAAACTGATAGCAGAAGCAGATGCAGATGAGATTCTTTACCGTAAGTATCTGCGGCAAAAGAACCAGAAAGCACGCAACCGTATCAAAGGCCCGTCTGCGCTGACAGATGAAGACAAAAAAAGGTTCGAGATGCAGCTTGAGAATTTTTTGTCGAACAATGAAGGTATTTTTTAGACTTTCTAGAATAAAATTAGATGGTGATTCATATGTCAGGACATCTTCCAGAGGAAACGATCGATGAAATCCGTCGATCAAATGATATCGTTGATGTAGTCGGCGAATACGTCCAATTGAAAAAGCAAGGCAGAAATTACTTCGGCTTATGTCCATTTCATGGTGAGAAGACTCCTTCTTTTTCCGTGTCTCTTGACAAGCAGATCTTTCATTGCTTTGGATGTGGAAAGGGCGGGAATGCCATTACATTTCTTATTGAAATGGAAGGCTATACGTTTATCCAAGCGATCCGGCACCTTGCTGACAAAAGTGGCTATCACTTGCCAGAAGAAGTTCGTTCAAGTGACTCAAGCCAATCATCCAGTAAAGAAGATCAAACGGTTCTCGATGCCAACAATTGGCTGATGAAGCTTTACCATCACCTTTTGAGGAATACGAAAGAGGGTAAGGAAGGGTATGCATACCTCATTGAACGGGGTTTTACTGATGAAATCATCGACCGGTTTCAGCTGGGATATGCACCCAACTCAAAAGACTTCGTTGTACGTTTCCTCGAAAAGAAAGGGTTTCATCCCCAGGCGATGGTGAAAGCTGGCTTGCTGAGTGTCAACGACCATGGTGAATATTCCGATCGATTCAGGGGGAGGGTCATCTTCCCGATTCGGAATCACCTTGGGAAGACCGTTGCGTTTGGAGGAAGGGCGATATTCGATCAGGAACCCAAGTACTTGAACAGTCCTGAAACAGAGCTCTTTCAAAAAGGAAAGCTATTGTATAATTTCGATTTGGCCCGAAGCGCCATTCGGAAAAAAGGTAGCGTCATTCTTTTTGAGGGTTATGTGGATGTCATCGCTGCCAATCAGGCAGGGGTGGAAAATGGGATCGGTACACTCGGAACATCGATAACGGAGCAGCAGGCCAAATTGATCCGAAGGTACGTGGATCAGGCCATCGTTTGTTACGATGGAGATCGCCCTGGTATCGAAGCTTCCTTGAAAGCGGCGAAACTCCTAATGAAAACTGGTTGTCAGGTCAAAATGGCAAGGCTTCCCGATGGAATGGATCCGGATGATTACATCAAAGCTTATGGGGCGGAGCGATTTCAAAATGAAGTGATCGGTGCAAGTGATACCTATGTCGCATTCATCATGCGTCACCTTCGTAAAGAATTCAATCTGAATTTAGAAGGGGATAGAATCACTTATGTCGAAAAGGTATTGAAGGAAGTCGCCACTGTGGATCGTGCAATTGAAAGAGAGCACTACCTGCAGGAACTGGCGAATGAATTCGAACTTTCGATGGATACCTTGAAGGATGAGGTCGCTAAACTCAGTAAACGTCAAGGTAAAAGGGATAACACCAAGGAGAACAGGTATACTAATTCGATACAAAGACAAAATAGTGAAGCGAAGCTCTTACCGGCATTCCACAATGCTGAACGTGCACTCCTTGCATACATGTTAAGGGATGCGACGATTGCTGATAAAGTACAGCATGAGCTTGGTGGAAATTTCAATATTAGTGATCATCAAGTCATTGTCACTTACCTCTACGCATATTTTGAAGAGGGCAATGAACCTGATGCCAGCCTGTTTATCGAAAAGCTGCCCGATCCGGACTTAAGAAGCCTGGTAATCCAACTTGCGATGATGCATGTACAGGACGATATATCTGATCGTGAAATCAACGATTATATACGTCTGATCAGAGCGGAGCAAAGTGATAAGTCGGACATCCGATCTCTGCAGGAACAGCAGAAAGATGCAGAAAAGAGAAATGATCCGATCAAAGCTGCGGAAATCGCAATGCAAATACTGCAGATGAAGAAAGATTTGAAGAAACAACATTAAGTTAATAAATGCTTTCATAGCTTTTATATAAAATAATGCATGAAATTCATACTTTTTAGATAGGATTTGTTTGGAAGGAGGGGGACTCATGGCAGATAAGCCATCAAGTTCTAAAGAAACTACAGAAAACGAACTCACGCTTGAGCAGGCGAAAGAACAATTGCTTGAAATGGGGAAAAAGCGTGGTGCTTTAGCATATGAAGAAGTTGCTGAAAAGCTCTCCAATTATGAATTGGAATCAGAGCAGATGGACGAATTTTATGAGTACCTTGGTGAGCAAGGGGTAGAAGTGATCGGTGATTCAGAAGAGGATCCGAATATGCAGCAACTGAATAAGGAAGAAGAATTCGACCTTAATGACTTAAGTGTACCGCCTGGGGTGAAAATTAATGACCCGGTACGGATGTACTTGAAAGAAATCGGTCGAGTAAACCTGCTTTCGGCTGCTGATGAAATCGACTTGGCACAACGTATTGAAGAAGGCGAAGAAGAAGCGAAACGCCAATTGGCAGAGGCGAACCTTCGACTTGTTGTAAGTATCGCCAAACGTTATGTAGGTCGAGGTATGTTATTCCTGGATTTGATCCAGGAAGGGAACATGGGCTTGATCAAAGCTGTTGAGAAATTTGATTACCGTAAAGGGTATAAGTTCAGTACGTATGCCACATGGTGGATCCGTCAGGCGATTACTCGTGCAATTGCGGACCAGGCACGTACCATCCGTATCCCGGTCCACATGGTGGAGACAATCAACAAACTGATTCGTGTACAGCGCCAATTGCTGCAGGATTTCGGCAGGGAGCCTACTCCGGAAGAAATCGGTGAAGAAATGGAACTTACACCTGACAAAGTCAGGGAGATCCTTAAGATTGCCCAGGAGCCTGTCTCTTTGGAAACACCGATTGGTGAAGAGGATGACTCTCACCTTGGTGATTTCATCGAAGACCAGGAAGCTACGTCACCGTCCGATCATGCAGCTTATGAATTGCTGAAGGAACAATTGGAAGACGTATTGGATACACTCACGGATCGTGAAGAGAACGTATTGCGTCTCCGTTTCGGTTTGGACGATGGAAGAACACGCACACTTGAAGAAGTAGGTAAAGTCTTCGGCGTTACACGGGAACGAATCCGTCAAATCGAGGCGAAAGCCTTAAGAAAGCTTCGTCATCCGAGCCGGAGCAAACGATTGAAAGACTTTATGGAATAAATGTGAGTGCAGATATGTAATGAACGGACACAGGGAATGCCGCACAGAAGGTGGTGTTTCCTGGTCTGTTTTTTCACTTATATAAAGCTGTCAGAATTTCAGCTATATCGGAGTGATGTCATGCAAAATGATCGAACTTCCATCATTATAAAAGAAATACGCTATTGGAAAGAAAGCCGGATGTTGCCTGAAGCGTACTGTGATTACTTATTAGCACTCTATACTCAAGGTGACGGAATCACAGAAGTCAAAGAGGAGAGCCCAAAAGGGAGAGGGACAAGCCTCCAGCGAGTGATCATCCTTATGATCAACCTTTTTTTGTTACCGCTCTCATTTCTTGTCATTTATTTTACTGAAATGACTTACATAATGCAAACAGTCATTTTGTCGATAAATGTAGGCATATCTTTCGGAACTTTCTATTTGCTCTTCCAAAGCCGCCAATACCGGCGTGATGTACACATACCACTGATCGTTGGACTTTTGAATTTATTAATGCTTTCCATTTACACAATCAACCATTGGTTCAGTACAATATGGCTGTTAGGAGCGGTTCACCTTATGAACTGTATCCTATGGTTCATTATCGGCAGAAAGCTTGACCTTCAATATTTGAAGGTGGGAGGATTTATCGGTGTTTTAGTATTCATAATTTCATTAGTTTTTTAAGATTTCACATGTTATCCCTTTTATATCTACAAATTATGCAGTAAAATAAATATAGTTTGTAGTTTTGAGTAACATAAGGGGAGTACATAAGGAGGAAATGGACACATGAGAAGAAACCCACTTATCCCATTCGGGATCATTGCAGTACTAGGTATACTTACGATGTTTGTCCTTGGTTGGGTAGGTACCTCTCAACATGAGGCAATCCAGAACGGTGGAGAAGAGACAGAACAGGCTTCATCCAATCCTGAAGATATCTTCCAGAACAACTGTTCATCCTGTCACGGGGCAGATTTGTCTGGTGCGAATGGACCGTCTTTAAAGACAATTGGAAGTAAGTACAGTAAAGATGAAATTCAGGATATCATTATCAATGGTAAAGGACAGGCTATGCCTGCTGGATTGGTACCGGCAGAAGAAGCTTCTATCTTAGCCGAATGGCTTGCTGAAAAGAAATAAGAACACAGAGAAAAGCTTTCTGGAACCATTCAGAAAGCTTTTCTTTTTCGATTGAGAGAACTGGAGGAAACCGATATGAATGAACATGTATTATCAAACCGGCTCGCAATGGTAGCCTCTTACCTTCCACAAGGAGCCTTCTTTGCCGATATCGGCTCGGACCATGCTTATCTGCCGTGCTTTGTTTGCCTGAAAGACGAACAGGCTAGAGCAATTGCTGGAGAAGTCAATGAGGGCCCTTTTCAGAGTGCCGTAAATGAAGTAGAGAAAAATGACTTGGAAGATCGCATTTCCGTTAGAAAAGGGGATGGATTGGATGTGCTTCATGAAGGGGAAGTCGATCATATTATCGTAGCCGGCATGGGTGGAACATTGATTAGCTCGATCCTCGAAAATGGAAAAGAAAAATTAGGTGCAGTAAAACGAATCATTGTCCAGCCGAATGTCGATGCAGAATCCTGCAGACGTTGGTTTGACCAGAATGGCTTCATGTTAACCGATGAACATATCCTTGAGGAATCGGGACATATTTATGAGGTGCTTGTTGCTGATGCAGATGGCCAGGAAAGCCCTTATGAACCAGATAATAAAGAAAAGCAGCTTTATTTCGGACCATTTTTGACTAGTGCAAAAACGCAACCTTTCATAGAAAAGTGGAAAGAAGAGCTAACTAAAAAACAGCGTGTACTTTCACAAATAGAAAAGGCAAAACAACCAGATCCATCAAAAGTAGAAGAGTTTAAGAAAAAAATTCACTGGATCGAGGAGGTACTTGGTAATGGGTGATACGATTACGGGTAACGACATTATCAAAGCTTTTGAAGAGTGGTGTCCGAAGCATCTGGCATTCGATTGGGATAAGGTTGGACTGCAGATCGGTACTCTGAACAAGAAAGTGGACAATGTAATGGTGACGTTGGATGTACTTGAAAATGTCGTAGATGAGGCAATTGAAAAAGATGTCGACTTAATCATTTCCCATCACCCGATCATTTTCAAACCATTGGAGCAAATCAATCCTGACCAGCCGAAGGGAAGGGCGATACAGAAGCTGCTTAAGCATGATATTTCCGTTTACGCAGCCCATACGAACCTTGATGTGGTCGAAGGTGGTGTGAATGATGCAATGGCAAAAGCCGTGGGTGTGGAAACGACCAGTCCTTTGCTTAAGACAGATAAAGAAAAACTGATCAAGCTGACTGTATTCGTACCTGCAGATTATGCAGATGCATTGAAGGAAGCGATCCATCAGGCAGGTGCCGGGCATATCGGTGCGTATAGCCATTGTTCATTTTCAATAGACGGTCAAGGACAATTCAAGCCATCTGATGCATCTGATCCATTCATTGGTGAACAAGGAAAACTTGAAAAAGTGGAAGAAAAGCGGGTGGAGACGATCTTGCCGCAGCGCCTGTTAAAACCAGTTCTGCAGGCGATGGAAGAAGCGCACCCCTATGAAGAAGTAGCCTATGACTTGTATCCATTACTGAATGAAGGGCGTTCGATTGGAGTAGGTAGGATCGGTGAATTACCTGAGCCGATGACGTTGAAGGATTTCAGTGAGCAGGTGAAGCGTGGGTATGACATCCCGAATCTGAGGGTAGTCGGCAACTTGGACAAAAAAGTGAAAAAGGTTGCATTGCTAGGTGGAAGTGGAGAAAAGTATATTCATCTTGCAAAACGAAATGGTGCAGATGTTTATATTACCGGCGATATGACACTTCATCCTGCTCAAGAGGCACTTGAAATGGGCTTGAGTATCATCGACCCTGGCCACCATGTGGAGAAAGTGATGAAACAGGTCGTCAAATCGTACTTGGATGCTCGCTTCAATGCTGAAAATAAACAGTTAACTATCTACGAATCCAATGCCAATACGGAGCCATTTCAATTTCTATATAATCAAAGGTAATAAGATGAATGTAAAATTCGCTATTTAATCGCTAATATAAAAACGAAAACCCGAACGCGAAGTTCGGGTTTTCTATAACAAAAATATTATCTTTTCTTCGCTTTGACTTTCGGAAGGATTTTTTTACGTTCCACTTTCGATTCCAGCACCCATGTTTCTTCGTTTTCAGGGTCGTAATTTTCAATGAATTTGATTACTTCTTTTGTAATCGGTGTAGGAGTGGAAGCACCAGCTGTGACTGCTACTTTTTTGACACCCTCCAACCAATCGAGATCGATTTCTGTCACATCCGCGATACGGTAGGCCATGGTTCCAGCTTTTTCTTTGGAAACTTGAGCAAGCCGGTTGGAGTTATTACTCTTGGGATCACCTACGACAAGGGTAAGGTCGGCATCTTTCGCTTGTTCTGAAACAGCTTCCTGTCTCACTTGAGTCGCCATACAGATTTCCTGATGAAGTTGCACATGAGGATATTTCTCTTTCACTTTTTGCATGACATCGTACACATCCCACTGACTCATGGTTGTCTGGTTCGTTACGAGCAGTTTGTCATGGTCGACGTCCAGATTTTCTGCATCCTCTTCTGTCTGAATCAAGTGGACCTTTCCAGGTGCCACTCCGATTGCTCCTTCAGGCTCCGGGTGTCCTTTCTTACCGATATAGATGATTTCAAAGCCTTCTGCTACTTTTTCGCGAATCAAGTTATGCGTATTCGTAACATCAGGACATGTTGCGTCAAGTACTGTCAAACCTTTGTTTCTTGCACGTTCTTTCACTTCGGGTGAGACACCGTGAGCGGTGAAAATGACGGTGCCGTCGTTGATTCCTTCCAGTATTTCCAGGCGGTTTTCACCGTCCAGCGTAATAATGCCTTCTTCTTTGAATGCTTCAGTCACATGAGTATTATGGACAATCATACCCAAAATATATATAGGACGGGGAAGGTTCGGGTCCTTCGCTGCATTCTGTGCAATCACCATGGCATCGACCACGCCATAGCAATAGCCGCGAGGTGCAATTTTGATTACTTCCATGAATCGGTTCCCCCTTTGTTCATACCAATAAAGTGTTGGATCTCCATTCCATTATAAAGGTTCTATGGCTGATTGACAAAGAAGACAATGATAACTATCGTGCAATTCCTTCGTTCCTCTACTATAATAGAGGATGGAGATTTTGTTTCTGAAGAAAAAGGAGAAATTACATGACCAAACATTCATTCAATCAATATGCGATTCATCCGGTTGTAAAGGAAATCGTTGACAAACTCGGGTTCAATGAGCCCACCCCGATCCAGCAGAAGGTCATCCCTGCTGCACTTAGAGGGGAAAGCCTGATCGGGCAATCCCATACCGGATCCGGGAAAACGCATGCGTTTCTATTGCCGTTATTGAATAAGCTCGATGAAAATAAAGCACATGTCCAATGTGTAATCACGGCACCGACCCGTGAATTAGCTACACAAATTTATGATGAAGTAAGAAAATGCATTCATCATGCCAACAAGGATGAGCGCTGGAAAGCAAGATTACTTATTGGCGGCACGGACAAAAAGAAAGCGATGGAGAAGCTGAGGGATCAGCCTCATATCGTTGTTGGTACGCCAGGGCGTATCCTGGATATGGTGAAAGAAGAAGCGCTTGACCTTCATCACGCAAACAGCTTTGTCCTGGATGAAGCAGATTTGATGCTTGATTTAGGCTTCATCGAAGAGGTGGATCAGATTTTGGTTCGGGCCAATCCTAATATTCAGCTGATGGTCTTTTCTGCAACGATTCCTGAAAGATTGCACCCATTCCTGAAGAAATATTTGACGAACCCGACGCACATCCAGATTGAAGATGACAAACCAGCGCCGGAACTGATGGAACACCGCCTGGTGCCTTTGAAGCATCGTGAACCTGCTGAAATGATCGTCCGAATTTCAGAAGTAATCCAGCCATACCTGGCGATTATTTTCACAAATGGTAAAGAACATGCAAATAAACTGGCAAGGGACCTGCAGGCGAAAGGGATCAATGCCGGTATTCTTCATGGTGGACTTTCCCCAAGAGAAAGAAAACGGATGTTGAAAGAACTGCAGAACCTGCGTTACCAGTACATTGTTGCGACGGACCTTGCTTCTAGAGGAATTGATATCCAAGGGGTAAGTCATGTCATCAATGCACAGCTTCCGAAAGAAGAGGAATTCTATATTCATCGTGTCGGCAGGACTGCCCGCGCAGGAATGGAAGGTACAGCAATCAACCTTTATACGGAGAATGACCTGCCGTTGATTGAAAAGCTGGAGAAAAAAGGATTGACGTTCACTTTTTATGACATCAAAAATAAAGAGTGGCAAGAAGTCAAATCCTACAAAGAGCGTTCCACACGTAAAAAGACTGAGTCAGATGTAGAAAAACAGGCGTGGAACATGGTGAAGAAACCGAAGAAAGTCAAGCCTGGCTATAAGAAAAAGATGAAAAATCAGGCTGACAGGAACAAGAAGAAGCTGAAACGTGAAAGCTTCCGTAAGAAAAAGTAATACAATCAAAGGTAGAGGTGTTTAATGCTATGGTAAAAATCGGATCACATGTATCGATGAAAGGGAAAAAAATGCTGCTGGGTGCAAGCGAAGAGGCAGCCTCCTACGGTTCAAATACTTTCATGATCTATACTGGTGCCCCTCAGAACACGCGGAGGCGTCCGATTGAAGAACTGAATATCGAGGATGGTACGGAGCATATGGAGGCGAATGGAATCAGCGATATTATCGTACATGCCCCATATATCATCAACGTAGGAAACACGACGAAGCCTGAGACATTCCAGCTCGGTGTGGATTTCCTTCGCAATGAAATCGACCGTACAGAAGCACTAGGAGCGAGGCAGATTGTTCTGCACCCAGGTTCGCATGTCGGAGCAGGTGCAGATCAGGGGATCGACCGGATCATCGAAGGCTTGAATGAAGTGTTGCACAAAGAACAGCCTGTCCAGATTGCTTTGGAAACAATGGCAGGTAAAGGTTCGGAGTGCGGCCGTTCATTTGATGAATTGGCGAAGATCATTGATGGTGTGACTTACAATGAAAATCTTTCAATATGTATGGACACATGCCACATCCATGATGCTGGTTACGATATCGTCAACGATTTTGATGGAGTTCTCAAGGAGTTCGATAATATCATCGGGCTTGACCGGTTGAAAGTCGTTCACGTCAACGACAGTAAAAATGAACGAGGCGCACAAAAGGACCGTCACGAGAATATCGGTTTCGGGCATATCGGATTTGATGCGTTGAGCTACATCGTTCATCACCCGCAATTGTCAGATCTTCCTAAAATTCTTGAAACCCCGTATGTTGGAGAAGATAAGAAAAATAAAAAGCCGCCATATCGATTTGAAATCGAAATGTTGAAATCAAAAGAATTTGACCCGCAACTGAAAGAAAAAATCATGAATCAGTAATAGGAGGAAGCGCTGCCTTATATAGGCGGCGCTTTGTCATTTTCTCATCCGCTGTGAAACCCTATCTCCTTGTGTGAAAACTCGGCTTTAATCTGGTATAGAAAGCAAATGAATTATTTCAACCAATTCTCTACTCCGTGCTCTTTAGCTAATTGATGGAGAATACGGTTAACTTTCTGGGCGGTTTGAGGACTGGTGATTTTGCCTAGGCGTTTAAGCATCTTCATCCGATCCTCTGTCTTCAAGGGATTATAGGAGGTGGACTTTAGTTCACCTACTATTTGGGCAGCTTCTTTATCAGAAACAGTAATTCCATATTTCGTGCTGTATGTTTTTATGTCCTGGATGGTTAACTGCTTCAATTTTTGGGTAATGATATGTTGTGCCATACTTTTCATTGGAATTCTCCTTTTCATACATACTTGTTACAGGTTATTCATCATGTACGTTAATGTTACGGAGCTTATTCCATCCTCGTGTGCACAAGGAACGTTTCAATAGGAGGGTGAGGACAATGACGGTTTTAAAGACATTGTTTCATGTCGGATTGACAACTGTAATTGTTGCGATGATCGTAATCGTGGTCAATGATCATCACCAGCAGGAGAAGAAAACGATTCTTGCTGAGAAGAAGACGTTGGCGAAAACGAACGAAGATCTACTTGAACAGAATGAACAACTGCTATCACAGAAAGAATATATGTCCACGGAGCGTAAAAAATCCGCCGAACAAAATGGGTATTTCAGCTGGAATGAGATGGAAGGACTTGCAGAGATGCTTGTAGAGGATAGCGAAGGCAGATTCAAAAAATCCTGGGCACTATATCTCGTTAGGGAAGCAACCAAGTATGAGGTCGATCCATTTCTTGCATATGAATTGCTCAAGGTGGAAACTGGGAGGACGTTCGATCCTGAGCTGGTCGGCCCCAAGACAAAATATGGACATGCATACGGCATGGCTCAATTCATGAAGAATACTGCTCCATGGATAGCCGAAATGGCTGGGCTTCCTTATAAGGAAGAGCTTCTATTCGACCCATACTATTCAATGCAATTATCACTGGTCTACTTGGATTATCTTCATAATGAATATGGGAATTGGGATGAAGCCCTTACTGCCTACCATCGCGGTATGGGAGGACTTGAAGAATATAAAAAGAAAAATGGACATGCTAACAGCTGGTACGCGGAAGCGATTCAGGAAGGTGCGGACAATTATCAGACAGTGGCATATAAAGAGTGAAGCGATAAAGCTCATGGTCTTAACGACTGTGAGCTTTTTTGTATCCGATACAATAATTACCTTACTTAAAAGCGGTAATCTGCAGACACTAGAAAGGAATCTCCATTTAGAAAGTGAGGGTGTTTACCATGGACGATTCCAATAAACGTTCGACCTATGATGAGGTGGAAAAAGCTCCTCATTATGGAGATGAAGCAACAATGGACAATAAAGAAGGTCTCGTGCATCATGATGAGTTGTACCATGAAAAGCACGATGAGGAATTCGCGCAGGAGATGGCATTGAATGAGCCCATCAGAAATGAAGAGCAGGGTACTGACATGCAGACGGAAGTCCAAACCGGTATGGGCTGGCTTGCGATCGTACTTGTCGGGATCTCTTTCTTCGTCGCTCCAGTACTGCTAGGTGGTGCAGGGATCATACTCGGATTCTTCGCCAAACGTCGCGGTGCTGAAACGTTAGGGAATACAGCTATTGTCATCGGGGCGATTTCCATTCTTCTTTCACTGTTCCTGGCACCATTGTTTTAGCGAATTAAAAAAAGTGAGCCCGTTGATGGGCTCACTTTTCTTCATTATGCTTTCTGTTTCTCTTCTTCCTGTTTCCGGTAGTGTTCTTCTGCAAGCTTGTCGACTTCTTTCTTCAGTTCATCCACCATGATATCCTCCGGTACTTTACGGATGATTTCACCATGTCGGAATAGAAGTCCTTCACCGCGGGCACCGGCAATGCCGATATCTGCTTCACGTGCCTCACCAGGCCCGTTTACTGCACAGCCCAGAACAGCTACTTTGATTGGTGCTTTTATGGTCTGGATATATTCTTCCACTTCATTTGCAATTGAAATCAGGTCGATTTCGATCCGTCCACATGTCGGACAGGAAATAAGGGTAGCTGCATTTGCTGCCAATCCGAATGACTTCAGAAGTTCTCGTGCAACTTTGATTTCCTCGACAGGGTCTGCACTTAAGGAAATCCTTACTGTGCTTCCGATCCCTTTACTTAGGATTGCTCCTAATCCAGCGGCACTTTTTACTGTACCGGCGAACAATGTACCTGATTCCGTGATTCCTAAGTGGAGTGGGTACTTGATGACTTCAGCAGCTTTTTCATATGCCTGGATTGCAAGGTTCACATCAGAAGCTTTCAGTGAGACGATGATGTCATGGAAATCCAAATCCTCAAGAATCTTAATATGGTGAAGTGCACTCTCTACCATACCTTCAGCTGTAGGATAGCCATATTTCTTCAGAATGTGCTTCTCGAGAGAACCAGCGTTGACACCGATTCGAATTGGGATGCCCTTTGCCTTTGCAGCGTTGACAACCGCTTCGACTTTTTCACGTCGACCGATGTTTCCTGGGTTGATACGAATCTTATCTGCTCCGCCTTCAATCGCTTTCAGTGCCATTTTGTAATCGAAATGGATATCGACGACAAGTGGGATGTTGATCCGTTTCTTTATTTCCGGAATGGCATCTGCTGCTCGCTCATCCGGGCATGCAACTCGGACAATCTGACAGCCTGCTTCCTCAAGACGATGGATTTCATTGACTGTTGCTTCCACATCGTGCGTTTTCGTAGTTGTCATGGATTGAACGACGACCTGGTCGCTCCCTCCGATTGTAATATTACCGACCCTTACCGGTCGTGTGTCTTTTCTATGCGTAAGTGCCATAATTAATCGCTCCTTTTCCGCGATAAAATGCATGTTTCTTTTGTACCATCCCTTATTATAATGGGTATAAGCTTAAATGAGAAGGACCTTGCTTCTATTTTAGCCTATTGGGAATCTGGAAGCTCATATACAGGAAAGCGGTATGCTTCATCAATCTTTATAGCTGAAGGGTCTGTACCCGGATTCAGCTTCTCGAAATCTTCCAGCATTTCCCCTATCCCATGATGATACGATCCATCGTGGATTTCTTCAAGGATGGAAAGGACTGTGTCCCCAGGTTCAACAGTAATTGTAGCATACTTACTGAAACGTGTATCCGGTTGAGGAGGGGGTGTTGGTGGTTCAGCCGGTTCAGAAGGGGCTGATTCTGACGGGGTTACTTCTGTATTCGATTGGATGGTAGTACCCGTAGTAAGGTCTTTGTAGACACTCATGAAAAGCAACAGGACCAGCACAGTGAGGAAAAGCTTCTTTATCAATGCGAGCACATCCCTATACATAGTATAGTAAATATATTCGATGTATTTTTTTACTTTCCTGTTTTGAAACTTTAATTGTTTTCATACGTAAACATATCTATAGAGGAAGAGAGGACGTGAAGATCATGGATTTATTGGAATATGATGCTATTACATTGGTGATTACATTTTTAGGTACGATGTTTCTGATCGGTGAGTTACTGGTCAATATGAGGGGGATTTTCGGGATATTAGGGATTGGATTCATTACTATCTTCTTTTATTCCTATCTTGCGCCGAGCATGTTCCTCATCATGATGTTCGTCTATGTTATCGGATTACTGTTGATCATTATTGATGGAAAGCTATTGAATGATGGCACATTGGCTGTTATTGGAATGGTCTGTATGCTCATCGCTGTAGGGTTTACAGCACCGAACTGGGTTGCGGCATTATACAGCATCATCGGAGTCATCCTAGGTGCAGCTGCATCATTGTTCTTTTTAAAGGCATTCAAACGGAGGGATATGTGGTCGAAAATCGCCTTAGTCGATCAATTGTCATCTGAAGCGGGATATAATACAGTCACTGAAGATTATCGCAGCTTGAGAAACAAACAGGGTACGACGATGACAGATATGCGGCCGGTAGGTACGATTCTTATCGAAGGAAGGGAATACAGTGCTGTCACTAATGGTCAATGGATTCCTAAAGATACGGAAGTTCAAGTCGTTGACATAGATGGTACAAAAATACTGGTAAAAAAGAAGTGATATTTACCAAAATTAACAATAGATTTACACTTGGTTCATACTCCATCCCCATAATAGGACACAGGTACCTATAAAAGGGGTGGAGTATTTATTATGAAAAAAATAGTAGCCAGGAACTTGTCTCTTTCGCTTCAAGCGAGGATTTCCATCATTGTCAGTGTGTTATTTCTGATCTCCCTGACATCCGTTGGGTATTTATCCTATTCAAAAGCGAAGGACAGTCAGATTGAATTAGTCGAGGAGCGGTTGGAGAGAGAATTATCCGCCACCCAAAGCATGGCGGAAAATCTGATGTATGCTTTCGTCGGTGATAAAGAAGTTTTCCAAGGTCGCATGAATACATATATAAAAGCTCAGCAGGCGCAATTGATGCAGGATGGTTTTTCAGCAAAGGTTCATTTGATTAAAGGTGAAGAGATGATCGATGTGGTACATGAAGACAAGAAGGTAGAGTTCGATGAGGGATTGATCAAGGACATCAACCAAAGTGAAAATGGTACGGTTATGCACGACTGGAAAGGGGAGCGCTATGTTTTTTCCTATATACCAATCCAGGAGCTGCAGGGGATTTATCTGATCAGTTTCCCTGCTGCTGACTTCATGAATGAAATCAATCAGCTTGCTTATTTTTCTTTGCTCGTTGGCATCGTGGGGCTTGTACTAGTCATAATGGCAGTGTATCTGTTCATCAGGAAAACGATGAAGCCACTTACTCAATTACAGCAAATGATGCGAAAAGCAAGGAATGGGGAGTTTGAAGATGCTGCGATGCTGAAGACAGATATTCCTGAAATTCGATCATTGACGAAAAGTTACCAATTGTTGATCGGGAAAATTTCTTCCATGTTGGCTAATCTTCAGGAAGCAGTCACTCAATTGGATCATTCCAGCGGAGATCTTGCTAAAGCATCTGATCGGTTGGAGATGTATCAAAGGGGACTGAACAGTGAACTGCAGGAGGTATTAGAAAGCAGCCGAACCGCAGTAGATAGGACCGATGACCAGCAGAGGACCTTTGGAACTCTTGAGGAAGTTTTCAACGAAATGATGGGGCGTCTGCACAAAATGTTCAATAAGCAGACTGAAATGAACAAAGCGGTTGATAAAGGTAATGAAAGTGTCCAGCATGTCATCCGTTCCTTTGAACACTTTCATAAAAGCCTTGAACAAATGGAAGACAGGGTTCGATATTTCCAGACTCATATGGCATCTATCCGTGATTCCGGCGAAAGAATCCAATCGATTGCGGAACGAACGAAATTGCTTGCACTGAATGCGACGATTGAGGCATCAAGAGCTGGTGAGGATGGAAAAGGGTTTGCCGTCGTAGCGGCTGAAGTGAGGAAATTGGCAGAAAGCTCGAAGGATACCGCCATCGATATAGATGGAAAACTGAAGGAAACAAATCAGATTGGGTTATATTTAACAGAACAGTTTGGTTTATTGACAGATGAGTTGAAGGATCAGTTGAATCAAGCATATGTTTCAGAAGAGTCCTATGAAAAACTGTTGACGCATATGGAGTCGTACAACCGAATGATTGAAGATGCCAAATCTTATGTGACAGAAGGTGAGCGAATTTTACCTGAAATGAAAAACGCATTTGAACAATTTTCAATGATCGCAAAGCAGCACATTAACTCAAGTGATCGGTTGTTGGAAACAGCCCAAAACCAACAGATCCAGATGACGCATGCTGAAGGCATCAGACAACAGCTTGTTGGTCTGGCGCAGGAATTAGGAAGTGTGGTGAATGAGAATGTTGGGCTTGAAACGGATGTACCGGGAGCGAACAAGGAAAGGAAGGAACAACACGATCTAATCAAGGCATCATAAAAAATGAAGCGTCGTCCCAGTGTGGGGCGACGCTTCATTTTTTACTTGGAACATATCTGAGGCTTAACAGAATATAAAGCATGCATCCTAACAAGTAGACCCATACTAATGAAGTAACGGAAACGATGAACGATTCCACGATGACCAGTATTAATGTCGGTGCGGTGACAGCAAAAGATGTGACAACCCATAATTGTTTGTAATTGATACGTTTATGGGTAATGACACTATAGATATAAGCAAGCCATGAAAGAAAGCTGATCATCACCATTAGGAAGAAAGAAATGAACAGATAGATGAATGGAAGGAAGATGATTGAAAACACCCCTCCGGAAATTCCTTTCATCATTCCACCACCGACGGATTCACTTGTTGAGAGTAATAATGAAAGTAACATACTTGCCATTACAGGGATAAGAACGATCAGACTAAGAAAAAATATGTATCCGATTGATTTTCCGATTGGGAGGATGCGGAAAGCTCCGATCATTTTGAAGTTGTAAAAGCTTTTTATCAACTGCGTTGTTTTGTTCATGTATTTCTCCCCTTCCGGTTTCTTTCTTAATAGTAAAGAAGGACGCAGAAAAGGACAAGCAAAACAAACGAATATTACCCCCGTTTTAAACGATTGTAAATTTAGTGTTAATTTTGTCGAGAGGTCCTTTACAAAAAGCAGATATATCGACAATAATGGTAGAGGTGTTTCAACGCCATCATATATAAATAAAAATAATAATTCTTGGATGAGAAGGGACGGAGATCTTTTGGAAATCGATGTACAGAAGATGATATTTGAGTTTATTGGTGGACTCGGTATTTTCCTATTCGGTTTGAAGTATATGGGGGAAGGATTGCAGAAAATTGCTGGTGAGCGTTTGAGAGACTTGCTGGACAGGTTTACAAGCAATCCATTCATGGGTGTCCTTGCAGGTGCTATTGTTACGGCATTGCTGCAAAGTAGTTCGACTACCACAGTACTGACTGTAGGACTAGTCAACGCTGGATTTATGACATTCAGACAAGCAATTGGTGTCATCATGGGTGCCAATATCGGAACGACGATGACTGCATTCATTATTGGTATTGATATTAAAGAATACGGCCTTCCGATTTTAGCTGTCGGTGCATTACTGCTCTTCTTCTTTAAGAGTAAGAAAGTCACCTATATTGGTCAGACGCTATTTGGTTTCGGTGCGCTCTTCTTTGGTCTGGAAGTGATGAGTGGTGGGGTTAAGCCGCTACGTGATCTTCAGACATTCCATGACCTGACGGTTAGCATGAGTGACAACCCGATCCTTGGTGTTGTAATTGGAACAGTTTTCACTGTAATCGTACAAAGTTCCAGTGCAACCATCGGTATTTTACAAGAATTCTATGGACAAGGGCTGATGGATATTGATGCAGCCTTGCCGGTACTATTCGGTGATAACATCGGTACAACCATCACAGCAGTACTTGCAGCTATCGGTGCAAGTGTAGGAGCAAGACGTGCCGCAGCCGTTCACGTAATATTCAACGTTCTAGGTGCAGTTCTGTTCCTATTGTTATTGAAGCCATTTACGATTTATGTCGAATTCTTAAGAAACCAATTTGACCTTGAACCAGAGATGACGATTGCATTTGCCCACGGATCTTTCAATATTGCAAATACGATTCTGCAATTCCCGTTTATTGCAGTATTGGCTTGGATTGTTGTGAAAGTCATCCCAGGTAAAGATTCTATTGTAGAATTCAAACCACGTCATCTTGATCCGATTTTCATTGAGCAATCTCCATCACTTGCCCTGGATCAGGCGAAAGAAGAAGTAATTCGCATGGGTGAGTATGCGTATAAAGGACTTGAAGAAACAAGTTATTACCTGAATAACCATAAACAAAAGCATGCGGAAGTGGCGCTGCAGATCGAGGATGCTTTGAATAACCTCGACCGTAAGATTACGGATTATCTAGTCGAGCTATCATCAGCACCGCTTTCTGATGAAGAAAGTCATAAACACTCTGCATTGATGGACTCTGTCAGAGACATCGAGCGAATTGGTGACCACTTTGAAAATATTGTCGAATTGATCGATTATAAGATCTCCAATAAAGTGGACCTTACTGAACAAGCAAATGAAGATTTAAACGATATGATCAGTCTAACCTTGATGACTGTGAAGCAGGCGATGCGAGCGCTTGAAAATATGGATAGAGAAGAAGCACTTGCCGTTGTGCAGAAGGAAGATCAAATTGACCAAATGGAACGTGCTTACCGCAAGAAGCACATCATCCGTCTGAATGAAGGACTATGCTCTGGACAGGCTGGTATCGTGTTCGTTGATATCATCAGCAACCTTGAGCGTATCGGGGACCATGCCGTCAATATTGCAGAAGAAGTTCTAGCTGAACAGTAACTCAGTAAGAAGCGTATTCCTCAAACGAGGAGTACGCTTCTTTTTTAGTGAAAAAATTGTTGAATGAACGGATAGAACATGCTATATTATTTTTGTCGCTTAACAAAGCTTCTGAAAAATACCTTTGACAGAAGTGCTGAGACATGATATATTAAATCTTGTCGCTTCAATGAAGTTACATATGCACAAGAGATTTTTTTAAAAACTGACAAGCTCAATGACATCCTTATTTATATTGATCCACCGTAGCTCAGTGGTAGAGCAATCGGCTGTTAACCGATCGGTCGCAAGTTCGAATCTTGCCGGTGGAGCCAAGAGATCATGGCGGTGTAGCTCAGCTGGCGAGAGCGTACGGTTCATACCCGTGAGGTCGGGGGTTCGATCCCCTCCGCCGCTACCATACATATGTTTCATTAATTAAATACTTATCATTCACATGGCGGTCGTGGCGAAGTGGTTAACGCACCGGATTGTGGTTCCGGCATCCGTGGGTTCGATCCCCACCGGTCGCCCCATGTGGACCCTTAGCTCAGCTGGTTAGAGCTATCGGCTCATAACCGATCGGTCGCAGGTTCGAGTCCTGCAGGGTCCACCATATATATGACGGAGGAGTACCCAAGTCCGGCTGAAGGGATCGGTCTTGAAAACCGACAGGGGCTTCACGGCCCGCGGGGGTTCGAATCCCTCCTCCTCCGCCATTTTTTATTTTTAGGAAGAAAATAACTCATCCAAAATAAGAGAACAGCCAAAATGAACCAAGAGACTTGAGTGACCAAATACCAGTCTCACACAAATCAGAGCACCGGCTTGGTAGCGAAGCCGTAAACCTCTTGAATTATCTTCAGCGTAGGCTTTGCGAGGAGTTCAACACCACACATTAAGCCAGAGGCTAACTAGAACGAGTCGAACGACGAGCACATTCACGTGAACGTCGCGGAAATACTATTAATCAAATTTTCACTATTATGGCTTGGTAGCTCAGTCGGTAGAGCAACGGACTGAAAATCCGTGTGTCGGCGGTTCGATTCCGTCCCAAGCCACTTTCAACCAGAACAAGCAGAGATGCTTGTTTTTTTATTATCTGTTTTTTCATGTTTGAAATGATTCCCAATGGGTATTAATATTTACGGAGCCGATTTTTTGGCCTTCTTTTCATGTGCAAAAGATTTGCATGGGTCATACCACTTTGGTAATGTTGCATTAGAGGCAACATTTTTCATGAAGCTTCTAATGTACATAAATATAAAGGAGGAATTTTCATTATGGCTAAATTTGAACTACCAGAACTACCTTATGCTTACGACGCACTTGAACCACACATCGATAAGGAAACGATGAACATCCACCATACGAAGCACCACAACGCTTATGTAACTAAGCTTAACAATGCGGTGGAAGGACATGCGGATCTAGAAAGCAAGTCCCTTGAAGATCTTTTAGGTAATCTTGACGCTGTACCTGAAAATATCCGTACTGCAGTACGCAACAACGGTGGCGGAGCTGCGAACCACAACCTATTCTGGACAGTAATGTCTCCGAATGGCGGCGGTGCACCATCTGGTGAACTTGCTGATAAAATCAATGATACGTTCGGAAGCTTAGAAAGCTTCAAAGAGAAATTCGAAAATGCTGCAAAAGGACGCTTCGGCTCCGGTTGGGCATGGCTTGTTGTCAATAATGGCAACCTTGAAGTTACAGATACGCCAAACCAGGACACTCCTTTGATGGAAGGTAAAACTCCTATCCTTGGACTTGATGTTTGGGAGCACGCGTATTACCTGAAATATCAGAACAAACGCCCTGACTACGTTTCTGCATTCTGGAACGTTGTAAATTGGGACGAAGTTTCCAAGCGTTTTGACGCAGCTAAATAATAAATGACACATGAAAGCGTAGGCGAATAAGCCTGCGCTTTTTCTTATGCCTGTAGATACTTGTAGCCTCCATCCTAATCGTTTCGTATATCTCCTTTTCATTTGTGAAAACTAACGGTATGTAAAGGAGATTGGAGATATGAATAAGTTATTTCGTACGATTTTAGGACCAACAGAAGTCAATCGTGATTTATTGTTGCTATTGTTGATCGGTGGCCTTTACTCATTAGGGATTTTCCTTTCCAATACATTCGTCAACGTTTATCTTTGGAAGCAGACGAGTGGTGAGTACACAGCCATTGCTTTATATAATTTAAGTATATATATTTTGCAGCCGGTGACGTTCATTTTTGCAGGCAGGTGGGCGAAACGAGTCGACCGCGTCATTGTACTCAGGTCGGGGGTTGTGTTTTTATCCCTGTTTTTCATGGCGGTATTAATTGTCGGAGAACGAGCGGCACAATTCAATATTATGCTAGGTGCGTTACTCGGTATCGGCTATGGATTCTACTGGCTGGCATTCAATGTGCTTACGTTTGAAATAACCGAACCTGAAACGAGGGATTTCTTCAATGGATTCTTAGGATTGCTACAATCTTTTGGAGGAATGACCGGACCGATTCTTGCTGGATTTATTATTGCGAAAATGGAAGCTTTTACAGGATACACCGTTATTTTTACTGTATCCTTTTTACTTTTTATATGTGCTGTCATTGCAAGCTTTTTCCTGAAGCGGCGAAAAGCAAAGGGGAATTTTTCATTCAAACGGATCATCCAGGAAAGAAAAACGAATATCCATTGGAGGAGAATCCTTTATGCTCATGTATTCCAGGGCTTAAGAGAAGGTACATTCCTTTTCGTCATCACGATTTGGGTGTACATTACGACACAAAGTGAGCTTTCACTTGGAATGTTCAATCTGGTCTATTCTGGATCAGCTTTCGTACTCTACTTCCTGGCTTCCAAGTGGATCAAACCGAGAATGAGGAAATGGGCAATCTTTATCGGAGGGACGTCCCTTTACCTTTCCTTGACTATTCTGCTGATGGAATTGAACTTCACGACGCTGTTGATTTACGCAGCAATCATCGGAGTCTCTTATCCAATTCTTTATGTGCCGTATATTTCTTTGACGTACGATGTGATTGGGAAGGCGTGGAAAGCTGCGGAGATGCGGATCGAATATATTGTCGTAAGAGAACTCTTCCTTAATACAGGGAGGATCATTTCCATTGTCATTTTCCTGACTGGTATTACACTCTTTGGGGCGGAAACAGCCATTCCTTATATCCTGTTGCTTGTAGGCTCTGGTCATTTTTGGATCTACTTTTTCATTAAAGACATCAATTTGAAAAAACAACATGGTACAGATGAACTGCTCGGAGCGGAGCCGACTGTAACTGGCAGTAAGAACAGGTAAATAGTCGATTCGTATCATGTTTCAATCTGTAATGAAAATGATATAATGGGGAAAGTGATTTTGAAGAATTAAAGGGGGAGGACGATGGGGAACAAAAAGGATAAAAAGAAGAAAAAGTCGCACCTTCCTTTTCGGTTGAATATATTATTTTTTGTCATCTTTTTACTGTTTTCCACATTGATTTTGCAACTTGGGGTCGTTCAGATACTGAACGGGGAAGACTTCCAGGAGAAAATCGATCGTACAGTGAATACCACTGTACATACACCGGTACCAAGAGGAAAAATGTATGACCGATTCGGAAGAGTGATCGTCGATAATAAGCCGCTTTATTCGATCACTTACACACCTCCAAAAGGGGTACAGCCTCATGATCGACTGGAGCTTGCACAAAAGCTTACCCAGTATATCGATATGGGGGATCAAAAAGAGATTGAAGCGAAAGTAAGGCTTCGCGATCGAAAAGAATATTTCTATTTATTGAACGAAGATGAAGTACGTTCACGGATCAGTGATGAAGAATCTGAAAAGCTTGATGGCGGTGAAGAATATCAGTTGATGCTTGATCGTATCGAGGAAGAAGAAGTCGATGGTTATTCAATAGAAGAACTTGAGGTCATAGCGATCAAGAAAGAATTGGACCAGGCTTCCGAACTTGCTCCACACGTTATCAAGAATGAGGATATATCCGTAGAGGAGTTTGCTACGGTGGCTGAGAATCTAAACAAACTGGCAGGGATCAATGTAACATCTGACTGGGTTAGACAGTATCCTCTAGGTGGTACTTTCCGAAATTATATTGGTAGCATTACCAGCAGTAAACAAGGTATTCCTCGATCTAATCTCGACTATTATCTGTCACTGGATTACAGCCGTAATGATCGTGTCGGTGAAAGTGGATTGGAGAAAGAATATGAAAGCTACTTGCGCGGAATAAAAGAAAAAGTCCGCTACCTTACTGATAAAGATCAAAATGTGGTAGAGACCGAAGTAGTAAGAGAAGGTTCGAGAGGTAACGACCTTCTGCTTTCCATTGATATGGAATTACAGGCAAAGGTCGATGAAATCGTAAAGAAAAGGCTGAAGGAAGTCATCCAGAAGTCGCCTTATAACAATCGCTTTGCAGAAGATGCAATGGTTGCGATGATGGACCCTAACACAGGGGAAGTGCTGGCGCTTAGTGGATGGACGTATAATCGTGATCGCGATAAAGATGAACCTGAATTCTACGATCGCTCGTACAAAGTAATTCAGGAGCAGCATCTTCCTGGTTCAACGGTTAAAGGTGCGAGTGTGTTGACAGCCTTGCATGAAGGTGTCTTTCAGCCGGGACATACTATCTATGATAGACCGTTGATTGTGCCTGGTGAAAATGGGCAGCCGTTGAAAAAAGGTTCCTATCGCCAATTGGGACTAGTGAATGATATTTCAGCATTAAAGTATTCTTCAAACGTCTACATGTTCCTGGCTGCATACCGGCTCGGAGGAGATAGGTATGAACCGATGGGTAAATTAGATTTCAAAGCCGATACTTATGAAAGACTGCATTATTATTTCAATCAGTTTGGATTAGGAGTGAAAACTGGTATTGATATGCCGTCTGAATCTCGAGGACTTGTAGGTACCAATCCGGAAGATCAGGGTAATATGCTGGAC
The DNA here is from genome assembly GCF_042675915.1 of Thalassobacillus hwangdonensis. Taxonomy (NCBI): domain Bacteria; kingdom Bacillati; phylum Bacillota; class Bacilli; order Caryophanales; family Bacillaceae; genus Thalassobacillus; species Thalassobacillus hwangdonensis. Next base: position 1,132,589 of record NZ_JBHTKL010000001.1, on the reverse strand, counting down.
TTCATGATTGGCCAGTACGATACTTATACAGCAATGCAGTTAGCTCAATATGTATCGACAATTGCAAATGGGGGCTATCGTATCCGTCCACATATCGTCAGCGAAGTCAGAAAACCGATCAATGAAAAAGGTGAACTTGGACCATTACTTGAAAAGAATGACACCGATGTGCTCAATCGGATCGAAATGGATGAATCCCTGATTAAACGGGTCCAGGAAGGGTTCAGACAAGTCGCGCAAAGTTCTGGAGGTACTGCATATACTGTATTTCAAGGACTTGTCCCTGAATATGACAAACCTGCGGAATACAGTCCAGCTGCAAAAACTGGAACTGCTGAAAACACTGCTTATATTAGGGATGACGAAGGGAATATTATAGATGGAGTTGATACGGAAAATCATACACTTGTAGGATATGCCCCCCATGATAACCCTGAAGTAGCATATTCTGTCATCGTACCGAACCTTAAAAAAGGATACAGCTACAACGTCAACAAACTGATCGGCAGAGACATTCTTGATGCATATTTTGAACTGAAAAAAGAACGTCAGGAACAAGGCGTCGATATGGATCTCACCGACGAAGATAAAGAAGATACAGAGGAAGACGAAGAATCTGAACAAGAGTGATACCTTAGGGTGTCACTCTTTTTTTTGTCCAGAAAATTACATCATTTATTGAAATTATTGGGACACTATCTAAAGGCATGGCACCTGCCGCACCATATCAAGGGTCTAAGTATGAATTTCGACAATATACAAGAAAATCACCCAATTTACAAAACCTTAACATCTGATTTATATAGCTTTAATACTTGGGACTTAAGATATGAATTGTAGGTTGGTCAAGCCAATCAAAAATACTACAGATACGTAGGGGGAAAAGAAATGAAGAACTTTAAGCACTTCGCACTATTATTCACACTTATCCTAATGCTCGGTGCATTGGCTGCTTGTGGCAACGCACCAGAAGATGCAGAAGGTACTGATGATTCAAATTCATCAGATAGTAATGGAGAATCTGCTGAAGGCGGAGAAGCAGTATCAGGAGCAATTGCAATTGATGGATCTTCTACCGTATTCCCTATCATGGAAGCATTGACGTATGAATACAACAAAGAAAATCCTGATGTGAATGTAACAGTAAATACTTCAGGTTCCGGTGGTGGCTTCAAAAAGTCAACAAAAGGTGAAATCGACCTAAGTAACGCTTCCCGACCTATCAAAGAAGAAGAGAAAGCAACAGCTGAAGAAAATGGAATTGAATTGAAAGAATTGGAACTCGCGAAAGATGGACTTTCTGTAGTAGTTAGTAAACAAAATGACTTTGTCGATGAATTAACAATCGAACAACTTCGTCAAATCTTCCTTGATGAATCAGATGCTACAAAGTGGTCAGATCTCAATCCTGAATGGCCGGAAGAAACAATCAAAATCTACAGCCCAGGACATGACTCTGGTACATTTGATTACTTCAATGAAGTGATTCTTGAAGAGAAGCCGATGAAAGAAGGCGAAAATACAACACTATCTGAAGATGACAACGTACTAGTTCGTGGAATCGAAAGTGACCCTAACGCAATCGGATTCTTTGGATACGCGTACTATGCGGAAAACGAAGATAAATTGAAAGTGCTTGGAATCGATGCTGGTGAAGGTGCAGTAAAACCTAACCCTGATACGATCCAAAGTGGTGAGTACAGCCCACTATCTCGTCCACTATTCACTTATGTGAACATGGATTCTCTAACAGAGAAACCACAAGTCGCTGACTTCACGAAGTACGCACTTGAAAACGCTGGAGATGCAGCGGAGCAGGTTGGATATGTTGCGCTTCCAGAAGACAAGTATAAAGAACAGATCAGTATGATCGAAGACGCTACTAAATAATCTGTGATGTATGTGCGGGGAGGGTGAGGCGACGCCTCACCTTGCCTTGCGTTTTGAATTAAAGAGGGGAAACAACAAGGGTATTGGATGAAAGGAGCTTTATGATGGGCAAAGCCTTGCAAACTGAGGAGAAAAACATTAATGTCCAACAGCTTATCCAGCAAAAGAAACAGAAACGGAACATGTCACAAACGATAGAAAAAATCATTCCGTTCTTATTGTTGGCGTGTGCAGCTGTCAGTGTATTGACCACTGTGGGGATTTTGTTCACCCTGTTAAGAGAATCAATAACATTCTTTACAGATGTGAACATTTTCGACTTCTATACAGGAACAAAATGGTCGCCATGGAGTAATCACTTTGGTGTCCTTCCATTAATTACAGGTACTTTACTGATTACAGTCATAGCTATTTTGGTCGCTGTTCCACTGGGCTTGATGTCAGCCATTTTTTTGAGTGAGTATGCAAGCGATCGTGTAAGAAGAATAGTTAAACCTACACTTGAAGTTTTAGCCGGTATTCCTACAGTAGTGTACGGGTATTTCGCTTTGACTTTTGTGACACCTGTCCTGCAGAACTTTTTTGATCTTGTCATTTTCAATGCATTAAGTGCTGGTATCGTGGTTGGTATCATGATCATTCCGATGATTGCTTCCCTATCTGAGGATGCGATGAATGCAGTTCCAAATAGCTTAAGAGAAGGGGCTCTTGCAATGGGAGCAACCAGGTTTGAAGTTGCTGTCAAAGTCGTCCTTCCAGCTGCATTTTCAGGGATTGTAGCATCAATCGTCCTTGCGATTTCACGTGCAATCGGTGAAACGATGATCGTAACCATCGCAGCAGGTGCATCTCCTGCTTTGACGTTCGATCCTACGCGCTCCATCGAGACGTTGACCGCATTCATCGTTCAAGGCGCGACAGGAGATACGACATTCGGATCCACCATCTACTACAGCATTTATGCCGTAGGTGTGACCTTATTCGTATTCACACTTGGAATGAACCTGCTATCTCAATGGGTATCCCGAAAGTTTAAGGAGGATTACTGATGCAGATGATCAATCATGATTCAATACAAAAAAGAAGCGGCGGCAGAGTACTCCTTAATAAAGTGTTCAAAGGGTTGTTCTTTTTATCAACTACCGTAGGACTGATCTTTCTTGCACTTCTGTTATATCGCGTATTGACTCAAGGAATTGGATACTTGAGCACAGATTTCATCATGAACTTCCCTGCCCCATTCCCTGAAGAAGCTGGGATTTTCGCTGGACTTATCGGTTCGATGATGATGATGGGGATCGTAGCCCCGGTTGCAATCATCATCGGAGTAGGTACAGCCATTTACTTGGAAGAATATGCACCTAAGAATCGCTGGACGACGTTCATTCGCGTCAATATCCAAAATCTGGCCGGGGTTCCGTCAATTGTTTATGGATTATTAGGACTTACCTTTTTTGTTTACATGCTGCAGATGGGGTACACATTGATTGCTGGTGGATTGACGATGGCATTGCTTGTACTTCCTGTAATCGTAGTTGCGGCTCAGGAAGCGGTCCGTTCGATTCCAAATGAACTGAAAGAGGCTTCGTATGGAATGGGGGCTTCTAAATGGCAAACTGTACAACGTGTCATTTTACCTGCTGCGGTACCTGGGATTTTGACTGGTACGATCCTTTCCTTATCCCGGGCAATTGGTGAAACTGCACCGTTGATCATTGTTGGAGCTGCTACAGCCATTTACACGACACCTGATTCTCTATTTGCAAAGTACACGGTCATGCCGATTCAGATTTTCAACTGGACAGGCAGACCTCAGGAAGAATGGCAGTTCGTTGCAGCAGCTGGGATCATTGTCCTATTGGCGGTATTGCTGCTGATGAATGCAATTGCAGTCTGGATTCGAAACAAATTCCAAAAACGTTACTAACCTTGGATGCAGGAGGGTTTTGAATGACTACCATCGTAAAAGAGAGGAACAGACAAAAGCAGGAAAACAGAAATCTTCAAAAAAGAGGGTTGGATGAAACTATGAATAATGTATTTGAAGTAAAGGATCTGAATCTCTGGTATGGCAATGACCAGGCACTTTATGAAGTTTCAATGGACGTACCTGAAAATAAGGTGACTGCAATCATTGGACCTTCCGGTTGTGGAAAGTCCACATATCTGAAGACGTTGAATCGTATGGTAGAAATGGTACCGATCGTCAAAACATCAGGTTCCATTAAATATAAAGGGCAAGAGATTTTCAACGGGAAATACCGCGTTGAAGATCTCCGCACAAAAGTAGGTATGGTGTTCCAAAAGCCGAATCCATTTCCTAAATCCATCTATGACAACATCGCTTATGGTCCAAGAATCCACGGCATCAAGAAAAAAGCGGAGTTGGATAAGATCGTTGAAAAAAGCCTTCGAGGAGCGGCGATCTGGGACGAAGTAAAAGACCGACTTAACGAGAACGCATTCGGGCTTTCCGGAGGACAGCAGCAGCGTATATGTATCGCGCGTGCCCTTGCAATCGAACCGGATGTAATCCTGATGGATGAACCGACTTCTGCTTTGGATCCGATTTCCACTGCTAAAGTTGAAGACCTCGTACAGGAACTGAAAAAGAACTACAGCATCATCATCGTCACGCATAATATGCAGCAGGCAGCTCGTATATCGGATAAGACAGCATTTTTCCTTAATGGGGAAATGGTTGAATTTGCAGAAACTGATGACCTGTTTTCCAACCCTAAAGATAAACGTACAGAAGATTATATCACTGGTCGATTCGGATAATCCGTTTGAGGATAGAAAGGGGATAACACATGACTTTTCGCGTGCAATTCGAGGAAGGACTCAGCCAGCTTAGAACCCACATCAAAGAACTTGCCTTAGATACAAAAGAGGCGTTGAATCGAGCGATTGATGCTTTATACAACCAGGACGTAGTAACAGCAAAGCAAATCATGGAGGATGACAACAAAATAGACGACAAAGAAGTTCAAATAAATGAAGAAACGATCCTTATGATTGCAAAACAGCAGCCGGTAGCTACAGATCTGCGTCGATTGATCATTGCATTGAAGATTTCTTCTGATTTGGAACGGATGGCGGATCATGCAACGAATATCGCTAAAGCCACCATCCATTTGGGTAAAGACCATTCGCTTACAGTTTCACCAGAGCTTAAAGAGATGGCAAGTGTAGCGGCGGATATGCTAGACCTTTCCATCAAAGCGTTTGAAAATGAAGATATCACACTAGCCAGGAAGCTTGGTGAAATGGACGATATCATTGATGAAAAGTACGGTGAAGTCATCAGGGAAATGCTGGAGCAGACAGCAGTGAACCCTGAACAAATCCAGCACATCATGCAAATGGCCTTCAGTGCCCGCTATATTGAACGTTTTGCTGATCACATCACGAACATCGGTGAAAATATCTTCTATCTTGTCAAAGGGAAACCATACGATTTGAACGATTAAGGTCCAGATCTGCACTAACATAAAAACGCTTGGATGCTTCCAAGCGTTTTTGTGATGGTGCTATTTAGATGTAATCGTATCAGCTATTTCTCTGTAACTCATATCTTCAGTCACCTTGAATGTTCCAATTTGGATGAACCTGCTGTAATCCTTTGCCTGCATATAATCGTCAAAGGAATCGACATCTTCGAGAAGCCCTGCTTCGTTCAATTCACGGCTGATATCCATGGAACTCATACCTGTTTCAACCGTAAGCTGATAACCTTCTGAGTTGTCCTGATTCTCACTAGACTCTTCCTCGTTTTGAGATTCATCTGAAGTATTTTCCTGATTTTCAGGTATGTTCTCAGAACCCGATTCTTTTTCAGGCTGCTTATCCATAGAAGAATGTTCTTCAGGTGCTGTAGTTGAACTGACTTCATATCCTTCTGAACTGAGATGATCGATCATCTCCTGATTTGTCGGGGGTGTTGTTTCTGCGCTTGTATCGGTTGTATCCTGAGTCAGATAGCTGATGCCTAATATTGCACTTACAGTCAGCAAACCAAGTGCAAATGCACGGATTGTATGTTTCATTAGCAAACTCCTTATGTGTGAAAATCAATTGAAGTGTTTGATGATCGAGTGTACGTCATGTTCTTTCAATTCTGTACGATGTGCGATTTCTTTAGCATTGTATCCATCGTTATGTAGACGCTTTACTTTGGAAACGAGTGGAGTACCTCCTGTCATGCGGGGCGAGTTCCCAGCGGGGAGAAGCTCCTCCGTAATATCGGGAGCAAGCAGTTCTTCTTCCAATACCTTGATCTTCTGTTTGATCTGGTAGGAATCCTGCATGCTGGAGATCGTCTGCTGCTCCAGTTGCTCCTCCAGCTCTTTGAAACGGTCGTTCATGAAAAAAGAGAGGATGAATAGAACCGCTCCAATGGTTCCTGTCGTTATGATTATGGTCAGCATTGCATTCACTCCTATGTAGTATACATTTACATTTATATCATATGATCCTTACTTTTTCTATATTTCGACATAAAATGATATTGATTAACTGTGTAAATCCTCTTGAAAGCAAGGGGGATATTTGGTACTATGAATAAGTCTGATATTTAGATGAATAGATGATAATTGAAAAGAGATTAGATATGGAGGGATACTCATGCGTGTAAACATTACACTTGCTTGCACTGAAACTGGTGACCGCAATTACATTTCTACTAAAAACAAGCGTACGAACCCAGAGCGCTTGGAACTGAAAAAATATAGCCCACGCTTGCGCAAATACACTTTGCACCGTGAAACTAAGTAAAACAGTAGGATTTAATCCTACTGTTTTTTTTATTTTTAAATTCATACCGAACGAAACATAGTGACGGACATTTGGTTATTTCTTATGGTACCCTCAAATTATAATAGGAACATCACCTTTGATTTGCATGGGAGGAAACGAAATGGACAAGACACAGTTGAGAGCACGGGGGAAAAAGATTCTTTCTGAACTTAATCCAGAAGATAAGAAAAGGATAGAACATTCTTTCTACCTCCACCTTTTCAAGTCTGACATATGGAAGAAAGCAATCAGCATAGGCGTCACTGTCTCTCAGGAAAGTGAATGGAATACAGAGCCGATCATCCGTCAAGCATGGGATGAAAATAAATTTACCGTAGTACCGAAATGTGAACCAAAATCGAAGCGGTTGGACTTTTATAAGTTGGATGATTTCGATCAGCTTGAAACGGTTTATTTCGGCTTGAAGGAACCTGATCCCACAAAAACAGAACCGTTAAAGAAAAGTCAAATCGATCTCCTTATCGTTCCTGGGTTGATTTATGACAGGCATGGTTTCAGAGTAGGATTCGGCGGAGGTTATTACGATCGTTTCCTGGAGAATTATGAAGGTGAGACCGTATCATTAGCTGCTTCAAATCAAATCGTCGAAACGATTCCAAAAGATGAATTCGACATACCTGTAAATCATCTAATTACCGAAGAAGGTTTTCTTTATTGAAAGGGTGAGAGGTGTGAATGATGAGCGTTATTCACGACAAGTATTATTTTCTCCGATTGGACGCGATGGTCAGGAGAAGCTCAATGAGAGCAGTGTATTGATCATTGGTGCTGGCGCACTGGGAACAGTAGTCGCCAATCATCTTGTAAGAGCAGGGGTTGGAAAAATACGAATCGTTGATCGGGATTATGTGGAGCCAAGCAACCTTCAGCGGCAGATGTTATATACTGAAGAGGATGCAAGCCGCATGCTACCGAAAGCGGTTGCTGCTAAACAGCGTCTGTCAGTAATCAATTCTTCGGTAGAAGTGGAAGCGCATGTCATGGATGTGACGGCTGAACAAATGGAGAAGCTGACTACTGGAGTGGATATCATCATTGATGGCACAGATAACTTCTCTACAAGATACATAATCAATGATGCTTCCTTTAAATACAATATCCCATTTTCTTATGGGGGCGCTGTAAGTTCCAGGGGGATGACGGCATTTTTTGTGCCTGGTAAGACTCCATGCCTGCGATGTATCATCCCTGATGGTGCAGGTAATGGTCAGACGTGTGATACTGCTGGAGTGATTGCTCCTGTTGTCGACATGGTTGCTTCCTTGCAGGTAACCGAAGCTATCAAATGGCTGACTGACAACAAAGGGGCCTTACGCAACGATCTGTACAGCTTCGATCTCTGGAAGAACACGCAATTTTCAATGAAGCTTAGCAACCCTCGAAAGCAGTGCACCACCTGTCAGACAAAAGAATACCCATACCTTTCCGGAGAAGCAGGTAAGGTACAGCAGGTGCTTTGTGGGAGAGATACAATCCAATTTCATCATCGACATGCTTTCGATTTGGAGGAATGGGCAAATACACTGGGAAAAGTCGCCGAAGTAAAGCATACGCCATTCCTTATTAAAGCGGAAATTGATGATGGTATTCACCTCGTACTGTTCAGCGATGGAAGAGTGCTTGTACAGGGGACCACAGAAGTAGCAAAAGCCAGATCCTACTATGACCGTTTCATCGGTTCTTGAAAAGTTTAACGAATCGTCATTTTTGCAGCGCTTACACGAAACATTCCTTTACTAAGAACGGGTACAATGAAAGAGTAGAAGTCATCATTAGGGAGGGAAAGTAATGGAAAGAGTGAATCGTGTCGTAGTGATCGGTACCGGGTTTGTCGGATCCAGTTATGCATTTGCAATGTTGAATCAAGGGGTTGCAGATGAACTGGTGTTGATCGATTTGAATAAGGATAAGACAGAAGGAGATGTCATGGACCTCAATCATGGCCTACCATTTGCACCTTCTCATACAAAGATATGGCATGGAGATTATAGCGATTGCAAACAGGCGGACCTTGTAGTAATCACCGCAGGTGCAAATCAGAAACCTGGAGAAACGCGTTTGGATCTGATCGAAAAGAATGCTGCTATTTTCAAATCGATCGTCCATGACATCATGGCCAATGGATTTGATGGAATCCTGCTTGTAGCTACAAACCCTGTCGATGTGCTCACTTATATGACATGGAAGTTTTCAGGACTGCCTGCACACCGGGTCATCGGTTCGGGTACGATTTTGGATACAGCCCGTTTCCGTTATCTGATTGGTGACTATTTCGACGTGGACACAAGAAACATCCATGCTTATATCATCGGTGAACATGGAGACTCCGAGCTTCCTGTATGGAGTCATGCGAATGTGGCGGGTAAATCGGTCAAAGAACTCATCAGGGGTTCAAACACTTACCAGATGGAGGATTTGGAAAAACTTTTCATCAATGTAAGGGATGCTGCCTATCATATCATTGATCGGAAAGGTGCCACCTATTATGGAATAGCTATGGGTTTGGTAAGACTGACAAAAGCGATCCTGCATAACGAGAATGCTGTACTGACAGTCTCCACCTTCCTTTCCGGACAATACGGGCAGGAAGACCTCTATATCGGAGTGCCTGCGATTATCAACCGTGCAGGAGTAAGGGAAGTGGTGGAACTTGGACTTGATCCCGATGAACAAGAAAAACTCCACCATTCATCTGAACTGCTGAAGAAAACGATGAACGCATTAGATGGCGGAATGATTCAGTAGAATAAATGATCGGCTGATGTGGAAAATAAGGACATCATTGTAGTTGAGAGGATGTCAGATATGAAAACCGCACTGCCTACGATCATTGGAGTGATATTGCTTTACGTGATTTTTCACTATCGTTTCCGATTGCTGCAGAAATTGCTGGCTTTGCAGTTGCTAAGGAAGTGCATCGCAGTCTTTCTGGTGAACATGCCGACAATAAGAGAACGTCTTCTCCGCCAGACGTTCCTATAGAATCAGCAAGATCAGCTCAGAGATCCAAGATTTATCTCTGGGCTGTTTTCTGTCCATTTATTTAAGGGTACATGAAATAGAAGCTTAACTTTTTTGCTGAGAAGGGTTGTTCACATGATATGATGAAAGAAGGGAGGAGCCGAACCATGTATATCGAGAATATGTATTACTTTTGGACGCTGACACAGGAGCTTGTCGTCAAACAGGGCTTCGAAATCCTGCATGTGAACGACCAGAAAAATGAAGTATGGCTGGAAAAAGAAATCGATAAGAAAAATCATGTTGTCCGATTACTGATGGAACAATTCGACTGGTCCAATCAGCTGAATCGGGATATCGATCGCATCCTCCATCACATGAAACGCAATCATAGGATGTTTGTTGGGAAAGAAATCGCCGTACATTCCGTCTATGTATCCGAATACCCTCCTGTTGATGATTGGAATAACAGGGAAGAACCGATCAAAATCAAGGGAAATAAAGAAGTCCGTTTGACTGTGCACTTTCTCGATGCAGAGCAAAGACAAACCAACGAGGCGACTTTATTCGAAATGCTCTCCCTTCCTAATGAACAAACAGGAACCGAAAAGGAAGTCACCGAAAAAGAACAGATGCTCCCTTATATCAAACAAAATATCCTTCTTCATGCAAAAAAGAAGCAGAAGGAGAAGGAAAATCTTTTCAATTATGGAAAGCCGCTGATCACCTACCTTCTGCTTGTGTTGAACATTATTATATTCGCATATATCGAATGGAATGGGTCAAGCACCTCTGTAACAAATCTTGTACAATATGGTGCTAAATATAATCCCGCCATTGTCGATGGAGAATGGTGGAGGATCATCAGTTCCATGTTCCTGCATATTGGATATCTTCATCTGATCATGAATATGCTTGCATTGTATTATTTGGGAGTTGCAGTAGAACGGATCTATGGTACCGCTCGATTTACAATTATCTACCTTCTTGCGGGAATTTTCGGGGGACTTGCGAGCTTTGCATTCAATCCACATGTTGCGGCCGGTGCTTCAGGAGCGATTTTTGGATTGTTTGGTGCCTTGTTGTTTTTTGGAGTAAAGCATAAGAAAATATTTTTTCGGACGATGGGAAGCAATTTATTATTCATCATTGGTTTGAACATTGTATTGGGCCTTTCCGTACCCCAGATTGATAATGGCGCACACCTTGGGGGATTGGCGGGAGGTTTCCTTGCCAGTGCAATCGTCCATTTGCCTAAGAATAGACAACCGATATGGCAGGGCACAGCATTGCTTGGCTATCTGATTGCTTTCACGGTACTTGGCACTTACGGTTACAACAACGATGAGAATACACAGCACACTGCCTTGGATGTTGAAATAACGAGTCAGTGGAATGAAGAGGGGAAATACGAAGAAGCTGTGGAATTGGCGACAGAGGCAATTCAAAAAGGCGGACAATTTGAGAAGGAGTTGTATTTCAACCGCTCCTTTGCATATTATCAGCTGGATAAGGAAGAAGATTTTCAAAAAGACCTGGAACGTGCAATCGAGATCGCAAATGAAAGGAACGAAGAATTTCCTGAAGCGCACTATAACCTGGCATTACTTTACAATGAGCAGGGAGAAAAGGAAAAAGCAGCTTACCATGCCAAGCAAGCTGCCGAACAACGACCTTCTGATGATACATTCCGTGAACTGAATGAAACGTTGAATCAGTAACGCTGAATCAACTGTTCTTTGTTTCCTTTATCATCTTCGAACAGTACCATCAAATGCGTACCATTCTTGTCGAATAGAACAAGTGGGATGTAACTTTGGATTGGATGTCCTGAATTTTTGGCGTCTGCGATCCCAAGCACATAATTTTTATACAGCCCTTCCCATAGCTGGCCGAGGATCCGTGAAGTTTCTTGCTGGGAGACACCGGGAATCGCTGTGTTTTCAAATTTTTGGATGTCTGTCAGTGGAACAGCGACATAGTTGTCGACGTCGATGTTGAAATGCAGTAACAAGTCATCCCATTGGTAATCCAATTGCTGATTAAGTGAATGCTGCAGTTTATCTACCCATTCTTTTTGCTGGGCATTATCCGGTTGTTTGAAAGATTCTAAAGGCGTGTGAGGAGAGTCTATGACGTAAAGCTGATCATAAGAGGTTTTCTGGATGCTTTTGATGACGTCTTCAGGGTAATGCACTTCCCCATGGTGGAAAGTGATCGCCTGATACAAGCTGCTGTCTTCTCCGTGGATGGATGTTACCTGTTCGATGGTCTGACCATCTTCCTTCCATTTATTAAGGATGCCGCGCAGTTGTCCATTAACATACAAGAGGGACAGGTCCTGTCTTAAATACATAGGTTCACTGCTTGTCGAGGTTGTCTCCCAGTCCACTTCGTACTCATCCGTGTCTTTCTGGTCGTGGAAACTGAGCGTCGTCTTTGCATCAGTAAATGTTTTCGACGTATCAAGCGGAAAGTATTTGATGACATTTTCTACATTAGGTGCAGCGGTGAAATAGACGAACAGCATCCATATACCAGCTAATGTAATTCCGATCCAAACATATTTTTTCATACCGTTATCCCCTTTTTCGGCAGCTTGGTCATTTTAGTCTCTTTGTACATGTTATATGATAGAAACGATCAATTATGTTAAGAACGGAGGACAAACCATGCAAAAGCATATCAATCATATTGTAAATTATATTGAACAATTGACGTCGATCCCGAGTCCATCAGGGTACACCGACCTTATCATGAACTATTGCGAAAATATCCTGAACGTAAAGGGTGTCCAGGCATCCTTCACCAATAAAGGCGCATTGATTGCCACCGTCGAAGGGGAAGATAATAAGAACCATCGGATGTTGACTGCGCACCTTGATGCTTTAGGGGCAATGGTGAAGGAAATTACACCGGACGGAAAACTGAAAATGTCGATGGTCGGGGGATTCGCCTGGAACAGTATCGAAGGAGAATACTGTAAAATACATACGATGAACGAGGGAGATTTAACAGGAACGATCCTGCTTGAGAATCCGTCCGTCCATGTAAATAGAGAAGTTAGAAAGTGTGAGCGGACCGACCAGAATATCGTTGTGCGGCTGGATGAAGTCGTTCATTCAAGGGAAGATGTTGAAAAGCTAGGGATACAAGTAGGAGATTTCGTATCATTTGACCCAAGGTATCAAATGACAGAAAGCGGCTATGTGAAATCTAGGCACTTGGATGATAAAGCAAGTGCAGCGATCATGTTGCATATGATTGAAACTATTGTTGAAGAATCAATCAAGCTGCCTTACACGACCCATTTTTATTTTTCGAACAATGAGGAAATCGGGTTTGGTGCAAACGCAAGTATTCCGGAGCAGACAGTGGAATATTTAGCAATTGATATGGGCGCGCTCGGAAAGGGGCAGGCATCAACAGAGCATCATGTCTCCATTTGTGCGAAGGATTCTTCCGGTCCATACCATCTAGGTCTGAAAAACAGTCTGGTGAAACTGTCTGTCGAGAACGGCGTTGATTATAAGGTGGATATTTACCCGTATTACGGATCAGACGCATCAGCAGCAATCAGGGCAGGCTATGATATCAAACATGGCCTTGTCGGGCCGGGGATCGATGCGTCCCATTCAATGGAACGTACACATACCGATTCTTTATGGAATACGTATCAATTGCTTATGGCATATCTGAAGTCCCCTTTGGTTTAATATGAATGATTCACCCTCATCCGTACAAACTAATGGTATTGATTAGGGGGTGAAATGGATGTCTGATAAGAAAACACAGCCGGTGTTCCGTGACTATCAGAAGAATGTCGATTTCATGAGAGACTACCTGGGTGTAGATAAGAGTTTTGATGTCATCCACCTGGATCTTGAATATGCGGGCAGGAAGATGTCGATGTTCATGATCGATGGATTTGTCAAAGATGATATTCTGCATTATCTGATGGAAAATCTATCTCGTCTCGAACCTGAGGATCTTGAACCGGATCCATTGAATAAATTGATGAAGACGAACCTTCCTTATGTAGAACTCGATAAAGCAGATGATCTGATTCAGGCAGCAGACCTTGTGCTTGGTGGACCGACAGCTTTGATTGTTGAAGGTGTGGAAAAGGTCATCATGATCGATGCCAGGACCTATCCTGTGAGAGGGCCACAAGAGCCGGATATCGAGCGGGTCGTCCGTGGATCAAGGGACGGGTACGTAGAAACGATTGTATTCAACACTGCCCTGACCCGAAGAAGGGTACGGGATCGTTCGCTCCGGATGGAATACATGCAAATCGGTCGTCGTTCCAAAACAGATATAGCGATTTGTTATATTGAAGACATTGCTGACGATCATCGAGTCGAGCACTTGAAAAAGACAATCGAACAAATTGATACAGACGGTCTTCCTATGGCAGAGAAGACGATCGAAGAATATCTGAGCGGTCAGCATTGGAATCCATACCCTACCATTCGTTACACGGAGCGGCCGGATACTGCAGCTGCACATCTGTATGAAGGGCATATCCTCATCCTGATCGATGGGTCACCAAGTGTGATGATTACACCTTCCACCTTTTGGCATCACCTGCAGCATGCAGAGGAGTACAGGCAAAAACCTTTCATCGGCGCTTACTTGAGATTCGTGAGGTTCATTGCTGTTTTTGCATCCATTTTTGTATTGCCGTTATATTATTTATTTTCAGTTCAACCGGATTATCTGCCGGAAACCTTGCAATTCCTTGGTCCTTCTGAAGAGGGTACAATTCCACTGATTGGCCAGTTCCTCATAGCAGAGGTCGGAATCGACATGTTGCGGATGGCCGCCATCCATACCCCTTCCGCATTGGCCACAGCCTTAGGGCTGGTAGCTGCAATATTGATCGGCCAGGTTGCGGTGGAGGTTGGTCTGTTCTCCAATGAAGTCGTTTTGTATCTGGCTATCGCTGCAATCGGGACATTCACTACCCCGAGCTATGAGCTTAGCCTTGCCAACCGGATCATCAGGATGTGTCTATTGCTCATCACTGCTGCACTTGGTGGAATGGGGTATGTGATAGGGATTACGATCTGGCTGTTGATCCTTACAAGGATGAATACGTTTTATACGCCTTATTTCTGGCCATTCATACCTTTCAACAGCCGCGCATTCAGGGATATCATGCTCCGGTCGCCGATTCCATTGAAAAACAGGAGACCAGCATTTTTGCACCCGAAAGACCCTGACCGGTAATAGAATGGTTGGCACAAAGATCCGTCAATTTTGACGGGTCTTTTATTGTTTATGTGTGATGCTTAAGTTTGCGTCTGTTTTTTTCAGCCAAATATGTTATTCCTTCGCCAGGACTGATATAATAGTGGTTGGTGATTAAATGCAGACAATTTATGATATACAGCAATTATTGAAAAAATACGGTACATTCATTTATGTAGGAGATCGTTTAGGTGATTTGGAACTGATGGAAGACGAAATAAAGGAACTTTACCAGTCACAATGTATCTCCACACAGGATTATCAAATGGCACTCCTTCTGCTTAGAAGTGAAGCTGCCCGGCTCAGAGATAGAGAAAAGGGTGAGGAAAATTGATGCATACAGATTCATTCTACATAGGGGTGGACATCGGAGGAACGACTGTTAAGCTTGCAGTCGTGACCCCTGAAGGAACGATCAAAGATAAATGGGAAATCCCGACCGACTTGAAGAACAAAGGCGAACGTATTGTGCATGATATTAAACAAACCATTTTTGAGAAGATCGATCGATTGGAAATTCCCAAAACCTCGGTAATCGGTGTAGGAGTCGGGGCTCCTGGATTCCTTGACTCGATCAGTGGCTTCGTATACGAGGCAATCAACCTTGGCTGGATCGACTATTCACTGGGTTCGGATTTGGAAGAAATGACTGGCTGGCCAGTGTTCGTCGAAAATGATGCCAACCTCGCAGCATTAGGTGAAAACTGGAAGGGGTCAGGAGAAAATTCGAATGACTTGCTTGCTGTTACACTTGGGACTGGTGTCGGTGGAGGCGTCGTAGCAAATGGCGAACTGCTGAATGGAGCTAATGGAACTGCTGGGGAAATCGGTCATATTACCGTAGTTCCAGATGGTGGTGCGCCTTGTAACTGCGGGAAGACAGGTTGTTTAGAAACGGTGGCATCCGCTACAGGGATTGTAAGAGTTGCCAAAGAGAAATTGGTGGATAATCAGGCTTCCTCCCTTAATGCAAGTGTTCCACTAACTGCAAAAGATATCTTCGACGCTGCCGCTGAGAATGATCCTGTTTCTGAAGAAGTGATTACGTACGTAACCAATGTTCTTGGCATGTCGATTGCAAACATGGCTAATGTCCTCAATCCTTCAAAAATAGTGATTGGAGGTGGGGTATCAAAAGCGGGCGATTCACTTTTGATTCCTTTAAGAAAAGCTTTCGACAAATATGCACTGAAACGTGTCAGGGAAGCAGCAACTTTTGAAGTAGCTGTATTAGGGAATGATGCAGGAGTACTTGGTGGCGCTTACATGGTGAAAAAGAGGCTGGAAAATAAATGATTGCATGAAAAAAATGACTGTTTTGGCAGTCATTTTTAATTTTGTAACGAATAAACGCAGAAATGGTAAAAAGTTGACACCGGAATGTCATAGACATAAAATATTTCTTTGGTATAATCTTATCGTTGACCGGATATGAATTTACTTTGTAGGGTTTTCTTTTTCGATAGCGTCTATTAAAATATAACTCTATATGAAAAGGGGAAATCCATTTGTTAATTTCGGTAAACATTTTTTGAAACTTTTCTGGTACATTATTCGTCGTATAAATGTATGGGTTTAACATAGAGTATAATCGGATATTGTAAAGTTAGTTAAGTCATATCGTAAATCATGTGTAAATAATACAAAAAAAGATGATACACCTGGATGTAAGGAGGAAAACACATGCAAGCTTCAAAGTTTAAGATGCCGTTATTTATAATTGCATCCTTGTTATTCGGTTTTAAAACGTACATGATGTACAAATATATGTTCCATCTATCCATTGAAAATCCAATGCAGGAACTCATCCTGATTTTAAATCCGATTGTAAGTGCGTATCTTGTATTCGCAATCAGTGTATGGATGAAACCGAAACGTCAGATGAAATGGCTCAGATGGACCGCACTTCTTGGTACATTGATCCTTTACCTGAATCTAGTATTCTACCGTAATTTCACTGACTTCATCACGATTCCGGTTTTGTTCCAAGGTAATAATGCTGCCGATTTAGGTGGTAGTATCCTTGGTTTGATTCACCTGCAGGATATCCTGTTATTTGTAGACGTTGCAATCATCTGGTGGTTGAGTACTAAAGCCGCTTCATTCGCAGTAAACTTCAATAAGCCTGGAAAGATTGCTGCCACTGCAGTAACATTCCTATTATTGACAGTGAACGTCGTATTGGCTGAGATGGAGCGTCCGATGCTTTTCGTTCGTGCTTTTGACCGTGAATACCTTGTTAAGAATATTGGTGTCTTCAACTATCACCTTTATGATGCAACAATGACAACCAAGACGAAAGCACAACGAGTTTTCGCTGATGGCAGCGAAATCAACGAGATCGAATCTTATATGCGTGACAACACAGAAAGTAAGGAAAAATCCGAAATGTTCGGTGTTGCAAAAGACAAGAACGTCATTTTCGTTTCTGTAGAATCAATGCAGAATTTCACCCTTGATTCCAAAATCAATGGAGAAGAAGTAACACCATTCATGAATGATTTGAAAGAAAGCAAAGATACGATTTTCTTCCCGAACTTCTATCATCAGACAGCACAAGGGAAAACATCGGATTCTGAGTTCATAGTCGAAAATTCAATGTATCCATTACCGCGTGGATCTGTTTATTTCACTCATGCACAAAATGAATACAATGCGCTTCCTGAAATATTGAATGAAAATGATTATTACACGTCTGTATTCCATGCGAACAACAAGAGTTTCTGGAACCGTGATGTCATGTATGACAACATCAGCTATGATAAGTTCCATGGTGAAGAGTCCTATGAAGCTACACCACAAAACTCATTCGGATGGGGACTTGAAGATAAAGCATTCTTCGAGCAGTCGATCAAATACTTGAAAGCTCAGGAAGAACCTTTTTACAGTAAGTTCATTACCTTGACGCACCACTTCCCGTTCGAGCTTCCGGAAGATAAGGCGAATATCGATAAGTATGACTCAGGTTCCCGTACACTGAATCATTACTTCCCGACAGCAAGATATACGGATGAATCGCTTGAGCAATTCTTCCAGCAGCTGAAGGATGCTGGTCTTTATGAAGACTCCATCATCGTATTGATGGGTGACCACTACGGTATCAGTGAATATCACAATAAAGCGATGGCCCAGTTCCTAGGCAAAGAAGAGATTACACCTTATGACCACGTGCAGCTTCAACGTGTACCGTTCATGATTCATATTCCTGGATATGAAGGTGGAAAGCAATATGACAAAATTGCCGGTCAAATCGATGTGAAGCCGACACTTATGCATTTGCTTGGAATTGAAGAGGAAAATGATCTTTCCTTCGGTACCGATCTGTTTACGGAAGATCGCAAAGGCTATATTGCAATGCGTGACGGAAGCTTCGTCAGCGACAAATATGTCTATAGCGATGATATCTGTTACGATCGTGAGACTGGAGAGCAGGTAAGTGAAGAACAAGCCGAAGCCTGTCAACCGATCAAAGAAAAAGTCGATAAAGAATTAGGTTATTCAGACAGTATCATTTATGGTGACCTGTTCCGATTCTATAACTTTGAAGAAGGACAGCAGCAGGAAAAAGAAGAAAGCGAAGAATAACTACAAAAAAAGCACCCAATCGGGTGCTTTTTTTAATGGAGAAGGATGGGGAGTACGTTTTGAAAATAAGATAAGTGTAGAGGGAGGGGTATGGATGTTCGAGGGGTCACAAACCGTAGAAGAAAAGCTTAATCAATGGCAGGGCAGAACAGGCGTTGAAATAAACCAAATTGGTCGTTCGATTTTACAAAAGCCGATTTACGAAGTTGTAATAGGAAATGGTCCCCGAAAGGTCCATTGGAATGGAGGATTCCATGGAAATGAATGGATGACTTCGATGGCTTTATTAGATGTGCTGGAAGCTTTCTTCAAAGGGACCGATATAAAAGAATTGTTATCGAACGTGACGTTATCAGTTGTACCTATGGTGAATCCTGACGGTGTCGATCTGGTGATCCACGGACCTTCAAAAGCAAGTGCCTATGGACAAATGGTGAAGGAATGGAACGGAATGAACCGCACATTCAGTTCCTGGAAAGCAAACATCCGCGGAGTGGATCTGAATAAACAATTTCCGGCAGGATGGTTTGTAGAGAAAGAAAGGAAACCGGCTAAACCCTCGTTCAGGGACTACCCGGGTCCTTATCCTTTATCAGAGCCTGAAGCATTCGCGATGTATCGATTAGCTATGGACCGTGACTTCGATCGAGTGTTATGTTTTCATTCCCAAGGCGAAGTGATCTATTATGGATATGAAGGTAAGGAGCCGGCCAACT
This sequence comes from Thalassobacillus hwangdonensis, assembly GCF_042675915.1. Lineage (NCBI taxonomy): Bacteria > Bacillati > Bacillota > Bacilli > Caryophanales > Bacillaceae > Thalassobacillus > Thalassobacillus hwangdonensis. Next base: position 1,113,363 of record NZ_JBHTKL010000001.1, on the reverse strand, counting down.
CTGAGGTGATTGTGCAGGCTTTTGAAAAGGTGAGCGGCTACGAACCGATCCGGACTATTGACAGTCATGCAGGGATGAAGGATTGGTTTATCCAAGCCTTTAAAAAGGAAGCTTACACAGTTGAAATCGGGAAAGGGATCAATCCTTTACCCCTTTCCCAGTACCTTCTTAATGTTGAACATGTTAAACAAATCTGTCTACAGTCACTTCATTAGACGAAAGGCCGATTTTCTGAAAAGTTTAAAGCCCACTTGATTAAGGTAGACTAACTAATAGAACAGAGCTATATGGAATGGTGGAAGTTGAAAGGTTGGGATGATCGACATGTCGGACGTACTGTTTTCATTTAAGGGTGTAGCCAAAGCACCATTGAACGATTTGAATTTCACAATTGGACATAACGAAAAAATCATACTTTTTGGTCCATCAGGAGCAGGGAAAAGTTCAACCCTGTTCCTATTTAATCGACTGAAAGACCCTGATCAAGGCAAGATCGAATTTATGGGTAAACCGATTGAAACGTACAATATTACAGAATTACGAAAGCAGGTGGGATTAGTCCTGCAATCGCCCAATCTGTTTCCTGGAACAGTAAAAGACAATATCAAGTACGGTCCATCATTGTTCGGGGAGTGGAAAGAGGAAGATGGGAAGAAGCTTCTTGAGTATGTGCAGTTGCCTGGCTCTTACCTGGATAGAGATGTCGATCAATTATCCGGTGGGGAGCAGCAGAGGGTATCACTGGCAAGAACATTGGCGAACTCACCGAAAGTTCTGTTGTTGGACGAGCCGACGAGTGCATTGGACTATCGTACGGCAGAAGAAATCGAAGAGGTGTTGGAATGTCTGATTGAAGAGCAGAAATTGACTATGGTCATGGTCACTCACAATATGAATCAGGCGAAGCGTCTCGGTGAAAGAGGGTTATTCATCCACGACGGGAGAATCGTGGAGGATGGCAGGATACCAGATATGCTCGATCATCCTGAAACAGATGCTTTGAAGGAATTTACACAGGAGTAGGAAGTGAATGGTATGTCACCGGAAATATCAAATCAGTCCTTATTATTTTTAATCATTTTTGTTTTTGTACCTTTGACGCTCTCTTATTTTTATCAGCTTGGAATGAGTAAGAATATCGTCTGGTCTGCGGTAAGGGGAACGGTCCAATTATTTGCAATCGGATATATACTGACGTATCTGTTTGATCTTGACCCCTTTGTGGGTATCCCACTGATGTTGACAGTCATGATCATCATTGCAACGTTTCATGCTAGAAAAAAGGGGAAAGAACTTCCGCATGTCTTCTGGGTCATCCTTGGAGGACTTATTGTAGTCGAAGCGAGTGTACTTACGTTATGGCTTGTATTTGATATGATCGATTTCAAGCCGTCACAGGTGATCCCGATGAGTGGGATGGTTATCGGAAACAGTATGGTAGCAATGGGGCTTGCGCTTGAGCGTATGAAGAGTGAATATACCGAGAACAGCGGAAGACTGCTTGCTGCACTATCACTTGGCGCGAAACCGAAGCAGGCCTCACACCTTATCGTCAGAAAGACGATCAATGCATCGCTGATTCCGAATGTCGATCGATTGAAGACGATTGGGCTTGTTCAGCTGCCTGGAATGATGACCGGGCTGATCCTCGGGGGAGTAGAGCCGGTAATGGCAATCAAATACCAGCTTGTCATATCACTGAGCATTTTTTCTTCAGTTTCTATTAGTGCAATGTTCGTCACACTCGCCATGTACCGTTATTTCTTTAACGAGAACGAACAGTTGATTGAAGGAAAAGATGAATTGAAAAAAAGTGCTTCAAACTAAAAAACCTTGCCGTTTTAGGGCAAGGTTTTGGATGTTTTTAGCCAAACAGATTACTGTAAAGTGTCATAATGGAGAACCAGCCGAAAATCAATGCTGAAACACCTGCAAATGCGACTGCAAAGAAATTCTTGTTTTTAACTTCACGGAATACGGCAAGTACACATAGAATTGCGACCAATAAAATGATGATTGCTGTTACCAATATCAGCACCCCCTATACCCTTCCTGTAGTATCCATAGATCATTTCAGGATGTTATAATGTGTCTATGTAGCTCATTCCTCATACATTTTATAGTATTACACAACTTTTGTCGAGATATTCTATAAGGAATTTTAATAAATTCTGTGAAAGGAGTCAACACACTTATGAAAGTTATACAAATGCCTTTAGGTCCGCTAGGGACGAATGCATATATCATCAGAGAGGGAAAGGAATGCCTGATTGTCGATCCGGGCGGTGAAGGCGAGAAACTGATTACATATCTTAATGAAGAAGCCCTAAAACCTGTTGCTGCTCTTTTGACCCACGCACACTTTGATCACATTGGTGCTGTCGATAAAGTGAGGGACCATTTCAAAATTCCTGTTTATCTGCACAAGGAAGAAAAAGACTGGTTGATGGACCCGACGAAGAATGGCTCATCCTTTTTCCAAATGGGAGAAATTACTGCTGAGGATCCAGACCATTTACTAACCCCGGGTCCATTAACGGTCGGACCATTTAAAATGGAAGTGAGACATACACCTGGACATTCACCTGGAAGTGTATCATTTATCTTTGACACATTCGCGGTTTCAGGAGATGCATTGTTCCAGCGGGGAATCGGTCGAACAGACCTGCCTGGTGGGGATATGCAGACATTGCTGACTAGTATCCGAACAGAGTTATTCAGTCTCGGTGATGCGTATGTAGTCTATCCAGGACATGGTCCTGCAACAACCATAGGTGAAGAAAAATCGGAGAATCCATTCCTGACTTAGAATAGGTTGAGATCCACAGCTCCCAGAGCCATAAAAAAGAGGCTATCTGGAGATAGCCTCTTTGGGGGGATGTGCTCTGCTTTTTATTGGTTAGGGATAAAAAATCAAGCTACATTGTATACTATAATTCCGTGTAAACACTATGTCAATAATGTTTACTGAAAAGGAGTTTGTATGGAAACGAAGATAAAGAAGTTAATTGCTGATACAAAAGAAAAGTGCATCTCATATGATACCTATATTGAACATGTGCTTTACGATGAGCTGGATGGGTACTACCAGCGAATGACCAAGAAGATTGGAAAACAAGGAGATTTTTATACGTCGAGTATGGTCCACCCTGTATTTGCAGAAACAATCGCGGATTATGTGCTGGATTTTTGCATGACCCATGGACTGCCGTTAAAATTCTGTGAAGTTGGAGGCGGGACCGGTGATTTTGCAGCACAGATCACCAGCTATCTGGATAACAAAGCAATTAGTTGGGAGTATTTTTTCATTGAAAAAAGTGACGTACATACATCAGAAGCAAAAAATAAAATCAGTGATGACCGATTCCATACATACGAAAGTCTCGAGTTGTTCTATAACGAAAACGGCCCATTCAGCGGAGTTGTCTTTTCAAATGAGTGGCTGGATGCTCAACCCGTAAAAGTTATAAAAAAGCTCAATGGAGATATCATGGAAGTGAAAGTAGGTATGAATGAAAAGGATCAGTTGACCGAAATGACGGTTCGTGCAGATGCTGAACTCATGGGAAAAGTTGAAGACTATAGGTTGACTTTGAAAGAAGGGTATCGCATGGAAATCCCCGTGTATATGGAGGAGAGTGTCCGTTTACTGGATAAGGTTTTACAAAAGGGGATGGTGATTACCATCGACTATGGATATGAAGAGGAAGAATGGAATCATCCAGCCAGAATGGAAGGGAGTTTGCGGGGGTATTTGAATCATGAGCTGAAGGAGAGTGTTCTCGACCATCCTGGAGAGATGGACATAACCCACCATGTGCACTGGGGGATATGGAATAAAATCACTTCCGCTAAAGGCTTTCAGACGATTCTCCATGAGAAACAAAACGCCTTTCTGCTTCAGGCAGGGATGATGACTCATCTGATACCGCATGAATCCCGTAATCCTTTTTCTGAGGAAAGTAAAAGGAATCGTGCAATCCAAACGTTTCTTCTAGGGGATGGAATCAGTAATTTCTTTGATGTGTGTGTACAGGTGAAGGGGTTGAAAGTAGAAAAGGATCAATAAAAAAACTGTTGCCTTTATCAGGCAACAGTTTTTTTATTCTCCGAATCCTGGTACCAGGATAAAAGAGGTGTAGTACGTGAATCCAATCATAAATACTGTCAAGTAAGCGCCAAATATGTACATATACATGCGCTCAGACAATTTCAAGTAGCCTACTGTCAGGAAAAAGGCAGTTTGGACTAAAGATAATAAAGCCGCTTCCATCATATGACCAACGTAAAACATGACAGTGAAAATACCTGTCCAAAAGGCAAGCACACGAAACATGCGGTCCATGTTCCTTCCCCTCCTTCTCTCGATGAAACTATCATCAATATTATATATGACCAGTGCTTGAATGTAAATGAATCATACTAAACTTGGACAAATTCTGCTTTGTAACTGCACGTTTTGCATCCATCCATCATAGTATGTGCCTCTTTCAACTCAATATCCTCAAATAGTGCATGGAACATTCCCTTTATGAAATGTCCGTGCATCCCACAGATTAACTCACTATTTGTCTTCACGATTTCCTTGAACGGACAGTTGTTGATCGTAAATGTAGCACGCTTAAAATCATCTGAGATATTGAACTCAGGATAGAGCCCAATCATTTCTGCCGTTTTTCTAAGGTGGAGCAATTTCAATTCGATATCCATTTCGCCGTTCTTGGAAGTGCGGATGTGATTCAAGGTGTCGTAACCATATCTTTCTCCGGTCCTGTATAACGCTTGTGCACCTGCTTCTCCAAGCTCACTGAGTGAATCGATCGCGATGGTGGCAAGCATACGGTAGTCACGGTGAGGGAAGTGGAGGTCGATGACTTCATCAGAAAGCCTATACGCCTTACTTGGACGACCGCCTCTGCCTGTCTTTTTCGTGTAAGCAACTACAAGGTTAACATCTTGCAGTTTACTTAGGTGGAGCCTTGCCACATTGGGATGTATATCGAACACCGAGGCAACATCCTGGACGGATACGGCATCATTCTTTTTAACGATGTACTGATAAATGTTGAATCTTGTTGAGTCGCTTAACACATTGGTTATCCTTAAAATTTGATCCAAACCAGTCACCTTCTCTCCATAATCTAATCTCATTATAGTATAAGGAAATGAAGAAAATAGCTGGATACATTATTTGTCAAAAAACGTACACAACTTAAAAATAAAAATAATATACGAAAATAAGTTTAAAATACTGTACAAAGGTTATACATTAATTATACAATATGTATAAGTTAAAAATGAAAGGGAGAGATTCAGATGGAAGGATTGAACTTTTATACTTATCCCAGCTGCACATCATGCCGTCGTACGAAGTCATGGCTCAAAAGTGAGGAAATTGCGTTCAAAGAACGCCATCTGTTCAGGGAGACTCCATCAAAAGAAGAATTGACACATATTTTGTCGTTGACGACTGAAGGTATCGATCAGATTCTTGCTAAGAGAAGCAAGGAATATAAAGATTTGGATATGGATGTTGAAGATCTTACATTATCAGAATTCATTAATCTTTTGATTGAAAAACCAAAATTGTTGAGAAGACCGATTCTTACAGATGGGAAGAAGCTTGTAGTAGGATATGATGAGGATGGTCTGAGAAGTATCACGGATCGAAAGATGAACATCCTCTCCAAAATTTCATAAAAAAAGCTGGGCTAGATGGATTCGAACCAACGCATGACGGAATCAAAATCCGCTGCCTTACCGCTTGGCTATAGCCCAGTGAGGAACATTCACGTTTATATTGTTTCGTAGATTAACTTAATTATTCATAAACTCCAACTGAAAAAATCAGTTGGAGTTTTGCATTTTCCGGGGAAGTTCTTTGATTACGGTTTTCGTAAATTCGTTCGAGTTAGTCAACTGGAATTGCAGGAGGTCACTATTCTCGGTATGATTCATTAGCGTAATGACCGCGGTTCCATGGGGAAATGTATAAGTCACTTCAGTTTCATGAATGGAAGCGGCGTCATCCTCTTTGTATGTTTCCACTGCCGTTTGGAATATAGATTGCAATGAAAGTTCTTCTTTATGGATGTTATTGAACAATTGGCTGTTGGAATACATCGAAATGGAGACGGTAGTGACCCCGATCAAAAGTAAGGATAACAGCAAGACAAATGGAAAGATGAAACCTCTGTCATCCTCACGATTTTGAAAAAGCTGCTTCATAATGTTTTCCTTCCTCAGTTTCGATCCGACATGTAAACCATCTCCCCATATCGGTGTAGTGAATTGCGTTCACCCCGTTTATCAACAGCTCGTGGCCAGAGCCATTGACTTGTCTGCGAATGGAGTTTCCATAGGTTTCGAATGTAATTGCTTCACCATCGGGACTGGAGAAAACCAGTAGGTTGGATGTGATGATCACTTCATTACTGATGTTGACTTCCGTTTCGATGAAGGTAAAGAATTGCCTTACATTCAGTTCATCATATTCATTTTCTAAATGAAGCATAGGAAAGATAGGTGAAAGGAGAGCCAACAAGGTAGAGAAAACAAGTAAACTCAGGATGACTTCTACAAATGTAAAGCCGTTAGCTGTATTCGTAGCCATATATACAATAGTTCTCCTGTTCCGATTTTCTGTTTTCCCATGTAGCACAAGCTTTGACGAGTTCATTTTCATGATCGAAAGTTATATTAATAGGGAACGGTGCATGGATTTCTTCCTCTGCCACTTTATAATCCCCATAAATGTAGGCAATCCATTGATCATGCAAAACAGAAAGAGCGACCCTCTCTTCTTTCAATGCCTCATTTTCAAGCTGAACCTTTGTCAGGACAGGTACAGTAGTGAGTATGGTAAATGTGAGTATGCTGAACGCGAACAATACTTCCAGTAAAGTGAATCCATTAGATTTCACTGATATAACACCTGCTTTTTCCAAAGGGGAACACCACTTTATATTTCCTGGACGTCGTTTCGATAAAAAATGTGCGTGGTGTACGTATCGTACCTTTTGTGGAGAACTTGATTGCAGATTTCATATTCATCATATCGATGCTCCATCGCGGAGGAAAATTCCTGAGGAGAACCAGCTTCTTGTCTGATTCATTGTAGATGAAATAATGAAGCGAGGAGGGAGCGACAATCATGTGATACCTGGAAGGACCAATCATCGATAGTTTTTGCAGCAATAAAACGTCTTGTCTGAATTGATCTAAGAACAGTTTCGTTTCCTGTTGTTCTTTGGTTGAGAAGTGGATTGGTGTGGCAATGGAAAGGAAAATTACCATAATGAATAACACTAGCATCGTTTCAAGTAATGTAAATCCATTACGCTCAGGTGGACGGAGCATTAGCAGTTACTTCCCCGTTCGCATCGATTGTAAGCTTGGACCCATCTGGACAGGTGTCGCTTTCTAAATAGCCTTCAGTCTGTAATGTGGCAATGGTAGCTGGCATTTCATTCTTGTCTAAATAATACGATTGAGCCTGTGCTTCCGCCATTTTTATAAGAGCTTCACATCCTTTATCCTTTACCGTTTTACTGTTGTCTGAAAGGTTCGGAATGGTAATGATCAGCAGCACTGAAATGATCATAAGTACGATCAGCATTTCAATGAGTGTGAATCCTTTTTCATTTGTCATGGAATAACCCCTTTCTATAATTGTTCCATCCATTGATACATCGGCATCATGATGGATCCATACAATAGCAGTATGAAAATGGCTACAAACAGAAAAAATAGTGGCTGGATAATTTCAATTGTCCTATCCAGTTTTGATTTCACAGTATCCAGCAGCAGATTCGCGTAAACGGACAAATCTCTGGTCAATGTTTTGGCATCAGCATTCCGATGGAAAATGGTGGTGAGTTCATCCTTCAGTAATGCACATTTATTGATGGACTGCGCCATCGTGTAACCATTTTCCAAGTCACTTAATATCAATGATGCATAATAGGAGAGGATCGGATATTTATCGTTTTCGCGTAATAATTGGACGCACTCTTTCAAACTTGCTCCAGTATTGAAGATGGACTGGAAATGTACAGAGAAAGTGTAGGTCACTTTAATTGATTGGATCGATCTGATCAGAGGCATTTTTTCATAAAGGTGGATCTTTTTCTCAGTGGAGAGACGTGGATGATAAACCTTCCACAAAACCCAAAGACTGACGAGAAAAACGGGAAAGACTGTACAAACAGTGACTAAAATATCTACAATAAATACAGCGATACCAACTGATGCATTGGAACCGATCGTCGTCTGGAACATTTCCAGAAATGCCGGAAAGATTGTCCGGTCGACGACTACCACCATAATTGTAAGAAAAACAGTCAGGATCAGAGGATAGCGGAGCACCTTGGACAGCTTTGTCATATAGTCGGACTCAAGCTCGAGCATATGATGGCATTCCAGAAGAATCGTTTCTAAATCACTGTTCATCCTTGCAAAATAAAGATATGCCACAATATTTATCGAGAAGTGAGCATCCTGAAATGCGAGATCAATCGTTTTTCCGGATTTCAATCCTTCCGATATGATGGCTGCAGTATTTTTAAAATCGTGTTCCCACGCTATGACCTCCAATGCCTCGAGCAGTGGATAGCCTTTAGAGAGCAGGTGACTTAGCCTGTAGAGAAAATGCTTTTGAATATGGATACTCAATCTTCTGGGAGGAATGGACCTATTCCAAAGTCGTCTGATCTGTAAATCCATAAGCATAAGCTTTCCTCCTTAATTGTTCGAAGGTGTGGAAGCTTGAGGGAAGAGGAGTAAAAGGATCCTTGATGACCGATCGCAACGCATTACCATCCAAAAGTTCCAGAATTGCTGCACGATCCGGCAGGTGTTGTTCACCCTTCAAAGGAATGAGTTGTTGAGCAGCGACACAAATTAGTGTCTGCTCGATATCCAAGCTGTTGATGCCCATCTCTCTTAGACGTGAAATGGTCCCGACTGCATTATTGGCATGCAAGCTCGATAGAACCAGGTGTCCTGTCTGTGCTGCGTGGAATGCGAAATGGGCGGTTTGCCTGTCGCGGATCTCTCCGACCATGATGAGATCCGGGTCGTGCCTGAGTGCTGCTTTCAAACCTGTATCATAAGTGATGCCAGCACGCTCATTCACCTGGACCTGAATGATGTCATCAAGATTCTTTTCTATCGGGTCTTCGAGTGTAATCGCTTGATAGGAATGCTTCTTCAAGAACGTCTGCAATAGAGCATAAAGGGTAGTGGTTTTTCCACTTCCGGTAGGCCCTGTAAACAGAATCATTCCGTTTCTGTGCTTCAGCCATGAGCGGATTGTAGAAAGTTGAAAGGGAAATAAGAAAAGTTTATCTAGGGACATGCTCGTGGATTGTGGGAGGATGCGGATGGCAAGACTTTCGGTGCTGACAATCGGCAGGGTTGAAAAGCGGAGGGAATAGATATGATCATCATTCCTGAATTCATACGTACCGTTCTGTGGCTTTTTGATCTCACCGATATCCATCCCTGATGTAAACTTGAAATAAGATAACAGCTTCGTGTAAAGGATGGTTGAGATGGAGGAGTGGTGGACTCTTTTCCCGTGAATCCTGAAATGGATGTCCACTTTTTCTTTGTAGGGAGAGAAGTGGATGTCACTTGCGGTGGATTGAATTGCTGCGATCAGTAACTGTCTGGAGAGATTGGCTGTTGTACTCACGTCATTGAATCACCTCACACTGGGTTTATATTACATACATTCGCCGTATGCTGAGTGTTTCCTGCTAGCGGGGCGAAAATCGAAAAAGGAGCATGTAGGATGGAGACAATATTTCTGATTGGCTATATGGGAAGTGGAAAATCGACCGTTGCAAACATTCTAAGTCGAAAACTTAACCTCCCAAAAATTGAGATGGATGAAGAAATTATTAAAAAAAGTGGGAAGTCGATTCCAGAAATCTTCGCTCAGTGGGGAGAGGAAAAATTTCGATCAATTGAAACAGAAGTGCTGGAAAATATTCCTCCAAAAGGATACGTCGTATCGACAGGTGGTGGTGTACCGCTTCGAGCGGAAAATCAGCGGTTGATGGATAAAGGAGTGGTCGTTTTTCTCAATGCAGCCTGGCAGACGATAGCAGAACGCTTGGAGCATGACAAGAGCCGTCCGCTCTGGCAGACAGATGTTGAGGAAAACAAAAAGCGGTTCATGGATCGTCTGAATATCTATACATCGTGCGCAGATATTACAGTCGATGTGGATGGATACTCGCCGGAGGAAATCGCCGATCAGATCATCACTGAATGTTTGTGACATATCCTGGACATAATATGGTGTAAACAAAGATATAGAGGTGATAAACCTATGTCTGGAAATGACTATGTTAAATTCGTAACCCAGGAATTAGTCCGATATATGGATATGACAAAGGAAGAGAAGACCCAGAGGAAACATTCAAGAAAAAATGACAAGATTTCGAAGCGTAGTACAAGGATGTTTGGAATCATTCCGATGGCTTTGAAGCTTTTATGGAAGAAACATTGAGAAGGAGGCTGTGTTGCACAGCCTCCTTTTATGTTAGGGACATTTGTTGCGATGTAGACGGACTAAGGTAAATTAATCCTCCATTGATGGTTTCGATCGTAATGGTCGGAGTTAGCCGAGCTAATAAATCTTCTTTTTCTTTTTTCATCAACTGGTGTCGTTCCTCATCTTCTGTATCTTGGAAGAACGCCTCGATCAAATTCATTTCATGATCGCGCTTCTTGTTCGTTTCTTCTGCCCAGCCGTGATCCTTTGATTGGACGTGATCCTCGATGTATTGGATGATCCGATTATACCCACTTGGCGTTTTTATGAGTGGACTTAATGGATAAGTGAAGTCTGATATGGATGTCGCCAGTTCTACACCATGAAGAGAATCCATCATTTGTTCCAGCAAGGTGCCATGAACGAGATTCAACCCATACGAATGGACTTCACTTTTTCTTCTGTTTCCAGAATAGGAAACCCTGACATTGATCACGAGCCATGGTACAAGTGCGACCTGGGTATTGTTTACATGCAGCAGCTCGTATTGTTTTGTAAATCGGCATGTATCGAACAAGTGCTGATAAAGCTGCCTTAATCTTGGCGCTCCCGAATGGATATATTCTCCTTTGTCCTCCGTTAAATCAGGATTGGTGATTAAAGTCAGACTCCAAGGATCGCCTGCTCTACCCATTTTCTTAATGTAATGCCAGTAGAACGGCCGGTTCATGATCGCTTCATCCATCCGATCTGTCAGCTGGACGACCACCTTGCCATTGTTATTTTCGATGATTGGACACTGGTATTCATCAAAAAAATCCAGGATGAATTGATGGTGTTCAGCGGCGTTTTTCATGAAGTGGACCTCCTTGCCTCTTGACGATGGGAGATGACCGAAGTCAGGTTATCCAATTTGATCTTCGCTTCTCCGTGACTCGAGGATTCTTCCATGATTCCTTTGACTTCTTTTTCAAGATCATTGATTTCCAGCTCTTCAAGGATATGATCCAATTCTCCAATTGCGTTTTGGAACAATCCGATTTTGTCATAAAGCATGGTCATGATGTGCTCTTCGATCGTGCCTCTGATTGCAAAGTTATAGATGTGGACATCTTTACTCTGGCCGAAGCGGTGGATTCGTCCAATTCTTTGCTCCAGCCGCATCGGGTTCCAAGGCAGGTCATAGTTGATCATGTTACTGCAGAACTGCAGGTTGATCCCTTCTCCTGCTGCTTCCGTTGCAATCAACACTTGGGCGTGGTCGCGGAACAGTTGTTTCATCCAATCTTTCTTCCCTTTTTTGAACCCGCCACGAAACGGAACAGATGTGATGCCGTGCTGTTGAAGGAACCATTGCAAATAATATTGGCTGGCGCGATACTCGGTAAAGACGATGAACTTTTCATCCGTCTGCTGGATGATTTCGACCAGTTTCAACGCTTTTGCATGCTGCGGAAGGTTCTCCACGGCTTCAACCAATCGTTCCAGCTGGGATGTATCACGCTCCTGATCGAGCTTTTCGATCATCCCTTTTGCAGATAGGAAACAGGCTTCTCTTGAGGAACACAATTCTTTTGCCAATGTCAGGTAGGTGAAAGAAGGGTGGAGAGCTTTAATCCCCTCCAATTCGTCATAAGCTTCCTTCTCCTTTTCGGAAAAATCGATCCAGACCGTTTTGACATTCCGCTTCGTATCCGACAGGCCGGTATCCTGTCTGCGGTTACGGATCATCACATTCCCGACGAGCTCTTTCAAGTGCTCCTGTCCTTCTTCTTTTCCTAACTTTTTTCCGTACTTCTTTTTGAATGTAGTAAGATCACCTAAGTAACCCGGTTTCAAGATTGAAACAAGGTTGAAAATATCGGTGATTCTGTTCTGAATCGGTGTAGCAGTCAGAAGCAGACAATATTTTTTCTGGAGTGATTTAACGAATTGAAAGTTCTTTGTATCGGGATTCTTAAGCTTGTGCGCCTCATCAATGATGATAAGGTCATAAGGAATGGAAAGGATCTCGCTATAATGTGGATCGCGTTTTGCCAGGTCCATAGATGTTACTGTTACGCTATAATCCTGCCATGTAGGCTTCTTTCTCGGAGAGTAGGCCTGAATCAGAAACTTTTCATGGAGCTCCTGTACCCACTGATTGACAAGGGAAGCTGGTGAAAGGATCAATACTTTGTTCACCATACCCCGAATCATATATTCCTTTAATACGAGACCAGCTTCAATCGTTTTCCCAAGTCCCACTTCATCTGCCAAAATGGCCCTGCCGTGCATGCGATGTACAATCTCTTCTGCAGCTTCGGTCTGATGGGGGAGGAAATCCATGTGAGGCAGATGGCCGAGTGCAGTCAGACCTTCAAAAGATGGGACGGCGGTCGCCTGAGCAGCCTGATAAGTGAGTTGGAATTGCTTCCAACTGCAGATTTCTTCCTGATTCGCCAGCTTTTCTGACAGCTCTTTTCCAAATTTCTCGTCGATTCGGATCTCCATCGAGACATCCTCCCTTCCTAATCTTCAATATTACGAAAATTCCTTGTATTTATTGGACTTTCCTATGGTATAATGACTTTGAAAAAAAGACAGATTTTTTACAGCTTTACCGGATAGTATGCCCATTTGGCACAAATATACAACTGCGAATGATTACAAGGGGAGAGACTACTATGTAGCGCCGAAGGAGCAAACATCCAGGATGTGAATCTCTCAGGCAAAAAGACTCTTGTAAGACGCACCTCTGGAGAGTGTCTGCAACTCATGCAGACCACCCAAGAAGAAAGCTTTGTCCGCCTTCATGAAGGCGTTTTCGAACAGAGTGAAACTTTCTGGTTAATGGACAGAGATCCCATGTTGAATACTGGGTATCTCTGTCCTTTTTTTAGGCAATCTATCTGAAGGAGTGAGCGTAATGGCTGAATTGAAACAAACACCACTATTTTCTGAATACAAGAAGCTGGGTGCGAAGACGATTGATTTTGGTGGATGGGATCTTCCTGTGCAATTTTCGAGCATCAAAGAGGAACATGAAGCTACACGTACTGCGGCAGGTCTGTTCGATGTTTCCCATATGGGGGAAATCTTCGTCGAAGGTCCCGAGAGTGAGGCATTTCTTCAAAAAATGCTTACGAATGATGTATCGAAGCTAGAGCCGAAAAAAGCACAGTACACGATCATGTGCTATGAGAATGGCGGTACGGTAGATGATTTGATCGTCTATCAGCTGGCCACGGAGAAATACCTCCTTGTTGTCAATGCGGCGAATGTAGACAAAGACTATCAATGGCTGAAAGATCATGCTGGAGATGGTGTTACGTTGCGTAATGAATCTGAGGCCTATGTCCAGTTGGCATTGCAGGGTCCTAAAGCTGAAACGATCCTTCAGAAATTAACGGATATAGATTTGTCAGGCATTAAATTTTTCCGTTTTGAGTCACCGGTATCCTTCAAAGGGATTGAAGATGAAGCGATCGTTTCCCGCACAGGGTACACAGGTGAAGATGGATTTGAAATTTACATTCCTGAAGCCTCCGGTCCGGCGTTATGGCAGGCAATCCTTGAAGCTGGCGAGGCAGACGGGGTTAAACCGATCGGTCTCGGTGCCCGTGATACACTGCGTTTTGAAGCGAACCTCGCATTGTACGGTCAGGAATTGAGCCCTGAAATCACTCCTTTGGAAGCGGGTCTAGGTTTTGCTGTCAAAGTGAAAAAAGATGCTGACTTCATTGGTAAAGATGTATTGAAGAAACAGAAAGAAGAGGGATTGGAAAGAAAGCTCGTCGGTATTGAAATGATCGATAAGGGAATCCCACGCACAGGTTACACGGTGCTTGACGGGGAAGATGAAATCGGATTTGTAACAACTGGTACACAGTCGCCTACGTTAGGTAAGAATGTAGGGTTGGCATTGCTTAAGACACCATTTGCTGAAATCGGTACCGAAGTAACTGTTCAAGTCAGAAAACGACGCTTGAAGGCTGTAGTCGTACCTACACCATTTTATAAGCGATAAGATAGGGGGAGAGAAGATGGAATTTCGTTATTTACCAATGACTGAAAAAGATAAAAAGGAAATGCTTGATACGATTGGGGTAGAAAGCACCGAAGCGTTGTTCGCCGATATTCCTGAAAAGGTAAGATTCGACGGACCGTTGAATATCAAGCCTGCTGCGAACGAATTCGCATTGACAAAAGAATTGACGGAAATGGCAGATAAGAATGTCAATTTGAAATCCCACACATCCTTTTTAGGAGCCGGTGTATATGATCATTACATTCCTTCCATTGTTGATCACGTGATTTCAAGATCTGAATTCTACACGGCCTATACTCCATATCAGCCGGAAATCTCCCAGGGAGAGCTGCAGGCGATTTTCGAATTCCAGACGATGATTTGTGAATTGACTGGAATGGATGTAGCCAACTCCTCCATGTATGACGGGGGTACTGCATTGGCGGAAGCGGTCAACTTGAGTGCAGGAAGCACGAAGAAAAAGAAAGTGATCGTTTCAAAAGCTATCCATCCTGAATCGCGTGCTGTCATTCATTCTTATGTGAAAGGACCGAATCTTGAAATAGTGGAAATCGATCATAAAGACGGACTTACCGATTTGGAGGCATTGAAATCGGAGCTCGATGAAAATACAGCGAGCGTCGTCATGCAGTACCCGAACTTCTTCGGTCAAATCGAACCGCTTGATGAAGTAAGGGAGATCGTCGATCAACAGAAGAAAGCGATGATGATCGTTTCAAGTAATCCGCTTGCTTTGGGCTATATGACGCCACCTGGTGAATTCGGAGCAGATATCGTCGTTGGGGATGCACAAGTGTTCGGAATCCCAGCCCAGTTCGGTGGACCGCATTGTGGGTATTTCGCTACGACAAGCAAATTGATGAGGAAAGTTCCGGGACGTCTTGTCGGTCAGACGACAGACGAAGAGGGACGAAGAGGGTTCGTACTTACCTTACAGGCTCGTGAACAACATATCCGACGAGACAAGGCGACTTCGAATATTTGTTCCAACCAGGCTTTGAATGCGCTAGCGTCCTCCATTGCAATGACATCGCTTGGCAAACAGGGGCTGAAGAAAATGTCCTGGATGAACATGCAAAAAGCTGCTTATATGAAAAAAGCGTTGGAAGCCAAAGGTTTGAAAGTGACATTCCAAGGTGCCTTTTTCAATGAAATCGTCGTCGATTTGGGCAAGGATGTAGTTGAAGTGAACCGTCAATTGCTCGAAAAAGGATATATCGGTGGATATGATCTTGGGTTCGCGTACGAAGAACTGAAAGGTCATATGCTGATCGCTGTTACGGAAATCCGTACGAAAGAAGAGATCGATAATTTCGCTGCAGAATTGGGGGATCTACATGAGTAACCAGGACTTTCCTTTGATTTTTGAACATAGTCAAGAGAGCCGTACAGGCTTCAGTCTGCCTGAATTGGATGTACCTGAAACGGATCTAGCTTTGGAAGACAAGTATGTCCGAAAAACAGAAGCAGATCTGCCTGAAATCAGTGAATTGCAGATCATGCGTCATTATACTGCGCTTTCCAAGCGCAACCATGGTGTCGATTCCGGCTTTTATCCTCTAGGATCATGCACGATGAAGTATAATCCTAAAATGAATGAAGACATAGCGCGCTTGACTGGATTCAGTCATATCCACCCATATCAGCCCGAAGAAACGGTGCAGGGTGCGCTCGAATTGATGTATGACTTGCAGGAGTCACTCACTGAAATTACAGGCATGCACACAGTGACGTTGCAGCCTGCTGCCGGGGCACATGGAGAATGGACGGGGTTGATGATGATCCGTGCCTTCCATGAAGCTAATGGAGACTTCGAACGTACGAAAGTCATCGTCCCGGATTCAGCACATGGAACGAATCCTGCATCTGCTACAGTTGCTGGATTTGATGCAGTGACAGTAAAATCCGATGAGCGTGGCCTTGTAGATCTTGAAGATTTGAAGCGGGTTGTAGGAAACGATACAGCTGCCTTAATGCTGACGAATCCGAATACGCTTGGGCTTTTTGAAGAGCATATTCTGGAAATGGCAGAGATCATCCATGAGGCTGGAGGTAAGCTTTATTACGATGGAGCCAACCTGAATGCGATCCTTGGCTATGCCCGTCCAGGTGACATGGGATTCGATGTCGTCCATTTGAACCTTCATAAGACGTTCACCGGACCTCATGGCGGGGGCGGACCAGGTTCCGGACCTGTCGGAGTGACGGAAGAGCTTGAAGCATATCTGCCAAAACCATTGCTAGTAAAGAATGGAGATACGTTTAAATTCGAATACGATCGTCCGCAGTCGATTGGCCGAGTGAAACCTTACTATGGAAACTTTGGTATCAATGTCCGCGCGTACACGTATATTCGCACAATGGGAGCAGAAGGACTGAAGAAAGTCAGTGAATATGCCGTCCTTAATGCGAACTACATGATGCGCCGCCTGCAGGAAGAATTCGACCTGCCTTTCGAACAGCATTGCAAGCACGAGTTCGTCCTTTCTGGAAAACGCCAGAAGAAGCTTGGCGTACGCACATTGGATATTGCGAAGCGCCTGCTGGACTTCGGGTATCATCCGCCTACCATCTACTTCCCATTGAATGTGGAAGAGGCATTGATGGTCGAACCTACGGAAACCGAATCCAAAGAGACGCTTGATGGATTCATCGATACGATGATCCAGATCTCCAATGAAGCAAAAGAAAATCCGGAGATTGTACAAGAGGCACCGCATACAACCATCGTCAAACGGATGGATGAAACGACTGCCGCAAGGAAACCTATTCTTCGATATACAAAAGAAAACTGAGGACATTAAAAAACGCTGCCAGTCAAATGGCAGCGTTTTTTGTTATTTTGCTTTGATTTTGCCTGTCCACTTCTTGAACCCGCCTTTTAGATGGTTCAAGTCCTTGTACCCTTTTTTGTTAAGAAGGGCAGCAGCTCTTGTCGAGCGCGTTCCACTTTGACAATAAAGGTAAACGGGTTTATCTTTCCTGATTTCAATCAGACGATTTCGCATCTGAGAAAGAGGAATATTACGGGCACCCAGGATATGGCCGCCTTCGTATTCTTTCGGCTCGCGCACGTCAATCAATTGCGCTTTGCGGTAGTTCTGGCGGAATTCATCTTCTGTAAGCGTGGTAAGGATTTTGCGTGTTTTCATAAATCTATATAACCCGAAAAGGATCAATACCACTAATAATCCAATCAATACTTCCATCTTAACTCAATACCCCCATTTATCTTTCTATTCCAATCTCTATTATAGGTATGTTCCAGCCACTTTTCAAAGTGTTTTTATTCGTAATTGTTTAAAAACGATCGTAAAAGCCTTTCAACCGGGCAGTCCCTTTTTTGTCGATTTATGCAATCCATAAAAAAGGTTAAACTTTCGATGATTTGCCGTAATACCTTTTCATTTCTTCCATATTCTACTGTTTTTGAATGATTTTCTGATTGACAAAACTGTCTTGGTTCGTTCCAAAACACAATATATTGTATAATGTATTTTTTTGAACACTATATATTGATGTCTGATTCGTATATATGGTATCGTACATATATATCATACTAAATACATCAAGAAGTTCCAATTCAGGTGATATCATACCAATATAGATGAAGGAGAGATTCATACGATGTCGACTACAATCGAATCTCAGAAAAACGACCTAGTGGAACGCCTTAATAAGGATATTAAGCTGTTCCCGCAAGTACATCCAATCACACCGGACATGAACATCACGCACAAAGGTGTATCCAGGCTGGTCATGCTCGACCGTTATGCTTTCAAGGATACCGAACGGATTACGCTAGGAGAAGGCGATTTTGTCGTACTGACCGTCAAGGAGGATCCTAACTTTCCGGCAAGAGGGCTTGGAATTGTCCAGTCCATCGATTGGGAGGAAAAGCGGGCCAAAGTGAAAGTGGACGATGAATTCCTTAATGTCCTTGAAAAGGAAGAAGAACGTGAAACGGGCATTGTTACACGGACGTTGGATACGATCGACAAACCGCTTGAAATTTATTATGAACAGATTGCCAAGCGTAATGCGACCGGGCTTGCTGAAGTCGAAACAGTTCCTGAGAAAGAAAAAGAATGGCACGATGCATTCTACAAAGAACTTTCAGAGTTGAATTTCATTCCTGCAGGACGAGTCTTGTATGGAGCAGGTGCAAACACTGATGTCACGTACTTCAACTGTTACGTCATGCCGTTTGTAAAAGACTCAAGGGAAGGTATTTCCGATCACCGGAAGCAGGTGATGGAAATCATGTCCCGAGGGGGCGGTGTTGGGACGAATGGTTCGACACTTCGTCCACGTAATGCACTCGCTCGGGGTGTGAATGGTAAATCATCCGGGTCGGTATCTTGGCTCGATGATATTGCGAAGCTGACACACCTGGTAGAGCAAGGCGGCTCAAGACGTGGTAAATAAGTGCCTCGTCTATAAAAAAACCTCGTGAATTGCTGGGAAATCTTTAAGAGATGTTTAAATTAAAGACAAACATCACCATACACTTACTGGCTACAACGTAACTGGAAACGGTAACCGTGAATGCTTGAAAACAGTAAGTGGATAAAGACAATCAGCAGCCAAGCTCCTTAAAAGGAGAAGGTTCAACGACCATCGAAAGCACGCTGATACAAGCGGAAGTGAGTAGAGTAGGAATCAGTGATTCCGAAGCGCGAGGACACTCGACGGAGTGTAAGATATGGTCTGAACTCTAAGGTGACTTAGAGAGTTGATGTAGCGAATCAACGAAACATATTTGGCACAAATGATCATGTTAGCAGATTGGCACCCGGATATCCTGGAATTCATCATTTCTAAAATGCAAAATCCTAGAATCCTGAGGTTCCTGATTGAAAACACAGAAGATGAGCAAATCAAGCGGTTGGCAGAACAGAAATTGAAGTTCACACCACTTACAGAGACGGAACGAGACCTTTATCAGAGTGTCGTCAACTATAAAGGAATGCCAGGACTTGGCGGTTTCACTGAACAGGCGATCCGTGAAGCGGAAGAAAAGCTTGCAACCGGCGGTACCTACACCGTCCATAATCCTGACTTCCTGACAGGCGCCAACATTTCTGTATGTATTACGAAAGAATTCATGGAAGCAGTCGAACAGGACAAGGAGTATTCCCTTCGCTTCCCTGACGTGGAGAACTACTCACAGAAAGAGATGAAAGAGTATAATGCGGACTGGCATAAGTCTGGTGATGTAAGAGAATGGCAGGAGAAAGGCTATGGAGTCAGAACCTATCGACGGATCAAAGCGAGTGAACTATGGAATCTGATCAATATTTGTGCGACATACTCTGCTGAGCCAGGCATTTTCTTCATCGATAATGCCAATGAAAAAACGAACGCTACAGCGTATGGACAAAAGGTAGTTGCAACAAATCCATGTGGCGAGCAACCTCTTGCACCTTATTCTGTCTGTAACTTGGCAGCGGTCAACCTGGCTGCGATGGCAGATAAAGAAACGAAATCCGTCAACTATGACAAGCTGAAACGCACAGTGGAAATCGGAGTGCGTATGCAGGATAACGTCATCGATGCAACACCATATTTCCTTGAAGAAAACCGCAAACAGGCACTTGGAGAACGACGTGTCGGACTTGGAGTCATGGGGCTTCACGATCTGTTGATCTACTGTGAAACCGAGTATGGTTCCGAAGAAGGAAATCGTCTTGTTGATGATATTTTTGAAACGATCGCGACGACAGCTTATCGTGCTTCAATCGAACTTGCGAAGGAAAAAGGGAGCTTCCCGTTCCTTATAGGCAATAGCGATGAAGAAACGAACGAACTCCGCCAACGTTTCGTGAACACCGGTTATATGAAGTCACTCCCGGAAGACATCCGCAATGATGTGATGGAATATGGCATCCGTAATTCACACTTGCTGACTGTTGCACCGACTGGAAGCACGGGTACGATGGTAGGCGTGTCTACGGGCCTTGAACCTTACTTCTCGTTCTCGTATTACAGAAGCGGAAGACTTGGTAAATTCATCGAAGTCAAAGCTGACATCGTGAAAGAATACCTGGACAACCATCCTGAACAGGATCCGGATAACCTTCCGGAATGGTTCGTAACAGCAATGAGTCTTTCTCCAGAAGCACATGCCGATACGCAGTGTGTCATCCAGCGATGGGTGGACAGCTCTATTTCAAAAACGGTGAATGCACCGAAAGGCTACACAGTCGAGCAGGTGGAGAGTGTGTATCAGCGCCTTTATAATGGCGGTGCCAAAGGTGGAACGGTTTATGTAGATGGAAGCCGTGACTCTCAGGTACTGACGTTGAAGGCGGAAGAGAACGGCTTTGACGGGGAACAGGAGTCCTTTGAATTCGATGAGGACAAAAAGCCTCGTGTCGTGCTGATGGATACCGTCCATGAACTTGGCAAAACTTCTGTCACCATCGGTTCGGAAGTAGGTAATACATGTCCTGTCTGCCGTAAAGGGACAGTAGAAGATATCGGTGGATGTAATACATGTACCAACTGTAACGCCCAATTGAAGTGTGGCCTGTAAGAGGCTGATGAAGGATCCGGATTCGACCGGATCCTTTTTTTCATTCTTTACCATGTAGATGTCGCTTTCTTTTTCACATACTAACAGGAAAAGGAGGCTGACTTATGATCAAACCATTCACGCCGGAGCTCATTTATATTGAACCGAGGGCACTTGAGTATGAGCAAGGACGAATGCTCTACGATAAGTTCAAGGACACTGATGTCGAAATCAGGGAGACGACTTCCCATAACCAGGTACGCGGACTTCCTGGAGAAAACGACTTTCAAAAATATCGGGTTGCAAAAAATACGTTGGTCATCGGCGTCAGAAAGACACTGAAATTCGATACTTCGAAACCATCAGCTGAATATGCAATCCCGCTTGCCACCGGCTGCATGGGTCATTGCCATTATTGCTACCTGCAGACCACACTCGGAAGCAAACCGTATATCCGCACGTATGTAAATCTTGAGGAGATATTCGATCAGGCACATTCGTATATAAAGGAACGTGGCACAGAGCTCACTCGCTTTGAAGCTGCATGTACATCGGATATCGTAGGGATGGACCACTTGACGCATTCATTGAAACAAGCAATCAATTACATGGGGGAACAGGAAAATGGTCGATTAAGGTTCGTGACGAAATTCCATTTTGTCGACCATCTGCTTGACGCTGAGCATAATGGACATACGCGATTCCGTTTTTCCATCAATGCAGATTATGTCATCAAGTATTTCGAACCGGGAACTTCTCCATTGGATAAAAGACTCGAAGCAGCCAAAAAAGTCGCAGAAGCCGGCTATCCTCTAGGCTTCATCGTTGCACCCATCTATGTGCACGAAGGCTGGGAACAAGGTTATTATCATATGTTCGAGAAATTATATGATCAGTTGAAAGACGTCAATTATGATGAAGAAGATTTGACGTTCGAATTGATTCAGCATCGGTTCACGAAGCCAGCCAAGCGGGTCATCGAAAAGAACTATCCTAAGACGAAATTGGAAATGAATGAAGAAGAACGCAAGTACAAATGGGGCAGGTATGGAATCGGTAAATATGTGTACGAAACCGATGTCCAGGAACGACTGAAAGAAACGATTTCCGCCTATGCGAAGGAGTTCTTTCCTGCAAGTACGATCAGCTATTTCACTTGATCTTCCTTGTCTCGGATTGGAAACTAGTGTATCCTTTTTGTAAAGAGTCTTTACAGCAGAAGGGCAGTATTGGGGGATGATCATGCCGACACCTAGTATGGAAGATTATATTGAGCAGATTTACATGTTGATTGAAGACAAAGGGTATGCAAGGGTTTCGGATATAGCAGAAGCGCTGAGTGTCCATCCTTCGTCTGTTACAAAAATGGTCCAGAAACTCGACCGGGACCAATATTTGAATTATGAAAAGTACCGTGGATTGATTTTGACAGCAAAAGGGAAGAAAATCGGGAAACGGTTGGTGTACCGCCATGAGCTGCTTGAACAATTCCTCGAAATCATCGGGGTCGATGCAGACAACATATATGAAGATGTCGAAGGGATCGAACATCACCTGAGCTGGAATTCGATTGACAGGATAGGTGATCTTGTCCAATATTTCGAAGAGGACGAAAAACGTTTGAAAGAACTTCGACAAGTCCAGGAAAATAATGAAAAGCAGACAGAAACCAACTAGCGCATCCTGATGGGTGCGCTTTTTATATGCTTCCATGTTCTAATCTGACACTATTTCTTCTATACATGAATATAGGGAAATAGAGGGGGATAACATGCGGATTGATGGTGTATTTTCAGGTGGAGGCGTAAAGGCGCTGGCGTTTGTAGGAGCCTTGCAGGTAGTTACGGAAAAAGGCTATTCATTCGAACGGGTAGCCGGCACATCCGCTGGTGCTATCACCGCTAGTCTTGTCGCTGCAGGGTATAAGATGGATGAAATGGAAAACATCCTCAGAGAGATGAAATTTGATGTGTTTGTCGACCCTCCATTATTTGAACGTTTTCTTCCGTTTGCGAAATGGCTGCTTTTATATTTTCGGATGGGGCTTTATAAAGGAGACCAATTAGAGAAATGGCTTTACAAAAAGTTAGGGGAAAAGGGAGTATATACGTTCAGTGATTTGCCACTAGGGTCATTGAAAGTGATCTGTTCCGATTTAACTCTTGGAAGAATAATGGTCATCCCTGACGACCTAGAACCTGTTTACGGAATCGATCCAATGAAATTTTCTGTTGCGAAAGCAGTTCGGATGAGTGCGGGCCTTCCATATTTTTTCATGCCTGTGAGGCTGCAGGGGAAGTCTCAGGTGAAGTCGTTAATTGTAGATGGGGGACTTCTAAGTAATTTTCCAATATGGGTGCTCGAAACGAGGGAGGGCAATCGCATCCGGCCCATTTTAGGGATGAAATTGAGCAATCCTCCAAATCAGCTGCCGAGAAGGAAAATCCGTAATTCGATTGAAATGTTCCATGCTTTGTTTCTGACGATGAAGCAGGCGCATGATGCCCGTTACATTTCGAAGTCGACCAGTGCAGATGTGCTGTTCATACCTGTCAAGAACATCGATACAACCGATTTTTATCTTTCCACCGATCAAAAGGATGAATTGATCCAGCTTGGAAGGGACTATGCGGAGAACTTCATAACAAAATGGAAGAAATGAAAAAATCGAGCCATCCTTTTAAAAAGAGGCTCGATTTTTTTTCTTATTCTTATGTCCCTCGATGACTCGCAGGTGCGTTGCCTGTGCTGCTTTTTTACGCTTTTTTCCCGACAGCGTCGCAGGCTGGAAAGAGGGCTTAGCCATCCGTTTAGGTTCAGTGGATGTTGATTTATATTTCGCTTTGGATTGTTTTACTGCCTGTTTATATTTCTTCATTTCGTTCGATGAACCTCCTCGGTTCTTCAGAACGAAATGGGTAATGATAAAGTAGAATACAGCTGCAATACCGATCATAATCAGGATATTCATCAAAAAGCCCATCGTATCATTGATCAAACCTAAGGCCACTCCGACAATAGCAAGGCCGATAAGGACATAGATGACAGGGGTCATCAGACTTCGTGACATATGCTTCGTTTCCTCCCTTCTGAACTGAATCGCTTAAGAAATCACCTTACTATCCTGTATACCACTATTTGAACTGTTTTTATCATTTTCAAGCACTTTTTTAAAAGAATGAATGGCAACCTCGACTTGATCATCCTTCGGTTCTTTGGTCGTGAGCAATTGCAGCCATAGTCCAGGGTATCCTAAAGCCTTCAATACTGGAACGTTACGGACTTTATTCGTCAGCTGCAGGATTTCAAACGAGATTCCGATGACTACCGGAATCAGGAGGATGCGGTTCACGATCCGCCACCATAATGGGTCGAGGGCGACGAACATATAAACGAACATCCCTACGAATACGGTGAACAGGATGAAACTTGATCCGCAACGATAATGGAGTCTGGATTGTTCCTGCACACCATCGACTGTCAGCGGTGCACCATTTTCATAGGCATTGATGACTTTATGTTCTGCCCCGTGATACTGGAACACCCGTTTGATGATCGGTGTCATCGAGATCAGGTAGATATAGGCAAGCAGGAAGATAAGTTTGATTACACTTTCTAATATGACTTGACCGGTATGACTTGAAATCCAAGGTGCAAAAAACTCTGCAATCAAAGCTGGGGTGGCGGTAAAAATCGTCTTCCCGAGAAATAAGGAAAGCACTCCAACTGCACCAACACCGAGAATCATTGCCAGCTTAGAAGTTTCTTCTTCCTTTTCAATCTGGTCATCGTCATCCGGGTGCACGTCATACCTTTCACTGGAAAAGTTCAAATGTTTCGTACCATTCATGCTAGCCTGGATAAGAGATACCAAGCCTCGTAGGAAAGGGACCTTCTTCAAGCGATTCGCTATTTTAGATTCTTTCCTTTCCACTTCAAAATATTCAATGCTTTCATCTTTTCTTCTTACGGCTGTTACATAAGATTTCTTGCCTGCGAACATGACACCTTCTACAACTGCCTGCCCGCCATAGGCAGGAGCTTTTTTATCAGACATGCAATACACCAACCTCATGTTGTAATCATTTTATTCTATTTTACAGCAAAATGTACGTAATCACTAGTGTCTCCGTTCGAAGAATGTTTTGGATTTTTTCGAAGGATGATGGAGAAACTATCGACTGGAGGTGTTTCGTCATGAGTAATGAACAATTGGAACAAAATCAGCAGGAGAAACCAGTCAGCATTTTGAATAAAGCCCTGATGACAGGGTTTGTTGCTGGTGTATTATGGGGAGTCATCGGAGGGATCGCTTACTATTTTTCATTTACTCAAGTTTCAGCAGCTTCCTTCCTGATCCGTTCGTTCTTTCAAAACAGCTGGTCGGGAGGACTGCTGGCTGAAGTCCTTGCAATCCTGGGTGTAGGCTTGATTTCGATTTTAGTAGCACTGATCTATTATCTGACGATGAAGAGAATGAACGGGCTTGTCCCTGCCATCCTGTTCGGAATTGCAATCTGGGGAATTGTCTTCTATTTGCTGAACCCGATATTTCCAGCGGTTCCCGGACTTGGAGAATTGAACAGTGACACGATTGTAACGACGATCTGTCTTTTTCTTCTATACGGGACATTCATCGGATATTCGATCTCCTATGAATACCATGATTTCAATCAGCCTGCCGAGTCCCAAGCACAAAAGCAATGATTATCCATTGAAAAGGGAATATGATAGAATGAATTTGTGAGAAAATTTACGTGATGGGGAGATCTTGATGCGGTTATTAATATTGAACGGGCCGAATCTCAATCTGCTTGGGCAGAGGGAGACGGACGTGTACGGAACGGCAAGCCTTGATGAAATCGTTGCTCAAGTGAAAGAAACCGTACAACCTTTCGGATACGAGGTGGAGGATTTCCAGTCCAATCATGAAGGCGAACTGATCGACCGACTCCATGTATCAAAGGGGAAAGTGGAAGGGATCATCTTCAACCCGGCTGCCTACACGCATACCAGCATCGCGATCAGAGATGCAATCAGTGCGATTGAGACGCCGGTGATCGAGGTGCACCTCTCAAATGTCCATAAAAGGGAAGCGTTCCGCCATCAATCGCTGATCGCCCCAGTCTGCGAAGGACAAATTGTTGGCCTTGGGATACAAGGCTATCGACTGGCAGCTTTGGCTCTGGTGGAGAAAGCAAAAAGCGAAGGGAGAAATAATCATGTCTAAGTTAACTCAATTGAAACAGAAATTGTCAGATTCAAACGTAGAAGCTTTACTGATTACTAGCGAAAAGAACCGCCGATACATTTCCGGTTTCACGGGATCTTCAGGTGCTGTACTTGTCAGCAAAGACAAAGCGATCCTTATCACTGATTTCCGATACACAGAACAAGCGGGTGAACAGGCGCAGGGCTTCGAAGTGATCGAACATAAAATTCCTTTAGTAGAAGAGGTAGCAGAACAAGTAAAGAAAGCCGGCTTCTCGAAGGTAGGTTTCGAGAAAGATCATCTTACATATGCCGTGTTCGAACAATATCAAAAGCATATCGATGCTGAACTTGTACCAACATCTGGACTCGTAGAAAAGTTGCGCTTGATTAAGTCCGATGATGAGATTAAGATATTAAAGGATGCCGTGGCGATTGCAGATAAAGCTTTCGATCATATACTCGGCTTTATCAAGCCTGGAATGAAAGAAACGGACGTATCCAATGAGCTGGAATTCTTCATGAGGAAGCATGGAGCTACTTCTTCCAGTTTTGATATCATCGTTGCTTCCGGTTATCGTTCCGCATTGCCTCATGGCCATGCTTCCGACAAAGTCATTGAAAAAGGCGAACTGGTCACAATGGACTTTGGTGCGCTTTACAAAGGGTACTGCTCGGATATTACAAGAACGATTGCTGTCGGAGAAATCAGCGATGAACTAAGAAAGATCTATGATACAGTACTTGAAGCACAACTACGTGGGATGCGTGGATTGAAAGCGGGAATCACAGGTAAGGAAGCCGACGCTTTGACACGTGATTACATCACTGAGCAAGGGTACGGAGAATATTTCGGTCACTCGACGGGTCACGGAATCGGACTTGATGTCCACGAAGGACCTGGTCTGTCATTCCGTACAGATACTGTTCTGGAACCTGGAATGGTCGTTACAGTAGAACCTGGGATCTATGTCCCTAATGTAGGCGGATGTCGTATTGAGGATGACGCCATTTTAACCGAGAGTGGAAATGAATGTCTCTCTAAATCACCAAAAGAACTGATTACGATTTAAATTGCAAGGAGGAAGATTAAATGATTTCAGTAAATGATTTTCGTACAGGCCTGACAATCGAAGTGGACGGTGGGATTTGGCAGGTAGTTGAATTCCAGCACGTCAAACCTGGTAAGGGTGCTGCGTTCGTACGTTCCAAATTGAGGAACTTAAGGAACGGAAGCATTCAGGAGAAAACATTCCGCGCCGGGGAGAAGGTAGAGAAAGCGCACATCGAGAACCGTAAGATGCAATATTTGTATGCATCCGGCGATACACATGCGTTCATGGACACGAACACGTATGAACAGCTTGAACTTCAATCCAGCCAAATCGAATATGAGTTGAAATTCCTGAAAGAAAATATGGAAGTCAGCATCATGACATATGGTGGAGAAACTCTTGGAGTAGAGCTTCCGAATAACGTTGAATTGGCAGTAACGGAAACGGAGCCAGGAATCAAAGGAGATACAGCGAGCGGTGGTACAAAGCCTGCAACTGTTGAAACTGGATTGATTGTACAAGTACCATTCTTCGTTAACGAAGGAGATGTCCTTGTGGTCAATACGAGTGATGGTAAGTACGTTTCTCGTGCCAACTGAAAATGAAATGGATCCAAGCGCGTCACGATTTTATCGTGGCGCGTTTTTTTTGTGCAATGGAACGCTGAGCACTAGCTTGGAGTTTTGACTAGTATGGAACCTCGTGAGTAGTCATATCCCAGGTTGTCCCGCATACATTTACATTAAAGAGCCGTAGGAAAGGTCGATCGTAATGAAAGCCATTATAAAATTGTTCCCACCGGTCATAGGAGAAATTTTGCTTAGAAGAATCGATTGGACAACCATTCAGGAAATCCGCGTCCGTATCGGACAGGCTATTGAGTTGATCTACCCTGATCGCTATGAGTGGATGGAAGATTTGCAACCAACCATGGACGAAAAAACGTTCATCCTCAATCAGGTCAGTCAATTTTCCCTGTACCGTCTGGAAGAAGAGCTGAGGGAAGGCTTCATCACCATCGAAGGCGGTCACCGAATCGGTATATCCGGCAGAGTCAACCGGCTGGATGATCGTATTCAGACGATCCGGTACATTTCATCCTTCAATATCAGGGTGGCTAGAGAGAAAATAGGCGTCGCATCTCCATTCATGAAATCATTATACAAAAATGGTTGCTATTACAGCACATTGATTGTCGGACCTCCCCAATCAGGAAAAACCACGCTTTTACGGGATATAACCAGGTCAATCAGTTCAGGGTGGAAGAGTGCCACCCCTAAAAAAGTGGCGGTAATCGATGAACGCTCCGAACTTGGTGCATGTGTTCATGGTGTACCGCAATTGGATTTAGGTAAACGAACGGATGTGATGGATGCATGTCCAAAATCAGATGGAATGATGATGATGATCCGCTCTATGTCACCGGAAGTACTGGTCGTGGATGAAATCGGTCATCAGCGCGATGTCGATGCATTGAAAGAAGCGATCAATGCGGGGGTAACGCTCCTCTGCACGGTTCATGGCCATTCATGGGAAGAAGTCCAAAAGCGGCCATCCATTCAATCGCTTTTAAATGAACATGTCTTTGAACGATTCATCATTATGAACCGTGCGATCGGGCAGAAGCAATCGAATCTCGTCCTTGATCATCAAGGTAAAAGCCTAAGTGACGCAACGAGGAGGAAGTGCGATGAAGTGGATTGGAGCGATGCTTTTACTCGCAGCGACTACGTGGGTAGGGTTTGAAATTGCTCGGAAGTTCCAACAACGCCCGAAGCAGATCCGTCAATGGAAACATGCCCTTCAGATGCTGGAAGCAGAGATGGTTTATGGTCAAACGCCGCTGATAGAAGCATGTGATCACTTGGCGCGCCAGCTGTCTGCACCTACCTCCTGGTTCTTTGAAAGTATCGTGAAGCAAAAAGACAGAGCGATTACAGACTTCCCTGAATTATGGTCAGCAGTTCTTGAGCGTCACTGGCAATATACAGCGCTTGAAAACAACGAAAAAGAAGTATTGAGACAATTCGGTCTTACACTTGGGCAGCACGATCTGATTCACCAGAAGAAGCAGATCGATCTTGCGCTAAGTCATCTCGAGCGTGAACACGAAGAAGCTTTGAATGTGTACCACCAATACAATAAGACGGTCAAAGGATTAGGTGTGTTGACCGGTCTGCTCGTCATTCTTTTACTCATCTAAGGAAGGGGCCGTCCATAGTGATACAAGAAGCAACGATATTATTTCAAATCGCCGGAATCGGCATCATTGTAGCTATGATCCATAGCGTACTGAAGCAAATGGGGAAAGAAGAAATTGCACAAATTGCCACCCTAGTCGGTTTTATCATCGTATTGTTCATCGTCCTTAACCGGTTAGCTGACTTATTCCAGCAAATCAAGTCCGTCTTCCTCTTCCAGGGGTAGCTCGAGATGGATATCATTCAAATCGTTGCGATCAGTCTGGTGGCGAGTGTGCTGATCATTCTTCTTAAAGAACAAAAATCTTCCGTAGCATTTATGCTCATGATTCTGATTGGAATCATTATTTTCATGGTACTAATCAGACAAATCTCTCATATCTTTTTACTTGTTGATTACATGGCAGATAAGGCAAATATCCATGGTCAATACGTCGAGACAATATTGAAAATCATTGGAATCGCCTACATTGCTGAATTCGGTGCACATCTGACTAAAGACGCGGGGTTAAGTTCAATCGCTTCAAAAATTGAACTGGCCGGTAAAGTTTTCATCTTATTACTTGCAATCCCTATTTTGACAGCAATTATAGAGGCTGTCCTTGGATTTTTTCCGGGATCATGACCAGCGAAGGAGGGGAGGCGATCATGAAAGGTACCTCCTTGTTTCTCATTTTGTTTTTCATCATGATACTCATTTTACCAGTCACTGCCCATGCCACAGAAAAGCCAATACCGGCTGCAACCCCATTGATGGAAAACATCTCTTTCCAGGAAATGCAGAACTATTGGAGTATGATTGTCAGAGATTATGGAGGATACCTGCCTGAACTTCGGCAATCCAACTTTACAGAACTGCTGAAGAACAGTCA
Organism: Thalassobacillus hwangdonensis; assembly: GCF_042675915.1. NCBI lineage: Bacteria > Bacillati > Bacillota > Bacilli > Caryophanales > Bacillaceae > Thalassobacillus > Thalassobacillus hwangdonensis. Next base: position 1,082,973 of record NZ_JBHTKL010000001.1, on the reverse strand, counting down.
TGAACTTGATTTTTCGAGCTGGGTGTCAGGGCTCGTGAAATTCCTGTTTCATGAGCTGATCGCCAATGGAAAGCTGCTTGGAAGCCTCGTGTTCCTTACGCTATTCATAACCGTACTCCAATCCTTGCAGAATGCTTTTGAACAGACGGCCGTCAGCAAAATCGCGTATATGATCGTCTACCTTGTATTGATCATCCTGGCGTTGAACAGCTTTCATCTCGCGGTTGGATACACAAAGGAAGCCATCGATCTGATGAGCAGTTTCATGATCGGATTACTCCCATTGATTTTGGGTCTTATGGCAACATTCGGTCACCTTGTTTCGATCTCATTTTTCCACCCGATCATCATCTTCCTGATTCAGGTGAGTGGGGTACTTCTTTCGGTCGTGGTACTGCCTTTATTCTATTTATCTGCCTTATTGCTGATGACGAGCTCATTGACAGATAAATACAAAGTGGATCAACTGGCCCAACTCTTGCGAAATACTGGACTGGCTATCCTGGGTGCATTCCTGACGATCTTTCTTGGGGTCATTTCGGTACAAGGGGCTGCGACTGCCATCCAGGATGGTGTGGCTATGAAGACTGCGCGATTTGTAACTGGCAACTTTGTACCGGTGATCGGGAGGTTATTTACTGATGCGACCGACACGGTGCTTGGAGCTTCACTTCTGCTGAAGAATACTGTTGGAGTCGTAGGGGTTGTCATCATACTGGGATTGGCGCTATTTCCTGCTATGAAAATTTTCGCAATCGCAATGATTTACAAAATAGCAGCGGCTATTCTGCAGCCAATCGGGGACGGTCCTGTCGTCAAAAGTATGTCGATCATCAGTAAACACATCCTCTACATTTTTGCTTGCCTGCTCACCGTAACGTTCATGTTCTTCTTGTTGATTGCAATTCTAGTAGCTTCAAGTAATTTGACTATGATGGTCAGGTAAGGAGGGGAGAAATGAGTTATATCGTCCAATGGGTCACAGAAATCGTAATCTTCTTATTGCTGGCGATGGTGATCGACTTTCTTCTTCCATCCGGCAGCATGCAGAAGTACGCACGCCTGACCGTTTCATTGATACTCGTACTGATTTTCTTGAATCCATTATTCGAATTGTTCAATACCGACGTGGATCAACTGATTGAAAGGCAGACGGCAGCTTTTTCACAGCAGACGCTCGCCTCAGAAGAAATGGAAAAATCAATTGAATTGAAGAAAAATGAAATACAAGCGTCTCAAGATGCATATATATTAGAGCAGATGGTTGTCCAAATGAAAGTACAGGCAGAAACAAGCCTTGTAGAAACCTTTCAGACAACCATTTCAGACTTGAAGCTTTCATTCGGAGAAACGCCTCACACCCCTGAGAACCTCAATGAAGTCATCGTGACGCTGACACCTGAGAATCAAGTGGAATCGGTGAATGATGTGGAGATCGATATCACGAAGGAAGCGGAAGGTGATGAAGATACACCGGAAAGCAGTGAAATCATCCAGCACCTTGCTGAAGTTTGGCAGGTTCCTGAAGAAATGATCAAAGTCGAGTGGGAGGGAGAACATGGGTAAATGGAGTGATTTGTTCTCGTCATTGAAGAATGAGGAAGGTTCCAAGTTGAACAAGAAGGGATACGTGGTGCTGGTAGGATTGATCGGACTGCTTTTGCTGTTAGTAGGCAACATCTTTCAAGGCGATCCTTCCTCCGGTGAAAAAGTGGAACATGGAGCTGGACAAGAGGAAAGCTCCAATATTCCCGCCAGTAAGACAATAAGCGGAGAGAATATCGGAGAACTGGAAGGCCACTATGAGAAACAGCTCACTGCTCTCCTTGAAAATATCAAAGGTGTCAGTGATGTTGAATTGATGATCAACCTGGAAGCAACAAAAGAAAAGGTGTATGACAAGAATCTGATCATCGGTCAGCAGACGACCAATGAAGAGGATCAGAATGGAGGAGAAAGGAGCATTGAGGATTTTTCCCGGGAGCAGCAGATCGTCCTGATCAGACAGGGGGACCAGGAGCTTCCATTACTCATACAAACAAAAAAACCTAATGTAAAAGGAGTGTTGGTGGTCGCAAAAGGAGTAGATCATATGCAAGTGAAGCAGTGGGTTGTCGAGGCGGTTTCAAGGGTTCTGGATGTACCGAGCCATCGAGTTTCGGTCATGCCTAAAAAAGGTTAAGGGGGAAATTAGGAATGGTGAAAAAGCAAACGGTATGGTTGTTGACGATGTTGAGCCTGATGATCGTATTGAGTGTCTACTACATGACGGCACCCGAAGGGGATGAAATGACATTCATCAATGATGATGGCTGGGAATTGAACGAAGATGGGGAAGAAGCTTCAACTGATGGTGATGCAACAGGTGATACTGTAATTTCTCAAATGTCCACCGATGAAATGTTCGTTGCACTCCGTATGGAAGCAGAAAATAAGCGAGACGAACTCCATGAGATGTACTCCAGCATCGTAGCTTCCACCAACTCTTCCTCCAAAGAAAAGAATGAAGCATTGGAACAAATGCAGCAGCTTCAGGAAATGCAGCATAAAGAATCCGTACTTGAAACGAATATCCAGGCTAATGCAGAATACGAAGACGTTCTCGTAAGAGCCGAAGATGAAAAAGTCCACGTCACTGTCAAAGCAAATGAACTTTCAAATCAAGAAACAAATGCAATCATGAAAATGGTTTACGACGAATTCGGTGAGAAAACAGTTATCGTCCAATTCCAGCCACAAAGCTAACTAATAATTTTAAAGACCCGGGAAATTCATTTGAATTTTTCCGGGTCTTTGTGATTCGTGGGCCAACATTACATTATTGATTTCGAGAAGTACTTTCGGTAAGGGCGGTGAGGAAGTGGGAGACTCCCGCAGGAGAAGGAGCTAGGCAAGACCCCTGAAGGCAAAAAGCCTGAGGAGGCTTGCCAGTTCCCCTGCAGGAAAGCGAACACTTCCTCACCGCCCCTATATTATTGCAAACGTCTCGAAATCTTTTTCTATTCTTCACAGACCATGCCCATGAATTACTTTAGTGAGAAAAGTGGTAAATTTACAGCAAAGTGTAAAAGAAATGGGGAAAGTATAGTAAAATGGCAATGAATCGGGAAAACGCTTTTACATACAGTTGAAGTTTCCCACATATTTGTCGTAGAATATTAAGAGGAGTTATTAGTACCTGTTAACAAATTTTACAATCCAGTATAGAAGGAGTGCCAATACATGATGAAAGTACAGGAAATCCGTGAACTGATCAAACTGATCGATCAGTCGCAAATCGATGAATTCTCTTATGAAAACGAAGGAACAAAAGTCTCTATGAAAAAAGCAGGTGGACAAGTAGTAACAAGCGTTGCCGCACCACAAGCAGCACCGCAACAGCCTGCACCACAGGCAAATCCTGAAGTCGAGCAGCCAGCAGCCCCGGCGCCACAGCAGCCTGCTGCTGAACAGCCGAAGGAAGAAAGAACTGAAGCGCCAAGTAAAGGTGCGGATTATGATGAAGAAGTCAAATCTCCAATGGTAGGTACGTTCTATCGTTCTCCGGATCCGGACAGCGACCCATTCGTACAGAATGGAGATAAAGTAAAGCCGGATAGTGTCGTATGTATCGTGGAAGCTATGAAATTGTTCAATGAAATCGAAGCTGAGGTGTCCGGTGAAATCGTAGAGATACTAGTTGAAGATGGCGAACTGGTAGAATACGGCCAACCACTATTCCGGGTCAAGTCCGTGTAATGGGGGTGTCGATGTGATTAAAAAGCTACTGATCGCAAACAGAGGAGAAATAGCAGTACGTATCATCCGAGCATGCAAAGAGCTCGATATTGAAACAGTTGCCATCTATTCTGAAGCAGATAAAGAAGCGCTTCACGTACAATTGGCTGATGAAGCCTATTGTGTCGGACCGACTTTGAGTAAAGATTCCTATTTGAATTATACGAATATCATGAGCCTTGCAAAGCTGACGAATGTCGATGCGATCCATCCTGGATATGGTTTTCTGTCAGAGAATGCAGAGTTTGCAGAAATGTGCAGCGAATGCAATGTGACATTTGTCGGGCCATCCGCGCATGCCATCCAGAAGATGGGTACAAAAGATGTAGCCCGTGAAACGATGCGTGAAGCGGGTGTTCCGATCGTCCCTGGTTCAGAAGGCATCATCCCAAACGTTGAAGAAGGAAAACGCGTGGCAAAAGAGATAGGTTATCCGGTCATCATCAAAGCGACAGCTGGTGGTGGAGGTAAAGGAATCCGTGTAGCGCGTGATGAGGAGCAGCTAGTAAAAGGAATCAGGGTTACTCAAAACGAAGCAGAAAAAGCCTTCGGAAACCCTGGTGTCTACTTGGAAAAGTTCATTGAGGATTTCCGTCATGTAGAAATCCAAGTGCTAGCCGATAATCATGGCAATGCCATCCACCTCGGTGAGAGGGATTGTACGATTCAGCGCCGCCTTCAGAAGCTTATTGAAGAAACTCCGTCTCCGGCAGTAACGCCAGACATCCGTGAGCGAATGGGTGATGCAGCTGTCAAAGCAGCCTTGGCTGTTAATTATTCAGGTGCTGGGACAGTGGAATTCATTTTCGATAAACAGGAAGAAACTTTCTACTTCATGGAAATGAATACACGTATCCAAGTGGAACACCCGGTTACTGAAATGGTGACAGGGGTAGATCTTATCAAAGAGCAGATCAAAGTTGCCAATGATGAAAAGCTCGAATACAAACAGGAAGACATCAAGTTCGAAGGATGGGCCATTGAATGCCGGATCAATGCAGAGGATCCTTTCAAAGACTTCATGCCTTCTCCAGGTAAGATCGATATGTATCTTACTCCAGGTGGTCTAGGTGTGCGTATCGATTCCGCTGCATATCAAGGTTATATGATCCCACCATACTATGATTCAATGATTGCCAAGCTCATCACATACGGAAAAACTAGAGAAGAGGCAGTCAGACGAATGAAACGTGCGCTGGATGAGTTCGTCATCGAGGGAATCAAAACGACGATCCCGTTCCACCAGCGTATGATGGAGCACCCTGTATTTGTCGAAGGAGATTTTAATACGAAGTTCTTAGAAAAATATACTATAATGAAAGAGGAAGAATGAGGAAGGAGTGACAGAAAATGAGTGAACAACAGCGTTTATTGAATGTAAGTGAGAACACATCACTTGGTAATGTGGAAATCGCTCCTGAAGTGATCGAAGTTATTGCAGGTATTGCTGCATCAGAAGTGACTGGTGTTGCTTCCATGCGCGGAAATTTCGCCTCAGGAGTCGTAGAACGTCTTGGGAAGAAAAATCATGGGAAAGGTGTCAAAGTCGACCTTACAGAAGAAGGCATCCTTATCGATGTCTATTGTGTAATGGACTATGGCATTTCCATCCCGGACACCGCACAAAAAATCCAGGATAACGTCCGTCAGGCATTGAAGAACATGACTGCACTTGAAATCAAGGAAATCAATATCCATGTCGTTGGCGTACAAATGGAAAACAGCGAAGAAGAACTTGTCGAAGCTGATTTTCAGGAGTAATCCAACCATGGCCATAAGAGGCCTCGTCCTCTTATGGCCTTTTTCATATTCAGAACCTTGTATATTGAAAAGGTGATTTCAAGAAAGGTATAAGGCTGGGGGCGTTTGGGAAGAGGGAGACTCGCTGGAAGGGTGTGTTTCTTGCACCAGTTACGTTGAAAGTGTCCAACTATTCCGTACATAGGATTATGATAGCTTTTCAATGTCTAAAATGTTATCATTCTAACGGATATTACGAAAAGGAGAATCGGACATGAAACGACGTCTTGCTCGCGAAAAAGCATTCCAAGCACTATTCCAAATCGATATACACGAGGTGAACATCGGAGAATCCCTCGAACACGTCCTGGATGAAGAAGCATCCGATGAATTTCTGGAACAGCTAGTCCATGGTGTATATGAACATAAAGACCAATTGGATCAAATGATTTCCGGGAACCTGGAGAACTGGACGATCCAACGGTTGCCATTAGTAGAAAAAACATTGCTTCGGATGGCTGCATACGAATTGGAATACAGTGAAGATGTACCAGAAGAAGTTGCAATCAATGAAGCGGTCGAATTGGCAAAAGTTTTCGGAGATGAAAAATCCGGAAGTTTCGTCAATGCCGTGCTATCAAAAATGACTAAATAGCCGAAGGGGTTGTTTCATGTGTCTGCTGAAGTGATTTATGGAAAAGACCTTGCTGCTGAAATCCGTGAAGAAATGAGACAGGAAGTAGCCAGAATGAAACAGGACGGAATCATACCTGGCCTGACTGTCGTTCTAATCGGGGAAGACCCGGCCTCCCAATCCTATGTTAAAGGAAAAAAGAAAGCTTCCGAAAAGGTGGGAATGAAGTCCAATCTGATTGAATTACCAGCTTCCACTTCTCAGGAGGAGCTGCTCGACCTGCTGAATGATCTTAATAAAGATGTTGGAGTACACGGTATCTTAGTACAATTACCTTTACCGGATCATATCGATGAGCAGGCTGTGATCGAAGCAATCGACCCGTCCAAAGATGTCGACGGTTTCCATCCGATCAACGTTGGACGGATGATGACAGGGGAGGATACCTTCTATCCTTGCACTCCTTATGGAATCATGGTGATGCTTGAGCGCGCAAACATTACTGTTGAAGGAAAGCATGTAGTGGTTGTCGGTAGAAGTAATCTTGTCGGAAAGCCTGTTGGACAGCTCTTGTTGAATCAGAATGCTACTGTCACCTATTGTCATTCCAGAACAAAGGATCTCAGTGCCCATACACGACAGGCGGATATTCTTATTGTAGCGGCTGGCAAAGCCGGTCTGATTGATGGAAGCCATATTAAGGACGGTGCGGTAGTGATTGATGTCGGTGTCAATCGTGTCAATGATAAATTGACTGGAGACGTTGATTTCGATTCCGCTGCTGCAAAAGCTTCTTATATCACACCGGTACCTAAAGGCGTTGGTCCCATGACCATCACCATGCTATTGCATAACACGATCAAAGCTGCTAAACGAATAGAAGGAAAATAAATCAAAGGGGTTCTTCGACGTGGAAGATCGTTATTTGACTGTCACCGCCTTAACGAAATATATCAAAAGGAAATTCGCTTCCGATTCTCATTTGAGAGAAGTCTGGTTAAGGGGAGAAATATCGAACTTCAAACATCATAGCCGTGGACACATGTACTGTTCCATCAAAGATGATCAGGCGAGAATCCAGGCGGTGATGTTCGCCGGCTATAACCGAACTTTGAAGTTCATGCCTGAAAACGGGATGAACGTGCTCATTCGCGGAGAAGTAAGTGTATATGAGCCAATGGGGCAGTACCAGCTTTACATACATGACATGCAGCCGGATGGGATCGGTGCATTATATTTGGCTTTTGAACAATTGAAGGAGAAGCTGGAACTTGAAGGGCTGTTTTCGGAATCAACCAAAAAAGACCTGCCCGCTTTTCCGAAGCATATCGCTATTATCACTTCTCCTACGGGAGCTGCGATCAGAGATATTTTAAGTACGATCCAGCGCAGGTATCCGATGGTGAAGAGGACGATCATTCCTGTATCCGTACAGGGGGAGCTGGCGAAAGCATCCATCGTCAAAGCGATCGAATATGCCAACCAAGCCGGAGAATTCGACTTGATCATCGTCGGACGTGGCGGAGGGTCGATCGAGGATTTATGGAGTTTCAATGAAGAAATTGTAGCCAGAGCAATCTATCACTCCACAGTTCCCATCATTTCAGCGGTAGGTCATGAAACGGATTTCACCATCAGTGATTTTGTTGCAGATGTGCGCGCTGCCACTCCTACAGGCGCTGCTGAATTGGCTGTCCCATCAAAGGACGAGCTGGTCAAACAGGTCCAAGGATTGGAGAAAAGGCTGCTTCGAGCGCTGGAAGTGAAAAGAGCGGAAGCTTCCAGTCAACTGGAGCGATTGAAAAAATCCTATGCGTTCAAATATCCTCAGCAATTGATGAGGCAAAAAGAGCAGGAACTTGACCGTTTGCTGGAGTCAATGGACAGGCAAATGAAGGTGCTGGTCACCCAGAAAAAAGAGCGATTGCTACATGCTCAAACGAGATTCAACCAGCAGCACCCCGATCAGCAAGTAATCCAATCTACGGAAAGACTCCAACAAGCAACAGCTCAATTACAAAAGAACTTCCAGCTCTTATATAAAGAGAAGGTCAACACATTCAACCATATGTTATCCAAGTTATCGATCCTGAATCCACTTGAAATCATGAAACGAGGTTTTGCGATACCTTATGGTCAAAGTGGCGAAGTCATCAAACGGGTCGAAGAAGTCCAACCGGGCGACGCCATTACCGTAAAAGTACAAAACGGCAGGCTGGACTGCCAGGTATGGGGAATCGAGGAGGATGAAAATGACGAAAGATAGTCAGGAAATCAGTTTTGAAGAAGCGATGGAAAAACTCGAAGCGCTCGTGGAAAAACTCGAAGGCGGCGATGTCCCTCTGGAAAAGGCGATCAACTATTACCAGGATGGGATGAAGCTTTCCAAGCTTTGCAGCGAGAAGTTGAACCGGGTTGAAACGCAGATGCAGCAGATCGTCAACGAAAATGGTGAATTCGAGCCCTTTGACATGCAGGAGGACGAATAGTGCAAGCATCATTGAACACCTATTTAGCTGATCGACAGCAATTGATCAACCAATTCATGAAAAACTACCTTGAAAAGCAGGACATTCCTGAGCGACTGAAAGCATCGATCCTCTATTCCATCAATGCTGGGGGAAAAAGACTTCGTCCGATCCTGATGATGGCATCCTGTGAAGCATTCGGAGGTAAACCGGAAGATGTACTTCACACTGCTGCAGGGTTGGAAATGGTTCATACGTACTCTTTGATCCATGATGACCTTCCTGCAATGGATGATGATGATCTTCGCCGCGGATTGCCTACCAACCATCGTGAATTTGATGAAGCTACTGCTATATTGGCTGGAGATTCGTTGTTGACGATGAGCTTCCAGCTGATTGCTGAAGATGAACAGTTACCAGCAGAGAAGCGTTTATACCTGGTCGAACAATTATCAAAGGTGAGCGGTGCAAGCGGAATGGTAGCTGGTCAGATGCTTGATATGGAAAGTGAATCGAAGTCGATACCCATTGATGATCTGAAAAGAATCCATCATTTGAAGACAGGAAGGCTGTTAAGCTTCGCAATCCTGTCAGGTGCTTATGTAGCTGGTGCATCAGAAGAGCGATTGGCATCACTCGAAAAGACTGCTGACCTTTTAGGAGTACTTTTTCAAATTCAGGATGATATTCTCGATGTGGATGGCGACGAAGAAAAAATAGGCAAACCCGTCGGTAGTGATGAAACGAATGAAAAGAGCACCTATCCTAAACTGCTTGGAATGGATGGTGCTGTCCGAGAGAAAACAGAGTACGTAAAAGAAGCCAAGCAATCGCTTTCAGAGGCAGACGTTGACGATACGATGTTATCGGCTCTGATCGATCATCTCAGCAATCGTGATCACTGATGATATTCAATGATTGAGGAACGTTTCAATGTGTGGTATATTAAACTATACAAAAGGAATGGTGCAGTATTCTAGTCGGTCTCCCGTTTCTGAAGGCGGGCCTAAAAATCCGCCAAAGGGCACATCGATGAAGTTCCTTGTGTCGGCTTGAGGCGCCCAGCCTTGGGTCGGTGCTGGGAGTTAAGGTAGTGGGGCGATCCACAAAGGCATGTGGGCGTTGACCCTGCTTCCGCGGAGGCCCATATCTGTCATGGGTTTCTAGCCGGAAACCATGATGGAATGGGGTATGAACCTGTCTCATATGGATTAACTTCTATATGAACAGCGTAGCCTGCCTTGAGTGGTCATGAGGGGATTATGGAAATAGAGAATTGAAAGATTGGATGGCCACCGATCTTTCAATGCTTTCGCCATATGAAATCATGACTGCAAAAGAGGCTAGGAAACGGCATAGGACTGTTGAGGAAATCTCCTAGACTGTTCTGTCTGGACATACAATGAGAATTATAGTGCGGACTAAGTGGTAATCCAGTCCGATTTCCGGAGACGGAGTCGAGTCAGCCTTAAAGGGGAACCGCCAGAGTGGTGACACTCGGTGGCTGACTGGGAAAACCTACTGGACCTAAGCCGTAATTTTTACTCATTGAATGACCATTCCTTTCTACATAACGAACAAAGTCAGACCATATAGAGGTAACGAATGGACAGTCAAACTAAAAAATCATTGAAATTCAGTATCAGTATCGCCGTTATCACTTTTGTGTTAGCGGCTATTTTTTCAGTCATATCTACTTCGATTTTAAGTGGGGTCATCTGGGTCATCGGGTTGATGATCGTTTTCATCATCGTTTTCATCGGTGTCGTATTCGATATGCTGGGCATCGCTGCCACTGCAGCTGATGAACCGCCATTCCATGCGATGGCAGCCGAGAAAGTCCCTGGGGCCAAGCAGGCGATCCTCATTGTCAGAAATGCTGATCGGTTTGCAAGTTTCTGTAATGACGTCATCGGTGACATCTCAGGGATTGTCAGTGGGACAGCCTCAGCAGTGGTCGTCATTCAATTGACGCGCGTCTTTGATCATTCGGAGGGTTCAACATTTCAAATTGTGGTATCAGTAATACTAACAAGCATTGTAGCCGCTTTGACGGTTGGGGGAAAAGCGATGGGGAAATATTTCGCCATCCATTCTTCGACGAAGATTATCTTTTTTGCTGCTAAAGTAATTGATTTCGTAGAGAATAAACTAAAGATAAACATTATCTCCCAGCCGAAAGAAGCTTCTAGAAAAACACGTTAATGAATAAGGGGGTCCAATCATGGATCTAACAAAAATCAAAGATCCCTCTTTTTTGAAGAGGCTGAACAATGAACAATTGGTGGAGCTTTCATCGAATGTACGGAATTTTTTAATCCAGAATCTCTCTAAAACCGGGGGTCACTTAGGGGCCAACCTTGGAGTCGTCGAACTTACCATCGCATTGCATAAAGTATTCAATAGTCCTCAGGATCGTTTCATTTGGGATGTCGGACATCAAGCCTATATCCATAAGATTCTGACCGGACGAGCGGGTCAGTTCGATACATTGAGGCAATATAAAGGGCTATGTGGTTTTCCGAAGCGTTGTGAAAGTGAACATGACTGGTGGGAAACGGGTCATAGCTCCACTTCTCTTTCTGCAGCGATGGGCATGGCAATCGCACGAGATATGAATGAAGAAAAGCATTCAATCGTACCGATCATCGGAGATGGTGCGCTGACTGGCGGTATGGCTTTGGAAGCTTTAAACCATATCGGTCATGAGAAAAAGAATGTGACAGTCATCCTCAATGATAATGAAATGTCGATTGCGAAAAATGTAGGTGCGCTACATAGTGCGCTTGGACGCATGCGAAGCGCAGGTAAATATAATCGTGCCAAAGATGACATGGAATGGCTTCTGAAAAAGATTCCTGCTGTCGGTGGCAAGCTGGCACAAGCCGCAGAACGGTTGAAAGACAGCATGAAGTACTTTGTCCTTCCAGGAATGTTTTTTGAAGAGCTCGGCTTTACTTATTACGGTCCAGTCGATGGACATGACTATCAAGACCTGTTCGAGCATTTGAATTATGCGAAGAAAACGGATGGACCTGTCATTATCCACGTCATGACACAAAAAGGCAAAGGATATCACCCTGCAGAGTCGGATGTGAAGGATAAGTGGCACGGTGTAGGTCCATATAAAATCGAATCCGGTGAAAAAATCAAAGCAGTCGATGCCCCTCCAGCTTGGAGCTCTGTGATTTCTGAAGCACTCAGAGAGGAAGCCAGGGTGGATAAGCGTGTTGTAGCCATCACCCCTGCTATGATTCTGGGATCGAAACTTGAGAAGTTCGGAGAAGAGTTCCCGGATCGTCTATTTGATGTCGGGATTGCTGAACAGCATGCGACGACTGTTGCTGCTGGACTTGCCACTCAAGGTATGAAGCCTTTCTTAGCCATTTATTCGACATTTTTGCAAAGGGCATATGATCAGGTCGTGCATGATGTATGCCGTCAGAACCTCAATGTCGTTTTCGGAATTGATCGTGCCGGACTGGTCGGAGCAGATGGAGAAACCCATCAGGGTGTATTTGATATTGCCTTCCTCCGCCACTTGCCGAACATCGTCCTGATGATGCCAAAGGACGAAAATGAAGGCCGTAACATGATGCATACTGCGATGAACTATGATGATGGTCCGATAGCTGTGCGTTATCCAAGAGGGAATGCGAAAGGTGTCAAAGTTGATGAAGAATCTTCCATGATTCCTATTGGAAGCTGGGAAGTGTTGAAGAAGGGGACAGATGCGGTCATTCTTACTTTCGGAACAACGATTGATATGGCAATGAATGCCGCCGAAACCCTTACTAAACAGGGGATTTCAGTAAGAGTGGTCAATGCCCGCTTCATCAAACCACTGGATGAAGAGATGCTTCATGAAATCATGGAGGACCAGCTGCCGATCCTGACAATCGAGGAAGCTGTGTTACAAGGTGGTTTTGGTTCAGCTGTCCTGGAATTTGCGGAAGAGAACCTTTATCGCGAACAGACGATCAAACGCATGGGAATTCCGGATCGCTTCATTGAACACGGAAGTGTCTCCCAACTGTTGAAAGAAATCGATTTGACGGAAGAAGCCGTTGCAGCAAATATAAGAGAAATACTACCATCCAAAAGAAAAAGGGCTTGAATACAGTTATGACAAAAAAAGTTCGTTTAGATGTCCTCCTCGTTGAACGAGGACTGTTAGAAACAAGGGAAAAAGCGAAGCGGACCATTATGGCAGGACTTGTTTTTTCTGAAAGTGAGCGGCTCGACAAGCCAGGTATGAAGGTGGATGAAACCCTTGAATTGACAGTGAAGGGGAAAGCGATTCCTTATGTCAGCAGGGGCGGATTGAAGCTGGAAAAGGCAATCCATCAGTTCGACATCCAGCTCAATGACAAAATCATGATCGATATCGGGTCCTCCACTGGCGGATTTACCGATTGTGCATTACAAAATGGTGTGAAACTGAGCTATGCCATCGATGTCGGTTACAATCAATTAGATTGGAAGCTGCGTAATGATCCACGCGTCATCGTGATGGAACGGACCAACTTCCGATATGTTACGGAGGCAAACCTCCAACATGGTCAACCACAGTTTGCTTCAATCGATGTCTCTTTCATTTCCTTAAAACTGATTTTACCCGTTTTGAAAGAGTTACTGCTTCCGAACAGTGATGTAGTCGCTCTTATCAAACCACAATTCGAAGCAGGAAGAGAACAGGTAGGAAAAAAGGGGATTGTGCGTGACAAAAAAGTCCATAAACAAGTGATTGCAAAAATCATTTCCTTTGCCGAGGAGCTCGGGTTTACAATGGGTGGACTGACTTATTCTCCAATCACAGGAGGAGATGGGAATATTGAGTTTCTCGCCCATTTCCAATGGAAAACGGATGAGGAAGGGAAAAGCTTTTCCGATGTCGAAGTAGATAGTATCGTGGCAGATGCGCACGAAACACACCGGAAGCATGCATGATATTAAAGGGGGCTGCTCTAAGTGTAGCCCCTTTTCTATGTTTGTTGTCAGTTATAGGAGGTATTACAATGAATAAAGGTCAACGCCATATAAAGATTCGCGAACTCATCACGAACAATGATATCGAAACACAGGATGAGCTGGTGGACAGACTGAAAGGGATGGGGTATAACGTCACCCAGGCTACCGTCTCAAGGGATATAAAGGAACTTCATCTCGTCAAGGTACCCATGATGGATGGCAGGTACAAATACAGTCTTCCTGCTGACCAGCGCTTCAATCCATTGGAAAAGCTGCATCGTTTAATGATGGATGCATTCGTTTCGATTGATCGGTCCGGTCATTTCATCGTCTTGAAAACGCTGCCAGGTAATGCGAATGCAGTCGGAGCACTGATTGATAATCTGGATTGGGATGAAATCATGGGAACGATCTGTGGTGATGATACGTGTTTGATCATATGCAGAAGTGAACAACAGACTGAAAAAGTATCGGAACAACTGTTGGAAATGCTATAAGAATTGAGGTGGCAACTATATGTTGACGGAACTGTCAATACGTGATTTCGCAATCATTGATGAGATCTCCATTTCTTTTAAAGACGGGCTGACGGTATTGACCGGTGAAACTGGAGCGGGTAAATCGATCATCATCGATGCCATCCAGCTTTTGGCCGGTGGGAGAGGATCTGTCGAATTCGTCCGCCATGGTACGGAAAAAGCGAATATCGAAGGATTATTCCTGCTTGAGGATGATCATCCAGTTTATAAAAAGGGAAGAGAATTCGGCATTGAAATTGGCGAGGACGGAATGGTCGTGTTGACTCGTACAATAACTTCCCAGGGGAAGAGCATCTGTCGTGTCAATGGGAAACTGGTTACCCTCGGTATTCTTAGGGAATTCGGTAAGACATTGATTGATATCCATAGCCAGCATGAGACACAATCGCTAATGGATATGGACAGACATATTGAGCTGCTCGATTTGTTTGCTTCAGATCAATTGGAAAAACCGATGATGGAATATCAAAAGCTGTTTAACGAATACCGGAAGTTGAACAAACGGTTCAAGGACCTGAGCGAGAACGAACAGGAAATGGCTCAAAGACTTGATTTGTTGAAATTCCAGTGGAATGAACTCCAGGAAGCCCAGCTTGAACCGAAAGAGGATGAATCGTTGTCGGAAGAAAGAAACCGCCTCGTCAATTTTGAAAAGATCTATCAAGGTTTGAATGATGCTTATAATGCCTTATATGGAGAACAGAAGGGATTGGACTGGTTATCCCATTCACTAACCTCACTTGAAAGTGCACAGGATTATGATGATACGATTTCCAAGATGTCAGAAGAGCTTTCCAATCATTATTACATGATCGAAGAAATGACCTTCCAATTATCTTCTCAAATGGAACAATTGGAATTTGATCCGGATCGTCTGAATTTGATCGAGGGGCGATTGAATGAAATCAACCGTCTTAAGAAAAAATATGGAGAGTCCGTGGATGCCATCATCGAATATTCTGCTAAGATTGAAGAAGAAATTGACCAGATTGAACACAAGGATTCCCACTTGGAAAAAATGCAGCAGGAAATTGCAGAGAAGGCTGAGGATGCCATCCTTGAAGCCAAGCATATCCACGATATCCGGAAGCAGGCATCCCATCACCTTGAAGATTCGATCCACGAAGAGCTTAAGGATCTATACTTGGACAAAGCTTCTTTCGCTGTTGATATCGCATTGAGAGAAGGAAAAGATGAAGACCCCGAATTCGAAGGGAAGCCATTGAAACTGATGGTGAATGGTTTTGATGCAGTAAAATTCTTAATAACGACAAACCCAGGTGAACCGTTGAAGGAAATCAGTAAAGTGGCATCAGGTGGGGAACTCTCCCGGATCATGCTTGCTCTGAAGAAGATCTTTTCTAATCATCAAGGTGTCACAAGTGTGATTTTTGACGAAGTGGACACGGGTGTAAGCGGAAGAGTCGCGCAGGCGATCGCTGAAAAGATTTATGGAATTTCATCAGGATCACAAGTGTTATGTATTTCCCACCTGCCTCAGGTCGCATCCATGGCTGATACACATCTCCGAATTGAAAAAGATGTGAAAGATGAGCGGACAAGCACAAAAGTGACTCCACTTACCTTTGATGAAAAAGCGGAAGAAATCAGCAGGATGATTACTGGTACGGAAATGACTGAAACGACAAAAGAACACGCAAAAGAACTGCTGGAACTTGCTGAAAAGTTCAAGAAGAAGGATCGCATGGAATCTTCTGTGTGATCTTTTCCCTCTTTTATTATAATAATCCCTCTTTTTTTTATTCACGATTTCGACAGGTAAAGTTCCCTCTATTTTCTGACCATGTTCGGGTTTAAAATGCCCCTTTAAGAACACATTAAAAGTAAACCATTCGATAGTGAAGGTGTGGGTTAGAAGCGAGGAGTGGGAACTATTGAAAGCTAAACAGCGATGGAAATACACGATTGGTTCGATCCTGCTGCTAATGATGATTGCTATACCGTTTCTAAACCCTGTACAAGATCATATAACCATTCCAACCGAATGGACCACTTATGAATCCCAAGCTGCAATACCAGCTTTAAAAGGGATGAAGGATAAATCAGAAAAGACCTCCCCTGCATTTCAGTCCCAATCTGAAAAATTGGGCTCTGAAGATATCTTTTACCAATTAGCCGGTCTTCCCATCAAAAAAACCAATGCCGATTACCTTGATGACTTCAAAGTCATGCCTGGTGGACAATCCATCGGAGTCAAGCTCAGCACAAAAGGTGTGCTTGTAGTCGGACATCATCAGGTCAAAACAGAAAATGCCATGGTTTCTCCGGGTGAAAAAGCCAACATCCGTGTTGGAGATATCATTCTCGAAGTAAATGGCAAAGAATTGAAAAAGATGGCGGATATGGCTCCGATAGTGAAGGAGTCCGGTGAAAAGAACCAGGACCTTACGTTGATCGTCAAACGAGGGAAAGAAACCTTCGAAACGATTTTAGAACCGACTTACGATGTAAAGGACCAGAAGTACCGTATTGGACTGTATATCAGAGATTCTGCTGCAGGAATCGGTACGATGACCTTTTATGATCCTTCGTCGCACAAATATGGAGCACTAGGGCATATCATCAGTGACATGGATACTCGTAAACCGATTGAAATCAATGAAGGGACGATTGTCCGCTCTCATGTTACGTCGATTCAAAAAGGAAGTCAGGGTGTCCCTGGAGAAAAAAGGGCAGACTTTTCTGCTACAAGAGATCGGATTGGCGATATTACTAAGAACAGCCCATTTGGAATCTTTGGAAAGTTGAAGGGTGACGTTTCCAATGGGTTATACGATCGGCCGATTCCGATAGCCTTATCACATCAAGTGAAGGAAGGTCCTGCAAAAATCCTGACGGTTGTCGATGGAGATGAAGTACAGGAGTATGATGTAGAAGTTGTCAGTACAGTACCGCAAAAACATCCAGCTACAAAAGGTATGATTGTGAAAATAACCGATCCTGAGCTACTGAAAGCTACTGGTGGCATCGTGCAAGGGATGAGTGGTAGTCCAATCATTCAGAATGGAAAGTTGATTGGAGCAGTCACTCATGTGTTCGTCAATGATCCGACTTCCGGGTATGGCGTCCACATCGAATGGATGCTGCAAGAAGCTGGTATCGACATTTATAAAGATCAAATTGCAAGCTGACCGTACAGTTCTTCTGTACGGTTTTTTTACTTCCTTTGATGAATTCTGAAAACTTAGACAAATAGAGCGGTTGCATGCTATAATTTGGCATGTAAAGAAAATTCGACAAAACAGCAGGTTTTAGTGTGTGTATTTGTAGAATACCATCGAATATAAAAGAAATCGAGAGCATTATCGAGCATTTTTAAAATAAATTAATTTTTTCGTCTAGAATTAAAAGGATTATCGTGTCGCTTGTCGAATAACTTCATGTGGAACTCAGGAGGAATATCTGGAGGAGGAATTACTAACATGGAAAAAATTAAAGTTTGTCTTGCGGATGATAACCGTGAATTGATCAAATTATTGGAAGAATACTTAGGCGACGCGAGCGGGATAGAAGTTGTCGGTACAGCTTATAACGGTAAAGACTGTCTGGAAATGCTTGAGGAAGTGGAAGCGGACGTGTTGGTTCTCGATATCATCATGCCTCATATGGACGGGATTGCTGTACTCACACAGCTTCGTGAATTGGAATTGAAGAAGAAGCCTAGCGTCATCATGCTGACAGCGTTCGGTCAAGAGGAAGTGACGAAGAAGGCGGTTGATTTAGGTGCGGCTTATTTCATGCTGAAACCATTCGATCTTGAAAGTCTGACAGAACAGATCAGGCAGGTGCACGGTGCAAAAGATCCGATAAGCAAAGCAATCGGCACCGGATCAAGATCAGGTCGCAAGCCTGATTTGAATACGAGCATCACGCAGATCATCCATGAAATCGGTGTCCCAGCTCATATTAAAGGATACATGTATCTTCGTGAAGCGATTTCCATGGTGTATAATGATATTGAATTACTCGGTTCAATTACTAAAGTCCTTTATCCTGATATCGCAAAGAAATATCAGACAACCGCTTCACGTGTCGAGCGTGCAATCCGTCACGCGATCGAAGTTGCCTGGAATCGTGGAAATGTGGACTCCATCTCGTCTTTATTCGGTTATACTATTTCTAATACAAAAGCAAAACCGACGAACTCCGAATTCATTGCGATGGTAGCGGATCGTCTTCGCTTGGAGCATAAGGCAGGCTAATGCGGTTTTGACTCGCTATTTCACGCAAACATAGCGATAAACTTGTTCCGTAAACCAATAAACGTTATATCGTAGGCTTATAAGCGTTCTCATTTATCGGTACGTCCGATAGAAGGGGGCGCTTTTTGCGTGGATTCATTTACTATTGAAATTGATCGATACATGATTGACTGCAACAGCCGAGGATTATCGGTTAAAACGTTGAGGAGTTACGAACAATCACTACGCCTTTTCCAACGTTACTTATCGGAGCAACACGAAATTACCGAGCCATCGAAGGTAAAGAGCTCACACATACGTTCATACTTCGCATTTATTCGGGATCGAGGGAAGTATAGCGCATTTTCTTCCGACCAATCCGTCGAAATTAATCGACCACAGAATCGCAAGGACTACGGTAAGACGGTTAGTAACACGACGCTGGCTAATTATCAGCGGAACATAAACGCTTTCTTTGCTTACCTTTATCGTGAAAAGGTCGTTAAAAATAACCCTTGCAAAGATGTAGATAAGATTCGTCCGCAAAGGAAGATAAAAGAACTCCTAACCGAAAACGAGTTGCATTTATTTTTTAGGTCGTTCGATGTTTCGAAGTTTCATGAATACAGAAATTGGATAATTGCTCGGGTGATATTGGATACAGGAGCAAGAATTGGCGAGCTCTTAGAGGTTGTTCCTGCAGATATAAACATACGCGCAGGCGCAATCTTACTTCGACACACAAAGAGCAAAAAGGATCGGTTTGTCTATTTTTCACCGAAACTCGGAAGG
Organism: Thalassobacillus hwangdonensis; assembly: GCF_042675915.1. NCBI lineage: Bacteria > Bacillati > Bacillota > Bacilli > Caryophanales > Bacillaceae > Thalassobacillus > Thalassobacillus hwangdonensis. The sequence goes on along the minus strand of NZ_JBHTKL010000001.1, from coordinate 1,063,850 downwards.
AATTTGAAATCGTGGCTAGAGTATAGGGACCGTTACACAGATAGTCCTTACGTCTTTCCATCGATCAGGGGAAATAAAATGGACGTTCGAAATGTGGAGGCTGCATTTAGAAAACACGGCGAAATGATCGGAGTAAAGGTTCACCCGCACCAGATAAGAAACAATTTCGCAAAGTATTACTTGCTAGGCGGAGGAGATATGGTGACGTTATCAAAAATACTCGGTCATTCAAGCATCGAAGTAACTCAGCAGGCTTACTTAGATTTTACAGAAGATGAAATCAGTCGTAAGTACCAGCAGCATTCACCTTTAAGTAAACTAAAGATATAAAAAAAGTCGTGGCTATAAGTAGTCACGACAAGCAAGGGGGGGGAACTTAATTAACTCTTTCTTCTTCGTCCCATTCTCTTTTGTAATCATAAATAAAACCTTTGACATCATCTTTTGTGTTCATTCTAGTTCTTGAAATTCCGCTTTTTGTTGTGAAGGTAGCGATTTTATTGATGTTAATATTACACGCTATGAGGATTTGTATATATAAATATTTTCTGATTTTTTCATCAATCGTTTTATTGAAGCTTAACCTTACGAAAAGAAGTTCGTAATTAACATAGAGAACAAAAATGTAGATGAAAGGCATAAGCAAGAAGGACAAAATTATTGGTAAAAATAAATCTTGAGTTTTATCTATATAATCAACTGAATTATCATTAAGGAAATTTATTGCGGAGTAGAAAAGGATTGTAAACCCGATAACACTTAATAAAGTATTCACGAGTTTGTTAATTATAAGATATCCTGCGTCATCTCGTTTTTTAAAATCTGGATGATTTTCTAACAAAACTTTAAGTACTGTGAGAAATGTAGCTATAAAAACAAGAATAACTTCCCAAATAAATCCAAAACTATATAGGTTTACTATGAATTGAAACAAAATAATAATTTTTATATTATCTTTCAGCATTTTTTTAAAGTAACTTGTATCTTTTGCATTAAGTATTGCCCTAAAGGTAACTGCAAAGCCTGCAAATATAAACCATATTAAGGCGGACTTCCAAAGTCGGGATTCCCAAAAACCGATTTGATTTAATATGTAAATTAAGAGTAAAAAGTACATGACTAAAGTAATGACTAACCTTTTAATTTTTAAAAATGCAGAAACGATTTTCTTGATTATAGCTTTATCAACTCTAAGTAATATGAAGGTAAAAAGCACAAGTAACCAAAACCCTAATGCTAACTCTCTATTTGTAAATACTTTATTTAATGTGCTATGAAATTCTAGAATTGGTATTATATTTGCATAGTAAATTATACTCACCTCTATTCAATATATAGATAATTTTACCATATCTAAAATTTTAAAGTGAGTATTACATGAGTTTTTAGAGGGATTCCTGAGCACTACCGTTTATGTATCGTAAATGGGAAATCGTTAACGAAAGTGTCTACTGGCGGGAATCTGCCGAGTATTACGGTTAAGGATACTGGCGATAATACTAGCGGTGATGCTATGTGCTAATTATCGAAGCTGTTGTATTCTTCTCGTTGTTGATTGGCGTAGTAATTTTGGCGCTGATATATAAGCCGCCTCAACAGGAAGCACCGTTTGACTCGGAGCTCGCGAAATGTGAATCGCCAATCGAACGTCGTTTGTATAACGGCTTAGTTTCTGTCGGCCTCTATCCGCGGACGCAATACCCTGTTGGCAAGTACCGGATCGATATCGCGTTTGTCGGCCAGAAAATCGCAATCGAGGCGGATGGTAAGGCTTACCATTCCACACCGGAGCAAAAGGCGCATGATCGAAAGAAGAACCGTTACTTAAAAAAGAACGGGTGGAAAGTCATGCGTTTCACCGGATCCCAAATACACCGAAGCTTACCTCGGATAGTTACGGAGATATCGAAAGAATTGAATACGTAACCCTCCGTTTACTTCCGTTTGACCTTCGTATTTAAATCTTTTTTGACGTTAAAATTTCTTTTAAACCGCGTCATGAAGGGATTTCGAGGAGGGTGTAGAAGGTTGAATAGGGAGGTGGATTCCGTGGAGCTAAGTGAAAAGATTAGGAAAAGGACAAACGGATTATCTGACAGGGAGATATTGATGCATATGTTTAGAAAGTTCTACAACATCAAAGACTCGGAAGGGATAGCTAGCAGAACGCTCAGACAATATAAAGAGAACTTTAAGTCGTTTGAAGCCTTTTTGGATGAAAAAATTATGATGTTCAGACTAGAGATGCTTGATCTTGACTTCTTTAGAGAATACCAATTCTATATGAGAAATGAGGTAGTCAAGTTTCAGAACCACAAGTATAACCTGAACGGAAACAAAGGTTTAGCTGCTGCTACAATTAGGACAAGAATAAAAACTCTGAGAGTGTTCTTCAATTGTATGGAATTTGAAGGGTATATAGATAAAAGTCCAATTAGAGGTTTAAAGCAATATAAGGAAATCGATTCCGACATCAAAGTGTTAACAAAAGATGAATTATACAGGTTGTTAAAATCCCAAGATAAACTTCAGTATGCGCAGTTTAGAGACCATGTTTTGCTCAATTTGCTTATAGATACTATGGCTAGGATCGGTGAAGTGACACGCCTTACAGTTGATGACTTTAACTTTGATGACTTAAGTGTTTATATTCCAGCCAATATTTCTAAAAGTGGAAGGGCTCGAAAATTGCCATTGCATAAGAACACAGTTGATTTACTTAAGGAACTAATAAAAGAGAATCAAGATTTTAATTCTGAATATTTGTTTTTGACAGGTTACGGAAATGTCTATAAAAAAGATGCTTTTAATAAAAGGTTGAAAATGTATGCGGAAAAAGCAGGCATTAGTAAGAGGCTCCATTCTCACTTGCTAAGGCATACAGGCGCTACTTTATTCTTGGAAAACGGAGGAGACCAAAGGCACTTACAGTTGTTACTTGGTCATGCCGACTTTCGCATGATTTTAAGGTACACCCATTTAGGTGATAAATCGATTAGAAATCAGCATTCAAAGCATTCTGCGATTAATGATGTTATACCTAAATTGAAGAGAAAGAGAAAGAATAAAAGAAAATATTGGGATGGGGAGGATCTGTAATGCCAAGAAAAAATCGGAGGCATGTTCGCCCTGGTATATACAAACGTCGAGAGGTCGGACAGTACAGAATTGAACCTAAAGAAGGTAAGTTGGACAAGAATATTACAACTGCTGAAGCATTAGAAACAGTGATGGAAACCTACAGGGCGGAAGGTTATCGAGAAAGGACTTTGAAAGGGTACTGTGATTATTATGAAGAGTTCATAGAATATGTCGGAAAGTACAAAGTGGCGGACATTACTAAAGAGGATATCCGTAAATATATTAACACCCTTTTGGAAAAACGAGGACTATCACCTGTAACAGTAAATATAAGGCTTGCCAGTTTGAGAAGTATCTTCAATCGGTTTGTTATGGAAGACATACTGATCGATACTCCTTTTAAAGCTATAAGAAAATTAAAAGTTGATGAATTTAAAATGTATGCGCTTAGTGATCTGCAGATAAACAAACTTATTAATGAGATGGATTTAACCACCTTTTCTGGGTATAGGGATTACGTAATGTTCCATACAGCTCTTCTTACTGGAATGCGGTCCAATGAGTTAACTGCATTGGAAATTAAAGATATAGACTTCAGTAAGAAAAGAATTGTCCTGGATGGAAGTAAAAATAAGAATAGAAGGTCTAGGATAGTCCCATTGCCGGATTATTTGCTTTCCGAGTTTGAACAATGGATAACAGAGACTCGTGAAAACTTTGGTGAAGATGTGACTCTGATGTTTGTAAATCAGTTTGGAGAAGAGCTCAGGTATGATCGCTTTAGAAAACGGCTAGGGAAGTACGCTAAACAAGCGGGTATAGAAAAAGAATGTCGTGCAAGTCCTCATAGTCTGAGGCATACTTTCGCAATCAAGTTTCTGAGTAGCGGTGGGGACTTAAAGTCGCTGCAGAAAATCCTCGGCCACTCTGAATTAGAATCCACCGAAGTTTATCTGAAATACTCGGATCAGATGGTGCAAGACAACTACAATAAAATATTTAATAATGAGCAAAACGGATAAGAATAACGTTGCTCAATTACTGAAAGGAGTGAAGATATGCCTAGAAAATCTAAAAGGAGTAAGCAACCGTCACAGGTTCCGCCCCTAGATGAACGTCATCATTTAGCTATCAGGATGATATTCCATGGATACACACGTCAGGAGATCGCGGATACTCTAGAAGTAAGCCGAATGCAGGTATGGCGATGGGAACAGCGCAAGGACTTCGATAAAGAATATGACAAATACGTAAAAGCCTATGTCCGAAAGCACTACGGTAAGAAAGATAGTTATTTATGTAATGCGGCTATAGCTGGCGACGTCCAATCGCTCAAATTTATTATGGAAGCGTGTGACCTGACTTAAGCGATAATACTACCATTTTTCGCAGTACCCAAAAAAGTCGCATGGACCCAGTGGTATCAACGGATACAGCGTTTTGAAGGGTAGTTACATTTTCTCCCTTTATGCGACACTTTGGACAACTTTGGAATGCACGAAATTAAGCGGTTTGACGCATGATTTACCAGCCACACGCCTCTTCTGCGCGCCTCTATAACGCTTTGCAACGCTGGACGTAGGCGGACATATAGCGGAATTTCGCACGGTTTACCAGCCAGAGCGTTCACGACGGACACGCTTCCGAAACTTTCAGCTACTAGAGTGTACATTTTTGAACCTAATAACTTATTTATATATGGGAGTTACCTAAAAGCAGGTGGCCGAAGGCAATGATTTGCTCTTAATGAATGTATGCTATTATCTATTTCCATACGCTTGAAATGCCGTAATTAATGCATTTATTAATTGTCTTCGCTATGAATGTATGGTATTATTAATTTATCGATAAAACCATACGTTTAAAAGGGGCGATTTTATTGGCTTATCAAGGTGGAAGTAAAGGCGATGTAGTTGACGTTCAACCTCTCCGAACGAAAGCGGAGATAGACGAGTTTCGGGAAGCGTTGGCAATGTCGACGCAAGCCGATCGGAACCTGCTCTTATTCAACATCGGGATTAATACCGGCTTACGGATCGGAGATATCGTGAAGTTACGTATTGAGGACGTTAAAGGGCGGTCAAACGTGGTTATAAACGAAGGTAAGACGAAGAAGCCTCGACGTGTGTATCTAACCGCAATAATGGCGGACATAGCCGATTACCTGGTCGATAAGCCTAACAATGGCTGGCTCTTTCCAAGCCGGAAAGGTGACGGTCATATCACACCTACGCAGGCTTATCGCATCTATTCGAAGGCTGCCGACCTACTTGGCCGTAAGGATATAGGTACGCACACTGGACGGAAAACCTTCGGCTATCACTATTACCAACGTACTAAGGACGTCGCTACTTTGATGGAGATATTCAACCATTCCGACCAGGCTACGACAAAACGATATATTGGGATCCGCGAGCAGGAAATCGAAGCAACGCTCAAAGACTTCCGCCTCTGATCGAAGGGTTGGCGCCATGTGTGCCAGTCTTTTTTATATGCGAAGGAAATAACAACCCCCCGCGGGCGGTATAAATCAATTTGCCCCGCCAGACAAGGTCTAGTTAAGAGCAGTATGAATTAACTTTGCTAAGTTTTTTAAAGTAATTAACCCTTTTTTAAAAAGTTGACCAACTCGTACATGCTAAAATTTAGTGATAAAATATTTAAGACTATAGTGTTATTCAGAGAAAATTAACAGGGGGGATAATTTGAATAGTCAGAATAAATTAGTAGAGTATAGTACTGTCGACTTATCGAGAATGAATGAAGAAGAGATAAAGGATTTATTGATGTTTGAAAAAGATTGTTTTATGAACAATAAAGGTATGCAGTGGAATATAACAAGATATTCATCTGAGAAAGTTATTCGTGTACTTAAATCATATTTTTTAGCTGATAGCAATTTTAAACAGTTTAGCACTAATCCTAATGCACCTTTTTACTCAATACCTACATCATCTGTATATGGTAAACACCAGGATGATTATGAAGAGGAAGATTTTTTTTCTCTAATTAAGGTACTTTACCTTAATGGTTATATTATTTACACCTCAGGTGGATTAAGTGGTATTAAAGTTGAAAAAACCAATTTTAGTGACGATATTAAAAGTATGTACGCTCCCTTTTTGGTTGAATACAATCTTAATTGGATTCATGAACACTTTCCGCACCTCTTCACTTTAAAAAATCTAGAGTTCAGTGACTTCGAGATTGACAGTATGAACCTTAAAGATGATTCATTATGGATATTAAATCAATTTCAAAGGTCAGGTTCAATTTTGGAGGAGATTGCTTCACATAATTCAACGACTTGCATTACAAACCGTGGAATGCAGAGAATACATGAGGATAATTTTCATAAGAGTGAAAAGGTCGCCTTATATCAAAAGGAGATTGACAAATCACAACAAGATATAAATGAGAAGCAGATTTCACTTGAAGAAGAACAAATGGAACTAGGGAATACTTTAATTGATTATGAAAGAAAAATAAAAAATTCTCAAAAAGACCAAGTTACTGTACTCTCGATTATGGTAGCAGCTTTTTCGGTTATCGGAATTAATATTTCTTCCATAAGCTTAATTGAGGAAAATATGATTGTTGGACTTATTGCAATCAACGCGTCAATCATACTGTCGCTGAGTGTTTTAGCTTTTATACTTAATGAATTGGTTTTTAACTTTAAGAGAGAACACGGAAGAAAAAAATGGGGATGGATTTTTGCGGTGAATTTTTTAGTCCTTGGACTTTGTGTGTTTTTGCTTTCCGACTTCTTTAATAGTGATGAAAGCGAAAATGAGGTTTCCAATTTAGATGAAAAAATTAAGAATTTAGAAAATGAAAATAATACACTAACAAACCAAAATGAGTATTTCAAAACACAAATTCAAGATTTAACTGAAAAGTTGGACTCAGATATAAATCGGGTTAATGAAGATCTAGACAGGTTATTCGAATTATCAATAAATCAAAGATAAACGCAGCAGGCCTAACTCCCTGCTGCGTTTTTTGATGCAATTAATCTACACTTTTTATTTCAAAAATATCGTTAAAGTCTTTTGTGCCTATCGCGTCCATTAAAGTAAGTATGTGCGTCAACTGAATACGGTCATATTTATTGTTCACTAATTGACTTACCGTAGCTTCTCGTAATCCGACCTTTTGCGCAAAATCCTTTTGGGTGCCTGGGAAATTGTCAATGTGTTGCTTCAGTTTTAATACAATCTTTCTTTCCATAATAAATCCCCTCGTATTCCCCGTGTAATTTGTTATTTCTATTTTAGCAGAAAATTTCGCAAATGTGTAATTTACTTGTTGACAATAATTTCTTATTACAGTAAAGTGTAATTAAGTATTACTCATTACAGAAATATGTAATTGGAGGTTGGAATATGAGTACTTGTTTCTGGATCAGCTCAGACGGAACCACTCAACCGATGCAACCGCAGGTAGAAACCTTGCACTCCACTTGTCACGTAGTTCACGACGTCAGCCAGTCGAAAGTAGTCGCTACTATGGAGTACAAGGACGCAGCCATTATCTGGGCGGCACTTAACTACCACGCAGATCGAGAAGGCGACGAACACACTCGCAAGTTAGCGCAAGCATTCAGCGTAAATAAAATGGAGGTGTCTCAATAATGAGAACAACGGAAGAAGTAAACGTTAATATTCATTTTCACAGCACGGAAGTAGACGACACACCGGTCATTTACACGGACGGAAAGGGTCGCATCATCGCACCAGGGCTCGTCCTAGCGTCAGATAACGACGGTTTCGACGTGTATCAATATGATCGGAGGGAAGGCGATATCGTCCACGTTTACCAAGATAACTCGGCGCTATTCTCCGTCGGCTACCTTTCCGGTGGCGAACAAACCCGCGATATGCTGAACGCACTTATCGGAGATAACGTAGGGCTGGTCGATTGGATTCGTGCCGGAGTCAACGCGCAATGACCGATCGGCAAGCTAACACGGTGATGGGCGTCCTGTTCACGACTAGTCTGGCGTTCTTGTACGTAGCTTTGCGAACCTCATTATAAAAATTAAGGAGGTGTAAGTGATGGCGAAGGATCCGGTAATATCTGGCGGTAAATAAAAATAATAATACGGGAGGAATTTACGATGACTACATCCGCACAAGACTATTTCGACCAATTACGATACTTAAATGAGGAAATCACGGTTACTTACGAGCGTTTAAATGCGCTACAGAGCCGTTTCGATAAGGAGATTTCCGAAATATATCACGACATCGAGCGTTCTGACTTCGACCTGACTGACGGGTTGCAGACGACTCTCCGCCTTAAAGAAGTGCTGCAGCAACGTCGGGCGGTGAAGGACCAGTTAGTACGCATCCAGCCCATGTACGACCTGCTACGTCGCAATTTCCGCAGGGTTAACGACGAGTACCTCAGGCGGTCGGAGAAGGGGGATCAGGTCCGCTCGAGCTTAAATAGCACAATGCGTATCGAGGAGGTGTTTCAAAGAATCGAGGAAGAGTCGAGGTCTACGGAATTATCGCTAGTAAACGTATAAGCTGAGGACCGCGGCAACGGTCGGCAAATACTCGCTAAATCCTAACGTTGGCTATCTTAAATAGTCGGGAAATATTTCCCGGAAGGTACGGAAGACGGCACACGGCAATGTGCGGTCTTTTATTTTGCGCAAATTTCGGTGTAATTTTACACAAAATTGCGCTATATGCGAACTAATGCATATTACATATTATAGGGAGCGCACGATTTTTAGTTGGGGCGCGTATTTTATTTTAGAGGGAATTAACTCGAAAGTGTGGGAATGAATATTATTTTGTGAAAGGAAATATGCACGAGGCGCAAGATTATCCGTCGGGAACAGTATTATCTTTTGCGGAGGGAAGAGTTTCGGTGGAAATCGGCACGATTGGACAACCTCGTGTATATAATTTTGTGCGAGAGAGAGTTGGCACGCGTTAGGTATAGTAGGGGGATATTTTCGGGCAGCCGGCCCATTTCAAAAAAGGGGAGAGTTGAAAATGGAAAAGTACAAGTGTGTTTTAAGTTTGAGGGTAGCGAATGATTTGGTCGCTAAAGATTATCGGCTAGTTCATATAGAACCTTCGCACAAGAGACCTGGTAAGTTAGTTTTTGTTTTTCAGAACAGCGAAGAGTTAGAGGTGGAGTTATCTAAATACACATCGAAAAGGGGTTAACTGATGGAACAGCCAATAAAGCAGCTCACAAATAAGTTTAATGAGTTGTACATTCAAACGAGAAGTAAATATCTGGTTCAATTTCCGGAAGGGAAGTACGTCACCCTATCCTATGCTCCTGATAACAGGGTGGCTAAGTTTAACGACAGCATGGTGCCCACGCATCTAAAAGGTGATCTGACATACGGCATTTTCTCTGGAGGGCCGTTCAGTAAGTTTATTACTTTCGATGTTGACTGTGCGAAAGAAAGTTTATCGAAATGGATCACGCTAAAATTGGTCTATACTCTCGAAACTGAGTACGCTATCAATCGCAAAGATATCCATGTAAGTTATTCAGGTAATAAGGGTTATCACGTAGATTTATTCTTCAATGAACAAGTCAGAGTGGAAGATTTACGTGAATTTTTTAAATCGGTACTTATTGAAGTCGGGGACATACCTGAAGGCGAGATCGAGTTCCGACCGTCCTGGACGCAAGGAGTCAAGTTACCGTTAGGTGTTCACCAACAAACCGGTAATCGCTGCTGGTATGTCGATAACTACACGTTGGAACCAATCGAAAGCTACGAATATATACTCGGAATTAAACCGATGTCTGCTACGCTCATTACCGATACCGACTTCGGCTTGACGGATGAACAGATAAAAGAGTTCGAGAAAGTCGCGTCTAGCACGGATATTACTGTAAATGCCGTAGATCTATCAGGCGCTTTACAAAGAGCTCGAAAAATAATCGAAACAGGACGACTAATGCAAAGTGGAACGAGGCATAAAACGACTTTTACACTTGCTTGTTTCGGTAACTCGCAAGGTTGGGAGGAAGAAGAAGCGGTAGGCGTGATAATGGATATCTTGCTCGCGACTCCACGGAATTACTTTAGTGAAGGAAGTACGCCGGAATACTGGCGTAAAGAAGCGGAGAGGTTAGTCGGTTATGTATTTAAAAACGATATTACGGTTAAAGAGTCAGACCAATCACTCACGATATATAAATCGGAAATTCTGGCGGTTTTAGGTTGCGGGACTTTTAGGCAAAAACAGCTCGCCTACGCGATGTTAATTACAAGTAAACGATACGGAAATATCTTTTATCTGACGATTAACACCGCTATGAAAATGATTGGAACTAAATCTCGGCCAACCGTGGTTACTGCAATAAAGAAGCTGATTGAATGTGGTTTTATTGAATACCACAGGAAAGCAGAGGTTGATAGAGCAAGAAGCTTGGAAACTGGACAAGTCCGATATAAACCGAATAAATACAAACTCGCATTTGAATGTAATCAGGACGAAGAAAAGTCGGTCGAGGTTTCCGCAGAAAAGGGGATGGTCGAAGTTGCATTGATGCTTTGTGATATAAAAGAAATCCGTGAATTCGTAAAGCGACGAGAGTTTGAAGGGAGATGGCAAGCGCACACGGGATAACCCTAACCTCCGGCCACCTGCTTTTAGGTAACTCCCATATATAAATAAGTTATTAGGTTCAAAAATGTACAACCCTATAACATCCAAATAAACTACTAAAGGGGAAATAGATATGAAAATTAAGCAAGGTAACTACCGAAATCCTGGAACTGGAGCCGTGGAGTATGCGAGGGAATTCGTTGAAGGGAAAAGCATGTTAGAATCACTGCCGACCATCACTTCGTTGATGAAAGGTGAACTGCATGACGTCGGAAACAAACGCATTAAGCGGTGTGACTATTGCGGCTACCATTACAATGATCAAACGCGACCGAATAATAGTAAGACTTGCTCCAAAGAATGCAAGATTGCTAGAGATACATTAAATCGGAAGATGAAGCAGGCTGATAAAGCACTTCTCAACCCGAAGAAAACAAAGAAACAAGAGTATTACCTTGATTGGTTGGAATATCCGTTCTGGATTAATGAGTATGAAATGCTAAAGCATACGTGGAAGCACGAGCCATCTTATGGTTTAAGTAAGGTCGAACAAATCGCTGCAGCCAAGCAGCGCACCGAACGAATAGGTGGGCGTAGGAAACCGAAATACTGCACACCAATGGATAAGCGAGGCGAAAAGGCTCATAGGGTCCGAGTGAAATTTGCGAAGTCAGACCGGAATCCGAGTGAGGTTAAGACATATCGCATGGATCCAGATGAAATAACTTCTTATCTTGTAAGTAAATACGGAGAAAAGCATCTGCAATCAGCTCGGAGGAAAGCGATAGAGCATAGAAGGAGTTAGCCGCAGTACAAAGGTATAAGGGGAATCGTTATGAGGCGTAGAGCGCCTTTTGGCAATATTGATTATGTTTAGGTATATTTTTTAAGCGAATAGCTAATTTATCAAAAAAATATTAAAAGGGGTGATAGTTTTATGGATGGAAAGAAACTCAGAGAATTGAGGTTCAAGCACGAACTAACACAGAAAGAAATGGCTAAACAGCTTCTGATTACCGACGCTTACCTATCACAGCTAGAAACTGGTGCTCGGAGAATTAGTGAGAAGATTCTTTACAGAATTAAAAGGGAATTTTTTTAGTCCAAACAATAAAAATCACAAAAATATCCATAATAATTATATGTCAACAGGCGATTTTAGTCAAGAGATCATTCTAGCGGTACCGACTTCTAGAGGGCTGCAATGAAAGTAAGGAGATGAAAGGGAAATGAAGGAAACAAAAATTTATCAGCACTTAGTCGAAATCCTAGGCTTAACCAATGAAAGAAACGATTGTATTGAGGGTCGTCTTGACGAGCACGATCAACCGGTCGGAGGTGTCGCAGATGAGCACTACTAAAATATGTCGTAGCTGCGAAATAGAAAAGCCCCTCGACCAATTCAACGCACAGACTGCAAACAAAGACGGATATCGGAGGATTTGCCGACCATGCCAGCGCCAGTATAACTCGGAATATCGTAAAACTTCTGGAGGTAGGTTAATGCGAGCTTTTCATGTGGCGAAGGCTAGGGCGAAAAATTGTGAGGTTCTGGATGATTTGACGATGGACGAGCTACGGGTAGCTTATCGATTCGCTCAAAAACGAGGGTGTGTGTACTGCGGAGAGAAGATTGGAGATGACTTCAGCGTGGACCATGTAATCCCTATGTCAAAGGGAGCGCATAATTCTTTTTGGAATATCGTGGTTTGCCATGAAAAATGCAATTACCGTAAGCACAATAAGCCAGCTTCAAAGTTTGCCAGTAAAGAAAAGATGGACGAAATAATTTTTGACATGATTATAAGAAGCCCATACCACGAAGAAGCAATTACTAATTTCCTCAGTACCGGCGAGTTTATAAGCTCAGAAGACGGAAAAGCACTACGAGACATTGAAGACCGGGGGAAGGTGACGAAAGATGGATAATGAAGTCTGGCGACTAGAAACTGGATGGCTTGCGGGGTACACCGAAGACCGCGAACTGATCCGACGCATTAAGCGCTATAAATTAAAGAAAGGCTGGATTATCATGGCCGACTACTTCTACAGAGGGCGATTAACTGCGGTACAGTTCAAGATTCCGGCTGTACAACGCCGAGTGGCGGAAAGAATGTTCGATACTAACGTAGCAGATATTTGACAAAAATAGCGTCATACAGGCGATTGCGGGCGGTTGAGTGTAAATACACCAACGGCTTTTTTAGTGTGCAAAAATAACGCTTATTTCCTTTGAAATCTGTTGTATGCACTCACTATTTCGCGTTAGGGGGCTGATGCATGGAAATCACCTGCATTTCAAAAGTTTTTGACCATTATAAAAACTCTATAACTGGAGTTGAACTTATCAGAACTAATAAAAACGGTGAAACTTCTCCGCTGGTTCCCGAATCTGGCGCAACCCTAACCGTCGGGGAAAGCGGTTTTTTAATTACCGTAAATGAAACAGAAGAAATCATTGCGAGAGGTTTGGAAACCGACGTATTTGAAGCGGTGCGTAGCGTATCACTCACGTTTAAACCACTTATCGTAGATGACGGAAAGGAACGGATGTTATTCGATCAGTACGATGATCTTTACGGCGGAGCTGCTGACGGCCGTACCAATAGACGAAAGTTTGTCGCGTCAGTCACAATCACGGAAAACGAAACAGCGTTCGGCATAGTCGAGTATAACCAGGGTGAAACGGTAGATAAACATACCATTTATATTCCGGAAACAATTACGAATCAGAACGCGTTCAAGCATCTGGCGGATTATGTGTACGACCTATTAGAGGCAAAAGACTACGGAATATTGGAGATCAAAGGCGTTGAATTAAAGACCGGTTATCTGACTCGGTATAAGGGGGTGGTCCGATATAGAAAAGCGAAATCTAGTGCCAAGCTATCTGAGGCAGAAAAACTAGTTGAATCAACATTAAGAGTAAATAAGGAACTGATCAATACCAAACCAAATTAGGAGGAATTACTATGTATAACAAATCTGAAACGCCATTTGCAAGCACTCAATTAGATGAAAAAAGCAGCATTCAACCAAAAGTAACAGTATCTCGACAAGAACAACCTAAACCTAAATTTAAGAGGGAGCACATCAGCTGTTTCAGTAAAGTGTTTGTTGATGAAGAAGCATTGGCAAGCTACTGCGCTACTCATCCTAACATCACAGTTTCTACTCAAAGCGTTAATCCTAGAGGTGAGATAAGCGTAACGATCAACGAATATGAACCATGTTTTGTCTTTCACAGCAATGAAGAAATTGGTCCTTGGATTGAGTCTAATAAAGATTTCGAAGTAGTTAGAGTCGACCGCACCGCAGGCAAAGTTTTTGTTAAGTAAACCAAATAACTGATAACTATAGCCATCCTTTTGGATGGCTTTTTGTATGCTCCGATGATGCACCCTGCCGGCGGAGGAGCTACTTTTTGAGGAGGGATAAAGATGAAAAAACCAAACACAGACACCAGGAAATATCTGAAGCTGTATAAACAGCTAAAAAACGTAATCGGAGGTTACGACGCTGACACTCCGGAAGAAATGGAAAAGGCAAAGGCGGAACACAACAAGAAATACGAGCAGATTGAGCGGAAGTTAGGCGAACTTAAAGAGAAAAAGTTGTCCGAACCCTTACGCGAATCTAAGCAGCATTTAGAGAAGGCGATTAAATCGATCCAAGAGTTCGACCGTTCTGGTAGCGAGTTTCACGGTCAACTTACGCAGGAACACCTCAAAGCCGCCTCTGACGCTTTAAGGCGGACTGAAAATGGCAGCTAAAAAATCAATTTACTATACTGTTAGCATTACTGACCGCTTCACAAAAAAATTACGCAAAATGCAGACGCAACTAGAGTCCTTCCGCAGAACGGCCGAGCGAGTTGACCGGATGAACATCACGCCTGACCTGGACGCTAACACTGCCGTCTATCAAACGAAGATGAAGGCGGCAAAAGAGGCGGCAGATGCGGTACCTCGTACGATTAGGACAAGGCTTAAAACGAATTACCAGGAATATCGGCGGCAGATGGACCGGATTGCCGACGCAAGCCGAGACACCGGCCAAGTAATCAAGATTAACCTCCTCGGATCATTAATCTCCGTCTTACCTGCGCTTTCTCCGATTATCGGATCGACTGCAGGCGGTATCATGGCGCTTGCTTCCTCGTTGACTGCAGCAGGGGCGGCGGCGGGTGGCTACGGTTTGGTTGCTGTACCTGCGCTTACTGGCGTGTTCAAAGCACAGGAAAAATTGACGGCTGCTCAAGAGGCGGTGGCAAGTGCGGAGGGACCGGAAGAGAAAGCGGAGGCACTAGCGCAGTTGAAGAAGGTGCAGGACGGGCTCACAAAGTCGCAGTTAGCTTCGCTCGAGGCGATGAAGAAATTTGGGTCATTCTTCAGCAAGTTCGCTAAACGGTTTGAAGCTCCTATACTCGATCAGTTCAACCGGTCGCTAGGCATACTCCAGCAGTTGATGGAAACGACTTGGCCGGTAATCGACGGAGCTGTCCGGGCGGTAGACGACCTTATCGACGCCTTCGAACGAAATTTAAAGGCTGATGACGTTAAAGCGATCTTTTACTGGCTCAATACCTCGGCAGGACCAGCGCTTGAAACAATCGGCAAGGCAATCGGAAACTTTCTCACGGGAACACTTTCGATGCTTGCTGCGTTCAATCCGTTAGCAGTCGATATGCAGAACGGTCTTTTGGGAATGTCGGAAGGCTTTAGGGATTGGGCGGCTAGTCTTTCAGAATCGAAGAAGTTCGAGGACTTCCTTAACTTCGTGCGAGAGAACGGTCCCAAAGTGCTTGATCTTATAGGAAACCTAACGATGTTCATAATTAATTTAGGAATTGGATTAGCGCCAGTCGGCACGAAAATCCTCGACATTACCAACGCTTTTCTAGAATGGACTAATAAAATGATGGAAACTTATCCGGTGGTAGGTACGATTATCGGAGTTGCTATGTCATTATTCGGTGTCCTAATGACGTTGATTCCCGGTATTGCGCTCACTCGAGCAGCATTTAAGGGGCTCGGCGGTGGAGTCGCAGGGGCGGTCGGCAAAATTATCTCCTGGATGGCGCCATTTAAGACGCAGATTATCGCGGCGATGCGAGTCGGTGGCGGTGCTTTGCTTAGATTCCTTGGAGGGCCGGTCGGCTTGCTCGTCCAGGGCGTAGTCGCGTTGGTTATCCTGATCGTCAAAAATTGGGACGAGATTGCAGCGTTCACGAAACGTACCTGGGAGAATATCAGCGGAACAATGCGGGCGGCATGGTCGTATATCCGTAATAAAGCGGGCGAATTAGTAGCGAAGGTAGTTCTGAAGTTCTTGGAGCTGAAAAGCAACGTAGTAAATACCTTCAATGCCATTCGAGACTATGCTACGCAAAAAGCCGGTGAACTGGTCGGTAAAGTAGTCGGCAAGTTCCTTGATTTAAAGAACAGGGTAACGGACAAGATGGAGAGTGTCCAGAGCAAAATCACCGATATCTGGGGCGACGTAATGGACTTCTTCGGTGGTATCGACCTTGCAGACACCGGTCGTAATATCATGGAAGGTCTACTAAACGGTATTACTGGAATGGCCGGTAAGTTGATGGACAAGGCGGCAAGTATCGCGAGCTCCATTAAAGATACGATCAAAGGCGCGCTACGGATCCATTCGCCATCCCGTGAGACGACTTATCTCGGTAAGATGGTCGGTGCTGGACTCGCTGAAGGTATGACGAATAGCTTGCGTTCGATTAAACGCGCTTCTAATACGCTTGCATTTGCTGCAGTACCGGCAGTTCCACAGGCTTCCGGTATTAGGTCGGGCTATAAAACGTCCAAAGTACGCCCGGACTATTCGTATCGATACGGAGGTAGCCGAAGCGAACGGAATAGAGACGAATCTAAACCGAATGGCATTACGCAACAGATTACGATTAACAGTACGCAGCCATTGTCGCCGGCTGAAACTGCGCGTAAGTACCGCCAGGCAGCTAGACATCTCGCTATGGAATGGCACGTATAAATTAATGGGAGAGTGATAATATGGCAGAGTTAGGAAGGTTTTTCAATGGTCCTGAATATGATTCGCAGGATTTCTCGGAGTTCTTTCAGAACTTCTTATCTACTGGATTTTTCACAGGCTTAGAGGTAATTGCAACAGATACCATGAATGTAATTATTCAACCGGGAAGTGCTTTTCTTGAAGGTCACGAATACAGAAATACTACTGATTTGAATAAAATATTGGACACAGCAAATGCAACATACGATCGCACCGATAGGGTTGTAGTTAGAAAAGACAGTACACCTGATGCAGAGAATCCTCTGCAAGTCTTCATAAGAACAGGCACACCATCAGATAGTCCTGAACCGCCGGAATTAATTAGAAATGATTCTATTTATGAGATCAGTTTGGCTAACATATTGATAACGGCGGGGAAATCATTCGTTGAGGAGCAGCAAATCACGGATGAACGTGGCGACCCGTTTCTTTGCGGTCGAGTAGATAACCCTTCTCGCCGCACTCAACAGGTAGACTCCGTTGATGTTAGGCTAGCTGACGCAATGCCTGTGGAATTTGCTGAAGGCTTATCACAGTTTTACCTTAATGGAGAAGATTACCCTTCGATTATGCTAGGTTGGCTTAATTCAATAGGGGTAACACCTTCAGATTACGGACGGGACATTGGTGATTTAAGAGCATATGTTCTGACAATCGGTCAAAAAACCAATACAGCGATCCAGGAGTTTACGCTTTTCGCTTGGGATTACTCGAGCAATTATGAGATTTATGGCACATTTCGCAGGGCGACTAATGCAATATCCGCTCAAGGGTCTTGGGGTAAATGGCAAGAAACTGTACTTGAAGTGGAAAGTGGCAGTAACGCTAACGGCCACTTCGTCAAATACTCTAATGGCGTCTTGGAGTGTTGGGGACAACCGTTTTCCCTTGCGACGGACGTACCAACCGGATCCCTCTATCGATCGGAAACACAAACGTGGTCATATCCGTCTACATTTTCCGATGATGCCCCTATTGTCGTTACCGGTGATGTTTCTTCGCTGAATAGGTGGATGGCGATTTCCGGGGGTACAAGCGGAGGGCAGGTAGGAGTTAGAGCTATGTCATCAAACCAAACAACGGATCAATATAGCGTGTGGCTGCGTGCGACAGGGAGGTGGCGCTAATGAAGACCCTAATATTCGTAGATTCGCATGAGTATGTCCAGTTCTTGCGCTACCTTCACGAGCAGGGGAAGAGGCCGAAATACGTTAGGATGGATCAGAGCGGTTTAATCCGCGTTGATTGGAAATAATACTGGCGCCCTTGTAGGGGCGCTTATTACATATTATCCCAATAAAAGAAGGTAAATGGAAAAGGATGTAGAAATATAGGGTGAGGAGGTTGTTAAATGACATCAACTATAAATACGTTTGATAGGCTGAGTGCTACTTCAGTTAGGAACTTAAGAACCTATGTTCAACTAGAGGAAGGTGATAGAGATATTTTCTCATCCACTACACACCACTTTATCGAAAGTATAGGAAGTGCAGAGGGGACTTTATTTCTATTGGATGAAGGAGAAAGAGCTTTAAAGGTCTTTACTGCCGATAAGGAGAAGCACTTTTCAAAAATCACCTATAAAGTCAGCGACATTTTATCAATTAAAGAAATTCACGAAGAATGTGGTTTATTAAAGAAGTCCACACCCAATAAAATAATTTTACAAATGAGTAATAATGACGAAGTAATAATTGATCCTGCTATCACTAAGAACTATGAGGATGTTTATTACGACTTTGAGTATGATGATAGCTTACAGGCTGATTTTCAAAAATTTATTAACGAGGTTGTACGGCATTATTTGTCGAATTAAAGCTAGAGCACCCTGAGTGGGTGCTTTTAACATTTTTATGAACAATTCTAAGAAACCATCCCTTCAGATGTTTTAAGGAGTATAATTAATTGCAGGATTACAGAAAGAAGGCGGGCAGATGATAAGTCAACCATATGAGATTAGGGAATTATTAAATGAATTTGCTGGTAGTGGGCGTTTTACAATCGATATAAGCAATCCGGAAGGTTTCGACCGACGTGTAGTCGAGGATAAAGAAACCGGAGTTATCCATTGTGTACTCCAATCCGATATTCCATTAGTCGAAGATGACGCACTTCGTTCTTTTTTGTTCCGGCAGCTCCGTTTTATTCATTCGGGGATGTACGATATAAAATCATTACATATGTTTGAAGAGATGATGGCTAATGAAGAAGATGAGGACATCGCCCCTTAAAGGGGCTTTTATTTTTTCCAAATTTCTTCAACTGTAACGCCTAACAACTCTCCTAACTCCAGCGCCTTATTAACTGGAGGGTATGTTTCCCCTTTTATCCAATTCGAAAGAGTATTCTTATTTACGCTTAGCTTCTCCGCGATCATCTTCTTCTTTAATCCACTTTCGTCTATGTACTTACCTAAGTGACATTCCATTTTGTCCACCCCAAAGCACAATTTAATTATAAGAAAATCACAATAAATTCATAAGGACATGCAAATTAGTCTGTTAGCCTACATAGAATTTACCAATCAAGTAATAATTCAATTTTATCTACGCTTTATCCTGCATTTCAAATTTCTTTTAATGAATTGATAGTTGAATATTCCAAACATAGTCATAGCACAGGAAAAGGCTAGTATATTATTTGATTATTTCATCGTCATAAATAAAGAAAGGAGCGACGAAAATGTGGGAAATAGGGGCGGTGACGTTGGCGGGAATGGCGACCGTTTGGTTCGCTGGTAATCCGGATAGTGACAAAAGGAAAATAAAGAAGGTTTTTGCCAACGTGAGATACGGAGTTAAGGACTACCAACCGAAGCTGTTACGGACAATTAGGAAAACGACTTTCGCGGAGTATGTCTATAACGTACCTTACGGATTAATCGATGATCCAAAGCTCGAGCCGATTCTGACTAAAACCCTCGACAAGCCTGTACATGTTTACTTCGACGGAAAGCTGCATGTGCGCGTTTATACTAGTACCCTTCCGACTTCGGTACCGTACGCGACGATTCCGAAGCTTGCGGAAAGTTGGGCGGCACCGATCGGAATTACCGGCGAGGGTTACGTCTATCACGACTTCGATAAGCGACCGCATATGTCCATCGCAGGAATGACGCGGTACGGGAAGTCGGTCATGCTGAAAACGATAATGACGTCGCTAATCGAGAAGAATCCGGAGGACGTCCGTATTTATATTATCGATATGAAAGGCGGTCTGGAGTTCGGCGAATATGAAGCGCTAAAGCAAGTCGTTCGAGTGGCGTCTAACACCGAAGAGGCTAAAGAATGCCTGGACGAAGTAGCGGCTGAACTCCGGAAAGATATGATCGACTTCCGACGAAAAGGTTATAACAACGTAATTAATTCTCCGATTAAGAAGCGGACGTTCGTACTTGTAGACGAGGGGGCGCAACTGGCTCCGGAAACTCATCATAATAAGAAAGAAAAACGGAAGCTTGCGTCGTGCCATAGTGCACTATCGGAAATAACTCGGATAGGTGGGGCGTTAGGGTACCGGTTAATCTTTGGTACGCAATATCCGACCGCTGATACTTTGCCGCGTCAAGTTAAGCAGAACTGCGACGGTGCCATATCTTTTCGGTTGCCTACGGATACTGCTTCGCAAGTGGCGATCGACCAAAATGGCGCGGAGAAACTAGCGGTGCCAGGAAGAGCGTTGTACCGGACGGATAAAGTAGTCGAGTTGCAGGCGCCTTTAATCGACGATGCTGAAATGTGGAACCGCCTAAAGCGTTATAAGGTAAATAAACGGGAGGTAATTCGGAATGGCGACAACGTTAACCAAGCAAGAAAAACGGATACTCCGAGAAGAGGCGATTATATCGAAATTGGATAAGTTAGGATTCGCTAACAGGCGTCAGCTGCAGGTACTCGAAGACCTGGGCGGAGATAGAAACGCTCACCGAATCCTTTCCGAAATGGAATCCGATCGGCTCCTCCTCAGTTACCGGAAAGAGTATAAGGTGTATTACGTATCTACTCGAGGTAAGGAGCGGATAGGGTCCACGAAAGCAACGCCTAGCCGGACGCTAATGGACCATACGCTAATGAGGACGGACTTGTATATCGAATTAGGGCAACCGGCGGACTGGCGGACAGAGGTGCCGGTTAACTTCGGATATGACGATAAGCAATACAACCTCGTGCCTGACGCGATGTATATGCAGAATGGCGTCTACACCTTCGTCGAAATTGATAACACGCAGACAATGCGGACGAACAAGGATAAAATCGGAGTATATGCGAAACTGACGAAGGCTATCTGGCAGCAGTACGGCCATTATCCGCGGGTAGTTTTTTATACCGTCAGTCCTACTCGGAAAGAGAAGTTAGAGCGCGAATTGGAACGGAAAGGCGTTAAGTCGGAGGTGTTCGTCAAAATATGACGAAATACTTTGATAAAATCGGTTGCATTGCTATGCAAAGCGCTATACAATTATACCAACTAATAATTACGGACATACCGACAAATTACGCTAGTATAAACCTATAAACATAACGTTAAACTTACGGAAACCAACCGACAGGCTTACCGGGGCAACGACGAACTCCGAATTCATTGCGATGGTAGCGGATCGTCTTCGCTTGGAGCATAAGGCAGGCTAAGCACAAGAACGCCACTAATGCCTTTCATACGGAGTAAAAAGGCATCCTTTTAGAGATGCCTTTTTTTACTCTCTGGGGCTGTATTTTACCAAGAAATTATTCATTGGTGTAAAGGAGGAAACTCATGGATCTGGATGCATTAATCGAAGAAGCCGAAGCTCTTAAAGAACAAGCGGCAATGGACAATTGGGGTGTAGGTAAAGTGCTGAAAGGGGAAGAACTGGAAACCTGGACATCCAAGGCTGTCATTTATCTTCATCGATATGGGGAGAATGATTTCCTTTATGAAAAGGTGAAGGAAAATGCACGAGATCTGACTCAGAATGGGTACGATAAGTTTTTGGCGATACTCGGCGTACTTAAAGCTCAGAAGGCCAGTGAAAGTCAATACACGCTTTGATAAATTCCATCCGGAGAGGTGGAATTTTTTTATGTAGTTTTTCCGAGCCTAAGTAATTAATTTCTTTCTGTTGGTAGACAAAATGTGATAAAATTTAAAAATATTGCACACTTTAGTCTGCTAACAGGGAGATGTATATAGATGAAAGTAGTAAAGTTCGGAGGCAGTTCAGTCGCAAGTGCATCGCAGATGAAGAAAGTAGCGAGCATCATCCATTCGGATGCTGAAAGAAAAGTAATCGTAGTCTCAGCTCCAGGAAAAAGAGACGCGAATGATATTAAAACAACGGATCTGCTGATTGATTTAGCTGAGAAGGTAATTGATGGATCCGATTACAACCAGGCGTTAAGCAGAGTAGTACAACGATTTGAAGATATAGTTGTAGGTCTGGAGATGGACAATGATGTCCTCGAACAACTGAAGGAGAATATCATCAATGTGATCGAGTCCCATCAGATTGATGCATGGACAATGGATGCATTAAAAGCATGTGGAGAAGATGGTACAGCTTTGATTCTTGCCGAATACTTGAAACAATCAGGATCAGAAGCTGCCTATGTAAACCCAAAAGAAGCGGGAATTGTAGTTAGTGATGAACCTGGTAAGGCACAAGTACTTCCGGAGAGTATGGAACGTTTGTATCAGCTAAGAAACCGCAATGAAATTCTTGTGATCCCCGGCTTCTTTGGATTCAGCGAAGAAGGAAGGCTCGTAACCTTTTCCAGAGGCGGTTCGGACATCACAGGTTCGATTGTAGCTGCTGGTGTAGAAGCAGAGCTTTATGAGAATTTCACTGATGTGGATTCTGTTTATTGCGTGAATCCGACAATCGTCAATCAACCGAAAAATATCAATGTACTCACTTACAAGGAGATGCGTGAATTATCTTATGCCGGATTTTCTGTATTCCATGATGAAGCGCTGATACCTGCCTTTAAAAAACGCATCCCGGTTTGCATAAAAAACACCAATAATCCGGATGCTCCTGGAACGATGATTGTTGCGGAAAGACCTGACCAGCAGGGAGAAGTCGTTGGAATTGCAAGTGACGACGGGTTTCTCACATTGTTTGTAAGTAAATATTTGATGAACAGAGAGCTTGGATTTGGACGTAGACTTCTTCAGATACTAGAAGATGAACATATATCATTCGAGCATGCGCCATCGGGAATCGACGATATGTCAGTCATTATTAGAGAAAGCCAAATGAATGAGCATAAGGAACGAAAAGTGGTAGCACGCATCGAAAATGAGCTGGAAGTTGACATGGTGTCGATTGAAAGGAATATGGCGATGATCATGCTTGTCGGCGAAGGGATGAACCGTACGATCGGCATATCAGGTAAGGCTACCAAGGCCTTCAATGATGTAGACGTCAATATTGAAATGATCAACCAAGGTTCTTCTGAAGTATCGATGATGTTCGGAATCAAGGCAGGTGGGCTGGATCGTGCAGTCCAATCGTTATACAAGGCCTTTTTTGCAATTTAAGAAAGCTTTATTAAAGGGATTAGAAAATACTAAGACTTTCGCCATAATTACCTGGCGATAAGCCGAGTTTTTCTAACATATTAAATAAACCACGCCGCAGATTAACTTACTTTGCGGCGTGGTTTTTTACTTTTACTAGTGGGGCTCATACAGTTCATGCGCTTCACTGACCATATAAATTTGTCATATCCAAGGACGGATCGGGGTCTGGAATTCTATTCAGTCGTCGGTTCAATTGTTCATAATTCTTGATTCCTGTCTCTTGGGTAAGTCTCAGTAGATTTTCAAACAGTTCTGCCGTCATGATTGCATCATTCAATGCATGGTGACGTTCGAGCTTTTTAATTTTGAAATGCCTTAGCAAGGGATCCAACTGATGCTTTTTATCGGGCAGCAGCCACTGGGCCATCAGTTGGGAATCGATGACAGGTGGATCATAGACCGGAAGCTTCCAGCGCTTCAGCATCGTTTTTACGAATCGCATATCAAATTTTGCCGGGTGGGCGACAAGAATGGAATCTTTGCTGAATTCGTAAAATTGCTGGAATCCATGAATGAACGAACTGGCATTGTCAATGTCTGATCTTGTCAGGCCGGTCAGCCTCAAAGTCTCTTTGCCGACTGGACGAATCGGACGAATGATCTGATGTAAGCGTTTGACACGGCAATGCTGAAATCCGCTGATTCTGATTGCGCCGATCGAGATGATTTCATGGCCGATTTCTGGGATGAACCCGGTCGTTTCCAGATCGAATATCGTAAAAGGCGTTTCAGTCAAGGGCTTTTTCAGCAAGTCCGGATTAGTCTCATACTGCTCTAATGTCTCAGTGAGCTGATGATAACTGTCCCATTTCAGAAAAGGTTTGATTTTGTAATGGTAAATCGGTTTCTCAAAAAAGATATACTTTAATATCTGTAAATCGATTGGAAGCATTAAACCACCCGATTCCTGTTATAACTTAATTCAAGTACCTGCTGCAGTCGCTTGGCGATGATCAAGGCATCGCGAAGTACTCGTTTCTCATCTTTTTTAAGGCGTGGTAACGTCAGATCATTGGACAAAGGTTCGCCTTCATCAAGTTGCCTGAGGTTTTCCTGCAGACGGAAAGTAAGCAGACGGTGTAGTGCGAGCTTTGCATTTTCTGCATCTCTTGGGTGAAAACGTTCGAGTTCTTTAAGGCGACGTAGTCTTTTAATCGTATTGATATCATCCACACCATATTTGATTGAATAGATTCTGATCGCGTTGACGATTTGCATGATGGCGGATTTTTTCAAATTCAATGAACGCTTTTTCCCTACTCCTGTGATCCGTCCGAATGGTTGAATCGGGACCCGGAAACGCAGTGTGTCTTTCATCAGCAGTTGATGAAGGTTAAGGCTGCGCTGGATTCTTTTTACCACGGACTCTCGAAGCTCATAGGCGAGTGAATAATCTCCGAAAATCGGTCTGAAATCAATGAAGATTGTAAAGTCGCGAATTTCCTCTGCATCCATTTTTGCCACCCATGTCTTGATGCTCTCACTCCAAGCCTGAGCAGACTTGCGCCATTTATCTTCTTTAGCCATGATTCCACCAGTGCATAGTGGAAAGCCGCAATCAGCAAGCATTGTATTGATTTTTTCACTCAATCGTTTGAAATAATCCTCAATTTTCGATGCTGACGGAAGGTCTTCGTAATCGGATAGGATCAATCCATTATCCTGATCCGTGCTGAACGCTTGCTCTTTTCTTCCAAGGCTTCCCATTACAATGAAGCAGTAGTTAATCGGTGGCGCACCGCGTCCCTCCTTGATCATTTCCTCTTCAGCAATTTGAATGACCTGCTTATGAATACGGTCATTATAATTCGAAATCAGCTCCGTCACGTCAAATGCGTACATATTATCTTCAACTAACGAAGCGACGAATTGCTGGAACCGTTTATTGTAAATCGGTGAAAGGGACTTCAATTCTTCAACACTTGTCGCATTCGATATTTTGTATGTCAAATCGAAGTACACAGAATTCTTGATCGTAAAGAATGAAGACTGTCTCAGTACACCTGCGATTGTCTCGCGGTGCAGTACGGGAATCAATTCGGTCGGATGGTGCTTCAAGTAACTCAATGCATCATAAATGAAATCCTGATCAGCGATAGCGAATGATTCTTCTTCCATATAATCTTTGACTGGGCTTTTATGATCGTTTTCAAAATACGCACGCAAAATATCGGAATAACCGATCATCCCAAGCATGATTTCCTGATCATTACTTACTATCAAAGCTTCCACCTTTTCCTGCTGGAGGATTCGAGCTGCTTTTTCAATCGACTCCTCCGGATTAATGAAGGTAGGTGGTTCCATATAGGCGTCCGCGCGCTTTTTGAAAAGCTCTTTATCGTCATCGTCTTCTGACGTTGAACTTTTGTATTTTATTTCATTATATAGCGACTTCATCAGGTTGCTGATTCCATCGACCACCACTTTGGAGAAGTTCGTGTTGTCTGACATGATACTGAAGAATTTTTCTTTATCGAAGCACAATGTTTTTGTCGCTTCCAGTGCCTGCACGGAAAATTTCATTTCTCCACTCGTCAAGTACATCATTACTCCGACGAGATCTCCTGGATAGTAGAAACGGATCGAAATCTGCTGGCCGTTCGAACGGTGCATGATGTTCTTTGCAAGTCCGTTCATCAAGAACTGGATGTCGATCGAATCGTCATCCTGATCCTCATGGATGATGAATTCATTCTTGCTATAATGACGAACTTCAGCATCTTGGAATAATGCCTCCAGTTCTTCTTCAGTCAATAAGTTGAAAGGGTATTGTGTTTTGAACATAGTCATGTATTTTTCCATATAAAGACTCCAATCTTTGGATCGGCGATCGATCATAATACGTGGTCTAAGTATAACAGACAGAGGCAGTGTGATTCATGTCGTAACAATGGTGTGTTTCATCATTCCAAAAGAAAAAGCCACTTCTCTAAGAGTGAAGTGACCGTTGATCGGATCATTTTTTTGTAAGGTTGCGTTTGCGATCACGATGGACGATAAATCCACCAATAAATGCCAATCCTCCAATGATGAAAAGGATTCCAGCTACAAATTGAATTCCGATATGAAAGAAAACTGGATGGAAAATGCCGAATAAAGTATCCCTGATCAGCTTGATTCCCAAAACAGCAATCACACCAGGGATAAGCAGAATCAGTAGTGCAATCAAGCGCATTGTTTAAAGCTCCTTTAATTGAAGTCTTTTACAGTATAGCAAAACAGAACATAACTTGAAATAGATTCAGGGTTGCTAAAACATGCAGGATTGGATATGATAAAAGTACGCAAATTATTGCAGGATGTGATCACTTGAAACGAGTGTTGATCGTTGGTGCCGGAAAAGGCGGCACAGCACTACTTAAATTATTGAAAGCTACGAACCGGATGGAAATTGTAGCGATTGTTGATATTGACAAAGATGCACCAGGCTTGAAGTGGGCGGAGACGTTCCGAATTCCAGTCGGTGTACACTGGCGCGATTACATACATCAGGATATCGATATTGTCATCGAAGCGACAGGTGATGAAGCGACACTGGAGCAGATCATTGCTGAACGGAAAAGGACAACCGTAGTGATCCCGGGTTCAGTAGCCAACATCACATCTGAGCTGTTGGAAGAAAAGGAAGCACTTTTGAAAGAGCTTACAGGACAAGCGGAAAATCAGGAAATGATCCTGAGCAGCATTCATGATGGAATGATCGTCATCGATGAACAAGGAAGAATCACTTTTTTAAATGAAAGCGCTATACGCATATTGGGGATAGAATGGTCGAGTGCGATCGATCAGGATGTGAATGACATCATCAAATCTTCAAAACTTCCCGACACTTTGCAGACAAGACGCAAAGAAGTGAATCAGGAACTGGTTTTGGAAAATGGGAAAAAGGTGATTACGACCAGAATTCCCATGATTGACTCCAGCGGGCAGCTGATGGGCGCATTTGCAGTCTTCAAAGATATTACTGAAGTCGTCAATCTCGCAGAGGAAAACACGGATTTGAAAGAAGTAAAAACAATGCTTGAAGCGATCATCCAGTCTTCGGATGAAGCAATTTCCGTAGTGGATGAAAAGGGAAATGGTCTGATGATCAACCCCGCTTATACGAGAATTACCGGACTCACTGAAAAGGATGTCATAGGAAAGCCTGCAACTGTCGACATTTATGAAGGTGAAAGTATGCATATGAAAGTGCTTCAGACACGCCGTCCAGTCAGAAGAGTAAGGATGAAGGTTGGACCAGCGAAAAAAGACGTACTTGTCAATGTAGCACCTGTGATTGTTGATGGGAAATTAAAAGGAAGTGTCGGGGTTCTGCATGATGTTTCTGAAATTCAATCGCTGACAAGTGAATTGAAGCGAGCTCGTCAAATCATCAGAAACCTGGAAGCTAAATACACGTTTGACGATATCATAGGAGACTCACCTGAGATGACGCTCGCGCTCGAACAGGCGAAGGTAGGAGCCAAAACACCAGCTACCGTCATTTTACGAGGAGAGTCTGGGACAGGAAAAGAACTTTTTGCGCATGCTATCCATAATGAAAGTAAAAGGCGGCACAATAAATTCATCCGAGTCAATTGCGCAGCAACTACAGAAGAGGCCCTTGAGTGTGACTTGTTTGGTTATGAAGAAGGTGCTTTTTCCGGTGCGAAGCGTGGTGGCCGAAAGGGTCTTCTCGAAGAAGCGCATAATGGCAGTATATTTCTGGATGAAATCAGCGAATTGAGTCTGCGCTTGCAAGCGAAATTATTAAGGGTGCTGCAGGAAAATGAAATTGTGCGCGTTGGCGGTACGAAACCAATTACAGTCGATGTAAGAGTGATTGCTTCAACTCATGTCAATCTTGAGAAAGCAATCATGAACAAGGCA
The DNA here is from genome assembly GCF_042675915.1 of Thalassobacillus hwangdonensis. Classification (NCBI taxonomy): domain Bacteria; kingdom Bacillati; phylum Bacillota; class Bacilli; order Caryophanales; family Bacillaceae; genus Thalassobacillus; species Thalassobacillus hwangdonensis. The sequence goes on along the minus strand of NZ_JBHTKL010000001.1, from coordinate 1,035,681 downwards.
TTCCGTGAAGATTTATATTACCGCTTGAACCGATTGCCTATATACATCCCTTCTCTGCGGGAGCGGAAGGATGATATACCTGTCCTCATCGATCATCTGATTGCGAAGCTGAATGAGGATTACGGCAGGAATGTGACTACAATCGATGAGAAAGCGACGGAAAAGCTTCTTGCATACGAATGGCCAGGGAACATCAGGGAGCTCGAAAACATCATGGGTCGAGCGATGATCTATATGGAGACCAATGAAGGTGTTATTCTAATGGAACACATTCCGCCACTCTCAAACGAAACTACCCCTTCACAGCTTGCAACTGGGCATACGCCCCAAGTGTGGCTCGGCGAACCATTACAGGTTGCACTGGACAGTTACGAGAAAAAACTCCTGGCTGATGCTTTCCAGGCGAATGATTACAATAAGACGCAGACAGCGAAGGCGTTGGGGATCTCAGTAAGAAACCTCTATTACAAGCTGGAGAAGTATGGACTTGATAAGAACAGCCTGCAAGATTTTTCATAGTGGAAGAATCTTGCATTTTCAAAACTGGTTTGTAAAGGCTTACACATATGAACATCAGGAAAATGAGGTGAAATAAATGAAATCATTACAAGAATTAGTTGCAAAAGTGGAACAGAATGAATCGAAAGTGGTTGCCATTGCACAGGCTGCCGACCTTGAAGTGATGAAAGCAGTGAAAGAGGCGATTGAGCGTAACCTTTGTCATTTTTTATTGGTGGGAAATCGAAAGGAAATGACGGAAGTTGCTTTTGAAGCAGAATTGAATCTGGATCATCCTTCGATTGAACTTTTATCAGTGCCAAAAGAACAAGTAGCACTTGAAGCGGTCAAAGCCGTAAAGAGTGGGGTAGCGCATGTTGTGATGAAAGGGAACATTGCTACGAAAGATCTGCTGAAGGCAGTACTGCACAAAGAGTTTGGATTGCGTACAGGTAATGTACTTTCGCATGTAGCATTATTTGAAATACCAGCACAGGAAAAGCTGTTATTTCTGACAGATGCAGCAATGAATATTACACCTGGAATCGAAGAAAAAGTCCAAATCGTCCAAAATGCCGTCAAAGTTGCACGTGGACTCGGGATTGAGGTTCCGAAAGTTGCGCCGCTTGCAGCGGTGGAAGTAGTCAACCCTGCAATGTCCGCAAGTACGGATGCTGCTCTGTTGACCCAGATGAACCGGCGCGGGCAGATCCGTGACTGTATCATCGATGGACCATTGGCATTCGACAATGCGGTCAGCAAAGAAGCTGCAGAGCATAAAGGAATCGACTCACCTGTTGCGGGTGAAGCGGATATCCTTGTCGTTCCAGCAATAGAAGTTGCCAATGCGCTGTACAAATCATTCATGTATTTTGCAGGTGCAAAAGTAGCAGGAGTGATAAGTGGTGCAGCTTCTCCAATCGTTTTAACCTCTCGGTCGGATTCGGCAGAGAGTAAAATATATTCACTAGCTTTAGCATTATTTACATCTGAAAAATAATTAGGAGGAATTCGATATGCAAATTTTCACTTATATGGAGAAATACGATTACGAACAGTTGGTATTCTGTCAGGACGAACAGTCCGGCTTGAAAGCGATCATAGCAATCCATGATACAACACTTGGGCCGGCTCTCGGTGGAACGCGTATGTGGACATATGATTCTGAAGAAGCGGCAATCGAGGATGCGCTTCGATTAGCAAAGGGTATGACTTACAAGAATGCTGCAGCAGGATTGAACTTAGGTGGAGGTAAGACAGTCATCATCGGTGATCCGAAAAAAGATAAGAACGAAGCGATGTTCCGTGCATTCGGTCGTTATATCCAAGGGTTGAACGGTCGTTACATCACTGCTGAAGATGTAGGAACGACGGTTCAGGATATGGATACGATCCACCTTGAAACGGATTATGTAACAGGAATCTCTCCTGCATTCGGTTCATCTGGTAACCCATCTCCAGTAACTGCTTACGGTGTGTACCGAGGAATGAAAGCTGCTGCTAAAGAAGGCTTCGGAACAGATTCTCTAGAAGGGAAAACGGTTGCAGTCCAAGGAGTAGGGAATGTTGCTTACAATCTTTGCCGTCATTTGCACGAAGAAGGTGCGAACTTGATCGTTACAGATATCAATAAAGAAGCAGTAAACCGTGCTGTCGAAGAATTCGGTGCCAAAGCTGTCGATACAGAAGAAATCTACAGCGTTGATTGTGATATTTACGCACCATGTGCGCTTGGAGCTACCATCAATGACGAAACGATCCCTCAACTGAAAGCGAAAGTGATTGCAGGCGCAGCAAACAACCAGTTGAAGTCGACAAAACACGGAGATATCCTTCATGAGAAAGGAATTGTCTACACTCCGGATTATGTGATCAATGCTGGCGGGGTCATCAACGTTGCCGATGAGTTGAACGGGTACAATAAAGAACGTGCAATGAAGCGAGTAGAGACGATTTATGACAATGTTGCTAAAGTATTCGATATTTCCAAGCGTGACAATATCCCAACTTATTTAGCAGCAGACCGCATGGCTGAAGAACGCATTGAAATCATGCGTAAATCACGCAGTCAATTCCTGCAGAATGGAAACCATACGCTTAGCAGAAGATAAATGAAATGTCTGAACGGAGGTCAAAGAAGTGCTACAGACACAACGAATATTAGTCATCAACCCTGGATCCACATCAACGAAAATTGGCGTCTTTGACGATGAACAATGTATTTTCGAAAAAAGCATCCGTCACTCAGTTGAAGAAGTTTCCGGCTATAAACGAGTGATCGACCAATATGATTTCAGGAAACAAGTGATTCTTGATGAATTGGACAAAGAAGGCATCAACATTAGTAAACTCGATGCGGTCTGTGGGCGAGGAGGACTTCTTCGTCCGATAGAAGGTGGCACCTATGAGGTCAATGATGCCATGCTGCATGATTTGAAAATCGGTTACAACGGCGAACATGCTTCGAACCTGGGAGGAATCATCGCCAACGAAATTGCAAAAGGACTGAACATCTCCGCTTACATCGTCGACCCAGTTGTCGTAGATGAATTGGATGAGGTGTCGCGCGTTTCCGGTGTTCCTGAGATTCCTCGAAAGAGCATTTTTCATGCATTGAACCAGAAGGCAGTTGCCAGGCGTGCAGCTAAAGACCTTGGCAAAGCCTATGGCGAATCCAGACTGATCATCACTCATATGGGTGGGGGAATCACTGTTGGTGCCCATAAGCATGGACGAGTCATCGATGTTAATAATGGGCTTCATGGTGATGGTCCTTTCTCTCCTGAGAGAGCAGGTACTGTCCCTGCAGGTGACCTCGTTTCCTTGTGTTACTCAGGTGAATATTACCGGGAAGAAATCATGAAGAAGCTGGTCGGACAAGGTGGTCTGATGGCGTACCTTGATACGAATGATGCCAGGGAAGTAGAACAGATGATTGAACATGGCGATCGCAAAGCTGAGCTTGTATATGATGCGATGGCTTATCAGATAGCAAAAGAAATCGGCTCCATGAGTACGGTGCTTCAAGGGGAAGTGGATGCAGTCGTCCTGACTGGAGGACTTGCCTACGGAAAAGGCTTCGTAGAAATGATCTCCGAGCGCGTCAAATGGATTGCAGATATTCTCGTCTATCCTGGTGAAAATGAATTGGAAGCGCTCAACGAAGGTACATTGAGAGTGCTTCGTAAAGAAGAAGTACCTAAGCAATATCCTAATTTTGCAGAGTAGAAAGGAGATCACACCATGGCTCAAGAATATGATCTGGTCGTCCTTGGTGGAGGAACTGGCGGCTACGTTGCTGCAATCCGTGCGTCCCAGCTCGATTTGAAAGTGGCGATAGTCGAAAGTGGGAAGCTTGGAGGCACATGCCTTCATCGCGGATGTATTCCATCAAAGGCACTATTAAGAAGTGCGGAAGTTTTCAAACAGACAAAAGAAGCAGAACAATATGGCGTTACAGTAGAAAATCCTATCCTGAATTTCACAAAGGTCCAGGAACGAAAGCAGTCCATCGTAGACACCCTACATAAAGGTGTGGAAGGGTTGATGAAAAAGGGTAAGATCGATGTTTATGAAGGATTCGGCAGAATTTTGGGACCATCTATCTTTTCCCCGATGCCTGGAACCATTTCTGTTGAAATGAACAATGGCGAAGAGAATGAAATGCTGATTCCGAAAAACGTTCTTGTCGCAACAGGCTCCAAACCTAAATCACTTCCTGGACTTGAGATCGACAAAGAATTTGTCATGACTTCAGATGAAGCGTTGTCCATGGAAGAACTCCCTTCTTCGATCATCATTGTCGGTGGCGGAGTCATCGGGATCGAATGGGCATCGATGCTGGCAGATTTCGGAGTAGAAGTGACTGTGCTCGAGTACCTGCCGCACATTTTACCTACAGAGGATCAAGAAGTGTCGAAAGAAATGAAGAAGCAAATGAAGAAAAAAGGCGTTAACGTCGTTACTGATGCAAAAGTGATTGCTGAATCTCTGAATAAGGATTCTGGTGTTTCGATCCAGGCAGAAGTTAATGGGGAAACTCAAACCTATCAGGCGGATAAAATGCTTGTTTCTGTCGGACGTGCTGCAAATGTTACGAACATCGGTCTGGAAAACACGGACATCGTTGTTGAGAACGGTGTCATCAAGACGAATGAATTCTATCAGACGAAAGAGAGTCACATTTATGCAATCGGTGATGTAATCGGCGGCATGCAGCTTGCACATGTGGCATCACATGAAGGCATCATTGCTGTCGAACATATGGCTGACAAAAATCCTCATCCGATGAATACGGATGAAGTTCCAACCTGTATCTATTCCAGTCCTGAAGTTGCCAGTGTAGGAATGACAGAAGAGCAGGCGAAGGAACGCGGTTACGATGTAAAAACCGGTAAGTTCTCGTTCAAGGCGATAGGTAAAGCGATGGTCTTTGGTGAAACGGATGGTTTCGTAAAAATCATTGCAGACAAGAAATCCGATGATTTGCTTGGCGTTCATATGGTCGGGCCTCATGTCACGGATATGATTTCAGAAGCAGGCCTTGCAAAAGTGTTGGATGCAACCCCTTGGGAAATCGCACACAGCATTCACCCGCACCCGACATTGTCTGAGGCAATCGGCGAGGCTGCAATGGCTGTCGACGGAAAACAAATCCACGGGTAATTGAATGAAGGAGGGATTCAAATGGCTGAAAATCGCCATGAAAAACTAGGTCTATCAGATGATCAAGTGCTGGATATGTATCGTACGATGCTGCTTGCACGTAAAATCGATGAAAGAATGTGGCTGTTGAACCGTTCAGGTAAAATTCCATTTGTCATTTCATGTCAAGGACAGGAAGCGGCACAAGTTGGTGCTTCGTATGCATTGGACCGTGAAAAGGATTATGCACTTCCTTATTACCGTGACATGGGTGTCGTCCTTGCTTTCGGAATGACATCAAGAGAATTGATGCTTTCCGGCTTCGCAAAAGCTGAGGATCCGAACTCAGGAAGTCGTCAGATGCCTGGTCACTTCGGACAGAAGAAAAACCGCATCGTAACAGGATCCTCTCCAGTTACTACACAGGTACCTCACGCTGTCGGAGTTGCATTGGCAGGTAAAATGGAAAAGAAAGATTTCGTCTCCTTCGTTACACTAGGAGAAGGTTCTTCCAACCAGGGAGATTTCCATGAAGGGGCTAACTTTGCCGGGGTACATAAACTGCCGGTCATCTTCATGGTTGAAAACAATAAATACGCGATCTCTGTACCAGTGAGCAAGCAGCTTGCATGTGAAAAAGTATCCGACCGAGCGATCGGATATGGAATGCCTGGCTTCACAGTAGATGGAAATGATCCACTAGCCGTCTATGAAGCAGTCAAGGCTGCAGCAGACCGCGGCCGAAACGGTGAAGGTCCTACACTGATCGAGACGGTGTCCTATCGTTTGACTCCTCACTCCAGTGATGATGACGATCGTACGTACCGTGAAAAAGAAGAAGTGGACGAGGCACGTAAAAAGGATTCCATCATTACGTTTGGGAACTACTTACGTGAAATGAACATCCTGACTGAAGAAGTCGAGAAGAAGATGAATGACGAAATTACAAATGAAGTGAACGAAGCGACGGATTATGCGGAGAATGCACCATATGCGGAACCGGAATCTGCGCTTAACTACGTTTATAAAGAGTAAGGAGGGGGAGTAACTATGCCAGTAATGTCTTATATCAATGCAGTGACACTTGCATTGAAAGAAGAAATGCAAAGAGATGAAAAAGTATTTGTATTAGGTGAAGATGTTGGGAAGCGTGGAGGAGTTTTCCGTGCTACTGATGGCCTTTATGACGAATTCGGTGAAGATCGCGTCCTCGATACGCCACTTGCTGAATCTGCAATCGCGGGTGTAGGAATTGGAGCGGCAATGTACGGCATGCGTCCGGTAGCTGAAATGCAGTTTGCTGATTTCATCATGCCAGCTGTCAACCAGATCATTTCTGAGGCAGCAAAGATCCGATACCGTTCGAACAACGACTGGGATTGTCCGATCACAATCCGTGCTCCATATGGTGGCGGTGTGCATGGCGCATTGTATCATTCACAATCTGTGGAGGCGGTATTTGCCAACCAGCCAGGACTGAAAATCGTCATGCCTTCCACTCCTTACGATGTGAAAGGTTTGTTGAAAGCAGCAATCCGTGATGATGATCCTGTCTTGTTCTTTGAACATAAGCGTGCGTATCGTCTGATCAAAGGTGAGGTGCCTGAAGATGATTACACATTGCCGATCGGTAAAGCGGATGTGAAGCGTGAAGGCTCTGATATTACTGTAATTACTTACGGCTTATGTGTACACTTCGCACTTCAAGCTGCAGAAAAGCTTGCAGCAGAAGGTATTGATGCACATATTCTTGACTTGCGTACGGTATATCCACTTGATCAGGAAGCTATCATCGAGGCAGCTTCAAAAACAGGAAAAGTCCTGTTGGTCACCGAGGATAACAAAGAGGGCGGAATCATCAGTGAAGTTTCTGCTATCATCAGCGAAAACTGTCTATTCGATCTCGATGCACCGGTCAAACGTCTTGCAGGTCCGGATGTACCGGCAATGCCATACTCTCCGACTATGGAGAAGTATTTCATGATGAATCCGGACAAAGTAGAAAAAGCCATGAGAGAGCTTGCTGAATTTTAATCAAAAGGAGGAATCTCAATGGGCAAAGAAAAGATTACCATGCCCCAGCTCGGGGAGAGTGTAACTGAAGGTACGATCAGTTCATGGCTCGTCAAAGAAGGCGACCAAGTCAATAAATATGATCCGATTGCGGAAGTCATGACCGATAAAGTAAATGCGGAAGTTCCTTCTTCCTTTACTGGAGTCATTAAAGAAATCGTAGCGAAGGAAGACGAAACCCTCGCTGTCGGTGACCTTATGTGCTACATCGAAGTCGAAGGTGGAGGGACTGCGGAAGAAGCAGAAGTAGAAGAAAAAGCGGAAGCTTCAGAAGCGGCAGCTCCCGTCGAGACGAAGCAGCCAAGTGAACCAGTCAAGAAGGAAACGACACCGAAGGATAATTCTTCGAAAAAGCGTTATTCCCCAGCTGTCATGACGCTTGCTCAAGAGAATGATATTGACCTGAACCAAGTCGAAGGCTCTGGTAAAGGCGGAAGAATCACTCGTAAAGATGTGGAACGCATCATCGAAAGTGGTGAAATTCCACAGCCGAAGCAGGAGGAAGCTGCCCCGGCACCTGCTGAAGAAGCACCGAAAGCAGCAGAAGCACCGTCCAAGCCAGCACCTGTCCAGGTTACTAGCAGACCTGGAGATAAAGAGATCCCTGTTTCAGGTGTCCGTAAAGCGATTGCCCAGAACATGGTCAAATCGAAAACGGAAATCCCGCATGCGTGGATGATGGTGGAAGTGGACGTTACAGACTTGGTTGACTACCGTAATTCTTTGAAAAACAAGTTCAAGCAGGAAGAAGGCTATAGCCTTACATTCTTCGCTTTCTTTGTAAAAGCTGTAGCGCAGGCGCTTAAAGAATTCCCTGAAATCAACAGCACTTGGGCTGGAGACAAGATCATCCAGCGTAAAGCGATTAATTTGAACATTGCTGTAGCTAATGAAAACCAGTTGTTCGTGCCTGTCATTCGCGATGCAGACGACAAGAGCATCAAAGGAATTGCAAAAGACATCACAGACCTTGCGATGAAAGCACGCAGTGGCAAGTTGACATCCGCGGATATGGAAGGCGGTACGTTTACTGTCAATAACACAGGTTCATTCGGATCTGTCCAGTCGATGGGTGTCATCAATCATCCTCAGGCTGCCATCCTGCAGGTAGAATCAATTGTCAAAAAACCTGTCATCAAAGATGGTATGTTTGGTGCCCGTGACATGGTAAACCTATGTGTGTCTTTGGATCACCGTGTACTAGATGGACTAGTCGTAGGTAATTTCCTTGCACGTGTCAAAGAAATCCTTGAAAATGTGAACAAAGATAACACACCGATTTACTAAAAGCAGTTCCCCATCTGATGAAGGTGGGGAATTTTCTTTTGGACTGCATCATTTGATTGAAAGCCTGTGCGAATATTGGTACGATTGGTACGAAGATATCTTATGATAAAGGGGTTATACTTATGGATTTCAACATTTATATGAATGATGTCGTAACTCAGGCACGCGAAGAAATCGCCAATGCTGGATATACACAATTAACTTCACCTGAAGAGGTCGATCAGGCATTTGCTAAAGAAGGCACGACACTTGTAATGATCAATTCTGTTTGTGGATGTGCAGGAGGAGTAGCACGACCTGCTGCTGCTCATGCAATTCACTATGATAAGCGTCCAGATCACCTTGCAACGGTATTTGCCGGACAGGATCGTGAAGCGACAGAGCGTGCGCGTCAACACTTTGAAGGGTTCCCACCATCATCCCCTTCATTCGCACTGATGAAAGACGGTAAAATCGTAACGATGGTAGAGCGTCACGATATCGAAGGATTCGAACCGATGGCAGTAGTAGGTAAGCTGCAGCGTATCTTTGAAGAACATTGTGAAGAAGTATAAAGGAATGTAAAAACGGATTGTCACTATGACAATCCGTTTTTTGTTTTGACTATTACTTCAAGTAAATTTTATAGACATTACCGTCTTCTACATCTTCCGTTTCCAACTTATTCACATCTAAATTAGATGTGATGCGGTCAGCTTCAAACGTTTCGTCATACGATGTAATCTGCAGGCAATGAATGTGTGGAAAGTACGTTGCAATCGCCAGTAGATATCTCTCTTCGTTGATTGACGTATCTTTGAAGATATGAGCAGTTTCATCTTTTATTTCGTAATTCATATAGTTCGATGTTTCAATTAACGTCTGCAAATCCTGCATTGTTTTCATTACAACCATCATCGTTCACCTCTCCATCAAAGGTTTAATAACTTACACTATTCCATTCCCAAGTAATGGATCCCATTAATCTTATGATTCGATTACGTATCAATTACATCATTTGTAAAAATGTTACAATAATCATCAGAATAAAGGAAGGGGATTTTGGCATGGATAGAAAGCAACGGATGAAAGAAGAATCCTTTGAAAAAGATGAGGAGGCATACAAGGAAAAAGAAGTGCTGGACGGCTGTGCGGGCTGTAGTGCGTATGGATGTCTGCCATTTGCATTTATTTTGATGAGAATCTTAATTTTATAACGGAGAGCTGATAAAGATCTTTCCTGGGTATATTGTAGGTGTCAAGCTGACGAAATAATGAAAAAAGTTTGGCAATTCGTATTACTTTATGTCAGTATATTACTAGATGGAAATAATAGTAATCACTTGAAGGAAGGACATAGGAAAAATGAAACTACTCAAATTTTTTATCTATTACATACTTGGAATCATTGGAATACTTTGTATAAGCACAGCTCCATTCATTTTCCGCGGTGAGGGGCTCGTCGATTTCGGACTTTATTATGATGAAACTATCCATATCTTCAAGGACTTCATCAACCAGGATAATTGGGCCTACCAATTCAGAGGAGAAGCCTTAAATCCGTTTACGTTTCTATGGGAACCTTATAAATATTCGATGACGATCCTGGTCGGTGCACTTTTACTTGGTTTTGGAGTCGCTGTGGCACTAGCTTTCATCACAGTATTATTGCCTAAACCACTTGTTGCTGGCATAAAGAGACTTCTAGGGCTGTTTGAAGCAATACCTGATTTGATGATGGCATTCCTTCTCCAATTCGTCGTAGTCTTGATCTATAAACAGACAGGGACAATCATCATTCCGTTCTCAACCCTTGGGGATGATAAAATTTATGCCGCACCAATTGTTGTGCTTGCTATCCTACCTTTGATTTCCCTTTTCAGAGTCATCTTACTGCTAGTAGAAGAGGAAATGGTAAAACATTATGTAGAATTTGGTCTGAGCAAAGGATTGAAGCAGAAGACCTTGGTAGTCACACACGTATTCAGAAATATCATCAAGAGCACATTCTATCATTCTAAACTGATTGTTTGGGGAGCATTATCCAGTTTATTTGTCGTGGAATACATGTTCAACATAAATGGCGTTTCAAACTTCATTTTGGAGGATTTCCGGGCGATGGTTATTGCTTCTGTGTTAATCATGTTTTTCACCCCGTTCTATATCCTTTATCAAGGGGTAGAACTTGTGACAGAATCTGGGGCGCACCAGATTGAAGAATTAAAACCTTCCTCTTATTTCAGTGTAGGAAGTCGCAAACACGGTTCATGGAAGAAAACATTGAGAAGTTCGTTAGCTGAAATAGGCGCTCACTTCAAAAACAGGAAGTTTCTCTTTGGCTTTATGATTATTGCACTTATGCTGGTCATAAGTTTTGGTCATTCCATAATTAACGATGTTGAGGTGGTAAACCATGGTCTCGTTTATGATGACGAAGGAAATCTTTTAAGCACGGTTCCCCACCCACCTTCGGAATATGTCATTCTCGGGTCGGATTTTATTGGAGACGACGTGTTGGATCAAATATTAGCAGGTGCAAAATATACGATTCTATTTGCAGGGTTGATCGCATTTTTCCGAGTATTATTTGGCTTCCTGCTTGCGATTCCTTACGCCTTGTTTGTTCCGCAGTCGATCAAACGAGGGATTGAACGATTTGTTGATGGTTTTCATTTCATGCCATTAAGTTTGATTGCAACCATCCTATTATCTCCTGTTTTATGGGGGACAACTAGGGGGTTCGAATATACGTTTTCCGAGCGTCTGATTGTTGAAGTCGCAGTACTATCCATATTGGTCATACCTTTAGTGACCGTCTTATTCGGAAATGAAATGAAACTGCTGATGAAGCAGGATTATATTAAAAGTGCAGTAGTGCTTGGAGGTAGCGCAAGTCACCTGCTAAGACAACACCTGATTCCGCATTTACGATCGAAAGTCGGTATTGTGTTCGGACAACAATTTATCCAAGTTCTGCTTATCTTCATTCACTTAGGATTGTTCAACCTGTTTTTAGGAGGGACAAGTGTATTGATTGATAACGGTATGTACTTATCGCCACCGCATTCCGTCACTTATGAATGGTCAGGACTTATCAGCAGTGCTCGCGAAGCCTTCATGACCGGCCATTACTGGATTGTTATTCCAGTGTTTATCGCTTTCATTACTCTTACGATTGCGATGCAATTCGTCGTTGAAGGGATTCAGGAAGTCCAGCAAAAGCGTGTCGGACTCTACGTGGATGATCGCAGTCTGCTGAAGAAGATATTCAGTCGTAAGAAAAAGCAATCTCAAACACCTGCCAATGAAAAATCACTGGCACCTGAAAGCTTTTCATTCGTGAAAGAGGATCAGAAATATATCATTTAATTACAGCTACAGGCACCATCACTGGATGATGTTGCCTGTTTTTGTTCTAATCGGTAAAAAGGGGATAGAGACATATGAACATTGAATTTTTGGGTACGGGTGGCGCGATGTCGATTCCACGACCACTTTGTACTTGTAAGGTTTGCATTGAAGCTAGAGAGAAAGGTGTGCCATACAGCAGAACAGGGCCCAGCATCTTTCTTCATGGTCCAGACCTCTTGATAGATACACCTGAAGATAGCTACGTTCAAATCAATCGCTCTACGATCCGGGAAATCAATGGAGTCTTATATTCTCATTGGCATCCGGATCATGTGATGGGAAGAAGAGTGGTGGAATCAATAAGCGCAGACTGGCGTAATCATCCACCGGAAAATGATCCAGTAGATGTTTTTCTACCGGAACAAGTCCACAACGATTTTGACCGCTTCTTAGGGAGTGGCGACCACTTTAATTTTTTCAAAGAGCAGGGGTATGCAACTGTCCATAAATTAAGTGATGATGAAAACATACAAATGAGTGACACTACCATTTATCCATTCCGACTAGCAGAATCCTACGTATACGGTTTTCTAATAGAAAATGACGGAAGAAATGTTCTGATTATCATGGATGAATTGAATAATTGGCAACCACCTGAGTTTATGAAAAATATAGATGTCGCAATCCTTCCGGCTGGCATTTTCGATGTTCATCCACTTACAGGTGAAATATTGGTTTCCCCAGATCACCCTGTACTCAAGGAAGAAGCCACCTTTAAGGAGACGGTAGAGGTTATAGAAAAGCTGGGAGCGAAGGAAGTGTATTTGACGCATATCGAGGAAGTGAACGGATTAAGTCATGACACTCTCAAAGTTGTAGAGGAAAAGTATGCAGAAAAAGGTATTCGGTTTACATTTGCATATGATACGCAAATCATCTCAATATAAGAAAGGGGGCATTTCGGATGGATTATAAAAGTAGACATTTCAATTTGCATAAGGTTGAAAAGGGAATCTATGCTGCAATAGCTAAAGAAGGTGGAGGAGCGGTTGCTAATGCAGGTATCATAGATTTAGGAGACAAAACAATCATTTTTGATACGTTTAACACTCCACAGGCCGCAGAAGATTTACGGAAAGCAGCTGAAAGTATATGTAAATCTCCTATTTCCTACGTAGTCAATAGCCATTATCATGGCGATCACGTTCGAGGTAATCAGGTTTTTAATGATGCAACAATCGTCTCAAGCACAATAACGTTTGAAAAAATGGAGGAAATTCACCCGGAAAGAATCAGGAATCAAAAAAATGACTTAGCAGGATTAGAGAAATACATAGAAACATTAGAAGAAAAAAACGATCAATCATTTGGAAGCCAAATCAGTTTTTTAAAAGAAATCAGAAAATCGTTGCCTGATTTAGAACTGGTCTTACCTACAAAAACTTTTAAAGAATCATTCAAGATAGTAGGATCAGAGAGGAACGCGAGACTGGTCACTTATGGTAGAGCGCATTCGTATTGCGATGCAGTTCTGTTTGTTGAAGGTGTACAGGTGGTCTTCACAGGAGACTTGCTGTTCGTTGAAGGCCATCCCACATTTTTTGAAGAATCAGACCTGGATTTGTGGCTTGAGAAATTGAAATTCCTGGAGAGTGAAGACATAAAGTCTTTTGTTCCAGGGCATGGTGAGATTGGAACTAAAGATGATGTACTTACCATGATAACTTATATGAATGATGTAAAAACTGTTGCTTCTACCCCTTCATTAAATAATGAAATGTTGCAGAAGTATAAGGAATGGGGAGAGCAAGGATGGGAAAAGAATGTAAAACTGATCTTGGAAAAGATGGATTAAAATGAAACCTTATTAATGCTTTGTACGTATCTACCTATAAGTGTAATTCAATAGTTTTATAGACAACTGGATTCAACGTGATAGAATGGAAGGGAATACATATAAGGGAGATACTCTAATGAAGCTGTGGATGAGGAAAATTGCAGTCGTCCTGATTTCGATATTGACTCTGGGATTATATGTACCAACGAATTATTTGGACGCCAATGCTGCTGAAAATGAAGAAGTCAGCATAAGCCAAGAAGAAGCCAAGGGACTGGAAGTAGATACTTCCGGAATTCCGTTAGAACATACAAAAGAACCCGATCATCTCGAACAACTTACAGACTTTGCAAAAGCGCAGGCGATGTCCAAGATGGGTCCGCGTATCATCGAACGCATGGACGAGGAATTTGAAACGATGATCTTACCTGAAATGGAACGGGTTATTGAAGACATTGTAAGCGATGCCGGCGACAAAGCGTCCTATTATGAAATCACAGAAACAGCTACTCCAGGATATGGAGAACGCATGTTCAACATTTATGATCATAACAGTGAAGAAGAGGTAGCGCGCTTCCATGTTCGTCGTGATAAGCGACCTGGAGAAGGCTATTGGTTCAACTTCCATTATCACTTGAAAAATGATGGTTTTGAAAAGCATCATACAATCGGAGAAGTCTATTGGGATAAAAATACACCACCGAAGTGGATGTCATAGGTTTAAAAAGAAGTCTTGAAGAAGGCTTCTTTTTTTATGTGAAATTGTCCATTTTATGTAATGTTAAGAGTTTGTAAATCCTATTGCCGAAGAGAAATGAATCGTTTATCATTGATTTCGAAAATCGATATTGAATTTCTGAATAAGAGGTGAGCGGATGGAAAATAGAGTTCTCAGAAAATTGTTTTTAGGATTCATCCAGATCCACATCCTGCACCATGCAAAAGAAGAAGCGATTTATGGGGCATGGATGCTCGAAGAACTACATGAACATGGGTATGACATCAGTGCGGGTACGCTTTATCCAATCCTTCATAACATGGAAGTGGACGAGCTGTTGCTAAGAGAAGACGTCAATGTCAACGGAAAGATCAGAAAGTACTACAAGATTACGCAAAAAGGCGATGAAGTGCTTCAGGAAGCACGGGCAAAAGCCTATGAATTATTCAAAGAAATCAAGTAAAAGGAGCAGTACTTATGAGAGACAATCACAATAGAAGCACATTTCAAATCCTGTTAGAGATATTATTTGCTTCCACAAAGCTTGGACTGACCTCTTTCGGTGGTCCAGTTGCCCATTTAGCTTACTTCAAGGACGAATATATCGATCGTAGAAAGTGGCTGGATGATAAAACGTATGCAGACATCATTGCATTGTGTCAATTCCTTCCCGGGCCGGCAAGCAGTCAGGTCGGCATCTCGATCGGAATGCTGCGTGCGGGACTGCTGGGTGGAATCGTATCCTGGATCGGTTTTACCCTGCCGTCGATCATTGTTCTTGTCGTGTTCGCAATGCTGTACCAGACGTATTCACTCGAAGATGCTACCTTCATCCACAGTTTGAAAGTAGTAGCAGCAGCTGTCGTGTTACACGCACTTATTGGCCTCGGGAAAAAATTGACCCCTGATAAAACGAGAATAGGAATCGCGCTTATAGCTGCGACGATCATGCTTCTGTATCCTTCCGCATGGATGCAGATCATCATCATCGTTGGTGCAGGACTTGTTGGCTTGAAACTTTTCCGTGAAAAAGCAGAATCAAAAGTGCAGCCATTCTCCATCAACATTTCGAAAAAACTTGGGATAACCTCCCTGGCAATCTTGATCACTACATTGATAGTGACGCCATTGCTTACAAGAATGACTGACAATCCTCTGATAAGTATTTTCGATACGTTTTTCCGTGTCGGTTCACTCGTATTCGGTGGAGGACATGTAGTATTACCGATGATAGAACGGGAAGTCGTTCCCCCGGGCCTGCTTTCTCCGGATGAATTTCTTGCAGGATACGGGATGGCACAGGCTGTACCTGGTCCGTTGTTCACTTTCTCCAGTTATCTTGGAACGATGATGGAGGGGATTGCTGGGGCTGTCGTTGCAACGTTAGGAATCTTCTTACCATCTTTTCTATTGATTATTGCTGCATTGCCGTTTTTGAATGAATTGCGCAAGCGTGCCTCTTTCCAAGGCGTACTGATGGGAGTCAATGCAAGTGTAGTCGGCATTTTATTGGCGGCATTCTATGATCCGGTCATCAAAAGCTCGATTTTTGGAGCTGCGGATTTCGCGCTTGGTACGGTGCTGTTTGCACTGTTGAATATTTGGAAAGTCCCGGCTTGGATGATTGTACTGCTCGGTGTGGCAGGAGGCTATTTAATCAATTTCATCATTTAATTTGAGAGGTGCTGCCTGCACCTCTTTTTTTAATGTCCATTATGCATCGTCTGTCATTTACCTATATACTATTCATAACCATAAAAATGAGAGGATGAATGTTATGGAAGAAACTCATGGAATATCTTTAAAAGAAAGGGCAGAGTCATTTCTACAATTGATAGCCTCTGGTAACGTACGTGAAGCATTTAAGACACATACTAGATCAGACTTCTATCATCACAACCTTTATTTTCGTGGAGATGCAGACTCAATCATGGAAGCAATGGAAGAGAATGCTGCTGAGAACCCTGACAAGATTTTTGAAGTTAAACTTGCGATCGAAGAGGAAGAAACCGTTGCTGTACATTCACATATGAAACAAAACCCGGAGGATATCGGTGCAGTAGTCATACATATTTTTCGTTTTGAAAATGAACGTATTATCGAAATGTGGGATGTCGGGCAACCCATACCAGAGAATTCTCCGAATGAAAATGGGGCGTTTTAAAACTTAATATATCTTGATTAACGATGCCTGTTTCCTACTGCATATTGCAGTGGGAAGTAGGTGTTTTTTATACATATGTCAAAGTGTGTATCTCCTTCCTTAATGGTAAGAATAACAATGAAAGTATTCAATAAAAGAGGTGAACATATGAAGTTTGGAAGTCATGTTTCGATTCGAGATGGTTATCTGGGTGCTGCACAATCTGCGAAAGCAATGAACGCGGCTTCCTTTCAATTTTTCCCGAAAAATCCACGAGGTCTCACGGTCAAAGCTTTCGATAAAGTGGATGCAAAGCAGTGTAAAGAATTTTGCATCGAACAAGGGTTGGTTTCGATTGCCCACACGCCTTACCCGACCACACTTACACCTACCGATGATGCTAAACGACGGAAAGTGATTGTTTCCCTGCTCAATGATCTTGAGATTGCTGATACTTGTGGTGCGATAGGAACAGTGGTCCATTTAGGTAAATCCATCAGTCCAGATCCATTGGAAAGCTATCGTCGAATGATTGACATGCTGGACGAAGTCCTTGAGAAGTGGGAAGGAAACTGCCTAATACTATTGGAAAATAACGCAGGGGTACCAGGATCGATAGGAACGACAATGGAAGAATTAGTGAAAGTGCGGGAGCTGTGTAAAAACAGTGCTAAGTTGGGGTTTTGTCTTGATACGTGTCATGCGTTTGCAAGTGGTTTGTGGAATGGAGAGAACTGGGGAGAAGTCTTGGAGAAAGGAAACAGACTAGGGTACTTCGATCATCTGAAAGCTGTTCATCTCAACAACTCCAAATATGCTTCAGGTTCCGGAAAGGATCGACATGCCAATATTTTCAACGATGGTTTTATTAAGGAGAACCATTTCGACTCCATCTTGACATCAAAATTACAGGCAGACATTCCTTTTATCCTCGAAACCCCTAAAGAAAAAATTTCTCATCAGCAAGAAATTGAATTGCTCAACCGCAAGTGGTCCACAAAATCGTAATGCACGTTTCAACGTGCTGAATATTCTGATAATATAAAAGTGACAGGATGAAAGTAGAATAGGGGATTTGAGTCATGATCACAGTGAAACTCGCAAATGAAAAACATGTAGAGGGTATTGTTGAGGTTTGCACGAAAGCGAACTGGGCAACTTACGGAGAAATTTACACAGAAGCATACATAAAACGGATCATTGATGAATTTTATACTAATGAACGAGTTAAAAAGGAAGTAACGCACTTTTCGGAAGAGTGGGGAGGTTACTTTGTCGCATTGGAAAACGGAGAAGTGATTGGCGCTGGTGGAGGCGGACTTATCGAACCAGAAACGGCAGAAGTGTATGTACTATACCTGCATCCAGATCGCAGAGGCGAAGGAGTCGGGACGAGATTGCTTGAGGAGATTACCAGACAGCAGAGAGATGCTGGAGCAAAGGAACAATGGGTTTCTGTCCAGAAAGGTAATGAAAAAGGGATCCCTTTTTACAAAGCAAGAGGCTTCTCATTTATAGAAGAAGTTCCTGGATATGGTAACTCAGAAGCAGAGACTTATCGATCTATCCGATTGAGAAGGAAATTATAAGGAGGGCTTCATGCATGATGCAGCGGGTGAGTATGATGAGAATCATCGGGACGGTAGTATTTCTTATCAGTCTGGCTGTATGGATTATTGGAGAAAATCCCTTAGTCAATCTGACAGGGTTTGGTGGCATGCTTGCAGGTGCGATCCTTTTGTTGATTGACAGTATCAAAAGCGTAGTAAGGGCTCAAAAGCATGGGTGAACAACAATGAAAATGATAGAAGGATAGGAAATCTTTTCTTCCATAGTTGGACATGTTATGATTTGATATATTTCATATTTTGTCCAAAGGAGTCAATGCATTGAAAATTGGATATAGAGCAGTAAAAACTGCAGTAGGAACTCCAATCGCGATTTGGATCGCGCAATTGATCGGATTGGAGAATTTCGCTTCAGCTGGTATCCTGACCATTTTATGTATTCAAATAACCAGAAAAAGGTCTTTATTATCAGCATGGCATCGTTTTGCTGCCTGCATGGTAGCAATGTTATTTTCATTCATCTTTTTTGAAACCCTTGGGTACAATCCCATTGCAATCGGGCTGATGTTATTCGCCTTCATCCCGGTTACCGTAAAATTGAACATCACACCAGGTATCATTACAAGTTCTGTCATCATCTTGCATTTATACAGCTATCAACAGATCGGTTTCAGTGAAATTTGGAATGAATTCCTATTGATTGTCATCGGGATAGGGATTGCGCTGCTGTTGAATTTGTATATGCCAAGCCTGGAAGGGAAGCTGCATGATTATCAGCATCAGGTGGAAGACAACTTTTCCATGATCCTCAAGGAACTGGCCGCCTTCCTCAGGAATCATAATGATCATTGGACAGGTAAAGAATTGACGGAGACCGCTGGACTTCTTGAAGAAGCGAAAGCATTGGCATATCGGGATGTGGAGAATCACCTGCTCCGTACGCATAACCACTTCTATCATTATTTCCATATGCGTATGAAACAGTTTGAGATTCTGGAACGGATGCTGCCCCTCGTGACGAGTATTTATGGGATCCGTGAGTATGCCAATAAGGTTGCGGATTTTTTCGAAGAGTTATCCGGAGCGGTACACCCTGGGAATACTGCGATCTTATACTTGAAACAAATAAAAGAATTGCGGGAAGGTTTCAGAGAATCAGAATTGCCTACGACAAGGGAAGAATTCGAAGCACGGGCAAGTCTGTACACACTGCTGAATGAAATGGAACAATATTTGATCATCAAACGATCTTTTAAGAAAAGTGATGTATAGCGCAGTAGGGATGTCGGGGAACTTAAGGTAAAAAGGAGTTGCCCTTATGAAATCCCTGCTGCTTTTCATGTTTCTAAGCCTAACTGTTCCAGGCGTTCACACGGGTATGACCGACCCTGTTATCATCGTCAACAAAGCATCCAATGAATTGGCTTTTTTTGATAAAGGAAAATTACAGAACGTCTATCCCGTTGCTACTGGTAAAACCGAAGCGCTGACGCCGACCGGCACATTTACAATTAAAGTGAAAGCGAAGGATCCCTATTATCGAAAGAAGAACATTCCGGGCGGAGACCCGAGGAATCCACTCGGCAGCCGTTGGATCGGTTTTGATGCCAAAGGGACGGACGGCAGGATTTACGGGGTGCATGGCACGAATCAGCCTTCGTCGATCGGAAGAAATGTATCGCAGGGCTGCATCCGGATGCACAATAAAAACGTGGAAGCACTGTATGACAAAGTTCCGAACGGAGCGAAGATCGTCATTGTCAATGAGGATAGAAAATTCGAAGCGATTTACGATGAATACCTCAAGAACCGCCTGAGTCAACAGTTCCAATAAAGAAATGAAAACGCATGGATGCTGGGGCATCCATGCGTTTTCTTATGCGCGATCATTTATTATAGGAACATTCCCGCTCCAGCCAATAATGTGGAAAGAACCATCGATAGAATCATGATATAAATGATGATTTTCATACGTCTTTCGCGTTTTGATTTTCTCTTTGCTGCCAAGGTTCACAACCTCCTTCATCCCCATTGCTACTATGTATTTTACCTCGAAAAGAAACATTGGACAAGGGATGAAAAATAATTAACAATATTATTATGAATTCTTTCAATTTTTAGATAGTCTTCTTACTCCGTGATTCAGCTTATGATAAGCTAGAGATGGACATAATTCGACTGAAGGGGGTTTCTGAATGGTCAGACAGACGAAATTCGAAGACCAGAAGAAAAAGTGGGAAGCAGATGTAGACAAGACGATTGCAAGATTTCCAGAACGAAAAGATCCGTTTATGACAAGTTCAGATATTGAAATCGACCGTCTTTATACACCAACCGAGCCGACAGAATCCTATGATGAACAGCTGGGATTCCCAGGCAGTTATCCATATACAAGAGGTATACAGCCTACGATGTACCGGAGCAGATACTGGACGATGCGGCAATATGCCGGCTTCGGTTCAGCAGAAGAAACGAACAAGCGCTTCCGTTATCTATTGGAGCAGGGACAGACTGGTCTGTCCGTAGCATTCGACTTACCGACACAAATCGGTTATGACTCCGATGATCCGATGGCCGAAGGGGAAGTTGGAAAAGTAGGAGTAGCAATCGATTCCTTGAAAGATATGGAGCAGTTGTTCGACCAGATTCCATTGGACAAAGTCAGTACATCGATGACGATCAATGCACCGGCATCCATCCTGCTTTGCATGTACATAGCTGTTGGAGAGAAGCAGGGAGTGCCGATGGAGAAACTCACAGGTACGATTCAAAATGATATCCTGAAAGAATATATTGCCCGTGGCACGTACATTTTTCCACCAAAGCCATCGATGCGGCTGATTACGGATATCTTCCAGTACTGTCATGCGAATGTACCGAAATTCAATACGATCAGTATATCCGGTTACCACATTCGTGAAGCAGGATCGACTGCTGTCCAGGAAGTCGCTTTTACGATAGCTAATGGAATGGCTTATGTGGATGCAGCCTTAGAGAAAGGCTTGGAAGTCGATCAGTTCGCTCCAAGGCTTGCCTTCTTCTTCAACGCTCACAATCAATTTTTCGAAGAAGTGGCCAAATTCAGGGCTGCGCGCAGAATTTGGGCGAAAATCATGAAAGACCATTACAAAGCAGAGAATCCTAAAAGCTGGAAGCTCCGTTTCCATACACAGACAGGTGGTTCCACCCTTACTGCACAGCAACCGGATAACAATATTGTACGGGTAACTTTGCAAGCGCTTGCAGCTGTGATGGGAGGTACACAAAGCCTGCACACTAATTCCAGGGATGAAGCATTGGCGCTTCCTACAGAAGATTCTGCACGGATCGCACTGCGCACCCAGCAGATCATTGCCAACGAAAGTGGTGCAGCAGACACTGTCGATCCACTAGGCGGTTCCTATTATGTAGAAGAGCTGACCGATAACATCGAATCAGAAGTGAATGTCTATTTAGAAAAAATTAAGAAGCTCGGTGGTGCAGTCCAGGCTGTCGAAGATGGGTATATGCAACGGGAAATTCATCAAGCTGCCTATCAGGCACAGAAGAAAATCGAGTCAGGTGAAGAAATCGTCGTTGGGATGAATCAATACGAGATTGAGGAAGAAATCGACCCTGATCTATTACGAGTGGATGAAGCGCTTGAAGCAGGGCAAATTGAGCAGACGCAGCAATTACGTCACAACAGGGATGAACAATTGGTCCAGAAGTGCCTGACAGAGTTGAAGGAGGCAGCAGGTACAGAGGATTCCAACCTGATGCCACATATCCTCAAGTCAGTCAAAGCCTATGCGACAGTTGGGGAAATCTCAAACATCCTTAGAGACGAGTTTGGTGAATATACAGGAATGTAAGAGGGGGAACCTATCATGAAAAAACAAATTCGGGCACTGATCGCGAAACCGGGGCTGGATGGCCATGACAGAGGAGCATTGATCATCGCGCAAGCGCTTCGCGACCACGGCATGGAAGTGATTTATACGGGACTCCGTCAATCGCCTGCTCAAATCGCGCATGCAGCGATTCAGGAGGATGTCGACGTCGTTGGTCTATCCTCCCTGTCAGGTGCACATAAATCACTGTTTCCGAAAGTGGTGGAAGCATTGAAAGCGAACGGAGCAGCGGATATACCTGTCATTGGTGGTGGAGTCATTCCGGCAGAAGACATCCCATATCTAGAAGAAAAAGGTGTAGCGAAAATTTTCACAAGTGGAACACCTACCACAATGATTGCGACATACATCCAACAATTGGTGGATCCAGACCGAGGGGTCGTTCAGCCTCCTAACAAAATCGCGCATATCGGAGTTGCTGTGGAAAATATCGATGCGGCGCTGCCATTTTATCAGGACACATTAGGTTTAAAGCTGATGGAAGTAGAGGAAGTAAGTTCAGAGCAGGTTCGTGTAGCCTTTCTTTCAATCGGTGAGACACAAATTGAACTGTTGGAGCCTACCAGTGAGGAATCTCCGATCCGGAAGTTCATCGATAAAAAGGGAGAAGGCATTCACCATATCGCTTTTGATGTGGATGATATACAGGCGAGACTGGAGCATTATAAAGAGAATGGCGTTTCTCTGATCCATGAGACTCCAAAACAAGGTGCACATAATAGTCAAATCGCATTTTTACATCCGAAAGCAGGGCACGGTGTCCTTTACGAACTATGCCAACCAAGCAAGAAGGAGTGAATCACCGGTGGATATCTATGACAAGATAAATGAACTATATGATAAGCGAAGAAAAACGCAATTAGGCGGCGGAGATGCGCGGATCGCCAAACAGCATGAGAAAGGGAAAATGACTGCCAGAGAACGGATCGAGTATCTGGTGGATGAAGGAAGCTTTATCGAGCTGAATCCTTTTATCGAACACCGCAGTGGAGACTACGGGATGGAAGGCAAAGAGGCACCGGGTGAAGGTGTCGTAACTGGATTCGGGAAAATCAATGGAAGAGACATCTACCTCTTTGCCCAGGATTTCACGGTTTTCGGTGGTGCTTTAGGTGAGATGCACGCAAAAAAGATTGCAGCAGTAATGGACCTGGCTGTAAAAAACGGCACGCCATTCATCGGGTTGAACGATTCCGGTGGTGCGAGGATACAGGAAGGTGTGTCTTCACTTGATGGTTATGGACATGTTTTTTACCGTAACTCCATCTATTCCGGTGTCATCCCGCAAATTTCCGTGATCATGGGTCCATGTGCTGGTGGAGCGGTCTACTCGCCTGCGATTACAGACTTTGTCATCATGGTCGAAAAGACATCACAAATGTTCATCACTGGACCGAAGGTAATTGAAACAGTTACAGGAGAGCAGATTTCTTCAGAAGACTTGGGTGGCGCATCAGTCCACAATATGAAGAGTGGAAATGCACATTTGAAAGCACCGGATGAAGCTTCTGCGCTCGATGCTGTCAAAGATCTTGTAAGCTACTTGCCTTCCAATAATACAGAAAAGCCACCAGTAGCAGTGATAGAGGAGAGCGACGATTACAGACCTGACTTGACGGATAAAATACCTTTTGATCCGATTCGTCCATACGACGTAAGGGTCGTCATTGATGAAGTTGTCGATAAGGAGTCCTTTTTCGAAATCCATAAAGACTTTGCGAAAAACATCGTCGTCGGGTTCGCAAGACTGAAAGGGAAAACTGTGGGGCTCGTATGCAACCAGCCGAAGTATATGGCAGGTGGCCTTGATATCGATTCGAGTGATAAGGCTGCGAGGTTCATCCGCTTCTGCGATTCCTTCAACATTCCATTGATTACTTTTGAAGACGTGACAGGATTTTTCCCTGGGATTAAACAGGAACACGGGGGCATCATCCGTCATGGAGCCAAAATCCTTTATGCCTATTCAGAAGCGACTGTTCCGAAGCTTACGGTGATCACGCGTAAAGCCTATGGAGGCGCATATGTTGCGCTGAACAGTAAGTCGATCGGCGCTGATCTCGTTTATGCCTGGCCGAATGCGGAAATCGCTGTTATGGGTCCGGAGGGTGCTGCCAACATTATTTTTGCCAACGAAATCAACAATTCCGAAGACCCGGAAGCGACAAGGACCAAAAAGATTGAGGAATACAGGGAGAGGTTCGCCAATCCGTATGTAGCTGCAGGACTCGGTATGGTCGATGATGTCATTGACCCTAGAGAAACAAGGATTACCTTGATCAATGCGTTGGATATGCTGAAAAATAAACAGGAAGACCGCCCGAAAAAGAAGCATGGAAATATTCCGCTTTGATTGACACACCCGTGGACTTTCGCTAACGTACTAATAGTAAGTGTTTAGTACATAAAAGGAGGACGACATAGATGTTGAAAGTGAATAAAGATCGTCTAGTTGAGGAATTCCTGGAACTGGTACAAGTGGATTCCGAAACAAAGCATGAAGCGGAAATCGCAAAGGTGCTTATGAAGAAGTTTGAAGACCTTGGCGTAGAAGTGTACGAAGATGATTCCATGAACGAAACAGGACACGGTGCAGGCAACCTGGTTTGCACACTTAAAGGATCGAAACAAGACGTGGATACTATCTACTTCACATCCCACATGGATACGGTAGTACCAGGGAACGGAATCAAACCATCAATCAAGGATGGCTACATTGTTACTGACGGCACGACAATTCTTGGTGCGGATGATAAAGCAGGACTTGCTGCTATATTCGAAGCAATCCGTGTGTTGAAGGAAAATGACGTCGAGCACGGAGACCTCCAATTCATCATCACGGTTGGGGAAGAAAGCGGACTTGTAGGTGCTAAGGCACTGGATCCATCCCTCATCAAAGCAAAATACGGGTATGCGATCGACAGTGACGGAAAAGTCGGTAACATTATCGTAGCTGCCCCTACACAGGCGAAGATTTTTGCTAAAGTGAAAGGGAAGACTGCCCATGCGGGTGTGGCACCAGAAAAAGGTGTTTCTGCGATTACGATTGCAGCAAAAGCTGTCGCTAAAATGCCGCTCGGTCGTCTTGATGATGAAACGACTGCCAATATCGGACGTTTCGAGGGCGGTAAGCAGACGAATATCGTTTGTGATTATGTGGAAATCCTGGCAGAAGCACGCTCATTGAATCCTGAAAAAATGGAAGCTCAAGTTGAGAAGATGAAAAAAGCGTTCGAGGAAACTGCAGAAGAAATGGGCGGTTCCGTCGATCTTGACATCAAAGTGATGTACCCAGGCTTCAAGCAGGAAGCAGGAGATCATGTAGTCGAAGTTGCACGTGCAGCTGCCAAATCGATCGGTCGTGAAAGTGAGCTGCTGACGAGCGGAGGCGGAAGTGATGCCAACGTAATCGCAGGTCATGGCGTTCCGACCGTCAACCTTGCTGTAGGTTACGAAGAAATTCACACTACGAATGAACGTATTCCGGTCGACGAACTGGAAAAAGTAGCAGAACTTGTTACAGCTATCGTTCAGGAAGCAGCTAAATAATTATTTAATTGTTAAGAAACGATCATGCGAAACGTGCATGGTCGTTTTATTTTTGTAGAGGGTAACAAACACTATCTTGATCTGAACATGTTATAATAGAAGAACAGAAGTTCGCAAAGGAAGGTTCATGATGTCGAAGTACTATCCGAAAAATGGGCGGGTCATTTTCCATGTTGATATGAATAGTTTTTATGCTTCGGTTGAAATGGCGTTCAATCCGGAACTTAAAGGGAAACCGCTTGCGATTGCAGGAAATCCGGAAGAACGGAAGGGGATCGTTGTTACGAGCAGCTATGAGGCTCGCAAGCATGGTGTTAGGACTACGATGCCGTTATGGGAAGCTCGAAAACACTGCCCTGATCTGATTGTGATGCGTCCGAATTTTGACCGTTATCGTACGGCTTCCAAGGAAATGTTCAAAATTCTTTCAGACGTTACGGAACAGATCCAGCCAGTTTCCATTGATGAGGGCTATATGGATATTACGGACTGTGAAGATCAAGGAACACCACTTGAAATCGCTGACCAGATTCAGCGGAGGATTGCCGAAGAACTTGATTTGCCATGCAGTATTGGAATCGCACCTAATAAATTCCTTGCTAAAATGGCATCTGACATGAAAAAGCCGATGGGAATCACTGTACTCAGGAAGAGAGACATCCCTCAGAAGCTTTGGCCATTGGATATAGGGGAAATGTATGGGGTCGGTGAAAAAACGGCAGAGAAGCTTAAGAAAATTGATGTCAAAACGATTGGAGACCTGGCAGCTCATGATGTGCTCCAGCTGAAACGAGTACTCGGCATCAACGGAGAACGATTGCAAAATCGGGCAAATGGTGTGGATCAACGACCTGTCGATCCAGATGCCGTCCATGAATTCAAAAGCATCGGAAAATCCACGACGCTGCCTGAGGATACGACGGATGAACGTGAAGTGCAGCAGGTATTAAGAAGACTGTCTAGCAAAGTTGCCGATCGGATGCGGGCCAAACGGGTGCTTGCCCGCAATGTGCAGGTGATGATCCGCTATCATGATCGGAAGACGATCACAAGAAGTACACAGTTACCTGAGCATATCAAG
Organism: Thalassobacillus hwangdonensis; assembly: GCF_042675915.1. Taxonomy (NCBI): domain Bacteria; kingdom Bacillati; phylum Bacillota; class Bacilli; order Caryophanales; family Bacillaceae; genus Thalassobacillus; species Thalassobacillus hwangdonensis. The sequence goes on along the minus strand of NZ_JBHTKL010000001.1, from coordinate 1,009,060 downwards.
CATGCAGAGGATCTGTTCAATATAAGTGTACGTCTTTTCGATCAGCATTGGAACCAGAAGCCAATTCGCCTGCTTGGGGTTACTGCACAGGATCTGGCAGAGGAGAAAGAGTTGAGCCAACAGCTGGATCTTTTCAGTTATGAAACGTATGCAGAGAAAGAAAATCTGTATAAAACCATTGATGATCTTACTGAACGCTACGGTAAGAACCCGTTTCAGGATCTGACTAGTCACAATAATAATGACAAAGGTAATGTCAGTACAAGCTTCCAAAAAGATTTTTTGGATGATTATAAGAAATAGAAAGCGTTGCTTCTCCGTAAGCAGCGCTTTTGTTTTGAAATGAAAGTTTTATTTCATTACAAAACATATTGTCTTCTCGAAAATCATGTAGTATATTTAGATTAGAAATGAAATAAATATATAAAAACATTTCAAAAATTATTGTGGAGATGATGATATGGGAATCCAGCTCAATCAAGTGAGCAAGACGTATAAGAGTGGCGAGGTAGAAGTTAAAGCACTGAAGGACGCTACATTGCATGTCCCAGATGCAACAATCACAACGATACTTGGGCCTTCAGGGTCCGGGAAGTCGACATTATTGAATGTCATCGGAGGAATCGATCGTCATGATTCAGGCTCCATATCGTTTAATGATAAAAAGCTGGAGTCATTAAAGGAAAAACAACTTACCGAATACAGAAGAGAGTCCGTCGGATTTATCTTTCAACAGTACAATCTGATTCCTACTTTGACGGTTAAAGAAAATATTGAAGTAGGCAAGGAATTGAGTAAACAGCCTCTCGATATGGAAGATATTCTTGAAAAAGTCGGAATGGTTGATAAGCAGGACAAATTCCCTTCCCAATTGAGTGGAGGAGAGCAGCAGCGGGTGGCAATTGCCAGGGCGTTAATCAAAAATCCACAAGTCCTCTTATGTGACGAACCAACGGGTGCATTGGATGAAGAGACAGGGAAGCGGATTCTATCTTTATTGAAATTCGTGAATGAAACCTATCAGACTACTGTATTGATCATTACCCATAACCATGGGATCGGTGAGATGGCTCACCACGTCATCAAAATGAAAAGTGGTGAAATCGTCGAAAATTACCAAAATGATACGCCGATTGATCCGAAGAAGGTGTCATGGGCATGATCCTACGAAAAAGTATGTATCGCAATCTTAAAGAAAAGAAATTCCAGTACCTTGGAGTCATTACACTTTTAATTTTATCTGTCATGTTATACGTCTCTCTTTCTATGGCGATCTCTACACTTGAAGTACGCAATGAAACTTTTTCTGAAGACTACAATCAGGAGAGCTTCCATTTCATAGCCGGTCAAGAGATGAGTGAAGAACAGGTCAACGAATGGGAGAAAGACTATCAAATCACGCTTGAACAAAGGGAATATAAAGATATCGATGTCGATGAGGAGTCTTCAATGAGACTATTTTCAATGACGGAAACCATCAACGTCCCTTTTGTATCAGAAGGGGAGCTTCCTTCTGAAGCGAAGGAGATCGCTGTATCAGAAGTATTCGCTAAGAAAAATAGTCTAGGTATAGGGGATACGCTCGATATCGAAAATAAGACCTTAACGATTACTGGTTTCGTCTATTTACCTGATTATATTTACATGATCGAACAGGAAACGGATATGATCAGTGATCCCGCTGGGTTTGGGGTAGGAGTAACTCAAGAGGAAACTTTGCTGGATTTGAGCGGGAACTCGATTACTCAAGTGCTTGGTCTTGGAAATGCCTCTCAGATAAACGATTTCCAGCAGGCATTGAATCAGCAGGTGAACGTGCTTAAATTCCTTGAAAAGAAGAATAACCCGCGTATCCAGTATGTAAATACTGAAATCGAAGGTGCAAGAGCGACGATGACGACGTTACCATTGTTCATTCTGGCTCTATCGATCATCATGGTACTGATGCTGATGAAACGAAGACTGGAAATGCAGCGGAAAGAAATTGGAACGTTGATGGCACTTGGTTACAGAGGGAAAGAACTGCGGTCCCATTATCTTGGGTATGCATGGGTGATCGGATTGACTGGTACGATCCTTGGAGTGCTTGCTGGTGCTGGGCTTTCTGTTCCGCTGACTAATTTATATGGCAGCTTTTACAATCTTCCAAGTATTTCCTATTTTGACTTCGATCCGATGGTGCTTATCGTAGGATTCGTGGTTCCGGTTATCCTCTTGTTACTATTGACAGCGCTGGTTATCAGAAAGCCACTGAATCAGAGTCCGCTTACACTTTTGAGACCGAAAACAGTCAAAGTAGGGAAAAAGTCATTCTTGGAAAGGCTTCCGATTTTGCAGCGTGGAAGCTTCATCAAGCGGTTCCGCTTACGGTTGATGATCCGAAGTAAAGCAAGAAGCGTGTATATCTTCTTAGGTGTAATGTTTTCTACGATACTTTTATTCTTTGGATTCATTTCGTTCAACTCGATGGACCAGCTTGTCGAAGATACCTATGAAAAGATTCAGACCTACGAGTATGCGGTGCATTATCGGAGTTTGCAGGAGAATGACGGCGGAGAAGGAAGTCCCTTTACCTTGGCTGATTCTGAAGTGATAGAAGTGAACGGGGAAGAGTTGCCGGATGTAGAAAAGTCAACACTTTATGGGATGTTGCCTGAAACCGACAAAATGAACCTGCAAAATGGCGACGAATCATTGAACGAAGCCATTACTTCAGGTTTTGTCATTTCTAAACCATTGGCTGCCATCATAGGGGCGGAAGAAGGCGATGAAATCACGCTTGAAAATTCATTGAACAACAACCGTTTGACAATGAAAATTACCGGCGTAGCAGAGATTTATATCGGTGCGAACATCTACCATCAATTATCCGATGTGAATGAATTTCTCGGCTATCCATCGGAAACCCACACAGGTAAATGGTTGGATGCTGAGCCTGAGCAGTCGGATGAGATCTTCATGATCGAGAGTAAACAGGAGATCATCGATAATTTCGAATCGATTTCAGGACCGACGCGTTATTCAGTTTTTGGAATGGCTGCATTTGCCATTTTGATTGGTGTCATCGTCCTGACATTGCTTACGAATTTGATTGTGGAAGAAAATTCACCATCGATTTCGCTTTTCAAGGTGATGGGATACCACGATAGGGAAATTTCCAAATTGGTATTGAGTGTCTATACGCCAATCGTTATCCTCTCCTACTTCCTGTCGATTCCTTTATCACTGATGACCATCGAGGGAGCGATGAATTCATTGGTGAGTGAGACCGGATTCCTTATCCCGGTGATCATCAATGTATGGATGATCCTCATTGGCTTTGCGATCATCCTACTCACCTACTGGCTATCCCTGGCATTGTCTAGAAGAAAATTGAAAAGAATATCTTTACAGGAAGCTCTGAAAAAACAGCAGGACTGACAGCTTTGGAAAGAAAATATAAGGGATATTACAAAAGCGTGCAGAAGGAGAAACCTCCTATCTGCGCGCTTTTATTGTACTGTCATTTGTATGATTTATGTCTATTAGAGAAAAAATAAAATTCTATTCAGCGCCATCAGGACAAGGGTTTTGAGGTTTTTAAAACACATATCCTTTTGACATATCTGATAGTTTCGTTATCATTAAGTTTGTAAAGAAAAAAATTAATGAAATTAACTATTTATTGGAAGGGGGAAGCTCATGTCAAAAAATCCTGAAAATGAATCACATGAGGTGATCGAAGAGGCCAAGTCCTATGTGATTGATTCCATCGCGGAAACGATGGACTTGTATGGTGTCACCCGCAGCGCAGGGACATTGTACGGAACGATGTATTTTGAAAAAGATATGACGCTCAACGAGATGCGGGATAAGCTCGGGATGAGTAAACCGAGTATGAGTACAGGAGTAAAAAAACTGCAGGATTACGATATTGTCAAAAAGACATTCCGTAAAGGCAGCAGAAGACAGACGTATATAGCAGAGAAAGATTTCTTTCAGTTTTTCTCCAATTTTTTCTCAGTAAAGTGGAACAGAGAGGTAAAAATTAATACAGATGCGATTAAAAAGGCGCAAAAAAGGTTATATAACATCTTGGATGCTAATGATGCCAGCGATGAAGATAAAGAAGAAGCGCGGCAAATCATCGAGCAACTTGAAGCTTCCAAGGCGTATTATCGATGGTTGGACAAGCTTGTAGAATCTATTGATAGTGGAGAAATATTTGAACATTTCCCAATTGATGAAGACTGACCGCTTCCGCCGGCACATAATCTTCGATGTCCGGCGGAGACGTATGTATTGGGCAAAAAAACTTTAAATTATACTTTTAGGAGTGATGCTGATGACTAATTCTAATAAACCTAATTCCAAACTTAAGAAAAATGCGCCAATCATATTAATATTTGCTGTATTTGCTGTGGTAATGACTTACATGGCCTTCAATAATGAAGGTATCCATTGGGGTGGATTCATTGCAATGATCGTCTTTTATGCGATGGTGTACTACATCGGAGCGATTCTTGCAGGTAAGAAATCTGATTCGCTGGAAGACATGATGGTGGCGAAACGTGGACTTCCTCTTGGAGTTGCCATGTTCACGATGGCTGCAACATGGATCGGTGGAGGATATGTAAACGGAACAGCTGAGTTTACATACAGCGATGGTCTTGTATGGGCTCAGGCTCCTTGGGGTTATGCGTTAAGCTTGATCATTGGTGGTATTTTCTATGCGAGAAAAATGCGTCGTTATGAATTCATGACAATTCTTGATCCTCTTGAGCAGCGTTTTGGTAAGAAAATGGCTGGTGTACTTTACATCCCCGCGTTGTTAGGTGAAATGTTCTGGAGTGCGGCGATCCTGACTGCATTAGGTACGACGTTTGGTACCATCCTGAACATCGATTTCACCACCTCGATCATTCTATCCGGCGTCATCGCAATTGCTTATACCGTTCTTGGTGGTATGTGGGCAGTTGCTTATACAGATTTATTCCAAATGGCAATTCTATTGCTTGGCTTATTTTTGATCATTCCATTTGCGTTAGGTCATACAGATGGATTGGGGACTGCATGGAGTAATTACGCATCGGAACTTGGATCTTATGCGAATCTGTTCCCTCCACTTAACGGCTGGGAAGATCCTGCCTGGGGCAATTGGTACTGGAACTGGATCGATTACGCACTACTATTGATTTTCGGTGGTATCGCTTGGCAAGTTTACTTCCAACGTGTACTTTCAGCTAAAGATGAAAAGACAGCAATGTGGCTATCCATCACAGCTGGTGTCATTTGTTTGATTGCTGCAGTGCCAGCAGTATTGATCGGTGTCATCGGCTTTAACATCGACTGGGCAGCGATGGGGCTGCCAGCTCCCGAAAACGCAGCTGTCATCCTGCCGCATGTACTGCGCTATCTAACACCAGAAGTTGTAGCGGCTATCGGTCTTGGTGGACTTGCGGCAGCAGTTATGTCTTCCATGGACTCTTCCATTCTGTCAGCTTCATCGATGGCATCATGGAATGTCTATCGTCCATTGATTGACCCGAAAGCAAGCGATGAAAAATTGAAAAAAGTGATCAAGCGTACAATCATTCTGATCGGTGTAGCAGCAATGATCATTGCGTTGAATGTAAAAAGTGTCTATACGCTATGGTATTTGGCATCAGACCTTGTTTATACGATTCTTTTCCCGCAGTTGACAATGGCGTTGTTCTATAAAAATGCCAATTTATACGGTTCGATCGCAGGACTTGCCGTGGCATTGTTCCTCCGTTTGGGTGGCGGTGAGCCGGCACTTGGATTACCAGCCTTCCTGCCATATCCGATGGTGGAAGACGGTATCGTGCTCTTCCCATTCCGTACGTTGGCTGCCATTTCAGCTTTCGTTATGATCTTCGTCGTATCAGAACTCACGAAGAAAAAGCTGAAACCTCGTCAACTAGTTTTACCGGAACACAAAAGAAAAGAAATGGCACAATAAAAAGGAAAACCGAGTTGCAGCATTTTTGCTGTCACTCGGTTTTTTTATTGGTGAAAAACACGTCTTACGGCATCTTCATAGGTTTTGAAATATTCGGGAGTATCTTGTTCGTTTAAGCCATCGAACATGACGGAGGCAACTGATTCGTTGTACCACTGTTGTTTTGCTGGGCCAGCATTGAAGTTTTTCCATACTTGGGAGCCTTTCTCTTCAAGTGCCCTTTCCAAAGATAGCAGGTTATCGAGTTTATCAGCGACAATCAGCCACTTTACTTCTTTACTCCCAGTTTTGACTGTATCAATGGTGTGCTGTTTCCTTTCCTTCCATGACTTGGATTTGTCTTCAGTATGAGCTGCAACGATATCTCGGATTTCTTTGCCGAATTCCGTTTCGATGTCCTCCAACTCAACTGTAGTATCTTCTACCACGTCATGAAGATATCCTGAACAGATCACAGCTTCTGGAAGTTTCGCATTTCTAAGCGTCTCTGCTACACGGATCGGGTGAACGATGTAGTCCTCATCTGAATTCTTGCGCTTTTGGCCTTTGTGGGCTTCCGTTGCGAATTTCTTTGCTTTTTCCTGTAATGACATGTTCTTCCCCCCTTTATTGATTTCATCGTACCATGTTTACATTGTTAATGTATGAATGAAGGTGTTATGAAGGTAAATGTAGAATTTTCAGTTGAGGTGATAAAGTGATTAGAGGTGTAATCTATATTGGTTGGTTATTTTTTCTTTCCATCGTCCTGTTTTACTTTGCAGCAAGTGTACTTAAAACAGAAACTCCACTGATGAATTACTTTTTGGCAATGATCGTGACGCATCTGGTATTGGAAAAGAACCCTTGGCTAATTGATCTTGTTCAGGAAATGTTTGATGTTTCGAGTGAAGGAAATCAAACAGATGAATAACAGAAAGTCTTTTGATGCATGAATAAGTCGTCTGCATGGACATTGATCTTCAATTGCTTCAGAATTACCAAGTAATCATTTTCTAATCAAAAGGAGCGATAAATGATGAGGTACCCTCGATCGTTTTCACATATCGGATTATCCGTTCCGAATGTGGAAAAGGCAGTGGAATTTTATAAAGAAGTGATGGGATGGTATGTGATCATGGAACCATCCGAGGTGGTCGAAGATGACAGCCCGATCGGTGTCATGTGTACGGATGTATTCGGACCAGGCTGGGACAAGTTCAAAATCGCTCATATGTCTACTTCGGATAAAGTCGGAATTGAGCTATTCGAGTTCAAACAGAATGAAAACCCTGATAATAATTTCGAATACTGGAAAACAGGAATCTTCCATTATTGTGTGCAGGACCCTGACCTTGAAGGACTGGTAGAAAAAATCGTCGCACATGGTGGAAAACAACGGATGCCGGTTAGATACTACTATCCTGGTGAAAAACCATATCGCATGGTTTATTGTGAAGACCCGTTCGGTAATCTTGTAGAAATCTATAGCCACAGTTATGAACTGACCTATTCCGATGGTGCATATTGATCAACCAAGTACTCCTTTCAAAAAGGAGTACTTTTTTGTATTTTTTGTAAAGGTACCTTGACGTAAAGGTTCCTTTACTATATCGTGTCAGGTAGATGGAGGTGGGAAGTATTTGGAAAATAGACTGGCTGAATTCCGTAAGAAACATGGGTATTCACAAGATCGGCTTGCTGCTCGCTTGGGTGTCTCACGGCAGACGATCATCTCGATCGAAAAAGGGAAGTATTCTCCTTCCTTGCCTTTAGCATTTGAACTTGTTCTCACATTTGATGTGAAAATCGAAGATATCTTTTTTTATAAGAAAGAATAGGGGGAACATGATGAAAACAAATCCTAAAGTATTTTTCGGTTTTGGTATTTTATTTTCGTTATTTGCAGCGTTTTTCTTTTTCATTGGCATCGCTGCTGGAGAAGAGCCAATCCCACAGAGTTTTATTATGATTTCGATGGCGATCATGGCATTTTGTCTAAGTTACCTTCAACCGCATTTTAAGGAAAAGGATGAGCGGATGAAGCGTATTCGTGAAAAAGGAATGTTCTATTCCTATTTTGCATTATTAGTCTATTATATGGTGTTAAGTCTGGGGTTGCAGCTGGACCTTATGCAAATGACAGCCATCATGGTTGTGAACCTGATGATTGCACTTACAATATCAACCGTATTCATTTCAATGGTCATCGTTGCTAAAACGCATTGAACGAAACGGAAGGGGGATAAGTATGGATAATAGTTACATTCGAAATTTACGAGTAAAACAATTTACCTTTATGAACCTGTTATTTGTAGTGGGATTTGTGCTGTTTTTTTCTTTGGTAGATTCCCTTGAATTATCTAATAGTGATTTGCAGTTTGTTACTGCATTTTTACTTTTGAGCTCGGGGTTGTTTCAATATAGTAAGCGGAATAGGACAAATTCGATTTTTCCCTTTGTTAGCAGAATTCAGGAATATGAAAAAGAGAAGATGGGAGTTGAATGGAGCAAACAACGGAAATTCTCTTCAATAGCTTCGTTATTTATCGGTATCATGATGTTGGTATTGGCGTGGACATCAAATGCTGAGTTACGTCAAGATGATGCAGCATCCCTTGATTTTTCTTTCCTTGTCATTTTGTATCTGTTTCTTATGATAATGGTGAATGTTTCGTTATTTATACATAATAGAAGAGTTGATAAATCCGAAGATTCCATTGAATTCAAGGGATACGCAGCCAAATGGAGTGTATTCAGCATTGTTGCCGGGATCATCTTTGGCGTTGCTACTTTTGCGCTCATCATTGCTTATGTCATCATGTCAAGTTGAGCCTGGCTATAATAGGACGACCTTGACATGAATAGCATAATAGTAAAACGGTTTAGGGCAGGAGGAGTCCAATGCGTATTCATGTCGTACGTCCCGGGGATACATTATGGGGAATCTCTCAAAACTATGGGGCGGATATCAATCAAATCGTTCTCGTCAATCAAATGGAAGATCCGAACAGGCTTGTTGTAGGAGAAGCGCTGGTAATCCCTGAACCGGGTAGGGAATATGTCGTTCAATCAGGGGATACTTTGTGGAATATTGCTCAACGATATGGTGTTCCTGTACAGGATTTAGCCGAAGTCAATCAGATTTCTGATCCTTCGCTGATCTTCATTGGTGAAATGCTGATACTGCCTTATTTCCCACACTCGGTGCAGAGTGGAGAAAGCCTGTGGGGGATTTCACAACGCTATGGGGTGACGATGGATCGTATCATTCAAGTGAATTCCATTACGAACCCATCATTACTTTATGTTGGTCAGGTTTTGTATATCCCGGTCCAGTCAAAGCCTGTGAAGGAATTCAATGCTTATATAACAAATATGAGGGAGGAAGGAAGAAGGGAAGTTTTGGCATTGGGCAGGAACTTCACCTATGTTTCTCCTTTTACGTATGCCATCCGTGAAGATGGAAGTATAACGGATATGCAGGATGGACCAGTCATCAATGCTGCAATAGCGAATGATGCTGGTCCTTTGATGGTGTTGACCAATTTCCAAGGGCGTTCCTTTGATTCTGACTTAGCTGCCACAGTGTTGAGAAATCCTGATCTCCAGGAAAATGTCATTTCAGGTGTGTTGGAGGTGATGCAGTCCAAAGGGTATGAAGGGTTGAATATTGATTTTGAATATGTGTATCCGGAGGACCGTGAAAACTACAACGATTTTCTCAGGAGAGTGGTTGCTCGCTTGAGACCTGCAGGTTATTCGGTCTCTACAGCACTCGCTCCAAAGATAAAAGCAGATCAAGTCGGCTTATTATATGAAGCGCATGATTATCCTGCCCATGGCAGGATTGTCGATTTCGTTGTGCTGATGACCTATGAATGGGGATGGGCAGGAGGAAGGCCATGGGCAATTGCTCCAATCAACAAAGTGCGGGAGGTTCTTGATTACGCAGTAAAAGTGATCCCTAGGGATAAGATTCTGATGGGGATTCCATTGTACGGAAGGGATTGGAAGATACCATGGCAGGAAGGGACTTTCGCAAGGACGGTTAGTCCGAAAGAAGCGGTTAGACTTGCTGCGAACTACGGGGTGAATATTCAGTATGATGAAACTTATCAGTCACCTTATTTCAATTATGTCGATGAGAATGGCCAAGAGCACGAGGTGTGGTTTGAAGATGCAAGGAGCATGCAGGCAAAGTACGATACGATTAAGGATTATCGTTTGAGAGGCGGTAGTTACTGGGTTCTTGGAAGTCCATTCCCTCAAAACTGGCCGACCCTCCGCAACAACTTCTATATAAAGAAATAAAGGGACAGTCCCTCACCGCTTTAAAGCGATGAGGGACTGTCCCTGATTATGCATCAATTATGCAATTGAAAGGGTTCGTTGATTCTGTTGTTCAGGTTTTTCAAGGTTGGGTGGATCAGAAAGTAAATGGTAAACACAAGATACCCTGATCCTGCGATCATCAATACTATTTCAGCACCGCTCCATTCACCGAGCAGCCCTCCGATCATGTATCCAAGCGGACTCAAAGAACCAAGCAATGATGACAGAAAGGCAAATCCTGACCCCACATGATCTTCAGGCAGGTTCACTTGGATGATGGTCTGTACATAAATGCTTAAGATTCCGACCGCAACCCATGAGACTCCAAACAGCACCATGCAGATGATCAATGGTGCTTTTCCATAAAACAAAAAGGCTCCGATCCATGCTAATCCAGCCAAAGCTGAAGCGATAGGAAAAATACCTCGCAGTAAAAATCTGTCCAATCTGCTTGAAATCACCGTCCCACACAATGTTCCGATCGACATTGCTGTCAACCAGAACCCATACTCAGCCGGATTATCAGAAATGACAGGAAGCATAGCAAGTCCCATCGTAGCCATGACATTGATGACGATTATCCCGAACAATACGGCTAATAAAGTCGTTTGTTTCCTTACTACTTGATATCCTTCAACAAAATCTTCTTTATATTGAACGAAAAATTTCTCTGTTAAACTGCTCCTTTCCTTGTTAGTGGAAGGAACTTTGAGAAACAATAGGAACATAAAACCGATCGCTAATAGCAGTAAACTATTTGAAGCGTAGATGATTCCGATTCCAAGGAACAGAATCAGGATGCCTGAAATCGCATCCAGTATAATGTCCAGCGTCTGGTAGGAAAACGCGAAAATCGAGTTCACTTTCGTTAATGACTCTTTCCCAGCCAATCGTTGTATCAATGCATTTTCGGTCGGGTATGTAGCTTCAGCCAACGATAATGCCATGAACATGAAAACGAATAATAGTGGAAGCCAGAGTGTCTCTGCAAAGTAAAGGATCGAAATGATCGCTAACAGCACTCCTTGTCCAGCTTCAGCTATAAACAAAATCTTCCTTTTTGGAAAGCGATCAATGATCGGGCCATATAGGAACTGGATTGTTACTGGAAGCATTGCTATCGCAGAAGTCAGTCCGATTAGGAATGGAGAAGCTGTGACTTCCTTCACATACCAGATGGTGGCGATCATATAAAGGCTATCTGCTAAATTCGTCATGATCCGGCCGATAAGTAAAAGAAATAATTGTTTATTCATGATTATCCCCCTAATTTGTCTATTGGTTAGGTAAAGTAAACTGGAACGATTTCAAGATCGGGGGATCCTTGTTTCGGCAGCAGGTAGTCTAACGGTCAAATGGATTCAAGTGATAAATAGGTACCATCCAATCCTCCTTTAAAAAGTAATAAAGCCATTGTGTCATTTTATGTCAGAAAATTCAATATAAACATTCGTTCTCTAAGCTCAACTTTTATAAACATGATCAATATGGGTACATTAACTAGTAGTATGTTTTTAAGGAGGAATAACCGATGTTAGAAGGCAAAGCTGCGTTAATCACTGGTTCAGGCCAGGGAATAGGCTTGGAAATCGCTACGGAATTTGCCAAAGCCGGAGCAAAGGTTATGTTGAACGATATTAATGAAGAAACTTTAAACAAAGCAATCGAGGAACTTAAGTCACAAGGATTTACAGTTGATGGGGTCATAGCAAATGTCGCAAAAGAAGAAGATGTAAAAAATGCGATTGAAAAGACGGTAGAGTCCTTCGGGAGAATTGATATTCTCGTCAACAATGCCGGAATTCAGCATGTGGCACCTGTGGAAGAGTTCCCAAGTGAAAAATACTCACTGATTCTCGATATCATGCTGAAAGGGCCTTTCTATGGGATCAAATATGCCTTTCCTCATATGAAGGAACAGGGATATGGAAGAATCCTCAATATGGCTTCCATTAATGGCCTGATCGGTTTTGCAGGTAAGGCAGGATACAACAGTGCGAAACACGGAGTTATCGGCCTAACGAAGGTAACTGCCTTGGAAGGAGCGGACCACGGGATAACTGTGAACGCGATTTGCCCGGGTTATGTCGATACACCACTCGTGCAAAACCAGCTGGAGGATATTGCAAAGACACGTAATATCGATAAAGAGCAAGTCCTCGAGGAAGTCATCTATCCACTTGTACCGCAGAAACGTTTGCTGCAAGTCCAGGAGATAGCGGATTATTCTATTTTCCTAGTAAGTGAAAAAGCGAAGAGTATAACCGGACAAGCTGCTGTCATCGATGGTGGATACACGGTTCAATAGACGGTTGACTTATCACCCTTAGTCGTAAGGGTGATTTTTTCGTGTTAAAGTATGTTGGAAGGGGGAGTAAGATGATGAAATACGCAGTTTCCGTAATGGATACGGACAGTACTAAGAAAATAGAAGCAAGCGGGAAACAGATTCTTAAGAAGCTCCAGATCTATGCAAGGCATCTGAATAAACTGACGGAATATGAACTACCGAGAGGAATTGTTTTTCACGACCTACAATCAGCTACTGAACTTTATTCCACGATTCCTTTGCCGGCTTACACATCAAGGAATTTAATACATATTACACCTCTAGTAGATACGTGGAAAGAAATCTATCTGTCGTCAGCCTCCGATTCGCAGGCTGCTTCCGACTATTTCCATGCGCTTGACTTGGATGATGTCGCAGCAATCGCTGCTCACGAATTGACCCACCATGCAGATTTCTTCCATTCCGAATTTGAAACATGGGAAGAAGAGGATGAAGAAGATATGTGGTTTGAAGAGGGGATGTGTGAATATCTTCCGAGAAAATTCATGTTCTCAGAAGAAAAACTTGATAAGATTCTGTCCGTGGAAGCGGATTTGATTGAGCGTTTTAAGAGTGAATTTGGTATGTATCCGCTTTCTTCATTTGGTAAAGCGGGGTATCGGGGAGGAAACAGCCAGGGTTATGCCACTGCGTTCTATGATTACTGGAGAAGTTGTATTACAGTTATGCGGTTGATTGAGGAGTATTGTGATGGAGAGGTTGAACAGTTGATTGCTCACTATCGGGATTGGGTAGAAGGAGAACGGAAAACCAACCTCCAGAACTTTTTCATTGGAACATTAGAGCTAAATACAAATCAGGCGAAAGAGTTATGGCTTAAATAAAAAACGACCCGGGCACGCACTCCGGGTCGTTATCTTTCTTTAATTGATTCCCATCATAGCAAGAAGAATGATCGTGATGGTTGCCACCATCGGTATGAGCAAGCCTACAACAAATACATCTTTATATGAATCTTTATGGGTGAGACCGGTGACAGTAAATAGGGTCAGTAATGCGCCGTTATGGGGAAGGATGGATGCTCCTGAAGCGACGGATGTGATCCGGTGGAAAGCCTCAAGACTGAGCCCCTGATCGACAGCGATATTGTAATACTGCTCACCAAGAGCTTCTAACGCAATTCCCATCCCTCCAGAAGCAGACCCGGTAATCATCGCCATAAGCTGGACGGCGAATGCTTCGGAAAAGTAAGGGCTGAGCGGAATGCTGAAAATAAGCTCTTTGACTGTTTCAAAGCCAGGCGAGGCTGTGACCAAAGCTCCAAAACCCACCGCTGCACTCGTATTGATTGTAGCCATTACCGAGCCTGATGCCCCTTTATTGATCGCGCCGATGAAATCTTTATAATCCCTGAAATTAAAGATCATAACGAGCAAAACTCCGATCAATAGTGCGGCCAGAATACTGATATCGAACACATTCAGCGTAATGACGACAGCAAGTAATGGTATCGTGGATAAAATCCAGTTCGGCAATTCGTTTTCATCCACTTCTTTGACTTGGTTATCACCTTCAGGTTCGGTGAATGTCTCATCCTTGGAATTCAGCTGTTTCTCCCTGAATTTCAAATAAAAGAATCCACCAACCGCCATGATCAACCCTGCTACGATACCGAGAATCGGTGCTGCCATCGTATCTGTTTCAAATGTATTGATCGGGATGATGTTCTGGATCTGCGGAGTACCTGGAAATGCAGTCATCGTAAATGTGAATGCTCCAAGTACGAAGGTGGAAGGGATCAATATTCTCGACACATTTGCCGACCGGAACATGGCTACCGCAATTGGGTACACAGCAAAAATGACCACGAACAGACTGACCCCTCCATAAGTAAGGATAGCTGCTGAAATCAACATACCCAGTATCGCACGCTTTTCTCCAATTAAGCTGGAAATCTTATAGGCGACCGCCTGGGCAGCACCTGTATCCTCCATCAATTTCCCGAAAATCGCCCCAAAAAGGAAGATTGGAAAATAATCTTTTGCAAAGTCTACAAATCCCTGCATGTAAGTGTCCGTGTAGGATTCCAGGAGATTCATTCCACTTAACAATGCTACGATTCCGGATACAAGTGGAGCGATCCAAATGATCGACCACCCAAGATACGCTAAGAGCATTAATAATATTAGGCCAATGATGATACTAATCATTAAACTGCCTCCTTTGCAACGTCATGTATGGTTTAGGTTGTCCAAAAAAGGGCATTTTAGTTTGCAGGGAGAAGGTGAAGTTTTATCCATGAAAAAAGGCTCATCTTCATGAGCCTTCAAGTGGTACATATCCGCTTTTTTTAATTAATTCCTGTCCCTGTTCGGATCGCATCCATTCAATGAAAGGATCGACATTTTCATTCTCTGTTCCATTCGTTATCGCATAAAACTCAGCTGTCAGAGGATAAAGATCTTTTTGAATGGATGGGATGTCCGGTGCCTCACCATTGATATGAAGGAGTTTGATGCCTTTATTGTTTACCATTTTTGTAGCGAAATGACGATAGGAAAAGCCGATGGAATTACGATGGTTACGATAATTGGAGGCTTTTTCGATCACTCCGCCCATCCCGGTCACCCTTTGATCTTTGGGAGCATCCATAATTGGTGTCGAGCCCATCATATTTTCCAACCCTGTCTGGCTTCCGCTTCCTTCTGGACGCTGAAATGCAAGAATTTCTTTATCTTTACCTCCTACTTCGCTCCAATTTGTAATCTGACCGGAATAAATTCCTCTCAATTGTTCGATAGTCAAACTGTCTACTGGGTTGCTTTCATGGACGAAAAAAACAAAAGCTTCTTTACCGATCGGGGTCATTTTCATATTTTCCCCTAAGGCTTTACGCTGCTGTTCAGAAGGACCGGCAGTAAAGATGATATCCGCTTCTCCTTCCTGCAACCGCTCGTAAGCACCATTCGTTTTTGAAACTACTACTGCATTATCTGGAGATGGCTCATGTTCATAGGTCTTTTCTGGATACGTTGCTTCGACGAAAGCAGCATAGACAGGATAGAGAGCCGTTGCGCCATCTAGTTCAGGGACTTCTCCGTCGATCTTGTATGTAGAGGGTTCATCAAGTTTCACTACCTCATTATCTTCTGTAAATGGCTCATATGCAGACAAGTCAACTTCTGCATCTTTGATTTCAATCCGGTCGATATATAGCTCATATCCTCCATAACCGACCAACGGGATGGCAAACAGTGAAATCATTGTCATTAAAACCGCTTTTCCAGACATCTTCTTCAATATTCCTAAAATACTGAGGTTAATGCTGATCAAAAAGGCAGCGAATACGATGCCTACGTACACATACCCATTTTCATTCGACATAAGGAAAGAGATTACTGTGATGAAGTATCCCAATATCCCGAACACGCCTGTAAAAAGAATTGCCCCTGTAATCCTTAGCCACATAAGTACTCCCTCCTTTTCCATTTTTTATTAGTATAGCATACAAAAAGTGTAATACTACACTTTTGTTAATTTTCATTAATTCCTGTAGAATTACTCTAGACTAATTAAAGAAAAGGTGTTTGATTTGAAACGAATCATTGTAATAGGAGCAGGGATCCTTGGTGCTGCCACTGCTTATCACCTTACCGAACGAGGAGCATCGGTAACGCTGATCGACAGAAAGGACACCGGTCAGGCAACTGCAGCGGCTGCAGGAATCATCTGCCCATGGCTGACGAATCGCCGAAATACGGAATGGTACAAACTGGTGACAGAAGGTGCGAAGTATTATCCGGAATTGATGGAACGACTGAGTGAATACGGAACAATGGATCCAGCCTATCGTCAGGTTGGAGCAATCAATATCTTCTCCAAGGATAAAATGCTCGATAAGAAGTATGAGCTTGCATTAGCCAGACAAAAAGACACACCTGAAATGGGCAAGGTGACTAAATTGTCCGAGAGTGAGACGAAAGCACTTTTTCCACCGTTGAAGGACGGCTATAGTGCGGTTCATATCAGTGGTGGCGGGAGAGTAGACGGAGCTTCATTACGGGATACATTGATACATGCTGCTACAAGTAGAGGAATGACGTATAAGGTAGGAAGTGCATCGTTGATACAGGAAGGGAACCGTATTACAGGTGTCAATGACAACCAGGAAAGAATGTCTGCTGATGAAGTGGTCGTTACTGGAGGAGTGTGGGCAAAAGAAATCCTGAAACCGCTAGGAATCGACTTTCTGTTGACTTCACAAAAAGCACAAATCGTCCACTTGAACATTCCTGATACGGATACAAGCGATTGGCCGGTCGTAATGCCGCCATTCGGTCAATATTTCCTTGCTTTTGATGGTGGGAAGATTGTACTTGGAGCTACCGCTGAGAATCATGCTGGGGAAGATGCACGTGTCACGATGGGTGGAGTGCATGAGGTGATCGACAAAGCGTTGCGAGTCGCACCTGGATTTGCGACGACT
This sequence comes from Thalassobacillus hwangdonensis, assembly GCF_042675915.1. Taxonomy (NCBI): domain Bacteria; kingdom Bacillati; phylum Bacillota; class Bacilli; order Caryophanales; family Bacillaceae; genus Thalassobacillus; species Thalassobacillus hwangdonensis. The sequence goes on along the minus strand of NZ_JBHTKL010000001.1, from coordinate 992,008 downwards.
ACTTATGTTGGAACTAAAGTTGGTTTCAGGCCTTTTACTCCGGAAAGCCTGCCGGCCATCGGTAGACTACCAGGACTTGATGGTTTGTTCATTGCGAATGGATTAGGGTCCTCCGGTTTGACGAGTGGACCTTATATCGGTAAAGAGCTCGCAAAACTTGTAATGGAGGAGCAGGCGGAATTGGATGTGAAAGAGTACCCTGTTTCAAGTGCAATCAGGGAGTGACATTGAATAAAGCCATTGCCAGCAGCATCATTTCATTCTATAATGATGCTAGCTTACATAAAAGGAGGGGAAAGCATGCTTACGTTCATTCAGGATATCATTGGTGAGAAAAAATATCTCGTACTCATGATGTCAATTGTTGGAATTCCAGCTGTTCTCGGGACACGTATGTCCTTTTTTAGCTGTGATTTCAATAAGGTAATCCGGACGTAAGTATTTTTTTCCTGCACTTCAAAGCCTCAGGGAAGATACTTTCCTGAGGCTTTTTTGTGTGCAATTTTATGTGAGAGGACGTTTGAAATGAGTAAAATAAAAACGAACATCTATTTGATCTATTTTTATATTTTCTTTGCGCAGCTTTTCTTTGATCGGGCTCTTTGGGTCATTTATTTGGATGACAAAGGTATGAGCTATACAGAAATTGGTGTACTTGAAGCGCTGCTGCACCTGGCAATCGTGCTGTTTGAATTACCTACAGGAGTGATTGCAGACTTATATGGAAGGAAAATCAGCCTTCTGCTCGGAAACATCTTCAGCTTACTGTATGGTACATTCATGTTGGTAAGTGGAACGTTTTCCGTATTCACTCTTGCTTTCATGTCTATGGGACTGATGATCACGTTCCAGTCAGGTGCTCAACAGGCACTGGCCTATGATTCTCTTAAAGAACAGAATAGCGAAAAACAATACACAAAAGTTTTTGGCAATATGACTGCCATCGCACTCTTATCATTAAGTTTCGCGAAATTCGCAGGAGGATTCATGGCTGATATCAGCTGGGAGCTGGTCTATGGCTCGATGATTGTTACGCATCTTATCGCGCTGCTTCCGCTTTTATTGATCAAAGAACCGGCCAGGGAAATCACGGAAGAAAAACCATCCAGGGGACCGTGGTACAGGCAATGGAGAACTCAATTGAGTGATGGCATATCCGTTTGGAAGAGGAATGCAGTCATGCACGTGCCTGTGCTGTTATTTGTTTTAGCTGGCGCCGTAATGGTCATCATCACATTCTATGGCCAGGAATATTTCGTTCAGCTCGGCTTTTCTGCAAAAGTGGTCGGAGCTATCTTTACAGTTGAAGGTCTTCTCGGAGTAGTGATGGCGAAAATCGCTTATAAAGTAGAAGAAAGGTTCCGATTCTTCTCTGTCCTTTATTATGGACTGGGTCTTTTCATCCTTTTCTTCCTTATCTTTATCTTCTCTGTGGAATGGGCAGTACTATTATCCTTTCTTTTTCTTGCACAGCTGTTAAGTTTGTTTGAACCGATTTTCACTTCGTTCATCCAGCATTTACTTCACAGTAATGTACGCTCGACTTTCTTTTCGCTTATCGGCTTGACTGAAAGTTTCTTGATCATGATCAGCTTTCCATTATTCGGTTTTGCGGCTGAAAGGATGGGGTTTACCGAGAGCTTCGCCTGGCTACTAGCCGTATTCCTATTGTTGGTCATGTTGTTATTTACGCATCACCATCTTAGAAGATCCTAGGAAGCGAAACTCCTATAAGTTATAATGAATCTATCAACCAGAATCGACACCATGGTACATGGTGTCTTTTTTTATATATAATTCCGGTTTTTCTAATGTCAGGAGTGGAGTGCATGAGCGAGAAATGGTTGCAATGGGCAATGAAAATCCAATCGATTGCACAGGCGGGCCTTACTTTTTCAAAGGATGCGTTTGATAAGGAAAGGTTTGAAGAATTACAAGAACTGAGTGCAGAAATCATGGCCGAACACACGAATCATGAAATGAAGCAGATTCTGAACCTCTTTTCGCAGGAAAAAGGGTATCAGACACCGAAAGTGGACGTGCGCGGTGCCGTTTTTCGAGGGAATGAAATTCTGATGGTACGTGAGAATGTCGATCAACGCTGGGCACTTCCAGGAGGGTTCTGTGATGTAGGAATCTCACCTGCTGAAAATGCGATCAAGGAAATACAAGAAGAATCAGGCTACATAACTGTTCCTAAAAAGCTGCTTGCATTATTGGATTATCATAACCACCCTCATCCACCGCAGCCGTTTCATTATTATAAGATTTTCATTCAATGTGAAATCATTGGAGGTATGGCAGAGAAGGGGATGGAAACGAATGATGTCCAATTCTTTTCGTTGAATAGCCTTCCTGATCTATCGACCTCGAGGAATACTGAATCGCAGATCGCAATGTTATTTGAGTTTTTACAGAATCCAACTAAAGAAACTGTTTTTGACTGAGACGCTACATATTGGGGTGTTTGTTGACTTGGATTCAGGGTAGTGTAATTACACTATACATGGAGGGGATCAGGTATGGATTGGAATGTCTTCATCCGTCGTCAGAAGAAGTTTGGCCGGAAGCTGAAGCAACTTCATCATTGGAATGCGATTCTCTTCATGATATTGGCAGTGACGGGATTCTTACTGCTCTCATCAGAATTCCGGCAAGGATTCCCGCAGATAAGAATTTGGATGAGGGATAGTCATATATGGATAGGATTCATAAGCATCTTGCCGATTCTGATCTACCTGCCCAAAATGTTGAAGCACCTTTCAACCCTTCAAAAGCGGAAAAACCATCGGATTAATCTGTATTTTGTCTTGTTTATTCTTCTTGGTTTGGTAGTTTCGGGGATAGGGTTGTACTTTCATCGGGAGATCGGGCCTGAATGGAGTTCGGTTTCTTTATTCCTCCATGATGGGTTTACTTACATGGGCGTACCCTATCTCATCTATCATAGTATTACGAGATCAGAAGTGTTCAAATCTCTTCAGAAAAGAAAAGCAGATAAACTCAGGGAAAAAAGGATGATCATTGATGACAGCGATCCGATCATCGATCGAAGAACACTCTTGAAACGAGGGACAGGTGGAGCAATCGCTATTCTCTTCACTCCTTTCATTTACCAATGGTTGAAACCATACTTTGGTTCCTCTTTAGGAACCCCTGTAAAATCCGGACTCCCCTTAACAGAGGTATTTTCACCTTTGCCTGTACCAGCGGAAGATTCAGCCCCGCCGATTGGAGGAGGACGCAAGGGAGAATTTCGATATTATACAGTGGTTTCTATGCCGGAGGTAACCGGTAAGAATTTCACATTCACGGTGGACGGTCTGGTAGAGCGCCCGGAGGAGTGGAATTGGCCGGAATTTGTCCAATTGAATAGAAAAGTACAAGTTTCAGATTTTCATTGTGTGACTGGTTGGAGTGTGTACAGTGTGACATGGGAAGGAATCAAGCTGAAAGATCTTCTGGAGCATGTCGGTATCAGAGGAAGTGCGAGATATGTAAAGTTCTACTCGCAGGATGGTGTCTACACGGATACATTGACCATCGATCAGGCGATGAGGGAAGATGTCATGATCGCTATGTTGATTGACGGCGACTTGATTGAAACGAAGAATGGTGGACCTGTGCGGTTAATCGTACCTGAGATGTATGCGTATAAGTCTGTGAAATGGCTGAATCGGATCGAACTGATTGAAGAGGAACATATCGGATATTGGGAGAAACGAGGCTATGAAAAAGACGCCTGGATAAAAACGTAAGTCATACTGTGACTTGCGTTTTACTTTTTACGGTTACATTTATTACCTTGAAACATACAATCGATGATCATTTAAGAAAATAATAAGTCTTTATTACTAATCGATAAGCACATTGACCCAACCTTTAATGTTGCTAATATTAATAAAATCCGTTATTATTTGTCTTACAATTTAGAATTTTAGTGCGTTTTACAATTGGAGGAGAGTAGTATAGTGAAGATAGTGGAGAGGGAAGTAACTACAGACTTATTGTTTCAATCGATCAATCAAAATCTGGCAATCATTCAATTCGGATTGGATCGAAGAGTATCATTTGTCAATCCGATTTTTGCGAATACAATGAAGTTCAATCGTGCTGAAGATATGATCGGCATGCACCATCAATCGTTTTGTTTCGATGAATTTACGAGAAGCTCAGCATATGAAGATTTTTGGAGAAATCTGTTCCAGGGACGCAGTTACCAAGATAAGATAAAAAGGAAAGATGCGAGGGGCAATGAGTTATGGCTCGAAGCTACCTATATGCCGGTCTACGACAATGGTAATGTAGTAGGCGTATTGAAAGTTGCCACCGATATTACAGAACGACAGCATGAAATTTCATCTGTTGTGACCAACCTGCAGGATATGTCTGAAATGCTGAATGATAAAGCGGAGCAGGGGCTGGAGCAGCATGAGTATCTGAATAATAAAATCGAACAGATTGCACAAGTATCGAATGAAAATACAGAATTCCTTGCGGGGCTTAAAGCAAAAACGGATGAAATCCAGGGCGTTGTTAAAACGATTCGCGCGATTGCGTCTCAGACGAACTTGCTTTCTTTGAATGCTGCCATCGAAGCTGCTCGAGCAGGTGAACATGGCCGAGGTTTCGAGGTAGTAGCGAAAGAGGTAAGGAAGCTCTCCAATCAGGTGGAAGCTTCCATTGGAGAAGTGAATGCCAGTATTGAGAACATCACATCAGAAATCAAGAAAATTTCAGATGGCACAGTGAAAATCCAAAAAGATGTAGAAAAGGGAGTAACTCAAATCCAGATTGCATCGAGCGGCTATCAGGAAGTTGTCGCATCAGGAGAAGCACTGAAGGCTGAAGCAGACAAACTTACAGATATCATATGATCTTTCTTCAACCGGCACACAATGGTGCCGGTTTTTTTATGGTCTGAAAATTTTAGTTGCGGATAACTGTATTCAGTGGGTTTCATCCAGCTCCAGCGCCTACCCCCTCGAGGTCTTAAGTCAATCCTCTCTGTGACAAAGATCGTCACTACGAGGCTTGACTTAAGCTTGTCGGGGGTGAACAAGGCGCTTGCGCTTTTGGTCTGGAAATAAATTCTCCATTATTTTTTCGTTATAAGAATAATTGTGACGGGTAGGGGAGTGGTGAAAGGAATTTTTATCAGGAGAAGGAGGATACAATGAACCGAAAAAAGCTGATTGATTATAATATTTTCATACCTTCACTACTTATCATCATAGCAATCAGCATTCCGTTTGCTTTGTATGAATCTCAGTCGCTTGAATTACTCAATTCAATATTCGACTATATTGTCGAGGTGTTCAGCTGGGGATACTTATGGTATGGCATACTGTTGGTAGTTGCAGGATTATACTTATCTTTTTCAAAATATGGAAAAGTGGTACTGGGAAACCCGAAAGAAAAACCCAGATTCACGCTATTTGAATATGCATCCATTCTAATTGCAATGGGAGTCGGCTCGACGATCATGAGGACAGGAATGCTGCAATGGACATCTGTGGCTAATGATCCGCCGGCAGGAGTGGAACCAGGTTCTCCCGAATCATTGCTATGGGGAAATGCATACAGTATGTTCCTTTGGGGTTTTCAGGTATTTGCGATCTTCGTAATGATTGCACCAGCAATGGGATACATCCTACATGTAAAAAAACGTCCGTTGATGCGGATATCCGAGGCATGCAGAGTGCTGTTCGGGGATAAATTCACGGACGGCCTCGGTGGTAAGCTGCTGGACATGCTATTCCTGATCAGTATCCTTGCCGGAGCTGCAGTGACTTTGGGATTGGGAGCACCGATCATCACCCATAATCTGGCCACTTTGACTGGAACGGAAGTATCTTTTACGATGACGATCATCGTTACGGTCATCTGGGTCTTCCTGTTCTCACTCAGTGCTTATCTTGGGATTGAAAAAGGGATCAAGCGGTTGAGTACATGGAATATGTATCTGGCTGGAATATTCGCTATCTTCGTGATCATTGCAGGACCTGGCGTTTTCATACTGAACTATTTTTCCGATAGCATATCCTTCTTAATGTCCAATTATTTGAACATATCTCTGAATACAGATTCTGTACACCAGGATAAGGCATCCCATATTCAAAGTAATACGGTATTCTGGTTTGCTTACAGTGCAACTTGGGCAATGCTTCATAGCGTGTTTGCAGCCAAGATTTCCAAAGGCAGGACAATCAAAGAAATGATCCTGACCTATTTGCTTGCACCAACTCTGATTTCCTGGGTTGCTACAGGAGTGTTGGGCGGTCTAGGAGTTCATCGGTATTTGACAGGGGAAGTCTCTGTCTTGAATCTAGTTGAGAATGAAGCCAGGATGGCAGCCATACCAGAAATATTGGCTACCCTGCCGTTTGGAGAAGTGGCAATCATCATTTTCATGATCGTAGCACTTATCTTCCTGACTACGACCTTGGATTCAACGACCTACACGGTTGCAGCTTACACAAGTACGAGGGACATGAGTAAATTCGAACCACCCAAAACACTGCGCATCATTATAGCTGCCATCATCACGATTGTAGCACTGGTACTGATGCGGATCGGTGGACTTGCCCCCCTTGAAGTCATTTCGGGATTGATGGGGCTTCCGGTCATCTTTATTCAATTCATCCTCATCTATGCTGCGAAGAAGATGATTGATAAAGATGAAGCATGGAAGCACAATGTTAGACAAAGTTAAAAAAATGCCGGAAGGGTAAAAGCCCCTTTCGGCATTTTTATATGATTGGATCAAAATTACTTCCTTTATCATAGCTAAGTTTTGGTATGATTAGTCTACAATAGATTCAATTTATTTCCATGTTCTTTATATGAGAAATGAAAATAATAGGAAAAGGGGAGTTACAATGTACCAATATTTCAATGGACTTGTTATAAGAGAAGGCACGACCGGTGTACCTGCAAAAGCGGTTGAAAAACTATTTAAAGATGCAGGTTGGGTAAGGCATACACCTGATTGGCAAAAAGAAAAGTTCACGCTGATCTTTGAAAACTCCACTTGGGCGCTCACGGTTTGGGATGGTGACGAAATGGCGGCAATGGTAAGAGTGATTTCAGATAAGATCATGGCAGCAACAATCATGGACCTGGTTGTGTACAGTCCTTATCGTGGACAGGGACTCGGTAAAAAACTGATTAGCTTGTGTGTGCAGAAACTCCCTCATGGGGATTGGTTTGCCCATACCTCCTCCGCTAACTTCCCTTTTTATCAATCCTGTGGTTTTGAAGTGAGGGATTTAAAAGAAAATGGTACGTGTACATATTATGGATATATACAGGCGAGAGTGGAAGGGCACAGACGCTGACAGAAAAGCTGGATGCCATTTTTAGCGGCAACCAGCTTTTCATTTAACGTATGTGGTTAAGCTGATCATTTAAACGTTTTGCTTCATTTTTGAAGTAAAGATAAAAGCCTATCCAGGAAATTGTATAGATCAGTATCATGCCTATAAGTGCAAACAACAGACTCGATAGATCAAACGGAACCCAACCGACACCTAAAGCAAGTAAAAGATAGATCACCGTAACCGTTAAAAAGTGTAACAAGGTTTGTACTGGAAGATTTAAAGATCTAATGCGGAAAAATAAAGGGGTGACCGAAAATAACCATCCCAGAAAAATCGATGCCAGTGAATTCTTAATGAAGAGCACCCCATCAATCATTTCCTCACCAGCGAGCACGAAGCTGCTTTGAATGACGACAGCAATGAAGCCACCAAAGAAAATGCCGAAGATACTGCTTTTCAAGAATCTTTTCATTTTTTATCCCTCCTGTTGTTATTCAAAATTTCTTTCAGTGCCCCTACATAATGTCTGGAAGCATATTCCTTACGACCACATCGGAAATGTACACCAAGTGTTCCATTGAACGATGGTTCGAAATGACTTACATGCTGCAGATTGGCGATCAGAGCCTTCGATAATCGGATGAAACTTGTGGAGGGTAACAACTGCTCCAATTCGTACAATTTTTCCTTGATCATGTAGGTGCTGCTTTGTGTAAATGCGACGATTTTATCACCATCTGCCTGGAAATAATGGATGGTATCCGGCTTTAATAGATGCTGTGAGTTCCCTTGTTTACCGAGGATGAATTTGACCGAATCTTTTTTAGCGATTTCTAAAATTTCCTCAATAGTATCATCGAGCTGACCACTCTTGATTGTAATGGACGACTCTTTATGTTTTTCATGGATATCCAATATGACTTTCAATTCATTCCCGCCCCCTTGGAATTCTTTCTAAAACTAGTATAGAGGCATTGATTACCAAATGTCACCATTATACCGATAAGGCGTAGGGAATTAGCTCTAACATGCATGAACCTCTAAATAAGATAAGCTGCACCAGTTTTGAACCGATTTTAATCCATGAAAAAAAGCATGAGGCAAGTGCCTCATGCTTTTAGTTTGGCTGTTTATTTTTCTTGCGTGCTTTTTCTTTTTCGATTTGTTTGCTTCGAAGCTGACCGCAAGCTGCATCGATATCTGTTCCATGCTCTGTACGGACACCACAATTGATTCCCCGATCCATTAACGTCTGGTAGAAGGTGAGGATCGCCTGCTTTTCACTTCGGTCATACGGATGGTCCGCAACCGGGTTGTAAGGAATCAAGTTGACGTAGGAAAGGTGGCGTTTGTCTTTAAGCAGATCTGCCAGCTGTTCCGCCTCTTTCTTATGATCGTTGACATCCTTTAACAGGATATATTCGAATGTGATCCGTCGATTCGTTTTTTCAAGATAATAATCAATTGCTGGCATCAGCTTTTCCAATGGATAAGCCTTATTAATTTTCATGATGCGCGAACGCAATTCGTTATTTGGTGCATGGATGGATAGGGCAAGGTTGATCTGGATACCTTCATCCGCAAAGTCGTAGATTTTCGGTACGATACCACTAGTGGATACCGTAATGTGCCGTGCACCAATAGAAAGACCTTTCTGGTCATTGACCACTCGCAGGAAGTCAATCATGTTGTCATAGTTATCGAATGGTTCTCCAATACCCATGACGACAATGTGACTCACGCGTTCATCTTTTCCTTGCGCATCCAAATGCTGCTGGACCTGCATGATCTGTTCGACGATTTCGCCGCCGGTCAGATCACGATCCTTTTTCAAAATACCACTTGCACAGAAGGAGCAGCCGATGTTACAGCCTACCTGTGTTGTCACACATACAGACAGTCCGTAATTGAATCGCATCAATACCGTCTCGATGACATTTCCGTCCTGCAACTTGAAAAGGAACTTGATTGTTCCGTCTTTGGACTCCTGTTTGATTTCTTCTGAAAGTGTTTCAATCGAAAAATTCGCCTCAAGAAGGTCGATACACGATTGGTTCAAGTTCTTCATATCTGAAAATTCCCTGACACGCTTTTGGTAGAGCCAGTCCCATACCTGCTTGGAACGGAACTTCTTCTCACCATGTTTCGTCAGCCAGTCCGTCAATTGTTCGAAAGTTAATCCGTAAATGGATTGTTTCATAAATACGCTCCTCGTAAAAAAATTCACTATTCCTATAGTAAGGCATTTGCAGCTCGTAAACAACCATCAACCGATTGTCGTAATTGTATGAATATTTTATATGCAAGATTTTTATTGATTTTAGGACATATGTCCTTTTTTGTCAGGATCACTTGTATTTAACTGTACATAGTCGTAATTTAAGGAGAGGATCGCTTGAAAGGCATATTATTTTCAATAACAGCAGGACTATGTATTACATTACAGGGAATCTTCAATTCGAAAATGAGCGATCACATAAGTGGATGGCATATTTCATCCATTGTTCATCTAGTCGGGTTCATCTTGTGTCTAAGCATCTATTTCTTTGTAAGGGATGGAAACAAAGCTGGAATGAAACAAGTGCCTCCCATTTACTTTTTTGGAGGGGCATTCGGTGTAATCGTTGTATTTTCTGAGTTGACTGCAATCAATATGATGGGACCGGCATCAGCAATCGCTATTCTATTGGTGGCTCAGCTTATCGCTGCTTTCCTGATCGAAGCCAGAGGCTGGTTCGGGGAAAAGAAGCTGAAAATCACTGGCAACCAATGGGTCGGTATAGCAATGATAGTGAGCGGTGTGGTCATATTCAAATTATAAACCGGAGGTAAGCATGTGAGAGAGATCCAGGACCAGGACAAGCTGGATTTGCATCGCAGGAAATTTCAGCTTGACGAAGTCTTTTCAGAAGCGTCGTTAAAGAAAATGAAATTATTCAAAGTCGAAAAAGGGGAAGTCCTTTGTTCAAAAGGGGATAGACTTTCCCATATGTATTTCCTGACAGAAGGCAAGATGAAGATCTTCGCACTTTCGCCGGAGGGGAAAGCGCTCATTCTTCGCTTCAAGACACCCTTTGCGATCATAGGTGATGTGGAATACGTCCAGGATACAGAGGTGTTTCACACCGTCCAGTTTGTCACTGAAGGATACATGATCGGTATCCCGCTGGATGACTTGCGTAAAATCGAGGGCGGGAATACAACGTTCTTGAACTTTCTTTTGGAAATCATTACAGCAAAGTTCTATACCGAAACCAATGCATCTACATTGAACATGCTTTATTCGGTAGACGTCCGTCTCGCCAGTTATCTGCTTTCGTTATCAGACGATGGGAAAGGTTCGATGTTCCATGAAGAAATGCACACTTCATCTCTGCAGGAACTGGCTGACGTGCTCGGTACAAGTTATCGTCACCTGAATCGAATCCTGAGGCAATTCCATGAAGACGGCATTCTGGAGCGGAAACGTGGATTGATTTCGGTGAAAGATATGGATCGATTGCGTGAAAAAGCAGATGGAAACATTTATGAATAGGAAAGGAGGAAAAGATCATGGGACCGTTTTTATCGATTATCGCTGGTTTATTGATCAGCACACAGAATGTATTCAACTCACGGTTGAGTGAAAAAGGCGGATCATGGGCGGCGACGACCATCGTGTTGGGGGGAGGATTCCTTTGCTCCCTGCCAGTATTTTATTTCACTGATAACGTTGGTCTCTTCCAGGTAGGAGGAGTCAATCCTGTCTACTTGTTCAGTGGAGTCTTTGGAGTAGGGATCGTGTACTGCTTCATGAGAGGGATTTCATTGATGGGGCCTGCGTATGCAGTATCCATTGTAATGGTATCCCAGTTGACGATTGCCTTTGTGATCAACTCTTTCGGATTATTCGGTTTTGAAGAACAACCGGTAACGCTGAACAAGATGATCGGTATCATTATGCTGATTATCGGGGTACTAGTCTTTAAATTGGGGGACAGACTCCCTTTTATGAAAAAATCAACACAAAAAGCGAACGGATGGAAGGCTCTTAAGGAGAATTGAAAACACATAAAAGTTTTGCATTCTATTAATATATAAGTTGGAGCGTAGTTAACATGCGAAGACTCCAGTGGGAACAGCACGAGTCCGAAGACCCCGGAGGAAAGTGGTCTTTACTTTCTGAGGAGTCTGAGGCCGTGCCCACGGAAAGCGAAGTGTGTTGACGGAGCGCAAACTGTAAATACAGAAAGACCCGAATATGCTTCGGGTCTTTTTTGTATGATTATTGAATTATTTGAGTTAAAACACTTTAGTCGTCCAGTCTTCACAATTCCAGACATCCGTCACGATATCCTTATAGAAGTCAGGTTCGTGTGAAATGAGCAGCACACTGCCTTTATAGTCTTTCAATGCACGTTTCAATTCTGCTTTTGCATCAACGTCCAAATGGTTGGTCGGCTCATCCAGTACGAGCATGTTCGTTTCTTTGTTGATCAGCTTGCACAATCGTACTTTGGCTTTTTCGCCTCCGCTTAGTACCTGTACTTTACTTTCGATATGCTTTCGCGTCAGGCCGCACTTAGCCAGGGAAGCGCGCACTTCATATTGAGTGAAATGGGGGAACTCCTGCCAAACTTCTTCAATACAAGTATTCTGACCAGCATTCTTCAGCTCCTGTTCAAAGTAACCGATATGCAGGTGCTCGCCTAATTCGACTGAACCTGAGATAGCTGGAATCTCTCCCAGGATACTGCGTAGTAATGTCGTTTTACCGATTCCGTTTGCTCCGGACAAAGCAATTTTCTGGCCGCGTTCCATCGCCAGATCCAATGGTCGGGATAACGGCTCGTCGTAACCAATGACAAGATCCTTCGTCTCGAACAAGTACTTCCCGGGAGTGCGGGCCTGTTTGAAGTTGAACTTTGGTTTAGGCTTTTCCGAGTCAAGTTCGATGACATCCATTTTATCGAGTTTCTTTTGTCGGGACATCGCCATTCTGCTTGTTGCGGCATTCGCTTTATTCCGTGCGACAAAGTCTTTCAAGTTGGCGATCTCTTTCTGCTGCTTTTTATATGCAGCCTCTTTTTGCTGTTTCTTCATATCATAGACCCTGAGAAACTCATCGTAATCTCCAGGATAGCGCGTCAATTCCTGATTTTCCATATGATAGATGAGGTTGACGACACTATTTAAAAATGGGATATCGTGAGAAACGAGGATGAAGGCATGATCATATGCAAGCAGGTAGCTTTTCAGCCATTCAATGTGCTCGACATCCAAATAGTTGGTTGGCTCATCCAGCAATAGGATATCCGGTTTTTCCAACAACAGTTTTCCGAGAAGCACTTTCGTACGCTGGCCACCGCTTAGGTCATGGACATCACGTTCTAATCCGATTTCATCAAGTCCGAGACCATTGGCGATTTCTTCGACTTTTGCATCGATCGTGTAGAAATCATTATTCGTAAGCATGTCCTGAATTCTCCCTGTTTCCTCAAGCAATGCTTCCAATTCCTCCGGTCCGACTTCAGCCATTTTCGCGAACAACTCATTCATTTCCTGTTCCATATCAAACAAATATTGATAGGCGGTTCTCAGCACATCGCGAATCGTCATACCCTGTTCAAGTGACGTGTGCTGATCGAGATAACCCACTCTAGTATGCTTCGACCAAGTAGTCGTTCCCGCATCAGGTTCTAGCTTACCTGTAATGATATTCATAAAAGTGGATTTACCTTCGCCGTTCGCTCCGATCAACCCAATATGCTCACCAGCCAGCAGGCGGAAGGATACATCATCAAAAATTGCACGATCTCCAAACCCGTGGCTTAAATTCTTAACTGTTAACAAGCTCATATGCGTTACACCTTTTCTTTATAAAATTCGTCCCCACCTATTATATAGGTCATTTGGTGAAAACGATAGTGGTGGAGGAGCACATTAATGTTTCATTAAAAAAAGAGGGCATGGGAGCCCTCTTCCGTCATTTGATTTTAATTACGATTTTACCTTTCGCATGGTGTGTCTCACTAAGCTTGTGTGCGTCTTTCAGTCCTTGTTCAGAAAAGTCGAAGCTATGACCGACATGCGGCTTTACTTTGCCTTCTTCCAGCAGTCTGCCGAGTTTCTGTAATTGTTCTCCATTGGGTTCGAGCCAGACGAAATTGGCATCTATGCCTTTTTCTCGTGCCTTATCTTCATCCGGAGGCTGCACAATGGAAGCAAGTCTTCCGCCTTTTTTCAGGACGTCAAAGCTTTTTTCCTGAATATCTCCCCCGAGGGAATCAAGGACAAAATCATAGTTTTCAAGAATGTCGGAAAACTTCTGTTCTTCGTAATTGATTACTTTATCTGCACCTAGTGAGTGGAGGAAGTCAACATTTTTGCTGCTGGCTGTCGTAGCTACATACGCCCCTGCGTTCTTGGCTAATTGAATCGCCATCACTCCGACACCGCCGGCTCCTGCATGGATGAACACTTTATCTCCTTCTTTCACTTTTCCTGAGTCGAAGAGACACTGCCAAGCGGTGAGGCCAGTCAGTGGAATCGAAGCAGCCTCCGCGAAATCAAGGTTTGCAGGGATTGGGGCAAGCAGGGATTCGTCTGCAACTACGTATTCTGCGTATGTTCCCTGGTTTGTCGTTGCAGGACGGACGAATACACGATCACCTTTTTTGAATTGGCTTACGTCATCTCCAACTTCTGTAATGATACCAGCAGCGTCCCAACCAAGGATGATCGGAAACTCGAATGGAAGCATATCCTTCAAATAACCTTCACGGAGCTTCCAGTCGATCGGATTGATTGATGTTGCATGATTTTCAATCAATACCTGATTCGATTTTGGAGTTGGAGCAGGTACATCTGCTTGTTTCAGTTGATCGATCCCGCCATATTTTTCAATGATGATTGCTTTCATTTAGATCCTTCCTTTCTGATTGCTTACTTTTTGAGTATTCCTTCTTTCTAAGAACTTCAATCATCTGAACGTGTCAGCTTAAGATTTTATTTGCCTGAATTTTAAGATAAAATAGGGAGGAGTATAACTGGAGAGGGGATTAGCACATGGGGAAACTTATTTTGATTAAACATGCCATGCCGGCATTGTCTGAGCATACACCATCAAATCAATGGCAGCTTACTGAGGAAGGGCGTAAGCAGGCAAGGAGTTTAGGGGAAAAACTGAAAGATTACTCGTTTTTGAAAGTATATTCCAGTAAAGAACCGAAAGCAGTGGATACAGCCAAAGAAATCGCAGCAGCTTCAAGTGTGGAAGTTGAAGAAGTACATAACCTTCATGAACATGTTCGAGAGACGAACAGAATCATTTATCCAAGGAAAGAGTGGAGAGAAATCATTCAAAAGTTCTTCGATCATCCTTCTGAACTGATTTTTGGAGACGAAACTGCTGATCAAGCCAGGGAGCGCTTTTCGAAAGCTGTGAAGCAGGTTTTGGAAGGTCATCCCGATGAAGAAGATGTGATCGTCGTTACCCATGGTACGGTCATGACTTTGTTCATCACTCAGTTCAATGACTTGGACGCCTTTACGTTGTGGGATACGTTCGGTCTGCCTTCCTATGCTGAACTCGATCGCGAGAATCTTTCTCTAAGTGACATCGTCAATATGGAAGAGGTGAAATGAACATGACGGATTTAGAAAAAGTAAAGGCGCATTTGTATTCATTGGATGCGGTGTTGTTAGAAAGGGAAACGAGACGCTCCAGAGAAAAATTGGACGAGCTGCTTGCTGACGATTTTATCGAGGTCGGCAGTTCAGGATTGATGTTTGATAAAGCACATGTGCTCGAGAGGCTACCGACTGAGGAAGGACCGATCATGACGCTGACAGATTTTGATGCCAGACCTCTAGCGCAAGATGTGGCGCTTACCACCTATAAAGTATTCAACCCTTTGAAAGGGCAGCATTCATGGAGAAGTTCCATATGGAAGCTGGATGGCGAAGCATGGCGGATGACCTTCCACCAAGGTACGGTCACATCTGCATAATCCGTCAAAACCCCCGATATCTCATCGTAGATGTCGGGGGTTTTTTATAATTAGCATCGAATAATGTTTACGCATTTTTCCAATCGGGAAGAGCCTAACAAGCTTTTCATTACATATAAATAAGGAGGAAGACAATGAGTGATGAAAATAAGAAGAACGAACAGTTAGAGCAGTATCGCACGGATGATAAAGATAAAAAGCTGACCACGAACCAAGGTGTGAAGGTCTCAGAAGATGAATTCTCCCTAAAAGCCGGAGAACGAGGTCCGACGTTGATGGAGGATTTCCACTTCCGTGAAAAGATGACTCACTTCGACCATGAGCGTATTCCCGAACGTATCGTTCATGCCAGGGGATTCGCAGCGCATGGGGAATTCCAACCGTATGAATCAATGAAAGAATATACGAAAGCAGGATTTCTGCAGGACCCATCGAAGAAAACGCCGGTATTTGTACGTTTTTCTACAGTAGCAGGATCTAAAGGCTCTGCCGAAACAGTACGTGACGCCCGTGGGTTCGCTGCAAAATTCTATACTGAAGAAGGGAACTTCGATCTTGTGGGAAACAACATCCCTGTCTTCTTCATTCAGGATGCAATCAAGTTCCCGGATTTGGTCCATGCGGTCAAACCTGAACCGCATAACGAAATGCCTCAGGCGGCGACAGCGCACGATACATTCTGGGATTTCATTGCCAATAACCAGGAATCTGCACATATGGTAATGTGGGCGATGTCCGATCGTGCGATTCCGAGAAGTCTGCGTATGATGGAAGGCTTCGGAGTCCATACGTTCAGATTTGTCAATGAAGAAGGAAAGGCGCGATTCATCAAGTTCCACTGGAAACCTGTCCTTGGAACACATTCACTTGTTTGGGATGAAGCGCAGAAATTGAATGGTAAGGATCCTGATTTCCATCGTGGAGACCTATGGGAGTCCATTGAGAAAGGTGACTATCCTGAGTATGAACTCGGCGTACAAATCATCGAAGAAGAAGATGAATTCAAATTCGACTTCGATATCCTTGATCCGACGAAATTGTGGCCGGAAGAGGATGTACCTGTGAAATTGATCGGTAAAATGACGTTGAATCGAAATGTGGATAACGTTTTTGCTGAAACGGAACAAGCAGCGTTCCACCCTGGTCATGTCGTACCTGGAATCGATTTTTCCAATGACCCATTATTACAGGGGCGTTTATTCTCATACACTGACACTCAATTGATCCGTCTTGGTGGTCCGAACTTCCATGAGCTTCCGATCAATCGCCCTGTTTGTCCGTTCCATAACAATCAGCGTGATGGGTATGGTCGCCATACAATCAATAAAGGACAGGTCAGCTACCATAAAAATTCACTTGCGGAGAACACTCCTGAGCCAGCTACTGAAGCGGAAGGCGGCTACAAGCACTATCAGGAAAAAGTGGAAGGCCATAAAATCCGTGCCCGAAGTGAAAGCTTCAAAGATCACTTCTCCCAGGCGACGCTTTTCTGGAACAGTATGAGTGATCATGAAAAGGATCATATCATCCAGGCGATGAGTTTCGAACTTGGGAAAGTCGAAAGCGAATCTGTCCAGCAGCAAGTGGTGAATATGTTTGCCAATGTGAGCATGGATCTCGTCAAGCCTGTTGCAGAAGCTATCGGAGTTGACGTGCCTGAAGCGAAGGATTCCAATGTTACTAAATCTTCACCTGCATTGAGTCAGGCGAATACGAAGCATTCACCATCTACTCGTAAAGTCGGAGTGATTGTAAGTGAAGGCTTCAACGGGGAAGAGGTCGCCAACATTATTGAAGCGCTTAAGGCAGCCGATTTGCAGCCGGAATTCATCAGTAGCAGCTTAGGTAAAAGGAAAGGTACGGATGGTGTAGAAGTAACAGTGGATCATACGTTCCTTACGAGTGATTCTGTATTATTCGATGCACTGTATGTGGTTGGTGGAAATGATTTAGATAAGAAATTCAAGCAGGACACCTCTTACTTCCTGATTGAAGCATTCATGCACTTCAAGCCGATCGGAGCCACACATGAAGGAAAAGAGCTATTGGAAGATCACATGCATGGCAGCCCTGGTGTTGTCGCAGAAAGTGATTCCAAAACTTTCGTAAAAGGATTTGTCGAAGCTGTTGCGAAGCACCGTCACTGGGACAGGGAATTAGTATAAATTGTTTAAAGCACAATCCAATTATGGGTTGTGCTTTTTTGCACTTTAAGAAAGTTTAACTTTATTAAAGGAATAAAGTGCAAGAAAAATACTAAGGTATAAGTACTTTGCGACAAGCCAAGTTTTTCTAGCAGGTTTTTTTATACTCCTGGCGAAAGGGTATAGAGAGAATTGATAGGAGTGGATGATAATGAGTGGGTTTAAAGCAGTAAATCAAATCAATATTATGGTCAGTGATATCGTTCAATCAAGAAAATGGTATGAAAATCATATCGGATTAACAGTAAAGCATGATTACGATCAAACGGTAGTATTGCAGTTCCCTGAACCATCTCCTACATACGTCTGCTTGATTGAAGGTCCTGGCAGTTTTTCTCCTGAAAGGGTGGCTGGGACCTACCCTGTATTTGAAATCGATGAAATCCAGGCTGACCAATTGAAAGAATCACTCGTTTCGGAAGGTGTGGAAGTGGTAGAAGGTTCAAAGGGGCATTTCAAGTTCAAAGATCCTGATGGGAATGTTCTCGAAGCCTATCTTCCTGGACTGTATGAAGAACAGCGATTTGCCGGATTAAGGTAAATGGAGTTTTAAATGATGCGGATAATTGAAAAAGCTTATGGATATATAATTAGAATTCACAATCAGAAAAAACAGGTGCTCGTCTTTGAACACTTGAACCCATACGCAGGATTTCAAATTCCCAAAGGTACTGTAGAAGAAGGCGAGACTCCGCTACAGGCTGTCTTAAGAGAAATGGAAGAGGAAACTGGATTACAGGGTTTGAAGGTTGAAAATAAGATTGCGCAAGATGTTTGGAAGAATGACGATGGAGAAATGCATCATCGTCATTTTTATAAATTGACTTCTTCAGAAGACGTGGAAGATGAATGGATGATTAAACCTACTGGCGGAGGTGGAGAAGAAGGGGTGGTTTTCAAGTTCTTCTGGATTGAATCTTCTGAGGATGTAAAACTGGCTCGCGGCCATGGTGATTACCTGGACGATGTACTGTCTTATTAAAAGAAAAGAAGCTGCCATTTCCCACTGAGATGACAGCTTCTTTTTTGTGGTTTTACTCCCATTGAAAGTTCCAAACTCTTAATAAAAAAACCAGCCACCTGTGAAGGGGGCTGGTTAATGGTTTTATTTATTCATATACTGATCAATTTCCCACTTGCTGACCTGCAGCGAATATTCTTTCCATTCCGCTTCTTTCTGTTCAATATACTGAGCGGAAGTGTGCTCGCCGAGAGCCTTCATCAATATCTCGTCCCTTTTAAGGGCGTTGATCGCTTCTTTCAGGTTAGTTGGAAGCGTTGGGACTTCGTCGTCGGCTACTTCATAAAGGTTTCTTGTTTCTGGCTCACCAGGATCGATTTTGTTGCGGATACCCTCAAGACCTGCATGAACGACCGCTGCAAGCGTTAAGTATGGATTCGCAGTTGGATCCGGGTGACGCACTTCGAAACGTGTCCCTTTTCCTCGCGTGGTAGGAACGCGGATCATACAGCTACGGTTCGAATGGGACCATGCGACACTTACTGGTGCTTCATACCCCGGAACAAGTCGTTTATATGAATTGACACATGGGTTTGTAATAGCGGTGATACCGCTTGCGTGGTGAAGAATACCACCCATGAAGTATTTCATCGTTTGAGAAATATCGTCGTCTTCATTAGGGTCGAAGAATTCGCTGTCTCCATCCTTGAATAAGGATAGGTGGCAATGCATCCCGGAACCGTTCTCTCCTGCAATTGGTTTAGGCATGAATGTAGCATGATAATTGTGATTGGTAGCGACATTTTTGACGACGCTCTTGAATGTCTGGATATTGTCAGCCGCTTTCAGCATATCATCGAAACGGAAGTTGATCTCATGCTGACCCTTTGCAACTTCGTGGTGGGAAGCTTCCATTTCAAAGCCGAATTTCTTAAGTACACTCACAATGTCACGGCGCACTTTATCCCCTTTGTCGATAGGTGAAGCATCGAAATACCCAGCACGGTCATTCATCTTACGAATTGGGTAGCCTTCTTCATTCAATTTAAATAGGAAAAATTCTGGTTCTGGACCTACATTAACAGTGTAGCCCATATCTTTCGCTTCCTGCATTGCACGTTTCAAAATAAAACGAGGGTCTCCTTCAAATGGTTCTCCATCAGGTGTATAGATATCGCAGACAAATCGGGCGACACTATCTTCTTCCACTTCTTTCGGCATTACTTTGAAAGTGTCCAAATCAGGAACAAGATACATGTCACTTTCCTGAATATCGGAGAAACCGGAAATGGAAGAACTGTCGAACATAGCTTCGTTATCAAGTACGCTGTCAATCTCTTCGACAGGTAGTTCTACATTTTTTGTGTCCCCAAGCATATCGGTGAATTCCAAACGGATGAATTCAACTCCCTGATCAATAACTTCTTTTTTAATCGATTCTTTCGAATAGTCCATTAGTTTTTACCCTCACCTTTTTCTTTTTTGAGTTGCAATTACAATTCCATGTTAGGAAATATAACATAACATGTAACATATGACAACTCTTCTAACTTTAGATTACCCTTTTTTTCAACGATAAAACGACATTCTTCACAATTAGAGCATTGAGATTGTAGATAGGGAGGGGAATGAGGTCGATTTGTCGAATGTCAATTTATTAAAAGGGTCAGTCAAGGAGGGATGATAAAAATGAACAGAAAACGAAACAATGATAAATATGAAGAGTTCAATGAGCGAGTAGCATATAAAGATCATTTATCTTCCATAATTGAATCTGCAGAGAAATAGGGTGATTTCGATCATTTGCCTGGAAAGGGTAAGCCACTGATATTGGAAGAAAGCTATTTCAACAGCTATGAAAAACAATTGAACAAAACATTGAAAGATAACAACGTACTTCCTAAGTGGGTAAAATTGAGTAAAGAAATTGAGACATTGAAAAGCGAACTAGAAGCATCTGAAGGAAAAGACAGAAAGAAATTGGTGAAACAAATCAATAAGAAGATTAAAGAACACAATTTACAGTGCCCACCATCCATACAAAAGATGACAGTGGAAGAATAAACGCCCAAATTTGCTCAGCTCTCCTGCTTCCTTGGATTATACCGTTTGAGGAAGGGGGAATTGTCCTGTAAGATGGATATCAGATTCTAGTAGAAATAGGTGTGAATATATGACATACATCGTAGTAGGTGCCGGTATTCTTGGAGCATCCACCGCATACCGGCTAGCAAAAGCGGGAGAAAAAGTGATCGTCATCGATCGGGAGGAACCAGGGCAGGCGACGAATGCAGCGGCAGGCATCGTCTGTCCGTGGATTTCTCAAAGAAGGAATAAGAAATGGTACACGCTTGCCAAAAATGGTGCAAAATATTATCCATCCTTGATTGAAGAACTAAAAGAAGATGGAGAGAAAGATACTGGATATCAACAGGTTGGAGCGCTCAGCATTCATACGGATGTGAAGAAGCTTGAGCAGATGGAACAACGGGCAATGAAGCGCCGTGAAGATGCTCCAGAGATGGGGGAAATCACTCGTTTAAGTGCAGAAGATACTCGAAAATTGTTCCCTGCCTTAGCTGAAGATTATGAAGCAGTGCATGTAAGTGGCGCTGCCCGCGTGAATGGAGGGGCTCTGCAAAAGGCTTTGCTTCATGCATCAGTCAAGTATGGAGCAGAAGTAATTCACGGTAATGCGGCACTTGAATTTCATAATCACCATGTAACCGGTGTAAAAGTGGATGGTAACATCTTAAATGCTGACAAGGTCATCGTTACAGCGGGTGCATGGGCAAGTGAATTGCTCCGCCCTCTTGGTCTGGACTTTCAGGTAAGTGCTCAAAAAGCGCAAATCGTCCATTTGCAGCTGCCTGAAGCGGATACTTCTTCATGGCCGGTGGTCATGCCTCCTACAGACAAGTATCTACTGGCATTTGATGACGGAAAAATCATCGCAGGTGCCACAAGTGAAAATGATATGGGTTTTGATCGTCGCGTCACACCTGGCGGGCTACATGAAATTTTTAATAAGATTCTTACCATTGCACCTGGATTGTCAGAAGCTACGTTAGTGGATACAAAGGTTGGCTTTCGACCGTTTACACCTGGTTTTCTTCCGGTGTTCGGCTACGTTCCGGGTTATGAAGGAATCCTGGTGGCAAATGGCCTTGGTTCATCGGGGTTGACAGTGGGACCTTACCTAGGAGCGGAACTTGCAAAACTTGCAATGGGGAAAGAAACGGAAATCGATCCGCAGGTCTATGATGTCAGGGAAGCAATCGAAATAATCGACAATTGAAACGTACCACGTTAGAAAAACTTGGCTTATCGCCAAGTAATTATGGCGAAAGCCTTAGTGTTTTCTTATACTTTATTCCTTTAAAAAAGATAAACTTTCTTAAAGTATAAAAAAAGCTGTGTGACGCAGAGACCTTGTCACACAGCTTTTTGTTTATAGTATTGTTCGCAGTTATAGCAGTTTTCAGTTGTTCGCTTTAATATTCCATAGAAACGCTGCAAGGACTTTATCGATACCTGTATGCTCATGCAGCCCGGAGTGGGTCGCTGCAGGATCCTTGAAAATCTTTTCGTGGTATCGCTCTGACGGTACGATATCCTCAATACCTATAGCACTGTCCAAACTGACCAGACCGTCCCCAAGTTTAACGTCCTTTGTGACTACGCCAGCGATGGTGAGGACTTCTATATGTTCAGGGAAAGCGTCTTTCCTTTTCAGCATACTTTCCAGTGCATCGGAACCTGGCTTCAGATCAACAGTGGCTTCCCCATAATTATAAGAGAAATAGTCTTCCCGTTCGATCCCTTTGAATGGACTGCCCATTACTACGAGTTTTTCCACTCTTGGATAATCAGATCGATCACTTTCAAGTAAGAAATTCGTTGAAGCAAGCCCTCCCATGGAATGACCTACAAGATTCACTTGTTCGATTCCGTATTTATGGCGTAGGCTATGCATGACTTTCTTCATCCATAGGGTCTGATCGGCAATACTTGCGCGATTATTTTCAAAGACAATCTGTACGAATGGGTTTTTATCATCGAGGATTCTCCCTATATATTGAAGGGAACCATCCTCTGAAACGCGGATCATCAGCTGTTTCATTCCGATACGGTCATTTTGGAATCTTCGCAGCATTGTATTGAAGGAGCCGGTACCGCCTTTGTATCCATGGACAAATACTGTCGGGGTAACCTTCCCATTATCTTTGGAGCTGGTTGGGGTACTGTTCGTGAAGAATACCGCAAGACTGAAGAATAGAGATGCGGTCAGCAGGACGATCCAGCTTTTTTGTTTCGATTTAAAGACGGTGGCCATCAAACTTCCTCCTGATGTATTATGCTATCTTCATCTTAATATATATTTTCTGATTATTGAACCGTTTATTGCTATTTTGTTACAAAAGTAACAGTTTGATGACAGGCCTATTTTGAAAAAAGTGTCGACCATTGATTTGTCAAAGAGGTTTGATTTTTTGTTGAATAACTGAACGGTTTTGTTGAATAACTACGCAAATTTGTATAAATAACTGCTCGTTTAGTGCAATATCGCTCACTTTTTGTGTTCAATCGCCGTCTTTAATCAACCACTCCAATAAAAAAGGTACCCGATTGAAGGGTACCTGCACATTATTTGAAAAGCTTACGTACAAATTTCAGGCCAAGCTTCGAGCCTGGATAGCGGAATCCGTAATCGAATTTCGTTGTTTGCTCGGTAATGCTTTTCCTGTGACTGAATGTATCAAAGCTGGATTCCCCGTGATAGGCTCCCATCCCACTGTTTCCAACTCCTCCGAATGGAAGGTGAGGATTGAGAATGTGATAAAGCGTGTCATTGATGCAGCCGCCGCCGAAAGACAGTTCATCGATGATCTGCTGCTGCTTCTTTTCCTTTTCTCCGAAATAGTAGAGTGCCAAAGGTTTTTCCTGCATTTTCACCTGTTCGACCGCTTCGTCCAGTGTGCGGAATGTCAGTATAGGAAGAATGGGACCGAAAATTTCTTCCTGCATGACCGGGTCATTCCAATCGATTTCATCCAGTAAGGTAGGGGCGATGATTCGTTGAACACGATCGGTAGTGCCACCATGGACGACTTTCCCGTTATCGAGGAAATTCTCCAAACGGTCAAAGTGACGGGCGGATACGATATGAGTGTAGTCCTTGTTCGCTAGTGGATCTTTTCCAAACATGGATATGATGTGCTTTTGCATTTTCTTTAAGAGCTTTTGCTTCACATCTTCATGGACGAATAAATAATCCGGAGCGATACATGTCTGTCCAGCATTGACGAATTTCCCCCAAACGATTCGCTTTGCTGCCAGATCGATTTTTGCATCGTTGTCTACGATAGCAGGGCTCTTTCCGCCGAGTTCCAAAGTTACAGGTGTAAGGTGTCTGCTGGCTTTCTCCATGACGATCCTTCCTACAGGGACACTACCGGTGAAGAAGATGTAATCAAAGCGTTGGTCAAGCAGTGCTTCGCTGACCTCTTTATCTCCTTCGATCACAACGAAATAGTCGGGTGGGAATGCCTCAGCAACCATTTTACGAAGGATGGCAGAAACATGCGGTGTCCATTCAGATGGTTTAAGAACGATGGTATTCCCGGCGGAAATGGCACCGATGACCGGCGCGAGGGCCAGATTGATCGGATAGTTCCATGGAGCGATGACGAGTACCGTGCCGTATGGTTCCTTGACGATATAGTTCTTTGAACCTTTATGTGTAAGCGGCGTTTTTACTTTGATTGGATCCATCCAATCTTTCAATTGCTTCAAGTGGTCGTTAATTTCCTTGTAGAGGATGCCGATTTCGGAAGCGTATGCCTCATATTCGGACTTGTTCAAATCTGTTTTCAATGCTCGGATCAGTTCATTTTCATAGCTTTGAAGTGTCTGCTTCAACGTTTCCAACTGCTGCTTTCTGAAATCGTAGCTCTTTGTATTACCTGCTTGAAAATAGTTGCGCTGTGCAGCTATTTGATTTGAAATTTCGTCCATAATCAATCTCCTTCCATTTTTCTGACTGGATGGCGATAAAAATCGCTTGCAATGAACGTGCGAGGGAAAATTTCCTTTGCCTCTTCCAGCATGTCATCGACCGCCTCATTTTGGTACCTAGAAGATATATGATTGAGAATCAATTCTCCGACTTCTGCTTGTTCAGCGATTCTAGCAGCCTGTGTTGCTGTGGAATGATAATAATCGTATGCCAGTTGTTCGTCTTTCCCTGCGAATGTAGCTTCATGAATGAGAATGTCCGCTCCTCGGATTTTTCCTGCAAGGGATTCGATATATCTCGTGTCACCGAGGATGGCCAGTTTTTTTCCCCTTTTTGGTGGGCCGATATAATCTTCCCGATGAATAACTCTTCCATCTTCAAGGGTAATGGATTCATTTTCTTTTATCTTTTGGTAAATGGGGCCCGGCATAATTCCTTCTGATTTCAGTTTTACAGGCATCAATTCACCAGGGAGGTCCTTTTCTTCAAGGATGTATCCATAGCTTTCAAGTCCATGTTCCAAGGCAATCGCTTCTACTTTTATGATTTCGTCTTCATAGATGCAGCCTTCCTGCACCTCTATGACCTTGAGAGGGTAAGTGAGCTTTGTTCCACTGATCTCGAGGCTGATATCGATATAAGCTTTCAACCCTTTCGGACCATAGACCGTGCAGGGCGTCTCGCCCCCCTGGAAGGAGCGGCTGCTCAACAACCCCGGTAAGCCGTATGTATGATCTCCGTGAAGGTGGGTGATGAATATTTTTTCGATTCGTCTTGGGCGGATGTTCGTTCGCAGTATCTGGTGCTGGGTGGACTCACCACAGTCGAACAACCAGGTGGCTTGTCTTTCCTGTAGCATTTGCAAGGCTAAGGAAGATACATTGCGTTTTTTTGATGGGACGCCTGATCCAGTTCCTAGAAATATGAGTTCCATATGATCTTCCTCCTCTATATGCATTTTACCACTCTACCACTTGGTTCACACCTGTAAGCCATCTTTCATTCTTTGGAAAAATTCTGATAATTACGGTATCTATGAAACATTTTATGATTTAAAATCGTATATAAAGGAAGTAGATGTATAAAGGAGGAATCAGGATGTGGATACTGTTAGGGTTAATAGGTGTTTTTATGCTGCCACTCCTATGGATATTCCTGAAAGACTCGTTGGGGATGAACAGCAACAAATTCTATGGAGATGACCTTAATAAGAAACATAGCGCAGACTCTAAAGCACAGAGGGAAGCGAGACGCATGATCAATAATTATAATCGTACGAATTGAAACGGTTCGAATAATTAGTATGTTGTCGGAGGTGATTACATGGAGGTGCTTGTGTTTTTAATAGTGATCATCGGTGCTGCCTTCGCTGATTATTTCTGGTTTGATGTGAATCGCAGTCGGTGGGGTTGGATGAAAGGGTGGCGTCGTCGTACGAGGCTGTTCGTTTCAATTGGATTAATCATGATTATGGCTCTGATCTACATAGGGCTGGGTGCAGAGTATCTTTAAGTGAGAGGTGTAATGATGAAGCTGTTCCAATCTGTAATTCCTTATACACAGTTGAATTTCCAAACAAATAAAGTCAGTACACCCTTTGGTACGATGTGTTTTCCTCTTATTCTTGAAGGAAACGCGGTAACCGATAAAGCGGAAAAGGCAGCTTATATGCTTGATAGCGGTGCAACGGTTCTGAGCTACGAAGGGGAGACTTACACTGCAGAGCTTCTTATTGGTGAAGTTCTTGGGAATTTTCAAAATAACATAGAAGTGGATGTCATGATTGCGGCAGTGTGGCGCGTCAGGGTGAATCAACAGACAAATGAATGTACATTTAAAGCTTTCCTAGAGCCGGGGGATTGCGATG
Source organism: Thalassobacillus hwangdonensis (assembly GCF_042675915.1). Taxonomy (NCBI): domain Bacteria; kingdom Bacillati; phylum Bacillota; class Bacilli; order Caryophanales; family Bacillaceae; genus Thalassobacillus; species Thalassobacillus hwangdonensis. The sequence continues at coordinate 965,644 of NZ_JBHTKL010000001.1, read as the reverse complement.
ATTTTTCCTGTGGACCTGATAGTGGAGAAAACCTTGAATCACTTCAGTTCATCAATGATGCTTATATGATGAATCTTGGTACAGAGGACGGAGCTTCTTTACTTTCCCGGGCGACAAATGGTGGAGGTATGCCTGCAGCATTTTCTACTCGTTATCCATTTGAGCAATGCTATGACTATGTTGATATCGTCAAATATGATCGTTATGGGCTGACCTTGCCATTGAGCTCGATCCAGTCGGGGGAAATGTGTCAGGCGCACTTCGTACTTGCATTGAAAGAAGGCGTAGATGAGGAAGATGCTTCTACTTGGATCGCGGTGGATCGCAAGGGTGAAGACCTGCTGGCTGAACACGGGATATCCTAGTGTGAAAAAACTGAGTATGTTCAAGAGCGGGTTCGGCTATGGAGTACAATATCGTAAAAGACAATCTAAATGAGCAGCCCAATTAGCATTGCAATTGGACTGCTCATTTTTATAGGTGTAAAGGATCTTATTACGCTCTAAGTTATCTCGAAATCAAGTTTCCTAAATAGGGGGCTTTACTTTAATAATGAGATCAGCTTTCTAATTTAGGTAACCGATCAGGTTACTTTGAGATGATACACTATAGTTAAATTCTTGCTATTAAACACCAAATTGCTTTAAATGGTGGTCAAGATGCTTGTAGATTCCTTTTCCCCATTGTTCGGAAGTAAGTTTTCCGAAAAAAGGGTGTGGGTGATCTGTACAAGCCTTTGGTCCATTTTTTTGAAATACTATTATTTTTTGTTTCAGTTTTTCTCTTTCTATTTCAAAATCTTTTTTAGATGTAATTAAAATGCTTGGAATAGTAGACATATTGTGGTCTAAAGGTTTGTCATTATAAAAGATTGGTTTCGCAAATCTACCTACTAATAACCCTAACCAACCTCTTTTAGGTGAAGAATAGCCCATAGCAATATCTTGGAAAGATGAGCAATGAGCTAACATTTGAGAGACATCCATATTCCCCCATTTCGGTTGTGAATTCACATGTAAATTTTCGATGCGATTTAATATTTCATCTGTATACGTGATCTCAAAAATATTATTCATAGGAATACTCCTTTAGTTTTTAATTTAAACCAAAAAATCTCCTTGATTATTTATTATATAGTTCAACGTCAACCTTACTTTATCCTTTTAACTAACGAATGCTTAAGTTTAACGTCTGCTTCAAGAGATCCCTGAATCAAGTAATTCAGATAGGGAAGCGTTTCTGTAGTAAGTAGAATTGGGGTTATAAAGAAATCGGAAGTTAATTCCGAAGTGTAATATCCTTGCTGCGTAAAAGTTTATATAATTTTGCCGATTGGAATAAACTATCTCCATAAAGGAGATGGTAGCGTGGATGTTAATGGAAAAATAATTAGAGGAGAGTTCGATCATCTCAACGGTGAATTTGTTTTAAATCAAATAAAGCACTTTACGACTCAATCTACCCTTAATAAAGACCAATTGGATACAATTTTTTACTATTTAAACAATCACAAAGATGAGGGAGATGGTCAAATTCTTACTTTAAATGAACAGATGCTTGTTTGGTTGAGTGAAGAAGAGTCGAATCAATTTATAGAAGACTTAAATCAGATTCGTAAATTCTATCAATAAATTCGAGATGAATGAGAGATCATTTAACATATATAAAAAGGAGCTTGGAAATCCAAGCTCCTTTTTATTGTGCTGTTTCCACTGTTGTAAAAGGTGGTGTCAACAGTGTTAAATATATATGTTTTGACATGCTTCATTAACACGCATTTGTGTTAACAAGGCATGCTTACCATGCACGATCGTATTGCGGTGGGCCTTGCAGTTCATATCCCAAATCATCCGCAGCCTGTTTCGCCCAATAAGGATTGCGGAGCATTGCGCGTGCAACAAATATCAGATCTGCACGTTCATTCTTCACTATTTCCTCTGCCTGCAGACCTGAGGTGATCATCCCTACCGCTCCGGTGTCAATGGAAGCTTGATGCTTGATTCTTTCTGCATACGTCACCTGATAACCAGGGTACACGTCAATTCTTGCTGGGACTACGCCTCCTGAACTTACATCGATCAGATCGACACCCTGATTCTTCATTTCTTTTGCAAAATAAATGAAATCGTCCATTGTATTGCCGTTTTCATCGTACTCATTGCCGGAAACCCTTACGAACAGTGGACCGTTCCATTCTGTCTGGACTGCTTCGATCACTTCACGGAGGAAAGCGTACCGTTTTTCTTTTGATCCGCCGTACTCATCTGTTCGTTTATTTGTTAAAGGAGAAAGAAATTGATTGATCAAGTAGCCGTGTGCACCATGAAGTTCGATGATATCAAATCCGGCTTCTTTGGAACGGCGGGCAGCTGCTTTGAAAGCTTCGACCACCTTCTTGATTTCTTCGGTGTTCATTTCAGTAGGCTGTTTGAACGAATCATTGAATGGAATCGCGCTTGGTGAAAAGATTTCATCTCTAAGGTTCGCTTTTCTGCCTGCATGTGCCAGCTGGATTGCTGACTTTGCGCCATGCCGGTGGATGCCTTCATTTATTTTGCTTAAGCCTTCGATATGTTCATCGCTCCATATCCCGAGATCCTGATGGGAAATTCGGCCTTCCGGAACGACAGATGTTGCCTCTATCATGACGAGCCCAGCTTGTCCCGCTGCTCTGCTTTCATAATGGGTGAGGTGGAAGGGTTGGACATGGCCGTCTTCTTGCATCGATGAGTACATACACATCGGAGACATGACGATACGATTTTTCAATGTGACACCTTTCACGGTATAGCTGGAGAATAATTTAGGATTCATCGGTGACCCTCCTGGTTTTGTTTGAAATGCTGCTTCATTTCTTTCAAAGAATAATGTGTACCCCTCCAATAAATCCCCTTATGTTTCCACGTAAGCCACAAGGACCGGACAATGGTGAACAGGATCAAGGAAGCAGATAGAGGTAGAAGTAACACGATAAAGATGGGGAAGTTTGTAAATTTCACTGTAGTCAATGAATACATACAAAGTAACAAAAAGCAGAGGGTCAGGCTAATGATTTGAATCGTCGGCCTGCCGATGATGAGCAGGATGAACGGCAGGATATGGGTAACAAACACTGCAATGATCGTAGCTGCAGCGGCTAGTATCGAATAATTGAAACCAGCAAATACATTCTTCTCAAGTCCACGGACAGCTGTCTTTAAATCAGGGTACCATTCAACTTTCAAATCACTTAACCCTGTAACGATTCGCTGTCTATATCCCAGCCGTTTCACATGCTGGCCGAATGCAAGATCATCATCCGGTCGCATTCGTAAGCGGCTATATCCGCCAGTTTCCTGGTAGCATGATTTCATAATCATCTGAAACGCACCAATCCCGATTCCTCCAGTGCGTTTATTCTTATTGGCTCGCCAAGGACGCTTAAGTACTGTAAAGCCGAACAGAAATATGGAAATGAACCCTTTCAACAGAGTGCTGCTGGCGGTAAACGCAGGAGCGACCGTCAAATGATCCGCGCATTCGTTTTTAATACAGGCAAGAGCCTTGGAAAGCATGTCCTCAGAAAAATTCACATCTGCATCGGCGAAAACGATGTAGGTTCCTGTTGCTTTTTCTGCTCCAACAGACAAGGCGTGATTTTTTCCGAGCCATCCTTCCGGCAGTTCCTTGATGTGGATTGGTTTGACGGATGCATGATTCCTTGCGATCGTGTCGATGATCTCATCGGTTCTATCGGATGAACGATCATTGACCGGGATGATTTCCAAGTCAACCTGCTTCTGTTTCAGGAGTGAATCAATCGTAGAAGAAATGGAATCCTCCTCATCCTTTGCAGCGATGACTACAGAAATAAGCTCCGTATGATTTTCAGCTGGAAACTTCTCCAGTTCACCTATACGATTGATTCCTGCCAGTATGTTCAGAAACAGCAATAGAGCAATTATTGTAAGGATACCCATCATCCAGACCATATCATCATCTCCAAATTCTCAGTTCAACTGAACATTTCCCTGTATTCGATGGCAAGGTGGGGGACATCGGTGAAGATCCCTGCACACTTCATCTTGAAACATTTTTTGAATTGCATCGGACGATTGACGGTGTATGTTCGAACTGGCATTTTCGCTTTACGTGCAGCCTTCATCGTCGTTTTGTTGATCAATCGGTATTTCAAATGTAAACACGATGCTCCTTGGCTTTTTGCATAGGTTGTAAGATCATTTCGATTTTTTGAAGTGAGGAAAGCAGTTTCCACTTTTGGATCGATATCATGAAAGGCTTTGATACTGTCTAGGTTGAAAGATGAAATCACAGTATCGCCCAGAAGCTCATAGTTTAGTAAAAGGTCATACACTTTTTGTTCAATTCCTTCGTAAGGAATCTTATCGGTCTTCAATTCGACATTTATCTTCAAATTTTTACCTTTTACCCACACGAGAAATTGTTCCAGTGTTACAATGGGGGTGTCTGAAAATTTAGAAGAAAACCAACTGCCGAAATCGAGTTTTTTAATATCTTCCAGTGTGTGATCCTGAACAAAGCCAGTACCGTTGCTAGTACGGCGGACGGTTTCGTCATGGATCAGCACCGGAACGCCATCCTTTGTCAGCTGGACATCGGTTTCTATGCCATCTGCACCTGCATGAAACGCAAGTTCAAATGCAGGCATCGTATTTTCGGGGGCTAGTTTACTGGCACCACGGTGGGCGTAAATCATCGTCTTCAATTGGTTCACCTCACTATAGGTTACTAATTAAAGATTGTGTGGCAACTTTCTGAAAAAGTCAATTTACAAGGAGTGACATCCATGGAACAGAAGTGGAACACAAAACAGCAACTGACGGATTTGCTTTGTTCATTGGTCGAATATCCGAGCATCACCGGTCAGCGGGCGGAAATCGCAATCGTCGAATACCTGCAATACTTACTTTCCGATCGTCCATATTTTATGGAAAATCCAGACCATCTGCAGTTGCACCCATTGAAGGATGGTCGTCAGCTGTTCACCGCTCTCGTGAAGAAAAGTGAGGCGGCTGACACGATTATTCTGCTCTCCCACATCGATGTCGTAGGGGTCGAAGACTATGGGGTATTTCAGAATCTGGCGTTCCATCCTAGGGAATTGACACAGGAATTGAAGAAGCACACCGATGAACTTCCGGAAGATGCTGCCAGGGACTTGAAAGATGGGAACTGGCTCTTCGGCAGAGGGACGATGGATATGAAAGCGGGATTGACCGTCCATCTTTCCATGCTCGAACAAGCGATGAACGGAGCGTTCGATGGAAATATCCTGTTGCTTGCTGTCCCGGATGAAGAGGTGAACTCGCTTGGAATGCTGACAGCTCTACCTGTACTGGACGAACTGAAAAAAGTGCATGGGCTGGAATACAAAGCAGCGATGAACGGAGAACCGATGTTTAGTTCTTATCCAGGCGATCCTGCCTACTATTATTACACAGGGTCAATCGGTAAAGTGCTGCCCGGCTTTTTATGTTACGGAAAAGAGACCCACGTAGGGGAGCCATTTGCAGGACTCAACGCCAATATGATGAACAGTTATGTCGCTGGTGAACTGGAGTTGAATGAAGCGTTCATAGAAGTGGTAGGGGACGAGAAAACTCCTCCACCTGTCAGTTTGATGCAGCGGGATCTGAAGGAAGAGTATTCCGTACAGACGCCCCAGTCCGCTGTTGCGATGTACAACGTTTTATATATGAAGCAATCGATTGCTGAAATCAATGATAAGCTGATGCATGCTGCTGAAAAGGCGAAAAAGCATATCCTCGATCATTATTATGCCAAAGCGGCCAATTATTTGACCGAAGATCAGTTGTCGAACCTCTCAATGGATATTCAAGTGATGACGTATGATGAACTGTATCAGGAAGCGGTGAAACGGGTTGGCAAAGGTGAAGTGGAACGAAGACAGAATCTGCTGGAAGCGCAACGGGAAAAGGGGGACAGGGATTTCTCCACATTGCTCGTTCAGGACCTTGCCGGACTATGCAAGGACCTTTCACCGATGATCATTCTGTTCTACAGTCCCCCATTTTACCCGGCTGTTTCATCCAATGACGATCCGTATATCCAGTCGATCGTCGAAAGGGTCAGGGAAAAGTCCGAAGATGCATATGGAATGAAGCTTGAGAAAAAAGAATACTTCCCAGGGCTCTCTGATTTGAGCTTCATCGGGCCGGTGTCTTCCGATTCCCCTTTGGATGATTTATTGAAGCATATGCCGATCCAGGGGAGAGGCTTTGAACTTCCGGAAAACGTGATGAAAGCGATCACGATGCCGATCATCAACCTGGGTCCACGAGGGAAGGACGCACACCAGTGGACAGAGCGGCTCGAGTTGAATTATTCCTTCGAATTTCTTCCGGAAATATTGAAGGATACCCTTCAGGAAATGTTCAAAGGCTAGCTGATTCCTCAGGTGAATAGTGTTCAAAACGATAGGAATTTCACTTTACCCATGATACAATGACAATAGAAAATGAATGACTATTCAGTTACTGGAGGCAGCAGGATGACAAGGCTTAAACAAAAAATTGCACAAATCACCGTCCCTACACCGTTTGCTGTTGGGGATGTCCATCTATACGTACTGAAAGGCGACCGGTTATCGATCGTGGATGCCGGTGTCAAGACGGAGGAAGCCTGGGAGGCTTGCCAGATTCAATTGAAGGAACTCGGGTATCGACCTGAAGACATTGAACAGATCATCTTGACGCATCATCATCCCGATCACATCGGACTTGTCGAGCGTTTTACTAATGCCAGGGACATCGTTGCCCATGCAAATGTCAACCCATGGCTGAAGCGTGATGAAGCCTTCTTTTCCCGATATGAAACATTTTTCGCCGGATTATATAAAGAAGCCGGGGTGCCGGTCCAATACGAACCGTTCCTGAAGGCGCTGAGAAAACCGCTTATGTATACGTCAGAAGGGGAAGTCACCCATACATTGGTTGAAGGAGATTCCCTGCCCGGGCATGAAGGTTGGACAGTGTTGGAGACGCCTGGCCATGCGCAAAGCCATCTTTCCTTTTACCAGGAGCAAGACGGTTCCTTGATTGCAGGCGATCACGTATTGGAACATATCTCGTCCAACCCGTTGCTTGAGCCTCCTTATCAGGAAGGGGAGGCGCGGCCGAAGCCGCAGCTGCAATACCGCCATTCTCTTGAAAAGATGCTCGATTACGCTATTCATACCGTGTATCCAGGACATGGGGAGGTATTCGGTGATCCGCATCCATTGATAAGGAAGAGGCTGACGAAACAGGCTCAACGTGCGGATCACGTCCGCCGTATCATTGGAAATGAAAAGATGACCGCTTTTCAAGTATGTGAACGGCTTTTCCCGAAACATATTGAAACGCAGTTCGGTCTGACGATGTCAGAGACGTTCGGTCAGCTTGATTTTCTTCTTGACCGTAAACTCATCGATGAAACGGAGCAAAATGGTGTGGTCTTTTACGAAAATGTGAGGGATTCCAATGAATGAACAAGTGAACGGAAAGAAAATCCTCATCACAGGAGCATCAAATGGGATAGGGATGTACCTTGCAATTCATGTTGCAAGGAATGGTGGAATTCCGATACTGGTAGCACGATCGGAAGGGAAACTTGAAGTAATTGCGAATGAGTTGAAACGCCGGTATGGAGTGGAATGCCACTGGTATCGCGCAGACCTGTCCAATGATGATGAATGGAAAGATGTCAGCGATCAGATTTTATTCGTTCATGATCGGATCGATGCACTGATCAACAATGCCGGTCTCGGTGTGTTCGATCGGTTCAACGAGTCTGCATGGCAGGACATCGATCGGATGCTCGAAGTCAACGTAAAGGCGGTCATGCGTGCTACACACCAGCTGCTTCCGCATTTCCTTCTTCAGAAGCATGGGCATATCATCAACATCGCTTCCCAGGCCGGCAAGATGGCAACACCGAAATCGGCGGTATATTCTGCAACGAAGCATGCCGTCTTAGGGTTTACGAACGCCCTCCGGATGGAAGTCCAGACAGAAGGAGTGTTCGTAACAAGCGTCAATCCTGGACCTGTCCGGACAAACTTCTTCAACGTCGCGGACCCGTCCGGTAACTACGCTGCATCCGTCGACCGGTTGATGATCGATGCGAATCGTCTCGCTCGTGTGATCGTGGATGCATTGTTCCAGCCCGTCCGCGAAATCAACCTGCCAAGATGGATGGAAGCAGGCAGCAAGCTCTACAACATGACACCTGCTACGATGGAAAAGCTGATGAAAAAACAATTCGAAAAAAAATGATAGGTCTGCCAGCATACAGCTGGCAGGCTTTTTTATGTACAATGATTAAAATGGAAACGACTCCCTCTTGAAAAATCGAACATATATTCGCATAATAGAAATAAGATAGGACTATTCGAATGAAGACCGTGACTCGCTTTCTGATGGTCTGTTCAGGTAGCTCCGCAATCGTGACTACTAGAAAAAAGGAGCATGAGGAATGAAAAATCCAGTGATCGACTACACTAAATTTCCGGATCGCCATGTGCTCTGTGTGGATATGAAGAGCTTTTATGCCAGCTGTGCAGCAATCATGCGCGGCCTTGATCCGATGACCTGTCATTTAGCCGTCGTGGCAGACACGAATCGGAAAGGGAGTGTCGTACTCGCAGCTTCTCCTGCGATGAAGAAAGACTACGGCATCCGGACAGGAAGCCGTCTATTTGAAATCCCAAGTGATCCGAACATCGTCATCGTGTCCGCTCAAATGCGCACCTACCTGGAAATTTCCTCTGAAGTGACACGCTTGTTCCATAAGTATGTCCCCCGCGAATCGATCCACACGTACAGTGTCGATGAAAGTTTTCTGGAAGTGGACGGAAGCAGCCGTATGTTCGGTGATGCCAGGAAGATCGCTTCCCTGATACTGGAGGAGCTGGAAGATACGTTTCATCTGAAAGCAGCCATCGGGATTGGGCCGAACATGCTGATGTCGAAACTTTGTCTGGACCTGGAAGCGAAGAAGAAAGGAATTGCAGAATGGACCTATGAAGATGTCCGTACGAAGCTTTGGCCGGTTGCTCCACTGAGTGAAATGTGGGGGATCGGGCCACGCCTGGAAAAGCGCTTGAACCGGATGGGCATCTCATCGGTCGGTCAATTGGCGACCTACCCGCTGGAGCGGCTGGAAAAGACTTTCGGAGTGATGGGCAATCAGTTGTTCTACCATGCCAACGGAGTGGACCTTTCCGACCTTGGTGCACCGATCATCCAAGGGCAGATCAGTTACGGGAAAAGCCAGATCCTCATGCGGGACTATCATGACCCGGAACAGGTCCAGCATGTCATCCTCGAAATGTGCGAAGAGGTGGCGAAGCGGGCGAGAAATAACCGGAAAGCAGGCCGTACGATCAGTCTTGGGATCGGCTACAGCAAAAATGAAGGCGGGGGAGGATTCCATCGTTCACGAAGCCTTGAGCAGCCTACGAATATTACGATGGACATTTACAACATCTGCCTGCAGCTTTTTGCGAGCTTCTATGAGCAAAAGACGGTAAGGAAAATTTCCATCGCTCTATCCAACATTGAAGAAGATACGAGTATGCAGCTCAATTTATTCGATATTGGAAGGGATCGGAAGCGGGAACTGGGCTATGTGATGGATTCGATTCGCGATAAGTACGGCAAGGATGCTCTCTTGCGGGCGGTTTCCTATACAGAAGCAGGTACAGCGCTGCATCGGAGCAAGCTAGTCGGAGGACATTACGCAGAGTGAAAGCAAAACGATTGCTCTCTGGCAATGTATTTTTTACACTTTAAGAAAGTTCAATTTTGTTAAAGGATTGGAAGTAGAAAATACGTAGAAGCACTTGGTGAAGGGTCGAGTTTTTCTAATGATGGATTCAGGAGTGATGGTATGAAACTTACTATAACGGAAGAGGCAAAAGCGGTATTGGAGCAGTTGAAAGGCGGACAACATGGCTATTTGAAGTTGTTTTATGATACAGACGGATGCGGTTGCGGTGTCAATGGTGTCCCAACGGTAAGGTGGGCGGCAGATCGTACAGAGTGGGACGATGAAGTGGAGAATGCCGACTATCAAGTGCTGGTCCATCGTCAGCAGGCAGTTTTCTTTGATGATCAGCTGAAGCTCGACCTCGTGCGAGGAGCGTTCCGGCTTTCGAGCCCACAGGGAATCCTGAATCCCGTAATTCCATCCAGCGAAGTGATGAAAGGAGAAGCGGAATGAGCAGGAAAAAGACAGAGCATGGTTCATTGAAGGACCGCTTGAATGAAGAGCTTCTCTCACAAATGAAGACGAAGAAAAAAGCGCTCGCAAAAGCTGAAGAAAAACGTAAAGAACAAGAACGGCAAGAGCGGATTGAAGAAAAAAAGCGCAGAGAAGCCAACAAAAGCTTCGAAGAACTGTTGAACGAAAGTGACATGGACTGGAAGAAATTCAAATCATGAAATCCCATAAGGCCTGGATCCATAACCGTGGAGAATGAACTATGATATGAAGCGGTTGCTGCAAATCCGTAAGCCCCGATCAAATTCGAATGAATTGATCGGGGCTTTCATTATTAAGAAGTAAACGTGCTCGTAACCGGTCCTTGATTGTTGATAACCATGCAGCACCTGGAAGCGTTCACCAAACACACATAAGGTGGCGGGGAACTGCGAGACTCCAGTGGGAGAAGGGGCTAGGCAAGACCCCGCCGGGAGTGAAACGACCGAGGAGGCTTGCCGGATCCCCCACAGGAAAGCGAGTAGTTCCCACGCCGCCCTTTCCACTGATTCGGCAACGCCCCCTAAATATCTCGCGATTGAGTGTTACATTATTCGTCTTATTGTTGAATAAACCTCTTAGAAAAATCTACAACGACGTTTAAGAGAATTTTTTATTTAAGAAAAAGGGAGGAATTGAGCGATAAATGACGAAAACAGAAAATATGGTAAAAAAAGGTAAAGGAAGGAGGGTTTGATGGCCAAAGCAAATGTTAAAAGGAATATGGGAGTAATTGTAACCAATCAATTTTTGACCGCACTGGCAGACAGCATTTATGATGTCGTCATCTTCTGGTATGTCTATGAACAGACGCAATCTGCGTTATTCGCTTCCTTCATAACTGCGATCAGCTTTGTCACCCAAATCATCCTCGGGCCATTTATCGGTGTATTTGTAGACCGAAGGGAACCGAAACGGGCGATGCAGCTGGGTTTCCTTATCATGGTGCTGGTGGGGCTGAGTGTCTCACTCTTTTATTTTTATCTTAACGATTACTTTATCATTCTTCTTTACCTTGGAGTCATTCTACATGAAATCGGGATGGTAACGGTTGGTCCAGCGAAGAACAAACTGCTGCCAAGAATCGTAGGAATGGAACGGATTGTGCAAGTGAGTGGCTATATCTCTTCCACTTCACAAGTATCGATCATCCTCGGCAAATCACTCAGTGGTTTTCTGATTGCAGCGATTGGCTTTATCGGCGTGATGCTTACACATTCAGTCGTATATATCGTCGCAAGTCTATTATTGAATCTTCTGATTGTAACGACTTTACATAATAAAGATATTGTAAATGAGTCAGCTGCAGCTATGGAAAAAAAACAGTTCAGTTCATATGTAGCAGATTTGAAGGATGCTTTCAAACTCATGCGATCACATCGCCCTTTATACAAGTTGATATGGATCGGGATGGTCCTGAATGTTGCTTCTGTCATCGGCCCCTTATTTGTGGTCATTGTCCAGGAGCAATACGGGGCAGGGGCTGTTGTATTCGGATGGTTTCACACCATAGGAGCGTGCGCAGGCATTTTAGTGGGGCTGTTCGCAAAAAATATCGTAAACAGTTTAAAGCCATACCTTGTTTTCGGTATCAGCATCACCTTGGCAGGAGTTACGATCCTGACAGTGGGGACGTTGACTGATTTATATAGTGGGATGGCCGTATATTTCATCATGACCTTTTGCCTGACTGTTTTCAATATCGCATTTTCTTCACTGATGATCACACTAGTGCAGGATGAATACAGAGGACGTGTAAAGAATTTGATGGGTGCGATTGCTGCATTCATGATTCCGGCAGTTTCCATCATTGGAGGCTATGTGGCTGATCAGTCATCAGCGAGCTTTGTTTATGTAATTGCAGGGATATGGGTATCCTTGTGGGGCAGCCTTATTTTCTTTGACAAGGATATTCGCACGATCAAGGAAATAGGATGATCCCGAAAAGTGAACAATCCCAAGGTGACCGGGACAGGACGCCTTGGGAATTGTATTTGATATAGACTCTATCGATGCTTGTCGTATTTGATCGGCTTGGTAAGTGCCTGAAGTTCACCGAATAGCTGCTCTGTCATAGGGGCAGCTTCCAAATAGCCCAGGTTCTCGTGCAGCTGATCAACGGAACTCGCTCCGAAGACTGCGGATGCAACTGCAGGGTGATGAAGGACATATTGGAGCGCCAGAGCATTCAGACTTCGCTCACCACTCGCATAATCGGTGTACTGTTCTGTGATGGCAAGCATTTCTTCCTTGCTGTATTGAAGGAAGCCGTCATCCGCTTTCTTGGTTGCGACTTCTTTAGCATGATCACTAAGCATCCCTTTTGCCAACGGGCCACGTGCCAGCACGCTGATATCATTCCCATGGAGAAAGTCGAGCATCTCTTCTTCAGGACGCCTGTCCAATGCATTGTATTGCATCATTACACTGACGATATTGGATCGCTTCGCATATTCTCGAATCACATTTGGTCGGATCGAGCTGATTCCGTATTCACGGATGACACCTTCCTGCTTCAATTCTTCGAAAGCCTCGATCGATTCATCGATATTGTCCTCGATTGTCCCTCCGTGAAGTTGATATAGATCGATATAATCGGTCCCGAGCCTCTGGAGGCTGTCTTTCACACCTTTTTTGATATGTTCCTTGGATGGATCCCAAAACCAGTCTTCTTTGTTACGGTCGAAATTGTTGCCCACTTTCGACCCGAGCAGGATATCCTGCCGGCGGTTTTTGATTGCTTTACCTACAATCTCTTCATTTCTTCCAAAGTCATAAAGGTCGGCTGTATCCAGATAATTGATCCCTGCGTCAAGGGCCTCGTCTATAATTCGGGAAGCTTTTTTCTCATCAGTACCGAGACTCATGCAGCCGAGACTGATTTCAGATAAGTAGAGATCGGATTTTCCTAATTGCCGTTTATTCATTATGTTCATCCTCTCAGAATGGTTTGTGGCGTGCAATTTTTCACACTATGTTAGAATAAGCCTAGAATCTGTTTGGAAGGGTGCTTCGATATGAAAAAGTTTGAAGAAAAAACAGTTGAAACGCAAGAAATATATGATGGGAAAGTCGTGAAACTGCAAGTGGACAGTGTTACTTTACCCGATGGCGCTACGTCTAAACGGGAAATCATCAAGCATCCGGGGGCTGTGGCGATCATTGCGCTTACTGATGATGACAAAGTAGTCATGGTAGAACAGTACCGTAAACCGCTGGAGAAGAGCATTGTTGAAATTCCGGCAGGTAAACTGGAGCCTGGTGAGGAGCCGCATGTTACGGCAAAGCGTGAATTGGAAGAAGAAACAGGTTATACGACCGACAATCTTCAATATATTACATCGTTTTATACATCGCCCGGATTTGCGGATGAAATCATCTACCTGTATTTTACGGATGAGCTTAAACAGTTGAAAGAGAATGTCGAAGGTGACGAAGATGAGTTCGTTGAATTGTTGGAACTCTCATTGGAAGAAGCAGAGAAGCTTGTGAAGGAAGAGCGCGTCCATGATGCAAAGACTGCTTATGCACTTCTGTATTTGAGAATGAGAAAATGATAGAAGACCTTCCTATCATTATCAGGTACCACTTGAATACCTTCCAGGTCTCGGACCAAAAACCTATCAGCGCCTAGTTGAAGCTTTTGGATCCGAAATGGCCGTCCTTCACCAGGCATCCTATCAAGCATTGAAAGAAGTAGTAGCTGAAAAGATAGCTTCGACGCTCCTTTCCATGCGAAAAGGTAAACTCCATATTACTGCCGGTGGAGGTGGCACTTATGGAAAAATCGTAGACTGACCGTAGAAAGCTTGGTCTACTTTCCTCATCCTGTTCATAGAGTTGTAATAGATAGCGGATGAAGGGATGGGAATTCACATGTACGTCCAGCAACGAGCGATGAAAAATCATGTAGCTGCATATATGAACATTTATGTATTCATCTCCGTACTGTTTCTGATTGGAATCATATTCGGAGCTGTCATTGTAAACAGCATGAATGTCATACAGAAACAGGATCTTTACTTTTATTTGAATCAATTTTTCAAACAGACGACGGACGGTACTTCCATCGCAATGCCGGCATTATTCTGGGACAGTCTTTTTTATCACTTGAAATACATGCTCTTGATTTTTATTTTAGGTATATCTGTGATCGGTATGCCGATCATCACAGTACTGTTATTCATCAAAGGGCTCGTTGTCGGCTTTTCTGTAGGTTTCCTCGTGAATCAGATGGGGTGGTACGGTTTTTTGATTTCATCTGTATCGATTGCACCTCAGAACCTGTTGATCATCCCGATTTATTTGATCGCAGGAGCGATAGCGATGATATTTTCAATCGCATTGTTCAGACAGTTGTTCTCAAAGCGGATGCACCAGCCCGTGATGCGTCTATTCGTCCAATATGGAACAATCTTTCTCCTGTTGTTCGCCTGCCTGATTGTGGCAGCATTCATAGAAGCCTTCATCGCAAGCCAAGGACTCGAAGCGATTGTCCAATGGATCTACGCAAAGTGAAGCTCTTTAATTGAGAATGAAAATCATTTAATTGTGTTTTTTACTTTCAGATTATAATTATTTTAATTTGACACCAGTTCCTTCTCTGCATATAATTAAGTTGGAATGGCAAGGGAGGGACGCATACGTGGAACATCGCATTGACAAGATCAAAAAGCAGTTGCATTCTCAAAGTTATAAGCTGACCCCGCAGCGTGAGGCTACCGTAAGGGTCTTATTGGAAAATGAAGAGGATCATTTAAGTGCAGAAGATGTCTACCTCCTAGTGAAAGAGAAGGCGCCGGAAATCGGCCTTGCCACCGTTTATCGTACATTGGAATTGTTATCAGAGTTGAAAGTCGTCGACAAAATCAACTTTGGTGACGGTGTTTCCCGTTATGATTTACGTAAGGAAGGTGCGGAGCATTTTCACCACCACCTGGTCTGCATAGAATGTGGAGCAGTGGAGGAGATTGAAGAGGATCTGTTAGGTGACGTGGAGAAGCTGGTGGAAACCCAGTGGGGATTCCAGGTGAAAGACCACAGACTTACCTTCCATGGGGTATGCCGTGTGTGCCAAGAGGTAACGGTTAAAGCTTAAAAATTGTAAATGGATGTAAGGTGAATGCGATCGCGTATTCACCTTTTGTTGTTCAAGTCGATTACATGGTGCACTACGGGCAATGAAAATGTTTTCTTTACAATGTAAACGAAATCATGTAGGTTAATGGTAGAATGGCTCCTTTGATGTATAAATCCTTTCGTCCAGCATAGTTTGATAATGAGGATGACAAAGGAGTTTTGCTCATGGGACAAGCTAAATCTTTTATGTTGGATACATTTAAAGTGATGGCCGTGTTTGTAGTATGCACGTCTTTTTTCTATGTAGCATTGCGGATGGTCCATATGGAATATGAACGTCAGCATCGATATGACCCTCCTCAAGGTTCTGCAGTGAAAGTTTTCAATCAGGACCAGATGGATTGGGCAGAGAGGTTATCAATCTTTTATCAATTGGGAGAGTAGAAGATGCAGCATGCATTAGAGGATTTTTTTCACTATTTGACAGTGGAGAGAGGACTTTCAGATAATACGATCAAATCCTATAAACGGGATTTGAATCAGTACCAGACCTTTTTATCTGCATCCTTGCAGCTTGAGAGCTGGGAGGATGTTACAAGGAACCAAATTATGAGATATCTGCATCATTTGAACGATCAGGATCGATCGGCAGCCACCATTGCGCGTTTGCTTTCATCGGTCAGGCTGTTCCATCAGTTCCTCGTCAGGGAGAAGCTTGCCGGACAGGACCCTAGCCTACATATCGAAACGCCGAAAAAGGATCGAAAGCTGCCAAAGGTGCTTTCTTCCGATGAAGTGGAAAAACTTCTTCAGCTCCCAGGTGACGATCCACTTACCATCCGGAACCGTGCCATGCTGGAAATGCTTTATGCCACAGGGCTCAGGGTCTCGGAACTGATGGGATTGAAGGTGACAGACCTCCATTTGACGATGGGGTTCGTCCGTTGCATGGGGAAAGGCTCAAAAGAGAGGATCATTCCACTTGGGGATATGGCGAAAGAAGCTGTGGAAGATTATCTTGATCGGGCACGCAGTCCATTGGTTAAAGGAAAGCGGACCGAAGAACTGTTTGTCAATCAGCACGGAAGACCACTGTCACGGCAGGGATTCTGGAAAATCCTGAAAGCGATTGCTGTTCAGGCAGGTGTCAAAAAGGAAATCACGCCGCATACGCTGAGACATTCCTTTGCAACCCATTTGCTGGAAAACGGTGCCGATCTGAGAGCAGTCCAGGAAATGCTTGGGCACGCAGACATTTCGACCACCCAAATCTATACGCATGTGACAAAGACCAGGTTGAAGGATGTGTACCGTTCCTATCACCCTAGAGCATAAGAAAAAGCTACCATTCGGCTCTGCTGAGAGTTCGTCCAGCAGAGACCGGATTTCTTTATCAACTTAGTTGTCTGACATCATACGTCTTAAGAATGGAAGCATGAATTTTTCATTAAAAGGGAAGTTAATTTCATAGGAGGGATTCGTAATGAGTAATTTTAACAGGGTATTTTTAGTCGTAATGGATTCAGTAGGAATCGGGGAGGCGCCTGATGCGGAACAATTCAACGACAAAGGTGCGGACACATTGGGGCATATCGCAGATCATATGAATGGTCTCAAGATGCCGAATATGGGAAGTCTAGGCTTGAGTAACATCCGTGAAATCAAAGGCATCGAAAAGGCTGCAGCACCAAAAGCGCACTATACAACGATGAGAGAAGCTTCCAACGGCAAGGATACGATGACAGGTCACTGGGAGATCATGGGATTGCATATCGATCAGCCATTCCGTACATTCCCGCAAGGCTTCCCTGATGAATTGCTGAATGAACTGGAAGAAAAGACAGGAAGGAAAATCATCGGTAACAAACCTGCTTCCGGAACCGAGATCATCAAGGAGCTAGGAGAGGAGCATATGGAAACCGGCGCTTTGATCGTTTATACTTCAGCGGATTCCGTATTGCAGATTGCTGCCCATGAGGACATTGTTCCAATTGAAGAACAGTATAAAATATGTGAAATCGCCCGTGAATTGACACTGGATGAGAAGTACATGGTAGGCCGTATAATTGCTCGTCCATTTGTAGGGAAGCCAGGAGCATTCGAACGAACTTCCAACCGTCACGATTATGCTTTGAAGCCATTCGGTCGTACGGTCATGAACGATTTGGCTGATGATGGCTATGATGTTGTAGCATTAGGTAAGATTTCCGACATCTATGATGGAGAGGGAGTTACAGAAGCAATCCGTACGACGGACAACATGGACGGAATGGACAAACTTGTATCCTCCATGGATAAAGAATTCAAAGGATTGAACTTCCTGAACCTGGTCGACTTTGATGCGAAATACGGTCACCGAAGAGATCCTCAAGGGTATGGAGAGGCATTGGAAGCGTATGATGCCCGTCTACCTGAAGTCCTAGAGAAAATGAAGGAAGATGATTTGTTGATCATTACTGCGGACCACGGAAATGATCCTGTCCACCACGGAACAGATCACACAAGAGAATTGGTACCGCTGATCGTCTACCATAAAGGAATCGAGCAAGGGAAAGAATTGGATCAGCGAATGACTTTTGCCGATATCGGAGCTACAGTCGCAGATAATTTCAACGTCAAATTGCCAGAACACGGAAAAAGCTTTTTAAACGAAATCAAGTAAGTTTACATGGGAGTGAAGAAAATGAATCGTAATCAAATGAAAGAAGCAGCATCCTTTATCAATGAAAAAATTGAAAAACAACCGACTGTGGGCTTGATCCTTGGGTCTGGACTAGGGGTTCTAGCAGATGAAATCACTGAACCGGTCGTCATCCCTTACAGTGAGATCCCGCACTTCCCTCAGTCGACTGTCGAGGGGCACAAAGGCCAGCTTGTTATCGGTGATCTGGAAGGCAAGCAGGTCATCGCAATGCAAGGCAGATTCCATTACTACGAAGGATATGACATGAAACAAGTCACTTTCCCTGTTCGCGTAATGAAGGAGCTTGGGATCGACACATTGTTCGTTACGAACGCTGCCGGCGGCGTAAACGAGAGTTTCCAGCCGGGTAACCTGATGATCATCGAAGATCATATCAATAACATGGGCGACAACCCGCTTCTAGGGAAAAATGATAATGAACTTGGCGACAGATTCCCGGATATGTCACAGGCATACAGCCGTGAACTGATCAAGCATGCGGAAGCTTGTGCAGATAAGCTTGATTTGAAGATTCAAAAAGGGGTTTACGTTGGAAATACCGGACCTTCTTATGAAACAGGGGCAGAAGTGCGTATGCTTCGCACGCTCGGTGGGGACGCAGTAGGTATGTCAACAGTACCGGAAGTAATCGTGGCTAGCCATGCTGGCATCCGTGTGTTGGGAATCTCCTGCATCTCCAACATGGCTGCCGGAATTCTCGATCAGCCATTGACACATGATGAAGTGATTGAAACGACAGCACAGGTACGTCAGGACTTCCTAAGCTTTGTAAAAGAAACATTGAAGACGTTACCTGCATAAAGGGACTGGAAAGGGAGTAATTTTCTTATGAGAATGTATGACTTGATTGCAAAAAAACGCGACGGACACGAACTAAGTAAAGAAGAAATCGACTTCTTTGTTGAGAACTATACAAGTGGAGATATCCCGGATTATCAGGCAAGTGCATTATGTATGGCCATCTTCTTTCAGGACATGACGACAGATGAACGTGCACACTTGACGACGGCAATGGTTGATTCCGGAGATACGATCGACTTATCATCGATTGAAGGAATCAAAGTTGATAAACACTCTACCGGAGGTGTTGGGGACACAACGACACTGATCCTCGCACCATTGGTCGCATCACTTGGAGCACCCGTTGCGAAGATGAGTGGACGCGGGTTAGGCCACACCGGAGGGACGATCGATAAATTGGAAGCTGTCCCAGGCTTCCACGTTGAAATCGATAAGCAGGAATTTATCGACCTTGTGAATAAAAACAAAGTTTCTGTAATCGGACAGACTGGTAACCTGACTCCTGCCGACAAAAAGCTTTATGGTTTGCGTGATGTTACCGCAACGGTCAATTCCATCCCACTGATTGCGAGCTCGATCATGAGTAAAAAAATTGCTGCAGGTGCGGATGCCATCGTGTTAGACGTGAAAACCGGAGCAGGAGCTTTCATGAAGACGCTGGAGGATTCCCGTGAGCTTGCAAAAGCTATGGTAGGCATCGGAAACCGGGTAGGACGCAACACGATGGCCGTCATCTCTGATATGAGCCAGCCGCTCGGCAATGCTATCGGCAACGCGCTTGAAGTTGAAGAAGCGATCGATACATTGAAAGGCAATGGGCCGGAAGACTTGACGGAGCTATGCCTTACGCTTGGAAGTCAGATGGTAGTATTGGCAGGCAAGGCCGATTCACTTGACCATGCGCGTCAATTGTTGAAAGAAAACATCGATAACGGCAAGGCTCTGGAACAATTCCGTACATTCCTGGCATCCCAGGGTGGAGATGGTTCTGTTGTGGATGATCCAAAGAAGATGCCGCAAGCACAATATAAGATTGAACTGCCTTCTCAGAAAGACGGTTATGTTTCCGAAATGGTTGCGGATCAAATCGGGATTTCCGCTATGATGCTTGGAGCAGGCCGGGCTACGAAAGAGTCTGAAATCGATATGGCTGTAGGCCTATATCTCCATAAGAAAATCGGTGACGAAGTGAAAAAAGGTGAATCCCTATTGACCATCTACTCCAATCAGCAAGATGTGGAAGAGGTCAAAACGAAGCTTTATGAAAACATTACAATTAATGAATCATCTATCGAACGTCCGACTTTGGTTCATGAAATGATTACAGAATAAAAAACGTTGAAGCAGACTGGAGATGATCCGGTCTGCTTCTTTTTTTACTGTAACTATTTTTCCTCGATAAAGCAGGATAGGTGCAAAGCCGAAAGACAGGTCAAAAGTACATAAACAAAACTTTTCCAATCGTTTTTCTCCAATGGACGTAATAAAAATTTACTTCATTGGAAAAAATATCTGCAACAACGATTGGAGGGAACAAAGAATGAAGAAAATGATGATCTATCTCATCGCTGCAGCAATGGTGAGTGTAATTTCCGTACCCGTCACAAAAGGACAAGAGTCCAATAATATACAATTGGCGGATGACGCCAAATCAGCAGTATTGTTGGAAAGCAGCAGCGGTGAGGTGTTGTTTGATAAGAACAGTCGTGAAGAGCTTCCCCCTGCAAGCATGACCAAAATCATGACTATGATTCTGATCATGGAAGCGTTGAAGGATGGGAAACTGAAGCTGGATGAGGATGTGCGCGTTAGTGAAAAAGCTGCTTCCATGGGCGGTTCTCAAATTTTCCTTGAGGCTGGAGAAGTGATGAAAGCTGAAGATTTGCTTAAAGGAGTAGCTGTTGCTTCAGGAAATGATGCAAGCGTAGCACTTGCCGAAAGGATTTCAGGCAGCGAGGAAGCATTCGTTGCAGAAATGAATGCGAAAGCGAAAGAAATGGGATTGAAGAATACTCAATTCAAAAATACGACAGGACTTCCTGAAGAAGGGCATTACAGTTCAGCGTACGACATGGCGATGATGGCAAGAGAGCTTCTGAACCATGAATCGATTACTGGATACACTGGGATTTATGAGGATTATTTACGTAAAGGCCAAAAAAATGAATTCTGGCTCGTCAATACAAATAAGCTCGTACGTCATTATGAAGGTGTGGATGGGCTGAAAACCGGCTATACGAACGAAGCGAAGTATTGCCTGACAGCAACTGCAATGAAGGATGGCATGCGGATGATTGCGGTCGTTATGGGCGCAGATACACCGAAAGAGCGAAATGCCAATATAGCAGGAATGCTTGATTATGCATTCAATCAATTTTCTACAGAAAAGCTATTCGACAAAAATTATGTAATGGATACGGTCAATCTTCCGAGAGGAGATCGTGAGCAGTTGAATATCGTAACAAGCAAGGATGTCACCGTGCTCAAGAAGAAGGGGCAGGAATTAAAAGGGTTGACGACAGCAGTCGCATACGAAGAGGACCTCCAGTTGCCGATCAAGAAGGGGGATCACCTCGGTAAGCTGATCGTCCAACAGGGTGGTAAGACTGTCACTGAAGTCCCGCTTGTTGCAGAAAAATCCGTCGATCAAGCAGGTCTGTGGCAACTGTATAAACGCTCGCTAGGGGACATGATGATCAAGCGGTAACGGAAGCTGTCTGTTCTTATCCTCATTTAGCGATTCGCGACTAGTTTTGTCTTGTGGCAGGAAATGACCAGGACAAGAAAGAAAGACTCACTAATGCAAAAGAAAGAGGAGGAAAACTAGTGAGTCTTA
The DNA here is from genome assembly GCF_042675915.1 of Thalassobacillus hwangdonensis. NCBI lineage: Bacteria > Bacillati > Bacillota > Bacilli > Caryophanales > Bacillaceae > Thalassobacillus > Thalassobacillus hwangdonensis. The sequence continues at coordinate 943,940 of NZ_JBHTKL010000001.1, read as the reverse complement.
ATGTGGATTTTGTATTGAAAGAGGACGTGCTGCTTGTTCGTTTGATAGGGGAGCTGGATCATCATGAGGCAGAGTCATTACGTAGCGAATGGCAGGACCTCATCAATCGGAATGGTGTCCGCAACGTAGTATTGAATCTGCAAGGCTTGGCTTTTATGGATAGCTCAGGCTTAGGGGTGATCCTGGGAAGATATAAAGAGATCAATGCTGTAGGCGGAGAAATGGTGATCTGCTCCATTTCGCCGGAGGTCAAACGATTATTCGATTTGTCCGGGATGTTCAAGATCATGAAGCTTGTAGATAATGAGGAATTCGCTTTGGAGATGCTGGGGGTGGCATCATGAAAAATGAAATGAACCTGGAATTTACAAGTATCAGTGCTAATGAGTCCTTTGCGAGGGTGACGGTAGCTGCTTTCGTCAGTCAGCTTGATCCTACGATGGATGAGCTGACTGAAATCAAAACGGTTGTCTCTGAAGCTGTGACCAATGCGATCATTCATGGATATCACGAAAAGCCAGACGGTAAAATCTATATATCGTGCACCCTAAACGATGGAGAAATGGAACTGATGGTACAGGACCACGGTGAAGGAATTTCGGATATCGAAGAGGCGATGGAACCGCTCTATACATCGAAGCCTGAATTGGAGCGCTCAGGAATGGGCTTCACCATCATGGAAAATTTCATGGATCGTGTAGATGTCATCTCGCACCCTGAAAATGGTACGACGGTCCGGATGGTCAAACAACTCTCTACAAATAAAGCGATTTGTAATTAGAGGGCCTGCTGATGAATATGAATACGACCAAAAAACATAAGCGGCTGAAGGATGAGGATGTCAGAGAGCTGATTGCGAAAAGTCAGGATGGAGACCAGGGTGCAAGGGACATGCTGGTGGAGAGGAACGTCCGCCTTGTATGGTCCGTTGTCCAGCGTTATATCCATCGAGGTTACGATCAGGAGGATTTGTTTCAAATTGGTTGTATAGGACTGCTCAAATCCGTCGATAAATTCGACTTGAGCTATGATGTGAAATTTTCCACTTATGCCGTTCCGATGATCATCGGGGAAATTCAACGGTTCATCCGGGACGATGGAAGCGTGAAAGTCAGCAGATCACTTAAGGAAATGAACCATAAAATCCGTAAGAAGAAAGAAGAGCTGACGAAGGAATACGGAAGATCGCCTACCATTGATGAATTGGCCTCGTCGCTGGATATGCTTCCTGAAGACGTTGTCCATGCCGAGGAAGCTGGAAGAGCTCCTCAATCGATCCATGAGACGGTTTATGAGAACGACGGTGATCCAATCACGCTATTGGATCAGATGGCTGATGATGATACGAAGTGGTTCGACAAGATGATCCTTCAGGATGTGATCCGGCAATTGGAAAAGCGTGAAAGACTGATCATCTATTTACGCTATTTCAAAGACCAGACACAAACGGAAGTTGCCGAGCGGCTCGGCATTTCCCAAGTACAGGTGTCGAGACTCGAGAAGAAAATATTGAAAGACATCAAAGAACGGATGGATTCGAGTTAATGTTTTTCTAAAAATAAATTTGTCTGTCAAAAACGCATGGGACGCCATGCGTTTTTCTTTTTGTTTTTCGTCAGTGAGAGAACTGCATGATTTTCCGGTTACTACTCATACTAAAACATGAATCGAACCACTAAGAAAAGGCGTGTGCTTATGTCTGAAATCGTTCACCTGCGTCTAAAACGAAAAGTGCATATGTCAAGTTATCATCCCGTCCTTCTCAAGGACATCGCCTTGGTTTCATGTTCAATCGATCTGAAGGAAAAGTTACGGACACTGCCTTTGCACTATATCACCAAAAAAGATAAGAATATCGTGATCATTGATGGGTTCACCGTTATCCAGCGGTTGAATGAGCTTCACCCAGGATTGGATGTACAGCTGATAGGACCGAATCAATGCATCGTTCAAGTGGAAATGACAAAACGTAGTGCATCCCCTTTGATCATTTTTGGAATATGGCTGTTGCTTTTTATCGGTGCAGCGATGGCAATCATGAATTTTCATTATGATGTTGCTATGGAAGCAGTTCAGCAGAAGCTTCATTTCATGCTTACAGGAGAAGAGAGGAAACACCCTTATTGGATCCAAATTCCATATTCCATTGGGCTTGGACTGGGCATGATTTTATTCTTCAACCATCTCTTTAATAAACGTTTCAATGAGGAGCCAAGCCCGTTGGAGGTGGAAGTGTTCAACTATCAGCAGGATTTGGATAATTACATCGTCCTTCATGAAAATAAGGTGGAATCGAATCATGATGACGATCCTCGTTGAAGTTTTTATCGGATTAGCTGCTGGAATAGCTGTAGGTACTGGTTTTGTGGCATTTTTGACTGTGTTGGGAATCATACCGAGGCTGATGCAGTTATCCAAATCCGAACGCCACCTTCATTCCTACGAATCGGCAGTCATTTGCGGAACGCTTGCAGGAATCTACCTTTCATTCGGTGATGTTCCGATAGATGTTCCAAATCTTGTGCTTGCAGCGTGGGGGTTGTTCCATGGGATTTTTATCGGAATGCTTGCTGCTGCATTGACAGAAGTCCTCAATGTATTTCCGCTATTGACCAAGCGGGTCGGCTTGGAAGATCAACTGCTGATTCTTCTGATGGCACTCGTATTAGGGAAAATCGGAGGGTCGCTTTTTCAGTGGCTCATTTTTGTAAAGTGAAGGAGTACAGATCATGGGAGATAAGTTTGAACAGAAACAGTATTCAAAGACGATAAAGGCTTATCAGCCAAAGCCCAACTATGTGATGAACTGTTTGAAGGCGTTCGTAGTGGGAGGGCTGATTTGTGTACTAGGTGAAGCATTGATGCAATTTTATATCCATGTATTCGATTTTTCCGAAAAGAATGCAGCAAATCCGACAGTGACAACCTTGATTCTGCTGTCTTCGATCCTGACCGGAATCGGAGTTTATGATAAGCTCGGGCAATTTGCCGGAGCAGGATCTGCGGTACCGGTGACTGGATTCGCCAACTCGATCACCTCAGCCGCATTGGAGCATAAAAGCGAAGGCATCGTCCTTGGTGTAGCTACCAACATGTTCAAACTGGCAGGTTCTGTCATCGCCTTCGGTGTAGTTGCGGCGTATGTGTTCGGAATGCTGCGTTATATATTCCAGGCATTATTTTAGGAGGTGTCTCTAATGGCTAAAATGGGTAAGCAATCGTGGTTATACAATCAGCCGATCTATATCAATGAAACGGGGACATCTGTAGGACCTTTGGAAGGGGCCGGACCGCTAGCCAAGTATTTCGACCGGAGTCATGAGGAACTTCACTGCAACGAAGCGAACTGGGAATTGGCGGAACGCAGACTGATGCAGGATGCGGTCGAGCTCTGCCTTCAAAAAGCAGGTAAAGATAAGTCTTCGATCGACATCCTCCTTGCCGGGGATCTGCTGAATCAGAATGTGACTTCAAATTATGTGGCAAAGCAATTGGAAATTCCCTTTATCTGTATGTTCGGTGCATGTTCGACATCGATGGAAACACTTGCAACAAGTGCAGCATTGATAGATGGAGGGTTTGCCAATCAGATTCTGGCAGTCGTCAGCTCCCATAATGCAACGGCAGAGCGTCAATTCCGCTATCCGACTGAATATGGAGGGCAGAAACCGGCAACCGCGACCTTTACAGTAACCGGAAGCGGAGCAGCACTGATCTCTAAAGAAAAATCTTCCGTCAGAATCGAAGCGGCAACGATTGGGAAGGTGATGGATTACGGAATCAAAGACCCGTTCGATATGGGTTCTGCAATGGCACCTGCCGCCTACGATACAATCGTGAACCATATGAAGGATATGGGGAGAATGCCGAGTGATTACGACTTAATCGCCACAGGGGATCTGTCAGGTGTAGGTTCTCCAATCGTCAAAGATATGCTGAAGGAAGATGGATTCAATGTCGATGAAGTTCATAATGATTGCGGGTTGATGATTTATCACAGTGATCAGCCGGTATTTGCTGGGGGAAGTGGGTGCGCTTGTTCCGCTGTCGTCACCTACGGAAAGCTTGTGGAGGACTTGAAAGCGGGCGTGTATAACCGCATTCTCGTCGTTGCGACAGGGGCGCTTATGAGTCCGACCATGGTGCAGCAGAAAGAGACGATCCCAACCATTGCGCATGCCGTCGTGCTCGTCAGAGAGGAGGGAGTGCAATGACATTCCTATGGGCTTTTCTTGTAGGAGGAGGCATTTGTGTCGTCGGTCAACTGATGCTTGATATCTTCAAGCTAACACCAGCCCATGTCATGTCATCCTTCGTAGTCATCGGAGCTCTGTTAGATGCATTCGATTTATACGATAACCTGATCGAGTTTGCAGGTGCTGGAGCCCTCGTTCCCATCACCAGCTTCGGACATTCCCTCCTGCATGGGGCGATGGAACAGACAAGTGATCATGGACTTATCGGGATTGCAATGGGGATATTCCAGCTGACCTCTGCGGGTATTGCCTCAGCAATTTTATTCGGCTTCATCGTTGCGGTCATTTTCAAACCGAAAGGGTAGATGAGGCAGCATTTGTAAAAAGGAGGTAAACCATGACTCAAAAAGAACCGACACCAATTTTTCCTAAATTGGATCAACTCGAAAAGTTCATGAATGATCGCGTCGGGGTGGATGTGTCATTTGATATCGGCTTCCGTAAGCTCGACATCCTCAATGAACGATTATATTTGTACTATGTAACCGGCTTGTGTGATACCGAATACATCATTGAACTTATGAAAGAATTGATGGAAATCGATAAGGCACAAGTAAGACCGAAACACACCTTTGACGTAATCCACAATCACCTTGTCCATCAACAGGTCGAAGTTGCTGACAATATGGAGCAAACGATCACACAGCTGTTGTCCGGGCTCATCGTCATCTTTATGGAAGGGGAGAAGAAAGCGTTCATAGTTGATGTGCGTTCCTATCCAGGCAGGACTCCACAGGAGCCGGATACAGAAAAAGTGGTGCGTGGTTCAAGGGATGGATATACGGAAAACATCATTGAAAATACCGCACTGACACGAAGACGGATCAGAGATGAACGTCTGAGACATGAAATACTTAAAGTTGGAGAAAGGTCCAAAAGTGATGTTTGTATCTCCTATTTGCAGGATGTTGCAGATCCAGGTCTGATCAAACTGATAAAAAAGGAAATTGAAAACATAAAAATCGATGGATTGACGATGGCTGACAAAACGGTTGAAGAGTTTCTTGTCCAGCAGGGATTGAACCCTTTTCCACTAGTCAGGTACACGGAGCGGCCGGATGTAGCAGCTACCCACCTCTTTGAGGGGCATGTCCTCGTGATGGTGGACACGTCACCGAGTATGATCATTACTCCGACAACTTATTTCCATCATGTACAACATGCAGAAGAGTATCGTCAATCCCCTGCAGTCGGGTCATTTGTCAGATGGGTAAGGTTCATCGGAATCCTGGCTTCTGTATTCTTGTTGCCCTTCTGGCTGTTGATGGTTCAGGATCCATCTTTATTACCTCAACCGCTATCTTTTATCGGTCCTAATGAAGAAAGTAGTATTCCTGTCGTCATCCAAATTCTGATTGCAGACATAGGTATCGAATTTCTCAGGATAGCAGCCATACACACGCCAACTCCTTTATCCACCGCCATGGGTCTGATAGCCGCTGTTCTGATCGGACAGATCGCCATTGATGTAGGAATGTTCATTCCAGAGGTCATCCTGTACGTCGCAGTAGCAGCAATCGGCTCTTTCTCTACTCCGAGTTATGAGTTGAGTGTTGCAAATAAGATGAGCAGATTGGTATTGCTTGGTTTGACTGCGTTATTCCATGTGGAAGGGTTCGTAATCGGATTTACCTTATATATCCTGGTCCTTGCACGTACAAAGTCGCTGAACACTCCTTATTTATGGCCGTTTCTCCCTTTCAACGGCAAAGCCTTGATGCAGATTCTGATGCGTTTGTCTGTTCCGTTGGCTAAAGTTCGTCCAAGCATCGTCCATCCACAGAATAATCAGCGCCAACCATGATTTGGCATTGCTGACACATGGAGCTTATGGTAAATTGTAAATACTTTGACGATTGTATATTCCCCTTTATAATCAAGGGGAATATTTTTTTACACTGGAACGATTTTTAGTTTACCGCCAATTATGGCGATAGGCCAAGATTTCTAATTACCTTACATGTTACATAGATCTGCAGGGGAGTCGAACAGAATGAACAATACGATTGTTAACGAGGAAGGTCATCTGGTATTTGGTGGAGTCGATACGGTCCGTTTGGCAGAACAATATGGTACACCTTTATTTGTATATGATGTCGCACGTATAAGGAAAAATGCCAGAGCGTTTGTCCGTACATTCAAAGACAGAGGAATGAAGGCGCAGGTTGCGTATGCCAGCAAGGCATTTTCGTCGATAGCGATGCTGGAGGTGGCAAAACAGGAAGAGCTCAGTCTGGATGTCGTCTCGCAAGGTGAACTGTACACTGCAATCCGAGCCGGCTATCCGATGGATAAAATCCATCTGCATGGAAATAACAAAAGTTTGGAAGAATTGGAGATGGCAGTGGATCATGGAATCGGCTGCATCGTTATCGACAATTTTTACGAAATTGATCTTCTATCTGCAATTCTGCAAGAGAAAAAGAAGACAATGAATGTCCTGCTTCGGGTAACGCCTGGTATTGAAGCGCACACGCATGACTATATCCTGACCGGACAGGAAGATTCCAAGTTCGGCTTCGATTTATCGAGCGGCCAGGCGGAGCTTGCTTATGAAAAGATTGCTAAAGTGGAAAGAATGGAATTGATCGGACTTCATTGTCATATTGGTTCTCAGATCTTTGAAACGAGCGGCTTCGTAATGGCGACGAATAAGTTGTTCGAGGCCATGATCAAGTGGAAAGAAACTTATGGGTTCACAGCTCGCGTATTGAACCTTGGGGGTGGGTTCGGTATTCGTTACACAGATGATGATGCCCCTCTGGAACTCGATACTTATGCGCACGCTCTTATCGATGAAGTACAGAAGTTATCTGATTCCGCCGAATATCCGGTTCCGGAAATATGGATCGAGCCAGGCAGGGCCATTGTAGGTGATGCTGCCATGACTCTATATTCCATCGGATCAGTAAAGGAAATTCCGGGAGTTCGTAAATATATTTCTGTCGATGGGGGAATGACGGACAATCTTCGCCCTGCATTATATCAGGCAAGGTATGAAGCATTCGTTGCAAACAGGATGAACGAACCGGTAAAAGAAAAAGTTTCTGTAGCAGGGAAGTGCTGTGAGTCAGGAGATATGCTAATATGGGATGTGGACGTACCGAGTGTGACCCATCATGATATCTTAGCTGTCATGAGCACGGGAGCGTATGGTTATTCCATGTCGAACAACTATAACCGATTCCCTAAAGCTGCTGTAGTCTTTGTGGAAGACGGTGAGCATCAGCTTGTAATCGAGCGGGAATCCTACGAAGATCTGACACGTTTGGATCGATCCTATGAAAATCGGAAGGGGTAAACAAAATGAAAAAAGGTAGTATTGCATTCGAAACTGGAGAAAAGATTCTGATCGACTTTTATCCGGAAGCAGCACCGAAAACAGTAGAAAATTTTGAAAAGCTTGCAAACAGCGGTTTCTATGATGGTGTAACTTTCCACCGCGTCATCCCAGGTTTTGTAGCACAAGGCGGCGATCCTACGGGAACAGGAGCTGGTGGCCCTGGGTACACAATCAAATGCGAAACAGAAGGAAATCCGCACAAACACGTAGCAGGTTCCCTTTCAATGGCACATGCTGGTAAAGATACTGGAGGAAGCCAGTTCTTCATCGTTCATGAACCACAACCGCACTTGGACGGAGTTCATACAGTGTTTGGTCAGGTGACAGAAGGAATGGATACTGTTCTGGATATCAAACCTGGTGACACGATGAAAGAAGTGAAAGTCTGGGACGAAGAATAAGAAGATGAAATATGCTGACAGCTCTGAGAGTAGATGTAAGACGGGGTTGTCAGCCTCTTTTTATTTGTGAACAACAGAAAAGGAGCGCAAATGCGGTGTTCGATTTTTTTCTTGCCATGTTGTGGATTGCCCCTGTTGGTATTATGATTCATGAACTCGGTCACGGGCTTGCTGCAATCTCGTTGAAGCAGACACAGGCAGTTGTGCGGATCGGATCGGGGAAAAAACTGCTTTCAATTGTTATCGGTACAGTACATATTCAAATTCACGCTGTTTTTTTCTTCGGAGGAACGACCGACAGCATCAGGAATACCCCTTTCTCAAAAAGAGAAGAAGCGTGGATCAGCGTTGGTGGACCTGTCGCTAATCTGATGCTATTCAGTGGATTGTATATATTCCTTCCGGGCGGTCATAATGGAGCTATACAGTTATTGATGCTGTTCAACCTTTATCTTGCTTGCTTCAATCTCATCCCATTCAAGGTGAATGGAAAGATTTCTGACGGGTATCGCGTCATGCAGGCAATATTTCCTGGTCTCTTCAAGTAGACTTGAATAATTCCTTCGGATGGCTTATCCTAATCGAGGGAGTAAACAAGGGCCGCTTCAAAGGGGATATGACAATTGAGAAAAAAACAGATCCTTTTATTTATCACATTGCTTGTTTTAAGCATAGGATGGGGATTATACTACTGGCTGATCATCGCCTGATCATTCGACAAAATCTCCAATTGACAAACTGGTGCGATTCAGTCTTTAATAGATACAACGTTCACTTACGGTTGAATAGGTATGGCAATTTGGGAAGTTCCAAAAGCCGATCATGGAAAGTCACTTTATAATGAGGGGTTATTATGCTGATTCGATATAAAAAGTCATTTGAAAAAATCGCGATGGGATTGCTTTCTTTCATGCCGAGCGAAAAAGATGTCAAAAAACTTCAGCAGACCATTAAAGAATATGAGACGAATGAAGATTGGCAGCTTTTCCTCTGGAAAGAAGAAGATATCCTTGGTGCCATCGGTGTTGAGATTTCTGGGATAGACGTATGTATCCAGCACATCACCGTCAACCCTTCCCATCGGAATATGGGAATTGGCAGGAAAATGGTGCAGGAAGTCAGAGATTTTTATGCGGATGGATATGATGTGCGTGCCAGCGAAGATACTACTGCATTCCTGGAAAAGTGCGCAGACCGTCCTCAAAAAGCTTCCAGTGACATATAAAAGCAGCGCTCACGTCAATAGACGTTGCGCTGCTTTTTTACTGTGTCTATGGTTTAGTCAATTCAAGGCAAAATCCTGGTCACGGTTTTTGATTATTCCGCCGTTTATCCAGCTGGATCTGGCGCTCATCCATTACGTCAGAACGGTCTCTTAGACGGTGTTTATGAACGAGAAAATGGTGATCATTCTCCAGGATTCCCTCATCGTGCCAAGCTTGACACTTTGCTTTGTATAGTTCAACCAGTTCCGGGTCATCAACTGGAAGCTCGACGTGTTGAAAGGGGAGGTTGCTGGCGTAATGCTCCTTTAATTCTTCCATCAGGCGTTGCAATTGGACAGGGTCCAGACCCAGTGATTTCAATTCATTTTCTCTTAGCTTCACTTTGTCATACGATTTTTCGAGTAATCTCTGAGCCCCGGCATGATTTCCTCTCCGGTGATGATATAAGCTGACTGCCAATTGGATAAGTGCGACCCAAACGGAATCCCTTCGTTTCGGCTCGACTTCCTTCCAATGTTCCTCAAGCACTTCATGGCACTCAAAAAAGTCTTTCGTACAGTGGAAATGTGCGAGGTATTCTATGTAAAGAGTCGGATACATAGCATAGTCCTCCTTTATCAGGAATGATACGATTCTATCATACTGCCTGGTGGAGGGCACCTGCAAAAATTTAAAGATAAATGAAAAAGCCATGCAATGCTGCATGGCTCCAGTCGTTCAGTCTGATCTTAGTACAACCAAGCTGCTCCGACAATCACCAAAAGAATGAACAACACAACGATCAACGCGAAACCACTACCATAACCGCCACTCATGAATGAATTCCTCCTTTTTGTATTAACGGAAATCAGTTTTTTTGGTAAGATTTATCTTACGGTATTAATTTATGTCTATCTTACGAATGTGTATGGGCTACTGAACAAAAAATTAGCAGGGAGGAAAGATCTGTTGAATAAAAGCTATCAAGTAAAGGTCGATGCGTTTGAAGGACCGTTGGATCTTCTTCTCCATTTGATCAACCGTTATGAAATCGATATTTATGATATTCCTGTAGCAACGATAACGGAACAATATATGGCCTACATCCATACGATGCAGGTGCTTGAATTGGACGTAGCAAGTGAGTATCTTGTAATGGCGGCAACCTTGCTGGCGATCAAAAGCCAGATGCTGCTTCCGAAGCAGCCTGTCGAATTTGAAGATGAGGATGAGCTTGAGGAAGACCCTCGTGAAGAACTGATGAGAAGATTGATCGAGTACCGGAAATATAAAGAAGCAGCTGCTTCCTTGAAGGATAAAGAGCAAACTGCCAACCACGTGTACACAAGGCAACCCTCGACATTGGAAGAATATATGGAGGAAAAGCCTAAAGTAACTCCGGGAGAAGCCTCGATCTATGACATGTTAGGAGCTTTGTCGAAGCTGTTCCAAAGGAAACAGTGGGAGAAACCTGCCGAAACAAAGGTCCAGCGTGACGAGATTCCGATTCAAACGCGGATGGAAGAAATCATGAAGCAGATCGATGTAAACACAAAGGGTGTCGGCTTCTTCACTTTGTTTCCTGAAAAAACGAGATCACATATCGTCGTCACGTTCATGGCCATCTTGGAACTGATGAAAATCAACCGGCTGACATGTGTGCAGAATAACCATTTTGATGAATTGATCGTGTATAAAATGGAGGACCAGTAATGGATAGGAATGAAATGAAAGGGGTCCTGGAAGGGCTGCTTTTTGCAGCTGGTGAAGAGGGCCTCTCTAAAAAAGCTTTAGCAGAAATAGTAGAAACGGATGCAGAAACGACTGAGCTCACGTTGAAAGAGTTGGAATACGATTACGAGCATGACCATAGGGGTATCAGATTAATGTACGCGAAAGATGTCGTATTTCTATCCACCAAGCCACAGCATGCACCCTACTACAAGAAAATGATTGCAACTCCACAAGCGAGTAAGCTTTCCCAGGCTGCTCTGGAGACGCTGGCGATCATTGCATATCAACAGCCAATCACGAGGGTGGAGATTGAAGAACTGCGTGGGGTGAAGAGTGAGCGAGCAGTGCACACCCTTGTAGTCAGGTCGATGATCGAAGAGGTTGGAAGAAAAGAAGGTATTGGACGTCCGATTTTATATGGGACAACTACAGACTTTCTTACCTATTTCGGTTTGACATCATTGGAAGAGTTACCTCCATTGCCTGAGAATCCTTCTGAAGATATCGAATCGGAAGCAGACTTATTCTTTGATAAGTTCAAAGAAGAGGCAAATGGAGCCTACCAAACGGATGATGAGGAGTTTTCAGAATATTAGAGCATCCTTTCACAGGAACTATGATAGTATAGTACTAAGACGATGTTGGGGGGATTTGATGGAAATACGAGCGAGTCACGGAGAGGAATTGACAAAGTCGCAAGCTGCCTCACCTGAGGAGTTCTTTAACAGGTCTGAAGTTGTATATTTTGATAAAGGCCAGGAACATTCATTGGAATTGTTGTATTTGAGGTACTTCGATGAACGTATGAATGAGTTTATGCCATATGAAGAGAATCCGATCATGAGCTTTGGTGAAACTAAGATCGATGTCAAGGATGTAGCTGCGCTTGTTGCACTCATCAAGAATCCCAGATATAAGCACAAAAGGAAAATCTACATCAATGACTATGATGAATATGCAGAACTATACGCCAATATCAATTGGGAATCTTTGCAGCAGATGCTTCTGAAATTGAGTGATGGCAAACCTTATGAATTAGAATCTACTTTAGCATTCATACATGGATGAATCACATTGGGAAACATCTAAGGAGGCAATTTTATGAGCAACCAGCTTGTCCGTGCACAAATGGAAGAGGTCAGCGACTTTTTAGAGAACGTAGATGGCAAGATCAGTGACTACCTTAATCACCATCATATAGATGGATTGATGAACGAGGGTGGCAGCAGGGAAAAGGAATATTATCAGGAATTGATGCGATCCCTTCGTAGATTGGGAGTATTCTGTGATGAAGCTAAAGATACAGTCCGGGTTTTGCTGCAATCGGAAATTTTCAGGAAATCAGCAGCAGAACGGACGCTTTATGGGATCTATCATCAGTGCATCGCTGAATTTTTCTCACCGAAAGGCGATACTTGGTATGAAGATAGCCGCGCGGCTTACACTGGAAAGAATGCAATCAAGTTCCATCACGAACCTCCTGAATCGGTAAAAATGCTGATGACGAGGCTGGAACACCCTTTTCAGCAGATCAGAGAAGAACTGGATTACTATGAAACAGATTATCAGACGAAAATAGTCATGAATAATCAAAAAGAAGGACCAGCATCCTGAACCAAATGTGAATGCATCGAGTCGCATAGACGGCTTGATGCATTTTTTTATAGTAATAAACATCGTTTTTAATTTTTGAAAATCATGCAAAATCGTGATTGGCCACCGAAACACACATGGCGGTTGGGAAACTGCGAGACTCCAGTGGGTGAAGGGCCTAGGCGAGACCCCACAGGTCGTGAAAAGACCGAGGAGGCTCGTCTCCCCCACAGGAAAGCGAGTAGTTTCCCAGCCGCCCTTTCCGTTGATTCGGCACCGTCACATCATATCTCAAATTCTCTTTTACCGGGAGAATTTACACTGAGATTTAACAGAGTCTTTCATCACAACCTTCCATCTGTTCCGCCTGCCTAAAATACTCATATGCTTGTCTTAGATGCATAGATTTATAAAAGACAAGTTTTAGAAGGAGGAACAGCAGTGAAGAAGTGGATGGTCCTATTGACGATCGTTATGATGATCGGAACACTTTTCAGTACTAGTACACCTGCACATGCAGACCAGCATCTGTCGGTCTCAGCAAGGAATGCAGTACTGATGGATATGAAATCTGGACGAGTATTGTATGAAAAAGCAGCGGATGATCAACATTTGATTGCAAGCACGACCAAGATCATGACTGCGCTGCTCGCAATAGAATCAGGAATGTTGAAGGAAAAAGTGAAAGCGAGCCACAGGGCTGTCTACACGGAAGGGTCCTCCATCTACTTGAAAGAAGGCGAGAAGATGACCCTGGAAGATCTTGTGTATGGATTGATGCTCCGGTCTGGAAACGATGCTGCAATTGCAATTGCGGAGCATGTTGGAGGAAGCGTGGAAGGTTTCGCATATCTGATGAATGAAAAAGCAGCGTGGCTTGGGATGAATAACTCCAATTTCGATAACCCGCATGGTCTGGATTCTGACACGCATTATTCCACCGCTTATGACCTTGCGTTACTTATGAGCTATTCGATGAAGAATGACACATTCAGGGAAGTTACCGGTGCTGAGCGGTATCTATCTGATAACCGTGATTATTATTGGTTCAACAAAAATAAGATGCTGACACGATATTATGATTTCTGTACCGGTGGAAAGACAGGATATACAAAAGCTGCTGGAAGGACCCTCGTCACTTCTGCCAAAAAAGGCGACATGGAATTGGTTGCAGTAACTTTGAGTGCTTCGGATGACTGGAATGACCATCAGCGGATGTTCGAATACGGCTTCGACCATTATGATACCGTGACACTTCAAAAAGAAGGAAAGGTTACGTTTCAATCGGTTGAAGATGATACGTTCTATTATCCTCGTGATATTCAATTTCCAGTGACTGAAAAAGAAAAATATGCAATCCAATCAAGCATACAGCTCTACCGGGATTTCGGAGATGACCTCTTCGCAGGGAAAACCATCTACTATCTCGATGATGAACCGATTTTGGAGACAGCTCTTCTAAGTGAACCATTGGAAACTGGCTTGCTCGGGTTGTGGCGAAGCGTCACCAATAAACTGATTGGTGCAGGGACATGGTAAATCTGATTTGGGCCTTGCTCGCCATTTTCGGTATCGTCTATGCGGCGTTTCAAGGCACGATGAAAGAAGTGAATGAAGCAATCTTTTCAACGATCGATGATGCAGTAATGATTACATTGACGATGATGGGTGTCCTGATCTTCTGGCTTGGATTGATGAAGATCGCAGAAGCGGCAGGGATACTGAGAGGGTTGGCGAAAGCTTTCCGTCCCTTGGTAAAACGAATTTTTCCGGAGATCCCTGACGGCCACCCAGCTATGGGCTATATTCTTTCCAACATGACGGCAAACTTTTTTGGATTGGGAAATGCAGCGACTCCCCTCGGCTTGAAAGCGATGCGGGAAATGAAAGAATTGCATGGGAAAGATTATGCCAGCCGTTCGATGATTACGTTTCTAGCCATCAATACCTCTTCGATTACGATCATTCCTACGACTGTGATCGCAATCAGGATGAAATATGGGTCCGTCGATCCTACGGCAATCGTAGGTACAACGATTGCTGCTACTTGTATATCTACAATGGGGGCTTTGATCATCGACCGGTATTTCTATTGGAGAAGGACAAAGGGGCGAGAGATGTGAGTGTTATCAGTCTTTGGATCATACCGCTCATCATATTGCTCATTCTGGTGACAGCAACGATCAGAAGAGTTCCTACTTATGAGAAGTTCGTCGAGGGTGGAAAGGAAGGAATCGATATTGCGATTTCACTGCTCCCTTTCCTGATCGGAATGATGGTTTCCATTGCTATTTTCAGAGCATCAGGAGCAATGGGTGCAGTTATTGCACTGTTTGAACCGATTACGGGAATTTTCAGTATCCCCGAGGAGATTCTGCCATTAGCGTTGATTCGCCCGTTATCCGGCACGGCTGCACTAGGGATGACGAGTGAACTGATCAGAAATTATGGGCCTGACTCTTTTATTGGCCAGTTGGCGTCGACGATGCAGGGAAGTACAGATACTACACTTTATATCATTACGGTATATTTTGGAGCAGTAGGAATCAAAAAGATGGGAGATGCGCTAAAGGTTGGACTATTGGCCGACTTAATTGGTATAATAGCGTCAATCGTGATAGTGACGATCGTATTCAGTTGAAGAATGACGAAATAGCTCGAATAACAGCCGCGCTGAGCAGTGACAGCGTGGCTTCGTAATGTTTTGAAACAAGAATAAAATTATCCAGGAACAGGTGATTAGATGGCGAATGAAATGGAACGTCTACAGAAAGTGATTGCACACAGTGGTGTGACATCACGTAGAAAAGCAGAGAAACTGATTGAGGAAGGTAAAGTGACAGTAAATGGTAAAGTGGTGACTGAACTCGGCACGAAAGTATCGTCGAACGATAAAGTGGAAGTGGAAGGTGTTCCTTTGGTGAAGGAAGAACCGATCTATTTCATGCTTTATAAGCCGAGAGGTGTCATTTCCAGTGTGAACGATGATAAAGGCAGAAAAGTTGTCACCGATTTTTTCCCTGAAATCGAAGAACGGATTTTTCCGATAGGGAGACTGGATTATGACACATCCGGTATTTTGCTGCTTACGAATGATGGCGACTTTGCAAACCTGCTGATGCATCCGAAGCATCAGATTGATAAGGAGTACATTGTCAAAACAAAAGGGATTCCATCCAAAGAGGCAGTGGCTTCCATGAAAAAAGGGTTGAAAGTCGATGGAGACTTCCTTCGCGCGGTGCGTGTGAAAACTTTATCGGTCGATCGGAAAAAAGGGACCGCGATCATTCAGGTGATACTTCATGAAGGGAAAAACAGACAAGTGCGCCGGATGTTCGAAGCGTTGGATGTAAAAGTGGACAAACTGAAGCGTGAACGGTACGGAAATCTTACACTTCATGGGATGAATGCAGGCGACTTCAGAGAATTGACACCACATGAAGTGAAACAGCTGCGCCACCTTGCAGAAAAAAATGTTAAATAATTTTCACATTTTGCCATAGTGTTAAATGTTATAATTGCGAAGGGAGTGACCGCCATGGATAAAACAAAGAAAAAACGAAAACGACTGATTTTCCGGTCAATCATTCTAGCACTTTTGGTTGGACTGGTCGTCCTCGCAATTGTTCAAAACCTGCAAAAAGATGACAGTGCTGTCGATGTGGGGGATGACGCCCCGGATTTTCAGCTTGAACAATTCGGCAAGGACGAGCCATTGCAACTTTCAGACTATGAAGGGAAAGGTGTCATGCTGAACTTCTGGGCTACATATTGTAAGCCTTGTGAAGAGGAAATGCCCTATATGCAGGAGCTCTATCCCGAATATAAAGAAAAGGGTGTAGAGATCATCGCCGTCAACCTTGATAGTACGAAACTTGTCGTGAATCGCTTCATCGACAAATATGACCTTACTTTTCCGGTCCCTTGGGATAAGAGCAACCAGGTGATGGATTTGTATAAAATTGGTCCGATTCCTTCTACGTATTTCATTAACCCGGAAGGTGAGATCGAGAGGAAAGTGATTGGAGCATTGACTTTGGAAAGGTTGGAACAATACTTGAAGGAAATTCAGCCAGAAGGATAAGTCTGATAGATACAGAGAGGTTTTTATATGAAGAAAATCAAGTGTGAATGTGGGCACATAAATCCGGAAGGGACAGTCTTGTGCGAATCATGCGGAAAACCGATCGAAGAAAACCAGCATATTGATGGAAATGACAAAGGTAAACTCCTTAACATGAGATATGATGGGAGTGCCAGACGATCCCAAACCTATAACAGGAGCATCATTGATAAGACGTGGAATTTCTTTTCCTCTGTAAAGGTCGGCGTTTGGTTGATTGTCATCACATTGATTGCATCTTCTCTTGGAACGATTTTCCCGCAGGAGATGTACATACCCCCTGGTACGGATGCGACTACGCATTATGAGGAGCAGTATGGACTTGCCGGTAAGATCTACTATCAGCTAGGGTTCCATAACTTATACAGTTCTCTATGGTATATGCTGCTGATTGCCATGATCGGTGTATCCCTGGTGATATGCAGTATCGATCGTGTCGTACCACTGCATCGTGCATTGAAGAAACAGAAACCGAAGCGTCACCACACCTTCTTGCAAAGACAAAGGGTATTCGGTGAAACGAAAGCAGATGTCGATCTGGACTCATTTAAAGCGAATTTGAAAAAACACAGGTACAAAGTCAGGGAGCAGGAAGGACATATCCTTGCTGAAAAAGGAAGGTTCTCCAGATGGGGTCCTTATGTGAACCATATCGGTCTGATCATCTTCCTGCTTGGCGCATTGCTCCGTTTCTTCCCAGCTTTATACATTGATGATTTCGTATGGGTGAGGGAAGGCGAAACGAAATTGATTCCAAGCACGGATAGTCAATATTACATCAAAAACGAAGACTTCATTATCGAGACATACGATGAGAATGATCCCCGTTATCAGGAATCCATCCAGCAGCAGGGAGGAATGGTCCCAAGCAACTATCAGACAAACGCAGTTATCTATAAACAGGCTGAAGATGCTGTAGTTGGACAGGAATCGGAATTGGAGGAAGTGAAACGCGGAGATATCCGTGTGAATTATCCAATGAAATTCGATGGGTACGCGCTCTATCAATCAAGCTTCCAGCAGGATGAGTTCAAGGAAATGACCTTCAAGTTGCACCCTAAAGATGACGAAAGTGAGAATTTGGGTGAGTTTACCGTCGACCTGACACAACCTGAAATGGAATACGAAATGGATAATGGTACGAGAGTGGAAATCAATCAGTATTATCCTGAATATTACTTGGATGGAAATCAGCCAAGGTCTAAATCTAAGTTCCCTAAGAACCCGGCATTCGTATTCTATGTCTATCCAGAAGGCCAGGAACAGCCTGAAATCAGCTTTCTTGGTATCGGTATGAATATAGATGCAACCGGTGAGAATGACTATAAACTCAGCTTAGCTGGCTACGATGTGCGTGATGTAACCGGTCTTTCTGTAAAACGTGATTATACATTGCCGATTCTTGCCCTTGGGGGTGCCATCTTCATGATCGGTGTCATTCAGGGAATGTATTGGAATCACCGTCGCATCTGGCTTCAGCCTAGAGAAGACGGCGTCTGGATTGCCGGACATACGAATAAAAACTGGTTCGGTCTCAGACGGGATATTGAAAAAGCTATAGATGGAACAGGAATTGAAGAACCTGACGACCAACAACAGTTGGAAAGCTGAACGATGCTGACTGACTCAGGCAAGGAGGATGAACATGGAATTAAGTTCGATTAGCAGCACTCTATTGATGATTGCGTTCTTCTTATATTTGATCGCAACTTTCTTCTTCGCAGGTACGATCCGCGATAAGAGAAATCAATCAAAAGATGTAGCTGGAAAGATAGCCATTACTATTACGATCATAGGTTTCCTGACTCAAGTCGGTTATTTCATCACCAGATGGATTGCAAGCCAGCATGCACCAGTCAGTAACCTATTTGAATTTACTACATTCTTCGGAATGATGCTTGTATTTGCATTCATTGTCATTTACTTCATCTATCGATTGAATGTATTGGGATTGTACACGTTGCCAGTGGCACTGCTTATCATTGCATATGCCAGTGTCTTTCCAACGGAAGTATCCCCGTTGATACCTTCATTGAAAACTCACTGGTTATATATACATGTAACTACAGCTGCTCTGGGTGAAGCGATCCTCGCTGTAAGTTTTGCCGCAGGATTACTTTTCCTGATCCGACAAGTGGATCAGACTAAAAAGTCAAAACAAACATTCTGGCTTGAATTCGTCATCTACTCCATTTTCGCAACAGTAGGTTTCGTAGTGGTCAACTACGGCTTCGGTTTCATGGATTATCAAGCCCAAATCGAGGCACCTGTGGATGGAAATATGACGACGATTGAATATCAGCTTCCACCGCTTGTAGGACCACAGGATGGAGAACTTGTCAGCGACGGGATGCAGCCTTTGACGACCGCTCCGGAATTTATGCGTGGAGAAGGTGCACCTAGGAAACTCAATACATTACTATGGTCGTTACTAAGTGGTCTTGTCCTTTATGGCATCGCACGATTGATTCTTAGAAAAAGGGTTGCTGCTGCTATACAGCCCAAGCTTAAAAACACCAATCCTGATCTTATCGATGAAGTATCCTATCGTGCAGTTGCAATCGGGTTCCCTGTATTTACTCTTGGAGCACTTATCTTTGCGATGATTTGGGCCCAACAGGCTTGGGATCGCTTCTGGGGATGGGATCCGAAAGAAGTCTGGGCACTCATCACATGGTTCTTTTATGCAGCATTCCTTCACTTACGTCTTTCAAGGGGATGGCATGGAACGAAATCAGCATGGCTTGCTGTCGGAGGGTTTGCAATCATCATGTTCAACCTGATCGCAGTCAACCTTGTCATTGCCGGCCTTCACTCATATGCGTGATCAAAAGGCTATAGGAAGCAGTTTCCTATAGCTTTTTTCTATATATCTATGTTGGAAAGAGGATAATAAGCAGTGTCTATCAGGTCTTATCGGCAGGAGTTTTTCGATGATTAGCGAATAGAGTTGAATAGAGACGTATGATTTTAGGAGGATTACTATGGAAAATGAGGCTAGAGTTTTAGTAGTGGACGATGAAGAACGCATCAGAAGGTTGATCCGTATGTACCTTGAACGCGAGAATTATCTCGTGGAAGAAGCGGAGGATGGAGAGCAGGCTTTGGAACTGGCATTGGAAGAAGATTTCGATGTCATTCTTTTAGATATCATGATGCCCGGTAAAGATGGGATCGAAGTGTGCAAGGAATTGAGAGAAAAGAAAGCGACACCTGTCATCATGCTGACAGCTAAAGGGGAGGAAACGAATCGAGTACAGGGATTTGAAGTCGGTACGGATGACTATATCGTAAAACCGTTCAGCCCTAGAGAAGTCGTACTTCGTGTGAAAGCACTGCTGAGACGTTCTTCTTCCACTAAATTCCTTAATACAGATACACATGCGAAAAATGTGCTCGTCTTCCCACATCTGACAATTGATAATGATGCGCACAGGGTCCTCGCAGATGAAGAGGAAGTGACGCTGACACCTAAGGAGTACGAATTGCTTTATTATCTGGCACAGGCGCCTGATAAAGTGTTCGATCGCGAGCAGCTTCTGAAGGAAGTTTGGAAATATGAATTCTTCGGAGATCTGCGTACTGTGGATACTCATGTGAAACGGCTGAGGGAAAAGTTGAGTAAAGTATCGAAGGAAGCGGCTAAGATGATCGTAACGGTCTGGGGTGTAGGATATAAATTCGAGGTAAGTGGTGACTGATGTTCTGGAGAAGTGTAGTAGGAAAATTATGGTTCACTATTCTTTTACTCGTATCATTCGTCCTGTTCATCCTTACTATTCTGTTACTTGAGTTCTTTGAAAACTATCATGTGCTGGATGCGGAAGAAGAACTTTTGCAAACGGCAAACAAAGTCTCTGAAGTTGTGAGTGAATATGATGAAAGAGGCTTGATCTATGCCACTGCTGGAAGGATCAAAGACCCTACAAGCAGAGTGTCGATCTTCTTCGATCGGGAAGATGTATGGAATTCAGCTTCTGAAGAAGAGAAGCTCCCGCAAATCGATCTTGCATGGATTGAAGCGGATGAAGAGTTGACTTCCGTCTTTTCGGGGAATTCTGTGAAAAAGATTGCGGAGACAGCTGAACTGGATAATGGATTGATGGTGGTAGGAGCACCGCTCGAAAATAGTGAAGGAGCCGTTTTCGTCTATCAATCGTTGGATAATGTCGAAGCAACGACGAAACAGACGACCAAAATCATCTTCTTAAGTGCAGGAATTGCAATCATCTTGACGACGGTATTCGCATTCTTCCTTTCTACCAGAATCACCTCTCCACTGATTCAAATGCGGGAAGGCGCCTTGGAGCTTGCAGAAGGCCAGTTTAATACGAAGATTCCGATTCTGACGCATGATGAAATCGGTGAACTTGCCATGGCTTTCAATCGGATGGGAAGACAACTGAAGTTTCATATTGATGCGCTTAATCAGGAGAAGGAGCTTCTTGCCAGCATTTTACGATCAATGGCTGATGGAGTCATGACCATTAATCGTGAAGGGAAAATCCTGATCACAAATCCGCCTGCTGAGCAATATTTGGACACGTGGCTATTCGAAAGTGGAAAAGACGCGGGGCTTAATATGAGTTATGAGCGCATGGAGCTGCCTGATCCCTTAAAGGATATGTTCAAAAATGTACTATCGACAGAAAGCGAAATGATGATCGAGGCAGAAGTTCAAGGCAGATCCTGGGTCATCATTATGAGTCCGCTTTATGACAAGATGAAGGTTCGTGGAGCGGTGGCAGTGCTTCGTGATATGACGGAAGAACGAAGACTCGATAAACTTCGGAAAGACTTCATTGCGAATGTATCCCATGAACTTCGGACTCCAATATCGATGATGCAGGGCTACAGCGAAGCGATTGTCGATGATATTGCAGAAAGCAAGAAAGAGAAAAATGAACTTGCGCAAATCATTTACGAAGAATCGCTTCGTATGGGAAGGCTTGTCAATGAACTGCTTGATCTTGCAAGGATGGAAGCAGGTCACATCACTTTGAATGTGGAACAAGTGAACCTCCAGCTGTTTATGGATAAAATCATTCGAAAGTTCCAAGGGCTGGCAAACGACAAACAAGTGCATTTGAAGCTTTCGGCCGAACATGAAGTAAGTCATGCAAGGTTTGATCCGGATCGGATTGAACAGGTGTTTACAAACCTGATCGATAATGCAATTCGGCACACAGAAGAAAACGGAACTGTTCATGTGAAACTGGAACAGAACAATCATGAAATCGAGGCGAAAATCGAGGATTCCGGTTCTGGTATCCCTGCGGACGATCTGCCATTCGTGTTTGAACGTTTTTACAAGGCTGATAAGTCACGGAAGCGGAAGAATGTCAAAACCGGCACAGGACTTGGCCTTGCCATAGCGAAAAATATCGTGGAAGCGCATAAAGGCTCGATTGCAGTCCACAGCCGGCTCGGTGAAGGGACAACATTCTCGTTTAAATTACCATTGAAAGGCGAAAATTCAGAAGAATTGTAATAAAATCTTGTTACTTATGAAACATTCTATTTACTTTTCATAATCGTATGGTAAGATGAAAATTGAATTATATAAGGAATGAAGGTGCTCTATTTCTTAGAGCTGAAAAGGGAATCCGGTGAAATGCCGGAACTGTCCTCGCAACTGTAAGTGCTACGAAATGGACGATCCACTGTATCAAGGATATGGGAAGGGTCCAGAGTAGGAATAAGCACAAGTCAGTAGACCTGCCTGCCATTCAAGTTTCAAAGCTTCGAGGATTGAGCGTTTGAGACAACCGGTCGGAATCGTATACGTGCAATCTACGTATGAATGAAAACTGGATTGTCT
Source organism: Thalassobacillus hwangdonensis (assembly GCF_042675915.1). Taxonomy (NCBI): domain Bacteria; kingdom Bacillati; phylum Bacillota; class Bacilli; order Caryophanales; family Bacillaceae; genus Thalassobacillus; species Thalassobacillus hwangdonensis. Next base: position 921,464 of record NZ_JBHTKL010000001.1, on the reverse strand, counting down.
TCGAATGGATGTCTCAAAAGGTCTGTCCCAAGCATTCGATCATGTAACATACATGATTATGCGGGCAGACCTTTTTTCGTTAAGGCATTCTTCAGCCGCAGGTTGTCTTACGCCCTTCACCTTTCACGAGCTGGGAAACAAACATTAAGGAGAGGAAGGGTTCAAATGAACAGAATACTTAAAATGGTGTTTGCATTGCTTTTAAGCATCGGAATACTAACTGGATGCCAATCCGAAAGTGGCAATGCCGACCAAACTACGGAAACAGAACAGAATGAACAACAGGAAATGAAAGCAGAAGTGGTCATTTCTAAAGAAAACGGTGAAGAAATCCTTCAGGAGAAAGAAATTGAATTTGAAGAAGGACAATCGTTGATGGAAGTGATGAAAGCCAATTTCGAAGTAGAAGAAAGTGATGGATTCATCACGGGAGTTGAAGGGGTTTCTGCTGAGGAAGGCGAAGAGAAAGCCTGGTTTTACACCATTAATGGGGAAGAAGCGATGGTGGGAGCCAATGACTACGAATTGGAATCAGGAGATCAGATCGCATTTGATTTTCATGCTTGGGAATGATCGCAATGAACACATATAAACTGACGTTAATTGCATTGCTTTCAGCACTTGCTATCGCTGGAAGAATTGCAACGAATGCCATTCCGAATGTACAGCCGGTCACAGCCATTGTCATCCTTACCGGCTTCTTTATGGGACCTCTGGCGGCAGTTCTTTTGGCAGCTTTGACGACGTTCCTATCCAACATGCTGCTGGGAATGGGAATCTGGTATATTTGGCAGGTAACCGCATGGGCATTGATCGGTGCAGCAGCAGGGCTGATCGGTAAGTATTTCAGTACTATTCCAAAATGGGGGCTTGCACTTTTTTCCGGTGTAAGTGGCCTCATTTACGGGCTGATCATTTCGTTGACGATGTACAGCTATGCAGGATCATTTTGGGCCTATTATCTGGCAGGACTACCGTTCGATCTATACCATGCGTTCGGGAATATCGTATTCATCACGCTCCTGCTACCTGTTTTTTCAAGGCTGTTCGAACGATATAGCCGCCATGCACTAGCCTGATACCAACCGGATTCCGGTTGGTATTTTTTATGCTTTATGAAAGTTAGACTTTGGTATAGGGTTAAAGTATAAGAAAATATCGCAATAAGCCAAGTTTTTTCTGACCTCTTTGATTATGATGGAAGAGTGAAACTTTTTTACATAACTGAACGACTAATCTATGAATGGGAGGTAGGAAGTGTGGATCGAGTTTTTGAACGTCTGTATGATTGTTATCATCATGATTTGTACCAGTTTGTCTTCTACATGGTGAAAAATAAAGAACAGACGGAAGACCTCATTCAGGAAATCTATATAAAAGTGATGAATTCCTACGATACATTCCAAGGAAAGAGCAGTGAAAAGACTTGGCTCTTTTCGATTGCAAGGCACGTGACGATCGATTTCTTTCGTGCTCAAAAACGGAAAAGAAACCGGATACTGGATTTTTTTGACTGGAAAGAGCGGGGAGAGGAACTAAAAGATTCAGCACCGATTCCTGAAGATATAGCAATGATGAATGAGGAAATACAGAAAGTCTATCATTGTCTCGATCAGTTGAATGTCGATCAGAGAAGTGTCATCATCTTACGGTTCATCCAGGAACATACGCTGAAGGAGACTGCCGAACTTCTCGGATGGAGCGTCAGTAAAGTGAAGACGACGCAGCATCGGGCGATGAAACTGCTGAAAGAACGCATGGAAAAGATGGAAGAGGGGGGAATCCAACGTGAAGCGTAACTCTTACAACGATGAGAAGCTCGAAAAGCTATTGGGCGAATTGCCGCGAGTGCAGGATCGTCTAAGCAAAGAAGAGCTTCACCAGAAAATATCTCCTCAACTGAATGAAAACAAAGTAAAAAAAGAAAGGGCATGGCTCGTTCCAGTCGGTTCCCTGGTGGCAGTCGTCCTGCTGATGGTAATGGTAATTCCTATCCTTCAACAGGGATCAGGAGGGATGGATTCTGCTTCAGAAAGTGGGGATCAGGCAGACAGCAGTGCCGAGATGAACGAAGCGTCCATGGAAGACAGTGGATCTGCAACAAAGGATGACGCAGCAAAGTATGGTAGTGAGTCAGTGGAGGAAAGTGCTTTGGCATTACGAAGTCATCTCTTTTTCCAGGAAGAAGCTGCAGTTTCGACGGTCATACACAGTGCGTTCCTTGGTGAGGGGAAAAATACAGTTCCTGTTTCCTTCATCATGCCGAAGGAAACCTCCACGATTGAAGGCCTTAATAGTGTAGGTGCGTTCAACGTTCCTGGACTGGGCAAGTATCTGTTGGAGGGGGTATCATTTAAAACAGTGGATCAAGGTGGAACTATTGAAGTTTCGTTCCCGGAGCAGTCCGATACACCTGTATGGATGGATGAGGTCCTCATTCAGATGATCCGCTCCAATTTTTCAGATACAAAAGCAATAACATTTACGGATCATTACGGAGGGAGCCTGCCTATATCTACTGAAAAAGCGCAATCGAAGTTTGTATATAAGGTCTTCCAAACAGAGCCAGATCAGCTCAGTTATTTCGTTCCTGTTGAAACCGAAGCATCGTCATTGGAAGATGCAGTACGCGACATGAAGCGCGGAGAACAATCCCCCAACATAGCTGCACCGATACGAGAAAATGTTCAAATGAATGCTATCAGACAAGAGGATCAAACGCTCATCGTACAGTTCGGAGGTCAGCTTGAGCCTAACCAGGACACCCTGGTAATGATTGAAGCTATCTTGGCTACAGCTAAAAGCTACGGAGTTTCTGAGGTTCTATATGAAAATACCGGTTTAGAATCTATCAATGGTCTTGATTTAACAAAACCGGTACCAGTCCCGGCGGCAATCAATCCATTATATGGGTATGATGACAGATAAGAGCGCAGTAGCTCCTGATTAAAAAAACATGAAGTGGACCCGATGAATTCCTAAGAATTTGTCGGGTCTATTTTATTCTATCGAAAGATACTGCTAACAATTGTATGGGACGAGGATTCTCATACATGTTAAAATGGAAGTAGTGTGGAAAAGGGGACGATTTTTTATGGATAAAAAAGATTTAATTAAAGGTATTTCACCTAAACTGAAATTGATACGTGTCGAAAAAGGTTATACTCAACAACGCATGGCTGACATACTTGGCATTTCCAAAAAAACGCTTGTGCAAATCGAAAAAGAACGGAATGAAGCAAGCTGGACTACGATCGTTGCGGTTTGTGCTTTGTTTCAGGATAGTGAAGTCCTGAAGAACACTTTAGGGGAAGATCCTTTTGAAGTAATCGAAACGGTCGCCCATGATCAGATTGACCGACCAAGAGGTATGACGATGGGGGGCAAAGTCTGGTGGACAGAAGTTGAAAGGAAAGGCGCTTATACACTTCAGCAAAATATACTCAGCAAACATTACAGAATTATCGATGACAGCAATTACCGTTGGTACAGTACGTTCGAAGAGGATGAGGCAGAGCGCAAGCTGATCGAACTGGATTCAACAAAATAAAAAGGATGCCTTTGCAAGACATCCTGGGCGGTTAAGTATTATTCGTGTTTCAATGGGTCGCCATCGAAGGATTCATCAGCAACCTTGATAGAATCTGTAGGGCAGCCATCAAATGCATCCTCCATATCTTCCATCAAATCTTCAGGTACTTCAGCAGTCCCGTCATTATCATCCAGCACTACATAAGCGATGCCCTCATCGTCGTAGTCATAGATATCTGGTGCTGCCGCCCCGCAGGCACCGCAGGCGATGCATGTATCTTGATCAACAATCGTGTATTTAGCCATGATATGAAACCTCCTAGATTAGTACAGTTATATGTCCGGATATCGAACATTTACATGTCGGATAATGTAAGCTCATGTATTATTGTAATGCTAAGGCAGATTTTTTTCAACATAAAAATGGTGAGAAAACATTGAAGTGGTAGGCTTTCTGCGACTTATGGCACCGGAATCGCATAACGCCGCAGGTTTGGTCCGTATTTTTTTCGTCAAAGGAGTAAATGTCGTGTTCGATTATATTTTATTAGACTGTATCACTAACATAAAAGGAGAACGTACGATATCAGGAATCTATCATCTCCTTGATGGAAAACGTTCTTCTCAATCATTGCAGGATGCTCACGCATACCAATTGACGAATTATTTTGGTATTTTAAAAGGATTTTCCCGTGAGGACTTGCATAGGGCTTTAAATAGGCTTGAGGATAACGGATGGATCGAGAGGTATGAGGAAGTAGCCGTTGTCACACCCATGGGAAACGTACAGGTTCAAAAAATGAGAAATACATATGAGCCAATACATTTCAGAGGTTTGACTTTAAGCTCCACCATCCCTTTGTTCACGAAGCGTCTCTTCCTTTACATACAAACTGTAACCAATATGCATCTCGGGAAGAACGATTTTCTTCCTGTGGAAGATGATCTGGAAACGACGGAGTGGGTCAGGAACCTTTATCGGACGAGAAAGGGAAACCTTCAACATCATGTGCGTGCACTTTATCACGAACTGGCAGATCTTCTTAGAAGCATGCCTGAGGCTGAAGCGGAAGTCTTCACCTATCGGCTGACAGGTTCAGGTTTCATCGGTTTAACCACGGGACAATTGGCAGTACGTTTCGGAATGGATGCAGTTGATGTACATCTGTTATTGCATCACGTCTGCTATAGAATCTACTTTACTGTCAAAGAGGGTCGGGACAGATATCCTTCCTTGGCCTTATTTACAATAGATGAACAACCGCATATATTGGTTACCAACTCGGCAAAGCGTACGTATGAATTGCTGCAGGAAGGGTTTGAACCAGAACAAATCGGACAGATACGGCGATTGAAAATGAGCACAGTACAAGATCATTTGGTGGAAATTGCTCTGGTTGTACCTTCATTTGAAATCTCTGATTATGTTACAAACGAGGCCATAGAACAGATAGCGGCGACTGCAGATACACTTGATACGAATCGTTTGAAGGATATCAATGCAGCACTCCAGCAGCGCTATGACTATTTCCAAATTCGGATGGTCCTCGCTCATCAGCAAAATCAGGCTAAAGTAGGGGAGTCTTATGAATAAAGAACAACTGTACCGACTTTTACGTGAACAATTCGGTCATTCTTCCTTTCGTGAAGGTCAGGAGGAAATCATCACAGATGTTCTTCAGAAGAACGATGTGTTGGGGATTCTTCCTACAGGAACCGGGAAATCGATCTGCTACCAGTTACCTGCTTCAATCCTCCCGGGAACGACCGTCATCATTTCGCCACTTGTGTCGCTCATGATTGATCAGGTCAAGCAGCTAAAAGCATCAGGATTCAAGAAAGCAGTTGCATTGAACAGTTTTCTTGGTCGTGAAATGCGCATGAAGGTGTTAAGAAATCTCGAAAAATATAAACTGGTGTATCTCTCACCGGAAATGCTGCAACATTCGTTCATTGTGGACAAGCTTTCATCAATGGATATACCTTTGGTCGTCATTGATGAAGCACATTGCATTTCACAGTGGGGGCATGAATTTCGAACAGATTACCTGAAGATCAGGCGAATTCTTCCTCACCTTGATGATCCGACGGTCCTCGCCCTGAGTGCAACTGCAACGCCTGAAGTACAGGCTGATATTCGCAGCCAATTGGGCAGGAGCAACATGATCGGACATATCTATCCGATGGATAAAAGAAACATCACCTTCAGCGTAGAACAGTGCAGACACCCTGAAGAAAAGATCAACAGGATCGTAGAGGTGCTCAGGGAAAACCATGTGCCTTCTATGATTTACTTCTCCAGCAGGAACTGGACGGAAAAAGTTGCGTTCGCACTGGAGGAGCAGCTGGAAGGGCGTAAGATCGCCTATTATCATGGTGGAATGGATCAAACCGACCGGTTATTGATCCAACAGCAATTCATGAATGGAGAGCTCGATGTGATCTGTTGTACGAGTGCATTCGGAATGGGGATCAACAAAAAGGATATACGGATGGTCATCCATTTCCACCTTCCTTCACAGTTGGAGTCCTATATTCAGGAAATCGGCAGGGCCGGGAGAGATGGTCATCCATGTCTCAGCCTACTTTTGTTTACTGAATCGGATTATCATATACCAAAAGGTCTTATTGAAAGTGAACTACCTGAAAAGAGGGTATTGAAACCGTTGATGAACCGGCTGTATGTCGTTCATGAAGAGAATATACCGCTTCCATCCGATGAATCCATGCAGTTGGAGCTGGAGCTGTCAGAATCCCAGTGGAGATTTTTGAAATTCCAATTAGAGAAGGTGGAAATCCTGCAAGGCAATAAACTCCATTACAATCATCAGGAGTGGCAGGAATTCATTTCAACTATGAGTGCTCTGATTGACCATCGAATGCAACGGAAATATAATCGGCTGCATGAATTGTTGGAATGGGTTCATCATGACGGCTGCAGACGTGAAAAGTTATATTCTACATTTCAAAAAGGATTCAGGGAGCCGACAGTTACATGCTGTGATTATTGCGGATTTGCGATAACTCGTGAAAAATTATTCCCTGAATTGGAAACACACCGTTCCGAGCGGGACCACGTGCCTTGGGAGGAACGTTTAAGAAAGGTGTTCCATCAGGAGGAATTCCAGCATGAGTCGTAAAAGCCAATCAGAATTAATAAAGAACATGTCAGATAAAGAAATTCTTTTCCACCTTTTATTGACGCAACTGATCATCTTCATTATTGCTATGGCTGGTTCTTGGCTGCTGTTCGATTCATTTTTAGAAGGGTGGTCGGATCAGTTCACTGTCGATGCTGAACAGATTTTCGTTTACGGGGTGCTTCCAGGCTTCCTTATAGTAGGGCTGGATTTACTATTGATGAAACTGCTTCCTGAAAAATATTATGATGATGGAGGCATCAATGAGCGGGTTTTTTCACGGCGGAGTGTAGGTGCAATCTTTCTTCTCGCAGGACTCGTCTCAGTAAGCGAAGAGTTATTGTTCAGAGGTGTGATCCAAACGCAGTTCGGATATATATTTGCAAGTACGTTGTTCGCCATCATTCACATCCGTTATTTGAAAAAAATCGTACTATTCGTTTCTGTATTGTCCGTCAGCTTCTTTATCGGCTATATGTATGAGATCACAGGGAATATCATTGTCACGATTACCGCTCATTTCATCATAGACGTCAGTTTAGCTTTAGTCATTCGCTTTAAAAAATGAGGTGTTCTATATGTCGACCAATCACAATGAATTAAAAGAGGATAATGATTCTATGAAAGTAGACAAACAGGAAAAGAACCATTACGAATCTCCAGAAATCGATGTGTTGGATCTTCCACCAAGGAAAAAAGTGCATCAAGCGAACAAAACAAAAATGAAATGGAAGCTCAGCTTACCGATCATCCGGTTTCTACTGGTTATCTTTCTATTAGTGATCATCGGAATTCTGACTTATCCGTATTGGAAGGATTCATTAGAAGACATCCCGGTCTTTTCCCAGGAAACCGAGGGTGGCGTAGTAGGAGAGAGGCTGGTGTTGAAATCTGAAGTCACTGGCCTTCCTGAGCCGCCTGAGGGTTATGTATATTATAAAGTGAGAGAAGGGGAGACGGTTAATACCATAGTCAAGGAGCACTTCGGTACAAATGATACCGTTGAACAATTGGAGAGAATCAACCAATCGGATCTGAAAGACTTAAGTGAGGGCGATGTCATAATTGTTCCAGCATCTCCAAAGCCTGTAAGTACACCGGAATAATATTATGTAAACTAGTTCTTGGGATTTACAATAAAATAAAGGATTCAAAAAGTTCCTTGTCGAACATACATACGTGTAATGGAATGATCAAAAGGAGGAGACTATGGGGCGACTTATCCATTTTGAAGTTCATGTAGACGACATGGATCGTGCGAAACGTTTTTATGGAGAGGTGTTTGACTGGAGATTTGAAGATTGGTCGGAGTATGCGGGGATGCCTTATTTTGGTGCTGTTACCGGAGATGAAGATGAAATGGGTATCAATGGTGCGTTGATGCAGCGTCAGGGTCCTCCACCTGAGAAGGGACAACCGATGAATGGTTATTCATGTACCATTGGTGTGGAGGATTATGATGCCATCGAATCCAAAATACTGGAGCTGGGCGGGAAGGTAGCTTTGCCGAAATATGCATTGCCTGGAATGGCATGGCAAGGGTACTACCTGGATTCAGAAGGAAATATATTCGGCATCCATCAGGCAGACGAAAACGCGCAATAAACCTGTCCAATTGAAGTTTACGTCTTTAGTGGAATAACGTAGGGGAAATCCGAACATGTGAGGTTACATGTTCGGATTTTTCTATGATATCAAGTTAAAAAATTCTCTTCTTATCTTGTTCATCCTTCAGTATCTCCACCGCTTCACGGAAACGCTGGGAGTGGACAATTTCTCGTTCTCTCAGGAATTTCAGGCTATCATTCAACTCCGGGTCATCAGACATATTGATGATCCACTGATAGGTTGCCCGAGCTTTTTCTTCAGCAGCAATATCTTCATATAAGTCCGCAATCGGATCTCCTTTTGCGTTGATATAGGTAGCGGTCCACGGTGAGCCAGCCGCATTTTCATAATACAACGCCTTCTCATGGTTAGCATAATGAGCCCCGAGCCCCGCTTCTTTCATCTGTTCAGGGGTAGCATCCTTCGTAAGTTTATAGACCATGGTCGCAATCATTTCCAGATGCGCGAATTCTTCCGTACCAATGTCCGTCAGCAATCCGATCACTTTGCCTGGAATCGAATAACGCTGGTTCAAATAGCGAAGAGCTGCAGATAATTCACCGTCTGCTCCTCCGTATTGCTCAATCAAATACTTTGCAAGCCGCGGGTTACACTCCCTTACTCGTACAGGATATTGAAGTTTCTTTTCATAATACCACATGCACCTTTGCACCCCTTCCTAACGAGATTACATTCTACTCACCCTATACCTCCCAGGGCCATGGCGGGGTGTTCCATTGCCATGGAGCCGCGGAATAGCTTTTTCCATATTGCATTAAAGGACCAAACTGGCTTTCGAATTTCTTTTTCAACCTTTTGCTTTTCTGGGCAGCTTGATTGAATTGTTCGATTGCTTTGATATCATCCGGGTGGGTATCCAAATACAGGGTTAGTTCCACTAATACAAAATCAACTGCCTGAATCTCTTCCATCTGCTCATAATACTCCGGTGGAAGTGGGGGCTGCATCTTCATCTCTCCTTCCTTCAGGATTTAGGGTACTCGCTGTAAAAGATCGGCCAAAGGGTACCGGCCATCAACGCTTCCTTCGGTTTGAATTGTGGAAGGCCAGGCTCCTGAAATCCTACATAGAGGTTTGGGGGAGTGACATAACACTTTGTTTTCATGATCGGACAAGGATCGAACTCGCTGTAAAAGGGATGGTAACACTTTTGGGTCGTAAACATATTTTCCACCTTCCTGGATACAGACTAATTCATTGTATGAAGTAGATTACTAGTCCTATTCCTTGAACAGGCAGGATTACGGACGGATGAAGTCGAATAGAAAGAGTGAAGATAAAATGTTGATGTCGAGGTGATAGGAATGTTTGTTAAAAGTATCATGAAACCTACGTACAAGTGTTTTACTGCAAAAAAGGATGACCGTCTTGAAGGTATCCTGCAAATGCTGAATGAACATGATATTCAAGGGGTTCCTGTACTGGATGGGGATCGATTCCTTGGGATGCTTTCCAGGCAGTCGATCTACCAAGGATATTTTGAAAGTAATGAAGATAAGGATTCCTACCTGCAAACAACTACGGCTGGAGATATCGCCGCCAATAAAGAATTGACGATTACGGAAGATGAAGTGTTCGAAAAAACACTGACTGCTTTCAAAGGGTTTCCGGTTTTGGCTGTTGTGGATGACAATGACACTTTCAAAGGGCTGGTAACACGATTTGATGTACTGGAACAATTCGAAAGTGCCTTCGGAGTCAAAAAGAAAGGTGTCCGTATCGCCTTCACTTCTGAAGAATCTGAAGGGAGAATTGAAAGGTTAGGGGATATCATCCGCAGTCATCATGAGAATGTGATATCGCTAGCCACCTTCGATGAGACGGATAAACTAGCCAGAAGGATCGTTCTTAAAATCGATAAGAAGGACAATATCGATAAGTTTGTTGATAAATTGGAAAAGCACGGATTCCGGGTATTGGATGTTAAAGAAGTCTAAAAGAAAAGCTAGTCTTTTCACCCCCTTTTTGACATAAAGTTGTCAAAAAGGGGGTTTGATTTTTAATGTCCTATTTCATGAAGGGGATGGGGGCTATTGCCTGTTGTTTTCTTTTCATTTATTGGATGCCGATCAATAGTCTCCCGCTTAATACGGAGGTATTCATTTACACGATCATGAATCCTTTAGCTTTTTTAGTAGGGGCTGCATTCCTGATGATTGGTACCGTTCTCCAAGGGAAGATGGTTCATGACATTGTGCGGCTGGTAAAACGGAAGCGATTCGGAACAGGACTGTTCGTATGTGTTGCAGCAGCACTTCCAGCATCACTGATAATCATTTCCTATGAAATGGTGCTGATTTTTTATGTATTGGCAATGATCTATGGTATCATTTCTTTACCATCCACCTCCAAGGAATTCGAAAAGGGGTAATTTGCTGTGGTTTATTTCTATCTATTCCTTTTGCTCGTGATAACCGGTATCGGTCTATTGCTTTATATGTACTGGAAGGCCAATACCGATCATATCGGAATTGTGAAGATCGATCATCCGAAGCTTCCATCCTCATTTGAAGGCTTTTGCATCTTTTTGATTTCTGATATCCATAAGCGAATAATAAAGTCAGATACATTGGAAAGAGTGAAACAAACAAGGAAACCGGATATTATACTGATCGCAGGAGATCTTTTGGAAAAAGGCGTTCCGCTCACTTCGGTGACTGCGAATATCAAACGATTGAACACACTAGAGGCACCGATTTATTTTGTCTGGGGAAACAATGATTACGAAGCGGACCGTAAAGAGCTGGATGCACTATTACTTGATTTGAATGTGAAAGTCCTAGCAAATGAATCCGTGAATTTCGAGTCGGAACATGGAGAGAAAGTAAGCCTTATGGGGCTTGATGCTTATGATAAAGAAGAGGAAGATCGAAGCGCTGCCCTGAAGGAAAGCTTCCGTTATGCGTACACGGATACCGAAGGAGAATTCATTATCCTGGCTATTCATGACCCTTTTTGGTTTGATGCAATTGAACAAATGGATCAAGCGAAGATTTCAACTGTTTTAAGTGGACATACCCATGGTGGACAAATCAGGATTTTCGGCTTCGGACCTTATCAGCGTGGAGGTTATAGCAAAAAAGGTACGACTGATTTATTTGTCAGTGAAGGCTATGGAACAACTAAACTGCCATTGAGATTAGGGACAAGAGCTGAATGCCATCTCGTCGAATTTAATAAGGGAAAAGTGTGAAAAGGTTTATTCAAAAGTTGTAAATTGAATATACATATTTTACACAAGTAGCAATTCTCCTATATACTCTTATAAAAGACGTATTTTGGAGGAAGGCTTATGGCAACGAATAAAGGAAAATATAACATCAAAGCTGTGTCGCAAATGTTGGGGATCCAGCCGGGAACACTCAGAGCCTGGGAAAGAAGGTATCAGATGATCCGTCCGGTCCGCAATGATGCTGGGCATAGGCTATACACAGATGAACATATCAAAGTGTTGAAATGGTTGTCAGAAAAGGTGGACAAAGGTTTCACAATTTCACAAGCTGTTTCCTTACTTGAAAATAATGATGAACTCATGGATACACCTGAAGAAAAAGCGGATGACCAGGGTTCACAGGTAAAGAAGCTAACCGATAAACTGCTCGATGCCCTATTGAGTTTTGACGAAAGAGGGGCGCAGCGTGAATTGGATCATGCATTCAGTCTCTACACGCCTGAAACCGTGACGATAGATATGATTGGTCCCTTGTTGGTGCGAGTAGGCCATTTATGGGAATTGAACAAAATTACAAGTGCTCATGAACATTTTGCATCGAACTTCCTACGATCCAGAATTGGTATGATGCTGGTCACCATTCCTACAGATCGTATGCTTCCAAAAGCAGTACTTGTTTGTGGACCGAATGAACGGCACGAACTGGGACTGCTTATCTTTGCCTTATACTTAAAGCGTAGGGGCTTTGATGTCATTTATTTGGGCCAAAGTGTTGCAAGTGGAGATATTGATGTAATTATTGAAGAGATAGACCCGAAATTTCTCTTCATGTCATGTACAATGAAGAAGAATATCCCTGTGACTATCAAGTTGGCAGATGCTCTTCAAGAACAATTTCCGGAATTGGTGATTGGATTAGGGGGATACGCATACGATACGCTAAGTGACAAAGATAAAGAGAAAGTGAAGACGTATATGGTGGGAAATTCCAAGATGGAATGGGAAGCTTGGCTCCAGGCAAGTTTGTAAGAAGTGCGCATAGTGGCATAAGCGCTTAAAAAGGTACCATATTCGGTTCAGGAGCATATGATAAAGATATAAACAGCAATGGAAGGTTCAGGGGGCGATCTGATGCGTCTGGAGCGTTTAACCAATCAGAAATTCAAGATCTTTCTCACGTTTGATGATCTGATTGAAAGAGGGTTGACGAAGGAAGATTTATGGCACGATTTGCCAAGGGTCCATCAATTGTTCAGCGATATGATGTTCGAAGCGAGTGATGAGCTGGGGGTTGAGCTGGAAGGAACGTTACTTGTGCAGGTCTATCTGCTCCAGGCACAAGGAATGTTCATTGTTGTGACTCAAACAGATCGGAACGAGAATGATGAAGAGGATTATATTGAAATGAAGGTTACGTTGGATGAAAGCAAAGAGTTGATTTTCTCTTTTGATGAGTTCGAAGATATCATTCAGCTTTGTGCACACCTGGGTAATCTCGGATTAGAAGGTGGACGCGTGCTATCCTATGATGGTTTCTATTATATGAAACTTGAGGATGAAGACATCAAGGATATCGATAAAGAGCAGATCATCGCATTGATGTCGGAATTCGGTTTTCCCAGTATTGTTACGGTACATCGCCTGCTTGAGTATGGGAACTCCATCTTCATAGACCATGCAATTAAAGGAATCAATCATCATTTTAATAAAAAGCTAGACATGGATGAATGAACGGTAGCGGATAGCCCCGTTCATTTTTTTATTTATCAATAGATGGAATCAAATGAACATGTTAATATGAGATGGAATATAATTATTGATGTAGTAGGCAAATGCCGATGGGGAGTGTAACTATTGAAAATAGCCGTTTTATATGGGGGTACTTCAGGCGAAAGGGAAGTATCACTATCGACTGGTAAAGGAATCATTGAGGCACTTGAAAAAAATGGACATGAAGTTACCGGAATCGATTTTCATCCGGAACGGTTGGATGAGATTCTTAAGCTGGAAGTAGATTTGGTATTCATAGGTCTTCATGGGCGTTTTGGTGAAGATGGAAGGATCCAAGGACTGCTCGACATGATCGGACTTCCTTACGTCGGTTCCGGTGTACTTGCATCTGCACTGGCGATGGATAAATCGAGAGCGAAACAAATATTCAAACAGGCTGGGATCCCGATCGCGCAAAGCAATGCATATGCAGTCGACCAGTATGAAACGTTGAATGAGATGGAAGTAGATATAAAAGAGAACTTCACCTTACCTTTTGTAATCAAACCGAACCAGGAGGGCTCTACTCTTGGCCTGACTATAGTTAGAGAATGGTCCCAGGTAGCTGACGCGCTGAAGAATGCGGCAGATTCCGATGATGTCATCCTGGTCGAGGATTATATTTCCGGAAAAGAGGTTACAGTACCTGTAATAGGTTTAAAAGGAAAAGAGCAGGCATTACCGATCATAGAGATCATACCAAAGGGTGATCACTACGACTTCGCTTCAAAGTATGAACCAGGTGGAAGTGAGCATATCGTACCTGCAAGGGTTTCCGACCGATTGACGGAAGAAATCCAGCAATTTGCAGTCCATGCGCACCAGGCTCTTGGCTGTGACGTGTACTCACGAGTGGATTTCATTCTGACAGAAGAGGACGTACCGGTAATTTTGGAAGTGAATACACTTCCGGGAATGACTCCGACGAGTCTCTTTCCTGATTCAGCAAGCAAAATCGGCTGGAGTTATGATGAGATGATCGAGCGTTTCGTAGAACTAACAATGACAAGAAAGTGAAACGGTATGAAATCGCTTACATTTTTTCGTGATTTACTAGTAAAATACGATAGAAGTTGTTTGCATAATGGGGACGAAGGTGTATACTATTCTCTGAAAGAACAGCTTTAAGATACTGAATGGATTGTTATAGGAGGTTAACTGATGGTAGCCGCTAAACCAGCAGACTCGAATAATGAAAACAACGACAAATTAGATGTACTGAAATCCACACAAACCGTCATTAAGAATGCATTGGATAAATTAGGTTATCCCAGCGAAGTTTATGAACTTCTAAAGGAACCTGTACGCATGATGACTGTCCGGATTCCCGTCAGGATGGATGATGATTCCATCAAGATCTTCACTGGATTCCGCTCACAGCATAACGATGCGGTCGGACCTACAAAAGGTGGCGTACGCTTCCACCCGAATGTATCCGAAAAGGAAGTTAAAGCATTATCCATCTGGATGAGCCTGAAAGCAGGCATTGTCGATCTTCCTTACGGGGGAGGAAAAGGTGGAATCATCTGTGATCCAAGGGAAATGTCTTTCCGTGAACTGGAAGGTGTCAGTCGAGGTTATGTCCGTGCAATCAGTCAGATTGTGGGACCTACAAAGGATATTCCAGCTCCAGATGTGTTCACGAATTCTCAAATCATGGCGTGGATGATGGATGAGTACAGCAGAATTGACGAATTCAACAATCCTGGCTTCATCACAGGGAAACCACTTGTATTGGGTGGATCGCACGGACGTGAATCTGCGACTGCCAAAGGTGTGACCATTTGTATAGAAGAAGCGGCTAAGAAGAAAGGAATCGAGATCAAAGGTGCTAGAGTGGTCGTTCAAGGGTTCGGTAATGCGGGCAGCTTCCTGGCGAAGTTCATGCACGATGCAGGTGCCAAAGTTATTGGAATTTCGGATGCTTATGGAGGCTTGCATGATCCTGAAGGACTTGATATCGATTACCTATTGGATCGTCGCGATAGTTTTGGTACGGTTACGAACTTATTCAAAAATACGATTACAAACCAGGAATTATTAGAACTTGATTGCGATATTCTCGTTCCGGCAGCAATTGAAAATCAGATTACAGAAGATAATGCTGATAAAATAAAGGCACCGATCGTTGTGGAAGCCGCAAACGGTCCTACAACTCTTGATGCAACCAGAATTCTCTCTGATCGTGGAATTCTTCTCGTACCTGATGTTCTGGCATCTGCTGGAGGAGTTACTGTATCCTATTTCGAATGGGTACAGAATAACCAGGGTTATTACTGGACAGAGGAAGAAGTGGAAGAGAAGCTGAGAAAAGTGATGGTCAAAGGCTTCAATTCTGTTTATAATACTTCGGAAACCCGCCGAGTGGATATGCGTCTCGCTGCATACATGGTCGGGGTTCGTAAAATGGCGGAAGCTTCACGTTTCCGTGGATGGATATAAGTTGAATCTCACGAAATTATCTCCTATCATAGGTTTGGTAGGAGATATTTTATTTTAGAGAATAATTGGCAAATCTAAGACATCATCTGTACTGGAATCGATTCTGTCTCCTTTTAGTATTCCTGTACCATTCAAGATAATGGTAGGGATGACGATCGTGAGACAGTTTTTCTTATTGGAATAGAGAGGTGACCATGGTGCAACAAGAAGAGGTAATCATTGTAGGAGCAGGACCATGTGGGATGAGCGCCGCTATTGAACTGAAGCAGCGGGGAATCAACCCATTAGTGATAGAAAAGGGGAATATCGTAAACTCGATATACAATTACCCGACCCATCAGACGTTCTTCAGTTCCAGTGAAAAGCTGGAAATCGGTCAGGTGCCGTTCATTACCGAACGTCAAAAGCCGGTGAGGAATCAGGCGCTCGCCTATTACAGGTCGGTTGCTGAACGGAAGGACCTGAGAATTAACGCATTTGAAAAAGTGACACTTGTGGAAAAGTCACCCGATGGCTTTCTTGTACACACGGAAAGGAATACCGGCGAAAGACATCAGTATGAAGCGAATGACCTTGTTATTGCAACAGGGTATTACGATCAGCCGAACATGATGGGTGTAGAAGGGGAGCACTTGGAGAAAGTGATGCATTATTTCAAAGAAGCGCACCCGTATTACAATAAAGATGTTGTCGTCATAGGCGGTAAGAACTCAGCGGTCGATGCAACACTGGAATTAGTGAAGGCAGGTGCACGTGTCACCGTCCTTTACCGAGGAGAGGATTATTCTTCAAGTATCAAGCCTTGGATCCTGCCTGAGTTTGAAGCACTTGTGAAAAAGGATATCATTACAATGAAATTCTGTGCAGAAGTGAAGAAAATCACAGAAGATACGTTGACCTATGTGTGCAATGGAGTGGAACAAACGATCGACAATGATTTCGTATTCGCGATGACCGGGTATAAGCCGGACCATGAATTTCTGACAAAAATGGGGGTCAGCATCGATGAAGAAACTGGACGCCCGATGTTTGATGAAGGAACGATGGAAACCAACGTACCTGGCATCTATATTGCCGGAGTGATTGCTGCCGGTTATAATAACAATGAAATTTTCATTGAAAATGGCCGGCATCATGGAGAGCATATTGCTGATGCAATTGCACGGAAGAGGTAAACGGAAGGCCACCATGAATTTCATGGGGCTTTTTTCATTCAAGTGAATGGATGACAATGGAGAGGGTGGATAGGATGAATAAAGTCGTACTATTAACAACGGGAGGTACCATTGCAAGTGTACCTAATGAAGACTCAGGTAAATTATCATCTGGAGCGTTAAGCGGACAGGAGCTTGCCCAGATGCTTGCATTACCAGAGGATATCGACATCCATATAGATTCAGCTTTCCAAAAGCCGAGCATGCATATCACCTTCGATGATCTTTTGATGTTGAAGGAAAAAATCGAAACCTATTTTGAAGATGAATCGATCAATGGTGTTGTCGTTACCCATGGCACAGATTCTCTGGAAGAAACGGCATATTTTCTGGACTTGACGATAAAAGATGATCGTCCGGTCATCATTACGGGTTCCCAACGTTCTCCAGGACAAATGGGAAGCGATGCTTATATTAATTTGCGTCATGCGATCTATGCTGCCTGCAGTGAAGATTTGCATCAGGCCGGAGCGGTGGTAGTGTTCAATGAGCGTATCTTCCCAGCGAAATACGTTAAGAAAGAGCACGCTTCCAATATCCAGGGGTTCAATGCTTTCGGTTTCGGGTATCTTGGAATCATTGATAATGATGAAGTCCATATTTATCAAAGGCCGATCAAACGTGAGACGTATTCAATCATAAAACCGATACCAAGAGTGGAGATCATCAAATGTTACTTAGGTGCTGACGGAACCTTCATCAAAGCTGCAAGAGAAGCCGGTGTCAGTGGCATCGTACTTGAAGGGGTAGGTCGAGGGCAGGTTGCTCCTGATATGATGGAAGAGATCATTAAGTCTATTGAAGCTGGCATTACCGTCATCATTACTACAACATCAGAAGAAGGTGCAGTTTATACTGCTTATGATTACTTAGGAAGTGCATATGACTTGTACAAGCATGGAGTCATATTGGGTGACGATGATGATAGTAAGAAAGCCAGGATGAAATTGAGTGTCATTTTGGCATCGGATACAACAGATGAAATCAAGTTCTGATTGCCTATTCTTATGTTCCCTTTCCTTCTGTACCATGGTACGATTGAATTATTCAGGGAGGAAAGAGAGGCTTCTTGGTTATGCTGGCCATTTTAATCTTTGCGACTGCTCCAGTAGTCGCAATTATGACGTTCATTTATCTGAATAAGAAGATCGAGCTTGAACCTTTGCCTCTCATTTTCCGTACGTTCATACTCGGGATGGTACTTGTGTTTCCGTTAATGTTCATTCAGTACGCATTCAGAACGGAGGGAGTCCTCGGGTCACCAATTTTAGAGTCGATCATCCTAGCAGGGCTTCTTGAGGAATTCTTCAAATGGTTCGTATTCATTTTCGTTGTATATAAACATGGGGCATTTGATCACCATTACGACGGAATCATATATGGAGTAGCAATCAGCCTGGGATTCGCTACGGTTGAGAATATCATCTATCTCTTCGCAAATGGAATTGAATACGCCTGGGGAAGAGCCATCTTTCCTGTATCCTCCCATGCTTTGTTCGGATTGATCATGGGTTACTACATAGGAAAAGCGAAATTCAAAGACACCAATCAACGGTGGTGCTTATTCTTAGCCTTATTTGTCCCGGTCGGACTTCATAGTGTATTTGATGTCATATTGTCTTCGGGCATGAAACAGTGGATCTATATCATGATACCTTTTATGATCCTGTTATGGTTGATAGGAATCAGAAAACTACGGATCGCCAATCGGCACCAACATTTCCATATGAAATCCTCCTGACACATGTGAACGAACTGTTCCATGTGTTTTTTTATGTCTCCATTCCTTAATTTGATTATGGAAACAATGTATAAATCCGGTTTTTCCTCAAAAGATATCCCTACAAACATAAACAAAAAATCAAAGAGGTCCGTGAGGTGGAAGGCATCCATGATCGTTAAAAAGACAATGCTGTATATAGGTTTATCTGTTATCTTGGTATTCACATTAACTACGACCCATCCATCCGAGCCTGCAAATGCATTCTCCAACCAAATCATCCAACAGGGTGCAGTCGGGGATGATGTCATTGAACTGCAGGCAAGATTGCAGTATCTCGGTTTCTACAATGGAAAAATCGATGGTGTATTCGGTTGGGGCACCTATTGGGCACTTAGAAACTTCCAATATGAATTCGGCATGGAAGTGGATGGCCTGGCAGGACAGGAAACGAAGCAAAAACTGGTGGAAGCAAGTAACTATGATAAAGGGTACGTAAAGGAACAGATTCGTAAAGGTAATAAGTTCACTCACTACGGAGGCGTCTCTAAGGAAAAGCAATCAAAAGGCGGTGGAACGACACAGCAGGGAGGCGGAGCTGCTGAAGAAAAGCCGAACAACCCTACTGCAGTCAACGTTCCAAGCGGGTACTCGCAGAATGATATCCAATTGATGGCCAATGCTGTTCATGGGGAAGCGAGAGGTGAGCCTTATGTAGGCATGGTAGCGGTAGCTGCAGTCATCCTGAACAGAGTGGAGAGCACTACGTTTCCTAATTCGGTTTCAGGAGTCATTTTCGAGCCGAGAGCGTTTACAGCAGTGGCAGATGGTCAAATATGGCTTACGCCTGATGAAAAGGCTAAACAGGCTGTAATGGACGCCATGAATGGCTGGGACCCTTCCCAGAATGCACTCTATTATTTCAATCCAAATACAGCGACTTCCAGCTGGATATGGTCACGTCCTCAGATCAAACAAATCGGGAAGCACATTTTCTGTAAATAAGGTGGTGGTACAATGATTCGTTGGATATTAATAACAATCTTGACAGTCGGTGTTGTAGGAGCTGGGATCTGGGGATATCAGGAGCATCAGGACAAAAATGCGGTCCTGATCCAGGCGGAGAATAACTATCAGAGAGCCTTCCATGAATTAAGCTTCAATATGGATCTCATGCATGATAAAATCGGAACGGTTTTGGCGATGAATACAAGAAAGCAGTTGTCACCGGAACTTGCAAACATATGGAGGATCACCTCCGAAGCACATTCGGATGTAGGTCAGTTGCCACTGGCACTTCTCCCTTTCAATAAGACGGAGGAATTTCTATATGATATCGGTGACTTCACTTATCGTACAGCCATAAGAGATCTTGAAAAAGAACCGTTGTCAGAAGATGAAGTCAAACACTTAGAGAAACTTTATGAGCAAAGCGGTACCATCAATAATGAATTGAGAAAAGTACAGCATATGGTACTTGAAAATAATTTACGCTGGATGGATGTTCAATTGGCTTTAGCCACGAACGATCAACAGGGGGATAATACGATCATCGATGGTTTCAAAACAGTGGAAAAAACTGTCTCAGGTTACGAGGAAGGGAACTCCGGTCCGTCCATTACCGGTGTATCAAACGAAAGCAATGATTTCAAAGGCATAACAGGTGAAAAGATTTCCGAGGGAGATGCAAAGGAAATTGCCAGGAAGCTTTTCAATGTGAAAGAAAAACAGAAAATCACTGTAGCGAAGAGTGGCAAAGGTGCAGATGTACCAACCTACTCTGTCTCCTATAACAAAGGGGATAAGAACGCCTATGCAGATCTTTCTGAAAAAGGCGGACACCCTTTAACTCTTATGGTCAGTCGTCCAGTCGAGGATTCAAAGATCAGCTTATATGAAGGGATCGAAAAGTCGCAGTCCTTCATTGAACAATTGAAATTTCCGGAAATGGATCTGATCCAGAGCAGTCAATATGAACGGGTCGGTGTGTACACGTTCGTACCGGTGCAGGATGATGTGAGGATCTTCCCGGATTCGATACAGATCAAGGTCGCACTCGATAATGGCGATGTAATAGCAATGTCTGCCAAGGATTACTTCAGTAATCATCAGGAGCGTACGTTACCTGATCCTTCTTATTCTGAAGAGGAGGCACGGGAGAAAGTCAATCCATCTGTAGATATTCAGGAGCAGCACCTGGCAGTCATTGAAAACGACTTGAATGAAGAAGTGTTGTGCTATGAATTTCTAGGAACGATGGGTAATGAAACATATCGCATCTTTATCAATGCTGAAAATGGGCAGGAAGAAAAGGTCGAGAAGCTTAAAGCTGCGGAAATGAAATTTGCTGAATCCGTCTGATGGGAAGGGGTCACACCTTTCCCTTTTCTTCTTTTTTTGAGATAATCGTCTTATGGAATATTACCTATAGAAAGAAGAGGATACCTATGTTCAAAATCGGCGCGCCAATATCGCTTGAATTAGAGCATGATGATCAGTCACACCATGATGTATATAAATGTAAAATCGTCGACTTGAAAAATAATTATCTGTATGTCGATTATCCTATCAGTGAGCGGACTGGAAGGACGAGTATATTTTTTGAAGGCACCCAATTCAAGGTGAAACTGATGGGGAATGATCAGGCTGTCTATATGTTCGAGACCGAAATCATCGCCAGAAAAAAGAAAAAGATCCCTGTCCTTGTCCTGCACTTTCCTGGAAAAGATAAAATGATGAAAATACAGCGGAGAAAATATGTGCGCGTGGAAACTGCGATCGATACTGCTGCTCATCCACTGGAGGGGAACTTTCAGCCCTTCACTACGATTACATTCGATGTGAGTGGAGGAGGAACCTCTGTCCTATTACCACCGAAACATAATGTGAATAGATCCGATCTCATCCATTTAACATTCGTGCTGGCCATGAATAATGGAAGTTATAAATACATAGATGCAGAGGGCCGCGTGTTGAAGATTCTGGAGGGAAGCGGACGTAATCGTGACAAGGCAGCGATCGAGTTTTCGGTCATTGCAGATGCTTCACGACAGGATATCGTTCAATTCTGTTTTGAAAGGCAATTGGATTTAAGAAGAAAAGAAAATTACTGACCAAGGAAGTGTATCTGGATGAAGAGGATTGAAAGGATCATTCTGTCGTTGATTTTGATTCATGGGCTGTTATTGCTCCTTTGCCAATTTTTATTGCTGGAAACGGAATGGGTATGGCAGCTTCATCCGATCCAGGAGTATCTGGGTGTATTCAACCAGCAGCCAGCAACGGACAGGATGGATTTTTAATTCGGGGTTGTGTTATGATTCTGAAGGATACCTGAGAAACAGAGGCAACTGTTAGTTCAAGGTCATGGCGCGCTTTCCCGGAAAGTGCGCCATTCATATGACCTGTTGTACATTTGGAAAGCGAGGGAGTCGAATGAATAAGAAAATAGCGGTAGCAATTGATGGACCGGCCGCAGCGGGGAAGAGTACAGTAGCGAAGAAGGTTGCACACCAGCTTGGCTATGTCTATATCGATACTGGAGCAATGTATCGTGCGTTAACATGGAAATCACTGGAGAGCGGTGTTGATTTGCATGACGAAGATGCTGTCTATCAACAGCTGATGCAAATATCGATCGATCTTGTAATGGAGAACGATGGACAGCATGTGTACGTGGATGAAAGGGATGTATCCAGAGAAATCCGCCAGCAGGATGTCACGACGAATGTATCCTTTGCTGCTAAACACGGAAAAGTCCGAGAAGAAATGGTGAAACGCCAACAGCAACTTGCTGCTGAACGCGGTGTTGTCATGGATGGCAGGGACATCGGTACGCATGTCATCCCTGATGCAGAAGTGAAGATTTTCATGATTGCCTCTGTGCAGGAACGTGCAGAAAGAAGACATAAAGAGAATATAGAAAAAGGATTTCCGTCTGATTTAAGCGAATTAAAAGAAGAGATTCGAAAAAGAGACGAAATCGATTCGAAACGGGAAATTGCTCCGTTAGTAAAAGCAGAGGATGCAATTGAAATCGATACGACTTCCCTGTCCATTGATGAAGTCGTGGATAAAATCCTTTCTGCAATAGCGGATCGTGTGCAATAAGGGGGAGGTTCTGAGGTGAACTTATATAAATTCGGCAAGCTGGTCTGTAGTGTGATTTTCTACCCGTTATACAGAATCAAAGTATATGGGAAAGAAAATATACCTTCTAACGGACCAGTCATCATCTGCTCCAACCATATTTCGAATCTGGATCCACCAATCGTCGGAATCACATCCAGTCGCGATATCTATTTCATGGCGAAAGAAGAATTGTTCCGTAATAAATTCCTTAATAAGCTATTGACCGGTCTGCATGCATTTCCCGTCAAGCGTGGGATGCGTGATCGGAATGCATTGCGTCAAGGATTGAAAGCGCTGGATGATGGAGAGACATTGGGTCTCTTTCCTGAAGGTACAAGGAGTAAGGACGGTAAAGTAGGCAAAGGTCTGGCAGGTGCTGGTTTTTTTGCACTTCGCTCCGAGGCTTCGGTCGTACCATGTGCCATCATCGGACCATATAAGAAGTTCAAATCTCTGAAGGTGGTCTACGGAAAACCGATTGACCTGACTGCAATGCGGGAAGAAAAGGCTTCTGCTCAGGTTGTCACTGATTTGATCATGTCCGAGATTGAAAAACTTACGAAAAAACAAGTGTAAAAAAAGTGTAATCACTTGACAAATACACGCAAATATTAGAAGTTAGACAAAAGGACATTTCTATTGTGAGGTAGTGTCGGATTTTGAAGGAGGTAGCTTTGTATGGATGAAATGAATCAAGAAGTTTCAGGAATGCAAGAATTCTCTACTGGTGACATCGTAACTGGAAAGGTTGTCAAAGTAGAAGAAAAACAAGTCCTCGTAGATATCGGATATAAAGTGGAGGGTATTGTTCCGATCAGTGAACTTTCTAGCCTACACGTGGAAAAAGCTTCTGATGTCGTAAGTGAAGGGGATGAACTGAAGCTTCAGGTCAAGAAAGCTGAAGACGATGAAATCGTTCTTTCCAAGCGCGCAGTAGATGCGGATAAAGCCTGGGAAGACCTTGAACAGAAATACGATAGCGGAGAAATCTTTGAAGCCGAAGTGAAAGACATCGTCAAGGGTGGCCTTGTCGTCGATGTCGGTTTGCGCGGTTTTATTCCAGCATCTCTTGTAGAAACGTACTATGTCGAAAACTTTGAAGAATATAAAGGGAAGCCACTGACATTGAAAGTGGTGGAACTTGACCGTGAACAGAATCGTGTCATCCTTTCCCATCGTGCTGTAGTAGAAGCAGAAGAGTCTACGAAAAAGCAGGAAGTCCTTCAGTCATTGGAAGAAGGGAAAGTTGTTGAAGGTACAGTGCAGCGAATCACTGACTTCGGTGCATTTGTAAACCTTGGGGGTATTGACGGTCTCGTACATATCTCCCAACTGTCCCATGAACACGTGGAAAAAGCTTCCGATGTCGTTGAAGAAGGACAGAAAATCAAGGTGAAGGTATTGTCAGTCGATCGCGACAATGAACGCATTTCCCTTTCCTTGAAAGAAACACAACCAGGACCATGGGCAGACCTTGAAGCGAAAGTCCAGCAAGGTGCAGTCCTTGATGGAACTGTAAAGCGTCTAGTAAGCTTCGGTGCATTCGTCGAAGTATTCGCTGGCGTTGAAGGTCTCGTACACATTTCCCAGATTGCCAACCGTCACATCGGTACACCGGGTGAAGTGCTTGAAGTCGGTCAGGAAGTGAAAGTCAAAGTACTTGATGTCGACGAACAGGCAAAGCGTCTATCTTTGAGCATCAAAGAACTGGAACGCGAAGAAAGCAGACAGGAAATCAAGCAGTATGAAAAAGAAGATGACCACTCCGGCTTCCAGCTTGGGGATATGATTGGTGATCAGTTAGATAAATATAAAAACTAGTGGTGATAAGGGTATGTCGAGAGCTGAAAGAAAGATCGACCATATCCGCCATGCACTAAGTCATTCCAAATCAGAGCGTAGTTACTTTGATGATATTGATATCGTTCATCAAAGCCTGACTGCTCAGAATTGGGAAGATTTACAATTGAAGACGAACGTGGGCGAACTTAATTTAAGTTCGCCCCTTTTTGTCAATGCGATGACTGGTGGAGGCGGGAAAAAAACAGAAGAAATTAATCAATCATTGGCTGAAGCTGCAAAAAGGACCGGTATAGGGATGGCTGTAGGATCACAAATGTCCGCGATAAAAAATAAAGAAGAGCGGAGCACATACGAAGTGGTACGTAAAGCGAATCCGGATGGAGTCATTTTCGCGAATGTAGGAAGTGAAGCCACACTGGACCAGGCAAAAGAGGCTGTCGATATGATTGAGGCAAACGCTTTACAAATCCATCTCAACACGCTTCAGGAATTGATTATGCCTGAAGGTGACCGGGACTTCCGAATGCGCTTGAAACATATAGAAGCGATTGTACAAGGGCTTCACGTGCCGGTGATCATTAAGGAAGTCGGCTATGGTGTTTCCAAAGAAACAGCCAACCAGTTGTACGATCTCGGTGTGCGCCATATCGATGTCGGAGGAAGCGGTGGAACCAATTTTTCGAAAGTGGAAAATCTACGCAGGAACGACCCGATGATTTCATTCGAAAACTGGGGAATTCCAACTCCGGTTTCGATTGTTGAGGTATCTAAGCAAGTGCCTGATGTGCATGTCATTGCCTCCGGTGGAATCCGGAACGGTCTTGATGGAGTAAAATCACTCCTGCTTGGTGCCGATGCTTTCGGGATGGCTGGAAGTCTGCTGAAAGTTATGATAGAAGAAGGGCAGGAGGCATTGGTTTCTAAAATTGAGCACATTCACCGAGAAATCAAAATGGCGATGATGCTCCTTGACATAGACCATGTCAAAGACTTCAACGGAAAGCCGCATGTTATTCGTGGAGATATGAAAAATTGGATCGATCAACGATAATTTACTATCTTAAAGCAGAGGCACGAGCCTCTGCTTTTTTTGTACTTTAAGAAAGTTTAACTTTATTAAAGGAATAGAAAATACTTAGCCTTTCGCCAAAAGTACTTGGCGACAAACCCGGTCTTTCTAATGTAAACCTAACTGGAAGTGAACCAGTTTACATACTTCAAGTATGTTAAATGCAGGTCTACAGTCGTATTATTTTTCTTCAATGAAAGTTTTGCCTTTGGCATGACTTTTCACATCTCTGTCTGATTCCACGCGTCTTTCTTTCTTCAGTTTCTTTTCCTGACGATCTTTGCCCATCATTCATCCCTCCTTATCCCTTAGTTTGAACCTTTGTCGGCTATTTATGATGTTTAAATCCTATTGTGAAACAACATACTGTTAGAGGAGTGATTCACAACGATCAATAGTGGAAATGGAGCTGTCTGTATATATGAACGAATACACCTATCCTATCCTGTTCGGGATCCTTGTTGGAACAGGTGTCAGGCTGATTATGCTTAGGACGGACTATCGTCAGTATCCGACCTATCTGCATGGAAAGGTCATACACATATCCTTAGGATTCATTGCTGCGTCATTAGGCACAGTCGCTATCCCTTCCATAATGGAAAAGGAATTCACCGCTGTTACTTTTCTGACCCTTGCAGCTTCACAGTTCAGAGAAGTCCGTAATATGGAGAGGAATACATTGACTGAACTGGATTCATATGAGCTTGTCCCTCGTGGAAATACGTATATCGAAGGGATAGCGGTTGCGTTTGAAGGGCGGAATTACCTCGTAATCTTCACATCGTTCATCGTGACTTTCGCTTACTTGGCATTCAATTTATGGGTTGCGTGTATCCTCGCGGTAGTCACATTTATAGTGGCCAAGAAACTGATGAGTGGTTCGACAATGAAAGATATTGTTGAGATTGAATATAAGGCTCCTCATTTTGAAGGGGCTGGGTTATATGTTGATAATATTTATATCATGAATATCGGGTTGCCAGAACGCCAGGAAGAGATTCTTAAATATGGTATGGGGTTCGTTCTCACCCCGAAAAATTTCAATGTCCGATCAACGATTGCAAACCTGGGGCAACGTCAGGCGATTCTTCACGATGTCTCCGTGTCCTTGGGTGTATTCCGCGATTCAGGGACGCCTGCTCTTGTGCCTTTGATCAAGAGGGACTTGGATGACGGCAGGATCGGAGTATTCATCCTTCCCCAGCATAAAGATATTGAACGAGCGAAAGAGATCATTGGCGCCGTCCCTGTACTGGAAAATGCGATCCGAATGCCTTCTGAGCAGAAAACAGAGGGAAAAGGAAGTGAAGGGTAATGAAGATAGAAAAAGCGATTCTGGCAGCTGTTACGACAGATAAATCAAGAAACAGAGTCGGTGGTGGAATGCCGATCTTCTATTGCAAGGATCATACGGAGATGGAGAAAGTTGCAGCAAACCTGGAGGCAATCATCGACGGAATTGCACATGCATTAAGTGAAGATCTCTATATCATTGTCAAGCATTGATGCGATGTTTCTGCTCCATCAACTGAAAAAAGATTGTGAAGGATGCTTTATTTTGCTAAAATAATGTGGTTAATGTTTCTTACACGACGCTGTTCTTCCTTTGGATTGGTGTGAAACGATAGCACCTTCTGAAGCGGAACAGTATTTTTTTACTTTTCAGCAATCGGAATTAGTGGAATAATAAATAACAGTCATGCAGAAAGGATGTGCCTGACCATGAGAAAATCAACGGTGGCCATCGTAGGAAGGCCGAATGTAGGTAAATCGACGATCTTCAATCGTCTGGTTGGAGAGCGTATATCGATTGTAGAAGATATCCCTGGAGTAACAAGGGATCGTATTTATGCTAGTGGGGAATGGTTGACTACTACCTTCAATGTCATTGATACAGGGGGCATTGAAATTGGAGATGAACCGCTACTTGTACAGATGAGACATCAGGCAGAAGTGGCAATTGATGAAGCGGACGTCATCATATTCATGGTGAATGGTCGCGACGGAATTACCGGTGCAGATGAAGAGGTAGCGAAATTATTGTTCAAGTCCAATAAACCGGTCGTTCTTGCAGTGAATAAAGTGGACAATCCTGAAATGAGAGAAGAAATTTATGAATTCTATTCGTTAGGATTCGGCGAACCGTTTCCTATTTCCGGTACACATGGATTGGGACTTGGTGATCTGCTCGATGAAGTCGTCCGACATTTCCCTGAAAGAGAACAGACGGAAGAGGATGATGAAACAATCCGCTTCAGCCTGATTGGTAGACCGAATGTAGGGAAATCGTCGCTCGTGAATGCGATGATCGGTCAGGAACGGGTCATTGTCAGTGATATTGCTGGAACGACACGTGATGCTGTCGATACGCCGTTTACCAAGGATGGAAGAGACTTTGTCATCATTGATACAGCAGGAATGCGTAAAAAAGGGAAAGTGTATGAATCGACCGAGAAATACAGTATCATGCGTGCGTTGAGAGCGATTGAACGATCTGATGTCGTCCTCGCGCTGATCGATGCGGAAACCGGGATCATCGAACAGGATAAAAAGATCGCAGGTTATGCCCATGAAGCCGGTAAGGCCGTTGTCATCGTCGTTAATAAATGGGACACCGTCGAATCGAACGAAAAAGCGATGAAAGAGTTTGAACAGAAAGTACGCGCGCACTTCCAGTACTTGGACTACGCGCCGATCGTATTTCTTTCCGCCAAGACGAAAAAGCGCATACACACGTTACTTCCGAAAGTGCTTCAGTCTAGTGAGAACCACGCTAAACGAGTGCAGACGAATGTACTGAACGAAGTCATCATGGATGCACTTGCCATGAACCCGACACCTACGGTCAAAGGGCAGCGTTTGAAAGTCTTCTATGCCGCGCAGGTGTCTGTAAAGCCGCCAACTTTCGTCGTATTTGTTAATGAACCGGAATTGATGCACTTCACATATGAACGTTTCCTGGAAAACAGGATCAGAGATGCTTTCGGATTCGAGGGTACACCGATCAAGATTTATGCTAGAAAACGTAATTGATGAAAGGGGCAGGTTCGATGAGTAAAGTAGCTGTATTAGGAGCAGGAAGCTGGGGGACAGCATTATCCCTGGTACTGGCCGATAATGGACATGATGTTCAATTATGGTCCCATCGCAAGGAACAGGCAGATGAAATCAATCAAAACCATACGAATGAAAAATACTTGAAGGGCAGCAGGCTGCCTGAAGCAATCGTCGCATTTCATAACTTGGAGGAAGCGATCGATCAAGTCGAGCATATCATCATGGTCACACCGACAAAAGCGATCCGTGAAGTAAGCAAGCAATTGGTTCCTTTGATCAATGACGCTGTTACGATCACCCATGCTTCTAAAGGCATCGAGCCTGGAACGTTCAAACGTGTCTCTCAGGTAATCGAAGAAGAAGTCCCTGAAGAGAAAAGGAAAGGGATTGTCGTACTTTCCGGACCCAGCCATGCGGAGGAGGTCATTCAACGACAGCCGACAACCGTGACAGTTTCATCTTCTCAACTGGAACTTGCTCAGGAAGTGCAAGATCTTTTCATCAACGAAAACTTCCGAGTCTATACATCCCCTGATATGATCGGGGTTGAGCTTGGAGGATCGTTGAAAAACATCATCGCGCTTGGAGCAGGTATTTCTGATGGCCTCGGATATGGGGATAATGCGAAAGCGGCACTGATCACCCGTGGCCTGGCTGAAATCGCGCGATTGGGTGGTTCCTTAGGGGCGAATCCTCTGACTTTTGCCGGTCTTACTGGTGTAGGTGACCTTATTGTCACTTGTACAAGTTCCCACAGCAGGAACTGGAGAGCTGGGAACCTGTTAGGGAGAGGGAATGATCTTGATCAGGTACTTGACGAAATGGGCATGGTAGTCGAAGGGGTACGGACAACCCAGGCAGCCTACCAGCTATCACAGGAACAAGAAGTGGAAATGCCGATCACCCAGGGGATTTATAAAATTCTTTTTGATAAAGCGGATCCTAAAGATGTCGTCGATCAGCTGATGACGAGAGGACGCCGACATGAGATGGAAGACTTGAGCAATATCCTGGATAACCAGTATTCCTAACGCTCACACTCTTTCCTACTGTGCATATACTGTGATGAATGAATGCACTGAGGAGGGACTTCTTGTGAGTGGTTTTCAAAAGAATATGTTCGATCAGATCCAGAATAAATCCAATATTTCACCCGATGAAATATTTAAGGTTGCCGACTCCGTCAAAAATGCAGATTTCTCTGATGAAAAGACGGTACGGAAATTGATCAGGCAATTGTCCAGAATGGCGAATAAACCGGTTTCGAAAGAAAAAGAAGATAAGATTGTCAAAGCAATCGTCAATCAGAATATGCCATTGGACATGAACAGTTTGAATCAATTATTCAAGAAATAACGGTTCGAATAGGCACGTGAGGATACAGCCGCACCAAAATAAGCATAGAATAACTCGCAGCGACTATACTATTTGAGCTGTTTTCTGGGAATGATCTAGTCACAAAAAGGGACTGCGACTAAGTGAAGACGGAAACGGTAAGCTTCAGGGAATCGATCTACATGTAATAAGATGGTGCGATTCTCCTGACAGTTATGCCGTATAGATAACGAACTCCGTCTGAACAAACGTCGCAGTCTTGTTTTCGTGTGCAATCATGACGGGCATTTCCTGTCGGACAGGCAATGTGGTATAATACCTGACGGGTAATACAGCACTATCTAAGGAGGAGACTTCGAATGTCACCAGCTATGTTGAACATGTACATCTCCTTTGCGGGAATGATTTTCATGTTTCTTGCAATCGGATTGATCATGTGGAGCAGAATGAAGTTGACAGGTGTATTTTCAGTGATCGTAGCTATTTTTGCATACATATTCATGTTACTTGCAGGCATCATCATCTTCTATATTGTATTCAGTGGTCCAACAGGAGCTTAGATGAGGAGGCTTAAAATGAACTATGTACGTTTAATTGTCCTATCATTGACCTTGCTGTTGTTGAGCGGTTGTCTGTATCCTGAAAACCGTTTGTCTAAAAATCAGGTGCCGAATGAAACGCAGCTTGAAATGATCCAGGAAGCGGTACTCAAATATAAGGAAGCCGAGCAAGGCTTGCTTCCGATTAAAACAAAAGATCAGGACACCCCGATCTTTCAGAAGTATCCAATTGACTTCAGTAAATTGAAAGAGAAGAATCTGATTACAGAAGCGCCGGGGAGTGCTTTTGAAAATGGAGGAATCTACCAGTATGTCATCATAAGACCTGATGATCAGCCGACAGTGAAGGTTCTTGACCTCCGTCTTGCTGAAGAGCTGAGATCGTTGAAATATCGGATCGATGCCTATCGCAGTGAAAACAAATACCCTCCATTCGATACTCAGATTTCCAAAGGGATCTATGATATTGATCATAAGAAGATTGGGATGGACAGTCCACCTACCGTAACAAGCCCTTATTCTCAGAAGTTGTTGCCGATCTACCTGGACTCAGAAGGGAATTTGCTGATCGATTACCGCAAGGATCTTTATCAGTTCCTTCAGGAATATGACCATGACTATAAAAATGGCGATGATATCAGGTATCTGCTCGTAGACCATGCGCCGTTTGTTCCAGCCTATTCCATACCATACACAGTCAAGGACGGCGAACCTGTTTTCATGCCGGAAGCATAGAAGCATGAGGTGAATCATATGCATAAGAGAGTGCCCTGGAAAGGGTATCGCTCTTATGCATTTTTTTATTTTAAAAAAGTCAACTTAGTTAAAGGAGTAAAGTGAAAGAAAATACGAAGGCTTTCGCCATAACTACTTGGCGACAAGCCAGGTTTTCTAAGTTTTATGAAATAATCCTATGAAATCAGTCATAATCCAATAGGACAACGTCATAGAATCATAGTGTCATAGCTCGTATTACGGATTATGAGTCGATGCAGATCAGGAGGGGATCTTTTGGAAAAGGTCGATATTTTCAAGGATATTTCCAAGCGGACGAATGGAGATATCTATCTAGGAGTAGTAGGAGCGGTCAGAACGGGTAAGTCCACCTTCATCAAAAAATTCATGGAACTGGTCGTACTTCCTCAAATGCCTGAAGGTTCTGAGAGGGAAAGGGCATTGGATGAACTGCCTCAAAGTGCAGCAGGAAAGACAATCATGACGACAGAGCCGAAGTTCGTCCCGAACAATGCAGTTTCAGTGAGTGTCGATGAGGGATTGGATGTAAACATTCGATTGGTGGATTGTGTCGGGTACGCCGTAACCGGGGCTGTCGGATATGAAGATGAGAATGGTCCAAGGATGATTCATACACCTTGGTATGAGGAAGCAATTCCTTTCCATGAAGCGGCAGAAATCGGAACAAGGAAAGTGATTCAGGATCACTCTACGATCGGTGTAGTAGTAACCACGGATGGTTCCATCGGGGAAATTTCCAGAAGTGATTATGTGGATGCTGAGGAACGAATTGTGAATGAACTGAAAGAAGTGGGCAAACCGTTCATCATGATTATCAACTCTGTTAAACCGTATCATCAGGAAACGGATTTACTTCGCCAGCAACTAAGCGAAAAATATGATATCCCTGTACTTGCTCAATCAGTGGAAAGTATGCGTGAAGAGGACGTTTATAGTGTCTTGCGTGAAGCGTTGTATGAGTTCCCAGTACTTGAAGTCAACGTCAATCTTCCTAGCTGGGTGATGGTGCTCGATGAAGATCATTGGCTGCGTACCAACTTCCAGACTGCGATTGAAGAAACAGTCCAGGACATTAAACGTCTCAGGGATGTAGACAGAGTAGTAGGCAACTTTGACGAATATGAATATATCTCCAGAGCTAATCTCTCAGGTATGGAATTGGGAGACGGGGTAGCGGAAATCGACTTGCATGCTCCCGACCATCTCTATGATATCGTACTGAAAGAGATTGTAGGGGAAGAAATACGCGGTAGAGATCACCTGCTTCAGATCATGCAGGATTTCGCTCATGCGAAGCGGGAATATGACCAGGTTGCAGATGCGTTGAACATGGTGAAACAGACCGGATATGGAATCGCAGCACCGACATTGCATGATATGGCTCTCGATGAGCCGGAAATCATCCGTCAAGGCTCGAGATTCGGTGTACGTCTTAAAGCGGTCGCACCGTCGATCCACATGGTGAAAGTGGATGTACAGTCTGAATTTTCTCCAATCATAGGTACAGAGAAGCAAAGTGAGGAATTGGTCAGATATTTGATGCAGGACTTTGAAGATGATCCGCTATCGATTTGGAATTCCGATATCTTCGGCAGATCGCTCAGCTCGATCGTAAGAGAAGGAATCCAGGCGAAGCTGGCTCTTATGCCGGAAAATGCCCGGTATAAATTGAAAGAGACTTTGGAACGTATCATCAATGAAGGATCTGGTGGTATGATCGCAATCATCCTTTAACGGCTCTTAACGGGGCCGTTTTATTTTTTTGTGAACTTTTTTCCAGGTCTCTCATTTACGTGAAAGTCGGTATTTGTATGGTCGAAGCGGATAAAAATGGGTATTTCAATGATTTTTTTTGATATTTTTTCACATTTTGCAGGATATTTGTTCCAATATGTCGTAATATCGTATGTAGGCGAATGTTCACACTCGCTGAATCCAGTCATATCAACGGTTCATGACCTCTTGCACATAAAAAGTCAGTATGTTAAGATTCATGTACCGTTGAGGGCAGAAAGTGCCCTGAAAAGCGGTATTAAGCGATTCTTAGGAAGATCTCTATTGAATTTCCTTTGAAACTCGTTTAATATAAGGCATGTCATCTTAATCGATGATGCCTTTAATAAAATTGTCATCAACGGATGGACATTCCATCCTGGCAATCCAATATCACCCGAGAGGAGGTGAATGTCATGAACAAGACAGATCTAATCAATACTGTATCTGAAAAAGCTGAGCTTTCTAAAAAGGATGCTACTAAAGCTGTAGATTCCGTATTCGATTCTATCATGGATTCACTTAAAGATGGTGAAAAAGTACAATTGATTGGTTTCGGGAACTTCGAAGTACGTGAGCGTGCGGCTCGTAAAGGACGCAACCCACAAACTGGTGCAGAGATCGATATCGCTGCAAGCAAAGTTCCTGCATTTAAACCAGGAAAAGCCCTTAAGGATGCTGTAAAATAATCCTATTACATAGGGCCAGGAAAGGGTGCCATTATGCGCACCCTTTTTCTTTTCTGTGAAATGGATGAAACCGCTTCTACTTAGCTAAACTATTACATAAACGCACCATGCTAGTTGTTTGACAAGGGGTATGATGTCCTCCATAGTAGGAATCAGATAAGAGAGGAGAAGGAAAAATGAACCTGACTGGCACAGATTTTTTTGTTATAAAAGCATTGGAGGATGGGGTCCAGGTCATCGGTCTGACTAGAGGTACAGACACTCGTTTCCATCACTCCGAAAAGCTCGATAAGGGTGAAGTGATGATAGCACAGTTCACTGAACATACGTCGGCTGTAAAGATCCGGGGAAAAGCTTTGATCCAGACGAGCCATGGTGAAGTGACGAATGAAAAAGACGACTGATCATACGACAAGCCTATTCCAGTAAGCCATTTTATGTATTCTATGCTATAATACGGGTGGCTTGGCCATGCACAAGAAAGGATACGGGTGATGCAGGTGCAAACGTTGAATATCGATATCCAAAACATAAAAAATAAAATAGCAGCGCATGTTCGCCATCCTTTTTTGGCGCGGTTCATACCGGAGGCTGTCATTGATGAAGATAAATTGATGATCCTGTCTTCGATCATGGATGATACTTCTTTTTCAGAGGTTAAAAAGGAGCAGTATATCATCACTACAATGCTCGTGCAGATCGCTCTAGATACTCATGACCTCGTCACACTTTCCGACCATGGGGACGATAAAGAGACGGTCAAAAGCCGGCAGCTTACAGTACTGGCTGGAGACTACTACAGTGGGATGTATTATTATCTGCTCTCAGAACTGGATGACATATCAATGATCCACACCCTTGCATCTGCGATCAAGGAAATCAATGAGCTGAAAGTGGATTTATATTATAAAGACGTGGAGTCCTTCCAGGAATTCATGACTGCCTTGAAGGATATCGAATCGTTATTGATCCAGCGTGTAGCTTCACATGTGAAAAGGACGTCCATCAATGACATGGCCAGTGAATGGCTGCTGACCAAAAAGCTGCTGAACGAGAAAAGAAACATGCAGCAATCCGGTTTTTCGCCACTGTTCGATTCATTGATGAAGAGTCCGATCGCGAACTTCACTTCCACCCAGATGATGAGACACGTGGAAAGTATGATACAGAAAAATATGAAACGCCTGGAGGTAACGATCGCTCAATTGCCGTTGCACTTCCAGACGCTTAAAAACTATGCTAACTCTACCTTGTATGATCACAGGTACCAGAATCAAGTCGCAGAAGAGGGATAATCAATGCAGCAATCGAAGGAAGAACGCGTGCATCACGTATTTGAAAAAATCTATGACCGGTATGACACAATGAATTCCGTCATTTCTTTCCAGAGACATAAAGCATGGCGAAAAGATGTCATGCGGCGAATGCAGGTGAAGCAAGGGGACCACGCTCTTGACGTTTGTTGTGGCACTGGTGACTGGACGGTGGCTTTGGCGGATGCTGTAGGAAAGCAAGGGAAAGTCATCGGACTGGACTTCAGTGAAAACATGCTTTCAGTGGCAATCAAAAAGAAGCTTGCTACGAAAAAGTTCCAAATGGAATTCCAGCATGGTAACGCCATGGCATTACCTTTTGAAGACGATCAGTTTGACTTCGTCACCATCGGTTTCGGGTTGCGCAATGTTCCTGACTATAAGCAGGTTTTAAAAGAAATGGCGCGTGTAGTCAAACCAGGTGGAAAGGTCGTCTGCCTGGAAACGTCACAGCCGACGATGCCGATTTTCCGACAAGGATATTATCTTTATTTCAAACATATCATGCCGGCACTAGGCAGGGTGTTTGCCAAAAGCTATGACGAGTACAGCTGGCTTCATGAATCAGCAAAAGATTTTCCTGATCAGCAAACATTGAAGCGGATGTTTGAGGAAGCAGGTTTGACTGACGTTGTGGTGAAAGCCTATACAGGTGGCGTTGCAGCCATGCACATGGGTGAGAAATAATCAGATGGTGTAAGGGTGACCTCGATGAAACTAGCGATGATCTATTCATTCTTAAAACAAGACCTTTCTCAGATCGAAGAATCGATCAATGAGACGATACAAGCAGAACACCCTGTATTAAGGGAAGCATCCACACAGTTATTACAAGCTGGTGGAAAACGGATCCGACCTGTGTTCGTCCTGCTTGCGGGAAAATTCGGTGATTACCAGCTAGAACGGATGAAAGCAGTGGCGGTTTCATTGGAATTGATCCACATGGCATCCCTTGTCCATGATGATGTGATTGATGATGCTGAGTTGCGACGCGGCCAGCCGACCATCAAGTCAAAATGGGATAATCGGATTGCGATGTACACGGGGGATTATATTTTCGCCCGTTCATTGGAATGCTTGTCTGAACTGGATAACCCGAGAGCGCATCAGATTCTTGCCAAAACGATCGTTGAGGTCTGTGTCGGGGAAATTGAACAGATTAAAGATAAATATCATCTCGATCAAAACCTTCGTACATATTTAAGACGAATCAAACGGAAAACCGCTCTGCTTATCGCTGTAAGCTGCCGGCTCGGTGCAATAGCTGCGAATGTGCCATATGAACAGGAAAGAGCTCTTTTCAAGTATGGATATTATGTAGGGATGTCCTATCAGATCATCGATGATGTATTGGATTTTACGGCGTCTGAACAGGAATTGGGCAAACCGGCCGGTGGTGATCTGCTTCAAGGTAACATTACCGCGCCTGTTCTGTATGCGATGGAGGATGACCGTATTGCTGACCAGTTGAGAGAGTTGTTCAAGAATGATCCTGAAGCGGTGACGAAAGACGAGCTTTCAAGCGTTATCGAACAAATCAAACACAGTGATGCGATTGACCGTTCGTTTGCATTAAGTGAACGCTATTTGCAAAAAGCCTATGATGCGCTGGAAACCCTACCTTCAGGCAGAACCAAGCAAACTTTACGTGGAATTGCTAAATATATTGGAAAAAGAAAATCATGATAGGATTGCTACTTTTCCGATAATTTGATAGAATCTTTAACGGTACTATTTTTAAGCGCTTTCAATAATTACATAATGATGAGGTGTAAAAATGGAAAAAACTTTTTTGATGATCAAACCAGACGGTGTACAACGTAATCTTATCGGTGAAATCGTATCACGTTTCGAAGATAAAGGTTTCAAACTTGCAGGATCCAAGCTGATGCAGATCCCTACAGAACTTGCTGAAAAGCATTACGGAGAGCACAGCGATAAGCCTTTCTTCGGTGAACTAGTCGAGTTCATCACTTCCGGTCCAGTATTTGCGATGGTTTGGGAAGGCGAAAATGTAATCGCTACCGCACGTCACATGATGGGTAAAACAAACCCTCAGGAAGCATTACCTGGAACGATCCGTGGTGACTATGGCCTTACAGTAGGAAAGAACGTCATCCATGGTTCCGATTCGCCAGAAAGTGCAGCGCGTGAAATCGATCTATTCTTTGAAGAAGCACAACTTGTCAGCTACGACAAAAACGATCACAATTGGGTTTACTAATTGATGGAAAGGAGAGCAGTGTCACAATTCAGTGACGCTGCTCTTTTGCTTTACTGCTGTAAAAGGTAAGGGAGTTTGTTACAAAAGGGCAGTTGAGTGTTATCTGGCTGAATCCCTCCATCTTTTACTTTACTAGGCATGAAGCATCTTATAAGCTAATGGGAGAAGTGCTCGAAGGAGATAGAATAGAATGAAGAATGATTACAATGAATTCATACTCAATGTGAAACATCACACAGGAATCGATCTAGGCCAATACAAAGAGGCACAGATGAAACGCAGGCTCACCACCCTGAGGGAGAAGCGGGGTTTCGGTGATTTCAATGCTTATTTCAGCCAGCTGAAAAAGGATAGCGCACTGCTTGATGAGTTCCTTGACCGAATGACAATCAACGTGTCGGAGTTCTATCGCAATTACAAACGGTGGGAAATACTCGATAAGAAAGTTATCCCCGAACTTCTGAAGCAGACGAAGAGGTTGAAGGTGTGGAGTGCAGCATGTTCGACAGGTGAAGAGCCCTATTCGCTTGCAATGCTTTTAAGTGAGCATCTTCCACTGAACCAAATCGATATAGTAGCAACTGACCTTGATATTAATGCCTTGAAGTATGCAAAAAAAGGCGTTTACATGGAGAAATCCCTCAAGGAAATCCCGATGAAAATGAAAGAGAAGTATTTTACGAAAGACGGGGCTTTCTATAAAATTGACGAAAAACTTAAGGGTTGTATCCGGTTCAAGGAGCATAACCTGCTCGCAGATGATTATGGCTCAGGATTCGATTTGATTGTCTGCAGGAATGTGCTGATTTATTTCACAGAGGAAGCGAAAGAAACGATCTACAGGAATTTCAGCAATGCTCTTAAGCCTGGCGGTGTGTTTTTTGTAGGCAGTACGGAACAGATTTTTTCACCGAAACATTATGGGCTGGAGGTCTTAGACACGTTTTTCTACCAGCGCCGCTGACATAGGTCGAAAGATTCGTTTTTGATTTGTATTCGTTTACACAGCATACAATTTGTCATACGTCTCACAATTTTCAGAAGATATGATATAGTAATACATAAAATTTCTTCAGATGGAGGTACATGCATGCGTTACATGACTGCGGGAGAATCACACGGAAAACAATTGACGACCATCATAGAAGGGGTTCCATCCCATTTACCTGTATCGAATGACCAAATCAACGAATCATTGATCCGCAGGCAAGGAGGATACGGCAGAGGGCGACGGATGCAGATCGAAAAGGATCTTGTTGAAATCACGGCGGGTATCCGGCATGGATACACGTTAGGCTCTCCGATTTCTCTTATCATAAACAATGATGACTTCAAGCATTGGAGAAATATCATGGGGGAAGCTCCATTGGAAGAAGGCGCGGAAGTGAAACGCACCATATCCCGCCCAAGACCAGGTCATGCAGATTTGAATGGTGCAATGAAATATGGTCACAGAGATATGAGGAACGTCCTCGAGCGTTCGTCTGCAAGAGAAACCGCTGCCCGGGTTGCAGCTGGAGCAGTTGCAAAAATCCTATTGAAGGAACTGGGTATTTCAGTGATCGGTTATGTGAAGGAGATTGGAGGAATAAAAGCTGAAGAGCTTATAGATATGCCTTTCTCCGAGCGTGTGAAAACATCCGAGGCGTCCCCAGTTCGTACGCTGGACCAACGCGTTGAGAAAGATATGATGGATGCGATCGATCAAGCAAAGAAGGAAGGAGACTCGATCGGGGGCGTTGCTGAAGTCTATGTTGAAGGCATGCCTCCCGGTGTAGGCTCTTATGTACATTACGACCGTAAATTGGACAGCCGAATTGCGGGTTCTGTCGTAAGCATCAATGCATTCAAAGGGGTAGAATTCGGAATCGGATTCGATGCAGCCAGAAAAAGAGGCAGTGAAGTCCACGATGAAATTGATTGGTCCGAAGATCGAGGCTTCTACCGCAGAACAAATCGTCTAGGTGGATTTGAAGGTGGAATGACAACCGGAATGCCGATTGTTGTCAAAGGTGTCATGAAGCCGATCCCTACGCTTTATAAACCACTTGAAAGCGTCGATATCGAAACGAAAGAAACATTCGCCGCGAGTATCGAGCGTTCGGATTCATGCGCAGTACCTGCTGCATCAGTGGTAATGGAACATATCGTCGCTTTTGAATTGGCAAAAGCCTTGACCGAACAATTCCCTGCAGATCACTTCCCAAGAATGAAAGCTGCAGTTGATGCTTACAGAGAAGAAGTGAGATGCTTTTGAATAGAAAAGAATTGATTGTAAAAACAAACTTCAGCCAATATCCCATCCAGATCGGAAATGGGTTGAGGCATGAAATAGGCAGCAAGGTCGCGCACTACCAAAATGTTCTGATCGTAACGGATAAGAATGTTGCACCGCTTTATTTAGATGAAGTGAAGAAGTCTTTCAGCTCACAACAATCTGTAGCATCTTTCATCCTACCTGCAGGTGAAGCATCTAAAAGCATGGAATGGTACTCGAAGTTGCTGGATGCATGCATTGCGGAGAACCTTGATCGGAAATCGCTGATCATCGCTTTAGGTGGAGGAGTTGTCGGAGATCTCGCTGGATTCGTTGCAGCGACCTATATGAGAGGCATTGATTATGTCCAGATGCCTACAACGTTGCTGGCACATGACAGCAGTGTCGGAGGAAAGGTCGCCATCAACCACCCTGAAGGGAAAAATATGATCGGCAGTTTTCATCATCCGGTGCTTGTCCTCTATGATATTGATATGATGGCTACGCTTCCTCATCAAGAAGTTCGCTCAGGCTATGCTGAAATTATCAAGGAAGCATGTTTGGATGATCAGGAACTTTTCATGAAGATCCTGTCGATCAAGCCAGGTGAATTGATTGAAAACCAGGGCTTTCCACAACACTTATATAAAGGGATGGCGATTAAGGCGTCGATCGTGGAAATCGATGAAAAGGAGTATGGGGTCCGTAAATACTTGAATTTCGGCCATACTTTAGGTCATGCAATTGAAACGGAGCTTGGATATGGCAAGATCACCCACGGAGAAGCCGTTGCAGTCGGGATGCTTTTTGCGATGTGGGTGAGTGAACGAATATATGGGTGCAGCCTGCCGATTCAGGAATTGAAAACGTGGATGAAACATCAGGGGTATCCCATTGATGACTGGAATGAACTAGAGAATCAAGCCCTTATTTCAAGAATGAAAAAAGATAAAAAAGCATTGGATGGAATGATCCACATGGTTTTACTGAAAGAAATCGGTAGTCCTTCCGTTCAAGCAATTGATGAAAAAGCGCTGCTCAAGCATTTGCAGGACTTCCGCAGTGAATATCTGACGTTTGAAAGTTAATGTGATCATTAGGAGGAAGACGAATGAAAGCTAAAGAGATACTAAAGCAAATGTCACCGTATAAACCTGGTAAGCAAATTGAAGAAGTAAAGAAAGAATACGGTTTGAAAAATATCGTCAAACTTGCTTCGAATGAAAATCCATTTGGATTTTCACCAGTGGTCAAGAAGGAATTACCAAATCTCATTTCCCAGCTTGAACTATATCCGGATGGGTACTCTGCAGCTCTTCGTGATAAAGTAGCCGAAAAGCTTAGTGTCGATCCGACGCAGTTGATTTTCGGTAACGGCTCCGATGAAGTAGTCCAAATCATCTGCAGAACGTTTTTGGAACGAGGAACGAATACAGTAATGGCCACTCCTACCTTTCCGCAGTATAAACATAATGCCTTGATCGAAGGTGCTGAAATCC
The DNA here is from genome assembly GCF_042675915.1 of Thalassobacillus hwangdonensis. NCBI lineage: Bacteria > Bacillati > Bacillota > Bacilli > Caryophanales > Bacillaceae > Thalassobacillus > Thalassobacillus hwangdonensis. Next base: position 880,380 of record NZ_JBHTKL010000001.1, on the reverse strand, counting down.
GGGAAGTACAATTGGTAGAGGGGTATCATGACCTTGAAGCGATGCTGGACCAAGTGGATGAACAGACGAGGGTCCTATGGTTATGCAGCCCGAATAACCCGACTGGCGCGCATATCAACGAAACACAGCTGCTGAATGTGCTGGACAGGTGTCCGGAAGATGTGCTCGTCGTTTTGGACGAAGCTTATTACGAATATATTGAAGCAGAAGATTATCCAGATGCGATCAACCTGTTGGATCGTTACCCGAATCTGATGGTCCTGAGGACATTCTCTAAAGCATATGGGCTGGCAGGACTGCGAATCGGATACGGTGTTGCCCAGTCAGCAGTCATCGAACAGCTCGATCCAGCGAGGGAACCTTTCAACACGTCTACGATTGCTCAGGCTGCTGCTATATTGGCATTGGATGATCAGAAATTCATTGAAGATACCTTCAAACGCAACGTTTCGAATAAACATGCTTTGATGGAATTTTGTAATGAAATAGGATTGAACTACTATGACTCAGAAGCGAACTTCCTGTTCATCTTATTACCGATGAGCGGAGATCAGCTTTTCCAGCACCTTCTCTCAAAAGGGTATATCGTCCGATCAGGTGAAGCGCTGGGAATTCCAAAGAGCATTCGACTGACAATCGGAAGCAAAGAAGATATGGAGCACATCCAGTCCGAGATAAAGAATTTCATGGAACTGTACCATGCAGGAGCGGTTCGTTGAGACAAAGAGTAACAATCATCGGCCTAGGCTTGATAGGCGGATCATTAGCTTTGAGCATCAGGAAGCATCCTGATGTTCATGTGCTCGGATACGACAAGAATAACGAATCAGTCGAGCAGGCATTGAAAGCCGGGGCAATCGATGAAGAAGCGATAGACCTTGAAAAGGCTATAAAGAAATCAGATATCCTGCTGCTGGCAACACCAATTTCAAAAACCATCGAGTATATCCAATGGCTCGATGGTTTAAGTTTAAATAAAACCCTGATCGTATCTGATGTCTCTTCTGTTAAGGGCAATGTCATCGAAGCTGCAGAAAGCGTGCGCAATCCGATGGTCAGATTCATCGGAGGACATCCGATGGCAGGTTCCCACAAACATGGATTCCAGGCTGCGAAGGCACATCTATTCGAGAATGCCATCTATGTCCTTACACCACTGGAACATGTGTCGGAGGGAGAGATTGAACAACTGCAGCAATTGCTTTTTCCTACGAATGCGCGTTTTCTATTATTCGATCGTAAAGCACACGATGAAATGACAGCTGTCATTTCTCATTTCCCTCACTTGATTGCATCCTCGCTTGTGCAACAGGCGAGAAAGTGGCACTCAAAGCACCCGCACCTGGAGGATCTCGCTGCTGGCGGTTTTCGTGACATCACCCGTATCGCATCCAGCAATCCGGCATTATGGAAGGATATTTTCTTTCAGAACGATCGTTTGCTTCAGCAGATGCTCGACGATTGGATCCGGGAAATGCAGCAGGTGAAAGAGATGCTGCAATCGAACGAACAGGAGGCAGTGTACGATTATCTTGTCGAAGCGAAAGCTTTCAGGGACGGACTGCCTGTAAAGAAACGGGGAGCAATCCCGGCATTTTACGATATCTATGTAGACATCGAAGATCAACCGGGATCATTACATCAAGTCGTCGCATACTTTTCAGATCAACAGATCAGTATTAAGAATATCGAAATACTCGAAATGCGTGAAGGAATCACAGGTGTACTCCGAATCAGCTTTCAAACTAAGGCAGAGCAGCGGAAGGCCTGCAGGATTCTATCGGACAATGGATATGAGGTACACATAGAGGAGTGAAGCCGTTTTGACTGAAACCAAGCAATTGCAACCGATCGAACAGCCCTTGAAAGGAGAAGTGTACGTTCCGGGGGATAAATCCATCTCCCATCGTGCGGTCATCTTTGCTTCGCTTGCAAGAGGAAGATCAAAGGTGGAAGGCTTCCTGACGGGAGAAGATTGCCTGCGTACGGTAGAAGCATTCCGTATGATGGGTGTGTCGATTGAACAGAACGGAAAAGAATTGATCATCGACAGCCCTGGGGTGGACGGATTTTCTGAGCCGTCCGCTCCAATCAATTTCGGAAACTCGGGTACAACTGCACGTTTAGTGGCAGGCGTACTTGCTTCATTGCCATTTTTCACTACGAGTTTCGGCGATGAGTCTCTCTCACGCCGTCCGATGGACAGAGTGGTTATGCCGTTAAGGGAAATGGGTGCACATATTGAAGGGAGAGATGGCGCGCGTCTATTACCTCTTTCTTTCATAGGCTCAAGGCTAAGAGGAATCACCTATCAGATGCCAGTCAAAAGCGCGCAAGTCAAATCAGCTATCCTTTTAGCGGGCGTACTGGGAGAAGGCACGACGACCATCGTTGAAAAAGCAAAGACCCGCGATCATACGGAACAGATGCTTCCTCGCTTCGGTGTGGACATTTTTGTAAGAGGTAATGAAATTTCAGTCACTGGTGGGCAAACATTATCCCCTGCGGATATGAAAGTTCCGGGTGATATTTCTTCGGCAGCTTTCTTCATCGCTGCCGCAGCGATCATTCCGGGTAGTCATGTAATCATCAAGGATGTAGGATTGAACCATACAAGGACAGGATTCATTGATGCACTCCGATTGATGGGTGCTGAAATTAATACAGAGATAACCCGGACAGTGGGAGGAGAACCGATAGGAGAGGTCGAAGTAGTTCATAGAAAACTCCATGGAACTACTATCGATGGTGATATCATTCCACGGTTGATTGATGAAATCCCTATACTTGCACTTGTAGCCACACAAGCAGGCGGGGAAACGATTATCAAGGACGCGGCAGAATTACGTGTGAAGGAAACGGATCGAGTCGAGACGACAGTGAATGTACTTCAGAAAATGGGTGCATACATCATAGGTAAGGAAGATGGGATGACTATTCAAGGGGGCGCTTCCTTGAAAGGTGCCAGCCTGGACAGTATGATGGATCATCGGATAGGAATGATGATCAGCATCGCTTCTATGATCGCTGAAGGAACCTCCTTTTTGCATAATGGGAGCTGCATCGACATTTCCTACCCGGACTTCTTTGCGGATTTAGAGAATTTGGTACGATCTTCATGAATGCTTCATAGTAGACAGCTCTTGCACATAGGCTTATAGAAAAGCCTTTGAGGTGAGAACTGTATGGGAGCTTATTATTTTTTTCAGAAGTTATGGGAGGACAAGCAATGGTCGGAAAGTGAAATCAGAGTGGAAGGTGAAAGGTTCGTCCGCAGCTATTCCGGTAAAGAGCCGGTTGTCGAGATGGATTTGTCTGCACTACAAGTTACCCCGGGGAATGTGTTTGTCGATACATCGTGCAGTGTCTATCATTCTCCGGACAGGCAATCCATCGCACAAGCATATTTGAAAAAGGGCTGCACATTGCTCATCATTCCTCTACCAATTTCATCATCAATGGAATATAAGCATAAATACCATACATTCCTTACCACACTGGAAGATTTTCCACTTGATTACATGGTAGCACCACTATTTCCTCCACGATTACTAGATGCTGCAGCAATTCGCTATTTCGGCCGCCAGAAATGTCCAATCATCCTTGTCGGTATTGAACGGGTAAGTGACATGGAAGGAATCGGCTGGGAATGGTTCGTGCAGGCCCAATCCCATTCACGGATACCTATTTCTCCATTGATTAATGAGAAGAATGTTGATTACCAGAAGCTGTGGTCAGCTTGGAAAGCTCTTGCATCATCTTGTGAGATGATCACGCTCGAAGATCGAATCGGAGTCGACCCTTTGCCATTTCGGACCTTGCGCCAGACAGGGATCTACCCCTATAAAGGTGCCTTCATTGCTGGTGGGTATGCCGATTATAACCTTTATTTGCACCATGAAGCCGAGCTTATTGATGATTGTGAAGAATTCAGTTATCATGATGCTATTCCGAATGTTACGATTATGAACGGAAAAGTGCTTATGATCAATCAGAAGATGAGTGAAGAAAATGTCAGGGGAAGGCATCTCACCGTCTCCATTCCTAAGCATTTCTTGTAGGTCGAAAGGGTGTCATTATGGAGGAAATACAAAAAGCAGTCCATTTGATGGAAGCGAATAAAACAGAAGAAGCACTGGAGACATTGCACTCCTATCTTCCTGAAGCGGATGAGGAAGAACGGTTTACGATAGCCGAATTGTTCATCCAGTGGGGAATTCTGGATGAAGCTAAGATGATTCTTAAAGAATTATTGCAGCGTTATCCGGATGAAAACGAATTGAAGATCATGCTCGCTGAAATTTATATCGATCTTGAAGAAGATGAAGACGCAATAAATATTCTTAACCAATTCGTTCCTGGAGAAGAAGATTATTTACCTGCCTTGATGCAGCTGGCTGATCTCTATCAGTCACAGGGGCTGTTTGAAGTAGCTGAACAGAAATTGCTTGCAGCCAAGGAAGCAGCCCCTAATGAGGCAGTCATCGATTTTGCATTAGGTGAGTTATCTTTCTCGAACGGCGAGTATAATAAAAGTATCCCATTTTATGAAAATGCGATTCAGCGGGAAGGTGTCATAGGCGACGTGGAGGTTTCCACAAGGTTAGCTGAAGCTTATGCAGCTACAGGAGATTTCGAACAATCGCTCTCCTACTTCCAAAAGGTTGAAGAAGAAAACCCCGATGTGAACTTCCGTTATGGATTTGTCGCTCATCAGGCTGGAAGGAACGATATCGCAATCAAAGTATGGGAAGATTTAGTAGAGCGCGACCCGTTCTATCAATCGGTATATATGCATCTGGCTGAAGCTTATGAAGCAGAAGGGATGCATAAAGAAGCATATGAAATGGCAGAAAAAGGTCTCGCGAAGGATGAGTTCAACAAGGAACTGTTCTACCTTGCGGCGACACTTGCTCACCGCCAGGGAAATAAAGAAGAAGCGTATCAGAAAATGAGAGAGGCGATCAGCCTTGACCCAGGCTACAAGGAAGCTGTCATGTTCCTTATCGAAAATTATAAACAGGATGGCGATGGAGAAGCGATCATCGACTTGCTGAATCACGTCATCGATCTTGGCGAATCTGATGCGAACTATCATTGGGAACTGGCCCGTGCATATGAATCTGAAGAAGCATATTCTGATGCAATAAAACATTATGATGAAGCATATAATTCATTAAAAGAAGATAGTGAGTTCCTGAAAGAGTACGGATACTTCCTGATCGAAGAGGGGAGGATCGAGAAAGGTAAACGTGTACTGGTTGACTATTTGACTTTTGAGCCGACTGACAGTGAGGTAGAGGAATTCATCCATCGTCTGGAAGATCGTGGTTAGTTTCGTTAAAACGGCGCAGGAGGGGCGAATATGGAAACACCGATATCTGTACAGGATAAAAAGGATTTTGTCCGGTGGTTTTTGAACCATTATCAGTTGAAAAAAAGAGAGAGTGTGTGGATTCTGAATTACTTGATCAATCATGAGACGATTTTGAATCATGCTCATTTTGTCGACGAAGTTGAGTTCAGTCCCAGGGGAATCTTGATCAGTGCCCAAGGTGTGAAGACGCCGCCATTCCGTTTTTATAAGGATCAAGTGATGACGACTGACGCAGAAAAGTCATTTCATGATATTCGTTTGAACCAGAAGGAGCCTCTGTATATCCAGTTGAGCTTCGACCAGTCCCACCAGTGCCACAGATATGCGGCGGTTTTGGAAGAGAACCCTTACGTACCTGTGAATCATTATATAACAGCAAAAGATAAACAGCTGGCTGGTAGACTGCTCGATATCAGTCTGCTTGAACATCAGAAACAGCAGTTGGAAAAAGAAATTGACCAAGCTCTGGACCAAGGTGATCGAAGCAACTTCCAACGCCTTTCTGAACAGATGAGACAGATTACCGATGAACTGCAAAAACAGATTTAGTTTACAAACCGGATCGAAAAGATTCGGTTTTTTCTTTTTTTTTGACTAAAATCTAGTAAAATAAGGGATGGTAAGGAAAGGATAGTGAAAACAGATGCAATGGATGAAGCAAGATCTTGAACAATTCCAACAAGCGAAAGAGTACATTGATACGCTCTTGATCCCTTTGATTCCTATGGATCCCTCCAACGAGGAACTTATGATCAAACAGGCAGTGCAGAACGAATTGACTCAATTGTTCTGTCGGGAAATTGAAAATGAATGTAAAGGGAGACTATTACTGACGCCACTTTACACTTACTTGTCGGGCGATGAAGAGGGAGAAGCAGAGCGGTTGAATCGCTGGATATCCAAATTCAAAAGTCAACCGTTCCAGCACGTTTTCTTATTCACGATGGATTCGAAGTGGAAGAAGTATGAGAAAAATGTCGATGCGGATCTGATTTGGGTACCTGCAATGGGAACGAGTGATCTCAACTCGACAGCAACTCAGTCATTTGTCAAAGAGCAGGTCAGGGAAATCACCGGTTTGATCCAGTCATACTGGTAATTTGAAAACTTTTTGTATTGCCCGATATTTTATTGACCGGGCTTACAGTTTACGCTATCATTGTATTGTCCTAGTAAACTGAATGTAATATTAACCATGTGATATGAAGCACAGCATAGAGGGGGGAAAAGAATGAGCGATAAAAAACAAGTATCCCGTCGACAATTTCTGAACTACACTTTGACAGGTGTCGGAGGTTTCATGGCTGCCGGAATGCTTGCGCCGATGGTTCGTTTTGCCATTGATCCGGTACTGAAACCTAGTCAGGAAGGTGAATTGGCACCTGTAACCGAGATGGACAAGCTTTCAAATGAACCACAGCGGTTTGACTGGAAGATCGAACAGGTTGACGGATGGTATGAATCCCAAGTACAAAAAAGCGCATGGGTCTACCTTGATGAAAATGACGAAGTGGTAGCGCTTTCACCGATCTGTACCCATTTAGGTTGTACAGTCAACTGGGCCAGCAATGAAGAATACCCGAATGAATTCTATTGTCCTTGTCATGGAGGACGTTATGAGAAGAGCGGGAACAACGTACCAAACACTCCGCCGACCGCTCCATTGCCACTTTATGTGCATGAAGTGAAGGATGGTATGCTGTACCTCGGAGACGCAAAATCTAGAGAGAAGGTGTAATACATGCTGCAAAAGCTTTATGATTGGGTCGACGAACGAGTTGACATCACTCCTTTGTGGCGTGATATCGCCGACCACGAAGTGCCGGAACACGTCAATCCAGCACATCATTTTTCTGCATTCGTATATTGTTTTGGTGGTTTGACATTTTTCGTGACAGTGATTCAAGTGTTATCAGGGATGTTCCTTACGATGTATTACGTACCTGATATTGAAAACGCTTGGAAATCAGTCTATTACTTACAAAGAGAAGTCGCACACGGACAAATTGTCCGCGGTATGCACCACTGGGGCGCGAGTCTGGTCATCGTCATGATGTTCCTACATACATTACGTGTCTTCTTCCAAGGTGCTTACAAGAAACCGCGTGAATTGAACTGGATCGTTGGGGTCCTGATCTTTTTCGTCATGCTTGGTCTAGGTTTCACAGGGTATCTGCTGCCATGGGATAACAAAGCCTATTTCGCAACAGTAGTTGGTCTTGAAATCGCAGCTGCAACTCCATTCATTGGTGATCACTTGCGTACATTACTTGCAGGGGATCCATCCATCGTTGGAGCGCAGACGTTGACCCGTTTCTTCGCCATCCATGTGTTCTTCCTTCCGGCTGCATTGTTCGGACTGATGGGAGCACACTTTGTGATGATTCGTAAACAAGGTATTTCTGGACCGCTATAGGATTCAGCAAACGTGAAAAGGAGGGAATGCTGTGCATAGGGGAAAAGGCATGAAATTCGTCGGTGACTCCCGAGTCGCTGCCGGACGTAAACCTAACATACCGAAAGATTATTCTGAATATCCAGGTCGTACTGAAGCATTCTGGCCAAACTTCCTTTTGAAGGAATGGCTAGTAGGTGCCGTGTTCCTGATCGGCTTCCTTATATTGGTTGCCGCTCATCCATCTCCATTGGAGCAACAGGCGGATCCTACAAACGCTGGGTATATTCCATTACCTGACTGGTACTTCCTATTCTTATACCAATTCCTGAAATATGAGTTCGCAGGTGGAAATTATATCGTACTTGGTGCGATCGTAATGCCAGGTCTGGCATTCGGTGCTCTGTTACTTGCTCCGTTCCTGGACGTAGGTCCTGAACGTCGTCCAACTAGACGTCCGATTGCAACGGGCCTTATGCTTCTAGGTGTAATCGCTACTTTCTGGTTGACGTATGAATCAGTCATTCATGCTAATTATGAAGAGCGTGCTGAGAAGTATAGTGTAGATGTTGAAGCTGTCGAGTCAGAAATTGACACTTCTTCAGAAGGCTATGCGGTTTACGAAGCGAACTGTCTGTCTTGTCATGGTGACCAGCTTCAAGGTAACTCAGGACCGCCATTGATCGATACAGAGAAATCTGCAGATGAAATAAAAACAATTGCCGTAGAGGGAATTGGAAGTATGCCAGCTGACATCTTCCAGGGATCTGATGAAGAACTGCAAGCACTTGCTGATTTCATCAAAAATCCTGAAGGTGGAGAAGGCGAAGAAGGTGAAGGCGAAGGGGAAGAATAATTCCTCATTGTCCTCAAATGAATAGAAATTTTCAAGCCGCGCTTATGTAAGCGCGGCTTCTCTACTATCTGTCACAAATCGAGGTGAAAGTATGAAGTTATTTTATGACTACATCCTGACGAACAGAATGTTCCTCATTTTTCTTTTAATTGTCAACGTATTTGGAACGATTTATGGTTACATATGGTACGGCTGGCAGTTGGAGATCACTGATCCTCTGTTTTTGATTTTCGTACCGGATAGCCCGACAGCGAGTTTGTTCTTTTGTATATTCCTATTCTTCTTTCTGATGGGTAAAAATGTTCCATACATAGAAGCTTTAGCGATCATTACCTTGTTCAAATACGGAATATGGGCAGTTGTGATGAATCTGCTGACTCTTTCCGTGCAAGGCTCCTTGCCTTGGGAAGGTTATATGCTGATTGCCTCCCATGGTGCCATGGCAATACAGGGAATCCTGTACAGCCCGTACTACCGATTAAGGGTGAGGCATCTCGTTGTAGCTGCAATATGGACGCTTCACAATGACATCATTGATTATGTGTTCGAGCAGATGCCGATCTATGGTTCATTGATTGAATACATGAATGAAATCGGTTATTTCACATTCTGGTTAAGCATCGTCAGCATATGGATCGCGTACTTCTTTGCATTGAGACCTCGGTTGAAAAAGCGTCCAGCATCCATGGTCTAAACTTGTCCCTTCTCTCATACTTTATAAGAGAAAGTAAGGAAAGAGGGGGACACTATGTTACGGATGATCATTTGTTGGATACTGAGCATACTTATGTTCAGTGTTCTTTTCAATCAATCCGCAATGGCACATGGACATCAGGACGCCCAATCGGTTGTCGAAGAATACTATTCGCTGATCAAAGAGGGGGAACTGGAACTTTCCGATAAATTCCTACGATACAATATGGACAAGTTGGAAGACTATATAAAAGAACATAAGCCATCCAAGCATCAGGACTTTACTACGGTCATCAAGCAAAAAGAGCAGGTTCCAGAGTATCTGACTGAAATGCCTTCACCTGGCATGCCCTTGGCCTTGTGGCTGGATGTGCTTATTGGTGGTGAGGCGAGATACTTCATCCATGAACAGGATCAAATGGTGTATGAAATCAAAGAAAGTTTGCAGGGGCATGATCTGATAGCTGAACGCGACATCATCGGAATACTTGATCGTTGGCATGAGTTACTGCCTGCCGCATCTTTATATTATGATGAATTCGTATTCCAGGAGTATCTGGAAAAATACCAGCAACTGGATCAAGCTGAAACCAGGGAAGAAATTGAACGAACTTTGAGTTTATCGCTTGAATTGTTCCACCATCAAGATAACCAAGGGAATCCTTTCCTGTTGGATGCATTGTTCTGGACGATTACCATCATCGGTGGTGCAATCTTGTTTACGTTGTTATATGTAGGCTATAGAAAGTACCAGGCAGAAAAAAAGAAGCAGTACAATCGAAGCAGAAATAGTTGATTTTTTTATGTATTTTGACTAAAATTGACCTAAGAAATAGATAAAGTAAGCTACAACAAAGACGGAGGAATGACTAATGGGTTTGGGGAGTTACTTGATTTACCTTGCGTTATTGATTCTGATTCCACTTTGGGCACAGTCCAGGGTGAAAAGCACGTACAAGAAATACTCCAAGGTTGGGACATCTTCCCATATGACTGGAGCACAGGTTGCCAGAAAGATTTTAGATGACAACGGTTTATACGATGTACGCATAGAAGAAACACGTGGTAAACTGACGGACCATTATGATCCAAGAAAGAAAGCTGTCCGATTATCTACGGATAACTATCACGGAAGTTCGATGGCTGCTTCTGCAATCGCCGCTCACGAAGTAGGGCATGCGATCCAGGATGCACAGGATTACGCATTTCTTCGTTTCAGACATGCATTGGTCCCTGTGGCAGGGTTCGGATCCAATATTTCCATCTTCCTGATCATCGGCGGATTCATATTCGGAATGATGAACCTTGCACTTCTTGGTATCATTTTCTTTGCAGTGGCTGTTCTGTTCCAGCTTGTTACACTGCCGGTTGAATTCGACGCATCGAACAGGGCGATGTCTCAGATGGTTTCTACCGGAGTCATCCGTAATGATGAAGAGCGCAAAACGAAAAAAGTACTCAATGCTGCTGCATTGACATACGTTGCAGCTGCTCTTGTTGCAGTTGCAGAATTGCTTCGTTTCGTCCTCATGTTTGTTGGGATGAACGGTGACGATTAATTATAATTTTAAAAAGCAGGTGATTTCACATCGAAATCACCTGCTTTTTTCTTGGCTTGTTTTAATATTAATCTTCTAGCGGACGCTTATTCTCATCCAATGTAAATCCTTCCCCCATAACATCATGAACCGTACTGACTGCTACGAAGGCATGCGGATCGACTGAATCGATGATATGCTTCAAACGGACGATTTCGTTTTTACCGACCACACAGTAAAGGACATCCCTTCTGTTTCCTGTGAAAGATCCTTTCCCCTGAAGCACGGTCACTCCGCGGTCCATATGTTTCATGATTTTTGCGGAAATGGCATCGCTCTCTTCAGAGATGATCGTTGCACCACGAGCAGCATAGGCACCTTCCTGGATGAAGTCGATGACTCTTGCTGCAACAAATACTGCTACAAGCGTGTACATCCCTTCGATTGCATTCAGATAGGTGATGATTGAGGTAACGATAACAATCGCATCGAATAGGAACATTGCTCGTCCCATGCTCCATCCCCAGTGTTTATTAATCAAACGAGCGATGATGTCCACGCCTCCGGTGGTACCACCATATCGAAAGATGATTCCAAGGCCGACACCTACGAATACTCCTGCAAATAAAGCTGCAAGTGTCATATCGGAATGAAGATCCACTTCAATCATATTCTCCTGGAACACCCAAATGAACAACGAAACCGCAAATGTTCCGATCAATGTATATAAAAATGTGTTCCTGCCGAGCATTTTCCATCCGATCAGGAAAACCGGGATATTGAGGACGATGTTCATCACGGAAGGGCTCCAATCAAATAAGAAGTATAATAGCAAGGTTATACCTGTAAATCCGCCCTCTCCCAAATTGTTCTGCATATTGAAATGTACGAGTCCGAATGAAAAGATCGCTGAGCCTAACAAGATGAAGATGATGTTTTTCAATTTCAGTCCGAAAAATTTCATTTTTCCACCTCCGATGTTTTTTTATACGCCTTTACCATTATAGTCAATAGTCCACCAACCGACAATCACTCATTTTTCGTATCAATGATTTGTCAAAAGCCGTCGTTTTGGCTACCATTTAGGAAGATATGTTTTCAGTATAAAGGAGTCGTTTGAACAATGCAGGATAAAAACTATACGACAAAGGAAATCCAGGAGCGGGTGGATCGATACATATCCCAATTCAAGGAAGGGTATTTTTCCCCTTTGAGCAACCTCGCCCGCCTCACTGAAGAAGTGGGTGAGATGGCCCGCGAAGTGAATCACCATTATGGTGAAAAACCGAAGAAAGCAACAGAGGAGGAAAAAGCGGTTGAAGAAGAACTTGGCGATGTGCTGTTCGTACTGACCTGCTTTGCCAATTCCCTTGATATTGATATGTCCGATGCCTTTGAGCGGTCAATATCAAAAATCGAAACGCGTGATAAGGATCGTTGGACACATAAAGAGACAGGAGTGAAAGATCAATGAAATCCATAAAAGTGATTGTAGCCGGACCACGGGGAAAGATGGGTTCAGAAGCTTTGAGAATGATCGAGAGCAGCGAGACGCTTGAACTTGTTGCCTGTCTTGATCGGAAAAACGGTGGGAAGCAAGTCAAGGAAATCGAGGAACTGCCGAATATGGATGCTATGATTTATGAGGATGCGGAACAGTGCTTTTCAGAAATTGATGCGGATGTGCTTGTAGATCTGACGACACCTGAATACGGCTACAAACACACGAAGCTCGCCCTACAGCATAATATCCGCCCTGTAGTTGGAACGACAGGCTTCAAGCCGGAGCAGCTTGAAGAATTGAGAGAGCTTGCAGAGTCGAAAGGACTTGGCACGATCATCGCGCCTAACTTTGCTGTTGGTGCAGTACTTATGATGCAGTTTGCAAAGTGGGCAGCTAAATACTTCCCTGACGTGGAGATCATTGAAAAACATCATGATCAGAAGCTTGATGCACCATCCGGTACTGCAGTAAAGACAGCGGAACTGATTGAAGAAGTAAGAGAAAGCAAACAGCAGGGCCACCCTGAAGAAAAAGAAACAATGCAAGGGGCAAGAGGTGCCAATCATGATGGCATCCATATCCACAGCGTACGTTTGCCTGGCCTTGTCGCCCATCAGGAAGTCATGTTCGGATCGCCCGGCCAGTCGCTGACGATCAAGCATGATTCCTATCACCGAGGTTCGTTCATGTCCGGTGTAGAGATGGCTGTCAAGGAAGTCATGCGATTGGACACGCTTGTATATGGACTTGAAAACATAATGGAATAGGGGAGAATGCTTATGAATATTGCTCTGATTGCCCATGATGAGAAAAAGAAGGAAATGATTCAATTTACGGTTGCTTATCAAAAGGTATTGGAACATCATAAGCTTTTTGCAACCGGTACGACCGGCAAAAGGATTGAGGAAGCGACACAGATGGATGTGGTTCGCTTCCAGTCCGGCCCGATTGGAGGGGACCAGCAGATCGGTGCAAAAATTGCTGAAAATGATATGGATCTGGTCATTTTCTTTAGAGATCCCCTAACGGCACAACCACATGAGCCGGATGTCAGTGCATTGATGCGGCTTTGTGATGTGCATCGCATTCCATTGGCCACCAATCTGGCTAGTGCGGAAATTTTTATCAAGGCGTTGGAGCGTGGCGATTTCCACTGGAGGAACATCATTAAGGAAAAACAGAAAGAGAATTGAAGGTGATTGCAGGATGAAGATAGGAATTACATGCTATCCTACAGTCGGAGGCTCAGGGGTGATCGCTACAGAATTAGGGAAGTTATTGGCTGAAGAAGGTCATGAAATCCATTTTATTGCCTCACAGGTACCCTTCCGGTTGAATCGGATTTATTCAAATATTTTTTATCACGAAGTAGAAGTAAGTAATTATCCAGTATTCCAGCATCCACCATACGATTTGGCATTAGCGAATAAGATGGCAGAAGTCATCAATAGGGAGGAACTCGACATCCTCCATGTCCATTACGCGATGCCGCATGCCATTTGTGCAATCCTTGCCAAGCAGATGGTGGAACGGGATGTGAAGATCATTACAACGTTGCACGGAACTGATATCACTGTGCTTGGGATCGATCCAAGCATGAAAAATATCATCAAGTTCGGTATCGAGGCTTCCGATCGTGTCACTGCAGTTTCCCAGAGTCTGGTAGATCAGACTAAAGAAATGCTTTCCGTCGAACGGGAAATGGATGTCATTTATAACTTTGTAGATGAACGGGAGTATCACCGTCAATGCAACCAGGACCTCCGGAAGCAGTTCGATATATCGGAAGATGAAAAAGTCGTCGTTCATATTTCCAACTTCCGTAAAGTGAAACGGATTGACGATGTCATCCGCTCCTTCCATCTGATTGCAGAAGAAATGCCTGCGAAACTTTTGATGGTAGGAGATGGACCAGAATATACGACAGCCTATCAGCTTGTGAAAGACTTAGGGATTGATGACCAGGTTCTGTTTCTCGGAAAACAGGAAAATGTATCTGAGCTGCTGTCCATTGCAGACTTGAAACTGCTGCTGTCAGAAAAGGAAAGCTTTGGTCTCGTATTGCTTGAAGCGATGGCATGCGGAGTACCATGCATCGGTACACGTATAGGTGGTATACCAGAGGTCATCGTCGAAGGAGAAACCGGCTTTATCACTGAAGTAGGCGATGTGCAGGCGGTTGCCGATCAAGGTCTTCGTCTGCTGAGGGATGAAGAAATGTGGAAAAGCTTCTCTCGGAACAGTAAAATGAGAGTGGATAACGAATTTCACTCCACGCGCATCCTGAAACAATACGAAAAATTATATGAACAGGTGTTGACCTGAGATGAAAATGGAAGAGCAGGATCTGAAGTTAGATCAAGCGATGGAAATTGTAAACACAATCGAACGGCATGGACATCGGGCTTATATAGTCGGCGGATCGGTCAGGGATAAATTGATCGGTAGAGAAATCGGTGACATTGACATTGCGAGTTCTGCCACGCCAGCAGAAATAATGAAGATTTTCACTAAAGTCATTCCTATTGGCATTGAACATGGGACAGTAATGGTCCGCCATCATGGTGAATCTTATGAAGTCACTACATTTCGTGTGGAAGACAATTACAGGGATTACAGACACCCGGATCATGTTGCCTTCGTGAAGGATGTAAAAATGGATCTAGCCAGAAGAGACTTTACGATGAATGCCATTGCGCTTGATCAAGCAGGTAATCTTGAGGATCCTTTTGGGGGACGATCAGATATCATAAAGAAAGAGATCAAGGCGGTCGGTTCGCCAATGGAAAGGTTCCAGGAGGACCCACTGCGTATGATGCGGGCTATCCGGTTTGTCAGCCAACTTGGGTTTACGATCGAGTCCAGTACAATGGATGCCATGAAGGCGCACATTCATTTATTGAAGAAAATTGCGGTGGAACGAGTAGCAATCGAATTTGAAAAGATGTTCCGCGGCCCTTATCTGGATAAAGCACTTGAGATCAGTGAAGCTGTTAACATCTCAGAAATGCTCCCCGTGTTCGATGAACAGCCATCCCTGCTCTTGAAGTATAAGCTATCTCCTTTAGAGAACTTTGCAGAACTCATCAGCTATTACACGTTTCAGGAGACTGATCTTTCCGTCAAGCGATGGGTACGGGAATGGAAGCTCTCGAATAAGACAGCGAACAAAGCTGAGGCACTATTGAATGCACTTCAACTGTACTTAAAATCCGGAGAAATCGATGCTTGGCTTGTCTATAACCTTCCAGAGACGCTTTATCAGTCCTTTGCACGTGTTACGGGACTTATATATCAGATGGAAGCTGAAGAAGTCTACCGTAGGGTAAGTGATCTTCACAATGCATTACCTGTAAAGAACAGAAAGGAAATCGATTTCGATGGGAAAGCGCTCACTGAAATCTATCCGGCTCGTCAAAAAGGGCCGTGGATTGGCAATCTGCTAAACGAGGTTGAGCGGGCAGTTGTTTTCCGAGATTTGAAAAACGAGTATAATGAAATAAAGGAGTGGGTTGTAAAATGGCATCCACCCGTATGAAACTGATCAACTTACTGGAAAATAATCGAGCTGAATATATCTCAGGACAGGAACTTTCCAACCAACTGGACATCTCAAGGACAGCGGTCTGGAAGCATATGAAACAGCTCGAATTGGATGGTTACCAAATAGAAGCGGCACCTAGGAAAGGCTACCGCATCATCTCGAACCCGGATAAGGTGAGCCAGAACACGTTGCAGTGGGGGCTGGAGACGAAATGGATGGGCAAACATCTCCACCATTATGATCAAGTCAATTCTACGCAGGATATTGGACATGAGCTTGCAAAGGAAGGTGCACCGCACGGTACTGTCATCGTTGCAGATGAACAGCTGAAAGGTAAAGGCAGAAAAGCGCGTAGCTGGCATTCCAAAAAAGGGGAAGGAATCTGGATGAGCATCATTCTTCGACCGGACCTTGCTCCCGTTCAGGCACCTCAAATCACTTTACTCGCTGCAACTGTGCTTGCCCAGGTACTAGCCGTGGAAGGTGATGTCGAGCCTCAGATAAAATGGCCGAATGACCTGCTGATCGATCACAAGAAAGTATCTGGGATCCTTACTGAAATGCAGGCGGAGCAGGACCATATCCAGTATATCGTCATAGGAATCGGTATGAATGTGAATCAGGATGGAAGCAAATTCCCGGATGATATCCGATATAAAGCGAGTTCATTAAAAGAATCGACCGGACATGCATGGGATATCACTAAGCTTATTCAGAAAATCCTTAAGAAATTCGAGCATACATATGAGGTTTTCTTAAAAGAAGGATTCAAACCGATCAAGCTGACATGGGAACACTATGGTTACCGGATTGACGAAACCGTAACGATTTCAACCATGAAAAAGAAATGGAAAGCTACACTGGTCGGGATCGAAGCGGATGGAGCGCTGCAAATCAGGAATGAAGACGGAAGCCATGAAAAGCTTTACTCTGCAGAAATAGAGTGGGGAGAAGGAGGGTATCATGCTTAACCGTTCAAAAATGATGAAGATGAAACAGGAAAATGAAAAAATAGCAATGATCACAGCATATGATTTTCCATCAGCAAAGCTTGCCGAAGCAGCTGATGTAGATATGATTCTTGTTGGTGATTCACTTGGTATGGTAGTGCTTGGCTATGATTCGACCATCCCAGTTACAGTGGAGGATATGATCCATCACGGAAAAGCCGTTACAAGAGGAGCGAAGGATACGTTCGTCGTCGTTGATATGCCATTCATGTCCTATCACGTTTCTATTGAAGATGCTTTGAGGAATGGGATGGAGATCTATCAGAAGACGAATGCTCAAGCGCTGAAGCTTGAAGGAGCTGGTGAGTTGGTGTTGGAGACGATCTCACGCCTGACCGAAGGTGGAATACCGGTAGTAGGGCATTTAGGGTTGACCCCACAGTCTGTCAATGTACTCGGAGGCTATAAAGTCCAAGGTAAAAGTAAAGAGACTGCAACTCAGATGATCCAGGATGCTTTAGCTATCGAAAAAAGTGGAGCAATTGCTTTGGTCCTGGAATGTGTACCGAGAGAACTTGCGGATATGATCTCACAACGGCTTTCGATTCCCACTATAGGAATAGGCGCCGGTGCAGGTTGTGATGGTCAGGTACTCGTCTACCACGACGTCCTTAAATATGGGGTGGAGCGTCTACCTAAATTCGTCAAACCTTACCTGGATAACAATGAGGAGATCCAAAGCGCACTGTCCACTTATGTTCAGGAGGTCAAACAACAGGCATTTCCTGAAGAACAGCATACATTTACTATCGATAAGCATTTGCTTCCAGATATAAAAGGGGATTGACGATGGAAATTATCGAGACACCAAAAGAAATGCAACGGATCAGCACACTGCTGCAAGCTTCAGGCAAGACGATCGGTTTTGTTCCTACGATGGGGTATCTCCATGAAGGTCATGAGAAACTGTTGGAAGCTGCAAGAAAAGAAAACGAGATTGTTGTTCTCAGCATTTTTGTAAATCCTCTTCAGTTCGGACCTAATGAAGATCTTGACCGTTATCCGAGGGATGAAGCTCATGACAGGAAAGTCGCTCTCAAGCATAAGGTGGACTACCTGTTCTTTCCTCATGCAGAAGCGATGTATCCAGGACCATCATCCATTGAATTGACAGTGAAAAGGCGTGCGGATGTCCTTTGTGGAAGAAGCAGACAAGGACATTTTGACGGTGTGGTCACAGTATTAAGTAAATTATTCAATCTATGCAGACCTTCTAAGACCTATTTCGGGTTAAAGGATGCACAGCAGGTAGCTGTAGTCGATGCCTTGATTGAGGATTTCAATTTCCCTGTTGAGCTCGTTCCGGTGCCGACAGTCCGAGAAGCGGATGGACTAGCCAAAAGCAGTCGTAATGTTTATTTGAGCGAACAGGAACGGAAAGAGGCGCCATTCATCTACCAATCCCTTCTGCACGGGAAGGAACTGGCACTTCAAGGAGCATCGAGAGAACAAGTAGTCTCAGAAGTTCAAGCATTTATTGAAGAACGCACTCATGGTAGAATAGATTATATTGAATTCCTTTCATATCCTGACTTGCAGCAGTTGGATAAGCCAAAAGGGCAGATGATTCTGGCAACAGCCGTTTTCTTTGAAAAAGCGCGGCTTATCGATAATATACTGATTGACATGTAAGGCAAGTCACCGATTGTTTAAAAGATAATATAAGCTAAGGGTTTAGGAGGAGAAATCATGTTTCGCACCATGATGAAAGCCAAAATACACCGCGCGAAAGTGACGGAAGCTAATTTAAATTATGTAGGAAGTATCACGATTGATCAGGACATTTTAGACCAGGTCGATATTTTACCGCACGAAAAAGTTCAAATTGTCAATAATAATAATGGAGCTCGGTTAGAAACGTATGTGATCCCTGGAGAACGGGGCAGTGGTGTCGTTTGTTTGAATGGTGCAGCAGCCCGTCTTGTACAACCGGATGATATCATCATCATCGTAGCCTATGCTATGGTTCCACAGGAAGAACTGGCTGATTTCCGACCGAAGGTGGCTTTGATGGGTGAGAACAACCGAGTTGAGGAACTGATCGATCAAGAACCTCCGTTGACAGTCATGCACACTTGATTGTTGTCGGTATGGGTAACTTTTGGGATTCTCGCTGGTGTTTGACGGGCGGAATCCTTTCTTTATGCCTTTTTTAAGGTTAGTTGTAGGGTTTAGAAATGAGGGAGTATGATGGCTAAATTTACGATAGTGGATCTTGAGACAACAGGAAATGCACCCGCAAGAGGGGACCGTATCATAGAAGTTGGAATCATAGTCTGGGAAGACGGAGAAGTTATTGAAGAGTTCGAATCCTTCGTGTACCCGGAACAGCAAATACCCGCTTTTATCACTAATCTTACCGGGATTGCAGATGATCATGTTGCAAATGCTCCCTTATTCTCAGAAATCGCTGAAGATGTCAGGGAACTTTTCGAGGACGCATATATTGTAGCGCACAACATACAATTCGATTTGGGATTTTTGAACTTTGAGCTTCAGCACAATCAGTTGAAGCCACTGGATAACCCTGTCATCGATACGGTTGAACTGGCCAGAATCCTCTTGCCTCAATCCTCCAGTTTCAAGTTGGGACAATTAGCCGAACAGTTGAGCCTGGACCACACAGATCCACATCGTGCACTTTCAGATACAAGAGTCACAGCGGAATTGCTTGAGCATTTATTCAAAAAGCTCAACAGCTTGCCGGCAGAAACGATTGAACAGCTGTTGTCGCTGGAAGGGAATTTGAAAAGTGATTTAAGGCAAATCCTGATGGATGAGTGGAACCGTAAAACCTTCTCCTCTGATCGTCGCAAAGACATAAAGCTGGTTCATGGTTTGGCTGTAAAATCGATCGACATTCCTGATAGCAGCCAAGTGAAGCCGGAGCTTTCCTTCGGAGAACATCTTGATTTCGTCTTTCACTCGAAAAAAGGATTGGCTTCCTTTATGGACAGCTATGAATACAGGGAAGCGCAAAGGACGATGGCGGAAACCATATTTGACGCATTTTCTTCCACCAGACATGCGTTGATTGAAGCAGAAACAGGTACAGGTAAATCTTTAGCGTATCTCCTTCCTGCCGTCCATCATGCGATGTCGGATGATGAACCGGTCGTTATCAGCACCTACACGACACAGCTTCAGCGTCAGTTGCTTGAAAAGGAAATACCTCAGGTGGAACGCCTGTACAATGTTGCTATCCGAGTGGCGATCCTTAAGGGGAAGGAACATTACTTAAGTCTGCTCAGATTCAGTAAAGAGTTGAAGGAAAGAAATCATGACAACTATGATACCGCACTTGCGAAAGCGATGCTCGTCGTCTGGATTACAGAAACGGAGACTGGTGATATCGATGAAGTACAGCTTCCTTCAAGCGGCAGAATCTTATGGAACAGGATTTCATCCAATCAGGAGGAAGCACAGGAAACGTGGGCGAAAGAAAACCAGTATTCCTATTATCGTATTGCAAGAGGGCGTTCGGAGCATGCGCACATCGTCATTACGAACCATTCGCTGCTTTGTACCGATTTGACATTCGATCATCAATTGATTCCATCCTACAATTATGCAGTCATTGATGAAGCACACCATTTGGAACCTACGGCAAGTAAGCACTTCGGTTTGAAAATGGATTACATCGACTGGCAGAACAACCTCAGCCAATTGGAAGCTTTGATGAAGCTGCATGATACAACCATCTTAAAAAATGGTGACGATATTGATCGTCTGCTCCAGCTTGTATCGAATGCAAAGGAAGAAGTCGATACGCTGTTCAGGGCATTGTTCCGAATGGTGAAGAATAAAGTGAGGTCCAGTGAAAAAAGTGATGTCGGTAGACTTCAAGTCAACTTTGCAGCGACTAATGTAAAGCGTACATTGCTTGCAAAACTGGAGGAAATGACCCATAGACTCCAGGCAAGCCTTAATGCCATCCAACGCTCCTTTGTACGTCTGGATAGTCAGGAAGGTGGCGAAAGTGAACTTCAATCGCATTCGGAACATCTGTCTTCCATGTGCTTTCAACTACGGGACTTTTTGACTGAAGTGGAAGTAGACCAGGTGAAATGGATTGAAATCGATGCGAATGGTGCACAAAATTCTGCTTATCTTTTCAGCGAACCAGTGGATATCTCCAATCTCATTAAAGCATCACTGTTCGATAAAAAGAAAAGTGTCATTTTGACAAGTGCTACGTTGACGATGAAACACTCTTTCCATTATATTTCAGACCGCCTCGGTTTACCGAAAGAAGAGACGATAAGAAGTAAAATCCCTTCGCCGTTCCCATTTGAAGAACAGGTCCAATTGATGGTTCCGAACGATTTTCCGGATATCAACGAGGAGCCTGATGAATTCATTTATGCTACCTGCGAAGCGATTTACTCTTTGGCGAATGTGACAAATGGGCGGATGCTTGTGCTTTTCACGAGCTATGACATGCTGAAAAAGTCGCATGATCTTCTTAAAGATCTAATCATGCCAGAAGAATTCATGATTTTCGCACAAGGAATTTCGAGTGGCAGCAGAGAACGATTGAAAAAGAACTTCCAGGCATTCGATCAGGCAATTCTGTTGGGTACGAGTTCATTCTGGGAAGGTGTGGATATCCCGGGAGATGATCTTTCGTGCCTGATGATCGTAAGACTTCCGTTCCAGCCACCGAATCACCCGGTGTATCAAGCCAGAGCCAAGCGTTTGAAGGAAGAAAAAAGGAACGCATTCATGGAACTTTCCCTACCTCATGCAGTACTGCGCTTCAAACAAGGATTTGGCAGGCTCATCCGCTCCAGTACGGACCGTGGGATTGTATTTGTCTGCGACCAGCGGATCATCAAAGCAAGATATGGTAAGTATTTCATCGAGTCGATTCCTGAAGTGCCATTGAAGGTCGATTCGACTGCTTCATTGATCGAGAACGTTTCGGAGTGGTTATGAATGTTATCTCTGCACATGCTAATAGGTGAACGATCAAGATAGGATGGCAGGGATGTTCATGTTCACTTTATTATTGTTCTTACAGTTGATCAGTGGAGTTGTCGGTGTTGAGGATTCCGCTTTGATCACAGAAGATACAGCGCGTATTGCATTCCTTGATTTGACTGAAGGAGAAGCGACTTTGATTCGTACCGAAGAAAATCACAATTTCCTTATCAATACCGGTTCTCCTGAAAGTTATCAGGAACTCAAGCAGCAGTTGGATGCGCTTCATGTCAAGGATATCGATGCAATCTTCCTCACACATCAAAGTAAAGATTACTGTGGGAATGTCAAAAAATTGATCGATTCCTATCATTCAGAAACGGTCTATCATGCCGGCAAAAAGCAAACCGGATGTTTCCAGAAGATCAAGTCAGATCTTCACACGATAAAACTTGATGAGCAGGAAAAGAAGGACCTGGATGATGTAAAATTGAAAGTCATTTATACGGATGATGAAAAGATGGCGATACATGTTACGTATCACAGCACTGGCGTCATTTTTTTTGCAACGGGGACGATTGAAGAAGAGCTCCATATCCTTAAACAGCATCTGACGTTTCAAATTATCAAAATCGGCGATTATGGCCAGGGGAAAGCGCCAAGTGAACGCTTCCTTCACGATACAGACCCGCATATTGCGGTCGTTTTCCAAATGAAAGGGACCACCATCAATGACGGTTTGATTGAAAGGATGCAGGAATTGTGGATGGATGTGTACCGCATGAAACAGACAGGAACACTGATCATCGATATCAATGAGGAAGAATATTTCATACCAGCTGATTGAGTTTACCGAACTGGCTGTTCTCCTCTTTTTTTCTGGAGGAGAACCTGCCACATATAAAAACGTGTACCCTTTTTGGGCACACGCTGGTGTGGGTCAGGTTTTTTAGTTATAATACAATTCAGCATCAAAAATGATGTGCAAACTGTTATAATGATAAGGGTAATGCCTTACTGGTGTATGCTTATTGTGTTACAATCACAGCAGTCTATGTATAGCAAAATTTGTGTTGAACTGATTTTTTTGGAGGAATCATAATGGGGAATAAAATTGAAACCTTATCTACCGTGAAATTGAGTCATTCCGACGATTTGTATAAAATAGTGGATGTTTTGAACCGTACGTTGAAAGATCAAAATCTGATGTTTGGGTTGGCGCTTGATGAGGATGACCAAGAAACGGCAGTCTTCACGATATACCGCACCTAAGTGGCTGAAATGGACGCTGCTTGCCCTCACTGTTGTCCTATTGCTCGTTTTGGGGACAGGTTACTGGTTTTACTCGGGGATTTTTGATAAGAAATCAGAAGGCTTCTCCGACTCCGAACAGATTGCCCTCAGTGAGACACCGTTGACAGAAGTTAACCGTACGGAACGTTATAACGGTGACCAAGTAGTCCACATTGTAAAAGGTAAAGCAGAAGATGGCTCAGGCACAGCATTTATCGAGAAAGAATCGAAGGAATTAATCGAGTATATAGCAGAAAGCGAAATGATTTCAGAGGCAGCATTGAACCAACAATGGCAGTCTTCCTGTGATAAATGTGAATGGAGGTCCATGCAGCTTGCAATGGAGAATGCGATCCCATATTGGGAAATTACATACATTGATGCTCAGGGACGTTACGTATTTGCATATTTTGACATCCAGTCTGGAGAAAGAAAGCAGCAGTTCGCTTTCAAACAATCATAGAAGGAGTGGAGCATGTGAATTTAGCTGAACGTGTAAAGACATTGACACCATCAAGTACATTAGCGATAACAGCAAAAGCGAAAGCATTGAAGGCAGAAGGACACGATGTCATCGGTCTTGGAGCGGGTGAACCGGACTTCAACACACCTGGGTACATCCTGGATGATGCAAAACAAGCAATGGATGCAGGACTCACCAAGTACACTCCTTCCGGGGGTATTGTCGAGCTGAAACAAGCCATATCCGAAAAGGTGAAACGCGATCAGAACTTGTCCTACGATAATTCTCAAATCATTGTGACTACTGGTGCGAAGCATGCATTGTTCACGTTGTTCCAGGTGCTGCTGAATCAGGGTGATGAAGTGATCATCCCGACGCCATACTGGGTAAGTTATCCGGAACAGGTGAAGCTTGCGGGTGGCGTCCCTGTATTTGTTAAAGCAGAAGAAACGAACGCTTTTAAACTTACGCCAACTCAACTGAGTGAAGCGATAACTGAGCAAACGAAAGCGGTCATCCTGAATTCACCAAGCAACCCTACTGGAACGATGTACACAGAAGAGGAACTGGAAGCATTGGGGCAGGTTTGTATAGAAAAGGATGTTTTGATTGTATCCGATGAGATCTATGAAAAGCTGACCTATACTGAGGAAAAGCATGTGTCGATCGCATCCCTTTCTGAAGCCTTGTATGAGCAGACAGTAATTATCAATGGTGTTTCCAAATCCCATGCGATGACAGGATGGAGAATCGGATTTGCGCTGGGGAATGAACAGATCATCAAAGCGATGACCAACATGGCATCCCACTCGACTTCCAATCCCACATCGATTGCCCAATATGCTGCATTGAGTGCATATGAGCATGATGACACGGAAATCGAGGAAATGAAAAAAGCATTTCATGAACGACTGGAAAAATTATATCAAATGATTACCGATATACCCGGCGTTTCCTGCGTGAAACCGAAAGGCGCATTTTATCTATTTCCTAATGTGAAAGAAGCTGCTGAAGCGAACGGATTCCAGACGGTGGATGAATGGGTGGAAGCATTGCTTGAAGAGGAGAAAATTGCGTTGGTTCCAGGATCAGGTTTCGGATCCCCTGATAACGTAAGACTGTCCTATGCCACATCATTGGATCTGCTAGAAGAAGCAGCGAAAAGAATCAAACGATTTGTTGAAAAGCATCAATAATTGCAGTTGGAGGGAACATTGTGAAAACGACGATTTCAGAAGTACACAAGTATGTAGGAGAAGAAGTAACGATCGGAGCGTGGCTGGCAAATAAACGTTCCAGTGGTAAAATAGCATTTTTGCAACTACGTGATGGTACTGGGTTCATCCAGGGAGTAGTCGTCAAAAATGACATCGGTGAAGAGAAATTTGCAAATGCCAAAGGGCTGACTCAGGAAACATCCTTGTATGTGACAGGAACAATCGTAGAGGATACAAGGTCACCGTTCGGTTTTGAAATGCAAGTGAAGGATCTTGAAGTCATTCATGAAGCAACAGACTTCCCGATCACACCGAAGGAACACGGTACAGAATTCCTTATGGATAATCGTCACTTATGGCTGCGCTCCAAAAAGCAGCATGCTGTGATGAAAATTCGTAATGAAATCATCCGTGCTACTTATGAATTCTTCAATAACAATGGGTATGTGAAAATCGATCCGCCAATCCTGACCGGAACTTCAGCAGAAGGAACGACGGAACTGTTCCATACGAAGTATTTTGATGAAGATGCTTACCTTTCACAATCCGGCCAATTGTATATGGAAGCGGCTGCGATGGCATTTGGTAAAGTATTCAGCTTTGGTCCGACTTTCCGTGCAGAAAAATCAAAGACACGTCGTCACCTGATCGAATTCTGGATGATTGAGCCTGAGATGGCTTTCATGGATCATGAAGACAGCCTGGTCGTTCAGGAAAATTACGTGTCATTTGTCGTTCAATCCGTTTTGGAGAACTGCAAGCTTGAACTGGGTGCCTTGGATCGTGACGTCAGCGCGCTTGAAAAGGTGCAGGCGCCATTCCCTCGCATCAGCTACGATAAAGCAATCGAGCTGTTGAAAGAAAAAGGATTCGATGATATTGAGTGGGGAGAAGACTTCGGTGCCCCTCACGAAACGGCAATCGCGGAAGCGTTCGATAAACCGGTATTCATCACCAATTACCCTGCAGAAATCAAAGCTTTTTATATGAAGCCAGACCCTGAACGTGAGGAAGTCGTGCTTTGTGCTGATTTGATCGCTCCGGAAGGTTACGGAGAAATCATCGGCGGTTCTCAACGAATCGATGACCTTGCATTGATGGAAGAACGTTACGAAGCACATGGCCTTAGTGGAGATGCCTACAAGTGGTACTTGGAGCTTCGCCAATACGGAAGTGTGCCGCATTCCGGTTTCGGACTAGGATTAGAACGGACAGTGGCATGGATTGCTGGTGTCGAGCACATCAGGGAAACAATTCCATTCCCACGTATGCTTAACCGACTATATCCTTAAGCTGCTAAATACAGACCATGCCCGGTGCGGGCATGGTCTCTGTTTTTTTCTGCATTTCCATGGTATAGTGCCACGGTGAGTCATGATATAATATTTTTTGAGGTGTATGAAATGTCGAATTATCAACAATATCAAACAATCATCAACGATCAGATGACCATCCCGGTCAGATTGATCGAGCATTATAAAGAGATTGGAATGACGGATGATGAGCTGCTGATCGTCCTTCAAATCAAAAGGTTTCTGCATCAGGGAAATTCTTTTCCAACACCAGGAGAACTTGCGCTTCATGGTAATATTACGGAGGAAGACTGTTCCAAGACGTTGCGGAGCTTGATCCAGAAACAATTCATGGTAATTGAGCAGAGAAGGAATGAACGAAATGTATTGAATGAAGGGTATTCCCTTGAACCACTGTGGGAGAAACTGTACGCTCCTTCTCCTAAGCAGTCATCCAAGGAAGAGCAGCAGACCCATGACAATTTATTCGTGCTGTTCGAGCAGGAATTCGGTAGGCTTCTTTCGCCATTTGAAATCGAGACGATCAATATATGGCTGGATCAGGATGAACAAGAGCCTGCATTGATCAAAGCTGCTTTACGTGAAGCAGTGCTTATGGGTAAACTCAACTTCAAGTACATTGACAGGATTCTTAGGGAATGGAAGAAGAAGGGAATCAAAAGTGTCCAGCAGGCCCGGGAAGCTGGCAAGCAATTCCGTGGCCACCAAAAGAATCTTGAGCAATCAAATAAACAAAACAGAGATGTTTCACTTTATTATAACTGGCTGGATGAAGAGTAGGAGGGGAGATTGTGCTCAATAAAAAGCAGATCCGCTATTGTCTTGATGTATTCGAAGAGATGTTCCCTGATGCAGAATGCGAGCTGAATCATAGGAACGCCTTCGACCTTGTCATTGCCGTATTATTATCTGCGCAATGTACCGATGCACTTGTAAATAAAGTGACTAAAGATTTATTTGAAAAGTACCGTACACCCGAGGATTACCTTTCCGTCCCTTTAGAAGAACTACAGCAGGATATAAGGTCGATCGGTCTGTACAGGAACAAATCAAAAAATATCCGCAAACTGTGTCAGACATTGATTGACGATTATGATGGGGAAGTTCCTCGTACTAAGAAGGAACTGGAAAGCCTTGCTGGGGTAGGGAGAAAAACCGCAAATGTGGTTGCTTCCGTCGCTTTTGAAGAACCGGCAATAGCAGTGGATACTCACGTCGAACGAGTTTCCAAGCGTTTAGGAATCTGTCGCTGGAAAGATTCCGTTCTAGAAGTGGAAAAGACATTGATGCGAAAAATTCCGGAAGAAGAATGGAGTCAGACCCATCATCGGATGATTTTTTTCGGAAGATACCACTGCAAAGCCCAACGGCCCCAGTGCCAATCCTGCAAACTTCTTGACTTGTGCCGAGAGGGACAGAAAAGGATGAAAAAGAAGAGTGGGTGAAGCTTTGAACAAAGAGTTGGCAATGTTACTGAAGAAAACTGAGGAGAATGACCGAATTATAGCATCTCTGTTTCAGGAACGTAAGCTGAACCAGACAAAGACACCAATGAAGATCCAAATCAATTATTTTTATAAATGTCTTTATTTACTTAACTCACAAAAGAATGAAAGACACAATGTTATAAGGCTTTCTTTGTTGCCCATCGCTCCGAAAAATGTGGAGGAGAGGGTGGCATTCATCGAGGCAAAGCCAGGCCATTATTATTCTTATAAACAGCTTAGCCAATTGTTCACCGAACTGAATGATTTGATGGAACAAGAAAGACCCGATGGGAGAGTTTAATCTCCTCATCGGGTCTTTCTTAATTTTATCTTGAAGGGTTATTGCCCAGTGCCAGTATCATCTTCTGATCCATCGGTAGTACCATCATCCGTACCACCCTGGCCATCACCGGTGCTCTCATCACCAGTAGAATCACCTTCCTGACCATCTCCAGTACCATCACCAGAAGACCCATCATCTTGACCTTCACCAGTGGTACCATCATCAGATGCGTCCCCTTCTTGGTCATCTCCTGTACCTTCATCATCTTGACCATCGTCATTACCTTGGCCACCGTTTCCATTACCATTTCCTTGACCATTATTACCTTCATTGCCTTGTTGCTCATCATCTTCATTCTCTTCTTCATCGTCACCGAACAGACCGCCATCATCTTCTTCCTCTTGTTCAGGCACGCTTACATCCACTGAGGAAGGTTCGCTACGGTTGCCGTCTCCTTCGCTGCTTATCGCAGTGACATTGAAGGTGTAGGTCGTTCCAGGTTGGACATTGGAAACTTCGAGCTTCTTATCCGTAGTAGTCGTCAGTTTTTGTTCACCTTGACCATCCATCGATACGGTTACATCAAAGGCGATGTCTTTTGCCTTTCCGTATTTCCAATCTACTTTGATGACACCTTTTTTCTCGTCATATTTTGCTGACAAGCCTTCGACCGGGTCTAGCTGATCGTATTGCTCTGATGTTTCCTTCGGCATATTATCTTTGTGGAACAGCTCCGTCACAATTTCTGACTCTGGAGTGTACTCACTTGGATATTTCGCAGGACGCGATCCTTTTTCAACATCGACCCATTTGGCTGAATCAGGCTTTGCAAAGTCCGCAGTGTCTTTTCCTTCTGAAATCGTGCTCATCATCGATTTGAAGAATGCTTTCGGTATATGATCGCCTGCAGACGCATCACGCTCATTAGACTCCGCATAACCGGTCCAAACAGCTATACTATAGTTTGTAGTATAGCCTGAGAACCAGGAGTCAGGACTGATATCCTCACGGTTGGTAGTTCCGGTTTTACCTGCAACAGGTAATCCAGATATATTTGCAGCCTGACCTGTTCCTTCTGGGTGGGTAAGGACACTTTTCAGCATATCCGACATAACGAAAGCAGTATATTTACTCATTGCTGCTTTTGGTTCAGATTTAAATTCTTCGGTCTTTCCATCCGGGAATTCAACTTTCGTCACTGCATACGGTTCGTTGTACATTCCTTCGTTACCGAACGCAGCATAGGATGCGGCGAGCTGGGTAGTTGTCAATTCTGTTTTTGCGCCACCGATTGCATCAGCAGGATAAATTTCTCCATCCTTGAAGTTGATACCCAGTCCTTCAGCAAACTTCTTTGATTCTTCCAATCCAACTTCCTGCATCGTTTTAACTGCAGGTACGTTCAAGGATTTCGTCAATGCGTATCGCATGGAAACCCAACCATGGTATTTACCATAGTTATTGATCGTATCACCATTGATTTCAATTGGTTCATCATCTTCAATCTGATGGTAAGACGACAATGCTTTACTTTCGATAGCTGGTCCATAAGCAAGTATCGGCTTAGCAGTGGAACCAGGCTGTCTTCCCCCCTGGATGGCAAGGTTGTAACCGCCTTTTGAACCTTCAAAATCACGTCCGCCGCCAATAGCACGGATCTGACCGGTTTTCGTATCGATTACCGTACTTGCGGTTTGTATTTCGTCATCAGGGAAGCCTAATGGATTTTCCTTACTTAATAGATATTCCATGTGCTCTTGTGCTTTCGGGTCAACTGTTGTATAGATCTTCAACCCATCTTTGTAAATATCAGCACCTTCGACTTTTTTCTCTACTTCACGCTGTACTTGGTCAAGGAAGTGCTGGTATTTATTCTTGCTGTCAGAACCGCCTTCTTTCAGCATGTCCTCAATCTTCACTTTTCTCGCTTCTTCCGCTTCCGCTTCACTGATCTTTCCGTGATGGACCATCAGTGTAAGCACCGTATTCATCCGTTCTTTGGCAAGATCCGGGTTCTTATACGGGTTATAGGCGGTAGGGCGTTGAGGAAGTCCTGCAAGCAATGCTGCTTGTGGAAGCGTCAGCTCATTCAATTCCTTGACTCCGAAGTATGTTTCAGCAGCTTCTGCTACACCATAAGCCTGGGAGCCGTAAAAGATTTTGTTCAAGTACATTTGCAGGATTTCTTCTTTTGAATATTCCTGCTCCAGTTTGATTGCGAGCCATTGTTCCTGTACTTTACGCTCCAATGCTTTTTTCGGTGACAGGAAGGAACGTTTAACGACCTGTTGCGTGATCGTACTTGCACCTTCTGCTCCGAACCCTTCTGTCACGTTAGCAACGACAGCGGCACCGATTCTTCGGAAATCGATTCCGGAGTGTTCGAAGAACCTTGCATCTTCAGTTGCTGTCACTGCATCGATCAATACAGGTGGCAAATCGTTATAAGTGATTTTTGTCCTTTTCTCTGAGCCAAGTTCAGCAAAGAGGTCTCCATTCATGTCATATACCTTTGAAGAGATAGGATCGGATAATTTCGCTTCATCGAGATTCGGTGCACCTGAAATATAATAGGTGAACAGTCCACCGATTCCGATCATCGCAACTAGTCCGATAATCAGTAAAGATAATAATATTTTTTTGAATAATGGCTTATTGTTCTTCTTCTTTGGCTTACCTTTTTGTTGCATTTGTTTTCGTCTTGCTGTACGAGACTGGCTGTCATTTGCCATAACTCATTTCCTCCATTTCTAGAAAAAAAGCTTGTCGAGTATTTTGATGTAATCTACTCGAGCCTGATAGTGGAAAGGAATCAGGTATCCATTCCTTTTGATAAAGGAGTAGGGGATGGATTTCCTTCCACCATTATATTGTTCATCCCACCAGTGAAAAAGCTTCTTGGCGGAAATGAAGTAGGTTTCATCATGCGGAGTGAACCGCATGATCATGAAGCATATTCCACCATGGTGATGGATCGCTTTCATATGATCGATTTGATGCTGATGGATATTGGATAAAGGAAAGGAAGTTTTATTCTTCGTTTCCTTCGCTTCAAAGTCGACATACTGTCCTTTGTAAATGCCGTTGAAATCGGTGGTAGAAGCCTGTTTGAAATAGCCTTCCTTGATGACAGCGGCACTCCGCTTAGGATAGTCCACTTTCACAATCTGGACCGGGGTCGGTTTTTTGTGAATGACGGCAATGTCATGGGTACGATAATAGTCATTCGTTGCACTGATATCTTCTTCGAGCGTCATTCCGCGATTACTGAAATCCGGCTGCTTCTTCTTTTTAATTCCAGTTGGTAACGATATGGATGAACGCTTCCCGTTCGGATAATTCATTGTCCCATTCCTCCTCTTTGCCATGACAGTATCATATCAAATTTCCGTCAGGAATGAGAATAAAAAAATATTACAACTTTCCATTATTACTGAACGGATTGTCACATAATATACAAAAAGAGGAGGGGTGTCGAATGACCGACTTAACTCCTTATGACCTGAATCTTATCGCTGCCCAAGTCAATGAGTATAACCGTGATAATATTACCCGTACGAAAGCCTATCAAAACTTCTATTTTGAATACCCTGAGATCAAGTGGTCGCTTCTTGCAGGGATTGTATCAAGAAATGCCGGATGGAACATGACAGACCTCACAACAGAGCCTTTCATTAGCTTTTTAAATGAAAAAATGCGCAACCAGTTATTCATGACTTATGAGCGAGCGAATTGGCTGATTTTCTCTGATGCTTTTCCTCAGTTGCTGATTTATTCATTGTCGAAAAAAAAGGGTATCCCCTTATTTGACGAATTGAAGGCATTTAAAGTTTCTTCCTTCATGATCCAGGAGTGGCATCGTTTTTTTGAAACGGGTGATGAGCAACGTCTGACTAAGGCGCTCATCATTAATGAACAAAATATGATTCAGCGGCCGGTAATCATCCAGCCATATTTCCATCAACAGGTTTTTCGTCACTGGCCTTACCTCCTGGAATCTTTGTTGAAATTGAACGTTGTCCTTTTCCCGACAGTAGAGGGAGAGTTGTATGGGTTATCGATCAATCGTTTCACCAGCCTTGACCGAAGGATTGCGATCGGTCACTCGTTGACTTCTCTACTATTCAACCCTGCATTGTATGAGCAGTTCACCATATTTATTCAACAAGTTCCAGTTACTGGGTCGAGGACAGAATATGAAGGATACAGGAAAGGGCATGCAAGCCCTTTAAGGGAATGTTATCAAATAGTCACCCATGAGGATCAGCTAAGGGAAGACTGGTATAAAATCAGAGGCATCAAACAGCGATGGTGGGATTTATCCATCCCTGCAGAATCCTTTGCTCCCCAAAAATTCTACTTTAAGAAGCGGCTGATGCTTCAATTAGCAAAAATTTTACCTGTGAACACAAAAGGAATGCCTCCAAAAGGATGACATTCCATCTTGATTTACGTAGCTGGACGGTTTTCACCATCTAATTTTGGATTACCGGTTTTCTGATGCTTCTGCTGCTGCTTTTCATTTTTCTGCTTTTTATTTCGTTGTTTCTCTGACATGTCTATCCCTCCTTATTGTTAGTCTTTGTCGAAAGGGATGTTTTATGAGCGGTTTTCCTTAGCTTTATTTGTAGGATTCGTTCTTCTTTTGTCACCTGGATAGGAACTTGAACAGCAATACCGAATTAAGGTGGTATGAGAAGAACGGAGGAGGAGTTATAGATGGTACTATCTATGAAAGAGAAAAAAGGTGTTCCTCGTCAGCGTTTAGAACAATCACTAGGAGAAGTCATGGAAGAAATGAGAAGGCTGGAACAGAAGATATCCTTGAAGGCGGATGAAGTTGTATTTACGATGGCAATTGCCCATCGAAAAGAAATCGACCGTTTGCAGGAAGATATTATCGCTCTCCGGGAAGAAATGAAGCTTTTGAAAAAGGATCAGAAGGAGCTTCATATGAATCATCACTTTTCACTAATGAGGGAGAAAAAAAGAGCGTGACCGTTCAAATTTGTCTTCTGACATGATATGGTTGAAGAAAAAGGATGAAGGCAAGTGACTTCCGTTATCGATGCGACCAATAATATAAGGCATCTGATCGATCAACTTCAGGAAAAGTTCGATCAGCAGCAAGAACCAGTAGATAGGAAAGATAAAGCCTACTTTGAAGTGGTGAAGAAAGAAACAGCCCCGATGTTCGAATTGAACGACCAATGGCTGGAGCTTGCCAGTGAGTATGTTAAAAATCGCGAAGTGAAGGTTCACCCGAACCAGGTGAAATCCACACATGAAAATATCGAATTATTGATATTGCATAGTTACTTCTTTGACGTTAAGAAGAAGCGATACAGGGAATTGAATCATTCCGTTCATTATGTATTGGACATGATTGTTGATAATTGACAAAAAGGATGCCCGGATAGGCATCCTTTTTGTCATTCTTTATGAGAAGTTCCTTCAGGGATCTTCCTTACCTGATCACCGGATTCAGCGAATCGTTTAGCTGTTTTCGGTTTCTCATGTTCATGGTTTTGTCGCTTTTCTTTGAACCCTTTACCTCGGCCCATGTAATCACCCTCCTCGGAAGTATTTTTCCCTTTACCTGTTGTAAATATGAAAAAAATACTCAACTGCTGCAATAGATGATATAACAAAAGGATGCCCGGTCAAGGGACATCCTTTTGTTGTGTTCTACTCCATATCTGTTGAATGTCTGTTTTCTTTCCTCCTCCCAAAACGGATGCGGTGAAGCATCAAATAGAAAGCGGGAACGAGCATCAAAGTCAGTATCGTTGAGAATAATAATCCTGAAACGATGGATACTGCCAATGGCTGGAACAGTACATCACCGGAGAAAATGATCGGCACCAAAGCTGCAACAGAAGTAAGGGTCGTCAGCACAATTGGACGGATCCGAGCTCTTCCTGCTTCGATGACCGCTTCAATAAGCGTAGTCTTCTCTTTGTTCTGCTCTATGAATTCAATCAAAATCACAGAGTTACGAACGACGATCCCTGATAAGGACACGATACCTAATACGGCAAGGAAGCTTAGCGGTTGCCCAGTTACGAATAATCCAATAATCGCTCCTGTAATCGCCAGAAATACGGAACTAGTGACAAGGAGTGGCATCGTCAATGAATTGAACTGTACTGCAATCGTCAAATAGATCAGGAACAAGACGATGACGAACAATTTGGATACCTCAATGAAGAATTCTGTCTGTGCATTGGATTCACCTGTCTGTACCAGTTGATACCCTTCAGGGAGACTGGTTTCGATGTCATCAATCAATTGATCGGCGGATTCGTTAAACGCATCTTCTTCGCCCTTAACCGGGTATGCTTGGAGGGTGATGGTACGTACACCGTTCAAGTGCGGAATGGCTCCGATTTCTTCATACTCATCCTCACTGATGATTTCATCGAGTGACAGTGTAGAGGGTGCTCCACCCTGTTGCTGTGGAGAGGACTGAGAAACGACTTCCAATTCCCCAAGGTCAACACCTTCCTCAGCGCCATCATCTACGATCGCTTTCATAGGTAGACGATCTACACCGTTATCAAACGTTCCTAGTGGAATACCGGTGTTTGCCACCTGGATCTGAGAGGTGACCTGGTCTACTGGAATACCGTTTTCAGCCAGCTGCTGTCGGTCCGGTTCAAAACGGATGAAGGACTGACCTTCTCCTGCATTCAAAGTTGTAACTTCTGTCGAATCCAACTCCTCAAAAGCGGACGCTGCATCTTGTGCGGCATCAACAAGCTCTTCAATTTGTGGCCCTTGGATCTTCACTTCGACAGGTGGAGAGGGAGGGGGACCGGAAACAATCGTATCCAGGAAGATTTCCCCATCAAACTCATCCCTCAGCGTGCTCTCCCATTCATCTATGAAGGCAGAAGCGCTAGTGTTACTACGATCGACACGTACCAGGAGTTGACCTGTATTTTCACCAGTTCGCTGCATCGAAGAGCTGAACAAGTTTGGTAGGCCGCTGCCAGTATAAACGGCTGTTTCTGTTATATGATCCGTCTGGTCGGTCAGGAATTGTTCCATCTCTTCCAATTTCATTTTCGTTTCTTCAATAGGAGTACCTTGAGGATACCTTACTGACACCGTTACCTCAGGCCTATCTGCTGACGGGAAAAATTCAAACGGAATTTTAACGACCAACAAAGCAAGCAGGATACATGCAACTAGACCAGAGAGGCCGGTGACCCATGGGCGCTTCGTCGTTTTAGGCAGGATTTTATCTGCGTAGACGGTTTCAAGCCAGTTGAAGAATCCTCCAAGTAAACCAGCCTTTTCTTTCGTTTTCTTCTTGCTGCGAAGCTTTCCTGCATAGCGCACGGTAGGAATCAGTGTAAGTGCAATGATTGTTGAAGCTATGATTGTGAAAATCAATACTGTCGGCAACGCACGGATGAAATCCCCGTTGGAACCTGAAAGAAAGGTCAGAGGAAAGAAACTGAACACGATCATCAACGTTGAGGTGATGATCGATTTCCCGACTTCTTTCACACCTTTTATCGCTCCTGTAAGGGCATCATCTCCCATTTGGTAACGCCTTTGGATATTGTCGTTTACAACGATGGCATCATCGACAAGGATACCGATCGCTATGATCATCCCTATAATCGAAATCTGATTCAAGTCCACCCCTGTATAAGGCAATGGGGTAAGCCCGATCAAAATGGAAATAGGGATAGAAATTCCAACCAGTACAGCAGCTGAAAACGGTAATCCCAGCAGCATGATTGCAAAGACAGCGACCAGGGAGATTGCAAACGATGTAATCAAGTTAGTGAAAACTTCATTGATGACTGTGCTTTGCGTATAAAACCGGTCTACAGAGACTGATGAAGGAAGATCGGAAGCGAGAGCGTCCACTTTTTCCGTGAGCGTTTCCTGCAGGGAGGAAATATTCGCTCCTTCCTCGGACATGATAGTGATGGAAATCGCAGGTGTACCTTCATACGTAATCAGATCTTCCGGTTGTTTCTCCTCAATGGATATGTCACCAATATCACTTAAAAATAATGGATCTCCACTTTCATCGTTACCTACAGGAACATTTCCGAGTTCCTCGATTCCCTTATATTTCTCGAACACAAGCTGATAGATTTTATTATCGGATTGCTCTGTGCCGATTGCGCTTGGGGTCAATTCATTATTGATCGACTCGATCACTTGAAAGGCGGAAAGGCGATTTTCCTTCAGCTGTTCGTTATCAAGTGACAGAACAACCTCCTGTTCCGGCAAGCCTTTGATCAGCAGGGAGTCTACCCCGTTGATATCCTCCAGCTGATCCTTCCATTCATCCACTGTTTCCCTCAGTTGATATAGCGTGTCGTAATTATCAGCCATCAGATGGTAGGATGCTACAGCAGATTTCATAACGTCTGTATTGACATCAGGATCCTGTACCTCTTCAGGGAAACCCCTTGATATATCAGATACGACTTGACGGATTTTCGAATTCGCTGTCGTCAGGTCAGTGCCGTCTGCCAACGTGATGGTAATGTTTGAAAAACCTGTCGTTGAAGCGGAGGATAGTTCATCCACTCCTTCAATCGACAACAGTTCATTTTCTAAAGGATTCGTGACACTGCTCTCTACTTCCGTCGGGGTCGCACCTGGATAAACTGTAGAGATGGATGCGATATTTACATTGATTTCAGGTATTTCACGCTTCGGTAATTGATAGTACGTAAAAATACCAGTGAATACGAGTAAAAGAATGAATACCCATACCATTTTTCTGAATTTGAGTAACCTTGCCATCGTAAGCCCTCCTGCATGTTAAAATAGCTGTTTCAATTAAGTATATAACTCAACTAAACGCTTTTTTGACACATATGTCAAATAAGAATGTGCAGGTGCTATCAACGGAAATTTTGAAACCGCTTTACAATAGGTGTTGTTTGAATTATAATTATTTTCCCACCAGGAGGGAGGAAGAAAAATGAATCGTGATCAATTGATCGAGAAAGCAAAAGAAATCAGAAACCGTGCTTACGTCCCGTATTCAAAGTTCCAAGTAGGAGCTGCACTACTTACGGCTTCAGGGAAACTTTACGAAGGGTGTAATATAGAAAATGCTGCCTATCCTGTCACATGTTGTGCAGAGAGAGTAGCAATCTTTAAAGCAATTTCGGATGGTGAGACAGAATTCAAGGAATTGGCAGTAGTTGCTGATACGAAGCGACCAGTACCCCCGTGTGGTTCATGCAGACAAGTGATGAGTGAATTCTTCCCATCAGATATGCACATCCATACAACAAATCTGGAAGGGGAAGTCAAAACTGTCACAATGGAAGAACTGCTTCCATTTTCGTTTGCCCAGTCAGATCTATCTAACTGAATAAGTGAAAGCCCGGACAATGGTTAGTATTGTCCGGGCTTTCTTATTTTGTATGACTGTTCCATGAAATCAAAATGGATGTTTGCACTAGTACATGTTCCCTTGTCCCTTCATAGGTTATTAATGTACCAAGTATTAGGAAAGGGGTCTATACAAAATGTTCAACAAGCATATGAATTGCGGCTGTCCGCAGGTGAGTCCGGCACAACAAGTCGTCCATCCTACAAAACACTGCGTCAAACACAACTTCTATAAGCAGGACGTCAATCACATCTACCCAACTCATACAACGGTCATGAACCATCATCTAACTGAAAACAAACATTTCTTCCCGCAAACTCAATCAGTAGAAAATACGTTCAATCAGACCAACACATTCATGCCACCACAGCAGGTTTCTCCAGCAATGCAAGGTCCTCGACCACCGATGGGGCCAGGAGGTCCAGGAGGTCAAGTAGCTGGTGCACAAACCGGGATGGGACCGGGCAGTCAAGTAGCAGGAGCACAGACCGGAATGGGTCCAATGGGATCCAATATGCCACCGATGGGTGCGCAAGGGATGATGCCAGGAATGGGACGCAAAAGACCTTGGCGTTAAAGAATCATGAAACGAGCACTTCCGTGGTGCTCGTTTTTCGTTTATAATGAAATAAGTCCTGTATTTTAACTTTTGTGTACATAAAGTATAAGGAGCATGTTATGAAAACGTTAGTGGTCACTGGCTATAAGCAGATGGAGCTTGGAATATTCAAGCAGGATGACCAGCGAATCATGTTTATCAAAGCAGCATTGAAGAAACGCCTGTTGTCTCTTATTGAAGAGGGACTGGAATGGGTCCTCGTATCAGGACAGATGGGTGTGGAACTCTGGACCGCAGAAGTAGTCATGGACCTGAAAGAAAGCCATGACATCAAGCTTGCGATTCTTCCGCCATTTACGAACCAGGAGGATCGCTGGCCGGAGCAATTGAAGATGAAATACGAAGAACTCACACTTGTAGCGGATTTTTATAAACCAGTCCATGAGCAGGATTACAAAGCACCATATCAGTTCAGGCAGAAAGATCAATTTCTAATCGAACACTCTGATGGTGCACTGCTATTGTATGATACTGATACCCCTGGATCCCCCGATTACTTCAGAAAAATGGCCATGGATTATCAGGAGAAGGGCAGTTATCCTATTTATTATATAACCCCGATGGATTTAGAGGATATTGTTGAAGAAATCCGGATGGCAGATCCGGACTATTGGGCACAATAACAGTAACGGTGTAAAAATTGACATTCGAACGATGTTTTGGAAAAATAAAACCAAGGTGTGTAAACAGAGGTGATATCGTGAATACAGATAAAATGCATTTAGACGGAAAGGCAATACTTGAAAAAGAATTTAAGAATGCGATGCGTGGGTACAATCAGGAAGAAGTGGATGAATTCCTTGATCTGATCATCCAGGACTATGAAACAATGTCTCAGGAGATCGAAAGGCTGCGTCAGGAGAATGAAAAGCTGAAACGCTCTCCATCACGGGATGCATCCAGAACTAGACCGCATCAGCCGATCAATCAGAATAATCAAGTGAACTATGATGTGTTGAAACGCTTGTCCAATCTGGAAAAAGCAGTGTTCGGCAAGAAGTATGCAGATTCTTGATTTGTTACCAATCATTCACTAATGAATCGCAACAGCTAACCTTGTATAATGGTAAATAGATTGACGAAAAAAACAATAAAAGCTACAATAATAAAGCACATTTGAATACTTGGGTAATCGCTGCATCCTTGATGCAGAGGAAAGTCCATGCTCGCACAAGCTGAGATGCTTGTAGTGTTCATGCCTGACGAAACCATAAGTCAGGGTAGCCATTACGGCTAACGGCAGGGAAGATACCTACGTCCTTATGGATATGGTATTGCAACCTTGAAAGTGCCACAGTGACGTAGTCCGTGTAGAAATGCACGGAGTGGAACGAGGTAAACCCCATGAGCGAGCAACCCAAATGAAGGTAGGGGCACTCTCCGACGGGAACTGAACCGGACGGGAGGCAGGTCATTGACCTGGAGATAGATGATTACCACCGGAGTACGAGGTTGACCACCGCTGGCAGTACGATGGTACAGAACATGGCTTACAAAGTATTCAAAGGTCTTATGTAGAGATCAACATCCCTTTCTGAATGCATCGTGCGTTGGAAAGGGTTTTTTCATATGATAAAACAAATGAAAGAAAGGATTTGAATTATGGTCAGAAAAGTAACATTGATTGCCACAGCTGCTATGGGGCTCGAATCTGTAGTTGCCAATGAAGTGAAACAGTTGGGTTACGAGGATATCGAAGTCGAGAACGGAAGAGTAACAATCCAGGCAGATATTTCAGCAATTCCGAGATTGAACCTCTGGCTTCGCACAGCTGATCGTGTGAAATTGCAGGTCGGTAAATTCAAAGCCTATTCGTTTGATGAACTTTTCGAACAGACGAAAGCACTTCCATGGGAGCAATTCATTCCTGAGAATGGTGAATTTCCGGTTATCGGAAAGTCTGTCAAATCCAAATTATATAGTGTGCCGGATTGCCAGTCGATCGTAAAGAAAGCAATTGTGGAACGATTGAAGCAAAAGCATGGAGTCGCTTCATGGTTGAAAGAGGATGGTGCGTTCTATCGTACAGAAGTTGCCATCCATAAAGATACCGTCCTGCTCAGTATAGATACCTCGGGAAGCGGACTGCATAAACGTGGTTACCGGACGGGACAGGGGGAGGCTCCTCTCAAAGAGACATTGGCTGCTGCCCTTGTCCAGCTGACAAACTGGAGACCTGATCGTCCATTCGTCGATCCTTTCTGTGGGTCGGGTACGATTGCAATTGAAGCCGCATTGATCGGGCAGAATATTGCACCAGGATTCAACCGCGAATTCGCCTCAGAAGAATGGGAGTTCATCCCCGGAGAAATGTGGGAACAAGCGTTCAATGAAGCAGAAGAACTTGCTGATTACGATCAGCCGCTGGATATCACAGGTTCCGATATTGATCATCGCATGATTGAAATTGCAAAAGCCAACGCAATGGAAGCAGGTCTCGGGGAACTAGTTCAATGGAAACAAAGACAAGTAAAAGATTTCCGTCCTAAGCAGGAAAATGGCTATGTCGTGTCTAATCCTCCATATGGGGAAAGGATCGGGGAGAAGGAGGAAGTCGAGCAGATGTATAAAGATTTGGGTGACATCATGGCTGACAATCCTTCTTGGAGTGTGTACATCCTTACATCCCACCCCACATTCGAAAAACTATACGGTCAGAAGGCTTCCAAGAAGCGTAAACTGTTCAATGGGTTTATCAAAACCGATTATTACCAGTTCTTCGGGAAGAAGTGATCCGGCCAGTCAAGGGGGATTTGTAGATGGTTCAAACAGTGGATAAGTTGGAACAGGAATACTTGGAATTGCTGAAAGAGCAGACCTCATACAATGAGGCGCTTGGATTGATGTTTTGGGATTTACGGACGAAGGCACCTAAGAAAGCGGTCGAGTATCGATCTGAAGTGATCGGCATGCTTTCCCAGAAGTCCCACAAACTAAGTACATCCGATAAGATGAAGCATTTCATCGATGAACTGAAGGAGCGTTCTGAAGATCCGATTGTCAGGAAGTCAATCGAAAAATCAGAAGAGCACTATGATCGTGCCGTGAAGATTCCTGATGAAGAGTACAAGGAATACGTCATGCTGCAATCAAAAGCAGAATCGGTTTGGGAAGAGGCGAAGGAAGACGGAGATTTCGAGGCATTCCAGCCGTATTTGGAAAAGCTGGTCGATTTCAACAAAAAATTCGCAGGATACTGGGGTTATGAAAAGCATATTTATGATGCCCTCCTGGACAACTACGAGCCGGGTGTAACGGTCGATGTTCTGGATGAGGTATTTCCAAAAGTAAGAGATTCTCTTTCAGGACTTCTTGAAAAAATCCAGCAATCACCGACGAAACCAGATCCGTCTGTATTGCAGGGGCATTTCCCTAAAGCTGATCAGCGTGCATTCAGTTTGGAAATCCTTGAACGGATGGGGTACGACTTCCAATCGGGACGTCTTGATGAAACTGTTCATCCGTTTGCAATCGGCCTAAATGTCAATGATGTCCGAGTAACGACAAAGTATGACGAAAAGGATTTCCGTACAGCTGTTTTTGGTACAATTCATGAAGGTGGTCATGCACTGTATGAGCAGAATATCGACTCAAAGCTTGCTTTCACACCACTTGCAACAGGTACATCCATGGGAATCCATGAATCCCAGTCCTTGTTTTGGGAAAATTTCGTAGCGAGAAGTGAAGCATTTTGGGAAAACCACTATGATCTTTTCAAAAACCATGCGCCGAAATCATTCGAAAACCTTCCATTGGACACATTCTACAAGGCGATCAATGAAGTAAAGCCTTCTTATATTCGTATCGAAGCTGATGAGCTGACGTATCCATTACATATCATGGTACGGTATGAATTGGAGAAAGCGTTGATCGGTGGAGAAATCCAAGTGAAGGATCTTCCTGAATTGTGGAATGATAAAATGGAGGAATATGTAGGAATCCGTCCTCGTAATAATGCTGAAGGTGTGCTTCAGGATGTGCACTGGTCAGGCGGGAGCTTTGGCTATTTCCCTTCGTATGCGCTAGGTTATATGTATGCTGCTCAAATGTATGGCAGCATGCTACAGGATGTGGATGTCGATAAAGTTATCCGTGCAGGTGACTTCACTGTCATCAAAGAATGGTTGACAAAGAATGTACACCAGTACGGAAGTATGAAGAAACCACTTGACATCATGCACGATGTTACCGGAGAAAAGTTGAATCCGGATCACTTAGTAAACTACCTGACAAACAAATACAGTAAAATCTATCAGTTCTGATCTGAGCAACTGGTTGAAGAATATGAAAGCACCCTGATAATTTGATAATTATCAGGGTGTTTTTTTACTTTCTTGCGTTAAGAACCATTTCCGATCGGCCAACCGAAAGGAGGTGATCCAGGTGGAGAGTTCTGGATGATATCGATGAATGGGACCGTATAGGCGAATAGGATCAATACGACTGCGATACCAACCCACAGCTTCCAGTTTTCAAGTACCCATGGAGTAGGTTCAGCACCAGTAGGTAATTCAGCAATAGGGAACTCTTCGACACCTTTAGGTGCCAGGAATGCCATATAGATGAAAATGTAGAGCATCAATAGAATTCCGATAAACAGGATGGAACCGCCGATCGCCTGCCCATATTGATATCCGATCCATTCTGCAGCTTGTTCACTGCCTTGATAATTGGAAAATGCAGAACGTCTAGGTGCGCCGAGTAGGCCGGCAATGTGCATGGAGCCTGACATGAATAGCATACCGATTAACCATACGACAGTTTGGATCATTCCAAGATTATTGATTTTCTTATTCAGCTTCCTGCCTGTCAGTACTGGAACCAGCCAGTAGGATATTCCGAAGAATGTCAGGATGACAGTGGTAGCCAACGTAAGATGGAAATGCCCGGTTACCCAGATGGTATTATGGACGACCTGATTCAACTGATAGGAAGCGTTGATCAGTCCACCAGCTCCAGCAGGTATGAATGCTACCATACCCATGAACGGTGCAAAGAAGCGGACGTCTTTCCAAGGTAGATTTTTGAACCACCCGAATAAGCCTGTGTAGCCTTTCTGCCTGCCGGTGATTTCAAATGTGGCGAACATGGAAAAGGCAGTAAGTAAAGATGGGATAACGACAGCAAATGTCAGAACGACCTGTAAATACTTCCAGAACGGATCGATTCCAGGCTCAAGCAACTGATGGTGGAATCCAACCGGGATGGAAAATAGTAAGAATAGCAGAAATGCGAGTCGAGCTAATGAATCACTGAAAATTTTACCACCGATGATTTTCGGTAGTATTCCGTACCATGCCATGTATGCAGGCAATAGCCAGAAATACACAAGAGGATGGCCGAAGTACCAGAACAATGTACGGCTTACTAAAATGTTCATAGAATCAACAAGTCCAAGTGACCATGGAATGAATTGAAGCAATACCGTTGCAGCGACTCCCAATGTACTGATCAGCCAGATCAGCATATTGATAACAACCATAAATGCAAGTAACGGGGAGTGCTTTCCAGGATTCTTCTTTTTCCACTTGAAGAGTTGATTGAAATTGACAAAACATGCAATCCATGACCCTACAACTACGAATGTAAGTCCGAAATAAAAGATCGGATGCGCTTTCAAGGGTGCATAGAAGGTATAAAGCACGTTTGCTTTACCTAAAAGTATCATCGTCGCAGAAGCTACAGTACCAATGAGCATCACCCAGAAGGATGCCCAGGCCCATTTGCGTTGCGCCGTTGTTATTCCTACGGTTTTGATCATCAAGGCAAACTGGAAACCTACGATAAAGAACGTTGTCAATACAAGTCCAAGGACGACACCATGGACTGTCAAAATCTGATAGTAACCGATTCCGAATGGTAAGTTGAATTTACCTGTACGGACGAGTGTTTGCAGTAATCCCATCAATCCACCTACAAGCAGGGAAATGAACGTCACCCACATGAAGGCCATCACCATACTGGAATCTTGTTTCTTCAAGCTTAATTTATCACCGATCATTCTTCATACACCTCCACAGTAGCCATCATCAAATGGTGGGCAGTGCCGCAATATT
Organism: Thalassobacillus hwangdonensis; assembly: GCF_042675915.1. Lineage (NCBI taxonomy): Bacteria > Bacillati > Bacillota > Bacilli > Caryophanales > Bacillaceae > Thalassobacillus > Thalassobacillus hwangdonensis. Next base: position 836,427 of record NZ_JBHTKL010000001.1, on the reverse strand, counting down.
CGTTACAGATCAATGTGTATGTCCCTGGTACATCCATTGTTGTTTCCAAAGTGGATATATACCCCGGCTCCAGCATCATATTGACATTAGTACCGGCCAGTTCAAACCCGTGGATGACATCTTTTGTCGTAGCCTGGAAGGTAACGGTGGATCCAACTGGAATCCTCACCTTACGAACTGGACTTCCTTCCTCGTCTACACCCATATCATAGTTGAACGCAGAGGCTAGGACATTGAGTGTATATTCGCTATCCCCTAATTGTTGCAGCCCCAGGTTTTCATCCTTGAAAGCGTCATGTGCCTGGACGTTTTGTGGATCCAAAGTAACCATACAGCTAGGTGGTTTCGTTCCCTGGTAAAATGCTCCGATGCCTAGGACGATCAGAAATAATAACAGAGATCCAACTCCGAATGACATCCAGATCTTCTCATACTTATGCAGATGCATTTCAATTCCCCCAATCTTATCCCTATCTTGCTAAAAATAAACCGAAGACCCCTACCCAAGACAGAATCAGCAATGCACCGACGATCATGACGGATATGAAAGTACCTTTTAGTTTCGGTTCTTCCTTCCCATGTGCTGCATGTTCTTTTTTCAGTTCTGCGTTAGGCATGCATGCCCACTCCTTTCAAATCAAATATGAATGCAATTGCTTCTACACTTTCATCTTACGTTTTTTTTATTGGAATACGATACCAATTCTTTCAGTTTCACAATTTGTTCATGAAAGAATGAAATTACTGTGACAAAAGTTCCCATTTGTGTGCAAAGTGTGACAGCGACGCAGGTTTTTCAATGGTTGATAGTGTTAACTAGCCGGTAAAAACGACTGAAATAGACATAAATGATATAATGATGAAATATTCAAACAAAGGGGATGAGCGATTTGTATTTACCAGGTTTTGACCTGAAAGATAAGCTTGCAGTAGTAACTGGTGGAACGAAAGGTATAGGGAAGGCAATAGCAGTTTCCTATGCAGAAGCTGGAGCAGATGTGATCATCATTGCACGATCTGAAGATGAGCTGCTTGCAGTTAAAGAAACGATCGAAGGACTCGGCAGGAACTGTCATATCATACAGTCTGATGTGAAGGACTATACCTATATCAAAGCGGAAGTGGAAAAGATCACTGCAACAAGGAACCTTGATATTTGGGTCAATAACGCAGGAATGAATATCAGAAGTGAGGCTCTGGAAGTATCTGAAGAGGAATGGGAAACCATCATCCAGACGAATATGAAGAGTGCGTTCTTCCTGTCACAGTTTGCTGCTCAAAAAATGAAAGATGGGGAACAAGGCAAGATCATCAATATTTCTTCAGTCGGAGGACATACCGCATTGCGCACAGGGGTGGTTTATGCAATGACGAAAAGTGCATTGATCCAAATGACGAAAAACCTTGCGTTGGAATGGGGAAAATACAATATCAACGTAAATGCAATTGGTCCTTGGTATTTCCCTACTTCTTTAACTGAAAAATTGTTGCAGGACGAGGCTTATGTGAGTGACATACTTGACCGCACCCCATTGAAACGGATAGGGAACCTTTCTGAAATAGCGGGACCCGCGGTATTTTTAGCTTCACCGGCAAGTGACTATATTACCGGTCAGACGATATTTGTTGATGGTGGAATGACTATATATGGATTTTGATGCAAGGCTGCCAGATGAGGCAGCCTTTTTGTTTTACATAATATTGTAGTTCTGTGTTCACACTAAGTGAAAATGAGGATTGAGGAGCTACTATGGCATATATTCTATCAATTGGAAGAAGCCTCCCGAAATATGAATTGAAACAGGAGAAGGTGAAAGAACTCGTCCAGTACATCTTCCCGCTTTCACAGAGAGAAAAAAACAGGCTTTTACCTGTATTTGACCATGCAATGATCGAACAACGGCAATTTGTCGTAGATGCAGAATGGTTCACAGAAACACATGGTCTTCAGGAAAGAAATGATATTTTCATTAAAGAAGCAGTAGATCATGCCCTAATTGCTATGGATGAAAGCATAAATAATAAAGAATATCTCACCCAACCTGTTTCGTATGACCAAATCGATATGATCCTGTTGATTTCCAGTACGGGAATCGCTACACCTACCATTGATGCCAGATTGATGAACCAGCGTGATTTCCGCGAAGATGTAAAACGGGTGCCTTTGTTCGGTCTTGGATGCGCAGGGGGAGTCAGCGGACTTGCGAGGGCATATGAATGGCTAAGATCATTTCCCACAAAGAATGTGATGGTCGTTAATGTAGAGTTATGTGGGCTGACGTTTCAAAAAGGCGATGCTAAGAAGAGCAATTTCATAGGTGCAGCGCTTTTTGGTGATGGAATTACTGCAACGTTGGTATGTGGAGAAAAATCAGAACTCGCTCGGTTTGCGCGTCACTCTGTACCAAGGATGACTGCTTCCGATTCAAGAACGATGAAGGATTCCATTTCGGTGATGGGCTGGGATGTGACCGATGGTGGATTTGAAGTTGTGTTCAATAAAAGCATCCCTAACCTCGTCAAGACTTTCTGGAAAGGACATGTAGACGATTTCGTCGATTCATTGGCTTTAAATGCACATGACTTTCCATTTCTTGTTGCTCACCCTGGAGGGAAAAAAGTACTCGAAGCCTATGAGGAAGTGCTCCAACTGCCTTCCGAGGTTTTTCTCCATTCCTATGAAACCTTGAAGCATCACGGCAACATGTCTTCGGTCACTGTATGTTATGTGCTCGAGAAATGGATGGCGACCCATCCCGAGGCAGGGACAAAATCGCTTATGGCAGCACTTGGACCTGGGTTCAGTTCAGAATTAGTCAGTTTGGAGTGGGTTTGATGACAACACCTTTGATCCTTCTATTCTGCTTTATCCTAATTCAGCGTTTTGCAGAACTGATTCTTGCCCAGCGCAATCGAAAATGGATGATGGAACGAGGGGCTTATGAAGAGGGGGAAACGCATTATAAATGGTTCATCATCGTCCATGGTCTATTTTTCTTTTCATTACTCGTTGAAGCATGGGTCACACCTACGGTAACAACTGCAGCTACCATCCTATTCTTTTTAGCATTTGTACTGCTCCAGGCTTTCAGGGTTTGGTGTATTGCGTCGCTTGGCAGGTGCTGGAATACAAGAATCATCATTCTGCCGAATCATCCGATCGTTTCGAAAGGCCCATATAAATACATCAAACACCCCAACTACTGGCTCGTACTGCTTGAATTCATTGTGATTCCTCTCCTGTTCGGAGCATATATGACTGCAGTCCTCTTTCCGGTTCTTCATCTGATTCTTATGAAAATAAGGATACCCGCAGAGGAAAAGGCGCTGGAAAATGCCCAAAATGTATGAAGAAAATATCCCTTTGCAAACCATGAAGGCGTTTGCTATAATCTAATTAGCAATGAAAATCATTATCAACTGGAAAAGTGAGGTCCTGAAAATGATTTTAATGATCGGTACAATCATAGCGGCTTACAGTGGGCTGATGGTGTTCATCCTAAGCAAATTGAATTCGCCGACTGCAGTGAAAATCGTACGACTCTTCCAAGGACGGAAGCAACTGTCTTTCAAGCAGAAACAACTGAATTATGAACGGATGATTTCTACCAGGTGAATACACACCTGGTCTTTCTTTTTGTTATAATAAGAAAAAAGGGAAAAGGTGTAGAATGATGTCGCATATTCTAACTGTAAAAGAAGCAAAAAAACTTATGGACAGAGAAGATGTCATATTCGTTGATTGTCGCTTCGACCTTAAGGATAATCAAAAAGGAAAAGAAGCATACATAAATGCCCATATCCCCTGGGCTGTCTATTTTGACCTGGAGCGTCATATGAGCGGAAAAGTAAGGAAGCAGGGCGGAAGACATCCCCTCCCGGACCCTCAGTCCTTTTCCAAGTTATTAGGTGAAGCCGGAATAACTTCGGAAACGATCGTCATCGGTTATGATGAGAATCGCAGCACTATGTCGGCGAGACTTCTATGGCTGATGAAATTCTTCGCGCACAAAAACGTATACCTGCTTGATGGAGGAATGGATGCGTGGAAAGCTGAAGGTCTGCCTCTTGAAAATGGAGAAACAGTTGCACACGGAGTTGAAGAATATCCTTATCAGCTTCAGCAAGCAATGGTATGTGGGATGGAAGAGGTTCAGAAAGAAAAGGACAAGCATGCTGTTGCTCTTCTTGATTCCAGAGAATTTGAGCGCTTTGCAGGTTGGGTAGAGCCGATTGATGCGAAAGCCGGGCACATTCCTGGTGCTGTCCAAATCACATGGCATGACGTTTACACATCCGAAGGGAAATGGAAACCGGCAAATGAATTGCGAGAGTTATATAAGGAAATCAGTGAAAGTGAAAAAGTGATCGTATATTGCGGCTCTGGGGTAACTGCGGCTTCAAACGTGATAGGACTTTGGGAAGCTGGATACCGCGATGTGCAATTATATGTTGGAAGTTTCAGTGACTGGATCAGCAGAACGGAGAATCCAGTAGGTACATTGAGTAAAGACTGATCTCTATTTCAAATGGTTAGTTAAAGGTGGATGAACATGAAGCAAAACCATACGCTGGCATATTTCCTTGAAGATATGTGGACAAAAGGATTCAAGCTGTCTGATGAAGATGTACGGTTCGTTTACTTTGGCAGGAATTCGACCAACGCACCGGACTGGAAAGTGATCATTGCACTGAAAGCAACCCTGCAATTCCAGCATACATTCGATGGAAGTTTCTATATGAGCATTTTGGAGCACCTTTCAAAGGAAGGAATCCAATCAAGGAAGATGGCTTGGCAGGCCTTGGAGAAAAAAGGCCTGTCAAAATTCTTTTCGCCTTCTCAGATACAGAAGAATAGGAAAATACGCTAAAAAGGGCTCACATCGAGTCCTTTTTACTATTTTTCAATGCTTGTCTCGCTAACTTATCTGCTTTACCATTCTGTTTTTCAGGGATCCATTTGAAGAATACATAAGCGAAGTTTTCTTTATATGCATTTATCTCGTTCAAGAGAGGGAGGAATGCTTCATTTTTAGTGAAATTCTTCTCAATGGTTTCGACGACGATCTTGGAATCGCTTCGAAAAGAAAGTATCTCGCCCGGAAAGTATTCTGCACAAATTTCCAGCGCTTTGATTACTGCCAGGAATTCTGCCTGATGATTAGAGGTGGTACCAAGCGGATAAGCGAATTCGAAATGTTCTTTGCCCTTTTTAATGTAAATCCCTGCACTGCTCGGACCAGGATCTCCGCTTGCTGCTCCATCCGTATAAACTTCGATCATTTCATTCACCTCGCTAGCTCTGCTTAATTCGATATCCTTTCATGAAAAAAAGCGGTAATCATACGATTACCGCTTGAAAATATAGATTCATTAGTTTTTAACAACGTTAGCAGCTTGTGGGCCACGGTCGCCTTCGACGATTTCGAAAGAAACAGATTGACCTTCTTCAAGAGATTTGAATCCTTCTTCCTGGATTGCTGAGAAGTGTACGAATACATCGTTTCCATCTTCTACTTGGATGAAACCATAACCTTTTTCAGCATTGAACCATTTTACAGTACCGTTTTGCATCTTAAAAATCCTCCTAAAATCTTGCACGTAAAACGTGTTAATGTTTAACAAATAAATGAAGGAACTCCATCGAAAGACTTTGTTGCCCATCGAGAATTTCAATCAACTATTTGTTGGTTCCAATATAGTATATTTAGTCGTTTGCGTCAAGATTTTCAACTACTCATTTTTGTAGATATACGTTGGGCTGGTACTGTTTTTCATGCCGACAAACGAATGTGTTGGATTCTCTGGTTCTAATCTCAAGGATTGTTTAATCTCATAGTTGATTTCCGGTAATGCTCGCTTATGTTGAAGCTTTTTGTCTGTCACAGGTAAGAGCCTTAGGAGGCCCGGGAAATCACTCGCTTTCCATGTTCATGGGAATGGGCTGAGCTTCCTCAGGCTACGCCTTCCGGGATCTCACCGATCATTATCACCCCACAGGAGTCTCGTAATTTCCCGGACCTCCATACTATTGTCAAGTTACGGAAACATCTGTTTAAAGCTCTTTAAATCTAAGAAAAGTGCTTGTAACCTTGAACCTGATTTTTGTAAATCATGAGGGAAATGGTCGTTCACTAAACACACATAGGGCGGCGGGGAAACTGCGAAACTCCCGTGGGAGAAGGGGATAGGCGAGACCCCACAGGGAGTGAAACGACCGAGGAGGCTCGCCATCTCCCCCACAGGAAAGCGAGTAGTTTCCCCGCCGCCATTTTCACATACCCGGCAACGTCTAACTGAGTGTTCCATTATTCGGTCATATTTTTGAATAAAACAATCGTAAAAAAGGTTCAAGGATTATACTATTCTAGGTTAAAATAAGCTTAGAACATAAAAAGGGGTTGGATTATGTGAAGACAGATATTGAAATCGCTCAAGCCGCTCAGATGAAACGGATCGAAGAAATCGCTGAGGATTTGAACCTTGCGAAGGAAGACTGGGAACCATATGGCCATTACAAAGCGAAATTGAATGATCAACTGTTACATAAGCTGTCGGATCGACCTGATGGCAAGATCATTCTTACTACTGCAATAAGCCCTACACCTGCAGGAGAAGGAAAGTCGACCGTTACTGTCGGACTTGGACAGGCGTTGAACAGAATCAATAAAAAAGCGATCATCGCCTTACGTGAACCATCACTTGGCCCTACGATGGGTATAAAGGGTGGCGCAGCAGGTGGCGGCTATTCCCAAGTTGTACCTATGCAGGATATCAACCTCCATTTCACTGGAGACATCCATGCGATCACAACAGCGAACAATGCACTTTCAGCATTCATCGATAACCACATCCACCAAGGGAATGTCCTGAATATTGACCCGAGAAGAATCGAATGGAAGCGTGTAATGGATATGAATGATCGTGCACTTCGTCAAATTGTCGTTGGCCTGGGCGGACCTGTCAAAGGGGTACCGAGAGAAGATGGATTCAACATTTCTGTAGCATCTGAAATCATGGCCATCCTTTGTCTCGCAGATGGATTGAATGACTTGAAGGAACGGATCAGCAGGATCGTGGTTGGTTATACATATGATCGTGAACCTGTCACGGTAAGTCAGCTAGGGGTGGAAGGTGCGTTGACACTGCTCCTTAAAGATGCGATCAAACCGAACCTTGTGCAAACGTTGGAAAATACGCCAGCTATCATTCACGGAGGACCATTCGCCAACATCGCTCACGGATGTAACAGTGTCATGGCAACTAAGATCGCTGCCAAGCTTGGAGAGTACGTTGTTACGGAAGCTGGCTTCGGAGCGGATTTAGGTGCGGAGAAGTTCCTTGATATCAAAACGAGGGCTGGTGGCTTCGAACCGGATGCTGTAGTAATTGTTGCAACAATCCGCGCTTTGAAGATGCATGGCGGAATGGATAAAAAAGAATTGGAATATGAAAATGTCGAAGCACTTCAGCAAGGGATGGAAAACCTGAAAAAACATATGGAGACGATCGAATCCTTCGGTTTACCATATGTGATCGGAATCAATAAATTTCCGACAGACACTGATCAAGAGGTAGCTTTCCTTAAGCAGTGGTGCGAGTCCAATGGTGCTGAAGTTTCATTGGTTGATGTCTTCGCTGAGGGAGGAAAGGGAGGCATCGACCTGGCTGAAAAAGTCATCTCTGCCTGTGAAGCGAAAGAAGGATCGCTTCAGCGTGTTTATGAACTGGATGAACCATTGGAACAAAAGATCCTTAAAATTGCCCAGAAGGTGTATGGAGCGGATGGTGTAGAATTCACTTCCAAAGCGAAAAAACAACTGGCACAATTCGAGCAGCTCGGGTATGGTAATCTGCCTGTATGTATGGCGAAGACGCAATATTCCTTGTCCGATGATCCGTCACTGCTTGGAAGGCCTAAAGGATTCAAGATTACAGTCAGAGAATTGAGAGCTTCTGTTGGTGCAGGCTTCATTGTCGTTCTTACAGGCGACGTTATGACCATGCCTGGTCTTCCGAAAAGTCCTGCCGCACTTAAAATGGATGTCACTGAAGATGGAAAAATCACCGGATTGTTTTAATTCGAACACACTCTCCTCCCACTTTGGGGAGGAGATTTCTTTTGCTCGATTCGATCATCTGCTACGATCCACCCCTGGAGTATGAAGAGAAATCAAATCATACAAACAAAAAGTAGCACCTTTTAATAAGAGTAATAACGGTGAAATGGGTTCTTTAGCAGATTATTTTTTATGGTATGTATAGTCAATGAAATCCTCAACTAAGACAAATTATCTATGGTAAAATGTAGTAAAAGTATTTAGGGAGTGAAATAGATGTCTATAAAATATTCAGAGGGCTCCGATTGGCGTGTTTGGGATTTACATATTCATACTCCTAAATCAATCATTAATGAATATGGTGGAGATACCAAGCAAGTTTGGGATGAGTTTATTGATAAATTAGAGCAACTGCCTGAAGAGGTAAAAGTAATTGGTATAACTGATTATTATTTTATTGATGGCTATGAAAAAGTGATGTCGTATTGGGAGAATGGTCGTCTAAAAAATTTAGAAATGATATTCCCAATTCTTGAGTTTAGAATTGATACGTTTGGAACTAATAATGGTAAGAACTTTTTAAAAACCAATCTACACATTTTATTCAATGTGGATATGAATGATTATAAAAATCAGGTTAAGAAAATTAATGAAGAGTTTATTGGAAGAATTAACCTTTCAAGTTTAGAAAAACATAGCACTAAAGTACTTTCAAAAGATAATTTCATAAAAGAAGCAAGTGATAGTAATTTGCAAACTGGATTTGCAGAGTTTTATCCCTCCACTGAGCAAGTTCTTACTGTTTTAAATAGCCAAACATGGAAAGAAAATGTTTTCTTATTTTTAGGATTTAAAGAGTGGAATAACACTGATAAAGGAAAACAAGTCAAACATTACAAAGAGGATATATTGTCAAAGGTTCACGGAGTTTTTGCGGATGCAAAACTTGAAGATATTCCGAAGAAGCAGGATATTATTTCGAAACTATCGGATAAGAAGTTATTTCACTCACAAGATATACATACATTTGAAGAATTGAATGAATATTATTGCTACACTTGGCTTAAAGCAGACCCTACTTTTGAAGGTTTAAAGCAAATATTATATGCTCCAGAACGAGTTAAAATTAGTGAAGATAATCCTTATTTGAACATACCAAAGTCGTACTTCTCAAACTTGAAGATTAAAGATAGTGAGATATTTAATGATAAAAGTGTTAGATTCAAGGAATGTAATATTCCGTTGAATAGAGACTTGGTAGCTATAATTGGAGGTAGAGGAACAGGTAAGAGTTTATTGTTAGACTCAATATCCAAAACATTAAACAAAAATATTGAAGGTACAAGAGCTGAGAGTATAAATTCATTGGAAGATTTCAAAGTGGAGTACACGCAAGAGGATGGTACCATTAATGAGTACTACGTTGATTCTTGGGAAGAAAATTTTGTTGAGTACACTCACGTTAGTCAAAGTGATGTACAGCAAATAGCGACTGACCCAAAGAAACTTGGGGATGCGATTTTTGATTTGCTAATGATATACTCTGATACAATTACACAACGCCAAGAAGATACAATACAAGAAATTATAAGTGATATTCTTGATAATAAGGATTGGTTATATCAAGAAAATGAAAATTGTGAATTAATAAATTCAATTTCTTACAACGAAAAACAAAAGGAAATATTCGAGAAAAGAATTGATAGCATTACTAATCAACAAAACAAACAGCTTATTAAAAAATATAGAAATAATAACACTAAGAAGAGTAAACTTACAGATGATTATTCAGAAGTAGAAGAACTAATTGTAGATTTAAAAGATGTTCAAATTAATACAAATAAACAGTTGGAAGGATTGAATGAAAAATTCTCTAAAGATTTCTCGATACCTTTAATTACCTTAAAAGACCAAATCACTAAATTAAGCTCTTTAAAAGAACATATTCTTAAAACTAAACAAGAAGCATTGCAAGAAAATAAGCGAATTGAAGAGGAATTTAGAAAAGAAGGTATTGAGGGTGATATTTCCACTTTATTAGAAAAAGTTGAAGGATATCAAAATAACATTGAAAAATTCAATCGAAAAATTGAAGAAGTTAAAGCAGTTACAGAGGAAAATAGAAATCTGTTGAACAGAAGAAAAGCTTTTGCTACACATCTAAATAAAAAAATGACAGAGAAAATTGAAGAAGTAGATAAGAAATGGTGTAGTTTGAGAAAGGGTAATAAAAGCTGGTCGCTTGAACAGACTGGTCTACTAAATGATATCCTTGAAGATATTAGTGTGTACGCTGAAATTTACTTTGATAAAACCCTATTTTATCAGAAGTTGGAAAAATACCTCAACGGAAATAAGTTTAGAGTTTCACGTGGTAGTAGCGAGACAAAACAAAGTAAGATCAATAGTTTTATTAACGTAAATAACTATGAGGACTTTGTTATTCTTATATCTAATGAGCCAATAATTAAAGTAGCTGATGATACTTTGATAACCATCGAAACCTTATTTGATGAATATTCTGAATACATTTCAAGCAATGGCGAACGTGAATTTTTGAATGTATTATTTACAACTTCCGAGAGAGAACAGTATTTAAATGTTTATCCTATGGTAATGTACAATGGGAAACAGCCAAATGAATTATCAATTGGACAAAGAGGTACACTATTTATATCGTTAAAGTTAGCAACAGACTCGTTTTCTACTCCATTTGTTTTTGACCAACCCGAGGATGACTTAGATAATATGTTCATAGTACAGAAGTTAATACCTATATTAAATAAACTAAAAAAATTCCGTCAGATTATTATTGTAACTCATAATGCTAATGTTGTAGTTAATTCGGATGCTGACCAAGTAATTATAGCTCATAATGATTTTGAAGCAATAGGCTACTTAAGTGGATCCCTTGAAAACACCTATAAAGTTATAGGCCAATCATCTCAAAATAAAGCTGAGAAGGATATTAGCCACCAGGGGATAAAAGAACACGTATGCGATATTTTAGAAGGTGGAGAGGTTGCCTTTGAAAATCGCGAGAAAAGATATTCAATAAAAGGAAGGGAAATTTTACAAAGTCAACTTATAGATTTAAAGTTAGTAGAGAGCTAAATAGTGTAATAGTGGGTGAAATTGTTTAAAGCGCTACAATATAACATTAAATAATTTTTCCCATTTTTTGATACCTACAATTACGTATCTGATTTTATAAAAACAATACTAAGTGGGTAAACCAGACGCCGGAAAGTCTTTCATTTGTCTTATAACAGTTGACTGGTTACGCCCAAATCTCCTCCCTGTTGGGGGGAGATTTCTTTTGCTCGATTCGATCATCTGCTACAATCATAGGTAAATAGAAGAAACGTGGTGAACGCATATGCCGGTCGATATCGGATTGACGGGTTGGGGAGACCATGAAACACTATACTCTGATAAGGTCAAGCCTGATGAGAAACTTGCAGCTTATGCTTCCCATTTTCCAGTTGTCGAAGTAGACAGTGCTTTCTATGCCATCCAATCTCAAAAAAACTATACGAAGTGGGTAAACCAGACTCCGGAAAGTTTTTCTTTCGTCGTGAAAGCCTTTCAACAGTTGACGGGCCACGATCGATCCAAGCTTAGCGTGTCGGAAGGAAAAGAGTTGATGGAAGCCTATCTATCTTCCATTCAGCCTGTCATCGATGCTGGCAAGCTGAAAGCGATCCTGTTCCAGTTTCCACCTTGGTTCGATGTAAGCAAAAACCATATTCAAAAACTACGCTACATAAAGGAATGGGTTGGTGACCTTCCGGCTGCGCTTGAATTCCGCAACCGCACATGGTTTCAGCCATCGTACAAGCAGCAGACGCTTTCATTCATGAAGCAGGAAGGCTGGATCCACTCGATTTGCGATGAGCCCCAGGCAGGGGAGGGTTCGGTTCCTACCGTTCCCGTTGCGACACATCCGGAAAAGACTCTGGTCCGTTTTCATGGCAGGAATGTCCACGGTTGGAACAAAAATGGCCGTTCTGATTGGAGAAGTGTACGTTTCTTGTATCGTTATAATGAAGATGAATTGCTGGAATGGGTCGAACACTTGCAGGAGCTGCAGAAGAATACGAAAGATATTACGCTATTATTCAATAACAATTCAGGCGGAGATGCTGCCGCTAATGCGAAGCAGATGATCGATCTGCTTGGAATCAGCTATACGGACTTGAATCCAAGGCAGATGGATCTATTCAACTTTTAGGAGCATGTAGGATGAATGAACATGTGGTATTAAATGAAATCAGACAATATATTGAAGATCGATTCACAGAGGATGTAACAGGGCATGACTATCATCACATGAAGCGTGTCAGCGCTCATGCACGCCTTATTGCTGAAAAAGAAGGGGCGGATCCATTTTTGGCTGAAGCTGCTGGTTGGGTACATGACATCGGTGACACCAAGTTGGCAGCATCTCCTGAAACTGCTTTAGAAGCGTTATGGGACTTTCTTGCCCAGCTAGGTTTGGATCAACAAATGATCCGTGCAATTCGTACTGCGATGATCGACACTTCCTTCAGCAAAGGACAAGTACCTGAAACGTTGGAAGGGAAAATCGTTCAGGATGCAGATAGATTGGATGCCATCGGTGCCATCGGAATAGCACGGACATTTGCATACGGCGGTGCCAAAGGTCAGCCGATATATGATGGTAACGAGCAAGGAAAGACATCAATTCATCACTTTCACGAGAAATTGCTGAAACTGAAAGATGGATTTCATACGGACACAGCACAACAGCTCGCAGAAGAGCGGCATGATCTACTCATCAGCTTCCTTGATCAGTTTTACAAGGAATGGTAGAGCAAATCTAAAAATCATGAGACGAGACAATAAGTAGAAGGAGTGGATGCAGCGTGAGTTATGGCGAACAATCCTATTTGGAACTTTGCAGTCACGTGCTAGAGAATGGAAATAAAAAAGAAGACCGTACGGGTACTGGAACGTATTCTGTATTTGGACACCAGTTGAGGTTCGACTTATCAGAAGGGTTTCCACTTCTCACTACGAAAAGAGTACCTTTCCGCTTGATTGCCAGTGAACTGCTCTGGTTCCTCAAAGGGGATACGAATATTCGATACTTATTGAAGCATAACAATAATATCTGGAATGAGTGGGCATTCAAGGCATGGGTGGAAAGCGAAGTGTATGATGGGCCTGATATGACAGATTTCGGGAATCGAAGCCAGAAGGATGAAGCCTTCAAAGAATTATATTTAGAACAGATGGAACGTTTCAAATCGTTGATTCTGGAGGATGATGCCTTTTCAGAGCGATTCGGAAATCTTGGTTCTGTGTACGGAAGCCAATGGCGAGCGTGGAAGACATCGCAAGGAGATACAATCGACCAGATCAAGCAGGTCATCGAATCGATCAAGCACAATCCAGACTCCAGAAGACATATCGTCACGGCATGGAACCCTGAAGATGTCCCATCGAACATGGCGCTGCCGCCATGCCACACGATGTTCCAGTTTTACGTTGCGGATGGTAAGTTATCCTGTCAGCTGTACCAGCGTAGTGGTGATATTTTTCTAGGTGTGCCTTTCAATATTGCCAGTTATGCGCTGCTGACGCATATGATTGCCCATGAGTGCGGACTTGAACCAGGAGAATTCATCCACACGCTGGGTGATGCCCATATTTACACGAATCATATAGAGCAAGTGAATACGCAGTTGTCACGTGAACCTAGAAGTTTACCGAGACTTCGCTTGAATGAAGAGAAAGCATCCATCTTCGATTTTGAACTTGAGGATTTCACGCTGGAAGGCTATGATCCTCACCCATCAATCAAAGCACCAGTAGCAGTTTAGGAGGGAAACAATGCTATCTTTTTTATTTGCAATGGACAAAAACCGTGTGATCGGAAAAGACAATGATCTTCCGTGGCATTTACCTGATGATCTCAAATTTTTCAAGGAGAAGACACTTGGTCACACGATCATAATGGGAAGAAAAACATTCGAATCTCTCGGGAAAGCATTGCCTAAACGGAAAAATATCGTGCTGACAAGTGATCGCCGCTTCGAAGCAGAAGGTGCTTTCATCATTCATGATATCGAGGAAATAGTGAAATGGAACAAAGAAAATCCGGAAGAGGAATGGTTCGTCATTGGCGGAAGCGGGTTGTTTTCCCAGCTTCTGGAGCATGCGGATCGTATGTACATGACATACATTGATGCCTCATTCCCTGGAGATACCTATTTCCCTGAATTTTCCGAGGAAGAGTGGAAATTGACGAACCAGACTAAAGGTCCGAAAAATGATCGCAATCCATATGACTATTATTACAGGACGTATGATCGTGTCTGATCCGCTCCATTGGTGCGGAATCATTCTCGCAGGAGGTCAATCAAGCCGGATGGGACGGAATAAAGCCTTTCTTGAACTGGAAGGTAAGCCGGTAATCGAGCATGTCATCGACAAGATGCGAGCATGTACTGATGATCTGATCCTGATTACCAATGATCCTGAAGAGTACGACCATTTAGGCATTCAGACTGCGTGCGATGTTTTTCCGCATCAAGGCCCATTGGCAGGAATCCATGCAGGTATGAAAAACAAAGAAGCGGAGGGATATGTCGTCACCGCGTGTGATACTCCGTACATTTCTGTTTCCATCTATCAACTTTTGAAGGCATCCTTAGTGGACAATGATATCGTTATTCCGACGTATGCGGGAAGAAGTCATCCTCTGTCCGGAGTTTATCGGAGGAATCTCGCACAGGAGATTGAATGCTTGATGGAAGAGGGAAAACGCAGTATGAAAGCTTTGTACGAGGAAGGGCATACTGTATATATGGATGATTTTAATGGCATTGACACAGAAGAAGTGGACCTTCACTTTTTCAACATGAACCACCCTGAAGATTATGACTATGCTAAAAGCATCAAAAAAAGAGGGAAAGAACAAAGACAATTGAACGTAAACATGATAAGATGAAATTGCTTGTTTTGATACTTACATATGACAATTTGGTGTCTTATGTTGCTTTTACAAAGAATTCTTTATACACTCAGATTAGATGAGTAAACCTTGTTGACCTTATTCATCGGTTGACAATGAAGGATGGTGAACGGAATGCTTTCTAGCATCGGAATTCCAGGATTGATTTTGATTCTGGTAATTGCATTGGTCATTTTTGGACCGAAAAAACTCCCGGAAATCGGAAAAGCAACCGGACAAACTTTGCGTGAATTCAAAAAGTCTGCAAGGGATTTGACGGACGATGCATCAGATGAAGTGAAAGAAGCGAAAATGCTTGTGTCTGATGATCAATCTTCTCAGAAAAAATAACATGTATCCTGAGGTGATCGACCATGTTGAGTAACATTGGTGTGCCAGGTCTCGTTTTGATTCTTGTCATAGCTTTAGTTGTTTTCGGACCATCAAAATTGCCTGAAATCGGCAAGGCTTTCGGAAGCTCTTTGAAAGAATTCAAAAAAGCAGCCGGTGATGTGCTATCGGATGATGATAAGAAACGGATCGACGAAAAAAAATAGTACCATTGACTGGACATTGAAGGAGGTGTAAGGGCTTACCCTTGCATCTTCTTTCTTTCTGCGTCCAGGATTGTGTGGAGGTGAAGCTCTATGGCTGGGGAACACTCGACTGATTTAGAAATGAACGTAACAGACCACTTGACTGAATTAAGGAAAAGAATTATCTGGACCCTAGTCATCTTTGTCGCTTTCTTTATAGCTGGGTTCGTATTCATTAAAGATATCTACGGTTTCTTTGTAAGAGATCTTGCTTTTGAATTACATGTTACAAGCCCAGGTGAGATCATCTGGATCTACTTTACGATGGCAGGGCTTGTCGCGGTCATCGGAACATTACCCGTACTGAGTTTTCAAATATGGGCTTTCGTAAAGCCTGCATTGACGGATAAAGAGAAAAAAGTCTCCCTATCCTATATTCCTGCAATTTTCCTGTTGTTCATAGGGGGATTGACGTTCGGTTATGTCGTATTCGTCAATTTGATCCTTCCGTTTCTATTGTCCTTGAATGACGGGTTGTTCAATGAAATCTTTACAGTGGAGAGATATTTCAAGTTTCTCTTCCGCGTAACGATTCCATTTGCGGTACTGTTTGAAATTCCTATCCTCACTATGTTTCTTACAAGCCTTGGGATTGTTGATCCGGTATTTCTGGTCAAAATTCGAAAATACGCTTATTTTGTGCTCGTAATCATCGGTACAATGATCTCTCCACCAGATTTCATTCTGCAGCTGGTGGTAGCAGTGCCATTGATCATTCTCTATGAAATCAGTATCATCCTGTCTAGAATCGTCTTCAGGAAAAAAATGCAGCGTCATAAAGCGTTCATGGAAGATGAGGAAAATGGAGAATAGAGTTGCAAAATGAAAAATCCGGGCCGCCTGTTACAGGTAGTCCGGATTTCTTCGTCAGTGATCAAAGTGAGGCTTAAAGTTGATGAAACCAGCTCGGCATGTTATTAATAGAAATACTAAAAGCTTCTAGGAGGATTACCTTTGCGTTCATTCTATCATTATATGATGCGATATCGAGGCAACAAACATAAAGATGAAGAAAAGCAGCTTGCGGAATGGATGTTCGAGGACCATAGTTTCCCTAAACAATCCAAATCCTATGATGAATTGAGCAGCTACTTGGAGTTCAATGCACCTTTTACAGGCGCATTGAGTGTATTCGATCGTATATGGGATACGTACCAGATTGAAGAATCATAACTACTGATGAAACCGCACATTCCACTGTGCGGTTGTTTTTTTATTGATTAAAGAACATACGTTCGTGTATAATGAGAACAGAGGTGATTGAAATGTCTATTGAACAAATCAAATGGAGTACGGTAGAATTGATTTATCTATCTATGACAGGTGAAATCACAAAGCGAACGGTTAATATTTTCAGTAAATCAGACAAAGAAATTACCGGGTATTGTCACATGAGGGGAGACATCCGCACGTTCATTATGGATCAGATCCTCGCAGTACAACCTGGAAGGACGGAATAGGGGAGAATAAGATGAAGATTATCCACACAGCTGACTGGCATTTAGGAAAAATCGTGAACAACGTCCATATGACTGAGGATCAACGTTATATCCTTGGGCAATTTCTCGATATCGTTAAGAAAGAAGAACCGGATGCCATCATCATAGCAGGCGACTTGTACGATCGTTCGATACCCCCGAAAGAGGCAGTGGACCTGCTTAATCATGTGCTGACCGAACTGATTGATCATCACAAAGTACCAGTCTTCGCAATTTCGGGCAATCACGATAGCCCTGACCGACTCGAATTCGGGAACAGTTTATTCAGGTCCCGACAGCTATACCTGGACACGAAAATGAAAGGGGAATTTACTCCGATTACCTTACATGATTCTCATGGACCTGTACATTTCCATTTGGTTCCTTATCTTGAACCAGCAGAAGTGAGGCAATACTTTGAAGATGAAACCATCCACTCTCATCATGAAGCGATGGAAAGACTTGTTCGCCATATTGAAGAGACGCACGATATGAGCGAACGTCATATTTGGGTGGGTCATGCATTTTTGGCTGGAGGGATGGAGTCAGAATCGGAAGAACGCCTTTCCATGATCGGTGGAAGCCCTTATGTTGATGCTTCTCTCTTCGAAAACTTCCGCTATGTAGCATTGGGACACCTCCATCAGCCTCAGCAGATTACACGTGAACATATCCGCTATAGTGGGTCGATCCTTAAATATTCGTTTTCCGAATCGAACCACAAGAAAGGCGTGACCATTGTAAATCTTGATGACGAACAGGTCGAAATAAAGAAAATTCCTCTGAAGCCAAAAAGGGATATGGAGGTTGTTGAAGGTTATTTCGAGGATTTCATGACTAAAGACTTACCAGAACACCCTGATAATTACTTGCATATCCGTTTGCTCGATGATGGGCAACTAATCGATCCAATGGGGAAGTTGAGGAAGAAATACCCGAATATCCTTCGCCTGGAGCGGAGTGTACTTACTTCTGATAAACAATTGAATGATATGACAAAGATCAAAGAGCGCCAAAAGATGTCTCACGCAGACCTTTTCAGCTCGTTTTATGAAGAAATGAAAGGGGAAGAGATTCCCGAAAAACGAAAGCAGCAAGTGGATCGCATCATAGCTGGACTAATGAATGAAGAACGGGAGAAATAAAAATGAAAGCATTATCTCTTACAATGGCAGCATTCGGACCATACCGCGATAGACAGACGATCGATTTCACTGAACTTGGAGAGGAGTCGATTTTCCTCGTTACCGGACCGACAGGAGCAGGGAAAACGACGATATTTGATGCCCTCTGTTTTGCCTTATACGGAAAGGCAAGCGGAACTGATCGGGACCACGACACTTTGAGAAGCCATTTTTCCCCACCTGAATTGGCTACTGAAGTGGAATATGTTTTTCAGATCCATGGGGAAACTTATCGTGTCATCCGCTCTCCAAAACAAAAGAAGCCTAAAGCACGAGGAGAGGGTTACACTGATGATCCTGCAAAAGCAGAATTGTATCAAAAGGTCGACCAAGGTGAAAAACTAATTGCTTCAAGAATCATGGAAGTGAATGAATCGCTTGAACAGTTGCTCAGTCTGGACTATGAACAATTCAGAAAGATGATCATGATTCCTCAGGGAGAGTTCCGTAAACTTATTTCTGAAAACAGCAAAGAACGAGAAGAAATTCTTCAGCGGATATTCCAAACGCATTTCTATGATAAGATCACTGCACGTCTGAAGGATGAGGCAAAAGAATTGAAGGCTTCTATCCAGCAATTCGAATGGCATTTCGAGCAGGAAGCTTCAAAGATCACATGGACAGATGAAGACCGCCCTGAAGATGAGGATAATCAGACACAAATCATTGAAGCATTGAATGAAAAGGTGAAGGCTTCTGATTTACAGATCAATGAGATGGACAAAGTACTCGACAGAAATAAGAAGGAACTTGAACGTGCCCAATCATCTTACTATGAAGCGAAAGCTTTGAATGAGAAATTCCTTGAAAGAGAAAAGTTAGTGCTTGAAAAGGAGCAATTGGTCCAGAAAGAAGCCGATATCCAAGCGAAAAGAAAAGCTTACGATAACGCAGAGAAAGCTTCACAAATTATTCCTCTGGAGGAATATTGGAAAGAAAAGAAAATCGAGAAACGTAAGCTGGACCAGGAGCTGAGCGATAAGGAAAATGAAAAAGAGCGAGCGTCAGCTGCATTTGAAAAAATTGAACGTGATTTCAAGAAAGAAGAGGCCTATCAACCAGAGCTGGATAAAAAGATTGATCATTTAAAAGACATGAAACAGGAACTGGAGAAATTATCTAAGATCAGTGAACTTAAGCAAACTGGGCAACATCTGAAGCATAAATCGGAAAAAGGGAAAAAACGTACAGCTGAAATTGAAAAAGAGATTAGAATGATGGAGCAGGAAAAAAGAGAAAAGACTGCAATCGTCAAAAAGGACTCCCAGCTAAACGAAAAGTTCTATCAGGTGAAGCAGCAGCTCAGCGAGCAGCAGAGCATTGAACAGAAACTGGGACAATTACTTGAGAATCATTCCAAACTGGAAGAAATGCGCTTGCAATATCGTTCTTTCAAGCAAACTTATGAACAGAAAAAAATAAGAATGAAAGAAAGGAAAGAAGCGTATCAAACTGCTCAGTCCAGCTTGAACCGACATCATGCATATGTTCTTTCCCACCGTTTACAAGAAGGAGAACCTTGCCCTGTTTGTGGATCAGTTGACCATCCATCTCCTGCAGCAGTTGAAGATGGAGCAATGACACTTGAGGAAGTGGACAGGCTACAAGCCAAATATGACCATGCTGCAAAGGAAGTTGAAAACCTGCAGGATAAATATATACAACTGGAAGCGGAAGGTAAATCCCAACAGCAGGTAACAGAAAGCCTTTATGAAGAAGTTTCTGAAATCGTACCTCGGTTGTCACGGGACGACATACAGAAAAGTTTAAAGCTGCAAACGAGGGAAGTCGAAGGGATAAAAGAGAGATTGGCTTCCGTAGATAATGAAATGAAAGAAATGAAACAGGCTCACGTTACATTGGAAAAGCTGGAAACACAACTGGAAGAGAAAAAGACAGAACTCGAAAAGACGAAGGAAGCACTTCAGGCTGATCATGAGAACTGGATCAGACTCCAGACCCAGATCGATCATCTTAACAATCAGGTAAGTGGGGATTGGGAGGGAGCATCTGAACTGGAACGATGGATTACCATTGAAACGAAATCGATTCACAACGATAAAGTGAAATGGGAAGAAATTCAGAAGCAATATGAGAACAAGAGACAACTGCTTCAAAAGTTCAATGTTGAAACGGGAGAATTGATCAAGTACTGTAAAAAAGTTGAAGATGAGTCCATCGCCCATTACAACCGCATGATGGAGAAGATAGAACAATACGAATTTCATTCTTATGAATCCTACCTTGAAGCCAAGCTTCCAATAGAGAAAATGGATGCATTGAATAGGGAGATTGACGCCTTCATCCAACGAAAGAATACTGTTGTAAGCATGGTCGAGAGCTTGGATAGTTCTTTATCAGGCAAACAGAGGCCTGATATAAATGTATTCAAGGAACAGGTAGAAAAAGCGGAAGCCTCAAAAAACGAAACATTGCAGGCAATTCATACATTACAGGGACAATTGAAGGAGCTCCAAAACATCAAACATACGCTGGTAACAGTGCTTGAAGAGATGAAAGAGCTGAGCGAAACCTATTATGACATAGGAGAACTCGCTGATTTGGCAAAAGGAGAGAACCATCTCCGCCTCTCTTTTGAAAGGTATGTATTATCCGCATTTCTGGATGAAATATTGATGCAGGCGAATATCCGCTTTGACCAAATGACAGAACATCGTTATCAGTTGGTCCGTAGCGATCAGGTTGCTAAACGTGGCGCGCAGAGTGGTTTGGACCTTGAAGTGATGGACCACCATACCGGACAGCAGCGATCAGTCAAAACGCTCTCGGGAGGGGAGGGGTTCAAAGCAGCGCTGAGTCTGGCACTTGGGATGGCTGATGTTGTACAGGCTCACTCAGGTGGTGTCCAACTCGACACGTTGTTCATTGATGAAGGGTTTGGTACGCTCGATGAATTATCTTTAGAACAGGCAATTGGCTGCTTGAAGGATTTACAGCAGGGCAATCGCATGCTTGGGATCATTTCCCATGTTCCTCAATTGAAAGAGGAAATAAAAGCGAAACTTCAAATACTCCCTACGCCTGAAGGATCGACGGTTGACTTCGTGTTTCAATGATTTACAATAATTACTTCTCAAAACTGCTTTTTTTACGTGATATAGTAATAGATAGAAGATTTACAGTATAGGAGCGCTAGTTTATGAGAGTGATTAATGCAGGAACAGAAGTGCAAATCAAAGATGTACAAGACTTATGGGGTGATTTCCGCCGCAACACATTATCTAAATATTTCCCAGAAGATTATCTCGACCAGCTTAGTGAAGCAGAAGTTTTAAAGCTGCCTGAGCTTGAAACAATCGATCAAGCTGACATCATTCAAATGACCATAGCAATGCAGACGATGATCCATCTTTTGGAACATCCGGAGTCAGATGAGCGGCAATTGGAATTATTCGAAAAAAATAAGCGGATTTTGATTGAACTCGGCATTCCTTTTCCGTTTTCGAAGGAAATGCTTACTTCCCGCAATAAAAATAAAAGATTTCACTGAGCATACCATCTCATATCGTGTACAATGAAAGGTATAACGAATTTGGAGGGTTTGTCATGTCTACACCTTTATCAATGGAGTGGAAGCTGCTTACAGGCGGCAAAGAAAAACGGATTGATGTCAATGATAATATCTTTGAAATCACTTTTGATGGGTACATGATATTTCCCATGGAAGAGGACATTGATATCATGCGCCATAAAGACTCTGATCAGATCGGAAGCGCGCGTGTAGTCGAATTGACGTTCAAATCCGGCATGACAATTTGCAAATATCAACTTATTTCGCTATATAGTGTCAATTAATCTTTGACACGCTTACGAATAAAGTCTGATTATGCGCTTGCCCGGGAAATAATACTCGGACTATTTCCTGAAAATAAAGATTCATATAATTGACAAATACTCAAGGCTACTCCCCCTACGCCCGGTACTATAATAATAGTAGAACCAATACTTTATCCTAACTGGGGGGAATAGCTAATGCTACCTGCAATTTTATTCGGTATCATCATCAGTGGGTTTGTCAGCCTGGTTATTACTGCAGATTTGATTACAGATTAAGAACACTAAAAAAGAACTTTCAGGCAGATGTCCTGGAAGTTCTTTTTACTAGTAGAGAAGAATTAACGGAAAGGGGTGCAAGGATGTCTATTTTACATAATGATTGGCAAACGGTTTTACAGGATGAATTTGAGCAGGACTATTATAGAAATCTCAGGGAGTTCCTTGTGGAAGAATATAACCATTATACGATCCATCCTGATATGGATGATATCTTCAATGCATTACACGTTACCCAATATAAAGATACAAAGGTGGTCATCCTCGGTCAGGATCCTTACCATGGGCATGGCCAGGCGCATGGATTCAGTTTTTCAGTCCAAACTGGCGTGGCCATCCCCCCTTCATTGAAAAACATTTATAAGGAATTATATGACGATATTGGGATCGAACCTCCTAATCATGGTAATCTTGCTTGTTGGGCTGAACAGGGTGTCCTGTTGCTCAATAATGTACTGACTGTCAGGCATAAACAAGCCCACTCCCATCAGGGAGCAGGCTGGGAAAAGTTTACGGATCGAGTAATCGATCGTCTGAACGCCAGGAAGGACCCTGTCGTTTTCATTTTGTGGGGGAAGCCGGCGCAAAAGAAAGCCGCAAAAGTGGATGATTCCATTCACTACGTAATCAAGTCGCCGCATCCAAGTCCATTGTCAGCGTATCGAGGTTTTTACGGGAGCAAGCCTTTCTCCCGTGCCAATGATTTTCTGAAAGCACATGGGATTCAACCGATTGATTGGAAAATACCTAATGAATAAAAAGCGCCCATTCCCCTTTTAGGTATCAAGCATAGGATACTTTATCATGAATAAGTATGGAGGGGTGTGAATGTTCTCACCTGCCAGAAATCAATTTCCGCCCGGCCCAGGCTTTGGTATGCCGCCTGGTCCTCAGCAGCCCTTCGGCCCACAGGGCTTTCAAAGCCCGACACAAGGCTTTCGAGGCTCACGTCGGGGTGGAGGTATTTTATCCAAACTTCGTCAACGTCGGCAATCACCTGGTGGTTTCCAGGGATTCCAGGGAAACAGAGGTTTTCAGGGGTTTCAAGGATTTCAAGGTGCTCAGAATCTGCAGAGGGGCGGAGGTTTTACCAATGTCCTAGGAAACATGCAGCAGGTATTGCAAGTAGCCCAGACGGCTACACCGATGATACAGCAATACGCACCAATGATCCGGAACATCCCGATGATGATCAACCTTTGGAAGATCATGAGAGAACCAGATGATGATAATGCTGAAACCGAGCAAACAGAATCTGAATCAAGTTCATCGAGTCAGCTAGAGGTGGAATCAGGTGAATCATCCAAAACCTTGGATGAATTCGCTTCATCGAATGAATCCTCTTCTAAACCTTACGAAAAAAAAGTGAGAAAAAGACGGCAAGGCACATCACAGCCCAAATTATTCATTTGAGCTGTGCATGTGGCTTGCTTTTTTCATTTGCAGCATTAAAAATAGACTTACGATAGAAATTAGCACTATTCTGGAGGTTATATAATGACAGGTCAGTTGAAAAAAGCTACCTTTGCAGGCGGATGCTTCTGGTGTATGGTCGAGCCCTTTGATGAAAGACCCGGAATCGAAGCGATCATATCCGGATATACAGGAGGACACACAGAGAATCCTACTTATGAAGCGATCATTACAAAGAAGACGGGACATGTCGAAGCGGTGGAAATCACCTATGACCCTGAAATTTTTCCTTATGAGCGGTTAGTTGAACTGTTCTGGCAACAAATCGACCCGACTGACCCAGGTGGACAGTTCCATGATCGGGGAGAATCTTATAAGACAGTCATTTTCTATCATGACGAGGAGCAGCGAAGAATTGCGGAAGCGAGCAAAAAAGTTCTGGAGGAAAGTGGGAAGTTCAACGATCCAATCGTAACGGAGATAAAGCCGGCGACAACATTCTATCCTGCTGAGGACAAGCATCAGGACTATTATAAAAAACAGTCTTTCCATTATAAATTGTATAAAAAAGGCTCGGGGAGAGCTGATTTTATTAAGAAACACTGGGGATTCAAGAAGGATGATGAGGATTTAAAGCGGCGTCTCACGGATATACAGTATAAAGTAACGCAGCAAAACGGAACAGAAGCTCCGTTCAGGAATGAATACCATGATCACGAAGAAGATGGAATCTATGTCGATATCGTATCTGGGGAACCTCTGTTCAGTTCAACGGATAAATATGATGCAGGATGTGGTTGGCCAAGTTTCACAAAACCGATTGAACGTCAATTGGTGACAGAACATATGGATACGTCCCACGGGATGAGAAGAATCGAAATCAGAAGTGATCAGGCAGATTCGCATCTCGGACATGTCTTTGATGATGGACCGAAAGAGTCAGGTGGAGCCAGGTATTGCATCAATTCCGCAGCTTTGAAGTTCATCCCTAAAGATGAAATGAATGAAAAAGGTTATGGTTATTTGCTTCACCTTTTCAATGATTAAATAGACTAGACTGCCCCTAAGCTTGGAAAGGGGGGCAGTTTTTTCATATACGAGCGAATCACAAATATCCTTCGTTTCCTGCATTTGCTATACTGTAGATACAAGAATGACGGAGGCTCACACTATGGGAAGAAAAAAAGCACTAAGCAAGGAAGAGTTATTTGAAGCCACAAAACAGCTCCTGCTTGAACGTGGCGTCCACGGTTTCCATTTCAAGGAACTGTCATCGATGCTTAGCGTCAGCAGAAGCACGATTTATGAGTATTACAGAAATAAAGAACAGCTCATATTGGCATTCATGTTGTCCCTGATGGAGGAAATGAATGAAAGATTGGCTTCTATTGATGAGAACAAACCTGCACCGGATAAGCTTTTTGATTTGATGCATGTGTTTTTGGAATACGATCAGATTCATCAGATAAAAGAAATCATCCATATCGTACAACAATCCCGGCAGGAAGTGCTCGATCATTACCAGACCGCTTTAGTGGAACAGCATCACCACATGAAGGATAAACTGAGAAGTTGGATCGATGAAGCCAAGGAATCCGGAAACTGGCGAAAAGATATAGAGACTGGCATCATTGAAGATTTGTTTACACATGCCATCCTGTTTCCGCAAAAGGACGTAATCGGAAGCGAAGTCCTGGCCCGACAGCTTTTTTCGGTAATACAAAGTGGAATGGAAAGGTAGTACAGGGGGAATCAATGATGATCAAAAGCATTCCTGAAAATGATAGATATAACATCGATCACTTCCTCATCAGTCATTGGGGTTCAGAAGAAATGTACATTCATACAGGACGTTACAACCTTAGAACATTGAGCGGTTTCTATATTGAGATCGAGGGTGAGGTTGTTGCCGCTCTTACATATCACTTGCATGATGATTGTCTTGAAATCATTTCGATTGATAGTACCAAGGAAAATGAAGGCCATGGTACAGCATTACTGACAAAGGCTGAACAACATGCAGTGGATAAGGGGAGGGATCAGGTCCAGTTGATTACGACAAATGATAACCTGAATGCCATCCAGTTTTATTTGAAACGCCATTACCGTCTTGTCTGTGTGAAACTAGATGCAGTAAAAGAAGCAAGAAAATGCAAACCATCGATTCCACTGGTGAATGAGAATGGATTACTGGTCCAGGATGAACTTCTCTTCAGCAAAAAGCTTCAATTAAGTGTGTTACGTTGACTTTCATTCAAATTTAACTTATCATTTACTTTGAATTCGAGATAATTAAGATGAGATAATTATATTATGTCAACTGATAAATGAGGAGGCTATTGAAATGGATCATAAACACATTTTCAAAAAAGGGCAGAAAGAAGAGTCAAATGTGCTGTTATTGCTTCATGGAACAGGGGGTACCGAGCAGGATCTTCTGCCAATTGCAGAGATGATCGATCCGGATGCAGCTGTACTATCTGTGCGAGGCAATGTGTCTGAGAATGGAATGCCACGCTTTTTTAAACGTTTACGTGAAGGAGTATTTGATGAAGAGGATTTAGTGAAGCGTACGACCGATCTGAATACATTCCTGGATGCTGCTTCCGAAGAGTATGGGTTCCGTCGTGACCGAGTCGTGGCTGTCGGGTATTCCAATGGCGCGAATATTGCAGGTAGTCTGTTATTCCACTATTCCGATAGCTTGCATGCAGCTGTGTTGTTCCATCCGATGGTACCGAGAAGAGGAATTTCGCTCCCTGAGCTGAAAGGGCGGAATGTATTCATAGGTGCTGGAAAGAATGACCCGATCTGCCCAGCATCAGAGACGGAAGATCTTGCTGGTTTACTAAAAACGAGTGGAGCTTCTGTGTCAATTCACTGGGAAAACATGGGCCATCAGCTTACCGAAGGTGAAGTGATGGCAGCGAAGAAATGGTATGAGAATTTCAAATAAGCAGTTGAGATTATGCACACAAAACGATATGATGGATTTACTCTAATGAAGAAGGATGAAAGCTATGATTCATACCAATTGGGAGACAGCCCCTACTATCAAACGTATTGAATGTGTGCACAACCAGGCGAAGAAGTTCGTCGTCGACCGACTGTTGACTCCTGGAAAAGTGTATGATGTGAAAAATGAAACGGAAGAATTCTACTTTATTGTAGACGACTCGAATCGAGTGGCAGGATTCTTCAAGCATTATTTCAAAGAAGTAAGCTGAACGGATATCCGTTCAGCTTTTTTCATTCCTTCACATTGGTAAACACATTGATTACAAACAACAGGATAGCAATAAGGACAACTGTTGCACCGATAGATATGAAGACAGCAAAAAACGGGTTCTCAGTTATCGTAAACAAGGCAAGGCCACCCATCATGATTGGTAAACCGATGTTATGAAGCCAAAAGTGCCATTTACCAAGCTTTGATGCTGCAGCAGCAGGAAACAGGTGATAAATAATCCCGGCGAGCGTCAATGCCGTCCAGCCTAAGAGATTGATGTGCGCATGCACTGGAGTCAATGAATAGTCATGCACCACTGCCATATAATATCCTAGCCCTGCACCTAACAGAAAATAAACAGCCGAGATTTTGATCAGTCGGATTCCCATTCTTATCACCTCCTTTTTACCAATATATCGATGAGTTACGTCTTTTATTTCCCGAATTTGTTCAATTCTGTTTGAAACATGAATCGAAAGGGGTAGCCTACTAGTAGAATAGGAGTAGGAAGGTGACAGTTTTGATTATTGATAATGTTCGTATTTATCGTCCATATGCCCTGGAACAGAATGACAGGATCCAGCATCTTCATATCGAGGATGAAAAAATCACTTCCATTAAGGAAGGGCGATATAATGGCAAGGAAAGTGATGTATATGATGGAAAAGGAAATGTACTTACCGCAGGTTTCAATGACAGCCACATGCATTTACTTCGATTCGGTCTATTGAAAAAGGAACTTGATTTGACAGAGGTCAGCAGTTGGAAAGAAATGAAAGAAACTGTTGAGAATTACTATGATTCAATTGAAGAGTATGGTTGGGTCTTCGGAAAAGGGTTCGATGACTCCAAATTTGATGACATCGACCATTTGCTGACTGCAGATGATCTTGAAGAGATCAATATCGATAAAAAGATGTATTTCATGCACCAGGATGGTCACGAGTGTGTTATTTCACATAGCGCAATGGAACTTTTGAAACAGGAAGAAGATTTCAAACAAGAACCCGATATATTCAAGGAAAAGGATGAAAATGGCGAATGGAACGGCCGCTTCAAAGATACTGCCGTCCACTATATCAAGCATCATTTTTGGGGCAGGTCTGTTGAAGATGCGAAGGAAGCATTGGAATGCGGATTGCCATACTTAACGAAACACGGCATCACATCCGTTCACACGGATGATATCAACTTTATCGGGACATATAAGAAGCTATGGCAAGCTTATACGGAGCTTGAGAAGGAAGGTAAACTTCCGATCGATGTCCAATTGCATCATTATATTTTTGATAAGGAGGATCTTGAGCGCTTTCTGGACAGGACGGAAATGCGTACCGGGGATGGAACGGATAATGTGAAGGTCGGCTCCATTAAAATCTTTCTTGATGGAACCCAGCGCTTGCATACCTCTGCAATGCGCAATCCGTATCCGGATGAACCGGAAACTCAGGGCACCCTGATCTATTCTCAGGAAGAATTGAATGATCTTGTTGCTACAGCTGGGCGTAACGGGATGCAGGTGGCAATGCACGCCATTGGTGATCGAGCCGTAGAAGAAGCGATCACTGCATTGGAACAAGAGGATGCGCGAACATCAAAATTGAGGCACCGGATCATCCATGCCCAGACACTTGCACCGGACTTGATAGAAAGATTGGCAGTCCTTAAACCTTATATTGAAACACAGCCATCTTTCCTGATGAGCGAATGGGACAGCAAAGGACAATGGACACCTGAGGATCTACTGCAATATTGTGATCCATTTAACAGTTTGATTCGTGATCAGATCCCTATTACATTGAGCTCTGATTTACCGATCGGGGCGTTGGATCCGTTGGTGACGATTTATGCAGCGGTGAACCGGATGGATCTGCAAGGTAATCCTGAAGGTGGCTGGATGCCGCAGGAGAAGATTTCAGTAAATGATGCTTTCTCTGCATTCACCCATGTGCCTGCAGAACTTGAATATCAGGAGTTGCATAAGGGGAAGGTTGAGGAAGGTTTTCAGGCTGATCTTGTTCTGTTGGATCAACATCCTTATAAAGTCGCACCTGAAGAAATGAAAGAATTGAATGTACTCACCACCTGGAGCAGAGGAAAAGTTGTTTACGAAAAGAAAAATAATGGATGACTTGCCAACCTTTCACGGATAAGCGATAATTGTTTCACCCCCTAAGGAAGCGGAGTGGATACCATTATGAAACGGTTATTTATAATAAGACATAGTGAAACATCAGGACAGCATGAAGATTCACCTCTCACCAAACTTGGTATGAGACAATCCAAAATCCTCTCGAATTTCCTTGATCACTATGGATATGAAATCGATAAAGTGATTTCCAGTCCGTACCTTAGAGCTAAAGACACGATCCAGCCGTTTGCAAACAAAAAAGGGTTGGAAGTCATTACAGATGAACGATTGAAAGAACGGATCCTCAGTGAAGAACCACTGGATGACTTCATGGAAGTACTGGAAGAAACTTTCACTGACCATGATTATAAGATGCCAGGTGGAGAATCTTCCAACGAAGCGAAAAGAAGAGTCAGGGAATTGGTGGATGAACTGGAGCAGGATGAAGAACATGACAACATTGCAATTGTCACTCACGGTAACCTGCTGGCTCTGCTTTTGCAGACCTTCCATGCTGACGTAGGTTTCGATCAGTGGAAAAGGATCACCAACCCAGATATTTATCTTGTTCAGAAGCAAGGTGGCGAGTACACGGTAGAACGGATCTGGAGAGAATAGCCGATTATTCTTCTTTGCTTGTCGAATCTTGGCGGGTTACAGGTGATTCGCAGGATTGAACCGTTGTGATTTTCACTTTTTTGACGAAAATAAGAAGGAATTAAACTACTTTTATCTAATAGTTATTATAAGGAGTGATGTTTATCATTGCCTTGAATGGTTAATAGTATAGTAGTAAATACAAACAGATAAGGAGGAGATTTGTTTGGCATTTGTAATCACTTCACCATGTAAAGATGAAAAGGCTGCCGAATGTGTAGACGTCTGTCCGGTTGAATGTATCGACGAAGGCGAAGATATGTTTTACATCGATCCTGCAATATGCATCGACTGTGGCGCTTGTGAAGCTGTCTGCCCAGTAGAGGCTATCTATATGGAAGATGAAGTTCCAGAGGAAGAACAGGAATACATCGAAATCAACCGTAAATACTTTGAAGAAAAATGATCATAATGAATGTACTTATCAAGCCGTGCTCAATGAGCACGGTTTTTTGAATATCTTGGAAATGATAAAAAATTAAGTTGTGGATAACGTTAGCTAGTGGGTTTAATCCAGCTCCAGCGCCTACCTCCTCGAGGTCTTTAGTCAAGCCTCTCTGTGGTAAAGACCACCACGACGAGCCTTGACTAAAGCTTGTCGGGGGTGATCAAGGCGCTTGCGCTTTATGTACATACTCAAATGTTCAGCCTCTATACGTTTAGGGTAATAAGGTAATGTAATTCTAAATCAAGGAGGACTCTTTCAATGAAGAAACTTGAAAATAAGACAGCGATCATTACAGGGGCGAGCAGTGGAATTGGCGAAGCGATAGCGTTGAGGCTTGCCGAAGAAGGAACCAATGTCGTTCTTGCAGCACGAAGATCGGAACGGCTTCAGGAAATTGCAGACAATATCCAGAAGAAAACCGATGTACGTACGATGGTCGTTGAAACGGATGTCACCAATAAGCAGGATGTAGAAGCTCTGGTGAATAAAACGAAGGAAGAATTAGGTGCAGTTGATATCTTCGTCAACAATGCCGGAGTAATGCTTCTGTCATTCCTAAAAAACGACCATGTTGAGGAATGGGAGCAGATGGTCGATGTCAATATCAAAGGTGTACTTTATGGCATCCATGCTGCCCTACCTGGCATGCTGGAGCAGAACAGTGGCCACATCATCAACGTTTCTTCAGTCGCAGGCCATGAAGTATTTCCATCAAGCACTGTTTATAGCGCAACGAAATATGCCGTCCGTGCGCTATCGATGGGAATGGAGAAAGAGCTTTCAAAAACGGGTGTGAGGGTGACCAATATTTCTCCTGGTGCGGTTGATACAGAATTGACAGATCACATTACCGATCAGGATGTACTGGATATGTTCAAGGACCGCAGCATGAACCCGCTGGAATCGGATGATATCGCTCGTGCAGTTACTTATGCAGTGACTCAACCTGACTATGTGAATGTCAATGAAGTCATCGTACGACCGATGCAGCAAAAAAAATAAACTATAGTAAAAAGCCGCTTATACAAGCGGCTTTTTACTATAGCACTTTGAAGGTATCAAAATCCTTGCTGCTATTAACTGTGTTCATTTCAATATTTTCCACGCTGGCATAAGGTGAAGGTCCCTGCTTGATTTTGTCGATAAATCTATTCAAATCTTCCTGGGAGCCCTCTGCTTCGATTTCAACCGTGCCATCGGCTTTATTTTTGACCCATCCTTTAATATCATGGTTTGCAGCAAGCTGCTGGGTCATGGAACGAAAGCCGACGCCTTGAACTGTGCCATGGACGATCATATGAACGACACCCATGTCATCCCTCCATTTACATTTATGATAGACAAGCTATTGGATATTTTCCACTTCTCTATCCATGTAAACATCACTCACCAGGGTACAATTCATTATAGTAAAGTTCAGCAGCTTGTTCAGATTGGAAAAGCGCATCATTTTCTTCGATCAGATGATATGCATCATGGAGGAATAGCGCTTTGCCGTCCGCATCATGTGGATGTGCCACGATTTCTGCTTGTTTAATATTCGCAACCGTAGGTGTATGTGGGTTACGATAGATGATATAAACTTCATCTCCGACCTTGACTTCCTGTGGGTCGAGCATGTTATCCATAGAGTACCATCCTTTCCATTGTCCGTTGTATTGTTAGTTTGCTGCAAATGTCCAGTTTCATTCCAAAGGAGTGACCAATATGAAACACGTTTCATTTTCTGAATTTGAGGGATTTCTCACTGGTCATAGTCATCATCGACGTGGAGGTACAGGTGGTACAGTCGTTTTATGTGAGAACGGCGCGGTGGCTGGTGTGGATGTGCGAGGTGGAGCTCCAGGTACGAGAGAGACGGATCTCCTTGATCCCGAGAACCTCGTGGAAAAGATTCACGGCGTTTGTCTGGCAGGAGGTAGTGCCTATGGACTCGAAGCTTCAAGTGGAGTGATGGCTTTTCTCGAGGAGCACCAGATCGGATTTGAGACCCCAGGTGGGAAAGTCCCGATTGTACCAAGTGCCATCCTCTATGACCTAACAGTAGGTGATCCGGATATCCGTCCGGATAAAGAGATGGGCTACATGGCATGTATGAACGCCTACAATCGAGAACCACTAAAACAAGGCAATGCAGGAGCGGGGACAGGAGCTTCTGTCGGTAAAATACTCGGTCCGACTTATGCTATGAAAGGCGGAATCGGTTATTTCGGCGTAAAAATCGACACGTTTTTTATCGGAGCAATCGTTGTTGTGAACAGTTTCGGTGATATCATCGATCCTGATACAGGAAATGTCATAGCTGGTGTCTATGATCATAAATCCGGTAAACTGATGAATACCGAATCGATTCTGAGAAATCAATTATTCAAAAAAGAAGATCCGGGCTTTTCCGGAAATACTTCACTTGGAGTAGTCATGACCAATGTCAAATGGTCAAAAGCACAGGCGAAAAAGATCGCCTCCATCTCCCATGATGGATTTGCAAGGACGATGCGGCCTTCCCACACATTTCTTGATGGAGATACGATCTTCACCATGAGCACGTGTGAAGTCGAGGCTGATTTGAATGCAGTGGCAAGTCTGGCAGCATATGTTGTCGAAAGAGCTGTCATCCAGGCCGTGAAGCAGGCAGAGTCGTGTTATGGGCTGCCAGCTGCGAAACATTTGGAAAAAGGAGAAGGTTAGCAATGACGGATTTACTATTTGTATACGGAACATTAAGAAATCAAGAAGCGAATCATTTCTATCTTGATGAAGCTGAATTGATCACAGAACAGGCCTGGACGAAAGGGAGACTCTATACCAGTCCGAGTTATTACCCCGTCCTGAAAGATGAAGAGGCTGTCGTTTATGGAGAATTGTATGGAATTAATGAAGAAATCCTGAAAAAAGTCGATGAACTTGAAGGGTTTGTTGTCGGTGGTGAATCGAACCTTTATGACAGGGAAATACGGACAATACATACAGAAACAGGGGAGAAAGAAGCATTCGTCTACTATCTTTCAAGCAGAAACGATGAATTGGCAGGCAAAGAAATCGAGCATGGCGACTGGCGGCTTCATCAATTGTTACTCGAAGATGACCTCTATTATTTTGCGTACGGGTCATGTATGGATGATGAACGCTTCCGGCTGGCCGGAGTAGAAGGATATTTTCAGGAAAAAGTGGGTAGAGGAGTATTAAAAGGGTACGGCTTGCAATTTTCGTTCCATGTCCACGATGGGGGAAGGGCGGACATCATCGAAGCTGAGGGAAGTGAAGTAGAAGGAATCTTATACAAAGTACCCATGGGCGCAATCGATTACCTTTTCCAACGGGAAGGTGTACACACGGACAGCTACCGTCCAACGGTGGTCAGTGTAGCGCATTCAGATGGTGTTCTCCCGAATGTACTTACTTTCTACGTGAAGGATAAACAACCGGATAAAGCTCCACCTTTGCATTACGCAAGGGAAATCCACCGTGGAGGGCTTCCTCACCTTTCTGAAGCGTATATAACGATGCTGGAAAAGAGGTTTACAGAAACGTTCAAGGTAGAAGGGTTTGAAAAATATCTCAGTCAGGCCAATCGAGAGCAGACAGGAGAGGACAAATGAAGATGGACCTAACATCCAAATCTTTCATATGCAGAGACCTTCATGAAAATCGCTATTTCAATCTCTCATCATCAGACAATAATGTGAAAGCAATCATCATGATCCATGGAATAACGGCAGAGCTACATCATCACGAACAATTCGGGGCCAATATTGCCTCCGGGTGGGATGTCTTATTCCCAGTGTTAAGGGGATACGATAAAGCGTCATCCGGTCGAGGAGATATTGATCATATGGGTCAATTTGATGAAGATATTCTGGACTTCATCCATTTCCTGCGTAAGAAAGGCTATCAAAAAATAGTACTGGCAGGTCATTCTATGGGGTGTGGAAATATCCTTCGACTGATTGGTAAACCGAATTTAGTGGATGGATACCTCTTCATTTCGCCATTTTTCCATCCAGCTTTACCTGTTTATAAGAGAGATTCCACCAAACAGGATAAACCTGAAACCGACGTCGACTATGATATTGATACGAAACGAGTATTCGTGCTGACTACACTTTACAGAATGAATTTAAATCTTGCTCCGAAAGCGTCTGTCGCGACCATTCCGGATGAATTTGAGGGCGATGGCAAGCTGAAACTGAGCTTTCGTCTGCTGGCATCGCGTTTCATGAAGGAACTGCCATCGAAGGATCACTTTTCACAAGTATCCGTGCCGATGGTTACACTGATAGGTTCTGATGATGAAGTGACACATCCGGAAAAGTTGAAAGACTGGTATGAAGAAAGGTGCGATCAGCCATTCCATATTATTGATGGAACAGATCACAACCATATCCTTCACGATGAGCGAGCACTAAGAATCATCAATGAATGGCTCGATGATTGAACCTGACCCATAAAAAGGATGGTCAAAACGATTCAGATTGCTTACAATAAGAATGATTCAGATACAAAAGGAGCCGCAGTCATGGATTCACTCATAAAAGATTTGCGAACAGAAGAATTGAAACGAGGGTTGGAGAATCTTCTTCAACAATTTTATAAAGATAATCAATATTCACTAGCCGATAAGGTGCTCGACTTGATCGATAAATGGGAAAAGCAGCAAGTCATGATCGGCTTTGCCGGCCATTTTTCAGCAGGTAAATCGACGATGATCAATCGTCTCTTGAAACAGGAAATTCTCCCATCCAGTCCGATCCCGACAAGCGCCAATGTGGTGAGGCTGCATGCAGGGGAACCCTTTATAAGGGTCTATCACAGGAATCGATCTACCGTCCATTATGAAGGGGAATGGGATACAGACACGATAAAAAGGCTATGTAAAGATGGAGAAGATATATTATCGATGGATATCAGCCAGCCTGCAACGGAACTTCCAGATAATGTTATCCTGCTTGATACACCTGGAGTAGACTCGACAAATGATGCCGATCGGATCATCACGGAGTCATCGTTACATGTGATGGACCATCTGTTTTATGTGATGGATTACAATCATGTCCAGTCGGAAGTGAACCTGACGTTCCTGCAGGAAATGCAGAACAAAGGAATTCCATTTACGATCATCATTAATCAGATCGATAAGCACCAGGACCAGGAACTGTCGTTTGATGGCTTTAAATCAAGCATTATGCAGGCTTTGGAAACGTGGAATATTCATCCAGAAGATATTTTCTATACTTCTTTGATGAATAAACAAGTATCGGGTAATGAATTCGATCAGCTGCAATCCTATTTGAAGAAACGGTTTCATCAGTCAGAAGATGTACGAAAGCAAAGCATTTTCCAACGTGCTCAAATGGTGTTAGCTGAAGCGGTCGATCACTATACAGTAGAAAAACAGAACGAAATATCCGAGCTTGAAAGCCGCATGAGTGCATACAGCTTTGATACCAGCTCCAACGTCGATGAGGCGGAACAAGCACTTGCCTACTGGGAAGATTACAGTTCAAATGCAAGGGATAAATTCGAAGACCGCGTGCTTAGTCTATTCAAGAACGCATATCTGATGCCGTCAAAACTCAGGGATGATGCAGAGCACTTTCTTCAATCGCAACAGCCAGGTTTCAAAGTTGGTCTCCTTCTTTCAAAAAAGAAGACGGAAGAAGAAAGAAGATTGAGGAAGCAGACATTCTATGATCATCTGATGGAAGTAGTCGAAAAGAATTTGAAATGGCCACTAAGAGATCGGATGCTCGAATTGCTGGAAGCATATCCTGTCGAGAGTGAGACGATTACGAAGAAAATACAATCGTTGGATGTAGACTATCCTTCAGAACGTTTGGAGCAGCTGGTGGAATCAGGCGCAGGAATGACAGGACAATATGTACTCGTCTATACGGAGAAGTTGGCTCAGGATATAAAGCAATCCTATAAATCGCATGTCCTAGGGTTGTGGGAGGAAATCAAAGCTGAATTGGAAGCGATTGCTTCTGCACAATCACAAAGTCACTCGAAAATTACAAAGGACTTTGAACAACATCAGGAAATCAAAGAAGCCATCGATCGCAAAGAAGAGGAAATAGAAACATACAGATTGCTGCTTTGGGAGGCCCTGACACTGAAGGTACATGTGGATGTTATGAAATCATCCATGCGTGCGCTTGAGGAGAGGAACGAGAGCGTGGACTCCGGTCTTATCACTGAAGTACACAACAGCACGGATGAAGCAATATCCGAAGTACAAAGTAGAGAAACTACACACCAGACAGGGGAAGCGGGAACCAACCCAGAAGAAATGGTCCAGCATATCGACCGTATCCATCAGCTGCTTGACGAATCGGACGCATTCCGTTCGCTGTTGGCACAATTGGAGATGAAAAAGAACCGTCTGGAAAATCGCACGTATACTGTAGCTTTATTTGGAGCCTTCAGTGCGGGGAAATCTTCTTTTGCAAATGCAGTGATGGGGGATCGCCTCCTGCCGGTTTCACCGAATCCGACTACAGCAGCAATCAATCAGATCGCACCTGTAGATGAGGAGAATTCACATGGAACCGTGACGGTCCAGTTCAAATCAGAACAGCAATTGATTGATGATTTCACTGATATCATCGCAACCTTTGATTGGAATGTAAATGATACAGTAACATTGATTGATAAACTGATGGGAATGTCTCAAGAAAACAAACAGCAGCTTCCACACAAACAGGTTGCTTTTGTTGAAGCGGTAATAGCGGGGTACGAAGAAGCTAAAGGATATCTCGGAAGCGAAACACAGATCCCATTCGAGATGTTCGCCTCTTATGTAGCAGAGGAGAAACGTTCCTGTTTCGTCGAGTCGATGAAGGTGCATTATGATTGTCCTATTACGAGAAAAGGGATCACGCTCGTGGACACACCGGGTGCAGATTCTGTGAATGCGCGCCATACGGATGTTTCGTTTGAATATATAAAGAATGCAGATGCAATTCTTTTCATTACCTATTACAATCATCCATTTTCCAAAGCAGACCAGAGTTTCCTTCGACAGCTCGGTAGGGTAAAAGATGTGTTCAGCCTTGATAAGATGTTCTTCCTCATCAATGCAGCGGATCTCGCACAATCAGACGAAGAACTGAATCAGGTACAGAACTATATTAGAGATCAATTGCTTGCTTTTGATATCAGGAACCCGCGCATCTATCCAGTTTCCAGCCTGGAGGCATTGAAAGCGAGGGTAGACGGGCAACATGTCCGAATTTCGGAGATGGAAAAATTCGAAGAGGAGTTCTATAACTTCATTGACAATGAACTTTCTGAAGTTCTGATCGCTTCGATCACCCATGACATCAACCGGGTGGATGCTTTACTTGAAAACTTTATTGCCGATGCTGAACTGGATGAAGGTGCTCGAGCTGAGAAGCTTACGCTTTACAAAGAGAACAAACAAACGATGCGAAAGCATATCGATGCAGTCAATGAGGCAAAGTACGAAAAGAATGTGCAGCAAAAGTTGGAAAAACAAGTGTTTTATATCCACCAGAGGATGCTGTTGAATTTCAATGACTTTTTCAAACAACACATCAATCCAGCAACAATCAATGAGAACGGTAAAGCTGGTAAAGAACAGCTGGAAAGTGCTTCAGCAGGTTTGATGAAAGAATTGAATGATGAACTGAACCAGGAGCTTCGCGCTGTGCTGCTCAGAATGCAATCCTTCTTCAATGAAACTCTGGACCAATTGCAAAAAGAGGTGCTCCGCCAATTGAAGCAGGTAGATGACTCTTTCGAAATGGACCACATTGACGCCATTGCTCTTGATCTGGAGCTTGATAAACAGAGGTTTTCATTAGAGAAGCAAGCTGAACAAAAGGTACTGAATCATTTCAAGAATACGAAACGGTTCTTTGAAGGTAGTGACAGGGAAGCAATGAAGGAAGAGTACAAGCAAGTGGTGGACCCACTACTGAAAAATCAACTGGAAGCGGCTCATCATACGCTTTCCGATCTCCATCACGAAGAATGGATTACCCACGTACCACAAATAAAAGAAAAGTGGACAGTTGATGTAGATGACTATTACGATACGTTGTTGAACCAATTGGAAAGTATAACTGATATCGATGAATGGAAAACGATCCAGCATCAGCTTAAAGAAATAGTTGCTTCAGTGAACAGCGGGTATCGGACTGACAAATGACTTAAACAGAAAACCCGAACAATTCATTAGAATTGTTCGGGTTTTCGCTGCATAAAGAGCTATTATACATTCACTTCGATCTCACTGTCATCACGAAGCTCCTGAACAAGTTTTTGGACTTGCTCATCTTTTTTAGACTGAACCATCTGTTGTTTCAAAGAATCTTTCATTTCTTCATATTCAGGAATTTCCTGTTGCTGTTGACCTTCCTGGCCACTTTCTTCAGCCTTTTTCTCTGCTTGTTTCTGCATCTGTTTTTGCTGTTCTACATATTGATCGTACTGTTTTTTCAATTCTTCTTCTGATACTTTAGGTTCTTCTGTGTTTTCATCGATATATTTCTGAACCATCAGGCTTTCTTTCAATAGTGGTTTCAGTTCGTCCTTTTTCAGGTTGTTCTGCTTTAGAAACTTGTCCATCTGTTCTTCTTTTTCAAACTGATCGGTGAACTTCTTGTATTCTTCATCCACTTTATTATCATCAACTTTGATTCCGGAATCTTTCGCATACTGGACAAGCAGCTCGGAATCGATCATTTGATCCACTACGGACTTCTTGATTTGTTTCTCTTTTCCTTTGAGATCCATTCCCATTTGTTCATATTGGGACTTGGCCATGTCATAATTCTTCTCGAATTCCTTTCTTGGAATTTCTTCACCGTTGACGACGGCAGCGGGACCATTGTTTTTCTTGTTATCTTTTTTCGCTTCTTCTCCATTACCACCACAGGCTGTCAAACCGACAAGAAGAAGTAGTCCGAAGACCAGCGTCATTAGTTTTTTATTCATTTCTGTATCTCTCCTTTGTTGTCAAAGCTCAATACATTCGGAGTGTAGCACACCCGTAGAAGAAATGTAAATCTTCACGGACATTACAACTTTGTGACATAGCGAAGCACACGAGCGCATAAGTTGGAATAGAAAGGAGGAGTTCGGTTTCATGTATTATACTTACAACCCTTATTCCTATTATTATCCATCTCCATATCCATATTCTTATGTCCGTCAACAGCCGTTTCGCCAGGCATATGCAGTTGTTGAAGGTGGTCCGTTGGCTCCTGACCTGAAGGGGATCGTTTATTTCTATGAATTACCGAATGGTGTGCAAGTATTCGTACAAGTAGAAGGACTTCCTGCATTTCAGCCTGCAACGAATGGCAAAAGTCAGGTAGGACCACACGGCTTCCATATCCATGAGAATGGAGCATGTGATATCGGGGATGAAAACGATCCTTTTCAAGCAGCCGGTGGCCATTGGAATCCTGACGATCAGCCTCATGGAAACCATGCAGGGGATTTTCCCGTCTTGTTCTCCAATAATGGTGTTGCACAGATGCTTTTTTACACAAACCGGTTTACCCTTGATCAGATCGAAGGGAAAGCTGTCATCATTCATGAAAGCCCTGATGACTTCCAATCCCAGCCGAGTGGTAATGCAGGTAAACGTCTGGCATGCGGGGTCATCCGGATCGGTGTCCCGAACGAGTGAGAAAAATCCATGTATAAAATGGTAAACGCTGCGTATAATGGTAGAAGTGGGGGTGGTAAGGGCGTTCACTTGACTTTTAGGCAACTGCATAGTAATCTTAGATTAAGCTCATCAAGGGCTCGAATATCTTTGTTATAAATAAGTATTCTGCACATGAAAAGGAATCACCTATTATAAAGAGTGATCATCGATTCATTATGATACTTTTTATAATATGTGATTTTTTACTTTTTAAGTAACACATATTAATTTTTTAGAAACATTGGAGGACCAACAAATGAAAAATGGTACAGTAAAATGGTTTAACGCAGAAAAAGGCTTCGGTTTCATCGAAGTACAAGGCGAAGACGACGTATTCGTACATTTCAGTGCGATCCAGGGCGATGGCTTCAAGACTCTTGAAGAAGGCCAAGCGGTTGAATTCGAAATCACTGAAGGTAACCGTGGACCACAAGCTGCAAATGTAGTTAAGCTATAATTAATTATGAAAGAGAGACTGGCTTCATGTAAGTCAGTCTCTTTTACATAAGTTCAATTCCAGAGGAGGTATCTTTGAGAATGGCATTCGGAAAAAAGAACCAGGAAGAGATTGTCAAAGAAGAGACGAAAATATGGGTCTGTCAGTCTGAAGATTGTAACTGCTGGATGAGAGATAATTTCAAGATCGAGGAAACTCCAAGCTGTCCAGTATGTGGCAGTGACATGACATCCTCCACGAAGGTCCTGCAAGTAGTAGACAATAACAGCATTTATCATAAGTAACCCCTAAGGATCACACCTCAAGTCATGGTGTGGTCTTTTTGTATGCACCCTGCTATAAAATGGGCGCAATATATATCGTTACAGTTCGATCAATGATATAATCTTTCTGATAAACATTTTTAAATGGAGGACTTTAGATGATTAATGTGCATAATGTTGGTCTTCGCTATGGCGACCAGAAGCTTTTTGAAGACGTTAATATAAAATTCACGCCCGGTAACTGTTACGGGCTGATCGGTGCGAACGGTGCTGGTAAATCCACTTTCCTGAAAATCCTCAGCGGTGAAATCGAACCTCAGGTAGGAGAAGTATCGATGAAACCGGGACAGCGTCTCGCTGTTTTGAAGCAGAACCATTTCGAATACGATGAATATGAAGTATTGCAGACGGTAATCATGGGACATACGCGTCTTTATGAAGTCATGCAGGAGAAAGATGCCATCTACATGAAGCCTGATTTCAGTGATGAAGATGGTATCAAAGCTGCGGAACTTGAAGGGGAGTTCGCAGAAATGAATGGATGGGAAGCGGAAGGTGAAGCTGCCCGTCTATTGAAAGGTCTTGGTATCGGCGAAGATTTGCACTACAAACATGTCAAGGATCTGACCGGTTCTGAAAAAGTGAAAGTATTGCTTGCGCAGGCGTTGTTCGGAAATCCTGACGTATTGCTTTTGGATGAGCCTACCAACCACTTGGACATCAAAGCGATCCAGTGGCTGGAAGAATTCCTTATCAACTTCGAAAATACAGTGATTGTCGTATCTCATGACCGTCACTTCCTGAACAATGTGTGTACGCATATTGCCGACCTGGATTTTGGAAAGCTTCAGATTTATGTAGGAAACTATGATTTCTGGTATGAATCCAGCCAGCTTGCCCAGCGTATGGCAGAAGAACAGAACAAGAAAAAAGAAGAAAAAATCAAAGATTTGAAGGAATTCGTAGCGCGATTCAGTGCGAACGCCTCTAAATCACGACAAGCGACTTCAAGGAAGAAACTGTTGGATAAGATCACGCTTGATGATATCCAGCCATCGTCAAGACGTTATCCTTACATTGCGTTCAAGCCGGGGCGTGAGATCGGAAACGACTTACTGACGGTCAAGGGTCTTTCTAAAACCATTGAAGGCGAGAAAGTTTTGGATAATGTTTCTTTCACATTGAATAAAGATGATAAGGTAGCATTCGTCGGTGACAATGAAATTGCCAAAACGACGCTATTCCGAATTCTGACTGGTGAAATCGAACCGGACGAAGGTGAATACAAGTGGGGCGTCACTACATCCCAGAGCTATTTCCCGAAAGATAACTCCGAATTCTTCGAAGGCTCTGACAAGACGCTTGTCGAATGGCTGCGTCAGTATTCACCGGAGGATGAAACAGAAACGTTCCTTCGCGGATTCCTGGGAAGAATGCTTTTCTCCGGAGAAGAAGCTTTGAAAAAAGCGAGTGTGTTATCCGGTGGTGAGAAAGTTCGTTGTATGCTTTCTAAAATGATGCTGAGTGAAGCGAACGTATTGATTCTCGATGAACCGACGAACCACCTTGATTTGGAGTCGATCACTGCATTGAACAATGGTCTAATCCGTTTCAAAGGCTCGATCCTGTTCGCATCGCATGACCATCAGTTCATCCAGACGATTGCGAATCGCATCATCGAACTCACTCCGAATGGAATCGTGGATGCAGAAATGACGTATGATGAATATTTGGAAGATCCAAAAGTGCAAAAACAACTGCAAGCTTTAAAATAAGTACTCAGAAGCCGCCCTTTAAAATGGGCGGCTTTTTTTCGTATGGAAGGTTTTTGTCACTTCTTATAAGGGAAATGCAAGAACATAACACTAAAGGAGTGGAAGACATTGAGTGATGTTGTAAATAAGTGGGCACCATCGTCCAGTAAAGCTACAAGTCATGAATTGAAAGGCGGCATCAAAAAAATGGCGCGCGCCGGATATATAACCAAAGGGGTGATGTACATCCTGATTGGAGCGTTATCCTTTATGGCTGCCGCGGGAATCGGCGGGAAAGTGACGGGATCGAGCGGAGCATTTGCATCTGTAGCTGCAATGCCGCTTGGTGAAATCATGCTGTACATTGTAGCGGCAGGATTAAGCTTCTATGCAATATGGAAATTGATTCAGGCGCTGATCGACCCTGAGAACAATGGAACCGGCAAAAAAGGACTCGGTAAACGCGCAGGATTTCTTATCAGTTTCGTCATCCATATAGGAATCGCCTACAAAGCAGTGACGATTGCAATGCATGCCGGAAGTTCAGGCGGCGGACAGAAACAGACAATGATTGCCAAAGTACTTCAACAGCCTTTTGGACAGTTTGTAATCGGCGCAGTAGGCCTTGGGATCATCGGATACGGTATCTATCAGCTCTACCGGGCAAAGCAGGGAACCTACATGGAACGGTTTAAAACTGGTGGAATGAGTATGAAGGAAAAGAAGATGGTCCGTATTTCAGGTAAGTTGGGTCTTTTTGCAAGAGGAATCGTATTTTCGATTATCGGATACTTTTTCATACAAATGGCAATGACTGCTTCAAGCAGTAATGCGACAGGTGTGGATGCCGCATTGGGTGAGATTGCACAACAGCCTTACGGAAAAGTGTTGCTGATCATTGTTGCTGCAGGACTAATCTTATATGGTATCTATCAAGTACTGACCGGAAAAAACAAACATATGATGTTTTAATTTTATATCAATAATAAAAAATATATTGAAATTTGTATTATTTTGACCCCTGAATCTACCAATTCAGGGGTTTTTTGATTTAAATTCCATTGTTATGAGTAATATATACCAGTTTGTAATTCTATCGTCATATTGTTGTTAATACTGAAATGTTAATGTTAACGCTTTGTTCTTAACATATTTCCTCTATGTGATAAATTAGGAAACGTGGTAAAAATAATGAAAACAAACCAAGGAGGTCTTCTTGTATGAAGAAACAATTACTATCATTTGCTGCTGTAGCAACTATCTCTGGTGGACTTGCGGCTCAGGCTCATGCTGCGGACGATTATGTGGTGAACAAAGGGGATACTCTTTGGGGAATTTCACAGGATAATGGCGTAACAGTAAATCAACTTAAACAATGGAACAATTTAGATTCCAATCTAATATATCCAAACGATAAACTAACTGTATCAGCAACGAATAATGCAGAAGCAAACCAAAGCTCTAAATACACCGTCAAATCCGGTGATACGCTTTGGGGAATTTCCCAAGAGTATGGTGTGACTGTCGATCAGTTGATGGCTTGGAATAATCTTTCTTCTACTACCATCTTCCCTGGCGACACTTTCGCAGTAAGTGGAAACGGACAAGCACAGGCGTCTGCTGAAAAAGAAACAACAGCGAAGGCAGAAGCTTCCACCGAAAAGTCTGAAAGCAAAGAACAAGGTGAAG
The DNA here is from genome assembly GCF_042675915.1 of Thalassobacillus hwangdonensis. Taxonomy (NCBI): domain Bacteria; kingdom Bacillati; phylum Bacillota; class Bacilli; order Caryophanales; family Bacillaceae; genus Thalassobacillus; species Thalassobacillus hwangdonensis. The sequence continues at coordinate 792,330 of NZ_JBHTKL010000001.1, read as the reverse complement.
CAGTGACTACAGCCGCAACGACATCTTCTGATTCAGGTCAGGACGATGTTGCTAAGGAAATGAACATGATCGCTACAGCATATACAGCAAATTGCACAGGTTGCTCAGGTACGACTTACACTGGAATCGACCTGAAAGCAAACCCTGATAAAAAAGTGATCGCTGTCGATCCGGATGTCATCCCACTAGGTTCTGAAGTATATGTAGAAGGCTACGGATATGCAGTAGCTGGTGACATTGGATCAGCAATCCAAGGAAACAAAATCGATGTCTTCATCCCTAACAAGTCCGATGCACTTAACTGGGGTGTGAAAACAGTAAACGTAAAAGTTCTAGACTAATAGATTCGTACGAAACTGCCATTCATTTTAAGGCAGTAAGGCTGCCGGGAATTTCCCGGCAGCTTTTTTAATTCTATAGTCATTCTAACTTGGTAATGTTTTATTTGCGTGAAAAGATACATAAGGTGGCTGGGAAACTACTCGACTCCCGTGGGAGAAGGGGCTAGGCGAGACCCCACAGGGAGTAAAACGACCGAGGAGGCTCGCCAGCTCCCCCACAGGAAAGCGAGTAGTTTCCCAGCCGCCCTTTCCACTGATTTAGCATTGACAGAATCTTTTTCTCAACTATTGAAGCCATTCAATTCTTTGTGTTTTAAGCGAGAATTCGGTATGTTTGAATAAGGATACAATCATAAGGAGGGGACTTTATGAAAGCGATCATTCATGAAAAAGTGGAAGGATTGGAAGGTTTAGCTTTACGAGATTACGAGAGACCTGAAGTTCCACAGGGGCACGTATTAGTGAAGTTGAAAGCAGCAGGCATGAACCGACGGGATTTGATGGTGACGGTCCGTCATAAAACTGATCAGCCACCACTAATTCCAGGATCCGACGGTGCAGGAGTAGTAGAAGATCTAGGGTCGGATGTAGATGGAATAAACATAGGGGATGAAGTTGTCATCAATCCTGGACTAGGCTGGGAGAACAATAGCGATGCACCACCTGAGGGGTTTGAAATCGTTGGGTTACCAGACCATGGGACATTCGCGGAATTCATTACAGTTCCTGCAGCGAATATTGAACCGAAGCCGAAGCATTTGTCGTGGGAAGAAGCTGGTGTACTTCCTCTTGCTGCATTGACAGCGTATCGTGTACTTTTCACTAGAGGAAAGTTATCAGAAGGCATGACCGTCATGCTTCCAGGAATCGGAAGCGGCGTGCTGACTTTTGCACTTTTATTCGCTAAAGCTGTCGGCGCGCGAGTGATTGTAACTTCCCGCAGCCAGGAAAAGCTCGAAGCAGCAAAAGCACTTGGGGCGGATGTTACAGTATCGACCAATGCGGATTGGAATGAAGAACTGAAATCAGAAAGCGTAGACCTGCTTGTTGAAAGCATCGGCAATGCAACATTCGAGAAATCAATGAACATCATCCGTAAAGGTGGCACGATTGTGACATTTGGTTCTACGACTGAAGATGAAGTGACCTTCAATATCCGACAATTCTTCTATGGACAGTATAATCTGCTTGGCTCGACGATGGGCAGTGCAGAAGAATTCCGGGAGATGCTTGCATTCGTAAGTGAACATGAAATCAAACCTCAACTGGATCAAGTATTTTCTTTAGAACAATTTAAAGAGGCATTCGAATACATCCAGAAAACGAAAAACTTCGGCAAAATCGGCTTCACAATTGAATAGAGAGCCTTATCGACCGTAGGAGCCAGCGCTTCTGCGGTCCTTTTTTAGGTAGGTCATCCATCATAATATGTGGGTCTATATGCTTATCAAGATGAGGAAAAGTATACATTTTAACGAAATTTATGAAAAAATCCATATATTTGGAAGGAATATGTCCTGATTTATCGAATGTTAGGAAACAGCCAAAAGGAGGAACAGCTATGAGTAAAGACAAACGTACGATTACAAAGGAAGATCTGTTTGAAATAAGATCCATTACGAACCCAGTTTGGTCACCGGATGGAAAGGGCATGTTGACTGTGATTACGGAGATGGACAAAGAAGCTGACAACTATTTTTCCAATCTCTTTCATTATGATAAAAACAGCCGAGCAATGAAACAATGGACGTTCGGAAAGGATAAGAATTTCTGTCCGAAATGGTCTCCTGACGGGGAGTCAATTGCTTTCATATCTACTAGAAGTGATTCTGCTCAACTTTATCTGTTGCCCGTCAGTGGTGGAGAGGCTGAAAAAGTAACCGACTTGCCGAATGGGATCACGAACTTTATTTGGTCCCCGGATGGAAAAAAACTGGCGGTTCAGGCGTCCTTGAAGCCGGATGAGGGATTCGATTCAACAACTGAAAAAAAAGAAGATAAAAAGGATGAACCTTCTTCCGTTGTCATTGACCGAATGAAATATAAAGCAGATGGCAGTGGATTATTGAATGATCAGGATAGCAGGATTGCATTATTCGATTTACATAACAGAACGTTTGTACCGTTGACAGACAGCGGGCATAGTTACCATTTATTCGCATGGTCCCCGGATGGAAATGCACTTATCTATGCCGGAGATGAGGCGGAGGATAAGGACTTTTCCTTTAACTCTGAGTTATTCCTCCATCAACTTGACCAAAATGAGCGTATTCAGCTGCATACGGAACCTGGTTACATAAGCGGTGCATCCTGGTCCCCGAATGGACAGAAACTGGCTGTCACGTTCCATGGCAGGACGTATGAGAATGCCACGCATGCGGATATTCTCCTATTTGATATGGAGACGGATGCTGTACATAATTTGACTGAAGCCTTTGAAGTACCGATTGGGGACTTCATGTCTGCCGATGTCCAACAAGGTGCAAGCCTGCCGGGCATAATCTGGCAGAATGAAGAAAGCCTCTATTTTACCGCTAGTCAAAGCGGTAGTACCGTCCTTTATTTCGCCAATCTGGATGGAGAAATCTATCCCGCATGGCAGGAAGATCACTATATTTATGGATACGACCTGGATCAGGAGACGCAAACGATTGCAGCGACAGTTTCCACTCCGACATCTCCTGGAGAACTTTATATGCTTAACGTACCTACAGGAGAAACAGAACAGCTTACAACGTATCATGCAGACTGGCTGGATGAAGTACAGTTAAGCATTCCAGAAAGTTTCGTTTTCAAAAGTGTCGATAGTTGGGATGTCCAAGGCTGGATAATGAAGCCTGCTAATTTTGAAGAAGGAAAGAAATATCCTCTGGTCTATCAAGTCCATGGTGGTCCACATATGATGTACGGCTACGGTTTCATGCATGAAATGCAGCTGCTTGCAGCGAATGGTTACGCGGTTGCTTATATCAACCCTAGAGGGTCTCAAGGGTATAATCAGGCATTTGTCGATGCAGTTCGAGGAGATTATGGAGGCAAGGACTATCAGGATATCATGAATGGCCTCGATTATATTCTGGAATGCTACGACTTTATTGATGAAGAACGTTTAGGTTTGACCGGAGGAAGCTATGGAGGCTTTATGACTAACTGGATCATCGGTCATACAGGCCGCTTTAAAACAGCAGTGACGCAGCGCTGTATTTCGAACTGGATCAGTTTTTACGGAGTCAGTGATATCGGCTATTACTTCAGTGAGTGGCAGATCAAAGCAGAACTGGATGATATTGAAACGTTGTGGCGCCATTCTCCGATTGCATATGTCGATGATATGAATACACCATTGTTGATCATCCATAGTGAAAATGATCATCGCTGCCCAATTGAACAATCGGAACAATTGTTCATAGCAATGAAGCGGAAAGGGAAGACAGCACAGTTCGTGCGTGTACCTGATGCAGATCATAACCTCTCAAGATCCGGGAAGCCGTCTTTAAGGTTGGAACGGCTCGATCATATTACACGCTGGTTTGAAGAAAAACTTTAACAAGTAAGGCCGGGGGATAATCCCGGTCTTATTTTAATGAAAGGAAGGGTGGGAAAGGTGAGCGGACCAATCAATTATAAATTCTGGACGATCTGCATCATTGAAAAGGAAGGGAAGATTTTACTGCTCGATCGTCAGCATGGGAACTTCAAGGGGTTTCTGCCACCGGGAGGTAAGGTGGATTTTCCAGAAAGCTTCGTCGATTCAGCGAAAAGAGAAGTGAAAGAAGAAACAGGATTGACGGTTCGAAACCTTACATATAAAGGCTTATATGAATATGTAAATGAAGTGAAAAAGGATCGTTTCATCATCTTTCACTATTATACGAAGGATTTCGAAGGCAAAATCCTTGAGTATCCTCCAGAAGGGAAAGTCGACTGGTATCCGATCGAAAGCCTGGAAGAGCTGCCGATGCAGGAATCCTTTAGAAGGCGAATACCATATTTATTAAAAGAAGGAACATTTGAAATTCAAGTCGAGTGGGATGAAGAAAACAACCGAGAAGGAAGAATTCAGGTAAGCAACACATAATTATTCAACTTCATACATAGTAGCAACTCCGAACCCTGCATAAAACATCAGTAAAATTCATCATAATAATCCTTTAAAGCAGGAAGTCAAGGGGATCAAGGAGAAAATAGATAAATAGGAACTTTTTAGACACATTTTTCAAGGGTATGTACATTTATATACAATAAAGCAATTTCTTGTCGAAATCCAGTATTTAATGAACATTGGAATTAGGAGGAGTAATGTATGTCGCATAAAAACAACCCTAAAAAGTTCGCACTGAACATGAGTGCGGCGCAATTTACGAAATTTTATATCATGCATCTTTTACAAGTCCATCCGCCTATGATCAGTGAGCATTTCAAAAAAGAGTTTCAAAAACTCACAACCAACTGGATTCCTGCACCATCCACATTATTGGATACCCTTCATCAGATGACAGAAGAAGGCTTACTGAAGCGTAAGGAAGACTATAAATCCTATGATAAACAGCGCCAGAAAGTATATTGGTATTCGCTAACGGATGAAGGAAAAGAAGAATTTGACATTCTGAAGAAAAGATATAAGTATTTATTTGAAGAACAGCTGGAAATACTGAATAAAATCATGAAAGAAATCTATTAGAACGGATGAGAAAAATGAAACTGAGCATCTTAGACCAATCACCGATATCGGTTGGCAGTACGTCAGCTGATGCCATCAATCAAACAATCACCCTTGCCAAAAAAGCGGAAGAATGGGGATATTCAAGATACTGGATCGCAGAGCATCATAATACGAATGGACTTGCGAGCAGTTCGCCGGAAATACTTATGACCAGATTGGCAACAGAAACGAGCCGCATCCGAATCGGTTCCGGTGGTGTGTTATTGCCACAATACAGTCCTTTGAAGGTCGCTGAAAATTTCAAAATGCTTGAAGCGATGTTTCCAGGCAGGATTGATCTCGGGCTTGGCAGATCTCCAGGAGGCTCACAGAAAACACGATTAGCTTTGACTGATGGATATAAAAAGACGTTGAGTGCATTTCCTAGGCAAGTGAAGGAGCTCAGGCAGTTTTTACAGGGTACCATCCCTAAGGGGCATGACCATTTTGGTGTAAAAGCAACACCGCTGACTACCTCTAATCCGGATGTATGGGTATTAGGTATTTCAGAGCGGGGTGCAAGACATGCTGCTAATAATGGAACTGGCTTCACATTCGGACATTTCATCGATCCTACCAATGGGAAAAGTGCAATATCAGCCTACAGGGAACAATTCCACCCTGTAGTTGACAATGATGAACCTAAAGTGAATGTATGTATTTTTGTGATTTGTGCAGAAACAAAGGAGCAGGCTGAAAAGTTGGCCCTCAGTCAGGATGTATGGTTATTGCAAGTTGAAAAAGGTTTGGAAACTAGAGTATTTTCTCATGAAGATCTTTTTAACCAAAAATTCACACCTAAAGAAATAGAAAAAATGAAAATGAACCGTCGGCGAGCCATTATTGGCGACCCTAAAGAAGTGAAAGAACAATTAACAAGATTAAAAGATCATTATGGGACGGATGAATTTTTAATCATCACGAATATATTTGATTTTCAAGCTAAAATCAGATCATATGAACTCCTAGCCGAAGCACTCTTGTAATTAGGAGATATTATAAATCCAAATGAACCAACTTTTTAAAGTCAGCAGCTTGCTGGCTTTTTTTGTTCTCTTTTCCATATGTAATAAAGATTTCCTCATTTTCATAGCTTTAGATAGGGATAGGTTGTTTATGAAGGATGGTGGGCGATGCATGAAGTAAGCATAATGTTTGAAGTTCTCAAACTAATTGAAGAAGAAGCAGTTAAGAATCATGTTGAAAAAGTAGAAAAAATAAAACTGAGTATTGGTAAGCAGATGCTGGTTATGCCGGATGCTCTTCTTTTTGCCTTTGAAACCTTGAAGCAAGGCAGGAGTGAAAGTGCAATTCTATCTTATGAAATAGTTGAAGGTAGATCAATTCATATCGATTATATTGAAGGGGAGGAAGAGGATGAATAAGCATATTACATTGGGTCATAACGTTCTTAAACACAATATGGAATACGCCGACAAAAACAGAAGCAGGTTCCAGGAAAACAACGTCTATACACTCAATTTAATCAGCAGCCCTGGATCGGGTAAAACTACATTTCTAGAAAAGACGATCGGACAATTGAAGGACGACTTGGAAATAGGGGTAATTGAAGGTGATATCGCGACAACTATTGATGCAGAACGTATCGCAAGCATGAATGTCAAAGCAGTGCAGATCAATACCCATGGTGCCTGCCACTTGGATGCGAAAATGGTTGAAGAGGTCCTGACTCATTTCTCATTGGAAGATACGGATTTATTAGTTGTAGAAAATGTGGGAAATCTAGTATGCCCGGCAGAGTTTGATTTGGGTGAACATGCAAAAATCGTTATTTTGAGTACAACAGAAGGGTCTGAGAAAGTACAAAAGTATCCCAACGTATTTGCACAGGCTGATGTAATTATCTTGAACAAGATAGATTTACTTCCATATGTATCTTTTGAACTGTCACGGTTCAGATCAGATATCCAGCAGATCAATCCGGATGCTACTGTATTTGAAGTTTCTTCCATCAATGGACTAGGAATGGGGAGATGGACAAAATGGCTGACAGAAAATTGGGTGGAACACACTCAAATAAAAGGGTTCGACTGGACGTAACAGGAGTGGTGCAGGGGGTAGGGTTCCGTCCTTATGTATTCAGATTGGCCAAAACCCATAAATTGAATGGATTTGTCTCTAATTGTTCTGGTAATGTGACCATCGAGATTGAAGGAGATCCCTATAATATTAAAGGATTTACGATGGACTTGCCCTCTAAATTAAAACCACCTGGTTCGATCGATCGTATAAATGAAACATATATAGAGCAAATAGGAGATACAGATTTTGTCATCAAAGAAAGTGTGAGTAATGGAAAATTGAAAACGGTATTCCCTGCTGATCTTGCAGTCTGTGAAGAGTGTTTGACAGATATAAAAGGAAGCACTCGTTTCAATAGCTACCCACTCACCAGTTGTACCTTTTGCGGGCCACGATACTCTATCATTCGTGCACTCCCTTATGATAGAGAGAAAACCTCAATGGCTGCTTATCAATTATGTGAAGCTTGTAATGAAGAATATAAAAACCCCATGGATCGAAGGTTTCATGCTCAGCCGATCGCATGTCCTGTATGTGGACCTAACGTAATAGCGGTCGACGGCAAAGGAAACAAGCTTCAAAAGCAATGGTTGAAGTGGAGTAATGAAATCATTGCACATCATGGCACTATTGCTGTCAAAGGAATAGGTGGCTTCCATTTGATATGTGATGCTACCAAAAGCGAAGCAATTACATTGCTTAGAAAAAGAAAAAAGCGTTCAAGAAAACCATTCGCATTAATGGCAAGAGACATTAATGCAGTTGAAAGGTACTTTGAAATCAATGAAACTGAAAGGCATCACTTAAAATCTACTATAGCCCCAATTGTTCTTCTACGTCCTAATGCGTATGCAATAAATCACTTACCACTACATTCCATTGCACCCGGCTTGCAAAGAGTCGGTGTTATGCTGCCATATACAGCCCTTCATCATCTTCTTTTTGCAGATGGGCCTGATCTTCTGATTGCTACTAGCGGTAACCTTAGCGGACTTCCAATTTCGCGCACCAATGAAGAAGCCCTTGACCAGCTTAAGGGGTTGAGTGATGGGTTCCTTTTACATGACCGTGAAATTGTCACACAGACGGATGATTCCGTAACATATGTTTCTGATGGTAAGCTGCGTATCATCAGGCGTTCCAGGGGTTATGTACCAAGTACCATCCCCATCCCCCTGCCAAAGGATCTCAATATAGATAAAGTGCCGGTCATCTTAGGTGCTGGTGGTGACATGAAGAATACCTTCTGTGTAGTAACAGGTAAGGACGCTGTATTGAGTCAGCATATTGGAGACATTGAAAATCTTGAAACCCTTGAAGCTTTTCACAGTTCTCTTCAACACTTGTCAGGATTATTGAATGCTAAGATTGATGTAATTGGCTTTGACCCACACCCTGAATACATGATTTCAAAACAATTGAAAGCCAGGAAAGATGTGAACTTCCAACCGATCTATCATCACCATGCCCATATGGCTGCATGTATGGCAGAACATCAGCTGACTTCCCCTGTAATCGCCTGTATTCTGGACGGCACTGGTTATGGGAAGGACGGTAATCTTTGGGGATTTGAAATTTTAACTGGAGATTACATTGCTTTCAAACGCCATATTCATCTTCAGCCCATAGCCCTACCTGGTGGAGAGGCAAGTATAAAAAATCCATGGATGATAGCTATTTCATTAATTCACAGATTTACAAAAGATATTGGTGCAACGGGTAAGATAGTCTCGAAGCTCTTCCCTCAATATGAACATCAAATACCTTTAGTTCTGTCACAACTACGAGGGTCTTCAACTATGGTTACAGCCAGCAGTGCAGGCCGATTGTTCGATGGGATTTCTGCGATACTACAGTTATGTACAGAAAGTGCCTATGACGGAGAAGCTGCAATGATCATGAGTGAAAAATTGGAGGAGACAGATTTTGATCCTACTGCCCACCCATCTTACACCTTCGATATAGAGGATGGTGTAATAAAATATGAAAGTATGATTGAAGGGGTTCTTGATGATATTGATCACCTCCAATCGTCTTATACGATCATTAAAAAATTTCATCAGACTTTGGCTGAGATGATTCTCAAAGGAGTAATCGAAACATATAAACAGACAAATTTGAATACAGTAGTTTTCAGTGGCGGGGTTTGGAACAATCGTCACTTGCTTTCATGCTCAAAAGCTCTTCTAGAAAAAGAAGGATTCAGCGTATTTTCTCACGAGAAAGTGCCAACGGGTGATGGCGGCATCTCATTAGGCCAGGCTGTTTCATCTTTATGGAGGTGGTCAAAAGAAAATGTGTCTATCCATGCCAGCAAAGGTGATTGAAATTGATGAACAAAGGCGCACTGCTAAAGTCGATTATTTAGGAAGTCAACTGCAGGTTGGAATTGAGCTGTTAGAAAAGGTGGAAACAGGACAGTTTGTTCTTGTCCATGCAGGAGAAGCCATTCAATTGATCAATGAGGAAGAAGCGATACAGTCTATACGATATTGGAAGGAGTTGACGCAGGGGTGAACGTACTAGCTTATCGAGATGGAACATTGTTCAATCAATTATTCAGGAAGTTTGAACCTTTTTTTATAGAAAAACGTGAGTCGTTGGGAAGAAAGTTCAGATTCATGGAAGTATGTGGCACCCATACCGTTTCTTTTTCCAAAACCGGGGTCCGAGACCTGCTTTCCCCATATATAGACCTGACCAGTGGTCCTGGGTGCCCGGTATGTGTCACTGATCAGGCTGACATCGATCAAATGATCGCTTATGCCAAGAAGGAAAATGTCATCATCACCACCTTTGGAGATATGATGAAGGTTCCGGGCACACGTACCAACCTCTACAAAGAGCGTGCAGAAGGAGCCGACATTCGTGTTGTGTATTCAGCATCTCAAGCACTCCAGATTGCACAAGAGCATCCACACAAACAAGTTCTCCTACTCGGAGTAGGCTTTGAAACTACAGCACCAAGTATTGCATTGAGTATCATGCGTGCAAAGGATGAAGGCGTCAAGAATTTTTTTGTATATGCTGCACATAAATTGACGCCACCAGCAGTCAAATCCTTGATTAACGATGACAATCATAAAATTGATGGATTCATTTTACCTGGCCATGTCTCTGTCATAATCGGACGTGAAGGATGGCGTCTTCTTGAAGAACATCAAATACCGGCAGTAATCAGTGGATTTGAGCCGATCGATCTTTTGACGTCCACTTATCTGCTCACGAAAGAAATGGAGCAATCAGACTATACGATAAAGAACAATTACACTAGGAATGTAAAAGAAGCAGGAAATGAAAAAGCAAAATCAATTCTTGAAGAAGTTTTTACAATTTCTTCGCCCAAATGGAGAGGCTTTGGAAGTTTACCGTTTAGCGGAATGGAAATTAATTCTGCCTATGAAGAATTTGATGCAAGCAAAAGAATACTTTGTGAGACGCCAAAATCAAGGGTTGTAAAAGGTTGCCGATGTGGGGAGATTGTCAAAGGTAAAGAAACCCCATTTGACTGTAAACTGTTTGGGAAAGCATGTAATCCCGATCGGCCTCTTGGTCCGTGCATGGTATCTTCAGAGGGAACATGCTCCACCTATTTTAATTACGAACGTGCCAATAAAAAAGTTAGTTTGTAGGAGGGAGAAAATTGAAGGTACTATTGTCACACGGTGATGGCGGCAGAGCTACACACCAACTGATCAAGGAAGTTTTTCAAGCATCTTTCAACGATGTCGAATTGGATAAAGAACTGGATGCAGCAATTTTGGATCAACAAGGTGGCAGAATGGCAATAACCACAGATACTTTTGTAATCAGACCTTTATTTTTTCCAGGTGGAGACATCGGAAAACTTGCAGTAACTGGTACAATCAATGACTTGGCAGTAAGCGGAGCTCGGCCTGCATTTATTACGGTGGGATTCATTCTAGAAGAGGGGTTGGAGCTGGATACATTGAAGCAGATTGTCCAGTCAATGGCAAGAACCGCGGAAGAAGCAGGTGTCAGAATCGTAGCAGGTGATACGAAAGTGGTCGAGAAAGGGAAATGTGATCAACTCTATGTGAATACAACCGGAATCGGTTTCTGTAATGAATACATTAAACTGTCCTATCAACATATTAAACAAGGTGACCGAGTAATTATTAATGGAGGGATCGCTGAGCATGCAACTTCAGTATTGGCAGAACGGATGGATGTGCCACTTTCATCAAACGTTTCGAGTGACTGCAGGATTTTGAATGGAATCATTGATCAACTTTTAACTGAATTCCATACGATCAGGTTCATGCGGGATCCTACCCGAGGTGGAATTGCGACCACGTTAAAAGAAATTGCTGAACACGCTGAAATTGATATTTGGCTTGAAGAAGAAAGTATTCCGATATTGCCTGAAGTCAGAGGAACATTGGAGTTGATGGGGTTAGAACCTTATTATATGGCAAATGAAGGAAAAGTTTTACTTATTGCCTCGGAAGAAGAATCAGAGAGAATTGTCGATTTCCTCAAGGCAATTCCAGGACAGGAAAATGCCTCTGTTATCGGTCATGTATCTAACGGAGAAGGGAGTGTCTTCCTGAAGACATCAACGGGCGGCACACGGATATTAGATATGCTTTCTGGTGAACCCTTGCCTAGAATTTGTTAATGAATGGAGGGATTCTTATCTGTAAAAATAGTGTCAACACTGACGAGATTGCATTAGCATTGAGCCACATACAATCAACGATTGATAACAGCCGCATTTATATAGGTCATTGGAAAGAGCTGCTTGATGAAAAGGGATTGAAAAACAGTTCTGAAAGTTTAAATAGAGCTGAAGCTTCAGCTAAAGAACTGATGGAAGAACTAAGCAGTCTAATGGACATCATAACGGAGGAAACACAAAGAAATGACAGGATTCAAATAACTAAGTTGAGTTGAGCTAGGACATCGTGAAGTTCATTAGAGGATAATGCGCCGGGAGTGATCACGAATGTCCAATATTGATATGTACCGCAGACAAATGGACCTTACCTATTCTGAAATAAACTACTTGATCCGACTGCTATATGCAACAAATGATCAAGAAACCAAAAACCTTACCCTTAACCAGTTGTGGAATAAATTTTCTCACCTGCAATTCATCAATCAATTATTATATAATGAATGTTTTCAAAGTCACATGAGTACTCCTACCACTCTTCAAGCATCACAACCTTCTATACCTGAAGCAATAACGCAGCAAAACCAAACGAATACTCCTCAAATAGAAATCACAAGAGAACAGTTATCTGAATTTACAGGAATGAATGGTAAGCCCGCCTATGTGGCGGTCGATGAGATCATTTATGATGTTACGAACAATGCCGCCTGGTCCGTTGCTAGTCATTTCGGTTTGACTGCAGGAGAGGACCTTTCACAGGAATTCGCTTCCTGTCATACAGGTCAGCAATGGATCCTTGAGACATTACCACCTGTTGGGAGGTTGATTACTTGAGTAATGATAAGACTATTTTGCCTCCAGAACCAACGGATAATCGATCAGTCGCAGAACGACTTTCTTTAGAAGCGCAACGTCAGATCCAAGAGGGGCAAATGACCAAACAGAAATTGGTCTACTTGGAGTTGAATGGCTGCTCGGGTAACATCATTTCTGTTTTAAATGGTTCCAATCCTGATTTCGAATATGCGATTACATCGATGGTAGACCTTCTCTATAGCAACAGTCTGATGGCAGCTGAAGGAGAAAATGCAGTCGAACGGCTCTTTAATCTTGCGGAGTCGGGTGAGAAATTCATTTTGGCAGTAGAAGGAGCTGTAGCGTTAAAAAACAAGGGGATGTATCACCTTGTCGGTAAGGTAGGAGATCGCCCTGTAACAGGTCAGGAAATCGTAGAACTTCTTGGGAAAAAAGCGGAACATGTCATTGCTGTCGGGGCATGTGCTGTGGATGGAGGTCCTTCTGCTGCACGGCCGAATCTATCACAGTCTGTGGGAATCCAAAGGGTTTTGAACAGGACGATCATCAAGCTACCTGGCTGTCCCGTAAATCCGGATTGGTTTCTTGGAACACTTGCCCACCTGCTTATGTTCGGTCAGCCAAAACTTGATGATATGAATCGTCCGTTATTATTCTACAGTACACTTATCCACGACCGGTGCCCAAGACGTCCTTACTTTGATCAAGGAATCTTTTCAAAGACTCTTGGTGAACCATACTGTCTTTTCAAAATCGGGTGTCGTGGTCCAGTTACACGTACAGATTGTCCTACGCGTAAATGGAATGATCATGTCAACTGGCCGATTGGGGCAAGTACCTGCATTGGTTGCGCGCAATTCGGATTTCCTGATCGAATGGAACCGTTCACCTCTTACGAAGCAACAAGGGATGATGAGAATGGGTAGAAAGATCATCATTAATCCAGTGACGCGTATCAGCGGGTTTTTAGAATTGGATGTTACTGTAGAAGAAGACTCAGTTACGGATGCAAAAACAAAAGGCATGATGTTCCGCGGATTCGAACAAATGATGAAAGGTCGCAAACCATTTGATGCAATATACCTTACGCAAAGGATATGCGGCATTTGTTCTACCGCTCATTCTGTCGGTTCGTCGCTTGCTTTGGAGTCAGCGATGAAAGTACAAGTCGAAGAGCAAGGGAAGTATTTACGGGACATCATCCATGGATGTGAGTTCCTGCAGAACCATCTTCGTCATTTTTATCAATATGCTGTGCCGGATTTTGTTAAAATGCCTCAAGATCATCCATTGTTCACATCGGATAGCGGAGATTATAGACTTCCTGAACACATAAATGCCGATATGGTAAACCACTATTTTGATTCGCTTGCATACAGCAGATTAGCCCATCAGATGCTGGCCTTATTCGGAGGAAAAGCTCCGCATAATCACGGAGTATATGTAGGAGGATACACAACTCCAGCCAATGCGATGAAGTTGATCGAAGCGAAATCAATTTTACAAAAGATACGGGGATTCATAGAAGGTGTAATGATTCCCGATACATTTTTAATTGCGCAGTATTATCCCGAATATTTCGAAATGGGCAAGGGACCAGGGAATCTTATGTCCTGTGGTGCCTTTCATGGGTATGAAGCATTAGGGACGCTATATACAAAACCCCTTGTTTATCTGGATAAGACAAATGAAACATTGGATTTCAATGCTGACTTAATTACAGAAAATATCAATTATGCCTGGTATGAAGGTAAAGGTACGTATAAACCATTCGAGACGATGCCCGAACCGGATATGGAAAAAGAAAATGCCTACACTTGGGTGAAAGCTCCGCGATATGATGGATTACCTATGGAAGTAGGACCTCTGGCAAGGCAGTGGTTAAGTGGAAGGTATCGAAATGGAATATCAGCAATGGATCGGACAATAGCAAGAAGCCTTGAGGCTAGGGATATTGGAAAGATCATCTCAACATTATTGGAACAAATCGTTCCGGATTATATGGTACAGAAAGAGTGGGAACTACCAAACTCGGCTGAAGGATACGGTCTGGTGGAAACGACGCGAGGGACACTTGGCCATTGGTTGAAAATCGAAAACGGAATGATTTCGTTTTATCAGATCATCACCCCATCTGCATGGGATTTTTCCGCTTCAGATGGAAACTTCAAGGGTACAGCAGAGCAAGCTGTAATAGGTACAAAACTTCTTAATCCAGCTCAACCGAATGAATTGGGAAGAATTTTACGTTCTTTCGACCCTTGTATGTCGTGTGCAACACATGTTTACCAACATGGAAAAAATACAACAACGATACAGGTGTTTTAATGAAAAAGATTACAATACTTGGGATTGGGAACAGATTAATGAAGGATGATGGAATTGGAATTTATATCGTAGAGGAATTGATGAAGGAACGAATTCTAGATGTTAATTATAGCATCGGCGAAACAGATGTCGACTACTGTCTGGAAGTTATAGAAGAAACGGATTATTTGATAGTCATTGATGCAGTAGAAAGTGGAAGTGATTATGGTGCTGTCAGTATGGTTGACTTAAAAAACATCAATCCGGGAAGTTTAGGAATCTCGGCTCATAATATTCACCTCTTTCACCAGCTCAAATGCCAAGGGAGTCCTGGGGTATTGATAGGAATCGAACCTTTTATGGTTTCTTTTCACTGGGGATTAAGCGAAGAATTGAACGATTCTCTACCAATGATCATCAAGAAAGTTAAACGAAATATTAAATCAACCATAAAATCAATCTAAAGTCTGAGCAGCTGAATGTTGCTCAGACTTTCTTCAGTTGACTAACAGAATTCAAATATCATCAAAGCAAAGTCATCCTTTTTATTCATACCAATTTAGAAGAATGGACCTAGTATGGGACAACCTTCAATTTGGGGACGCTAAGGATAAAGGGAGGCGATTCAGTGGAGACATTTGAAGTATTGTCCTTGATGATCAGCTTCGGATTGTTCGTTATCGCTGTACTGAAATTTCATGATCATGACAAGAACTCTTGAGCACGCACTCTGCGTGTTTCTTTTTTTGCATTTTTAAAATTGTCCGTTCTACGCAAACTATCTCCATAATAAACGATGGAGGGGTACGGATGAAGAGGATAATACTGCTGTTTCAAGTTCTTATCTTATTAATCTTGTGTCAGCCGCTTGCAACTTTTGCTGCTAAAGAAGAAGTAAACTATCTGGCTCTAGGGGACTCCCTTGCTTATGGGCTGACAGCGGATCGATCCATCGTCTACGGATACCCACACTATATCCGAGACTTTTTTATTGAAGAGGGGATAGACGTCCATTACTTGAACCAGGCGAAAAGTGGTGCTACAAGTGATGATGTGCTTTCAGATCTGCAAACGAATCCGATTACCATCGATGCAGTCAAGCATGCGGATTACATTACGATTGATGCAGGTGCAAATGATTTGTTAAATGAACTGAAAAAACTTCAGAACAACCTTCCTTTCGATCCCCTTGGTGCATCAATTGCAGCGATTAGCAACATGGACCGTATGTTGAAAGTGATTGACGAATGGAACCCAGATGCAAATGTGTATGTGATGGGTTATTATAATGCATTGCATCCGTTGAATTTTTCTAATGAAACAAAAGCACGTTTCCTTCCTATCCTCCATAAATTCAATGATTCGCTCCGCATGACCACGGAGACGAATGGTGCTTTTTTCATCCCCACTTATCAATCCATTGAGGATAACCACAAACGCTTTCTTCCGATCGACGTGCATTTGACAACAGATGGATATGAAGCAGTCGCCAAAGAATTTTGGAAAGCAATGAAGAACACGCTGCCGTAAGAACAGGTATGATTTGAAGAGCTGATAAGGTATACTATCTCTATTACTTAAAGAAAGTTGGCATAGAAATTGAAGAAGTTAAAGCTTGGCTCGATTCAGAAAATGACGGTCGAAAAGAAAATCGCTGAGGGGTTCGTACTGAAGCATGACGATCACGAAGTTTTCCTTAGTGATGAAGAGGCTCCGGATAACATTGAACTCAACGAGCAGATTGATGTGTTCCTATATAACGATAAAAAGCGGGGAATCGTAGCAACATCGACGCTTCCTGATGCCACACTGGATTCCTATGACTGGGGTGAAGTAACCGAAGTTGTGAAGAATCTCGGTGTTTTCGTCGATATCGGAATTGAAAAGGAAATGCTTGTATCAAAGGATGACCTACCTTATATGGAAAAAGTATGGCCACAAGTTGGGGACATGCTGTTCGTCAGTCTTGAAGAAGACAAAAAAGGACGCCTGCTTGCAAAGCCGATCAAAGAAGGTGAAGTAATGGAGGACCTCGAAGCAGCGCCAAAGGAACTGTTGCACAAAGAAACGGTTGCAAGGGTGTACGGTACAACAAAAGCAGGAAGCTTCGTACTTACGGAAGAGGGCCATCGAGGGTTCATCCATCCGACTGAGCGAAAACAGGAACCGAGACTCGGGGAAACGGTAAATGGAAGAATCATTGATGTAAAGGAAGACGGGACAGTGAACATTTCCCTTCGTCCTTTGAAGCAGGATAGTATGAGTGAAGATGCAGATGCAATCCTGGAGTATCTGGAACGAAATGGTGGAGAGATGGCATTTCATGATAAAAGTGACCCTGATGAAATTAGAAACACCTTCTCAATCAGTAAAGCTGCATTCAAACGAGCTTTGGGAATGCTGATGAAAGCAGGTAAGATCGAGCAAAAGGATGGCATCACATCCCTTAAACAGAAAAAACAGTAAATCCGTATCGGGTTTACTGTTTTTTATTATGTTCAGCGAATTTTATAAATGTGTGTTCGTCTTCGATCAATCCGCAGGAAGCACACTGTACTTTGTAGGATGGGCCTTTATACTGCATGTGGAATGCATCAATATTTTCTTCATTAAAAACATTCAGAACCTCTCCGCTTTTCGGATCGATTTTCACTGAGGATGCATTTTGTTCGATCAAATTGAATCTTGAACGGTTTGTTTTACAGTTCGGACAGCAATATGGCTTCATTTGATACACCTCCATGTTTAGTATGACTTCTGATCTTATTTTCATTCATCGAAACAACAAAAGCGCCCCTCGTCAGGAGCGCTTCTCTCATCAGAATATGAAAACAGCAACTAAAGCAATGGTTACTATCAACGTGATCAAATAGATGACAGACAGTACTGTTATACTTGATTTCCCTTTATAAGTAGTCAGGGAGCTGCCGCTATCCCCATTTTGTTCATACTTTTTGATCGTCTGATTTACATCTTTTCCAACATAAAGTGTTCCAATGAGTGCAATAATACTTACCAGAATGATGATGCCAATTAAGATTGGATACATTTCATCCTCCCCCTCTTAAACCTGTATTTTAATTATAGCATTAAAACAGCTTTTTTGAGACACCTCTTCGAACTACTTTCTATATTAAACTATTTTGTTGACAGACAAACATAGGAACGTTTATTATGAAAAATGCATTCACAATAATTCTTATCAACTTAGTAGGAATTAAACATAGGAGGAATACTTAATGAAAAAAGCATTTTTACTTTTGACCCTTGCTTTCACAGCAGCATTGTTAGTTGCATGCGGAGGAAACGAAGAATCTGATTCCGGTGATAACACAGAAACTTCCGGCGATCAGAATCTATATGAACAGATAAAAGAAGAAGGAACGCTAGTCGTAGGTACAGAAGGCACATACCCGCCATTCACCTTCCATAATGACGAAGGGAAATTGACAGGATATGATGTAGAGGTCGCTGAAGAAATCGGAAAACGTCTGGATCTTGAAATTGAATTCAATGAGACAAAGTGGGACGCTATGTTTGCCGGTCTGAATTCCGATCGTTTCGATATGATTGCGAACCAGGTAGGTATCCGTCCGGACCGTGAAGAGAAATATGACTTTTCAGAGCCTTATACTGTTTCATCTGCAGTACTGGTAGCGAAAAAAGGAAATGAAAACATTCAGACATTCGAAGATATTGAAGGTCAGCCAGTCGCTCAATCCTTGACGAGTAACTATGCGGATATTGCCA
Source organism: Thalassobacillus hwangdonensis (assembly GCF_042675915.1). Taxonomy (NCBI): domain Bacteria; kingdom Bacillati; phylum Bacillota; class Bacilli; order Caryophanales; family Bacillaceae; genus Thalassobacillus; species Thalassobacillus hwangdonensis. The sequence goes on along the minus strand of NZ_JBHTKL010000001.1, from coordinate 773,732 downwards.
AAGGATATGGTGGTGAAATACAGTCTGTCGAAGGGTTCAATGAATCCATCCAATTGATTTCTACTGGTCGTGTTGAAGCTACCGTCAACGACCGCCTTGCAGTACTGGATTTCCTTAACACGAAGCCAGATGCCCCAGTTGAAATCGTAGATCGTGAAGATGACGCTTCTGAAAGTGCCATGATGTTCCGTAAAGGCAATGAAGAGCTTGTTGAAGCTGTAAGTGGTGCGTTAAAAGAAATGAAAGAAGATGGTACGCTAGCAGAAATCTCTGAAAAATGGTTTGGCGAAGATGTATCAACTAAGTAGTATCCTGTTCACTGCCGTTCCTGGCATGGATCGCTATATTGAAATTTTTCAAAGCTCCTTTTTTCCTTTGTTGAAAGGAGCTTTGACACGTACAATACCACTTACACTGATCGCTTTTACAATCGGATTGATCCTAGCTGTCATCACGGCACTGTTCCGATTATCAGGCAGCAGAATCCTGGCAGGAATCGCACGGGTATATGTCTCCATCATTCGCGGGACGCCTTTATTGGTCCAGTTGTATATCATTTTCTTTGGTCTTGGATCCGTCGGGATAGAAATCGATCCTTTCCCGGCAGCGATTATCGGATTTTCATTGAACACAGGTGCATATGCTTCAGAAATCATCCGAGCTGCCATCCTGTCGATTCCTAAAGGACAATGGGAAGCTGCGCATTCCATCAGCATGAGCTATGGTCAGGCGTTGAGGAGAATTATCCTGCCACAGGCGACAAGAGTTTCAATTCCGCCGTTATCGAATTCATTTATCGGACTAGTCAAAAACACGTCACTCGCATCGACAATCATGGTGACGGAAATGTTCCGTAAATCCCAGGAAATCGTTGCGACGACCTATGAACCGCTTCTGCTCTATACGGAAGCAGCACTCCTGTACTGGGTCATCTGTTTCGTCCTATCACTTGGCCAGGATGCCATTGAAAAACATTTGAACCGATATGTACAGACGTAAGGAGCGTATGAAATGCTTACAATAAATAATCTTCATAAACAATTTGATGATTTGGTAGTCCTGGATGGAATCGATCTGGATGTTGAAAAAGGGAACGTGATTGTCGTTGTAGGCCCATCAGGATCAGGGAAGACCACGCTGTTGCGCTGTCTCAACATACTTGAGACACCAAATCAAGGAGTCATGCAGATCAATGATCAGACACTTGATTTTTCAAACAAAGTAACGAAAAAACAAGTCCAGGCTTTCCGGAAGCAAACTGGGATGGTCTTTCAAACCTACAATCTGTTTCCGCATAAGACAGCGATTGAAAATGTCATGGAAGGACCTGTCATTGTTAAGAAAATGAACAAAAAGCAGGCCTATGAACAAGCAAAACGCCTGTTGGAGAAAGTCGGTCTTGCAGATAAAATCGATTATTATCCATTTCAGCTCTCAGGTGGTCAGCAGCAAAGGGTCGGTATTGCCAGAGCCCTTGCGATGGACCCTGAAGTCATGCTGTTCGATGAACCGACTTCCGCTCTTGATCCTGAACTCATTGGTGAAGTGCTGAATGCCATGAAAGAACTTGCTGATGAGGGGATGACCATGGTTGTCGTCACCCATGAGATGGGATTTGCGAGAGAGGTCGCTGATGAAGTGCTGTTCATGGAAGGTGGCCATATTGTTGAACGTGGACATCCTGAGGAGATATTCTCCAATCCTAAGCATGAACGTACTGCACAATTCTTGAACTTGATAAAAGATTGATACGTGTCTGCAAAAAAAGCAAAACCAGTCATCTTGAGCGATCAAGATGACTGGTTTTGCTTTTACATATATTGAGTGACGACAAATGCAAGGTCTTCATTCCCATAGACAGAAAGTGCCTCCAGTAATGTGTCATTCGCAATTTCCTCAGACTCCTTCTTAGGAACGGTCAATTCCATTGCTTCCAAAAGTTCTTTATTTCCTTTCTGCTGAGGATAGGCATGTTCATACAATTCCACAGCATTCAACTCATTGTTGACACACCACTGGGCAAAAATCAGAATCATCATCTTTTCGCCTCTGCGGTATTGCTCGATCACTTGCTTTTCTCTATCTTCGCTCATAAGGTCAGCTCCATCCATTAACGTATCTACTCTCATCCTACTAGGGAGCATATCGTTCTGTCGAGCATCGCACACCTGTTACAATAAAGGTGTAAGAAAAAATCACTCAAGTAACATTGAATAGGAGTGAGTGGATGAATAAGTATATCCTGTTTACGTTAATCGGTGTAGTCATTTTGGGAGTCATCAGTGTACCTTTTTTAAGCAGTAAACTGAATGGCCAGGCTGCAAACGGAACAACAGTGGATTTTACGAATCGAAGTGGAGAGAAAGTCAGTTATTCGGTCGGTGAATTGAAAGAGATGCTCTCAGACATTCAATTCAAAGTAACTCAGGAAGATGGCACAGAAGAGGCTTTCAACAACGCGTACTGGGATAACAAGCAGGAAGGTATCTATGTAGATGTCATTTCTGGGGAGCCTTTATTCAGCTCGAAAGATAAATATAAATCTGGAACAGGCTGGCCGAGCTTTACCAAACCACTAGAGGAAGCAAATATTTATACCACAGAAGACCGTGGAATATTCGGTACGAGGACAGAAGTGAGAAGTAAAGATGCCGATTCACACCTTGGTCATGTATTCAACGATGGTCCGGAACCAACAGGGTTGCGATATTGCATGAATTCCGCTGCTATGGAGTTCATCCCTGCAGAAGAGTTGGAGAAAAGAGGCTATTCTGAATATGTGAGCCTGTTCCAAAAATAAATGAAAGACGTTGGATCGTCCAACGTCTTTTTTTATAGGTCATATATACTTTTAGCCGCTTCCTTATCCTTGTTCGAGACCATCGGGAAGTCGTAGACGAAAATGCCTCCTTCAGCTATATTCCGCGATGCAACTCCTTTCAAGACAAAATCTTCAAGTATTTGCTCTGACTGGCTGATTGTCAATGATGTATCCATCGCAAGTTCACCTGATGTAATACGGCCATGGTGCTTCTTCACGATTTTAAGTATTTCGTTTTCGATCGCCTGGGATTTCGTGTGTTTACCGACTTTCATATAGGAATAAATAAGAAAAACCCCAACAAGGAATGGAATAAGGCAAATGATCACCCAGAGCCAGAAGTCTTCTGCGAAGGTCGTATCCCCTTCTGATATATTTACAGACAATCCCGCTGTCATCAGTAATGCAAAGCTGATCAATACGATGGCAACTAATAGTTTCAACACTTGTTTAACCAATACTTCCACTCCCATCCTTCTGCTTTCTGGATATATTATACATCATCCCCATATTTTGCAGAACTGAATATCCTATAATTCTATCAAAAAGAAGGATTCTTGGGGATATTGCCGAACAAAGAAATAAATTGCCATTTACCGTTTACGATTAATACAAGGCCCCCGATGAGGGGTCTTCTTTGTTTTAAATGAATATTTCGGGAACCATTTCAAATAGTTTACGTCTAAGTGGGTGAAAGGAGGCTAGAGTGACGATGACGGATCATTTATCTGATACACAACTAAGAGCGATTCAATCGGATGAAAACCTGAAGGAGAGCTTCATCGAACAATTGATCGATGACTACAGCCAGGGTATCCTCTGGTTTACCTATACATATGTGAAAGATCAGCAGCTTGCAGAAGAAATTACCCAGGATGTCTTCCTTACATGTTTTCAAAAAATCGATCAGTTCAAGAATCAATCCTCAATAAAGACATGGTTATACAGTATTACAGCCAATCGCTGCAAAGACCAATTGAGAAAGAAATCCCTGAAATCATTCCTTTCGCTCAAGAGGGAAGAACAGGAAAAGAATCGGCAAGACGACAAGTATCCAGAACTGATCCTCGTTGAAAAACTCGAACGTGAGAATCTTGCCAATAACGTGATGGCATTACCTGCTAAGTTCAAAGAAGTCATTTATATGTTTTATTTCGAAGATATGAAGATCAACGAAATCAGTGACATTCTGGATGTGAAACAGAACACTGTCAAGACACGCTTGAACCGTGGAAGGAACTTACTGAAAAAAATGTATGGAGGGGAGGAGTGAAACGATGGACATGGATAATCGATTAAAGAATTTGAAAGAATCGATGACTTCTACCACTCACAAATCAATCAAATTAGACAAAACGAAGCTGAAGCGAAATGTAGTGCAAGGAAAGCCTTCATTCAACTGGTCAACGTATGAAGCGAGAATGAAGCGGATGTTCAGAGCGAGTGTAAGTATGCTCGGGATTGCAATCCTGCTTATATTCATCCTGCTGACCGGCTTTTCTGATACGTTGTTTAAACAATCGTCATCGAATGATGCACTGGAGTCACATATCCTTTCAGCCTATAAAGTCGTGCCTGCTGGTTCCGTCATCAAAGATTCATTGGATGAGAAGGTTTCTGTAGATATCGTCGATGCTCCTGCAGATCTCCATCCAAAAAAGCACGGACATAAACTGATTACTGTACGAATGACATTTGAAAATAAAACGAATATCGCTAAAAACAAATATGAACCGGAAGCCTATAAAATCGTGAGCAGTAATGGAGCAAGCTATTCCAACATTGACTTTAAAGTGAAAGATTCCACATGGTGGAGAGAACCGAAAGTTGTCGATAACCCAAGGTGGAATGGAATTTACCGAACGGTAAGCGGAAACGTCATTGCTGACATGACCTTCGAAATCCCAGATGATGAACAGGATTATGCCTTCATCATCCCTGAGCACTGGGTTACCGGGAAGGTAGTTGTCAAACTTACGGAATTTTAAAGAAAAGGAGTTGAATTTCTTTGAAAAATGATCTCGTATGTAAAAACATTCAAAAAGAATATAAAGGTGACGGTGTAACTACGATTGCATTGAAGGAAGTGGATGTGACTTTCAGAGAAGGTGAGTTCGTATCGATCGTCGGACCTTCCGGATCAGGAAAGTCGACACTGTTAAGTCTGATCGGCACTTTGGATTCTCCTTCTAAAGGAACCATCCATTACGGTGATGCAGCTTTGGAAAAGATGAAGGCCAAAGCGTTGGCGGACTTCCGATTTGAAAATATCGGATTCATTTTCCAGCAATATCATCTCTTGCCTACGCTTACAGCAATCGAAAATGTACTCGCTCCGCTATTTTCACGAAAAGTACCCTATAAGAAAAAAGAACGTGCAGAGGAACTGCTTGCCAGTGTAGGACTTGGAGATAAGCTCCATTCTTTACCTTCTCAATTGTCAGGGGGACAGCAGCAAAGGGTTGCAATAGCAAGAGCACTTGTCCATCAGCCGAAGTGGCTGCTTGCAGATGAACCTACTGGTAATCTGGATACGGAAACGAGTGAAATCATTTACGACATATTGAAGACACTGAATCAGGAACAAGGCTGTGGTGTCATCTTCGTCACCCATGAACCCGAGCTTGCCGCAAGGGCGGATCGGACGATTGAAATGAAGGATGGTGTGATTGTGAAGGATTCGAGGAGTGTCGTCCATGCTTAGATTCATTTGGAATTCATGGTGGCGCAATAAACAGCGGTTCATTCTCCTCCTTATCGGTGCATTAATCGTCAGTATCGGATTGAGTTATTTAGTGGGAATTTCACAGGCCACTAATGCGACGGTCACTGAAGAACTTCAGAAAAGATGGAAATCTTCCTATGACATGGTCATCCGTCCTCCAGGTTCAAGAAGTGTCACCGAAGATAGGAACCTTCTTGAGCCCAATTATTTGAGTGGTCTACATGAAGGAATTTCTTTAGATCAATATGAATCAATCAAGAACATGGAAGACATTGCAATTGCCGCTCCAATTTCAATGATCGGTTATACAATGTATGGCACGACAGTCAAAAAAGTGGACTACAAGGAGCCAGGCATTTACCGGTTTACGAGAACACATGAGACCTCAAATGGTGCCAACGTTCATAAAATTGAAGTGGATTCTTATTTTGCAGTTGGAGGCGGCATTGATGAGCCTTTAGCAGCTTATACGAGGGAATACGGTATCAGCCGCTTTTCAGGTGAACTTGGATCGTCAATCGAAGTTCTGATCGCAGCGGTAGACCCAGAGGCTGAAGCAGCCCTCGTTGGACTTGATGATTCCATGATTACAGAAACGGATGAGACGAATGCATTTTTTGAAGGAAGTACCGAAATCAGTAAAAGAGATGTAGGGGACGGGTTGGTAGATAACCGAATACCTGTCATATTGAGCAGTAAGTCTTTTGTTGATAATTCATCTTCATATAAAATCGCCCGGTTGAACCTTCCTTTCGGCGCTGAAGAAAGCCAGGAAACAGTTAAAAAAATGGAGGATAACGGTGGCAAGGCTTATTTAGATGATATTGAAGCTAACGTAGTAGATGAATTTACTTTTACCAGTGAGGACGTTCATGAACAGCGCATCGAAATGATTAAGCAGAACTCAAGCGAAGTATCAAGCTCTGATGATTTCAGCTGGATCGTTTACAAACCTACACCAGTAGACTACCAGGAAGTGACCAGCCCCTTCAACGAACGCTGGCCATATGCTTATCAGGTACGACCATTTACACTTCCTGAGGAGTCTATGCACCCTGTTGAACATGCATATCGACCTGTAGAGTTTTTTGGAAAAGGGAATGGTGCATCTACAAGAGACATGCCAAGAGTTCGTTTTGACTTCAAAGGTGTATTCGACCCTTCTAAGCTTGATATTTCCAAGGATCCATTGAATGAGCTTCCAATGGAAACCTACTTCCCATCAACAGCCAAATTGGTGATGGATAAGAACCAGCAGCCTGTTAATCCGCCAACCCAATTGAAGCCTTTGGATAATCCGTATGGTTTTCTGACTAAGCCACCATTGATGCTGACAACGCTTGATGCCGCTGCTGAAATACTTGGGGAGGATCCGATTTCTTCCATACGGGTGAAAGTGGCTGGTGTAGACGTGATCAGTGAAGAAAATGAGAAGAAGCTGAATGCCATCGCCACAAAGATTGAAAAGGAAACCGGATTAATCGTGGATATCACACTCGGTTCGTCTCCACAACCTGCAGTCACTCACATTCCTGCATCTGGAGAACAGCCTTCGATTGGCTGGGTGGAACAGCCATGGATCAAACTCGGTTCTTCCATCACGATTTTCAAAGAATCCAAATTCGGGTTGTCCAATCTGATTGCCTGTGTCATTGCGGTAGCAGTCGTTTATGTGTTCTCTTCCAACCTCATTATGATGTATGCGAGGAAAAAGGAGTTTGCAGTTCTCCTATCCCTAGGATGGAGACCTGATAAGCTGAGCCGGATGCTGATGATCGAAGCACTCATTCTAGGTGTTTTCGTATCGATGGTAAGCTGGTCCATCTTAGGAGTGATTTACGCTACTGAAGACATACAAACATCGATTGCCAGATTGATATTCATTGCATTGTTCGGTCTGATCATCTACTTATCAGGTTCCGTCATCCCTGCGATTCTCGTCCGAAGAATTTCTCCTACGGAAGCGATGAAATCAGGAGAAGTTTCGAAAAGGAAGCGGAGATTCGTCGGTTCGTCATCACTGATTGGTATGGGAATCAACCAGATGCTGACGCAATGGAAACGTACCTGTCTTTCTGTCATTTCTATTGCACTGCCGACAAGTATGTTGATCGTACTTCTATTCATCACCTTCCGTCTGCAGGGAGTTATGTACACGACGTGGCTCGGTGAGTTCACCGCGATGGAAGTAGGTTCGATGCATTATTTGGCGATGGGTGTAGCACTGTTGATCGCGATCCTTACCACGACAGAAATCATGTGGCAGAATGTTGCTGAAAGGCGACCGGAATTTGCAGTCCTTAAATCGCTGGGGTGGCGGAATGGAACGATCAGCAGATTGATTGTATGGGAAGGTGCAGCAAATGGAATCATTGCTGCCGTCGTAGGATTCACGCTTGCAATCGGTATGATCCGACTCGTGTATGGGCAATACCCTCAGGACTCATGGCTATTCCTATCAGCTACAACGCTGATACCGATCATTACCGGAATGATCGGAGCTCTTTTGCCGGCAATTGGTGCAATGAGAATTACACCTGGTCAAGGCTTCCATGGTGGAATAAGCAATTCTAAGCGATCTGAAAAGATTATCCGCTATGTGCTTGGCGCTGGAGGAGCGGCTTTAAGCGCAGGAATCGTTGCACTGCTTGTTTTCGCAATACCTGATATCAGTAATCAGTCAGCGAAATCAGAAACATCAGACAGCACAAGTGTCCAGGGTACAAGCGGAGATGTAGAAGTCTTCCAGGATGAAAAAACGAAAGAGGATGAAGAGGAAGTTGAGGATCAGAATAAAGAGGAGTCTATTAATGAAGACGCTAATGCAATAGACTTACTTAAAGAAACTGCAGATACTTTCAAAGCTGGAGAGGAAGTAGTGGATCCTGCAAAATCTTTTGGGGACAGAGAAGTGGAAAGCAGTTATCATTTCACGGTAGAAGAGGTCAGCCCTCCTGAAGCTCTGGCACCTGAGAAGGACACGAATAAACTTCTTAGTGTGAAAATAGAGTTTACTAAAACAAGTACAGGACGTATGAACTTCATTCCGAACCACTTCCTTGTCATTGATAGTAAAGGGGAGAAATACATCAGAAAAACCGTAAACATTATTGAGCGCGGAACGTGGAATAGCACTGTTCTTATAGGTGAAACGACGTTCATTGGTGAATTGACTTATGAAATTCCAGAGAACGTTGATGAATATGTACTTTATTTGGACCATGAAACAGCAGGTATCTATGATCCAACTGTCATCGAATTCAATTGATTGATTCGACACATCACATAGAGGTGTGTCATTTTTTTTAGAAAATTAGAATTTTTGAAGGGAAATAAGTAACTTATGTAGAAACTGATGTATGACGCTTTTTGACCTTTGCGTGAAAAATGTGTATTGTAAGGGGTGAGGGCATGGAATCCCAAGATTGGAAAATAGCAGAAATCCCAGGCTATCGTGCATTAGGGTACAAGTGGGAAGGAAGTTATGCAGAGGTAGGTTCATTGAAGGAAGTCATTTATCGTATGAGTGACCGCGTAAATGAACTCGACTTTGCTGTAAATCCCGAGACGCAGCTCGGTTTATCCTATCATCTGCGTCCGGATGGTTTTGTTCACTATTCTGCGTATGAAGTTACCGAAGATCAACATGTCCCTGAGGATATGGTTGAATTCTTCGTACCCAGAATGACGTATCTTACTGTCCAGCACCAAAAAGGACAGAATATCGGCCAAACCTATGAATCTATTTTTTTATGGATGGGTGAAAACGGTTACAAGCCATACGTCCATGTGGATGGAAAGGTGTTCGATAAGCTGCCGGTCAAGCACGAACGCTATCCCCATAACAGGGATTTGGAAGATCCTCACTTTGAAATACTGATTCCTATTGAGAAGATCAGTCAGGTTTCAAATCAGTAATAATCGGTTACATGCTCTATCAAGGTCAATGCAAACTAACAATTTTTTATAAAGGAGCTATGTTCATATGAGAAAACATCTTAAACACTACATCAATGGTGAATGGGTAGAATCTACAGGTAACGAGACAGAAGACGTGATCAATCCTGCGACGGAAGAAGTCATGGGAACGATCAGTCTAGGTACGAAGGAAGATTTGGACAAAGCGGTTGAAGCAGCAAAAGCAGCATTGCCGTCTTTCTCTAAGACTTCCAAGGAAGAACGTATCGAATTGCTGGAGAGAATCGCCCAGGAATATGAAAAGCGCAAAGACGACTTCATTGAAACGATCACAGATGAACTTGGTTCTCCACTTAAGATTTCTGAAAGAGTCCATTACAACATGGGATACATGCACTTCTCACAAGCTGCAAAATCTTTGAAAGACTTCTCTTTCATGGAAGACCGCGGCAATCACGTAATCGTTAAAGAAACAGTAGGCGTAAGCGGATTGATTACACCTTGGAACTTCCCTACGAACCAAATTTCAACAAAAATAGCCAGTGCATTAGCTGCTGGTAGCCCTATGGTTGTCAAACCTTCTGAGTTGACGCCATTCGCTTCCATCATCCTTACTGAAGTATTGGATGCAGCTGGAGTACCTAAAGGTGTCTTCAACCTTGTCAACGGTTCTGGAGAAGTAATCGGTGACGGCATCAGCTCCCATCCTGATATCGACTTTGTTTCCTTCACAGGTTCTGTCGGTGTCGGTAAGAAAATCATGCAGAACGCTTCTGAAACGATTAAGAACTTCGCATTGGAACTTGGAGGCAAGTCTCCATTGGTTGTCCTTGAGGATGCAGACGTAGAAAAAGCAGCGAAAGCAGCACTTGGTCACATTACGATGAACAGTGGTCAAGTATGTTCCGCAGCTACTCGTGTACTGATTCCTACTTCCATGAAAAAGGACTTTGAAGAAGCAATCAAAACAGCAGTGGAAAACACTCCAGTCGGAGATCCACGAGGAAAGAACTTTGTAGGACCGATCATTTCGAAGAAACAATGGGATCGTGTACAATCTTACATTGAAAAAGGAACAGAAGAAGCTACGCTATTAGTCGGTGGCCCTGGTAAGCCTGAAGGAATCGACAAAGGTTACTTCGCAAAACCGACTGTATTCACAGATGTTAAAAATGACATGGTGATTGCACAGGAAGAAATCTTCGGACCTGTGACTACGTTGATTACGTATGATACGCTTGATGAAGCGATTGAAATTGCGAACGACACTGTATATGGTCTTGCAGGCTATGTCGTAGGTTATGATCAGGAAAACTTGCGCAAAGTTGCAACATCGATCGAAGCTGGCCGTATTCAAATAAATAATGCAGGCCCTGACTTCTCTGCACCATTCGGAGGTTACAAACAATCTGGGCTTGGACGTGAGTGGGGCGACTTCGGTATAGAGGAATACCTTGAAATCAAGTCGATCCTAGGTATGCCATCTGCAGAATAAATTACAATCAGATTGATAGAACAGGAGATTTTTCTCCTGTTCTATTTTTTTGAAACAAAACAGGTAAGCATCGCGTATAGGTTAGCAGGAGGAGTTGTGATGAAAAAATCGGAATGGGAACACAAGATGATGCACATTGCTTCCAAATGGCTGCCTATTCCCAGGGTCTATCGTCTCGGTGGCTTCTGGAACGTGGTGCTGATCCTTTCAATTCTCGGTTGGATTAAAATCATTGGTGACATGTGAGGAGAGGTCAAATGGATTATTTGTATATAGTGAACGTAGAAGCAGCAATTTACTACGAGGGAAAGTTTCTGATCATCAAACGATCGGAAAAAGAAGAGCATGCATGGGGTCTATATTCGCTTGTTGGAGGCAAGATCGACTATGATGAAGATACATCTCTGATTATGAAAGAAAACCTTATCCGTGAAGTAGAAGAGGAAATCGGTATCAGGCTGGATGATCAACTGGAGTATATACATAGTACAGCTTTTAAAGTCGAAGATACCCAAGTATTGAATGTCGTGTTCTTGAGTCTATCATTCGAAGGTACTCCCTTCATCAAAAGTCCTGATGAAGTATCAGAAATCAAATGGCTGTCCAATGAAGAGATTCAACACTCGACAGAAATCCCATCTTGGACGAAGCAAAGTGTCCAATTGGCAGCAAAGCAACTTAAACTCACTATCTAGGAAATGGAACGGAGATGTGTCGATGATTTATGTAATCAGACATGGGGAAACAGAACTTAACCGACTTGGCAGGATGCAAGGGAGAAATGGACTGCCATTGAATAAAGCAGGAGAGGTGCAGGCGGAAACCTTAAAGCAATTGCTGAGTGCCACCTCCTTTGATTTCGTTTACTCTTCCCCGCAGGAAAGGGCCATCCAAACAGCAGCGATTGCTTCTGGTCTAAGTCCAATCGTAGATGCGAGGTTGGATGTCTTTGATATAGGAGAAGCGGATGGCTTACCAAAAGAAGCGGTCATCCGAAAAGGAGCATTGCCCGACACATCACACTACAGAGGTGTAGAGAAAATCGATACATTTCTTAAGAGGATTTTTCACCTTTTAGAAGAAGCATCATCCATGGGTGATGAAAAAAATGTATTGATTTGCGGTCATAAATGTACTACAAGTGCAATTGGAGCTTATTTCAATGGAATCCCTACGGATGGGAATCTGATGAAATATAGTCTATCCAATGGAGAAGTTCAAACTTATCGATGGAAAAAAATCGAAATTTGATTGGTATTTTTTAGATGATTGTGTATAATGTTAAAAACACGATAACGACAATCGATGATTAAGAGAGTAGTCACCTGGAATGTCAAAGCGAATCAGGGTTTGGTGGAAGCCTGGTACAGGATGGATGGCGAAACGGACTTATGAGATGTATTTCTGAATGAATGTAGGAAATACCGGGGACTGCCTCGTTAACAAATCGAGCGATTCTGTATGGATTCATATAGGATCAATTAGAGTGGTACCACGGGAAAATGAACTCTCGTCTCTTTATTGAGACGGGAGTTTTTTATTTGGAGGGATAATGATGGATGTGAAACACTTATTTGCTGAGGAACTTGAAAAGAAGCTGAAAGACAGCCTGAACTTTGAAACCATTCTTACGATGATTGAAAAGCCGAAACAGGAGGATATGGGTGATCTTGCATTTCCTTGTTTCGTGCTTGCTAAAACGTTCCGCAAACCGCCCAAGGAAATTGCTGAAGAACTGGCACAAGACTTGGATGCACTCTGGGTGGAGGAAGCAGAGAGTGTCAACGGTTATTTGAATATCCACTTGAAAAGAAAACCGATAGCAGAAGCGGTGTTAAAGGAAATTGCTACTAAGCAGTCAAGCTACGGTGAAGCGAATATCGGTCAGGGGGAAGTGATGACGCTCGATTTATCCTCTCCGAATATCGCGAAACCTTTTTCGATGGGGCATCTCCGTTCAACAGTCATAGGAAATGCGATAGCGCTGATCGCAGAAAAGTGTGGGTACAAGCCTATCCGTATCAACCACTTGGGAGACTGGGGAACTCAATTCGGCAAGCTGATCGTTGCTTATCAGAAATGGGGAGATCCAGAAAAGGTCAGAGCACAGCCGATCAAGGAACTACTGGAGCTTTACATCAAATTCCATAAAGAAGCGGAAAGTAACTCGAGTCTAGAAGATGAAGGAAGAAAAGCATTCAAAGACCTTGAAGCTGGTGATGCAGAAGCACTGAAGCTATGGAAATGGTTCAGAGAGGAATCATTGAAGGAATTCAATAAAATTTATGAACTACTTGGCGTTTCCTTTGATGCGGTACAAGGTGAGGCTTTTTATAACGATAAAATGGCAGCTGTCGTTAAGCAACTGGAAGAAAAGCAGCTATTGGAACCTTCCGAAGGCGCAATGGTCGTACCTGTCGGCGAAAATCACCCACCTTGCCTGATCAAGAAAAAGGATGGGACGACGCTTTACGCAACCCGTGATTTGGCAGCAGCAATCTATCGTCACCAAACGTACCATTTTTCAAAGTCATTGTATGTGGTCGGCAATGAACAGACACTGCACTTCCAGCAGCTCAAAGTCGTACTCGAAAAAATGGGCTATGAGTGGGCAAGTGAAATGAAACATGTACCATTCGGAATGATGTTGAAAGACGGCAAGAAAATGTCCACTCGTAAGGGAAAGGTCGTGTTATTGGAGGATGTTCTGAACGACGCCATCGAGCTCGCAAAAGCAAGCATCGATGAGAAGAATCCTGAGCTTGAAGATAAAGGCGCTGTTGCCAGACAGGTCGGTACAGGTGCAGTCATATTTCATGATCTGAAACATCACCGCATGGGAGATGTCGAGTTCTCACTGGAAGATATGCTGAAGTTCGAGGGCAACACAGGTCCATATATCCAATATACACATGCCAGAGCAGCATCACTTCTTAATAAAGGTGGCTATACTACAACGGATGTCGTCTCATTAAACGACGAAGACGAAGCTTGGAGCATCATCAAATATTTGGCAGACTTCCCGGAGGCCGTTCAACGGTCGCTGAATGATTATGATCCTTCTTTAATTGCAAAGTACCTGTTTGATTTATCCAAAGCATTCAACAAGTACTATGCAAATGTACGTATTCTGGAAGATCCTGAAAGACTGAACGTCGTTTTCGCGATCAAAACAGTCTTGAAAGAAGGATTACGCTTATTGGGAATCAAAGCACCTGACGCCATGTAAAGAAATCACTTATGCACCTTCCATGTAATAGCGCTGATCAGAAGGACTACTGCCATACTGATGTAAAAGCCTGGTCGAAGTGTAGGCTCCACTACTGTTCCAATGATTGCACAAATGATAAGAAGGAGACCTGTGATACCTGATCCATAAACTCTCAATGATCCAGTCAACAATTTGAATGATGATGCTGTGATGAATACCCAATTGTATAACAGAAGGATTCCAGCAGCGGTTGTAATATACTCATACACCTTCCCTGGAAGCAATAATGCAGCAACCACGGATATGGAAAGTCCTATCACGGACAAAACTAAAGAATGAAGAGGAAGCCCCTTGAAGTGTTCCGATCTTTTCGCGAACATGGATGGGGCTTCTTTATCTTTAGCTAAATTCAATAATAGATTGGTCACACTGTATAACACGGCGGTCATCGTCGAAAAGCCTGCAATGATGATGGCACCATTAAACAAGTGCAGAAGGATCGGAAGGTCGAACATGCGGAACACGGTCATGAACGGACTTTCGTTCGTATTGAAACGACTCAAAGGAACCAGTAGGACTGCAAGGCTTAACGAAGCGATATAGATTATAGCGAGCAGCACAATCATGATTTTCCCAGCTTTTGCAGCATCTGCTGTATTTTTTAATCGAACCGCCATCATACCAATTACTTCAATTCCACCGAATGCATAATATGCAAACAGAAGCGAAGTAATTAAGCCTGTTAATCCCTTCAAGAAGAATGAACTGCCAATAGAATTGGGCTGTCTTTCGATGTCTATCATTCCAGAGAGAAGAAGCACTCCGAAGATGATGAACATGAAAATAGCTGCGATTTTAATTATAGCGAAAACATCCTCCGCCTTATCGAATCCACCTGTGCCGAGAAATAGAATTCCAGTTGCAAGGGAGGCATACAAAGCAGCAAGCATCCAAAGCTCGATGTTCGGAAACCAGTATTGGGTCAATGTCGCCAAAGCAATCAATTGACTTCCCATCACCAGTACATTGGAACACCAATAATTCCAACCGCTGCTGAAGGAAGCCCATCTCCCGAATGCTTTGCCAGCGTAAGTGCAGAATGAACCTTCCTGCGGATCAAGTGCCGTCATTTCAGCAAGCAACCCATAAATGAAATACGTTCCGGTAGCTGCAAGCAGAAAAGCGAGAATAATCAATGGTCCAGCCTGCAATATACCGATGCTTGAACCGAGAAAGAATCCGGTTCCGATTGTACATCCGATTCCTATAAGCGACAATTGCCACCAGTTCATGCCATTGCTGGAATCCTTCGAGCCTTTATTCTGTTGGTTTGTTCCAGATTCAGTCATTGCAGCCCTTCCTTTTCCTCGAAGCATTCTTCTATTCAGTATGAGGTTTGTTTACAATCCTCATGCATGACTTTAATTCCAAACCAAAAACCTAATTTGAAATATTATTTCAATTTTTAGTTAATGATTAAGAAATATTATGTTATAATGGTCGCATACATAGGTAAAAGCGCTTACAGAAAATCAAAACAGAAAGGTGGGAGGGACGATGCACTTACCAAAAATGACAGTAGTCGGGTTAATGTCCGGTACATCACTGGACGGTATGGATATCGCTGTAATCGATGTAATGAAAGATAATACCATAGACATGAAGCTTAAGCATTTCACTACCATTCCATATGATCCTGAAGTGAAAGCGCGGCTGGAGGTTATCGTCAAACCGAGCAGTCAGAGTCCTGAAATATCCTCGATGAACATGCTGTTAGGAGAGGTTTACGCCGATGGGATACTTACTGCCTTGGATGAGGTTGGGCTAGAAGCGGATCAGGTCGATTTGATCAGCACACACGGACAGACGATTTTCCATGACCCACTTTCAAAATCAGATGATCCATATTATCGACCGAACACATTACAAATCGGAGATATCGGCGTGATTGCCGAAAGAACAGGAATAACAACAATCGGTGATTTCCGGACGAGGGACATGGCTGTCGATGGACAAGGCGCTCCACTGGTACCGTTTCTTGATTACCAATTGTTGAAGTCTGATTCAACAGGAAGAATCCTCGTCAATATCGGAGGTATTTCTAATTTTACGGTCATTCCGAAAAATTCTGATGGAAGCGATGTAGTCGCTTACGATACAGGGCCTGGCAATATGATCATCGATGCGTTCATTTCATGGATGACCGATGGGGAGCATTCGTACGATGAAGGTGGAAAGGTCGCAGCAAGCGGAGCCATCGATTACGAATGGCTACAGGAATTGATGGAACATCCTTATTATGCAGCTTTACCACCTAAGAGTACCGGTCGCGAATTGTTCGGCATCGATTATGCAAAGAGGT
The DNA here is from genome assembly GCF_042675915.1 of Thalassobacillus hwangdonensis. Lineage (NCBI taxonomy): Bacteria > Bacillati > Bacillota > Bacilli > Caryophanales > Bacillaceae > Thalassobacillus > Thalassobacillus hwangdonensis. The sequence continues at coordinate 757,200 of NZ_JBHTKL010000001.1, read as the reverse complement.
TGTGGTCGGAAGCAGACATGCGGGAACTTTCCTATGAAGATCGTCTGGCCACGGTCACCGCACTTACTTCATTTACATTAAGCGGTTCGTTGAGAAGACATATTGACCATGAGGATGTCAGAGAAATTTACATCAGTGGTGGAGGATGGCATAACAAGACGATGATGAAATGGATGAAAACCTCCATACCAGAACACGTTCATATCGGCTCATCCAAAGAACTTGGTGTCGATAGTGATGCAAAAGAAGCGATTGCATTCGCGCTATTCGGATATTTAGGCTTTCATCGCCAGCCGAATAATTTACCTTCTGCAACAGGAGCTAATAAAGAAGTGATCATGGGAAAGATTTGCTGGGGAAGCAATTGACCCTGTACTAGTAAAAAGTAATTTTAAAAAATAGGATGGTATGATTATGGATAACCTTACGAAGCTTACAACAGAAATGTATAATCCTAAATCGGCAAACCTGGACCAAATGTCGATCAAAGAAATATTGACATTGATGAATGAGGAAGATACTCTCATTCCCAAAGCGATCAAGCAGATCCTCCCTGAAATCGAAAAGACTGTAGAGGCTGTATGTGATTCCATCAGTTCCGGAGGAAGATTGTTCTACACAGGGGCAGGGACGAGTGGACGTATTGGTTTATTGGATGCAGTGGAATGTCCACCAACATTCTCAACTAAAGCGGATCTTGTCCAGGCTGTACTAGCTGGTGGAAATAGAGCGGTCATGGTAGCAGTCGAAGGAGCGGAAGACGACGAACAGCTTGCTGAGGTAGAAATGAAAGAACGAGGACTGACGAGTAAAGATGTTGTCATAGGTATTGCAGCTAGTGGAAGGACGCCATTCGTTAAAGGTGCGTTGGACTATGCGAACTCCCTGGGAGCTACAACGGTAAGCTTGACGAGTAACGCCAATGCAGAAATCAGCAAGCAAGTGAACATTGCTCTCGAAGTAGAGACAGGTCCTGAAATTTTGACTGGTTCTACAAGACTTAAAGCAGCTACTGCACACAAGATGATTCTTAATATGATTTCCACCGCATCCATGGTGCGTTTGGGGAAGGTTTACCGTAATTTGATGGTCGATGTTCACGCATCGAACTACAAATTGAAAGAACGTGCCAAAAAGATCGTCTGTGAAGCGACCGGAGCAGATTATGAAACAGCGGAAACCGTACTGGAAGAAACAAGCTTTTCCGTCAAACCTGCAATCGTCATGCTTTTAACACATGTCACTTATAAAGAGGCACTGGATTTGCTTGATGGTGCTGGTGGTTTTGTCCGACATGCAGTCAACCAGACAAGTCAAAAGGAAACGATGTAAAAGATTTTTTTAACAATTAATCTATTATTCTGTCATAATATTTTATATAATTGAGAAAAGTGCAACAATTTATCCGCTATTAAAGGAGGATTGCTGTGAATACGCTTGAATCGAGTCTTGATGAACTCTTTGAAAATGAAATCCAGAATGAATCGTTTCCTGGTGCCGTAGTGTTGGTCAACTATAGAGGTGAACGCATTTTTCATAAAGCCTATGGATGGAGAAATCGAGAAACGGATGAGCCGGTCGAAAAAGACACTGTGTTCGATTTGGCAAGCGTGACAAAGATCATCACTTCCTCGCTGATCTTGAAAAAAGTTACTGAGGGGAAGCTGCAGCTAAACGGAATGGTAGGAGATCTGCTGACTTCTTTGAAAAATAATGAAGCACTGGCATCCATCACCATTCAGTCATTGCTCACTCATTCTTCCGGACTTAAGGCGTGGGAACCGTTCTACACCCATTCAGACAAATCTGTTTTCAACATCCTCGATTCTATGGATGTTTTGCATCATGAACAACACTCGGTTGTATATAGTGATCTGAATTATATCCTGCTTGGTGAAATACTGAAGGAACTTGAAGGAAAGAGTCTTCAAGCGATTGTATTGAAAGAATTGGTTGAACCGTTGCAGTTAAAAAAACTATCCTATAAAGTAGCTTACACTGAAAACGTTGCAGCTACGGAATATGGCAATCAAATTGAAATGCAGATGTGCAACGAACGCAATCGAACATTCGATTCATGGCGCATTCAGGATCAACCGATCATTGGAAAGGTCAATGATGGAAACGCTTTCTATTTTTTCGGTGGAGAATCCGGTCATGCAGGGTTATTCGGAACTGCAGAAGACCTTGAAGGATTAGCAAGCATCTATTTGAAAGGGGGCTTGGTGGGGGATAAGAGATTGATTGATTCACGTTTGATCCATGCTTCTATGGAAGCGATTGCAGGTAATCGTGGACTCGGATGGCACTCGGGAGACCCATTTCCAGCAGGCGTGGGGCATACCGGTTTTACAGGTACTTCCTTATGGCTTTATCCTGAAAAAGATCTTCATGTAACGTTGTTGACTAATCGTTTGCATGTAGCCGATCCGAAGAATATCAATCCTGTCAGGAAAAAAGTGCATGAAGTAATTATGCAACATATCGTTTACTATTAAGGGGGAGGAAATTATCATGAAGAAAAGAAGTTTTCTTTTAACTTTTATGTTAGTTAGTGTGGCTGCATTGTTGTTCGCTTGCTCCAATGATGAGGGAAATAATGCAGATGCTGAATCAGACGGAGATTCATCTGTCGAACAAGTGCTTAAGATTGCAAACGATCAGGAACCTGCCGGGTTGGATCCACACAAGACTCCAGCTCATTCCTCTGTAAGAATCTATTCTCAAGTGTACAGTGGACTTGTTCAGTTCGATGAAAACATGGAAGTACAGGGAGACCTTGCGAAAGATTGGGAACAACCAGACGAAAGTACATATATTTTCAATCTTCGTGAAGGCGTTACTTTCCACAATGGCAATGAAATGACTGCAGAAGACGTCAAGTACAGCTTCGAGCGTATCATGGCTGAGGAAACTGCTTCTCACATCGCTTCCTACTTCTCGAATGTAGAAAGCATCGAAGTGCTGGGAGATTATCAAGTGCAGTTCAATCTTAAATCTGCCGATGCAACGTTCCTATCCAACCTGACGAATGCAAGTGCTGCAGTAGTGGATCAGACAGTTGTAGAAGAAAATGAAGACCTTCAGCAGGTTGCTGTCGGAACTGGTCCTTTCAAGTTCGTAGAGTGGGTACCGGACAACAAAGTCGTACTGGAAAAGAATGAAGACTATTACAATGAAGATCTGCCGAAGCTTTCGAAAGTGGAATACTACACGATGAAAGACGAGTCAGCGAGACTATCTGCAATCCGTACTGGCGAAGTAGATTTGACAACGCTTACAGCGAAATCTTCATCTTTGCTGGAAAATCAGGACAACCTTACTGTCAAGGACTATCAATCTCTTGAATACAGTTACGTAGGCTTCAACGTAGATGTAGAACCATTGAATGATGCAAAAGTGAGACAGGCATTGAGCCTTGCTACAAACCGCGAAAGCATCGCTGATATCGTATGGAATGGTGACGCTGTCGTATCAGGGCCTGTTGCTCCTTCCATGGGTGACTGGTCTATTGATGTAAAAGAGCATGAGCTTTACAGCAATAACCTGGATAAAGCGAAGCAACTGCTTGAAGAAGCAGGTTATGCTGATGGCTTTGATATCACGATCACTACTGCTTCCACTTATGCAGATATGGTCGATACAGCTCAAATCCTTAAGCAGCAGTGGGCAGAAATCGGTGTGAATGCAGATATTGAACAAGTCGAGTGGGGCGCGTACATCGATACATGGTTGAATACTTCTGCAGATGTTCTGATCGGTCGTAACGGTTCCGGTACAGACCCAGACCGTGCATTGAGCTACTTCTTCCACACAGAAGGATCTGCCAACGTATGGAACTACTCTAATACTAATTTTGATGAACTAGTCGAAAAAGGTAAAGTAACAACTGATAAAGAAAAACGCAAAGAAATCTATACAGAAGCACAGGAACTTCTATTGGAAGACTCTCCAAACCTATTCCTTGTTTCTCCAATGAAATATGTTGCTGTTTCCAACTCTGTTGAAGGGTTCACTCCATACCCGCATGATGGAGAAGATATTTTGGAAGTCACTAAAAAATAACACAGTCGAGGCTGCCTAGGCAGCCTCGTATCTTATTAAGGGTGAATACGATGTATGCATATATTTTAAGAAGACTTTTCATGTTGATACCAGTATTATTCGGAGTTTCCGTCGTCATCTTTTTCGCCTTGAGAGTCATTCCGGGTGATGTGGCAATCACTATTCTGGGAACAGATGCAACTCCAGAAGCACTGGCCCAGCTAAGGAAAGAATTTGGTCTGAATCTGCCTATCTATGAACAATATTTAAGTTGGATCGGCGGGGTTCTGACAGGAGATTTCGGTGAATCCATGCGTACTGGCAAGGAAGTGCTACCAGATATCCTGAATAGATTTGCACTTACGTTCGAATTGACACTGTTTGCTGCGATCATCTCATGGATCATTGCAATTCCACTCGGTATCATCGCAGGTTTGAAACGGAACTCGAAAACTGATTTTTCCGTACGTATCGTTTCTTTACTTGGGGTGTCCGTACCGAACTTCGCATTGGCGACGGTGCTGATTCTTGTACTCGCGCTATGGTTCTCCTATAGTCCTCCAGTAGGTTATGTAGGTTTCTTCGAAGATCCGATCACGAATCTCCAAATATTGTTCCTGCCATCCTTCGTATTGGGTACATCGATGGCTGGTGCGGTAATGCGGATGACTCGCTCATCCATCCTTGAAATCCTCAGACAGGACTTCATTCGGACCATCCGTGCTAAAGGTGCAAGAGAGAGGGTCGTCATCTTCAACCATGCGCTGCGTAATGCAATGATCCCGATTCTGACGATCATCGGTATGCAAATAGGCGTTCTGCTTGGCGGAACTGTGATCATTGAACAAATTTTTTCTTTACCTGGTCTAGGGCAGCTCGTGCTGACAGGAATCAATCAGAGGGATTTCACGGTGGTACAGGGATCGGTATTATTCATCGCATTCGTATTCGTCGTCATCAACCTGATTGTCGATCTGCTTTATTCTTATCTGGATCCGAGAATTACGTATAAATAAGTGATTAAATAAGGAAGTGTGATCTTCGTGAAAGAATTCGTACAACGATTAATTGAAGACAAGGTAGGGCTGTCAGGTTTCATTGGTATGTTGATCGTCATCATCATCGCTGTGTTTGCACCTGTGATCGCACCATACGGACCTGAAAAAATGTTCACAGAACACACATTGGAAGCCCCTAGCAGTCAGTTTTTATTCGGTACCGATGAATTTGGCAGGGATATCTTCTCGAGAATCGTCTTTGGCGCACAAGTCTCCTTGAAAGTTGGCTTGATCGCAGTAGGCATCGGAGCGCTTGCCGGTTTATTCTTCGGTGTCATCAGTGGTTATTTCCAAGGGAAGATTGATCAGATCATTATGCGCGTCATGGATGTATTCTTTGCCTTCCCTGATATTCTTTTGGCGCTGACAATCATCGCAGTGCTGGGACCGAACTTGAGAAATACGATGATTGCAATCGGAATCGTATTTACCCCTGTATTCACAAGGCTGGTACGTTCTGCAGTCATGTCGGTGAAAGAAAATGAATATTTGACTAGCGCCGTAGCAATCGGAGTCCATCCAGTCAAAATCATAATCAGACACATTACACCGAATATCATGGCACCGTTCATCGTACAGGTGACACTTGCGCTATCTGGAGCAATTTTGACAGAAGCCGCATTGAGTTTCCTCGGGCTTGGAGTCCAACCGCCGAATCCATCATGGGGTGTCATGCTGAATGCATCCCGTACCTACATGGAATTTGCACCATGGACGATCCTGTTTCCGGTAGGAGCGATCGTTTTCACCATTTTCTGCTTTAACCTACTAGGTGACAGCCTCCGTGACATTCTGGATCCTAAATTGAAACAGTAACTGAAGGGTTCAGGTAAATGCGCTATTCTTAAGGAGAGAGTAAATGTGAGTACTGTATTGGATATCGAAAATCTATCGATTGATGTGAAAACCAAAAAGCAAAACTTCAATATCATTAAGGGCATCGATTTGAAAATAGGAAAAAAAATGAAATATGGCATCGTAGGGGAATCTGGCAGTGGTAAGAGTCTGACATCACTCGCAATCATGAACCTGCTTCCCGATGTTCTGAACATTTCCGAAGGAAGCATTACCTTGAAGACGGAAAATGAAAAAGACCTGACTGCTTTGACAAAGCGACAAATGCAGCATGTCCGCGGAAATGAAATTTCGATGATCTTCCAGGAGCCGATGACAGCGCTCGATCCACTGTACACGATCGAACATCAGCTGTTGGAGGTGCTTCGCTTCCATACGAAGCTGAGTAAGAAAGAAATGAGAGACTTGGGGCTTGAAATGCTTGAAAAAGTCGGAATTTCAAGAGGTAAAGAAATCTTCAAAAGTTACCCTCACCAGTTATCCGGTGGGATGAGACAGCGTGTCATGATCGCAATGGCGTTGATCTGCAAACCGAAACTTCTGATTGCCGATGAGCCCACGACTGCATTGGACGTGACAATTCAGGCGCAGATCCTCGACTTGATGAACGATTTATCTGAAACGAATGATACATCGATTCTGATGATTACCCACGATCTTGGGGTCATCCTCGAAACGTGTGAACGCGTCGCTGTCATGTACGCCGGCCAGGTGGTTGAAGAAACCACGGTAAGGGAATTATTCAAAAATCCGAAGCACCCTTATACACAAGGGCTATTGGAATCGATCAAGACGTTGGGAGACAGAGGGAAATCTTTGTATTCTATTCCAGGCAATGTGCCGACACCACCACAATACCAGGAGATGGGATGCAGATTTGCTACACGCTGCCCTTATGCTATGGATATTTGTAAAACGAAAGAACCCGATATGATTGAAGTGGAACACGACCATAAAAGCAAGTGCTGGCTTCATGTAGAGGAGGATGCTGTTCATGAATGATTCTACATATGTGTTGGAAGTGAACCATCTTAAGAAGTACTTCCCAATCAAAGGCGGCGTGTTCAAACGTACTGTCGGGCATGTGAAGGCAGTAGATGACATCAGTTTCAAAGTGAAAGAAACGGAGACATTGTCACTTGTCGGAGAAAGTGGTTGTGGAAAATCCACCACAGGCCGTACAATCATGCGTCTCTATGAAGCAACGGATGGAGAAGTCATTTTGAATGGCGAGAATATCATGGAGCTTCCTAAAAATAAATTCCGTTCCTTGCGTAGGAACATTCAAATGATCTTCCAGGATCCTTTCAGTTCACTTAACCCAAGAATGAAGGTGCGTGACCTACTGTTGGAGCCGATCATGACACATAAGCTTGCTGGCCGGAAAGAAGCACTGCGTATGGTGGAAGAAATGATCGAGACTGTCGGTTTATCCAAAGAGCAGCTGAATCGTTATCCTCATGAATTCAGTGGGGGACAGCGTCAACGGATAAGTATCGCCCGTGCGCTTATACTTAAACCGAAAGTCGTCATTCTGGATGAATCCGTCTCTGCATTGGATGTTTCGATTCAATCCCAGATTTTAAACTTGCTCATCAAATTGCAGAAAGAATTCGATTTGACCTACATTTTCATCTCCCATGACTTGAATGTCGTCAAACATTTGAGTGACCGTGTCGGCGTGATGTATCTCGGGCAGATGATGGAGCTTGCAGAAACAGATGTCCTTTATGAAAATCCGATGCACCCATACACCCAGGCACTGCTATCTGCGATTCCTTCACTGGATGTCGATGAGAAGAAGGAAAGAATCATCCTGCAAGGTGATGTACCGGATCCATCTGATCCACCTTCAGGTTGTCCGTTCAGACTGCGATGTCCGATGGCGTTTGATCATTGCGCAAAAGAAAAACCTTCATTCCTGGAAAAGGAAGAAGGGCATTGGGTAGCTTGCCATTTATTTGATGAACGTTTCGAACATCAGAGAGAGAAGCAACAGCAACCTGAGACTGTAAATTAAAAAACTCGGCGTATGGAAACTTCATACGCCGAGCTTTTTTCTATCTTTTTAACGAAAAAAGGATAGAGAGGGGGACGCCGACTTCATTGATTGGTTCTTTACAGTCTACGATGTTCAAACCAGCATAGTTGAATTCATTAATCCAGGACCCCAATGTCCGGTAATACCATGGCATGGAAGAAACATATCGCTCACCCATGCCATCAAAATTCTCGATTTTCCATCCATTTTCATAAGGTTCATTTTGGATGACAGTTATAGGATGCAGCGTCTGAATGATCACTGTTCCGTTTTCAGCGAGAACTTCTCTTGCAGCTTTCAACACAGGCTGGATATCTTCTGATAGCAAAGAAAAATTGCATAGGACTACATCGAATTTTGATTCTAGTTGAGCAGGGTCTGTTGCAAATGCTTCATATGTAAGAGTCTTGAACGTACCCCCGCCAGCTTTAGATGCTTCCTCAATCAAAGTTTTACTGCCATCGATGCCTACGACCTGAATTCCTTCCTGGGCAAGTTTTCTTGCCAACCATCCTTCACCACAACCTATATCCAACACTCTCTGTGGGCTGTGAGCAAGAACTTCGTGGAAGATAGCAGGATTCGTCACTTTATTTCTGCTTTCGATCTTTTCCTTGCGAATCGATTCCGTCCAGGCATGGCTGTTGCTATCCCAACTATCCATCAGACGCTTTTCAAAATCATTCATCAAATCACCTCTAACCGAAATATTATTTTATATAGTAATATTATAACATAAAATAATATATCAGAATGCAAGTTGACGCTTTAACGATAGATTATGAGGGAAGACGGGGTAATTAGCATTTAAGCTTCAGATCCATGCTCCGTTCCCCAATCATGCATCAACTTAAGTATAGGCATCAGGGTCTTACCGAGGTCTGTGATCGAATATTCAACTTTTGGGGGGATCGTATTATATTGTATGCGATCGATAAACTGATCCTTTTCCAGCTCTTTTAATTGCTGACTCATCACTTTATGGGAGACGCCAGGAAGCAATCTTCTCAGTTCGTTATATCTCAGAGTTCCATCCACACCTAAGTGCCATAGAATGACCGGTTTCCACTTACCACCAACTTTATTGAGTGTATATTCAATGGAACATTTCAACTTTCCGTCTTTATCTAATGGTGCATCCACTTGCAACCATTCCTTTCTTACTTTTTGGTTAGTGTCTTACAGAAAAGTGCATACTTACGAAGTCATTTACCACCCATTATAATGTATGTTGTAACGATTAATAAGGAGGAAATCTATTTATGCAACCATTTCCAAGAACATTTTCTCATATAGGATTATCTGTCCCAAATTTGAAGCAGGCGATCGAATTTTATACAGAAGTGTTTGGCTGGTATGTCATTATGCAACCATCAGAAGTAAAAAATGACGACACTCCAATTGGCCAAATGTGCCGTGATGTTTTCGGGGATGATTGGGAAGCATTCCGAATTGCTCACTTATCTACAGGGGATAAAATTGGAATAGAGATGTTCGAATTCCCTGAGAACGAACAGCCAGAAAACAACTTTGAATACTGGAAGACAGGAATATTCCATTTCTGTGTGCAAGACCCGGATATAGAAGGGATCGTTGAGAAAATAAAGCAGCACGGTGGCAAGCAACGAATGCCGATTCGAGAGTATTATCCAGGAGAAAAGCCTTTTAAAATGGTTTATGTAGAAGATCCATTCGGAAATATCTTTGAAATATACACACACAGTTATGAACTGACTTATTCTGAAGGTGCTTATTAACAGAAGATAAGTCGCTTATTAAATCCGCACTATATAGTAGTGCGGATTTTTTGCATTGAAAATTTTCTAAACTAGAGGAGAGGAGTAGTATAAATAATCTAAAAATAGCACCCTACCTTCAATTCCACTTCCTAGTTTACATAATATTTATTATACCGAGTCATTGATTATTACTTATTCATGTCTCAATATATAAGTATACTTAAGTTATTGAGATATTTTATGAGAAAATACCAGTAAAAATCTGTATAGAATTTTACTGGTTTTAAATATTATCCGATATATTTTGCTTTAGGTCTGAATATGACATTGTTCTCCGACTGTTCTTTACTATGCGCACACCAGCCAACGACTCGACTTGAACTGAATATTGCTGTAAATAATTCAGGTTCAATTTCCAGAGCTTTCATTACAGCTGCAGCATAATATTCTACGTTTGCATACAAATCTCGGCCTGGTTTATGTTTTTTTAGCAATTCAATGGTTTCTTGTTCCGTTTTTAAAGCCAATTGGATCCATTCCGGCTGATTTTCACCATTTACTAATACTTCTTTTAAAGCATCAGCTCTTGGATCTGTCGTTTTATATACTCGATGTCCGAATCCCATGATTTTTTCTCCGTTCATGATTTTCTTCTCAATCACTTCATGTATCCGATCTTCATGCTCGATTTCTTCAAGTAAATCAATTACACCTCCAGGCGCGCCTCCATGCAATGGCCCTTGCATCGTAGCTAGTGCTGCAGTCAAAGCTCCTGCATAGCCTACCTGTGTAGACGTTGTAACTCGTGCGGAAAAGGTCGATGCATTCAATCCATGTTCCATTGTGAGGATCAAGTAGCCTTCCAGCGCTTTGACCTCCTCCTCCCGTTTTTCTTCGCCAAATAACATATAAAGGAAATTCGCTGTATGGTTAAGGTCTTTTCGTTCGGACACTTCTTCATAGCCTTTTACCCAACGATAACGGTGTGCAATGATACTTGGAAGCCTCGCTATCCATTTTATTGCTCCATCTGCAGAAAGTGGCCACGATTCACCACTGTCTTCCATTGCGGAAATAGCCGTCCTCAACACACTCATCATCGGCTGATCTTTAGGTAATTGGCGAATCAAATCTAACAATCTAGGTTCTAACGCTCTTGAGGCTTGAAGCTTCTCTTTAAAGCTGATGTATTCACTTGGATTCGGTAGGCTTCCATTAAGAAGAAAATATGCGATTTCTTCAAACGATCTTCCCTGCATAAGTTCTCCGATTTCTTTACCTCGATAAGATAAATGGCCATTTCCCCCATCAATCTCACTTAATTTAGTTTCTACTGCTGTAATTCCTTTCAACCCTGGTTGAAACATAGTTACCCCTCCTATATAGTAATAGTATTCCTTTTTATCAATTAATAAAATTTAGTAATTTTTATTGAAATCATAAATTATTTTTATCGGAGGAGGTTCTTCAGTGGATCTTAAGCTTTTAAAGACGTTCAAATTAGCTGTAGAAGTCCAAAATCTAAGGAAGGTTGCAGAAATGTTATACCTCACCCAGCCTGCAGTGACATCTCAAATGCGCCAATTGGAAAAAGAATTGGGTGCTCCTCTCTTTCAAAAGCAAGGAAGAAATATTCAACCAAGTGCATTCGGTAAGCAATTTTATCCTGAGGCAGTCAAAATTCTTTGCACCTACCACGACAGCATACATAAAATGCATCAGCTTAATCAGGGATTCAGTGAATCACTGACAGTCGCTATCTCCCCCATCTATGCTGAAGCGACTTTCCCGAGTATTTTACGTCAATTCATTGAACAGCATCCGCATATCGAACTTACAATACGTGTGATGGACTCGGATCTAATCATCCAGCAACTTGAGTCAGGGGCTATTGATGTCGCCCTCTCCTGCCTGCCAGCGCAGAATAAACATATTCATACTGAGCTTATCAATAAGGAAAAAGTGACGCTCGTCCGTTCACATGATGGGTATGATTTGGAATCAGCACCGCCGATCGATGCTTTGGATCTACTGCAAACGAAACTGATTCTGACTGATAACCATCCTGGTTATTGGACTGAATTGAAGTCTCTTCTCCAATACCATCTGCCCCATTATAAGATGATGGCAGTCACTCAGTCGCATGCCGTTAAACGTTTCATTCTTGAAGATATCGGGGTCTCCTTCCTTCCCACGTCCATCATACGTCGAGAACTGATGGAAGGAAGATTGCTGGAGGTGCCGGTCGATTTCATTTCACTGCCATTCGCAGAAACCTACTTCCTCGCACAATCATTAAACAAAAAAGAAAAAACATTCCTGGATTTTATCAGTAAGTATATGCTATAGTTCACTAAGTACTGTCAAGATGTTTTACTTGTCTTAAAAGACAAATATTTCATGCAGTGTTCGGAGTTGCTACTAAGTATGAATAGGAACTAAATTGGAAGACTTCCATTAAAAAAGTCACAGAGTGCGTTCACTCTGTGACTTTCATCTTCTTTTGAGCTTTTACCTGTTTGTTCTGATAGGCTTTCAGCGTTTGTTCATAATATTCTAGAATTTGTTCAGATGGACGTTTCCAGCTGAATTTCTCTGCTTCTTTCCTTGCATTTTTACAAAGCGATCGATAGTAATTTTCATCTTCCAGCTTTTCAATCGCCTGGATGAGACTCTCGGTATTTTCATTTTCATACAGAATGCCTGTCCTGCCATCCTCCACCTGTTCCATCGTCGGTCCGCTCTTTGCAGCAATGACAGGAAGTCCTGACGCCATAGCCTCTAATATCACCAGCCCAAGTGTTTCTGTGACAGATGGAAAGATGAATGCATCTCCAGAGGCGAACGCTTCAGACAGCTCTTTATCATGCAGGAAGCCTGTAAATATCGTATTCGTACCTTCAAAAGTCTTTTCAAGCTCTTTCCTCGCTGGACCATCTCCTACTAAAGCCAATGATATGTCCGATCGTTTCTCCAGTACTGGCTTTAACTTATGGATTTCCTTCTCCGCAGCAAGCCTGCCTACAAACACGAGCAGCTTGTTCTCCGGTTTACCGCCTGACAGGCGATCCCTCATAGCCTCTGACTTGAAATCAGGGTGGTAGTTCTCAATTGCAACACCCCGGTCCCATACGTGTACATTCGGAAAACCGTGCCCAGTCAATTCCTTCTGGACGGCATTCGATGTACATAGGTTCAGATCAGAAAAGCTGTGCAGCTTCTTGAAATACCACCACACAAGCGGCTTGAAAGGATAAAGCCGGTAAAAATCCAAGTACTTCGGTACATGTGTATGATAGGAAGCAAGTAACGGGAAATCCAGTTTATTTGCATAATACACACCGGACACCCCCACAAGCGCAGGATTGACTACATGCACGATGTCCGGCTGGTATTTTTCCAACAGGTACTTCACTTTTTTCTGTGGTAAGGAAAATTCCCGATACCGGTAAAATGGCAGCTTTGTCGTTTTGACACCCTCCACAACCGCACCTTCGTACTCGGTCACACCCATATCCGGCGCAATGACGATGACTTCATTGTCTTCTTCGATTAAATGTTTGATCGCTTCTTTCAGTCTAGTTACGACTCCATCAGTGGATGGTAGAAATGTTTCGGTTATGATGGCGATTTTCAAAACAGATGCCCCTTACTTCCAAGAAATTGATGGTAGTACATTCTCCTTGATTACGCGGTCTTTGTGTTCAAGTGCCACTTTGAGTATATCCTTCAGCACTTCATCTGTAAGCAGATGAGGTTCCAAGCCTAAGTCTTTCAATTTCGTATTTACTGCGTGGTAGTAATGTTCTTCAGCTTCAACACGTGGGTTTTCTAAATGTGCGATTTCAGTGGTCAACCCTTCTTCTTCAGCAACCTTCTTCACCATCTGCGCCAAGTCTTTCACTGAGAAATACTCGGTAAACTGGTTGAAGACTCTGAACTCACCTGGTTCTGCTGGATTTTCGGCAGCAATTTCAATACAACGGACAGTATCCTGGATGTTCAGGAATGCTCTCGTCTGTCCTCCAGATCCATAGACAGTCAGATCGTGACCGATCGCTGCCTGAATCAAGAAGCGATTGAGCGCTGTTCCGAATACCCCGTCGTAATCCACACGGTTGACCAAAAGCGGATCCATCCTCGTCTCGTCTGTATGTAAACCATAGACGACACCCTGGTTCAAATCAGTTGCCCGAATCCCCCAAATCTTGCATGCGAGCATGATGTTATGGCTGTCATGCACTTTAGATAGGTGATAAAAAGATCCTGGCTGCTTAGGATATGGCAGTAGATCTTTTCTTCCTTTATGTTCAATTTCTATATATCCTTCTTCAATATCGATATTCGGGGTCCCGTACTCTCCCATTGTCCCAAGCTTGATCAAGTGACAATCCGGTGCGAGTTCTTTGATAGCGTAGAGTACATTCAGATTACCGAGAACATTATTCGCCTGAGTAAATACTGCGTGTTCACGGTCGATCATCGAGTAAGGTGCGGAACGCTGTTCAGCAAAATGGACGAAAGCTTCCGGTTCGGTCTGCCTGAACACTTCTCTTAGAAAATCATAGTGGTTCAGGTCTCCTACGAATGTTCGGATTTCTTTGCCCGTAAGCTCTTTCCACTTGGCTACTCTCTCTTCCAGTGTAGCGATCGGCGTTACAGAATTGGAACGTAATTCATCGTCCCACTTCCTTCGTGCCAGGTTATCGAGAATCGTAACTTCATGTCCTTGTTTGGATAGGTATAATGCGGTCGGCCAACCGCAGAAACCATCTCCTCCTGCTACTACTATGCGCATAATTCCCCTCCTAAATACCTCAATCTAATTTCTCTACATATTCAGAATAACATTCTTCTTAAAAAGTATGGTAACGAAAACCTTAATATTCTGACACTTTAGCGTTAAGAATGTGTTAAAACCTGCACAATAATGCGATGTGTTTAATCCCTATCATAAATAAGGTATAATGTAGAAGGAACATTCAGAAAATTCTCGTCATTAAAAGGAGGAACTACACGTGGCTGAATTGCAACCTGCCTGGACACCTTCAGAAGAATTGAAACACTCGACACGACTATATCAATGGATGAAAAAATACGGTTTCGATAACTATGATGACTTTCATAAGAAGTCCATTGATGACATTTCCTGGTTCTGGGATGAAGCAGTGAAAGAACTTGGGTGGGAATGGTATCAGAATTATGAAGAAACACTTGATCTATCAAAAGGTATCCAATACCCTCACTGGTTCGTCGGTGGAAAAACCAACGTCGCTCATAATGCCCTAGATAAATGGGCAGCTGATCCTGCTTCCAAGAACCGAACTGCACTCTATTGGGAAGGCGACAATGGAGATGAAGTTACATATACATTCGTGGAACTATTGGAAAAAGTAAATGCTGCAGCCAATGGTTTGGAACGTATAGGCGTAAAAGAAAAGGATGTTGTCCTGATCTATATGCCAATGCTCCCTGAAACATTGGTCGCAATGCTTGCTATTTCAAAGATAGGCGCAATCCTTGCACCTGCATTCTCAGGTTATAAAGCGGATGCAGTGGCGACCCGTGCTAACGCAGCGGAAGCAAAAGCGATCATCACAGCTGATGGGTTCTACCGTCGTGGAAAGAAACTTCTGATGAAAGAAGAAGCAGACAAAGCTGCAGATAAATCCCCATCCGTCGAACATGTCATTGTCG
This sequence comes from Thalassobacillus hwangdonensis, assembly GCF_042675915.1. Lineage (NCBI taxonomy): Bacteria > Bacillati > Bacillota > Bacilli > Caryophanales > Bacillaceae > Thalassobacillus > Thalassobacillus hwangdonensis. Next base: position 741,766 of record NZ_JBHTKL010000001.1, on the reverse strand, counting down.
TCAATCGGACTGGAGAAGATGTGGCTTGGAATAACGATCGTGATATTCATTGGGATGTTGTAGCTAATAATGTAAGCGATTACACAACGAAAGAAACTTATGCTCACGATCCGTTCATGCTCATTTATACATCCGGCACCACCGGAAGACCTAAAGGAGCTGTCCATACCCATGCGGGATTCCCGGTGAAATCTGCGTTCGATGCTGGTCTTTGCATGGATGTAAAGAAGGACGATACGTTGTTCTGGTATACGGATATGGGATGGATGATGGGCCCTTTCCTCGTCTATGGAGGCTTAGTCAATGGCGCTTCCATCGTAATGTTTGAAGGAACACCGGATTACCCGAACCCTGACCGTGTCTGGGAACTTGTAGATAAGTACACAGTAACTCACCTAGGCATCTCCCCTACATTGATACGCTCGCTCATGAAACACGGAGAATCTTGGATCGAGGCTCACAACCTATCTTCCCTCAAAATGATCGGGTCTACAGGAGAGCCTTGGAACCCTGAACCGTGGAAATGGTTATATAAACATGCTGGTAAATCGAGGGTACCGATCTTCAATTATTCTGGAGGAACAGAAATATCAGGTGGAATTTTCGGAAACGTGCTCGTTAAACCGATCCAGCCGGTCACATTCAATGCTGCGCTTCCAGGAATGGATGTCAGCGTCTATGATGATGAAGGAAATACAGTGCAAAATGATGTCGGAGAATTAGTGATCAGACAGCCGTGGGTAGGTATGACTAACGGGTTCTATAAGGAAAATGAAAGATATGAGCAATCCTACTGGAGCCGCTTCAAAGATACCTGGGTTCATGGGGATTGGGTCATCCATGATGATGAAGGCTATTACACCATCACCGGCCGCTCCGATGATGTGTTGAATGTCGCAGGAAAACGGCTTGGTCCTGCCGAGGTGGAATCTGTCCTCGTCGAACATGAAGCAGTCGTGGAATCCGGAGTAATCGGTATTCCCCATGAAGTCAAAGGAGAAGAAGCAGTTGCATTCGTCGTTTTGAACCCTAAGTTTGAAGCATCGGATGAACTGATGGCTTCCATTAAACAGCATTTGACAGATATGCTTGGCAAAGCACTAGCGCCTAGTAAAGTCTATTCTGTCTCCGATTTACCGAAAACAAGGAATGCGAAAGTGATGCGAAGAGCGATCAAATCCGGTTACCTGAATAAAGAATCCGGTGATTTGAGTGCACTGGAAAACCCTCATGCGGTGGAAGAGATTCGTTCGTTAGGAAAACAAGAAAGCCTTTCATAACAAAAGCACAAGGCGTCTCCTAACGTAATCTCCAAAGAAGGAACTTTATACAAGAATAAAGCCCCCACACTAACATTAACGGGTTCAGTTTCGGGAGAGAAAAATACTAATTACAATAACATAATAATTAGCATTCTTTCCGAACACTATTTCGCAGTATATATAGCAAACTAAAACGCTCAGAAAATATTCTGAGCGTTTTCTTAACGTGATATTTAATTTCCTTCTTCAACTAAAGCCCCCGTTAGTTTAAAACTCAGTATTAGGATCAGTGTGCTTATCTTAACAGTATTGAGCCGAAATATAAGAAGCTTATACTTAGAAATACAATAGAAAAAGCAGTTATTGGTTTTGGCAATTTCTCTATGAAATAAATCAACGCTACGCCGATTATTATATGTACAGCTAAAAATAGAAAGATATCCATCTTATTTTGTCACTCCTGGAAGTTAACTCATTGAATGAGGCAAAAATACAAAGAAAAGCCCCCGTTAGTTCAAGAGATTAAATCACTTTAAATTTCCTACCTCCATTTAGTGATCACACAAGTAGAACTAAATCAGTTCTTACCTAACGTTAATTTCTTTTCCACTTTCATCGAATAACTTAAATGTTACACCGATTTGATTGGCTCTGTCGCCTTTAAAGTACGGTAGTGACAGGTCTTTTGGGACAGGTTTAGCGATGAAGAAAGCGTCTTTGTCCTTTGGAACAGAAACGGTTGTTTTGATGTGTGATGTAACATATTTTTGATTGGTGACAGAAAATTGTTGTGCTTGTAACACGACGCTTGCAATCGGTACATTCCTGTATAACTCATTAATTCGTTTTCCGTATAGGATTTGACTTAATCCATCTTCTGTTTCGATGACACTTGCTGTCAGATCATTTGCCCCCCACTGGACCATCCAATCGTTTTTTTCTGTGATGGGTGGAATTCGATACTTCCCGTTCCATTTTTTCTCTAGCAATGCAAAACCGTACATCTCTCCGTATTGTTCACTTTTGACGCTAAAGAAGGCAATGGCTGATTTGTCACCAAGTTTGTTCGTTTGAAGCACACTTACTTTATCACGGGCGAGGGTTTGTATGGCAGCCGCCATTTTTGAATCGTGTAAGGTAAGTGTCCCCTTCTCACTATTTAGAATGAATCCTCCAACAATCACGCCAACTAATAGTAATACCATAATTAATCGTTTCATCAATTCTCCTCCAAGATACCTGTTATAACAATCTACTGAAACATCTCTCCAACTTCAGAATTTCGATTAGAAAACTCTATTCCCCTTCTTTTTAATCTATTCTGCACCGTTAGTTGAATAAGTTCACTCTGTTTCTCCCTCTATACTTTAACATAAAATTCCAGAAAACCTTTCGAATTATAGAGCCAACTATTTTGAGCATCACATCACATTTAAAATATCATAGCTTTTTTACACTCGTTTTAGCACCTTAATTGCGCATTGAACATGAATCTATGTACGTTTGCTAAAAAGGTGCTAATTGTAATTGTGAATTTAGCTGCTGAAAATTAATAAATGTTTTAAATCATTAAAAATAGGAGTACTAAACGCTGGGCGAATTGTACTCCTATTTAGTGTGTTATTTATTATTTTCTCTCCTAGTACTGAACCTGTAACTCTAAAGCGGGGGCTTTATATTTTTATTTATACTGGATAAACACCATGCTTTCTTTCAGTGAACACGACATCTTTTGTTGTATAAGCTTCGTAACGGTTGATCAATTCTTTACGTAAATCTTCCGGTTGGACGATTGCATCGATGACCATTTCGGAAGCAAGACGATAAATATCGATGTTTTCTCGGTATTCTTCATGCTTTTGCTTAATGAATGCTGGGCGTTCCTCTTCCGGAAGCTGGGCAATTTTATTGGCATAGACGGCATTGACCGCCGCTTCTGGTCCCATAACTGCGATCTGTGCACTAGGAAGCGCTAGACAGCAGTCCGGTTCGAAGGCTGGCCCTGCCATAGCATATAACCCGGCCCCATATGCTTTTCTCACAACTACTGATATCTTAGGAACCGTCGCTTCACTCATGGCAGACAGCATTTTCGCACCATGACGGATGATTCCTGCACGTTCCACTTTTGTACCGATCATGAAGCCTGGAATGTCTGCTAAGAATAGCAGTGGAATATTGAACGCATCACAAAGCTGCATGAATTTAGCTGCTTTATCTGCTGAATCCGGGAAGAGCACCCCACCTTTAGCTCTAGGCTGATTGGCGATGATGCCTACAGGACGTCCATTGATTCGAGCAAGACCAGTTACGAGTTCAGGAGCAAATAACTTCTTGATTTCACAGAATGAATCTTCATCAATCAATCGATCGATGAATTGATACATATCAAATGGCGCATTCTGATTTTCAGGAATTAATTCAGAAATCGTCTTTTCCGCTTCTTTAGGAGCTTTCGCTTCTCTTTCAGGAGCAGGTTTTGAATAGTTTGCAGGGAAATAACCTAAATACTTCTGCGCGAAAGTGATCGCTTCTTCTTCAGTTTTCGCCAAAACATCCCCACAACCGGAAACAGAGCAGTGCATCCGCGCTCCACCCATCTCTTCGAGCGTCACTTTCTCTCCGATTACTTTTTCCGCCATTCGTGGTGAGCCAAGGTACATGGAAGCATTCCCTTCTACCATCACGACGATATCACAGAATGCAGGTATGTAGGCGCCACCCGCTGCGGAAGGTCCGAACAGCAAACAAATTTGCGGGACACGACCGGACAGTTTGATTTGGTTGTGAAAGATTCTTCCTGCCCCTCTTCGGTTCGGGAACATCTCTACCTGATCGGTGATACGAGCACCTGCAGAATCTACCAGATAAAGCATAGGGACTTGAAGTTTCATTGCTGTTTCCTGGATACGGATGATCTTCTCAACTGTACGCGCACCCCAGGAACCAGCTTTTACTGTGGAATCGTTGGCCATCACACATACATTCTGACCATTCACTTTGCCAATTCCAGTGACGACGCCATCTGATGGCAGTGAATCATCCATGCAATTGGCAAAGAATGCATCCTCGATGTCCATTCCTTCATCAAATAGCAGTTCCAGCCGCTTCCTTACAAACAACTTACCTTTTTCGGCATTTTTTTCGTGATATTTTTCTGCTCCGCCTTGAGCAATTTTTTCTACGCGTTCCTGTAGTGTCTGGTTCAATGACATGTTACGTCCCTCCTGTTTCTATTCTCTCGATCGACTGACCTCATGTAAGTCTCTTTATCTACCTTTTGTGGTCACGTGAATACACGACTTACTCCATTACTGTCCAGCTTTGTGGATCATTTGCATCTGGTGGCTAGGAAGCTGCTTATCAAGCTTGCTTCCAATAAACGATGCAGCCTTGATCAATTTCTCCTCATCGACGCCTGTTCGAATTTCCATTTCGTCAAGCATATGGACGAGGTCATCAGTAGCAAGGTTACCTGATGCACCTTTTGCGTATGGGCATCCCCCAAGTCCACCGACGGTACTATCAAAAGTCCTTATGTCATGCTGAAGAGAGACAAGTACATTAGCAAGCGCCATTCCTCTCGTATCATGGAAATGCATCGCTAACTTTGATAAGTCGAAACGTCCTTTTATTTCGTCGAGAAACTGATCGACTTGTTTAGGGTTGGCAACACCGATCGTATCACCCAGCGACAACTCATCAATTCCCATTTCAAAAAGGCTGTCGCACACCCGTATGACCTGATCGACCTGCACATTCCCTTCGTAAGGACAGCCGAAAACGGTGGAGACGTATCCCCTCACCGATTTACCGGCAGCCTTTGCATCTCTGACTACTTCATCTAGTACCGGATAGGTGTCATCAATTGATTTGTTGATATTGTTTTTGTTGTGCGCTTCACTGGCAGACATGAAAATGGATACTTCATCGACGTCCACCTCTAGTGCCCGCTCCAGACCTTTTCGATTCGGAACGAGGGCCGCATAAGTAATATCCGGATTCCGAGTGATATTTTTTGCAACCTCGACGGCATCAGCCAGCTGTGGAATCCATTTCGGGTGGACGAATGAACTGAATTCAATATAACTGAAGCCAGAAGCTGATAATAGATTGATCCATTCGACTTTATCTTCCGTAGAAATCAGGGAGGCTTCGTTTTGAAGCCCATCCCTTGGTCCAACTTCTTTGATCGTGACTGATTCTGGTAATTGCATGCAATCCGCTCCTGTTATTCGATCGTTGCGATGACGTCGCCTTCGTTGACGAAGTCACCTTCGTTCACTTTCAATTCTTTTACCGTTCCGCCAGCTTCAGCAGGGATCGGGATTTCCATTTTCATCGATTCAAGGATGACGATATCCTGTCCATCCGTAACGGTGTCACCTTCTGCCACTACAATCTTCCATACACTTCCTGCCATGCTTGCTTTTACTTCTGTCATCGTTCTTCCTCCTTAATGGTTCGTCAATGTTGGTAAATAGTATTCTTCTACAAAATCTGTCTGTGTTTCACCAGCTTTGAATTTCTCATGCGTAATGACACGCTTGAGCATCGTCAAGTTGGATTTGATTCCTTCTATTTCGTACTGATGAAGCGCTTTTGTCATTAACTCGATTGCATGATCCCTTGAGTCACCGGAAACGATCAGTTTAGCAATCATTGGATCATAGAAAGGGGATACCATCGAATCGCCTTTGACTGCAAGTTCATGCCGGATACGCTCGCCTTCAGGAAGCTCCATCTTTTTCAGCTGCCCTGGTGAAGGATAGAAAGTATTCGGATCCTCTGCGTAAATTCTGACCTCGATAGCATGACCGTTGATCGTCAAATCTTTCTGACTGAACGTCAACGCTTCACCATCGGCCACTCTAATCTGCTGTTCAACAAGGTCCAGTCCGGTTATTTCTTCAGTGACCGGATGCTCGACCTGCAACCGCGTATTCATTTCAAGAAAGTAGAAATCCTGATTCTCATCAACAAGAAATTCGATGGTTCCCGCATTGACGTAACCTAGTGCACGCACAGCCTTCAATGCTGTTTCCCCCATCTTTTCCCGAGTTTCTTCAGAAATGAATGGAGAAGGAGCTTCCTCGACGACTTTCTGATGTCTCCGTTGAATTGAACATTCCCGTTCAAAAAGATGTACAGCATTGCCATGGGAATCCGCAAGTACCTGGATTTCAACATGCCTTGGTTTGATGATCCGCTTCTCCAAGAACATCGTGCCATCTCCGAAAAATGCCTGGGCACGTTTGGAGCTTCCTTCATATGCCTTTTCAAGCTCCGCTTCATTGTTGCACACTTGCATGCCGATTCCCCCACCGCCTGCTGATGCCTTAAGCATCACCGGGTAACCGAAATCCTTTGCTACTTCTTTCGCTTCCGCCACATCTGCAAGGGCCCCGTCTGTACCAGGTACTATCGGTACGCCTGCTGCTTTCATTTCATTTCTCGCTTCGACTTTATCCCCCATTTTCGCCATCACTTCTGCATCTGGTCCGATAAAGGTGATGCCTGCCTCCCTGACAGCTCTTGCAAAAGAAGCATTTTCACTTAACAGTCCGTAGCCGGGGTGGATGGCATCAGCGCCACATTCCTTAGCGACACTGATGATCTTTTCGATATTCAAATAGGATTCATTCACCCTCGGTTTACCGATCAGGTAGCTTTCATCCGCCTGCTCGACAAAAGGCGCGTTCTGGTCCGCCTCAGAATAGACAGCGACTGTATGAATGTTCATCCGCTTACATGTACGAATGACGCGTGCAGCGATTTCTCCACGGTTAGCGATCAAAATTTTGTTGAACACAAGTAATCCCTCCTCGGTTATTGATTGGTTTGCAGAACATCCAGTGCATCTTCGCGAAGCTTGAATTTCTGAATTTTTCCGCTTGCAGTCATCGGATACTCATCGGTGAACTGGATGTATCTCGGTATTTTATGTTTTGAAATTTTCCCTTCACTGAACGAACGGATGTCTTCTTGCGTCGGAGAGGTGCCTTCCTTCGGGATGATCCACGCCATGATTTCCTCCCCATACTTCTTATCCGGGACACCGATCACCTGCACATCAAGGACATCCGGGTGCTGATATAGGAATTCTTCAATTTCGCGCGGATAGACATTTTCTCCTCCCCGGATGATCATATCTTTGATCCTTCCGGTAATCTCTACATACCCTTCTTCATCCATCACCGCGATGTCACCGGTATGAAGCCAGCCATCTTCGTCAACTGCAGTTTGGGTGGCTTCTGGATTCTTGTAATAACCTGCCATAACGAGATAGCCTCTCGTGCACAGTTCACCAGGGTTACCTGGGTCAAGTTCTTCTCCTGTAGCAGGATTGACGATTTTCACTTCCACATCGTCATGGGATCTGCCGACACTCCCGACCCGACGTTCGATCGGATCATCCGTCTTCGTCTGGGTGATAACAGGGGAAGACTCCGTCTGGCCATAAGCAATGGTAATCTCGGAAGCTCCCATTTTATTGATGACATCCTTCATCACTTCCATCGGGCAGGTAGAACCGGCCATGATCCCGGTTCGAAGCTTCGTAGACTTGAACTCTTTAAAAGATGGGTCATTCAGTTCTGCAATGAACATCGTTGGTACCCCGTGGAGTCCTGTACAATTTTCATCCTGTACTGCTTTGAGGACTTTAGCAGGATGGAATTGTTCGAGAATCACCATCGTCGCCCCTTTGGATACGGCAGCCATCGTCCCGAGAACACAACCGAAGCAGTGGAAGAACGGAACTGGGATGCAGAGGCGGTCATCTTTGGTCAGTTTCATACAATCGGCCACTTTGTCTCCATTATTGACGATGTTGTAATGGGACAGCATGACACCTTTAGGGAAACCTGTCGTACCTGATGTATATTGCATATTGATGACATCTTCAGAGGAGAGAGATGTTTTCCGTTGCTGGAGTGCTTCATTGGAAATATCCTTTCCTTTTTCCATGACATCGTTCCAGCTATAACAGCCGTTATGCTGTCGGTCACTGAGGACGATGATGTTCTTCAAATGCGGCAGACGGTCACAATCCACCTCTCCCTTTTGCGAATGCTCAAGCTCCGGACAAACTTCCTTAAGAATATCCATATACGATGCATCTCTGAATTTCTCCGTAAGAATCAGTGTCGTTGCATCGGATTGTTTCAGAAGATACTCTAATTCCTGTGCACGGTAGTTCGTATTCACGGTGACAAGTACCGCACCCATTTTTCCGGTTGCGAACTGGGATATGAGCCATTCCGGTTTGTTGTCAGCCCAAATTGCAACGTGCTCACCTTTTTCAATTCCAAGTGACATTAAACCTTTAGCTGCCTGATTGACAAGGTCGTCAAATTCTCTGTAAGTCTTCCTCAAGTTCAACTCTGGATATACGAATGCCTCATGATCCGGGTGTGCGTTGACTTTCTCCTCCAACAATTCACCGACAGTAGCTTTCAAAAGGGTCATCTGGTACCTCCTCGATATAGTGGTATTTCAGTTCCATCAGCAACCAAGCTGACGGGCAATGACAAGACGCTGGATTTCTGATGTACCTTCACCGATTTCGAGCAATTTCGCATCACGTAAATAGCGCTCTACTTCATATTCGCGCATGTAGCCATAACCACCATGGATCTGGATTGCCTGATTGGCAGAACGGAAGGCCGTTTCAGACGCGAACAATTTCGCATATGCTGATTCTTTCGTGAAAGGTTTACCTTGATCCTTCAACCATGCAGACTTCAGGACGATATCCCTGGCAAGTTCCACTTCCATCGCCATATCTGCAAGCTTGAACTGGATAGCCTGGAAGTTGGAGATCGGTTGCCCGAACTGCTTACGTTCTTTTGCATAAGCGAGTGCTTTATCCAAAGAAGCTTGTGCGATGCCGACTCCGAGAGCACCGATGGAAATCCTGCCGCCATCGAGCGTATATAAGAATTGGCTGAAACCTTTTTTCGGGTCACCTAAAATATTCTCCTTCGGTACCCTCACATCCTCCAAAATGATTTCGGAAGTGTTCGAACCGCGGACACCCATCTTGTCGTAGTTGCTGGTTATTTTAAGACCAGGCGTATCTTTCGGGACGATGAATGCTGAGATGATATTCTTACCATCCTCACGCTTACCGGAAACAGCTGTGACTGTGATCGATCTTGCATATTCTGCATTGGTAATCCAACACTTCTCTCCGTTGATCACATAATGATCTCCATCAAGCACGGCTTTCGTCTGTGTCCCTCCTGCATCTGATCCTGCATTCGGTTCGGTCAGTCCGAAGGAAGCGAGCCCTTCACCTTTTGCAAGCGGAACGAGATACTCCTGCTTCTGTTCTTCCGTTCCGAAATAATAGATCGGGCTTGAACCGAGGGAAACGGCTGCAGCAAAGCTCAGCCCTGTCGATCCACACACCCGTCCGATTTCCTCGACAGCCAGCGCGTATGAGACCGTATCCCCTCCAGATCCGCCATATTCTTCAGGGAAAGGAATGCCCAGCATCCCGAGTTTCCCCATCTCCTTGAATATATCTTCTGGAAAGGCAGCATTTACATCGATGTCGATTGCACGAGGTTTAATAACGTCTTCTGCAAAATCACGCACCATTTTCCTGATCATTTCCTGTTCTTTCGTCAGTTCTAAATTCATTCCGCATCCTCCTAATTATCCAGCCTTTCATAAAAGACCGACTGGTTGGTCTGTCCAAGCCAAAAAAATAAATGTAAGCGGTTTCCTATGATTCGTAAAAAAAAGGCCGATCCAGTAACAGTGAAGCAAAGTCCTGGGACTGTCCGTGCTCCTTAGGTAAAATCGCATGTAGAATGAGGTCTACATAAACATCTGCAATTTCTTCGATACTGTTCACACCGTCTTTCCGGTACCATTTATAAATCCAGTTGACCATACCGAGGATTGCCATACCAGTAATTTCAGTCGGCAATTCCTTTCTGAAATGTCCGGTCTGCTGTCCTTCTTCCAGTACTCGAAAAATCATGAACTTGAATTCATCTCGCTTACGCTTGATCTGCTCTTCATATTCAGGCTTCAAATATATGCTTTCCTGATAGAATACTGAAATGTGGGCTTTATAGAGGTCGAATACTCTGACGAATGCTTTGATGATGGATTGAATTTTCTTGGTGGGCGTCTGATGAATTTCGTTGGCTGCTTTCGCTTCTTTCAATACATATGTAATGAAGGTGTCGTGAATGACAAAGAGCAACTCATCTTTCGAGTGGAAATGATGATAGAATCCACCCTTGGATGTGTTCGATTCCGCTACGATCTGATTGACGGTCACTCCGTGGAACCCGTGTTTTTCAAAAAGATCGAGTGATGTTCTGATGATGTTCTCCCTTAGCTGAGACATACACCATCCCCTTTCTGTGAAACATGACATACAATTGCTGTTCAGAGATTATTTTATCACAGTATTCTGAAAATACAAACGATTTTTGTCGTGGATTCCGGATCCTCCTATTAAAAGAAAAGTTCCTTGAGCGTGTTCGTTACCTGGACTTTATTTTTTAAAATCATGTAGGGCCAGAGTTTTCACCACATCTACAAAGGTGTCGGGGAAACTGCGAGACTCCCGAGGGAATGGAATGACTGGCAAGACCCCACAAGGCGAAGCCTGAGGAGGCTTGCCGTCATCCCCTCAGGAAAGCGAGTAGTTTCCCCGCCACGCTTTCTACTTATTCGTCAAGGACCCTAAAGTATCCTCAAAATCGCATTATGAGAGCCAACAAAAAAACGCCCAGATAAGAATCTGGGCGTTACATAAAATCTAATTTTCTTCTTCGGTATATGGTTTTTCATAGACAGGTTGGATCCACGACTCGATGACAGTTCCGCTCTGATCCGTATCGACCACGTAGGAACCATTGCTATAGCGATCGTTCGCCTTATAGTCCATCGGGTTGATCGTTTCTGTCGTCTCTTTTTCCGTCATGATCACTACTTCCTGGCCTGATTCGGTCAGGTGCATATTGATCAGTCGGTGTGGGTTCGATTTCAATTCTCGCAGCATGACGACACCACGTTTCGCCCGGGACGTCTGTTCAAACTCTTTCAACCGCATCCGTTTGACAGCGCCACGATGGGTGATGATTACAATTGATGGGTCGGATAGGTCATCGAAAACCTGTCCGCCTACAACATGTTCTCCATCCTTCAGTGTCATCGCTTTTACTCCCGCTGCACGTTGTCCGACAGCATTCACTTCACTTTCGTGGTACCACAAGCCATATCCTGTATTGGACGCTAGGAAAATGTCAGAGTGTCCTTTCGTTATAAACACATTCGTCACTTCATCATCGCCCTTAAGCTTAACAGCCACGAGCGGTTTGGAGTAACGTTGTGCTTCATATAGAGACAATTCACTTTTCTTGACCATGCCGTTTTTCGTAAAGAAGAGCAGATATTCATCGGTTTTGAAGTCCCGGACCGGATAAGCTTCCACAAGCTTTTCATCTTTGTCGATTGGAACCAGATTCGCCAAGTGCTGACCAAGATCCTTCCAACGTATATCCGGCATTTCGTGAACCGGAAGATAGATGTAATTCCCTTTATTCGTAAACAGAAGCAGTTTATCGGTCGTATTGATCTCATATAGCCTCAACAGATGATCGCCATCTTTGATCGCAAAATCTTTTCCATTCGAGGCTGCATAAGAACGTAGACTCGTCCGTTTCACATAGCCATCTCTTGTGACGGTTACGACGATGTCTTCGCTGGCCACGGTCACTTCAAGATTGATTTTAAGCTCTTCGATTTCATCTTCAATTTTCGTACGGCGGTCATCATTGTACTGCTTTTTCATCTTTTTCAAGTCGTCTTTGATGACTTTCAAAAGCTTCATTTCATTGCCAAGGATGTCCTCAAGGTAAGCGATACGCTTCCGTAGTTCATCCGCTTCTTTTTCAAGCGATGTAATATCCGTATTCGTCAAGCGGTAAAGCTGCAACGTAACAATCGCCTCTGCTTGTTCTTCCGTAAAATCATAAGAAGCGATCAGACGGTTTTTCGCATCCTGCTTATCTTTCGAAGCACGGATGGTCGCAATCACTTCATCGAGGATGGAAATCGCTTTGATCAAACCTTCTACGATATGTGCCCTAGCTCGAGCTTTCTTCAAGTCGTACTTGGACTGACGTGTAACGACTTCCTTCTGGTGCGAAATGTAAGCATCCATGATCTGATGCAAATTCAAAAGCGTAGGCGTCTTATCTTTGATCGCTACCATGTTGAAGTGATACGTCACCTGCAGGTCGGTGTTTTTATAAAGGTAATTCAAAACACCTTCACTATTGGCATCTTTTTTCAGTTCGACGACGATTCGAAGACCGGTACGGTCCGTTTCATCACGCACCTCGGCAATCCCTTCCACTTTCCGGTCGATTCGAAGCTCATCCATTTTCTTGACGAGGTTCGCCTTATTCACTTCATAAGGGATTTCGTCGATCACGATCTGCTGTTTGCTGCCGCGAAGCGATTCAATTTCGGCCCGTCCCCTAAGGATCACTTTCCCTTTACCAGTCTCATATGCTTTTTTGATTCCATCCAGCCCCTGTATGATTCCCCCTGTCGGGAAGTCAGGTCCTTTGATGTGCTGCATCAGTTCATCGACTGTAGCAGTAGGCTTTTCGATTTTTTTGATGACAGCATCGATCACTTCACCGATATTATGAGGCGGGATGTCTGTCGCATAGCCTGCTGAAATACCTGTTGATCCATTTACGAGCAGGTTCGGGAATTTTGCTGGTAACACGACAGGCTCGTAGATCGTATCATCGAAGTTCGGGATGAAATCGACGGTTTCCTTTTCGATATCACGCAATAACTCTGATGAAATACTCGACAATCGTGCCTCTGTATAACGCATCGCTGCTGGTGGATCCCCGTCGACGCTACCGTTGTTTCCGTGCATTTCGACAAGGTTCTTCCGCACTTTCCAGCCCTGACTGAGGCGCACCATTGCATCATAGACGGATGTATCCCCGTGCGGGTGGAAATTACCGATTACTGTACCGACGGTCTTTGCCGATTTACGGAAATTCTTATCATGTGTATTCTTTTCCTGATGCATTGCATACAGGATCCTACGTTGTACAGGTTTCAGGCCATCCCTTGCATCTGGGAGGGCGCGTTCCTGGATAATATATTTACTGTATCTTCCGAAGCGGTCACCGATGACCTCTTCGAGTGGTAAGTCTAAAAACTTCTCTGTCTCAGCCAAAAGAAAATCCCCCTCTAAGCTTGAATTTTATCGTTTTCCAGAATGTTGGCTTCGTCTTCTAATCCGAAAGCGACGTGGGATTCAATCCATTTTCTTCTTGGCTCAACCTTGTCACCCATCAGAGTGGTCACTCGCCGCTCTGCTCTTGCCAAATCATCGATCGTAACCCGGATCAGTGTACGGGTTTCCGGATTCATCGTCGTTTCCCATAACTGGTCTGCGTTCATTTCCCCAAGACCTTTATATCGCTGGATCATGTATCCATTCTTGAACTTATTCACTGATTTCTTCATGCCATCTTCATCCCATGAGTACTCGACCTGCTCTTTTTTGCCTTTCCCTTTGGAAACTTTATAGAGCGGAGGAAGAGCGATGAATACTTTACCTGCTTCGACAAGCGGCCGCATATAGCGGTAGAAGAAGGTAAGCAATAGCACCTGGATATGTGCACCATCGGTATCCGCATCGGTCATGATCACGATTTTGTCGTAATTACAGTCTTCCAGATTGAAGTCACCACCTACTCCTGCCCCGATCGTATGGATGATCGTGGAGATTTCTTCGTTTTTGAAGATATCGGCAATTTTCGCTTTTTCTGTATTGATGACTTTACCTCTTAGCGGCAGGACTGCCTGGAATTTCCGGTCACGGCCCTGTTTCGCTGACCCTCCCGCAGAATCTCCCTCAACCAGGTACAGTTCATTCTTTTTCGGGTTTCTCGATTGTGCAGGGGTAAGTTTCCCGCTGAGCATCGTATCCTTCCGTTTACGCTTCTTACCAGATCGTGCGTCTTCCCTTGCTTTTCTGGCTGCTTCACGTGCTTCCTTCGCTTTGATCCCTTTACGGATCAGTGATGAAGCTATATCCGGGTTTTCTTCAAGGAAATAGGACAGCTTCTCGGAAACGATCGCATCGACTGCAGAGCGCGCTTCCGATGTACCCAGCTTGCTCTTCGTCTGACCTTCAAACTGAAGCAATTCTTCAGGGATGCGGGCAGCGACAATCGCTGTGAAACCTTCACGGATGTCATTTCCTTCAAGGTTCTTATCTTTCTCTTTCAATAGCCCGGTCCTTCTTGCATGCTCGTTGAAAATTCTTGTAATCGCTGTTTTAGCGCCGGATTCATGTGTACCTCCGTCCTTGGTACGGACATTATTGACGAAGGAAAGGATGCTTTCTGCGAACCCGTCATTGAACTGGAAAGCGAAATCGATTTCGATTCCCTGGTGTTCACCTTCAAAAGCGACGACATCATGCAGGACTTCTTTATCCTCATTCAAATAACGGACGAAAGCTTCGAGACCATCATCAAAGCGGTAGCTTTCTTCCTGGTCATTTTTAAGATCATGCAGCTGTATTTCTACACCTTTCAAAAGGAATGCCGCTTCACGGAGACGCTCGGAAAGCGTCTCGAAATTGTATGTGGTTGTCGTGAACATCGACGGGTCCGGTTTGAACCGGATGGTCGTACCAGTTTTTCTAGTGTTCCCTTTCTTCTCCAGTGAAGTGACTGGTACTCCGCCTTTTTCAAAGCGCTGGTAGTAGGTCTGTCCATCACGGTGAATCGTGACTTCGAGCCATTCTGACAGGGCATTGACAACCGACGCACCTACACCATGCAAACCACCGCTCGTCTTGTATCCGCCTTGTCCGAATTTACCCCCAGCATGGAGGACTGTGAGAATCACTTCCGGTGTGGGCTTGCCCATTTTATGCATTCCGGTCGGCATGCCGCGGCCCTCATCTTTGACAGAAACACTTCCGTCCGGATGAAGACTGACGACGATCCGCTCTCCGAAGCCGGCCAAAGCTTCATCTACTGCATTATCGACTATTTCGTAGACGAGATGGTGCAGTCCCCGGTGATCGGTACTGCCGATATACATCCCCGGGCGCTTGCGTACTGCTTCCAACCCCTCTAATACCTGTATGGAATCATCTGAGTATGTTTGCGTTTGTTTGACCAACTTTTGTCGACCCCTTTCTCGTATGGTGCTTCTTTCTCTAATCATAGAACAAGCGTTCTGATATGTAAACGTACTTGAAATGAACCGCTTGTTCTATTTTAGCTTTTTTGAACTAATACGCAACTATTCTTTTTCCACAAACCAGAAAAAATCCCTGCCATAACAGGGATTTTTCTAATTGTTTCGTCATTTTTCAACTTTGCTCTATCTTAATAATACCGCATGTGCGACTTTTATGCACATATCCATGATAACGGTGAAATCCCGTTCCTTCAGAAACTTGGCAGCTTCCTCATTTTCGACACCCTGCTGCGCCCAGAAGATATCAGCGTCTGTTTCAGCTGCTTCCCGTGCGATTTCAGGTAAGAATTCCGAGCGTCTGAACACATTGATGAGATCAATCGGCTCATCAATCGCTTTTAGATTCGGATAGGACTTCTCCCCAAGTACTTCGTCCACGTTCGGATTCACCGGAATGATGCGGTATCCTGCTTCCTGCATGACTTTGGAAATCTGATAGGAAGTCCGGTGGGCTTTATCGGATAACCCTACAACTGCAATTGTCTTAGACTCCTCAAGCACACGTCTGATCGTATCCTGATCTGGATTCTGATACGCCATTTTTCTCCCTCCTTCATTATTCAAGCAGACCTTCTTCTTGTAAAAATTCACGCGCTACATCTTCTGGATCTGCGTCGTTATAGTCGACTTCATAGTTCATTTCCTGCATCTGTTCATCCGTGATTTTTCCGGCGAGCTGATTCAAAATCTCCTGAAGTTCCGGATACTTATCCAACGTTTCCTTTCGTAATAACGGAGCACCTTGATATGGCGGGAACAGATTCTCAGGATCCTCAAGCACAGTAAGATTTTCTTCGATCATGTAGCTGTCCGTCGAATAGGCATCGATGACCTGGACTTCATCGTTCCTGATGGCTCCTTGTCTGAGGCCAGGGTCCATCGTCTTCACATTTGCAAATTCTACGTTGTACAACTCCTGCATACCGAGGTAACCATCCTGACGATCACTGAATTCCAGGGTAAAACCAGCTGTAATCCGATCCTGAATCTTCCTTAGATCACCAATCGTTTTCAAGTCATTATTTCCAGCGAATTCTTTTTTGACAGCGACCGCATAAGTATTGTTGTATTGCATCGGCTTCAAATATGCCATGTCATACATTTCTGCGACGCCTTCTTTCGCCTGTTGATAAACCGCTTCTGCTTCATAGCTTTCTGGTTCTTCTTCAAGTAGCTGGAAAAGGACGGTTCCTGTAAATTCAGGATAAATATCGATATCCCCTTCCTGTAGAGCAGTAAACACGACATCTGTCTTACCGAGATTCGGAATCAAATCTACAGTTAAATCCGACTCCTCTTCAATCAGAAGCTTATACATATTGATCAAAATGGTCGGCTCTGCATTAAGCTTTGCTCCAATTGTCAAATCTGCTTTTTTGCCGCCTCCGAATGCAAGCGGTCCAACTGCAATCAATGCTGCGATGACCAGTAAGGACACAAGAGAACGGAAGCCTGATTTAGCTGAAGTCCGTTCGAACATGCGCAGGATCAGATCAAGGATAATTGCAAGTAGCGCTGCGGGAATCGCTCCAAGTAAAATCAAATTCACGTCGCCACCACGATCGAGCCCGAGAAGGATCAGATCTCCTAGTCCGCCTGCTCCGATCAATGCAGCGATCGTCGTCGTTCCGACAATCAGTACCATAGAGGTACGGATTCCCGCCATGATGACCGGCATTGCCAATGGAAGTTCGATTTTGGACAAGCGACGGAATGAACTCATACCCATTCCTGTAGCTGCCTCTTTCAATGCAGGGTCGACTTCCTTGATCCCTGTGTACGTATTTCTCAAAATCGGCAAAAGACCATAAGCTGTCAACGCTATGATCGCCGGCAATTGTCCAATTCCGAAGAATGGAATCAGAAATGCGAGGACAGCAAGGCTTGGAATCGTCTGTAATATTGCTGTTACACCGATGATCGGCTCTGCCGTCCGCTGGTATCTCGTCAATAGAAGTCCTAACGGTACGGAAATCAATGCTGCAATTACGAGTGCAATGATGGAAATCTGCAGATGCTCCCATATTTTTTCGAATAATACATCCTGCCTTTGTTCAAGTACATTCCAGAAGTCTCCCATCACTGCACCACCCCGTTATCTGTAGAGACTTTGCTTTTCAGATAAACTACGATGTCTCTATAAGATAGTGTACCAACGAGCTGATTTCCTTTGACGACCGGAAGTACTGACTCATCAGAATGCTCGAAGGTGTCTGCTGCTTTCTTCAATGTCATGCTGTTTTCCAGTACGGGAAGTTCAATGGCTGCTCCGTCTTTGATTGATCCTTGGTAGGAGCCATCTTCTCCTTTGATGCTGTAAACACCAAGTTTCGGGAAATCACCTTCACTATATTGTTTTTGGGAAATGATCCTGCTTGCCGAAGCATCGACCATTACATCAACTGCTGTCTGCCAAGGAGACTTCCTCTCCCCGATGAAATCCTTCACGAATGCATTTTTCGGTTGCATGATCAGATTCTGAGGCGTATCCAGTTGCACGACTTCGCCTTCTTTCATCAGACACACACGATCTCCCAATGCCAGTGCTTCATCCATATCATGGGTGACGAACACGATCGTCTTCCTGATTTTCTGTTGTAATTCACGGATGTCCGTCTGCAATTGCTCCCGACTGATCGGATCAAGTGCACTGAATGGCTCATCCATCAGAATGATATCAGGATCTGCAGCCAAAGCCCGGATAACACCTACGCGTTGCTGCTGTCCGCCCGAGAGTTCACTCGGCTTCCGTTTACGGTACGTCTCCGGATCAAGGCCTACCATGTCCATCAGTTCATCAATTCTTTTGGAAAGGTCTTTCTTCTTCCACTTTTTCATTTCGGGGACAACCGATATATTCTCCTCGATTGTCATATGTGGAAATAACGCTATCTGCTGTAATACGTACCCGATGTTCCATCTCAATTCATTAATCTTGTACTCACTGATCTTCTTGTTATGTATCAAGATGGTCCCTGAAGTCGGCTCGATCAGACGATTGATCATTTTCATCGTCGTCGTCTTCCCACATCCACTAGGGCCGATTAATGCGAGCAGTTCGCCTTCTTTTACAGAAAGGTCCATGTCCTTGATCGCCGTTGTCCCGTCCGGATAGGTTTTCGTCACATTCTTGAATTCAATCATCACCATTCCCCCTTTTTCATCACATCACCTATACTATTCCCATTCATCTGTCATGAAAAACATCGTGAATCGTTTGCAATGGCGCTGAATGTGTTCACTCCTTCTGTAGTTCACTGTCTAGAAATGGCCACACTTCATCTTCAGCAAAATGACTGCTCCAAACAGCGATTCCTGCAAGGTCCTCCTTTTTTGCAAGGTTGAGTCGCTGGTTCAAGGAATGTTCATTTTCAATCCAAAGTTGATAGCTGGTGTCTTCTTCAGCGTACTCAACGTAATACTGACCGGTGTCTTCATCCAGCACCGGCTGGAGACCATAAGTATCGATAAAGGTTTCCACTTCATTCATCGTCAACGCTTTGGATGTCAATGACACACCACCACTTTCAATCTTTTCCTCTGTCCATAACCTCGCATAAAGAGGAATACCAAGTATGAGATTATCATTCGGAATGACCTCAAGCAGCCTTTCCAAGTTACGCTCAACCCATGGAAGACTGGCTACACTCCCTGCCACAGGAGAATTCGCCCAGTGTTCGTCATATGCCATCACCATGATATAATCAGCGAGCTCAGAAAGTTTCGCCCGTTCATAAAATCCCGACCATTCTCCGCTGCTGGACAGGAAGGTGATATCGACAGAAATGACAAGCCCCTGCTCATGCGCGTAGGGTACCAATTCCCGAATAAACTGGGTAAAAGAAGGTCCATCCTCCGGTAGCACGTTTTCGAAATCGATGTTGATTCCATCCAGTTTAAAAGATTCTGCGTACTCCATAAGCTGTTCGATCATGAATGCTCTTTTCTCATAGGAGCCGATTACCTTGTTCGTACGTTCTGGGTCGAAGACATTGGAAAACAATGCCCACACCTGTGCATTACTTTCCTTGACTGCTTTGACATAATCTCGTGTGGCAAGTGAGGAAACCGTCCCAGCATCATCTGTAAGCTCGAACCATGTAGGAGCGTAAACATCGACACCAGTTAAATCCTGGGCACCGTTCTGATTCGCTTCACGTGAATAAATCCCTTCCCATGCGACAATGAACCGCTTGTCAAAAGGCAAAGGAAAATCACCTTTCTCTTTCTTCACTTTCGTACTGATCACCGTACTCTCATTCAGCTCGATCACTGAAGCCTTCACGTAACCGCTTATTCCATCTTTCGTCGTAACTTTGACATAACGCCCCTCGTCATTCAAAATATAAAAGGATTCCGATTCCTCCATCGTTTCATAAAACGGAGCAGTCAGTGTCGCTTCCGATCTGAGCCTCCGCTCATCAACAGAAAGACCCTCCTTGAACGTTGCCTGTTGGATCGTATATCCATCAGCATAAAGGAAAGTAGTACGAGCGGTGTCCCCTTCCAATTTTTCATATGGAAAATGAGACACAATCCAGTCAATTGCAATAAAGATACGATCATTCTCCTTTACGGATGGTAGAACGTCAGTGTCCAGGGGGTCTCCATTTTTAAATGCGGAATCTTGACCTACCTTTAGTTGATAGACGGATTTCGGGGTAGTAAAGATTACGGAATCTGATTCAGAATCATAGGTTCCATTAAGTTCGAGAATCTCAGTTGCATCCGTAAGACGAAGGTAGGGAATGTTACCTTTTCTTATGATTTCAGCTGCAGGATGACTCTTATTGTTGTAGGTTAAGTATTCATCTTCAGTGGAATATTTAATTTTTTCATCAGATGGCTGGAAGATGAAGTAGCCTGCTGCAATTATGATAGTGAGGAGGATGATCAGGATGATGAACGATTTTCGTCGCATTCACTTTCCTACTTTCTCTTGATATCTATCAACACCATACGCATGTAAAGGATTTTTTGCAACGAAGAACTTTCGGAAATTACGTACTGAATCGGACAACTTCATGATAGAATAATAGAACAAAAGCTTTAGAGGGGTTAATTGAATGGAATATTTAATTTTTGGACTTATAGCATACTTGATTGGTTCGATTCCATCCGGCCTCATCGTAGGTAAGGTTGGTTACAACATCGACATCCGCGAGCACGGAAGCGGAAACTTGGGTGGCACGAACACTTTCCGTGTTTTAGGAAAAAAAGCAGGGATGATCGTAACGATCGCAGATATCCTTAAGGGAACGGTCGCAACTGTCCTGCCGATTCTATTTGCAGCTGAAGTTTATCCACTGGCAATTGGAATTGTAGCTGTTTTCGGCCATATGTATCCGATTTTCGCAGGGTTCCGCGGAGGTAAGGCGGTGGCAACATCGGGAGGAGTCATTCTTGGAGTGAATCCATTGTTATTCGTCATCATGCTTGCTACATTCTTTCTTGGACTCTATTTGACGAAATATGTTTCGTTATCCTCGATGTTGACTGGTATCATTTCCATGATTGTCACGTTATTGATTTCAGATGACATCGGTCTATTTATCGTCATCACACTGCTTACGGTATTCGTGATCTACCGACATCGGGCCAATATAATCCGGATCATAAATAAAACCGAACCTAAAATCAAATGGATGTAAACGTAAAGGGAGTGCCTCAATAAAAGGCACTCCCTTTTTTTATAGCGTTGATGCTGTATCATTCAGTTGTTCAGCTGATACACTCACTTGTTTTGTCGCAGCCCCTATATCATGGATGATTCCGTTCAATAGCTGGATATCGTTATGTAGATCGTTGAAATCATTCACTCGATCATCTACCGATGCTGCAATATTCGCTAGAGCCTCACCCGTCAATCTAGTAGTCTTTTCTCCATTGTCCACGAGTTCATTGACCGCTTGTATGGAAGTAAGTGCTTCCTTCATGCGGCCATTGGAGGTTGAAACGATGGATTCAATTTCCTTTATCGACTTTTTTGTCTGAGCGGATAGTTTCCTGACTTCTTCTGCCACTACAGCAAATCCCTTCCCATGCTCACCAGCCCTCGCAGCTTCAATCGCCGTATTCAATGATAACAGGTTCGTTTTGTCTGCAATATCCTGCACCAGGTGCACGAATGTAGATATCTGCTTAAACGATTGATCCAGACTTTCAATTACGTGGTCCACTTTATGAGTCTCCTGAAGGATGGAGTGGACCTGATCGACCAGCTGACTCATGATCTTTTGGCCATTACGTGCTTGTTGTTGAATATGAAGGGACATTTGCTTCTGCTCTTCAACGGCGCTGTTCACATTCTCACTATTGAAGATGACTTCTTGGACAGCAGCATCATTTTGTTCTGCTAATGCAAGGAGTTCGGATGAAATCAACAGCAATGAACGTTTGATCTCTGTTTTTACTGATTGATAGTCATGTTCCCTCTGGTTCACATGCTCTGTTTCATATGCATCAAGCACCAGCTGTTGTTCAAAGTTAAGAATTTTTGTAACTGCGTTGATATAGGCGTATTTTTCATGTTCCATATCGATATGCTGTTCAATCAATTGAAAGAATGTATGAAGAACGGATTGGAAGGAAGCGATATACCATTTAGGTTCTAGTCCAATACGAAAGTGCACTTTTGCCACGTTAAGCCGTTGGTGTACGTATGCATCATCAATAACGCCCGAAAACATTCGAGTCAAATGTGGCTCAAGAGAGGTTCTCAAGCTTTCGACTGAACTATGATGTTCGATGATCGAGGATAAATGGGGGACCTGCAGTACAATCCGGTAGAAGTCAGTAACCAGCGTATGTATATTATCTTCTACTACCGGTTGAAAGGATTTGAGCAGCTTCAATTCGTCCATTCCGAGGTGAATCATCATCAACTGCTGTTCTATCTTCGCATCAGAGACTTGGATCAAACTCTCTTCCATTTCAGCTTGGTCAATCCAGCTCTTCCCACGTTTATTCCTTTTTTTCAATAGAATTGCCATTGGCTTCATCCCTTTATTTGTGTATTTTCAAAAATAGCATACCATGATGTGTATATCGGATCAGGACCAAAGTATGGCTAAATCATGACAAAAATTGACTTAGCGGAGTAAAAGATTTTTGCGAAAGCACATTATACAGGCAATAAATTGTATAATAGAGGCACCTTATTGTATACTTTGGGGTGAGAATGAGAGTTATGCATGGCTTGAAAGGAGTCTCCGTTATGAATAAAACTCAGATGAAGAATAAAAAACAACTACCTTCTAAACAGGAACGCCATAAATTATTCGGATCCGTCACACCTGGACCGAGAACAAAACCAGTTGAAAAAGAGCAAATGGTAGATCTTCAAAATTCAAAGAAAGATTTCCTATTCGAAATTGATACTGTTGGGATTTCCAATGTGAAGCATCCTATCCGTATCCAAAGCACGATGACACCTGAAATCCAGACGACGATCGGAACTTTCGCTTTCGGATCGTCCATTAATATGGAAAGTAAAGGTACGAATATGAGCCGCTTCACCCAGCAGCTCGATGCCTATCACCAGGAAGGATTCGCTGTCGATCTGGAAACGTTGAAGAAGTTCACGAAAGAGCTTGCAGGCAGATTGAAGCAATCGGATGCTTCTGTTACTGTGGAATACCCTTGGTTTTTCGAGCGTAAAGGCCCAGCCTCACAGATGGCAGGAATGAACCACGCAGATGCAACAGTTACGGTATCCTATCATGAGGAATCAGGTTTCGATATGGAAGTCGGTCTTGAAGCCACCATTACGACGCTTTGCCCTTGCTCGAAGGAAATCAGCGAGTACAGTGCTCATAACCAGCGTGGTAATGTGTCCATGTCGGTGAAATTGAGTGAGGACTTTGATGAAAATAAAGTGGACTGGAAGGCTGCTTTACTTGAAGCGGCAGAAAGTAATGCAAGCGCACGCATCCACCCTGTATTGAAACGACCGGATGAAAAGATGGTGACAGAGCAGGCATATGAAAATCCTAGATTCGTCGAAGATATCGTACGTCTAGTCGCTGCCGATCTCTATGAATACGCATTTGTAGAGAAATTCGAGATCACCTGCCGCAATGAAGAATCCATCCACCTGCACGATGCGATTGCTACATTGAGCTACGACAAACGGGAAGAAAGATAAGGCTGGTCTGAATGAAGCATCTATTCATAGGGATTATACGTGTGTATCAAAAGTTCATCAGTCCCTTGAAGCCATCACCGACCTGCAGGTTCTACCCTACCTGCTCACAATACGGGTTAGAAGCATTTCAGCGATTCGGTTTTTTCAAAGGATTATACCTGACGGTGAAACGGATCCTGAAGTGCCAACCATTTCATCCCGGGGGTTTTGACCCCGTCCCACCAAAAAAGCAAAATTGACTTCATCGTATCAACGCTGATGTTTAATCATTGGAGTTGAAGGAAACTGTATTGGTACGGGAAGAAGAAACCTGATAAGGAGTAGGATCTTATGAATGTCACAGTAACTGAACAAGCAGCAGCATGGTACAAAGACGAACTCGAAATCGAAGCCGGAACTGCCATCCGCTTTTTCGTCAGGTACGGAGGAGTTGGAGGCATTCAGCCTGGTTTTTCTTTAGGCATCAAAATGGATGAACCGAGAGAGCCGGTTGCGGATACAGAGGTGAACGGCATTCGTTTCTTTATTGAATCGGAAGACGATTGGTATTTTGATGACCATTCATTGAAGGTCGATTATAATGAAAAATGGGAAGAACCCGATTTTCATTACGAAAAATAAAGTTTTCTTAAATGCTAAAACCCGAGCAATTAAATGCTCGGGTCTTTTGATGTTGTCATATTGTGAAATTACCACTTCGTCCACATCCTTCGCTTTCCGCGGGCACGACCTCAGCCTCCTCGAAAGGCAAAAAACCGCTTTCCTCCGGGTTCTTCGGATGCGTGCTGTTCCCTCTGGAGTCTTCGTATGTGGACTACGCTACCTAATCAAGTGTTCATGCATTTGAAAATTAATGTTCATTCCTAATTAAAACAATTTTGTTTACAAGTTGAATTTTTCTATTTGATCCCATTTCCCTTCTTGTTCGAGTACATATTTTTGATGTTTGCCGAACAGGTCGAAGTGGGGATATTGATCATCTTTATGGATCCATCCGGGTTCGAGGTTGTACCTTTTCCCCCATGCTTTCAGCTTAGATATATCGGCACACCCTACTTTCGTTACGGTTGTGCAGCCTGGGAATCGTTCATCGATCCAATAGTGGGTCAATAAAGCGATTTCGCCATTCTTTACTTGATTTTTCCATTGAACCAGTTCTTTGCGATCCAGCCCGAAAGCCATCGATCACTCCTCCTCAAGTGCTGACTGATACGCTTCATGCCATTCCGGGAATGACCTTCTGATTGATACAGGACGGAAGCTGTCTTCTTTTACGATGACGTGCTTCGTACTACCTGAGACAGATTCCTCCCCATTTTCTTTCAACACCCTGTAACCATAGGTGATCCGCAACCCATCATATGCTTCCAGCCACGTTTCCACAGTAGCTTTTTCTCCATAGCGCACCGGCTTTCCATAATGGATGTTTGCATCGATCACTGGAGAAAGCACGCCTTGTTTTTCAATTTCATGATAATGGAATCCCAATGCCTCGATGAAATCCGTGCGTCCCAGTTCGAACCAGACAAGATAGTTGGCATGATAGACAACCCCCATCTGATCTGTTTCCTGATATCGTACTCGTATCGGTGTGTTTGTTTTCATTAATTACTACTCCCCTCTGACTGCATGCCAAGCTTGATTGACATCCTCTTCCTTCAATACACTATTGTCCGGTTCTGTCCCTTCTGTCCGTAATGCATGGAACTGGATGGCTTCCATGATCAGATTACCGACAAACCGGCCATTCCCTCTGATTGCATGATCCTTGTATTTGGATAATAAAAACTCCTTTGCATCTTTCGCCAGTTCATACTTGTATTGATCCGCCTGAAAGATACTCATATCCATGAGTTGTTCAGCGTCATAATCAGGAAAATGCAAATATTTTTTGAAACGGGAGCTTAAGCCTGGATTACTTTCGATCAATTCCCGCATTTCCGACTCATACCCGGCCATAATGATGACTAGATTATCATCATGTCTTGTCATCTCATCGACAAGAGTTTCGATGACTTCTTTTCCATAATCATCTCTCCCCCCGTTATACAACGCGTAAGCCTCATCGATGAAAAGCACACCGCCAAGGGCTTCCCTGACTTTTTTCTTCGTCTTGATAGCAGATTGCCCAACGTATCCGGCAACTAGGTCACTCCTTGAGCAGACGATCATATGCCCCCGTTTCAGCAGCCCACACTCTTTCAAGATTCCTGCATAGATTTCTGCTACTGTCGTTTTCCCTGTTCCAGGGTTTCCGGTAAATACAGAGTGTAACTGGATCGGTACGTGAGGTAGCCCGTTATCCTTTCTCTCCTGCTGTACCTTTACAAAAGAAGACAACTTCTTGACTTCTTGTTTCACATTATTCAGTCCGATCAATTGCTCCAATCGCCCGACGTGTGTTTGTTCGTTATCGTCCTTCTTTTCCAAAAGGTGAAGATCTTGACGATCAATGCGCATATGATCGAGCCAGGAAACCTGCTGTTTATCCGCTTCGTATGCACCTTTATTGAAGATTGTTTTCAACACTAGGTTCTTGACGGTCCTCGCGTTTCCGAAGGTATCATCGACCCGATACTGATCAATCAGATCCTCGAATTTGTTCAGTGCTTCGTCTGTGAAAAAATAATCATTCGAAAGCGCAGTCGATTCTGCAATCTGCACAAGTTCTTCCATATTATAATCCGGGAGTTCGATGTGATTCTGTTCCGGGAACCTGCTTCTTAATCCAGGGTTAGACCAGAGGAATTGGCGCATTTCTTCCGGGTAACCCGCAAGGATGACTGCAAATTTCCCACCGTATTCTTTACTGGTCATTGCAGAGACGAGCGTATCAATGACAGCCTGTCCATAATCATTGCCTGTCTGCCCTTCCCTTTTCAAGCTGTATGCTTCATCAATGAACAGTACACCACCGATTGCCTGCTTGATGTAATTCATCGTATTCTCTTCGCTTTGTCCGACATAGCCTCCGACAAGATGCGACCGGTTCACTTCGATGACGTCTTTTGTTTCCAATATACCTAACTCGTGATAGATATTTGCTAAATATCTGGCTATCGTCGTCTTACCAGTTCCAGGGTTTCCTGTGATGATCATGTGGAGCCCAGGCTCATCCACCATGGAAAATCCAAGTTCTTTCCTTGACTGCTGGTATTTCAAGTAATGGTAATAGCGTTGGATGTAACCTTTGACATCTTCAAGCCCGATCATCTGATCGAATGCCTCCAACGCATTTCCGCTTGCTTCTTTCTCATAGAAAGACGGCAGTTGTCCGGCAAGGCTATCCATCGCATCAGACAAGGAGCGGATCGACTCATTGATCGTTTTCACAGGTACACGGATCCTTTTGTTCTCAATCGTTTCAATCGCTTCAGCCAACAGGGATTTCAGCTCATTGAGATGGTAATATACGAGCTGATAAGCTTTCAATCTGGACGATGCGTCGACAAGCGTCTTCTCTGCAAGCTCACGATCCCAATGCAGTAGCAGTTCTTCGATTTCAACACTCACCGTCTTTGCTTTTTTCATTTTCGCAGAATCATGATCGGTTTCATGCATCAGCCACTGCTCGGGCTGTACTTTTTTCATCTGGTGATACGATTTTGCCATCTGCTTAGCATCAAACAACTGAGAGATAAGTGGATCATTTTCTTTCGATTCATATGCCTGTTTAATAAAAAATTCGACAAGTTGGTCCTGATCCGGCCTCCGTTTGATCCGGTACCATGCCAACACTGCATAAAGTGTTGCTGACACTTCATCAGTCTCCATGTCTGTTTCATCAAAGTATTTCAATGCTTCCATTTCAGTTATGGGAGGTGCTTGGTCGATGGAAGTCCATTGCTGCAATTGTAGTTTCAATTCGTGTTTCATCTTACACCCTCACTCCCTCTCCTATGTACGCTATCATTTTATCATACACATACTTAGATGTAGATGAACTTGCACCTCTCTAAAGGAAAACGCCCCTTTACAAAAGGGACGCTTCTTTAAAACCATTATTTCTGCTCATTACGTACTTCGTCTTTGATTTCATTACGCATGGCATCGATGGATGCTTCACGTTTGCGATTTTTGTTTTCGATATCCTGGCGATCTTTCTCATCCGCCATTTGATACGTTTCATGGGATTTTTCGATATTTTCAATAGTATTCTGAACCATTTCCTGCAGCTTGTCTACATTGTCACTACGGTCATCTGGTTTTGCTTGATTTCGTTCATTCATGATGATGCCTCCTGTCATTTGCCCTTAGTCTGAATAAGTTTTGGTGCTTTATCTGTTTTCATTTCCATCTGTTTGCCTTTATTGACATCCGATTCACGTGACTGCGTCCCTGAGTGATCAGGGGTAAACCGTTTTGAATTCTTTTTCGGATTTCCCACTCTAGTCCCTCCTTTTCGCGGTCATTGATAATATCTGCAATCCAGTTGGAAATATGCCTTATGTATAAGAAAAACCGCTTGGAGGTTGATCGCTCCAAGCGGTTTTTTCATCCATTTCACTGGACAGATTTCAATTTCTGCTGATGACGCAATTCGATTTTCGTTTCGATCTGATCCAGTAGTGCAGGGTCAGATAAGATTTGCTTTCTGTTCTGTGTTACCAGCTGGGTGAAACTTGGTTTTCTTTTGTTACTCATGGGAATCGCTCCTTATTTTACTACTTACTATTAAGGATTCCCAATTGACAGAATTGTATACTAATCGAGCTTATCTTTCATATCTTCCATGAAATCGAACGTCATCGGTCCGATATGTCTCGGTTGCTGGATCTTCCCATCTGTACCGATGAAATACGTAGTAGGAATGGTGATTGTCTGGTATTCGTCGTTCACTTGATTAGTCGGATCAAGAAGAACCGGATAAGAATATCCGTTTTGTTCAATGAACTTGAAAACATCTTCTTGTTTCTTTTCTGATGCAGTGGCATTAAGCGCAATCACTTCCACTTCATCCCCGTACTTTTCATGGAATTCCTGCATCTCCGGCATCTCTACTTTACAAGGTGGGCACCATGTAGCCCAGAAGTTCAGAAACACTTTTTTTCCCTTCAAATCAGACAAAGTGACTTCTTCCCCTTCCAGGTTTTCCAGTGTGAAATCAGGGGCGACATCTCCAACCTGGAGCCCGGAAGCCGCATTAGGGGGCGTGATTGCAGTACCTGTCTGTTCTGTATTTCCGGAAACATTGTATTCGTTCGGTCCATCCTGTTCCTCTTTAGCATTGACATTGAAAAGTACAACACTGAAAAGCACAAGCAACAACGCGGTTGCGGTCAATCTTCTTATCATTTGTTTCACTTCCTTTGATGTGCCTGTTTATAATCGATGATGAGGATGCTTATCGATAACACTGCTACAATCCATAGAGCATCAAAGTTCCAGGTAGCTTGTCCTAGTGCAATAAAATAAAGCACGGTTCCGATCAACGCCCACTGGAGGATGCGCAGCGAAGTAAGCCAATGATGATCGACTTTCTTGTACAGTACAACGAAACTTAGAAAGACAAGATAACTATACAACATTATTGCTGTCAAAGGAAGGTATTGAACTACCCAGCCTTTCAACAATCCATAAAACCCGATGGCAAGTATTGTTGGTGCTATGGTAATAAGCGACATCGCATGAATGGAAATGTGGTGGTGCTTTCCATTTTTAAGAAAGACCAGCCCTGCAATGACTGACCCGAGCACCCATCCATAGGTTCCGCCATTCAGGTAGAGAATTCTTGCAGGGTTATTGATCGCCTGGATCGGATGAAAAAGCGCGTTGCTGAATTTCCATATGAGAATGGTTAAAAGCATCATTTGCACCCATTCACCTGCTAAGATTTTCTTATTCTTCCTATTATGTGTATGTAAAAGCAAAAATATATATCCATACCCGATCAACAGCACTACCGCTACCATGAGGTACGGTACATAAATGTTAAGTGGACCTATTGCCAGTGTATCTCTCATTTCAGTTCTCCATTCCAGCTTTGATACTATGACCATCATAATTGCTGCCGTTCAAATTGTAAAGATACCTGCATGGGTGTATGAGTTTGCAATAAAAAAGACCACATCGCATAGAGCCATGTGGTCTTTAAACTTAATTTAGTTTAGCTTGTTACGAAGTACCATTTGAAGAATTCCGCCATGACGATAGTAATCGATTTCCACTTCACTATCGAAACGAGCAACAACTTCAAATTCTTTCTTATTGCCTTCTTCATCTGTTGAAGTCACTTTAACTAGATCATGAGGCTTAACGTCTTCACCGATTTCAACGTTGAACGTTTCGCGTCCAGTCAAACCAAGAGATTCAACAGTGTCTCCCTCTTTGAACTGAAGCGGTAGAACGCCCATCATAACAAGGTTTGAACGGTGAATACGCTCGAAGCTTTCCGCGATGACTGTTTTGATACCAAGAAGGTCAGTACCTTTAGCAGCCCAGTCACGGGAACTACCCATACCGTAATCCTTACCAGCGATAACCATCAGATCAGTATTATCCTGCTGGTATTTCATAGCAGCAGTGTAGATAGGCATGACTTCTTCTGTCGGCCAGTAAGTAGTGAATCCACCTTCTGTACCAGCAGCCAGCTCGTTACGGATACGGATGTTGGCGAATGTTCCGCGCATCATCACTTCGTGGTTACCACGACGGGAACCATATGAGTTGAAGTTACGTGGTGATACATTTTTGTCCTGCAAATATTGACCTGCCGGCATATCTTTCGGAATCGCACCAGCTGGAGATATGTGGTCCGTCGTTACAGAATCACCGAACTTACCGATTACACGCATGTTATTCAATGGTTTAACGGTATCAGGATCTTTGGACATACCTTCAAAGAACGGCGGGTTCTGAATATATGTGGAATCTTCATTCCAGTCATACAGCGGCTCATCTGTCGTATCGATTTCGTTCCATTTTTCGTTAGAGTTGAATACATTTTCATACTCTTTGCGGAAGATTTCAGGTGTAACGACGCGAGCAATTTCCGCTTTGATTTCATCCATAGTCGGCCAAATATCATTGAAGAAAATGTCTTTACCATCTTTATCTTTTCCTAATGGCTCATCTCTTAGATCAACATCCACTGTTCCTGCCAGTGCATAGGCAACTACCAATGGAGGAGAAGCTAGATAGTTCGCTTTTACCAATGGATGGATACGACCTTCAAAGTTACGGTTACCGGACAATACAGAAGAAACAGTCAAATCGTTCTTGGCAATTCCTTCTTCAATTTCAGGTGCCAATGGACCTGAGTTACCGATACAAGTCGTACAACCATATCCGACAAGGTTAAAGCCAAGTTTTTCAAGGTATGGCATCAAACCTGAATCTTCAAGGTAGCGTGTAACAACTTTGGAACCTGGAGCTAATGAAGTTTTCACATACGCTGGTACTTCAAGACCTTTTTCAACAGCTTTCTTAGCTACCAGTCCAGCCCCGAGCATTACGTACGGGTTGGAGGTGTTCGTACAGGAAGTAATCGCTGCGATTGCAAGCGCACCTGTCTTCATAAGTGAAGTCTCACCATTAGGGTGCTCAATCTTCGCTTCTTTATCGATTTCCTTCTCATCAAGTCCGAATCCATGATTGCCTGCAGGAGCAGTCAATGCTTTATTGAAGGATTCTTTCATTTGAGAAAGTGGAATCAAATCCTGTGGGCGCTTTGGACCGGAAAGGTTAGGCTCCAGTTCATCAAGATTAATTTCAACAAGCTCTGTGAATTCTGGATCTTCCTGATCCGGTGAGTACCAAAGATCATTTGCCTTACAATAGTTTTCAACAAGTGAAATGTGGTCTTCACTGCGTCCAGTCAGACGCAAGTATTCAAGGGCTTCGTTATCTACCGGGAAGAATCCGCATGTAGCACCATATTCAGGAGCCATGTTGGAAATCGTCGCACGGTCTGCAAGCGGCATATCTTTCAGGCCTGGTCCGAAGAACTCAACAAACTTTCCAACTACCTTCTTCTCACGAAGGACTTGTGTCACTTTAAGTGCCAAGTCAGTAGCAGTTGTACCATTCGGAAGACTTCCGTTCAACTTCACACCGATTACTTCAGGTGCTGGGAAATAAGAAGGCTGACCTAGCATGCCTGCTTCAGCTTCGATTCCACCGACACCCCAGCCCAGGATTCCAAGACCGTTGATCATCGTTGTATGAGAGTCCGTTCCAACTAAGGTATCCGGATATGTTTCGGTTTCGCCATTTTCATTTTCAACAGCGTGAACCACATTAGCTAAGTATTCCAAGTTTACTTGGTGTACGATACCTGTTGCAGGTGGTACAGCACGATAATTATCGAATGCTTTTTGTGCCCAGTTCAGGAACTCATAACGTTCGATGTTACGTTCGAATTCCAATTCCATGTTCACACGAAGTGCATCTTCTGTGCCATATGCATCTACCTGTACGGAGTGGTCGATTACTAGATCGACGGGAACTTCCGGGTTGATGCTGTCAGGGCTTCCTCCCATGTCTACCATTGCTTTACGAAGTGAAGCAAGGTCCACGACTGCAGGTACCCCTGTGAAGTCCTGTAGGATAACACGTGAAGGTTTGAAAGGTACATCTTCCCCTTTGCTGTCCTTCGTGCCCCATTTTGCAAGGCTTTCTACATGCTCATCCTTGATTACACGACCATCGTGTTGACGAAGTAAGGATTCAAGCAGGATTCGGATGGAGAACGGTAGACGAGAAATCTTACCATGTCCCGCATCTTCCAATGCTTTTAATTGATAGTAATTGTAAGTTTTACCATTAAGTTCAAATTGCTTTTTTGCATTGTAAGCCATAATTACTTTTACCCCCTCATCTGAAATATAAATGGCGATGCATCGAGCATCTCCACTCCCCAATTGCGTCATTTGTCACTTTTGTTGCAAAAGTTCGCAAATCACCAACTAATATTGTAAATGAAAACGATTTATAAGTAAAATATTTCGGTGCAAATTTTGTCATACTAATCAACATGGAGGAGGTGGAATCACGATGCAAAACAGAAAAGCGAACCATGTTCGTCCTGGTATGAATGCAGCAGATGCTCAAGGTGGCGGCGCAGGATACCAGGAGGAGTCTCCACGTGAGCCGATGACTGCGGAAGAACGCATGTTCAACAAAAAGAAAAAGAAGAATCAGTAACAAGATAAAAAACGACCCGGACAAATTTGTCCGGGTCTTATTAATGAATGTTGTGCATTCATTTAAGACGTTTCCTTTATGCAGATAGGAAAAGTGATTAAGACAGTTGACCTTTGATCTTATCCAGCTGTGCTTTATAGGATTGCAATTGCTTTTCCTGATGCTCGGAGGATACCGTCAGTGCTTTTTCAACCTGCTGGTATGCCTGGTTGATTTCCTCTTGCAGGTGAGCAAGCTCTGTCCCATAATCTGCTTCGTGGATCGATTCAAGAACATGGGCAGCAGAATCTTCCACTTGTTTCATTTTATTGGAAGCGTGCTGGAACGCTTCTTGCTTATTCTGATAATAACTCATGCTTCCACCTCTTTTTTTCTTCCTAGCATGCACACTCCTACACATTTCCATACATACGAGCTTCAACCGCACACATCCTAAGGAAGAAAGGAGAGAGAATCATGACCAAATCAAACAAAGAAAAACAGCCGAACCAGCCGATGAAGGGTTCGAAAAAAGTGAAAAACCAAAACCATTCACGTCAAAAAAAGCACGCTTCTCATGACCTTTGATCCAATGCTTCAAAAATGATGACCAGGTCATCGATGTCTTTGTCTGTGAGTGTCCTGAAATCGAGAAAGAATTTTTCCTCAAGGAAGCGGCCGACCACTGCAGGTTCACTTAACCTCAATTTTTTTTCTAATTCATGTGGAGCGTAGCTATCTAATTGACAATGCAATCCGAAGCTTGCCAACTCCACTTCAGGCATGGTACCTCCCCCGATCCGGGAGGTACATGCTTTCAATGTGAATGTAATGGTACCCAAGTGGGACATTCTTTTCATGAAATGTTCAGCTTTCCTTTTTACCTCTGATGCAGAAATATTAATATCCCGATACACCGGAAGTTCATCCAACGCTTCAAGATTCAAATAGTGCAGTAACGTTGCTTCAAGCGCTGCAAGGGTCATCTTATCCGTACGGAGCACCCGGGCGAGCTGGTGTTTTTTCAATTTGTCGATCCATTTCTTTTTCCCGGCAATGATTCCTGCCTGAGGACCACCAAGAAGTTTATCCCCACTGAATGAAACGAGATCAGCTCCAGCTTCAATGACTTGCTTGACAGTCGGCTCATCCCCGATCCCCGCACTTTGATAATCAATCAAGGACCCACTGCCCAAGTCTTCATAATAGATCAATTCATGCGCATCAGTTACTGGCACTAATTCTTTCCGTGATTGAGAGGTAGTAAATCCTCGAATTGAAAAATTACTCGTATGCACCTTCATGATCATTGAGGTATGCTCATTGATTGCTTCCTCATAATCATAAAGATGCGTTTTATTTGTAGTACCAACCTCTTTTAGTTGTGCACCACTTTCTTCCATAATGCTGGAAACACGGAAACTCCCGCCGATTTCAACAAGCTCCCCTCTTGAAACAATGACTTCCATCCCTTTGGCAAGCCCTTTCAGTATCAGATACACTGCTGCCGCATTATTGTTCACAACCATTGCAGCTTCAGCGCCTGTAATTTCCTGAATCAGATTCTCAGCGATGGTGTGGCGGGATCCCCTTTTTCCTTCATGGATACTGTACTCTAAATTAGAGTACGAGCTTGCAATCTCTGTGACATGTTCCACCGCACGCTCGCTCAACCTGGCTCTCCCGAGGTTCGTATGTAATACCGTTCCTGAACCATTGATGACACGTGTGAGCTGATTCTTTCCCCATTTCTTGGCAAGGGCGTTTGTACGTTCCAGCACTTCTGATTTCATAGATGAATTTACAGGTTTTATCCCTGCTATCAGATCCTGCCTTAGAGCATCTGCAGCTCGCTGAATCAGGCTGGTAAGCACTTGATCACTTAACCCATATGTTTCTTTTACATTTCTGAACTGCGGATCATTTAACATGCCGTGGATAGCAGGAATGGATCGTAAAAGCTGATGCATTGGTTTCAACTCACTTCATATAAGTTTACATAATATAAATACCGTCCCCTTTGGTGGGGAGACGGTATTTTGTGAATCAATTTTTCATTTTCTGAATCAATTCATCCACATCAGGAAATTTCCCGATCTCCAATTTCGAATAGATCTTTTCTTCATTTACAATGACTTCGAATGCTCCGCCTGAACTCGATACTAGCTCTAGCGATTCAATCTCATGACGGAAATGGCTGAATAACTTTTCTGCGCAACTCGCAGCTTTAGGTGCGTAGTTTCACTGCATGCAAAATTCAATCGATACTTTCATAGCCATTTGGGCTCCTCCTCTATTTCACTGTTAATTTAATTGTAGAAAACCAACTGTAAGAAAGCAACTTTTAGCATTCACATCCTTTGATACGCTATACTATATTTACACATAAAGGAGGTGGCGAGCGTGAGTAAAGAAGAAAAGATCCGTCTGACTGCTTTATCTACAAAAGCCGGCTGAGGATGCAAAATAGGTCCTGAAGACCTGTCGCACGTGCTGCGACAAATCATTACATCAAAGCCCAGCAATCATGTTCTTGTAGGGTCCGGTACGCATGATGACGCGGGTGTCTATAAACTGACGGATGAGATTGCGATGATCCAATCCGTCGATTATTTCACTCCGATTGTTGATGATCCTTACTCCTTTGGACAAATAGCCGCTGCCAACGCATTGAGTGATATTTATGCCATGGGTGGCGAAGTGAAAACCGGGCTTAACATTGTGGGTTATCCAATCAAAAAACTCGGCTCAGAAGTATTGGCTCAAATCCTCCAGGGCGCACAGGATAAGATGGAGGAAGCTGGTGGTGAAATCATCGGTGGCCATTCCATCGATGACCAGGAGCCGAAATTCGGGATGGCAGTCACAGGAATCGCCCACCCAGATAAGATCTACCGGAATTCAGCTGCTGAACCGGGAGATGTACTCGTACTTACGAAACCACTCGGGGTTGGAGTCCAAACCACCGCTATCAAGCGTGGCATTCTGGATTCTGGTTCGGTAGACAGGGTGATCGGCGTCATGGCTCATCTGAACAAACAGGCATCTGAGTTGCTTTCACATTTCGATGTCCACGCTGTAACCGATGTTACCGGCTTCGGACTTTTAGGACATGCGAGTGAAATGGCCGAGGGAAGCAACGTAAGCTTACAAATCGAGAGCGAAAAAGTTCCTGTTCTCGATGGTACGGACACACTTATTCAGGATGGAATTCTGCCAGGCGGTTCAAAAGCCAATCACCAGTGGTTGAAGGATAGAGTTACGTATCATGATTCCGTTACTCTTAATGACCAATACATTTTGTGTGATGCAATCACTTCAGGTGGACTGCTCGTCTCGTTACCAGAAGAAGATGCGAAGGCGTACATTTCACAATTGCAAAAAGTTCAGGCAATCCCTGCAGCTATCATTGGAAAAGTAATTCCTTTCAAAAATAACTGGATAAAAGTAACATGACAAAAGCTCCCCATTCTTCGGGGAGCTTTCATTTGTTTCTATTACAAAATCGATTTTATTCCATCAAACCTTCTTTGATCGTCTCAATGTTGGACTTCATCATGGAGATGTAAGTGTCCCCATTTTCACCTGGTTTGGCAAGCGAGTCAGTAAATACAGTCCCTCGGATCGGTACACCGGTTTCATCGGATACTGCTTCCATACTGCGAGGATCGATACTCGTTTCCACAAACAAGCCTTTGAGTCCCTTATCATTGATGATGTCGACGATTCTCGTTATTTGATCAGGCGTTCCCTGGTTCTCCTGGTTTATCTCCCAGATATACTCTGCCTGGAAGCCATATGCTTCACTGAAATATTTGAACGCACCTTCACTTGTAACAAGTACTCGTTTTTCTTCCGGGATTTCATTATATTGTGCTACTGCATCATCATGCAGCTTCTGCAGTTCTGAAATATATGATTCAGAATTTTTTTCATACACTTCTTTATTTTCCGGATCGACTTTAATTAAGCCATCCCGCGCATTTTCTGCATATTTGATACCATTTCTGATATCAAGCCATGCGTGTGGGTCTTCTTCCCCTTCATTACCTTCCGTGGTCAGGTACATCGCTTCTACACCTTCACTCATTAAGAAGACAGGAGCATCCTTTCCGTCTTTACCGGCTGTTTCCATCAGTTTATCAAACCATGCATTACCAGCCTCAAGATTCAATCCGTTATAAAATACGGCATCTGCATCTGTCGTCTTCTTTACATCTTCAGGAAGCGGATCATATTCATGCGGATTGGAACCGATCGGAGCCAAACTGTGGATTTCCACGTGATCTCCCCCAACGTTTTTGACGATGTCATACACGATCGAATAGGTGGTTACTACTTGTACTTTCCCTTCACCTGAAGCTTCATTTCCTGCGTCATCCTCACTACATGCAACCATGAGAACCATGGCCATGATCGAAACCGCAAATAATAACAATTTCTTTTTAATCATACCGTTTTCCCCTCCATCTTAATTTTATACTTATATGTCTTGATAAGTTGTTTCCGTGCGATTAAGAGCCTCAAGAGGTCCGGGAAATTACTCGCTTTCCGTGGGAATGTGGTGAGCTTCCTCAGGCTTCGCCTTCCGGGATCTCACCGCTCATTTTCACCCCACCGGAGTCTCGCAATTTCCCTGACCTACTTGCTTTTGTCAGGCTACGGAAACAGCGATTTACTCTTCTTAAATCTAAGCGAAGTTGTTTTGAATGTACTCGTAAATTAGATTTCGAAAACCATGCAAAACCAGGGAGTTCACCAATATCACATAGGGTGGCGGGGAAACTGCGAGACTCCCGTGGGAGAAGGACCTAGGCGAGACCCCACAGGAAGTGAAACGACCGAGGAGGCTCGCCAGCTCCCCCACAGGAAAGCGAGTAGTTTCCCCGCCACCCTTTCTCCTGATTTGCCTACAAGAGCTAAACTAAAGAAGCACGCTTTTTTCTGACTCGCAGTGTTTTCCAAATCAATCCATGCTTCGGAGAGAAAAGGAAAACGAGCACGAAGATAGCTGTCGCTGCCATAACGATGGTTGCTCCTGAAGCAAGATTGTAAGTGAAACTGAAATATAGACCGACAATCGATGAAATCACACCAATACCTGCAGCAAGGAAGATCATCAGCCACAATCGTTCCGTTAGGAGATAAGCTGCTGCAGCAGGAGTGATCAGCATGGCTACGACAAGTACAATTCCCACTGTTTGCAGTGATGCAACAGTTACCATGGTAAGCAGTGTCATTAGAAAATAATGAATCAAACGAACTGGTAATCCGTAGGCTGCGGCCATCGTTTCATCAAACGACGTGACCAGCAGTTCCTTATAGAACAAATAGACAGCTGCCAGTACAAACAACCCTATCCCCAATGTGATATACATATCGGAAGAACGGACTGCAAGAACGTTACCAAACAGGATATGATATAAATCCGTACTGCTCTTCAGCATCGTAATGATGATGATCCCGGCTGCAAAAGCAGCTGTGAACATGATACCAATCGACGTATCGTGCTTGATGCGGCTGTTCTGGCTTACAAATCCAATTGCAATTGCGGTCAATACACCACTGAACACAGCTCCAAAGAAGAAATTGATACCGAACATATAGGAAATCGCAACACCTGGCAGCACTGCATGGGAAATCGCATCCCCCATCAGCGCCATCCCTCTAAGGATGATAAAACAACCAATCACTCCACAGATAATACCGACCATAATTGATGTAAGCAGTGCTTTTTGCAGAAAACCATATTGCATCACCGCTTCGATAAAAGCCATTACACCGTCACCCCCATCTTCTTCATGATCGCAAACTGTCCTTTGTACGCTTTTTCAATCACATCTGTTTTGAAGACTTCCTCCACCGCTCCAAAGCTGATCAATTCTTTATTCAGCAGAATCAGCTGGTCGAAATAGTCGTTCGCTTTACTTAAATCGTGGTGGACGACGATGACTGTCTTACCTTGCTGGCAAAGCTCCTTCAAAATATTGACGATCGTTTCCTCGCTCGATACGTCCACACCGACAAAAGGTTCATCAAGAAAGAACAATTCCGCTTTTTGAGCCAGTGCTCGTGCCAGGAAAACACGCTGCTGCTGGCCTCCGGATAACTCGCCGATCTGTCTTTTGCTGAACTCCTCCATTCCCACACGACCTAGACACTCTAACGCCCATTGTTTATCTTTTTTCTTAGGACGGCGAAAGAGCTTCATATGAGGGTAGGTGCCTAACAGTACCGCGTCCAATACCGTTATTGGAAAGTCCCAGTCAATATCGTTCCGCTGTGGTACATAGGCGATTTTTTTTCTTACTTCTTTAATCGACCTTCCCAGTACCTTCACCTCACCTTTATCTTTTGGTATGAGGTTCAACATTGCTTTCAAAAAGGTCGATTTACCTGCGCCGTTCGGTCCGATGATACCAACAAGGTTTCCGCAGTTGACGGACAAGCTGACACCTGTGACAGCTTCATTCCCATAATAGGAAACATGAAGGTTTTCTATGGATATTGCAGTTTCCTTCATAAATTTTTCCTCCTTCACTGTAAATAGTTGAATAGAAATATCATTACACGCCAGATTATGTGAGCTATTCAAAAAATGTTACCCAAAAGACAAGAATATAGTTTAATTTAAAAAAGTTTCCTTAGTGCAAATTATATGCGAATGACTAACAATGTCAACACATTTTTATATTTAATTTTTAAAGATTACACAGTAAAAATAAAAAGCCCCTGTCTGCAGCCATCTATTTGATGGATACAAACGGGGACTCTAAAGGTTCAGAATGCAAATACTTTTATTTGAAATATTGATCAGGGGTTAATCTCCATTTTCTTAAGGACTCCTGTCTTACAGTCAGTCCCTCACGATCACTCTTTTCGAGTAAAGGAATCAAATACTTCCGAGAAACACCGAAAGTTTCTTTTGCATGTTCTAATTTAAATGCTTCCGGCTCTATATCATAGAGCTGCATAAAAGCAGTCTTTACTGTTTGTCTGTATATCAAGTGTTTTGAATCTATTTCCCACGCAGTACGATTGTGGATGAGGTAATATTTGAGCTCTTCCATCCATTCTTCTGGTATGTTCTGCTCTTCCCCATAGGTATACCATTCTCTCACCTTCAATCCATCTTGCTTCCATACCTCAAGTACTTTCTCCATCCTTACCTTCCAGTTATCAGGCAGATGAGGAGTGAACGTACTTTTGGCCACTGAAGGTCCGTAGACGTTCAATTTCCCTTCCTGGACCCAAGCCCCAATCAATACATTCGCAACCGCTGCATCA
The DNA here is from genome assembly GCF_042675915.1 of Thalassobacillus hwangdonensis. Classification (NCBI taxonomy): domain Bacteria; kingdom Bacillati; phylum Bacillota; class Bacilli; order Caryophanales; family Bacillaceae; genus Thalassobacillus; species Thalassobacillus hwangdonensis. The sequence goes on along the minus strand of NZ_JBHTKL010000001.1, from coordinate 701,662 downwards.
ACCGGTAATTGCTGTAACAGTTGTGGTTTATTCATGCCGGTCCTTAATGGATGCTGTAAATGAAATGCGTCCAATGCATCCAATACCTCAGCTAATAACCTGTCCTTGTCTGTTGCTCGCATAAATCCATCTGCCACAGCCTCGAGCTGTCCAGTTGAAATCATTTCTTCAATTACGATGTTCAATCCTTCCGCTCCGAGGAGCTGCTGCAATTGGTTCTGATTCTGCCATAATTTCTTTTCTAATGATTGAAGGACCAATTCTTCTTTCGTCCCTTCAGCTTTCTGCATGAGCATTTCAATCGTATCAGGACCGTACTTATATTTGGCACCTGCTGGATCAATGATTTTTCCGCCACCGACCGTTTCTACAGGAGTAGGTCTCCGAATGATGAACCTGTCATCCTTTTTTGCGACGATTTCTTTTTCTAGTCGCAGCTGACAATAAACCTCATCTTCTTCATCACCCATCTCATTACGATCAAAAAACACAATCCGCCCCATCACTTCTTCCGTTCCGATGTGCAGCCGGATTTGCCCCCTTTGTTTAATTGGCGCAATCAAATCATTCAAATTCTTAAATACTACATCAATCGTTGAAGTTACTATGGCAGATTTCCCTTTTACAAGGACATCCCCCCTTCTCACCTCACCCACATCTACGCCTGACAGGTTGATTGCTGCACGCTGACCTGCCACCACACTGGAAGCTTGCTTCTGATGTACTTGAATTTGCCTGATCCGTGCATCTTTTCCTGGAGGTAACACGTGTACAGTTTCACTATCTCTGACCCTTCCTTCATAGATGGTACCCCGTACGACCGTGCCGTGCCCTTTAATCGAAAACACCTGATCCACCGGCATTCGGAAATCTCCGCCAGGATCTCTCGGCTGTATATCCTTGAGTCGCTGTTCAATGGCGTGTTCCAATTCCTGTACGCCACTTCCCGACACACTGTCCACGAAAAAAAGAGGTGCGTCCGAATAACTTTTCTCCTTAATATAGCTTCTTATATCTTCTTCGACCATTTCTTTCATTTCTGCATCGATCAGATCACTCTTTGAAACGACAAGCATCGCATTCTCGACCCCTAGCAGAGAAAGGATGTCCATATGTTCCTTCGTTTGCGGCATGATCCCTTCATCTCCTGCAATGACGACCAACACCAGATCGATACCGGCTACACCGGCAATCATTTGACGGATGAACCTCTCATGGCCTGGCACATCGATAACAGAGACTCTAAGCCCCTTCTCTTTTAAATGTAAAGGTGCGAAGCCGGGTTCTATCGATATGTTACGCTCTTTTTCTTCTTTAAGCCGATCCGTATCGATCTGGGTCAACGCTTTTGTCAGTGCGGTTTTCCCATGGTCGATATGACCTGCAAGGCCGATCGTGTAATGACGTTCCTCCACTTGACTGCCCCTCCTCTATAATCCTGTTCAATCAGTAACTTCATTTTAACAGAATGAATCGTCTTCCTATGTACATTCAACCTTATACACATACTTTTAAGGTGTAATTCAAAAAAATATCCCGAATGAACAGCGGAGCTCCGCTCAGTTCATTCGAGATCACATCATACATTTGCCCTGGCCGGAAGCACAATCCTGAACGTACTTCCCTTGCCATGATTTTGACTGATTTCTAAATTTCCATCATGCTTTTCGAGTAATTGCTTACAGATCATCAAGCCAAGACCTGTGCCATTTTTCTTCGTAGTGTAAAAAGGCTCACTCACTTTATGGATCAAGTGGTCGGGAATGCCCGGTCCTTGATCGACTACTTCCAAATAGATTTGATCTCCATCGGTTTTAGCATGGATCCGGATATCCCCAGGCTGTTCCATTGCTTCAATCGAGTTCTTCACCAGATTTATGAGAATCTGCTTGAATTGGGACCGATTGCAGTTGAGCTGAAGTTCCCGATCCACATCAGGAACAATCATGATCCCTTTCTCAGCGGCATAAGTGTTCAGTAGAAGGATGACTTCCCTTACCATTTCATATAAAGACTCATTTGCTTTATCTCCTGCCATCGGTTTTGATAGATAAAGAAGTTCCGATGTCACATTCTCCATTTTCTGAAGCTCTTCTTCCATGATCTTATAATATTCCTCACTTTTGTTCATACCGGACTGCAGCAATTGAAGAAAGCCTTTGATGGATGTAAGTGGATTGCGTATCTCGTGAGCTACACTTGCAGCAAGTTGACCCGCAATCGCCATTTTTTCACAACGGACGATCTGCAGTTCCATCTCATTCTGGTCCATGATAAAGCGGGAGATAGAAAGAATATTTTCCTTGCTGGAATCGCTGTTTTTTGAGAAGTGAGTTTTAAGCAATTTATAATGCCCATGCTTGTCTTTAACGATTATATTCGCACTATGATCATTTTGAGGGGCTCCTTCGAGCAATCCTACCACTCTATCATAATCTTTATCATGAAGATGATCGGTGATGGTCGTACCAACCATTTCTTCCCTGTGATAATCCAGCAGCTGAAGCACCGACGTCGAAACATGCGTGATTACACCTTCTTCATCCAGTACGACAATCAAGTCCTTACCATATCGATCAAACCATGAGAGTGATTCTTCAGGTAAACCCGATAATGGCCCAGAAAAAGAAACAGCATGCTCATCACCGTTCAACTCTGTGTTTTCCATTTCATAACTGTCCATGTCCACCCTCCCATTTTCCCAATATTGACCCGTCGCTGACGATTGACACTTTTCCTCTAATCCAACTACTTGTCATTCCGGCTTATAGCTTTTATAATGACATATGTCATTAGTATATTGGGGCTGGTTGCTATGCTGGTGCAGGCCGCGGTCTTCAAAACCGTTCGTGAGACGCGTGTCGCCTCAGGTGGGTTCGATTCCCACACAGTCCCGCCAAAATCTACAACTATCATACTATATTCGTCGAAAAATTCAAAATGTTTGTCGAAATACATAAGATATCAGCGAATCGGTATCTATTCATAATTCTATGATGAAACAGGTGGTATTATGTCAGGCAGCTTCTCATTATTTATCGTCGGTTGGGGGATCATCATGATCGTCCTTCTTGCAATCGGTGGTTTCTTCATGTTCCGCAAGTTCCTGAAGCGGCTTCCTAAAGAAGATGGGAAATCGATTCTTGACTGGGAAGAGCATTACCTGGAATTGACGCGTCATATGTGGGGAGAGGATGAAAAGCAGTTCCTTGAAGAACTGGTATCCCCGGTGCCCGAGCTGTTCAGGGACATCGCCCGTCAGAAAATCGCCAGCAAAATCGGTGAGGTAGCTTTGAACAAAAAGCAGAAGCAGATTACCCGTGATACGATCATTGAAGGGTATATCATCGCTACTCCGAAAAGGGATCACAAATTCCTGATCAAAACGTTAAAAGAGAAAAACATCGATCTTCGCCCCTATCAATCTTTATTTGAACAAGCATGAAAAAGAGCGTTGCTGGATAACCAGCAACGCTCTTTTTGATTCGGAATCACGACTCCTGCAATTCTCTTTCAATCTTAAGATATTTGAGCAGCATCGCAATCCTCCAGGATACAATCATGCCGAATGCAAGCAGAAAGAACATGCCGCTCGTTTCCCCGAAGGATACATTCTGACCGATGATCAGCTTGAAGATGATTCGGAATACCAAAAGACCGATAAGTATGAAAATAAAAGCTTTCGATGGCTGTAAGTATATGTTTCCTGACCTTACTACAAAGTTCGATGTCTTTATTAGGAAAAATGAAAACAGGACACCTACACTCATTGCTTCCAGCACTTGCAGCCATTCCACCCGGAACAAAGGGTGGACAAACATCAGTGCTCCTGTACTCATGAATAGAGGAGGAAGGATGATTTTCCTGATGCTTGCAGGCCGCTTTGCCGCGCGCATCCGTATGAAAATCATACCAGTCGCCATCATCGCTCCTACCACTGTACTTGCTATTAACCAAAACATACCATTTCACTCATTTCCTTACCCTGATGCTTAACGCAGTACACGAGCGACCGCTTCAAGAACGCGAGCTTCATCAAAAGGCTTTACAATAAAGTCCTTCGCACCCTGTTCGATCGCTTCGACTACCATTTTTTGCTGTCCCATGGCGGAACACATGATGACACGTGCATCATCCGATGATGCTACGATTTCATTCAATGCATCCATGCCATTCATTTCCGGCATCGTAATATCCATCGTTACCAGATCAGGAGCCAGTTCTTTATATAACTCGACCGCTTCTTTTCCATTCGAAGCTTCACCGATTACATCATGTTCCCCATTAGTAAGGATGTTCTTCAAAGTCATTCTCATGAATTTCGCATCATCCACTACTAGAATTTTTGCCATGCCTGCTCCCCCTTGTTTCGATTAGTTCCGATCATTCGCAATGGACAGGATGATCGTCATCGTAACTCCCACTACAGTGAGATACACACCGAGATCGAATAATACAGCTGTAGCTAATTCTGTCTTGCCGAGGATAGGCAATTGGAAATAAGCGAAGCTTTGGCTCAAGAATGGTTCACCGAGTACGAAAGAGCCCGCTCCAGTCAATACAGCAATCAATAATCCGGCAGCGATCATATGACGGAAATTGATCGGAATGATTTTACGTACTGCTTCCATACCATAAGCCATATACATCAGCACGATTGCAGCAGCAGTCATCAATCCCCCGATGAAGCCACCGCCTGGCTTATTATGGCCGGCAAAAAATAAATACATTGAAAAGCCGAGTAGGATAAAGGCAATCAACGTCGTTGTCGTTCGCAGGATTAAATCGTTAGTCTTTACCATGTCAGATTGCTCCTTTTTATTCCTCAGATACCATAATGATAATACAAATCACTTCAAAATTCCATTGTTCTAGAATCCTTGAAAATTAAACAGTCCGGCAAGATAGGAGGTGAGCTTCGTCATCCAATCGAAAAACAGAGCGATTCCCATAAAGATCATCACATACCCTCCACCTTTGACCAGTTTCATACTGTGCTTCTTGATCCAATTCATTTTCCCGATGAAAAAGGACAAGATAAGGAATGGAGCGGAGAATCCAAGGGAATAAGCGATCATCATGATCATCCCTGATTGCGGATCAGTGGCTGCCAAGCTGAGCACCACCATAAGGATCGGTCCGGTACATGGCGTCCAGCCCATGGAAAATGCCATACCAATGATGAAGGAACCTATGAACCCTGCAGGTCTGTTCTTGAAGGATACTTTGCGGTCCTTCATTAAGAATTGAAAATTCAAAACACCTATGATTACCAATCCGAAGAAAATGATAAGGATCGCTCCAAGTTGCCTTATCACATCTCTATTGTCCATCAAAAATTCAGAGACAAAGCTCGCCGTAAACCCTAACATGATGAAAATGCTCGAAAAGCCAAGTAAGAACATGATTGTATGTAGCATACTTTTGCGATTCAGCATACCATTATCCTGCTTCAGTTCGTTGACACTCATTCCGGTTATATATGAAAGGAATGCTGGGTACAACGGAAGAACACAGGGTGATATGAAGGAAAGAAATCCAGCACCGAAGGCGATGAACACATTGATATCAGACATAAATCATACCTCTCTTTCTAGTTCCACCGTTTATTCTATCAGACAAAAGGGAAAAAGACGAAGTATAGATTTTGAAAAGCCTTCCACATCTACAGACGGTTGAAAACTGCATTACATGGGCATTATTGTTCGTTATATTCTATGCTCGTACTTCAAAATAAAATTGAACATTTTATGAATTTATATTATATTTGGGGTAGAAAATCTTGCTAAGAAGTTCACAGGAGGTTCAAAGATGCTACGTATCGGAATTTCAGCAGTGATGAGTTTAGTATTATTCATAATGGAAACAACGATCATTACAGCAATCAAAGGACCGATCATCATTTCTGACTATGGACTCCTTGCCTCAGTACTGGCCATGAACTTTTTCCTTTCCTTCACACTTCTGACGAATATCAAATACCTGATGGAAGAGAAGTACCAGGAACGAGGCTCACAATTCGAACGATGATCCTATTCACTGCTTACATAGTGACTAAATAAATCGACCTTCTTCCCTATTACGGGCAGAAGGTTTTTTGATTCTCGGATATTGATATTCATCACCTTACTTATAATTGAATCGCGACTCTCTATATTCTGCTAAATGTTCGTTGATTTTGTTGATCAAATCCCAATATGCAGTAGCTAAAAATTGATGATTTTCAGGGGTAATCTCTTCATGAAAATTACACTCTGCAAGTTTGCGATCGATCTTCTCGACTATCTTGGCAACGTTCTCATGTATCAAATGAAATTTTTCATATACCAACGGTCTGATTGCTTGTTCATATAGTTTTATATCCAACTCTGTGTGCCCGCCTCCAACGTGTGCCACCATTATTTTTTCACCATTTATTCTCAGAATATCATTATAGATGGACATTAATTCATTCATTTCCTGCTTCTTAGCAATCTCCTTGTCACGTTCGATCTGCAATTGTATCGCATCATTTTGAGACTTCCTCGAAAAATAACCACCAACCATTGCTCCGCCAAGTGCTGCTATTACAGGTATGAAGTCCGTGAGTAATTGCATGACAGTATCCATTTATCTCATTCCCTTCCCAATAAAAAAACCACCTTCTCCTTAATATTGATTCATTCATCAATAAATAGAGAAAGTGGTCTTTTTGTAAGCTTCTACTGAATATTCCAAGTAAAATTGAAGAGTTCAGTCTGCTTTGTAGTTGTTTTCCTTGGCAGGTCAAAGTTGCTTAAAATCCTGCTGTACCAAGGCTCAGTTATTTTGTTTGATTGTTCATGGCACGCATCATCTGATTGATCTTCTTCTGGGAAGGCTTCTGTCCCATCTGCATCATCAATGTGCGAAGCATTTGTTCGTTGATCGGAGGGTTTTTCTTCAAGTAGTTCATCATGTATTTTCGCGCAATAAAAAACCCTAGGGCCACACCACCAAGCAAAGCCAGAACGGCAATGACGATGACCCATACAATACCCAGTGTCATGCTAAGTCTTCCTCCTTCATGTTGTCTCTCATACAGTATAGTAAAATGGATTCAATAACACAATAGCCTCTTTGATCATAAAAGCATTTCTTTCTTCTGAGGAGAAATCCAACCGAATTGTTTATTTCTGTAGTCCGCAATGAAAAAATACCGATCGATCAGGCGCAGGTTCTGAAACAAAAGTTTCTCCGCTTCCATGAAATGGTCACACTGTATAAGACACATTTCTTTCGTTACTTCTATTATAGCATGTTTATCGACCCATTTTGTGATCGGAGCACGTTTTTTCGTATCCGAAATGGCACGGACATGCGGCCGGTTCATCACTCGTGTCAATTGAGTGACCGGAAATGGTTTAGTAATGAATTTGAATTGCAGCTGATATAATTTTGACGAAGGGTTCCTATGATATTCCTGGAAGAAGCGGAACAATAGCTCCGTTTTATAGTAATAGTCCATCGAGACCTCATCTTTGACAGAATATATATAAAATAAATGCATGGGACATCTCCCTCCTATTTGAGGGCTATTATATACATTCTTTCATGATTAGTCTGTCAAATCATGTAGGATATTCCATCGAGTTTTGTCGATTTCAACGGAAACCGTTAGCGACAGCATTTTCACATTAAAAAAAATCATAAAAACTGCGCTGCTGAAAATGACAGCAGCGCAGTTTTTTTCATTCTGTAAATCAGTTGAACAACTTTTCTGCTTCGTTCACAACATTTTCTACTGTAAAACCATACTTTTCCATGATAATGTTCCCTGGTGCAGAAGCTCCGAACGTATCAATACCAATCACCTTGCCATCCAATCCTACGTAACGTTCCCAACCGAATGGGGATGCCATTTCAATCGCCAAACGCTTCGTAACAGATTTCGGCAGTACACTTTCTTTATACTCTTCGGACTGGGCATTGAAACGATCCCATGATGGCATGCTTACGACGCTTACATCATAGCCTTTGGACTTCAGTTCTGCCTGCGCTTTGATTGCAAGCTGCACTTCAGAACCTGTTGCGAGGAGCAACCCATCAGGAGTCCCTTTACTTGCAGGGCTGATTACGTATGCACCTTTCTTCACACCATCGTAGGCGAATTCTTCTGTACCTTTCAGCGTCGGTAGACCTTGACGAGTCAGTACGAGTGCAGTAGGAGTCTTATCAGATTCCAGTGCGACTCTCCACGCTGCACTAGTTTCATTACCATCTGCCGGACGAATGACGGAAAGGTTCGGCATCGCGCGAAGTGAAGGTAATTGCTCGATCGGTTCGTGTGTAGGACCGTCTTCTCCAACCGCTATTGAATCGTGTGTAAACACATAGTTCACAGGTAGGTTCATCAATGCTGATAAACGGATTGCAGGGCGCAGGTAGTCACTGAATACGAAGAATGTGCCACCATAAACTTTCAATCCACCGTGAAGGGCCATTCCGTTCAGTGCGGAAGCCATCGCAAATTCACGGACACCGAACCAGATGTTACGACCAGCATAGTTTTCCTTAGAGAAGTCTTCTTGTCCTTTGACAGCTGTTTTATTCGAACCAGCAAGGTCTGCACTTCCTCCGAAGAAGTAAGGGATCGCTTCAGAAAGTGCGTTGATGGCTTCACCAGAAGCAGCACGTGTTGCTGGGCTGTCCTCACCTTCTTCAAATGTAGGCAGAGAATTCTCCCAACCGGAAGGAAGTTCACCTTTGATCGCTTGATCCAACTCATCAGCCAGTTCAGGATTCGCAGTTTTGTATGCATCGAATAATTCTTTCCATGCCTGTTCTTCTTTTTCACCGTTCGCCTGAACTTTATCTTTGAAGTCCTGATACACTTCCTCAGGCACGTGGAACTCCTCATGTTCCCACTTATAGTGCTGTTTAGTCGCGACGATTTCGTCTGTTCCAAGCGGAGCACCGTGAGAAGCGGATTTTCCGGATTTATTAGGAGAACCGTAACCGATCACAGTCTTCACTTCGATCATTGTCGGTTGATCTGTATTTGCTTTCGCTTCTTTGATGGCGTTACGGATTTCCTTCATATCGTTACCATCTTCTACTCTGATGACCTGCCATCCGTAGGCTTTATATCGATCCTCCACACTTTCAGAGAATGAGCGATCCAAATCACCATCAAGCGAAATATCGTTTGAATCATACATGACGATAAGCTTGCCTAGACCAAGATGAGCTGCAAGGGAAGCGGACTCCTGGGAGACACCTTCCATCAAATCACCGTCACCACAGATTGTGAAGGTATAGTGATCGACGACTTCATGATCGTCTGTATTGTATTTCGCAGCTAAGTGACGCTCTGCCATCGCCATACCTGTTGCCATCGCAATTCCTTGCCCAAGTGGGCCGGTAGTTGCCTCTACTCCATCGGTATGTCCGAACTCAGGGTGACCAGGTGTTTTCGAATCCCACTGACGGAAATTCTTCAAATCATCCATCGTCACATTGTAACCGGATAAATGCAATAGGCTGTAAAGAAGCATAGAGCCGTGGCCTGCAGAAAGCACGAAACGGTCCCGATTGAACCAGTTGGAATTCTTCGGATTGTGATTCATGAATTCCGTCCACAATGTATATGCCATCGGAGCAGCCCCCATCGGCATACCAGGGTGACCTGAATTCGCTTTTTCAACTGCATCGATTGTAAGTGTACGAATCGTATTGATTGATTTCTGTTCAATTGTTGACATGTTTAAATAAACCCCTTTCTACAGGTATATGTACCACCTATTATCCTATAATGAAACGAACCAATAGACAAGCGATGTCATCACAATTTAAAAATTCTGAAGTTTCAGCTCGAATTGTTACTTGTCAGGGTGATCTGACTGACTCATTATTCCCTGAACAATGAAAAAGCGCCCCTCCTTCATAGGATGAGCGCGTTTTCACTTTCCATACTACTTAATGCTTCTTTTCGTTCCGCTGCATCTGCTTGAGTTTTTCCGGAGTAACATCATTGCCCTCAGGATCAACCACTTTCAGACCTTTCAGCTGATTTTTGAACGATTTCCTTACATTTCCGAGATATTCCTGTCTCAATACTTTCTGTTCTTCTTTCTCTTCTTCAGTCAAGCCTTCATTCTTGGATTTCTTTGCAAGCGCATTGATTCTGTCCAATTTATTTTGAGATAGCATGTGGAACATACTCCTTTTTGGTACGTAGTAAATAAAAAGACAAGTGTCACCTGACCCTTGTCTATCACTTATTTTAACTTTTGTCTGCATCTTTTTCAAGTGATGCGTATTCCTTGTACCTGCGATGGACTGTTGCCCTGGATACATCATAACCCAATCCTCTGAGCGTCGCTGCCACTTCCTCAAACGTCAGGTTGTTTTTCCTTAAACGAACAACCTCTTCGATCGGAAATGCCTTCCGTTCTCTTCCTGGTGCCAAATGCTGATTGGAAAGGTTCTCTCCAGGATTATACCCTTGCTCCATCGCTTTTTTCATCCCACGTCTTATCTTAAGGTTATGTATCTTCCTCTGGTATTCTTCAACAATTCCTACGATTTGCAGAACCATGGAATCAGACTCTGAAAGTTGTAATTCCCCCTGATCTGTCAAAGACAGCACTTTCACGCCTGATTTCTGCAATTGATGGAACAGCGCGATTTTCGTGTTTCCTCGTCCAAGACGTGTTTCATCCTGAACGAGCAGTGCATCCGCTTCCCCGCTTGAAAAAAGATCGAGCATTTCGAATACACCTTCCCGCTCGATGTCGTAGCCACTTTCCTTTTCTTTAATGATCCGTATGATTTCCATCCCTTCTTGAGCAGCCATCGCTGTCAGTTCTGCTTCCTGCCGTTCCAGGGATGTAACCTGCGCTTCTTTTTCCGTACTGACTCTGCAATAGATGATTACGTTCATGTTGGGTCCCTCTCTATCTGTATCGTTGGAAAACCATCATACTATGAATTAGCCGCTGATCGCTATGGATACGTATAGGAATGTAAGGCTCAAAACGAAAAGTACTCCGAATGTCATGTCCACTTTTGAAATTCTATTAAACATTGAAATCCCTCCGAATAAGAACTTTTGTTCGCATTTGTTGAATTCAGTATAAATACGAACATAGGTTCCTGTCAAGTATTTTTTCGAACGAATGTTTGTATTGGCAAAATGTTCATGTTACAATGACCTTAATACAAAACATATGTACGAGGTGTCCAATTATGAGTAAATTATCCAAGCGTCAACAGGAAATTCTGGAATATATTAAAGAAGAAGTATTGGCCAAGGGTTATCCACCATCCGTTCGGGAAATCGGCCAGGCTGTCGGTCTCGCCTCTAGTTCAACGGTGCATGGACATCTTTCCCGCTTGGAAAAAAAGGGGTTCATTAGACGTGACCCTACGAAACCGAGAGCAATCGAAGTACTCAGCCTCGAAGAAGATCAAAGTATTCCGAGACCGGAACCCACTTATGCACCTGTAATTGGTAAAGTAACTGCCGGCTCTCCGATCACCGCAATTGAAAACATCGAAGAATATGTACCATTACCTGATACGATGGCTGATGCATCAGACAATACCTTCGTTCTCGTAGTCGAAGGTGAGAGTATGATTGAAGCTGGAATACTAGATGGTGACATGGTAATCGTTCGTCAGCAGTCTACTGCACAGAATGGCGAGATCGTCGTTGCAATGACAGAAGATGAGGAAGCCACTGTAAAGCGTTTCTTCAAAGAGAAGAACCATTTCAGACTTCAGCCCGAGAATTCAACTATGGATCCAATCATTCTCGACGAAGTATTCATCTTAGGAAAAGTAGTAGGTTTATATCGTACTGTTCATTAAATCTTAACTAAGCCCCCTGTCTATACGGACAGGGGGCTTTTTACATGTTTTATATTCTTAACCCAGCTGGATACACTAACTTTTATTAAATGCAATATGGAGGACAATTATGAATTTCATACTACAATCGATCATCATGGTATTCGCTGGAATTTTATTACTTAGGATAGCCGGCAGAAAGTCTATTTCTCAAATGACACTTGCTCAAACCGTTGTCATGATCTCAATAGGATCAATAATCATCCAGCCGATTATTGAAACCAGTGTCTGGCGGACGATTATCGCTGCTTCCATTTTCGTTGGGGCATTAATCCTTATGGAGTACTTACAAGTCCGGTTCAACTTTATTGAAAAATTCATCACCGGAAAATCAAAGATCGTAATTGAAAATGGCGAGCTTAATGTTGATAACTTGAAAAAACTACGTTTTACTGTTGATCAATTGGAGATGCGCTTGCGACAACAAGGGATTTCCAACATGAAAGATATCAAAACCGCTACTTTGGAGCCTAATGGGCAATTAGGCTATGAATTGATACCTGAGGCCAGGCCTTTGACAGTCGGAGAATTCAAGAAACTTATGATGGTGCAGAATCAGCAGCAACAAAGTAATGCTCAGCCTTCCAGCAACGGAGCTAATATCTTTGAAGAGATCATAAATTATGAAAATAACCAGTACAAACAGCCCGGAGATGCATGAGAAGCTTACTATCCTACCCCGCATTTTGTCGAATCAAAGATTTATGTTTAAATGATAGAAGGTGTATAATAGGATTAAGATCCAAATACGACCTATGGTATAACAGAAGTGAGGGGATCCGTAGTGGAAACCTTAAAGAGAGAGATCACCGCATTGGAAGATAAAATAGAAAAGATGCGGAAAAAGATGTATGATGTTTACATGAAAGACCCGAAAGACCCTGACGTCGTGGTAGTGTCGCAGGAGTTGGACAAGTTATTGAATAATCTGATGGATTTGATCAATAAACAGAATGCACGTCCCTGATCAAGAACTGCACCGACAAGTGGTGTGGTTCTTTTTTTTTAACATAAAAAAGGCTGCCGGGAATTCCGGCAGCCTCTTGTATAGGCAAACGATTAATAAGTCTGCAAGTATTGTTCACGTTCCCATGGGTGAACCTGTGTGCGGAACATATCCCATTCGATTTCCTTCGCTTCGATGAAATGTTCGAACAGGTGCTCACCAAGTGCATCGACCATGATCTGATCCTGCTTCAGCAATTCGAGCGCATTGAACAAAGTGGATGGTAGATCCTGTACTCCGTTCTTCTCCCGCTCTGCTTTATCCATTACGTAGATGTTGCGATCGACTGGTGCAGGCGCCTGAAGTTTGTTTTCCACTCCGTCAAGACCAGCAGCAAGTAATACAGCCATCGCCATATAAGGGTTGGCAGAAGGATCCACACTACGCACCTCGATACGTGTGCTTAAGCCACGTGAAGTCGGGATACGGATGAGCGGACTGCGGTTTTGACCTGACCATGCTACGTAACAAGGTGCTTCGTATCCAGGAACCAGGCGTTTGTAGGAGTTTACCGTCGGGTTAGTAACTGCTGTGAAATTCGTCGCGTGCTTGATGATACCAGCAGTGAACTGATACGCTACTTCTGAAAGCTGCAAGTCACCTTTTTCATCAAAGAATGAATTTTTTCCATCTTTGAACAGGGACATGTTGGCGTGCATACCGGATCCATTTACACCGAACAATGGCTTCGGCATGAAGGTCGCATGCAGTCCGTGCTTGCGGGCAATTGTCTTGACTGCAAGTTTGAACGTCTGGATATCATCACAGTGTTTGACTGCATCTGAGTATTTGAAGTCGATTTCATGCTGTCCCGGAGCCACTTCGTGGTGGGATGCTTCGATTTCAAAGCCCATTTCTTCCAGTTCCAGAACGATATCACGACGACAGTTCTCCCCAAGATCCGTCGGTGCAAGGTCGAAGTATCCACCTTTATCATTCAGTTCCATCGTAGGCTCACCGTTTTCATCAAGCTTGAACAGGAAAAATTCCGGCTCTGTACCAATGTTGAATGCAGAAAACCCTAGCTCCTCCATTTTCTTCAGGTTACGCTTAAGGTTATATCGGGGACACCCTTCGAACGGCGTCATATCCGGATTGTAGATATCACAGATGAAACGCGCTACTTTCCCTTTTTCTGAAGTCCAAGGGAATACAACGAAAGTATCCAGGTCTGGCACCAAATACATATCCGACTCTTCGATACGCACAAATCCTTCGATGGAAGAACCATCGAACATCATTTTGTTATCAAGTGCTTTATCAAGCTGACTAAGTGGAATTTCAACATTCTTGATGGTACCTAACATATCTGTGAACTGCAGACGGATAAAGCGTACATTTTCTTCTTCAAGCTTTTTGTAAATCTCTTTTTTTGTAAAACCCATTCCGTTTTCTCCTCCTACATTTTAATGGAAGAACCTTGATAGTTCTCCCTGTCTTAACGAAGACTTGCCATATCTTCCTGCATGCATCAGCTCATGCTGCAACATGCGGCGAAGCTCCTTCTCAGATAGCTCCTTATGGATTTCTTCGACTTGCCCTTCGTCAAGTTCCTGGTTTTCAGGTGCAGCTTTCATGGACAGCACCTGCTTGATTCCTGCGAGGTTGACACCTTTCTCGATCAAGGCCTTGATCTCCAGAAGTCGATCAACATCATTGAAAGAGAACATTCTCCTGTTACCTTCTGAACGTGCAGGCTGGATCAGATCATGCTCTTCATAATACCTGATCTGACGTGCAGATAGATCGGTCAATGACTTGACTATACCTATCGGGAACAATGGCATCGAACGGCGGATTTCATCACTCATCGATGCCCCACCTCCCTTGATTGTTATACTTTAATTATATGCATGAAACTAAAAGTGTCAACCTATGTAAGGAAATATAACATGAAAAAGTATAAAAAAACTGAGATGAGCACCGCCCATCTCAGTCTACCCTTTTTCCATTACTAAAAAACCAGTTTCCACTAAATGGCCGACCGCTTGTTTAATAGCGATTTTCACATGCGCGTAGGTCAATCCACCTTGCACAAAGGCCATATACGGAGGGCGGATCGGACCATCCGCTGTCAATTCAAGGCTCGCTCCTTGAATGAATGTCCCCGCCGCCATGATCACATCACTTTCATAACCAGGCATCGGACTGGGATGTGGGGTGACATGGGAATTGATCGGTGAAGATTTTTGGATCGACTGACAGAAGGCTACCATCTGTTCTGCTGTTTCAAACGAAACCGACTGGATCAGGTCTGTCCG
This sequence comes from Thalassobacillus hwangdonensis, assembly GCF_042675915.1. Lineage (NCBI taxonomy): Bacteria > Bacillati > Bacillota > Bacilli > Caryophanales > Bacillaceae > Thalassobacillus > Thalassobacillus hwangdonensis. Next base: position 686,524 of record NZ_JBHTKL010000001.1, on the reverse strand, counting down.
GACTTGATCGAAAGAAGGAGTCGTATCAAAACCGAGCTGCTGTAAAAAACGAGCAGTGAACATTGCCCCCTTAAGCGCCTCTCCAACAATATGCGGCGCCAGGAAGATACCTTGGTACATCTCCTGAAGGCTGTTCAGGCTCGCTCCTGCTTCCTTACCCAATCCCGGCGAAGTTAGTCGGTAACTGCATTGTTCAATCAGGTCACGATTTCCAGCTATGTATCCACCCGTACGCACGATGCCGCCTCCGGGATTTTTGATAAGCGAACCAGCAATGAGGTCCGCGCCTACATGTAACGGCTCCTGCTTCTCGACGAATTCGCCATAGCAATTATCTACGAATACAATGACATCCTGTTTGATTGAACGGACTTCTTTTATCATCTGGCTGATTTCTTCTATCGTGAATGAAGGTCGATCTGCGTACCCTTTCGATCTCTGGATTGCAACGACTTTCGTATTCTTCGAGATTGCACCTTCCACTTGCTGCATATCAACCTTGCCATCAGCCCCTAAAGGCACGGCCTGGTATCCAATTCCAAAATCCCGCAATGAACCAGTATCCTTCTCTCCTCGTTCACCTACGACTTCTTCTAAAGTATCATAAGGTTTACCAGTAACGTACAACAATTCGTCACCCGGGCGAAGTACTCCGAAAAGCGCAGTGGTTATGGCGTGGGTACCGGAGATGATCTGCGGTCGCACAAGCGCATCCTCTCCACCAAAAATATAAGCGTATAAGGCCTCCAATGTATCTCTGCCAAAATCATCATAGCCGTACCCTGTAGTCGGATTAAAATGGGAATCACTGATTCTGAGCGTTTGAAAACCTTCAAGCACTCTTTGCTGATTATGCTCAACAATCGTTTGCACCTGCTGATGATAAGTGTATAATTCCCGTTCTGTAGTGTTTGCTAGTTGTTCAATCTTTTGGTTCATCAATGACGTCCTTTACCTTTTAATTGATTGAGCAATGGATGGTCCGGATGGAGATACCCATGCATTGCATATCCTTCCCGCTCCTCATTGAACGTAAGATGGTCGACGATGCTTTCCCGCTTTAATTGCTGAAGCTTCCTGCCTTCGTATGCTTCAAGGAAAACATCATATTCTTCCCATTCTTCTTTGAGGACCTCTTCTATTTTACCTAAAACACGCCCGATATCAATAGGGTCGTGTACAGAGACAGTGATGGAAGGAAAGGCATGAGGAATGAATTCACCAGTCAACAGATCCTTCTTATTATATACAGTCAAGATCGGCAGGTGATCCGCACCGAGATCTCCCAGCAGCTTAAGCACAGTTTCTTCGTGCTGTTCATGGTCAGGGTGTGCACCATCCACCATATGGATAATAAAATCCGCTTCTGTCACTTCTTCAAGTGTCGACCGGAAAGCTGCGATCAATTGGGTAGGAAGATCCTGGATGAAACCAACTGTATCTGACACAAGCGCCTGGAATCCTGAAGGGAAAGTCAATTGCCTCGTCAAAGGATCAAGCGTAGCGAACAGAAGGTTTTCTTCGAACGATTCACTGCTGGTGACACGGTTGAAAAAAGTTGACTTCCCAGCGTTGGTGTATCCGACGATCGCAATCTGAAACGCTTTATTTTCTCTACGACGCTTACGGTATTGTTCCCGTTGTTTCACTACCACTTGCAGCCTTCGCTTAATATCATCGATTCTTCGCTGAATGTGCCGGCGGTCTGTTTCCAATTTGGTTTCCCCTGGCCCTCTTGTACCGATTCCTCCACCGAGTCTTGAGAGCTCCGTACCTTTTCCTGCCAGGCGGGGCAATAAATACTGGAGCTGAGCGAGCTCCACTTGCATTTTTCCTTCTTTCGTCTTCGCCCTACCCGCAAAAATATCAAGGATAAGCTGACTGCGATCAATTACCCTCGTTTCCAGCTTATCTGTAATGTTCCTAAGCTGCCCCGGAGAAAGTTCATCATTGAAGACTACTAGATTGATCTCTTCCTCTTCAATGATGAGTTTGATCTCCTCAAGCTTCCCCTCACCGAGGTAATAAGCAGGGTGGACCCTCTCTCGGTTTTGCGTGATGATCCTTTTTACGGAACCATCAGCAGTTTCGGTCAAAGATTTAAGTTCTTCCAATGAGGAGCGGAATCTTTTCTCCTCTTGCTTCGAGTCATTTCTTGCTACGAGCATTACTTGTTCTTTATCTGCCATGTATATACCTCTTTCTAGAACGATGTGTGCTATTATCATATCAAACTCGCTGACACTTTTATATCATCGGCATTTCTTTCTTTTCTTCCAATTGCAAATCGCGGGATTCGATGGTCATCAAAAGCTCCGCGTTAGGAGCTGGGTGTTCGACGACCCGGATCGCATGTTTTCTCACCGCATCCTCCACGATGTTCCGCACATGACGTCCATTCGAAAAATTGTAAGGCTTATTCTTCAGCAACTGTTGAAAGTGCTGCCTCAGTTTCCATTCTGCCTGTTTGGAAAACCGATACTGCTTATCCTGAACCATGTCGATAGCGATTTCAAGCAGTTCGCCGGAGTCGTAATCAGGAAAATCGAGCGAAATAGGAAACCGCGACTTCAACCCTGGATTCAATGAGGTGAACCGTTCCATTTCTTTAGGGTAACCAGCAAGGATGATGATAAACTCATTGTGGTGGTCTTCCATACACTTCACGATCGTATCGACAGCTTCTTTTCCGAAGTCCTTCTCCCCGCCACGAGCAAGAGAATATGCCTCGTCAATGAACAAAACGCCTCCCAGCGCCTTTTTGATCAGGTCTTTCGTCTTCTGGGCGGTATGCCCGATGTATTCTCCGACCAAATCACTTCGGTCAGCTTCGATGAAATGACCTTTCTCAAGCAGTTCCATCTCATGGAAGATCTTCGCTAAGGCTCGCGCAACCGTGGTTTTCCCCGTCCCAGGATTACCTTTGAACATCATATGAAGGACCTGCCGATCACCAAGCAGCCCCATTTGCCTGCGTTTTTCAGAAATAAGTACTTGCGCATAGATTTCTTTCACTTTCTCACGCAACCGCTCCATGCCTACAAAGGCTTCTAAATGACGATCAATGATTTCATATGGATAATTCGCAGTTTGCGTCAATTCAACTCTTGATGCTCCGCCGGTCTTTTCCTTTTTATGGTCCCTCAAGACGATATTGATTTGACCTTGATGGTTCTTTGTCAGATGGGAACTCACATCGATCACCCCTTATTCCATACCACTATACGCCGGACAACTGGCAGGTGTGACAAATGCCCAATTCTTAAGCATGATCCCTTTCAGACAAAAAAACAAGAACGGACGATACAATCGCCCGTTCCTTACTTACTCTTTATCCAATTGTACATTCTTCGAAGGAGAGAATGTGGAAATGGCATGTTTGAAAATCAGTTGTTGCTTCCCGTCAGCTTCCAGAAGTACTGTGAAATTGTCGAAAGCTTTGACGGTCCCCCTTAATTGGAACCCGTTGAGTAGAAAGACCGTTACTTGAACGCGATCTTTTCTTAGCTGGTTCAGGAAATTGTCCTGGATATTTACAGATTGAGCCATGAATCTTCCTCCTCTTTTCTATCTATACTTGTTTTATTTCTATGTCGATTCGATCATTCCTGCTAAATCCCGTAAAATTGTTTGAAACTTTTCATGATATTCCGCCGGATCGATCGTGTACCATTGCACGTCCATCTTGTTTCGGAAATAAGTAAGCTGCCGTTTAGCATACCTTCTTGAATTACGCTTCAATAGATCTAGCGTCTCTTCAAGGTCAGATTCTCCATTAAAGTAAGGAAGGAATTCTTTGTACCCGATCGCTTTCATCGACTGCGCATCTCCATAACCAGCCGCAATGAGCTTTTGCACTTCTTCTCGAAGCCCCTCCACCATCATAAGATCGACACGATGATTGATCCTCTCGTACAGTTGTTCCCGGTCCATTTCCAACCCGATCAAGATCGGATGGTAAGGCGATTCAGACTCCTGCTCCGCTTTAAGTTCACTCATCGTTTTCCCCGTTGTACGGTAAACTTCGAGCGCCCTTACAACCCGTCTTGAATTATTCGGATGTATCTTTTCCGCTTGTTCAGGGTCGATTTCCTGCAACTGTCGATACACGTACTCTATACCTTTTTCATCAATTTCCTGCTCAATCTTCCTGGAGACTTCCGGATCCCGCTTATCATCTGAAAAATTATAGCCATAAATAACAGATTGTATGTAAAGCCCCGTTCCACCCACAATTACAGGAAGCTTTCCTCTCTGATGAATCTCCTCGATATGACGCGTAACACGCTCCTGGAATTCAGCCACAGAAAAGGATTCATATGGTTGCTTGATGTCAATCATGTGATGAGGGACACCCATCATTTCTTCATCCGTCACCTTAGCTGTGCCGATATCCATCCCACGGTACACTTGCATAGAATCGCCACTGATCACTTCTCCATCGAAACGTCGGGCAATTTCCACACCTAATTTTGTTTTTCCGACAGCTGTCGGTCCTACAACACAAACGACTGTTGGTTTCATAATTTCAGCCTCGATTCTTCATACTCTCGTTGCATATTATACAAGAACTCGAAAGTGATTCCCACCTTCCAGACTAACGGATTCCGTTATAAAATTACGAACTAACGGAATCCGTTATTTTATTTTGATTTTTTCAAAAATTCCGTTAGTTATTAGTATCGAAATTCGTTAGTTGCTGATATGATAAGTGTAGGAGGTGCATGACGATGATTACAGGTGAGCGGATCCGGCGGTTACGCAAAGAAAAGAAGTGGACACAAAAGCAATTAGCGGACCATGTCAAAGAAAGCCCCCAGGTGATCTCAAACTGGGAGCGAGGCTATACCCACCCTGATATGAAGAACATCATCGATCTTTCCATCACCCTCCAATCTTCCACCGATTATCTATTAGGGTTAAGCGACTACCCCTTTGATGCGACCGTAAAAATAAAAGAAATTATCCATGTGGCTGACCTATTAGAGGGTGACCTGCTCGATGTCGATACATGGGAGAGTTTTTCCAAAGAAGAAATGCAGCAAATCATAAACTTCTTCCAGTTCATCAACCAGAACAAACAAAATAAACAATAATTAGATTATGTAAACTGTATGACTGACTATCTATTTATATCAGTTAAATAAGTAATCTTTTTACATGACTAAAATTTAGCGCAGTCAACATACGTAGACTCCAGCGGGAACAGCACGCGTCCGAAGACCCCGGAGGAAAGCGGTCTTTGCTTTCTGAGGAGGCTGAGGCCGTGCCCGCGGAAAGCGAAGTATGTTGACGAAGCGATTTTCTCACATAAAATAGTTCAAAAAAATCCAGACAAATAGATTGTCTGGATTTGCTATATTATTTCACACAATTCTTATGATCTACATGACTCGCTTGAACATTTTCTCCATTTCATACTCCGAGAAATGGATGATGATTGGTCTGCCGTGTGGACAGGTGAATGGATCGGTAGATTTCCTCAAGTCCTCCAGCAGTCGGAACATGTCATCCTGATTCAGATAGTGATTCGCCTTTATCGATCGTTTGCACGACATCAGGATCGCTGCTTCTTCCCTCAACTTCTGAACATCAATTCGCTCATCGGACATGACCTGTTCAACAATCTCCTGTATGATTTCCTTTTCGAACCCTTTCGGGAACCACTGCGGATGAGAACGGATGATGTACGTATGCTCTCCAAAAGTTTCAAAAAACAAGCCTACCTGCATGAGTTCTTCTTTCATCTCTTCAATCTTCAATGCTTCCTGTTTGGAGAAGTCGAATGTCATTGGCACAAGCAGTTCCTGTACCTCATTCTCCACCAATCCCAGCTTTTTGTGAAAGAATTCATACTTGATCCGTTCCTGAGCAGCGTGCTGGTCGACGATATAGAGCCCATTTTCATTCTGAGCCAAAATATACGTCCCATGGAGCTGTCCGATCGGATACATTGTCGGCACTCGGTCGACTTCACCCTTCTCACCTTCCACTTGTTGCACCGGATCTGGATCCTGGCGATCTTCTCCAGTCGACGGCGCAGCCATTTCCCTTATCACTTCATCCTGTTCGGTGTCAAAACTCGTTTTTTCTACCGTGTAATCAGGCGAATCCTTCTTCTCTTCCGAACGCAGCAATTGCTGGAACGCATGCTGGTGCTGTTCGTGTGCTTCTTCCCGTTTTTCTTCATGGAATACGAAGGAAGGCTGCTGGGATTGGACTTTCGGTTTCCTGACTGATTTTGGTTCCGCTGCTTCAGGAATCAGGGTTTCTTTTCTGAACGCGCCGACTATGGCTTGTTCGATTGTATCAAACAATTCTTTTTCCTTACTGAAGCGGACTTCAAGTTTGGCTGGATGGACGTTTACATCCACCAGGATCGGCTCCATTTCGATCGTCAGGACTGCAACAGGGTTCCTGCCGATCGGCAATAACGTATGATAGCCCTTCATAATCGCCTTGTTGACGGTAATATTTCTTATGAACCGACCATTGACAATCGTTGACATATAATTTCGCGATGCCCTGGTGATCTCCGGTTTTGCAATAAACCCGGAAATCTTGAAATCCAGTGTCTCCGCCTTGATCGGTATCATCTTCCTGGCCACAGACATTCCATAAATTTGCGCGATAACCTGCCTCAGGTCCCCTCTTCCTGACGTCTGGAACAATTCCTTGCCATTATGGATACAAGTGAATTTAACATCAGGGTGAGAAAGCGCCATCCGATTCAGCACATCCGTGATATGCCCAAGCTCTGTATGAATCGTTTTCATATACTTCAGCCTTGCAGGAGTATTGAAGAAAAGGTCGTTGACGATGATTTCTGTTCCTTTTCTGGCATCACTCTTGTCTTTCTTGACCAGCTTGCCACCTTCCATTTCAAGGCGGGTACCAGCTTCTGAACCAGTTGAAGTCTGAATCGACAATCTGCTTACTGCTGCGATACTCGCAAGGGCCTCACCTCGAAACCCTAGTGTTCTTACATGGAAAAGATCATTTTCATCCTGAATTTTACTTGTGGCATGACGGAAAAATGCATGTTCACAATCTTCCTCTTCCATTCCATCGCCATCATCCGTAACTTTGATCTGCTGAAGACCAGCTTCCATCAGTTCAACTTTCACCCATGAACTGTCGGCATCGATACTGTTTTCGACTAATTCTTTTATGACAGAGGATGGACGTTCCACAACCTCACCTGCCGCGATTTTGTTCGCCAGGTGGTCAGGCATCAGACGTATTTTGCCCATGGATCTCCCTCCTTCTATTTCTTGATCTGCTTTTGAAGTTTGTACAATTCATTCATTGCATCCATCGGAGTCATCTCCATCAAGTTCAGAGAAGCCAATTGGTCGGTCCAATCTGCATTCACATAGCGTTCTTTAACAGGCTGCTTCTCTTCAACGAACAGAGAAAGCTGTTCCTCATCGCTACGCTCGGGCAGTTTGCCGTTCCCGTTTTCAAACTGGTGAAGGAGGTTTGTCGCACGTTCAATCAGTGTATGAGGAAGTTCAGCCAGTTTCGCAACATGGATTCCGTAGCTTTCATCTGCTGCTCCGTCTTGAATCTGGTGAAGGAAAACGACATTCCCTTCAAATTCTTCTGCACGGACGTGGACATTCTTCAGACGTTCCAAACTCTCATCCAGTTCCGTCAATTCATGATAGTGGGTGGAAAATAACGTTTTTGCATGGATGTGTTCGTGAATGTGTTCAACAATCGCCTGTGCAAGCGCCATTCCATCGTACGTGCTTGTCCCTCTACCAATTTCATCGAGCAGGATCATACTGTTTTCGGTTGCGTTTTTCAGCGCATGCTTCGCTTCCATCATTTCCACCATGAAAGTACTCTGTCCTGAAACGAGGTCATCAGCGGCACCGATTCGAGTGAAGATTTGATCGAATACAGGCAGGTTTGCTCCCTCACATGGGACAAAGCATCCGATTTGAGCCATGATGGCTGTAAGTGCGAGCTGCCTCATGTACGTACTTTTACCTGACATATTCGGTCCTGTGATCAGCAGGATGTCGGTGCCTTGTGTCATCAACACATCGTTCGGTACGAATTCTTCTTCCTTCATGACTTGTTCGACGACAGGATGCCTGCCTTGACTGATTTCGATCTCCCGCAATTCATTGAATACCGGGCGGACATATCCATTCTTTTCTGCTACGGAAGCAAAGCCTTGAAGGACATCAATCTTGCTCAGCTGATCCGCCAACTGCTGCAATTCACCAATGTATCGCTTCACTTTTTCCCGCAATTCGACGAATAATGAATATTCAAGCTCGACACTTTTTTCCTGCGCTTCAATAATGAGTGTTTCTTTCTCTTTCAGTTCAGGAGTGATATAACGCTCTGCATTCGTAAGCGTTTGTTTCCGCTCATATTTCCCCTCTGGCAGAAGATGCAGATTCGCTTTTGTCACTTCGATATAATAGCCGAAAACACGGTTATAACCGATTTTCAAAGACTTGATCTTCGTTTCCGCACGTTCTTTCTGCTCGAGTTGCGCAATCCACTGCTTGCCATTTCTGGTAGCATCCCGGTATTCATCGAGCTGGCTGTTGAAGCCGTCCTTGATGATGCCGCCTTCTTTGATGGAAATCGGTGCATCTTCTTTTACACTACCGTCTAACAAATCATGAAGGTCTTCCAGCGGATTTATGTTCGCATAAAGATGCTGGATCGAGTCATTATCGAACTTCTGCAGTACTTGAAGGATGTTCGGCACCTTACTCAATGACTTCTTCAACTGGATCAGGTCCCTTGCATTCACATTTCCGAATGCAATCCTCCCTGAAAGGCGTTCGAGATCATAGACAGACTTCAATTCTTCCCGAAGCTCTTCCCTTTCGAAAAATTGAGATAGGAAGCCATCTACCTGATTATGCCGGATGGTAATGTCCTCTTTTCGCAGGAGTGGGCGTTCCATCCATTTCTTCAGCAATCTGGCTCCCATTGAAGTAATCGTATCATCGACAACCCACAACAAACTGCCGATTTTACCTTTCTTCCGAATCGTCTCCATCAATTCTAAATTACGCTTGGAATACATATCTAAAGCCATATAGTCCTGCAATTCTATCTTCTGGACAGGCTGCAGATGATCAAGCGACCGTTTTTGGGTGTGCTGAATGTAATTCAACAACCTGGCGAAGCCGTCAATCAATTTTTGCTGGTGGATATCCTTGACGAGGTGCTCGAATGTCTGTTCGAGCTCGTCATTCTTTTCATAGGACACCGTCACATTCATCCGTTCGATTAACTGGGTTTGATAGGATTCAGGGAAATTATCTGCAACGACAACTTCCTTTACTGAACGATTGTATAATTCACCTACGACAGCATCCCATCCATCTGTAATCAAGGCGATGCTGTTTTCTCCGGTACTTAAATCGTTATAGGAAACAGTGAATGTATCATCTTCGAACATAGACACACTTGCAAGGTAATTGTTCTCTTTGTCATCGAGCATACTGCCTTCCATTACGGTTCCAGGCGTGATCAGCTGCACGACTTCCCGCTTCACTACGCCTTTCGATGCTTTCGGATCTTCGACCTGTTCACAGATCGCTACTTTATATCCCTTTTCTACAAGCGATTTTATGTAATTTTCAGCGGAATGATAGGGTACACCACACATCGGGATTCTCGAATCCCCACCATCACGGCTTGTCAATGTAATCTCGAGTTCCCGAGATGCTTTCGTTGCATCTTCGAAGAACATTTCATAGAAATCTCCAAGTCGGAAAAATAAAAAGGCATCCTTATGTTGTGCCTTGATTGATAGATATTGCTTCATCATAGGGGTATATTGCGTCATTTGATAGCCTCCGTTACTAATCTTTCACATGGAATCATTATATCATAGATAAGCCAGGCTCTTGAATGGATGAACACCTGCCTCCTTTTTACAAGACCCCTTTTCCATATTCACCCATTCTACTTGCATTGTGCTAGAATGATAGAAATGATGGAGGGGAAAACGAAATGATTGAAATAAGAAAGGTTCACACACATGAGCTCGGTGTGATTGCTAATTTCATTGCAGAGATGAATCGATTAGAGGAACAACATATCGGTTATTGTGGTACGGAACCAGAAGAAATCAGAGCATCATTATCTGAAGACTTTGACCAAGTTCCTTATTGGGAAAGCTTCGTAGCAGCTTTTAAAGACGGAAAAGTTATCGGTCTTATCGGATTTGATGGAGACCTGGATCATCAAACCGCAGAAATCTGGGGTCCATTCGTCAGGGGTGGATTAAGTGAGTTGGCCACAGAGCTTTTTGTTGAACTGAAAAATCACATCCCTCCAACCATTGAAAAACTGTTTTTATTTCCAAACAAGCAAAATGACACGGTCATCTCTCTTGCTGAAGAAATGGACTTCGAGGCTATGGATGCACAAGTGATTTTAACGATTGATAAAGAAAGTGTACCTCAGCAAAGGGAAACAGGAATTAGAGAAGTGCAATCAGGTCAGCAGCAGGAATTCAACAAACTACACTATCAGTCTTTCCCCGATGCTTATTACTCGGCAGAAGAAATACTGTCACGACTTGATTCTCAACGGAAATTATTCATATCGACGGATGGAAACCTTTTGACAGGATACATTTATGTCGAAGTTGAGCCAGCCTTCAATGAAGCCAGCATCGAATTTGTTTCTGTTAATAGAAAGGATAGAGGGAAAGGTATTGGAAGGAAGCTGATCGTTAACGCCCTTCAATGGATGTTCACCCACGATGAGATTGATTCGGTTACACTATGCGTCAATGCAACTAATGAAAAAGCACTCAAATTATATAAAAAGGCAGGGTTCAAGCAAGTTCATGAGCTATGCTTTTTTAAGAAAAGCTTGGTAAAAAGTATTGTTGTGAATGAAAAAGCAGCGACGGACACCGAATGATCGGTGATACGTTGCTGCTTTTTGCTTCTATGTACTTTATCAGATATTTAATCTCCAAAAAATCCTTCTACTTTTTGATGATCAGTTAAGTTATCTTGAATTATTTCATATAAATCTGTTTCGTCAGATGCATTTTGATATCCATCACCGTTATACCATTCTTGCAAATCTTCTTTATAGATCGTGTACCTTCTATCATCAAATCTGAATAGAATCTTCTCTACATCCTTAATCAAATTAAAGAGGAAGGAAGCGTTGGTAATACTAATGGTATGTTCATCTTGCAGTGGAAGTTGGCTATACCGAACAGTAACTTGCTCTTCTTCAGGATAGATTGAAAAACTTTCTAACTTTTCCTGCGGCTGAAGCCCTCTGATAATTGCGCCGACATTTTGCTTATCGGAAAGTATGGTTCCTTTATATAAGAACAACCCTTCGTCATCAGTTGTAGAATTTTCCTCGGGAGAACAACCAGCTAATACAGACGTTAAGCAAATGAACAAAATGAAAGGTGCTACTTTAACTACCATGAGATTCTCCTCTGTCAAGTTAGTGGGGAATTTATCTAAATATTATACCAAACATCACTTTATTTGTATTAAATCCCCTCTAATCTGAAAACCATCCTTACAATCAATCAACTTAATAATTTCCAACAAGAAAAATGCCTCCTGACAATCTCCAGGAGACATTCTTCCACACCAATATTCTCCTGTTATTCTTCCTCATGTCTTCCGAGAAAATCTGGATCGATCTCTGAGAAATCATCGTCCGATAAATCTCCAAAATCCCAATCATCATGCGATTTACATCGGTCAGGGTTGACCCGTACACATAGCTTCGTTTCCCCGATAACATCAACGATGAACTCTCTTTCCACTTCCACCTTGATCTTCTGCCCATTGCTTGTGATGTTAGCTTCCAGACAGTTCGGCTGCTGCACCACTTTGGCAATGACTTCAAGGTCATCATGTACGCAGTTTTCATCCTTGACGGAAAGTCTTACTCTGTCACAGTAATCGACGCTCTCCGTTACGACTTCTGTTTTAGTATTATCATTGAATGAATACCAGCAGTTGACATCATAACTTCCATGTACTTCAACATAATCGCCTTTTTTCTTTGCATTGTAGATATGGTTGATCACCCAGCAACCTAAAATGCTCGTTGGACGATGAGACGGTGATATGATGTTAGTCGATTGCGTGAATTTCTTTCCTTTTGCACAAACTGCTTTCGTGATGATTTCACGGTACTCTTGATCAAAGAATGACATCTCACCAAAACCTCCCTTTGTCATACACAATATCCTATGCCCAAACTGGGCAAAATGTGCCTAGCTTTTTTCAGTGAGGAATATGTGTAAGGATTTATTAGTTCATTCTATGCAAGAGCCCAGATATTTGTACAAAAAAATACCGTTAAACGATGAAAACTCGTTTAACGGCATGTCTTTTCTCAGTGACTGCATGAACTGTTGTTTACTTTCGAACCGGTTTCGCCTTTCAATACGTCTCCGCCAGTCGAGCGGATTACTTCATTGGTCACTTCGCGTGCAATCGTATTGGAGACCATTTGAAGGATATCATTGATGACAACCTGGGATTCTTTGAATTCACTCACGACAGGAATCGCATCCAATTCAGCCTGAAGACGGTCGATTTCTTTTTCGACCTTTTCAAGTGCTTCGCTTTTGCCATAAGCCTGAAAATTGACAGCCTGTTTCTGCAAAGCCTTGATCTTCGTGATATTCCCTTGCACTTTCTTATTCTCGTTGATTTTTGCTTCTAGCTGTTTAAAACGATCGATTTCCTCGATGTTGGCCATCATTTTCGCAAGTTTTTCCGCTTCTTCCACTACTTGTTTTCTTGTGTATTCTGCCATTATCTTTTCACCTCTGCTGCTTCTTCTACCAATTCTCCGTCCAGGGACCAAGTTTTGGCTTTTGTTATTTTAACTTTGACAATTTCTCCGATTGTCGATTTAGGGGCACGGAAGTTAACTAGCTTGTTCCGTTTCGTATAACCTGCAAGCACTTCCGGATTCTTTTTACTTTCTCCTTCTACGAGCACATCAACAATTGCACCTTCATATTTCTCCATTGCTTCCTTCGATTGACGATTGACGATTGCATTAAGGCGTTGCAAGCGTTCTTTCTTCACTTCCATAGGAACATTATCCTTCATTCTGGCAGCTGGTGTGCCTTCCCTTGGAGAATAGATGAAAGTGTAGGCACTTTCAAATCCAACTTCTTCCATAAGGGTCAACGTTTCCTGGAACTGTTCTTCCGTCTCGTTCGGGAAACCGACGATGATATCAGTAGTCAGCGTCGCTTCCGGCATCGCTTCACGAATTTTCCTCACTAGCTCAAGGTAGCTTTCCCTTGTATATTTACGAGCCATGATTTTAAGGATACTCGAGCTGCCTGACTGGACAGGAAGGTGGATATGATCCAGAAGGTTTCCGCCTTGTCCAAGCACTTCAATCAAGCGATCGTCGAAATCTCTAGGGTGGGATGTAGTGAAACGTACTCTAGGAATATCAATTTTATGGATTTCATTCATCAGTTCGCCAAGACCATAATCGATATCTTCAAAGTCCTTCCCGTAAGCATTCACATTCTGCCCGAGCAGGGTGATCTCTTTATACCCTTGAGCTGCAAGATGTCTTACTTCCTGGATGATATCTTCAGGTCGTCGACTCCGTTCTTTACCTCTCGTGTAAGGAACGATACAGTACGTACAGAATTTATCACAGCCGTACATGATGTTGACCCATGCCTTGATCTTCCCTTTACGGGAACGTGGGAGGTTTTCGATGATATCGCCCTCTTTGGACCATACTTCAACCACCATTTCTTTACTGAACATCGCGTCTTTGATCAGATGTGGAAGACGATGGATGTTATGTGTTCCAAAAATCAAATCCATGAAAGGATGCTTCTTAAGTATGCGGTTCACGACGGATTCTTCCTGTGACATACAACCACAGACACCAAGGATCAAGTCGGGATTTTCCATCTTCAAAGGCTTCAAGTGACCGATTTCGCCGAACACCTTGTTTTCTGCATTTTCTCTGATTGCACACGTGTTAAGCAGGATGATATCCGCTTCCCTAGTCTCTGTGGTAGCTTGGTAACCCATGTCCTCCAGCATGCCAGCCATGACTTCCGTGTCATGCTCATTCATCTGGCATCCGTATGTACGGATCATATATTTTTTGCCTTGTCCGAGATTGGAGAGATCTTCAGGAATACTGAAATCGTAATGGACTTTGACGTCTTCTTTTCCACGTTTCTTCGCATCCCTCAATGAAGGAGGCTGATAGTTCGTCTGAAAATACTGCATGAATTCATCGCTCGTTTTATTTTTGATCCGTTTCAGATTATCCTGGTCGGATTTTACGTCCGCTGGCTTTTCTGTACGGATTTGGGACATCTGTTTTCGCTGCTGCTCATTCATCAACAGTGCTCCTTTCCACGTAGCATATCTAACTGTCTAATTATATCAAGTTTTTACGTGAAAATTAAGTCCTGTCGCACAACGTTCATAGAAAAGTTTCATTCATGCTAAAACCCGAACTATCCATTTACAATAGTTCGGGTCATCTTATTAGGCATATAGGTAAAGCGCTTCGTCAACACACTCCGCAAGCAATCACTATTTAAATAATGTTCAATTTCTTACCTGCGCGTTCGAAAGCATCCAATGCTTCCTGCAGCTCTTCTTTGGAGTGTTCTGCTGTTACGATCGTTCTTACACGACCTTTCCCGCGCTGTACTGTCGGGAATACGATCCCTTGTGCAAATACTCCTTCATTGAAAAGTTCATCGGAGAACTGGTGTGTCTTTGAATCATCACCGACCATGACCGGTGTTACAGGCGTTTCACTGATGCCGATATCAAATCCAAGCTCCTCCAGTCCTTTTTTGAAGAACTTCGTGTTATCCCAAAGCTTTTCAATAAGCTCAGGTTCTTCAAGAAGCACATCGATTGCCGCATCGCAAGCAGCTGTTACTGCTGGTGGGTGGGATGTACTGAATAGGAACGGACGTCCTTTGTGAATCAAATACTCTTTAAGTGTTTGTGTACTTGCCACATAACCACCAAGGACTCCGATTGCTTTACTCAATGTTCCGACCTGGATATGGACACGGCCGTCCAAACCGAAGTGATTGACTGTACCACGACCATTTTCTCCAAGAACTCCACTAGCATGTGCATCATCGACCATGACAAGTGCGCCATATTTTTCAGCAAGCTCGACAATTTCAGGAAGCGGCGCAATATTACCATCCATTGAGAAGACACCGTCAGTAACGACCAATTTCGTGCGATACTCATCCGATTCTTTCAACGCCTGCTCAAGCGAGTCCATATCCACATGCTTGTAGATTTTACGGCCGGCTTTCGTCAAGCGGATGCCATCGATGATGGAAGCATGGTTCAATTCATCTGAAATGACGACGTCCTGATCAGTTAGGATTGATGATAGTACGCCCTGGTTTGTAGTGAAACCGGACTGGAACACAAGTGCTGCTTCCGTGTGTTTGAATTTAGCAAGCTTTTCTTCAAAGTCATCGTGCATTTTCAATGTACCAGCAATTGTACGGACGGATCCGGTACCTGCTCCGTATTCACGTGTCGCTTTTTCGGCAGCTTCCACCATCCTCGGATGGGAAGTAAGTCCAAGGTAGTTATTAGAAGAAAGCTGGATCACTTCTTTTCCTTTGATGGTTACACGTGAGCCTTGAGCGGATTCAAGTGGGATCAATTCACGGAATGTCCCCTCTTCTCTCATTTCATCCAATTCTTTTTGCAGGTATTCAAAACCTTTCATAAAAACACGCCTCCTTAAAATGATTGGTTGCTTTTTATGGGTGAAGTACTACTTTCCCACATTTCCCTTGATTCATCAGTTCAAAGCCTTTCTCGAAGTCCTCGAGAGGCAGATGGTGGGTAATCATCGGTGACAGGTCCACCTGTTTTGATTGTAGCAGACGAGACACTTGTTGCCACGTTTCATACATTTTCCGACCGGTAATTCCTTGCACTTCAATACCTTTGAAGACAATATCATTCGTCACATCAATCTTAACTGGCTGCGTAGGAAGACTTAAAATCGACATTCTTCCACCATTAGTGATCATCTTGAAGCCTTGATCCATCGCGACAGGATGGCCGCTCATTTCACACACGACATCCACGCCATGGCCATTTGTTAGCGCGTTGGCTTTTTCCACCGGATTTTCTTCCGCAGAATTGATCAATGCCGTTGCACCCATCTTCTCAGCCAGTTCCAATCGATACGGATTCAAATCGAATGCCAGAACCTGAGAGGCACCGGCAGCCTTAGCAACGCCTACAGCCATAAGACCGATTGGTCCACATCCGATGATAGCGACTGATTTACCCGCTACATCGCCGTTAAGAACGGTATGTACCGCGTTCCCCATCGGCTCCTGAACAGATGCTATATCTGTAGGCATGTCAGCAGGGTTCCTCCATAAGTTCTGCTCCGGAAGAGCAACATATTCAGCAAAACATCCTTGCGTGTCGACACCGATGATTTCTGTGTTCTCACAAATGTGGAATTTGCCTGTCAGGCATTGCGGGCAGTGGCCGCAGACAAGGTGTGTCTCAGCACTGACGTAATCCCCTTTTTTATAATTGGTGACTTTCGATCCTACCTCTACAACTTCTCCTGCAAATTCGTGCCCGAACACATATGGAGGATTGACACGGCTTGCAGACCAATCATCCCAGTTGTAAATGTGAACATCCGTTCCGCAGATGGATGTCGCTTTTACTTTTATCAATACATCCTGATCACCGATGGATGGCACTGGAACTTCTCTAAGTTCTGCACCTTCCCCACGATGATGCTTGACAATTGCTTTCATCATTCCACTCACTACGAACACTCCTAACCTGTTATCAATCTATGAAAATCATATATGTAAACATTGTATCATGACAGACAGTTTTTAAAAAGTCGATACGTCCACACCAAATGGACAATTGCTCACAAGGAAAAAATCTCACTAAAAAAGACAACTCCCTCTTTCCGTCATGCTGAAAAGGAAAGAGGAAATTGTCTTGTATAATTACATGAACTCAGAAACCAACTCATCGAATTTGCTCTTATCCACCTTCAGCTCACTGTCTTTCAATGGAGCTTCCGAATAGCCATGAATCAGATCCTGATACGATTTCTGTCCTTCATTCTTGTAAATCAGACCGGATACGAGACTGTTATGATCCATCAACGTGCGCATGGCCAATCCGCGATCAGTAGGGTCATACCCTTCAATATCACTTAATTTGACCAGATTCTCTTTGAACCAGTCGTAAGTGTTCACTTTATTATAGGTCACACATGGACTGAACACATTGATCAATGAGAAACCTTTATGATTGATCCCCTGTTCAATCAATGAAGTCAAATCCTTCAAATCACTGGAGAAGCTTTGCGCAACGAAAGTAGCACCTGAAGATAACGCCATTTCCATGACATTGACAGCAGATTCAATAGATCCTTCCGGTGTGCTTTTCGTTTTGAAGCCCATCTCACTTCGAGGGGAAGTCTGCCCCTTAGTAAGACCGTATATCTGGTTATCCATGACGATGTAGGTGATATCGAGGTTACGACGGATTGCATGAATGGTATGACCCATGCCGATGGCAAACCCATCTCCATCTCCACCGGAAGCGATGACTTTCAAGTTTTTATTCGCCATCTTCACCCCTTGGGCGATAGGCAGTACACGTCCGTGAATCCCGTGAAATCCATAAGCATTGATATACCCTGAGATTCTCCCGGAACATCCGATTCCTGATATTACAGCAAGATCCTCCGGCTCAAGTCCGACATTGGCAGCTGCACGCTGGATGGATGCCTGGACAGAAAAGTCTCCACAGCCTGGACACCAGTTCGGTTTCACTTTATTACGAAAGTCCTTGAATGTCGCCATTTACAACAACTCCTTACTACGTTCATGGATTTGACCCGGCAGGAATGGTGTACCATCATACTGATTGAGAGTGAAAATCTTCTCATGATTACCAACATTCATCTTAATGATATTCGCCAGCTGTGCTGTCGCATTGTTCTCAACGACGATAACTTTGGCTGCCCTGTCTATCAATGGACGTAATTGTTCAGTCGGGAACGGGTGAACAAGACGGATCTGCGCATGATTCGCCTTCACTCCTTCGTCTTCAAGACGGCCGATCGCTTCTTCGATCGTTCCGCGTGTAGAGTTGAATCCTACGAACAACACATCTGCTTGTTCATGAGGAGCACTCGTGTACACTGGAGTATCAAACACTTCCGGAAGACGCTTCAGCTTTCGAAGACGTTTATCCATTTGTGCCTGACGGTTAGATGCTACTTCGGATGGTTTCCCAGTTTCATCATGCTCCACACCGGTAACATGGAAAATACCGTTTTTCTCTCCAGGAAGGATACGTGGAGAGACACCATCTTCTGTCACTTCATAACGCTTGAAATATTCCCCTTTTTCAAGTTCCGGCAAATCAGGATGAAGGTCGAGCTTGCCTCGGCGAACATCAATCTTGTCGTATTCAAGCGGTTCCACGGTCTGTTTACCTAAAGATAACTGAAGATCGGACAGTAAAATGACTGGTACCTGATATTCCTCAGCAATGTTCAATGCTTCAATCGCATCGTAAAATGCCTCTTGAACCGTACTTGGAGCTATGACGACTTTCGGAATCTCTCCGTGAGTGCCATAGATCATCGCCATCAGATCGGATTGTTCCTGCTTTGTAGGTAGCCCGGTACTTGGTCCTCCCCGCTGCGTATCGACGATGACCAGTGGTGTTTCAGTAATCCCCGCAAGCCCGATCGATTCCATCATCAGGGAAAGTCCAGGTCCGGCAGATGCTGTTATCGTTCTTACACCGGCATAATTCGCCCCGATGGACATTGTTGCTGCCGCAATTTCATCTTCCGTCTGAATGACCGTACCCCCGAATTCAGGCAGTCGTTTAATCATATATTCCATAATCTCAGAAGCCGGCGTAATTGGATATGCTGCCATGAAGCGGCATCCACCAGCCAGGAAGCCCATCGCAATGGCATCGTTACCGATCATGAACATCCGCTTCTTGCCATCGGCTTTGTTAAGTTCCATTTTTTCAAGCTTACCATCTGCCTGTTCTTTGACAGCAGCAGCACCTTTTTCAATTGCTTCCATATTCTTATCGACGACCTGCTGGCCTTTTCTTGAGAAGATTTCATCGACGACTTCACGGAAAGACTCTGGTTCCAGGTTCATGATAGCAGCAGAAGCACCGACTGCGACCATGTTCTTCATCAATGATGTCCCGAGCTCTGTCGCAATTTCTGTAAAAGGTACAGCATATAGCGTTACATCTTTGTCTTCCGGAACTGTCGGTTTGAATTTCGCATCGGCAAGTACGATTCCATCCTTATGTAACTCATGGACATTGACATCGATTGTCTCCTGATCAAATGCGACCAGAATATCCAAATCATCAGAAATCGACCTTACTTTCTGTGTTGCTACACGAATTTTATTATTCGTGTGACCACCTTTGATACGGGAAGAGAAATGGCGATATCCATACAAATAATAGCCTAATCGGTTCAGTGTAATGGCGAAAATTTCACCAGTACTCTCAATACCTTCCCCTTGTTGTCCACCAACTTTCCAAGAAAGCTGTTCAACCATGTTACACCCCTCCATCATTGTGTCGGTTCCATTTTCGAAGAAACGATGGGACCACACCTGTGCTTTCAGTCTGAACACCCGGTTCAGCCTTTGTCTCTTCATCTTCTATTGGTTCAATTTATAAATCTTATAGTTCGTTTCATAGGATGTATGTACGAAACAAAACACTTCCAATATCCTGTCCTGTACGCTTTTAATGATAGACGTTCCCCTATCATTTTTCAAGAGAACACGACTTGCAAGAATCGACATTATCTTAATCTTGGAAACTTATCGATGAAATTCACATAGCTCATTTTCTCGACGAGACGTTGTCCGTAACGTGGTATCAGTTGTTGAACGAATGCAGTAAAGTCATTCACATCATACAAACCTTTGACTATATCATCGATGCCTTCGAAATCTGATCCGAAACCAAGGCAATCTTCTCCACCCATACGCAGGATATAATCGATATGAGGGAGGACTTCGATCCATTCTGCTTCCGTCTGACCATTGATGAATTCCGGAACGAACGTAATCCCGATCCATGCCTTCCTTTTGATCAATGCTGTCAATTGATCCTTATCCAGGTTGCGAGGGTGTCCAGCCAGTTCTAATACATTCGAATGAGAAGCCATCGGATATTGGCTTCGATTCATCACATCCCAAAACCCCTGATAGGAAAGGTGGGAAACATCCGTCCATATCCTTTCTTCGTTCAAGTAATCGACGACTTCTTCTCCAAAAGAGCTGAGCCCTGCACCTCTCTTCTCCTCGATACCGTCACATGTCGCATTCGCCTGATTCCAAGTAAGTCCGACAGCACGTACTCCCATATTTATGAGCGTTTTCAATTTATTTAGATCATGACCGATTGCATGGCAGCCCTCCAGAGTAAGCATCGCACCTTTTGCATGGGGCGCCAGACTTATCAGTTCTTCTTTAGATGTGATGAACTTAACATCATCGTAGGGGGCAATGATCCGGTCAAAAAAGATATGTACCATTTCCAGCGCCACATCATACTGCGCAGCTTCCTTCACATCATCCGGCACGAAAATCGCGAAACACTGTACTTTCACATCGCTTTTCTTCCACTTCTTATAATTCAATCGTAATAGATCACTATCATGGAAATCATAGTCGTTTTCCCACAATTTCCATAGAACATCACAGTGCGCATCTATAATCACAAAGCTCTTCCTTTCTTCATACGGATACATTTCATTGTCAGGAGGAATTATATCAGACTAGCGGTGTCACATTTCAAGCATCATAGAAAAAGATGTCTCACAAGGTAAGAAGCACTTCCGGATGAAGTGCCGGACCTTTTGAGACATCCTCGAATGCTGAAGTCAGTTATAGGTTACGGAAGAGCTTGTCTACTTACCTTGGTTCAACGATCAATTTGATTGCAGTCCGCTCTTCATTCTCAATCATGATATCTGTAAAAGCTGGGATGCAAATAAGATCAACGCCACTCGGGGCGACGAATCCTCTGGCAATCGCCACTGCCTTAACCGCCTGGTTCAAAGCGCCGGCGCCAATTGCTTGAATCTCCGCAGAGCCACGTTCCCTTAGCACATTAGCTAGAGCGCCTGCTACTGAATTAGGGTTAGATTTAGCTGATACTTTTAATATATCCAATACTAGCTCCTCCTTCATAAACGATAGTTGTTCCATAACTACTATATTCTTGGAGATGAAGATTATTCCTTTACATTATGAAGGAATTTTTTGAAAAATTCAAATAATCAGCCGAAGAAGGGATGGTCGTCGTTGATGAGGATCCGTTTGATGTCTTTTGCCTTTCCGGTGCTTTCATCCACATCTGCCAAGATAGCACTTAATTGTGTCCTTCCCTTTTTTGGAACTTCAAAACGTACAGGCAGATTTGTCAGGAAACGTTTCATGACCGCTTCTCTTTCCATTCCCAGAATTCCGTCGTAAGGACCCGTCATTCCAACATCGGAAATATAAGCGGTTCCATTTGGCAATATCCGGTTATCAGCTGTCTGGATATGAGTGTGTGTGCCTACATTGACACTTACCCTGCCGTCCACATACCATCCCATCGCCTGTTTTTCACTGGTAGCTTCCGCATGGAAATCCAGGAAGATGATATTGGTACGCTGCTTTGCTTCCTCAATCAACTCATCGATCACCCGAAAAGGATCGTCATTCGGTGTCATAAACGTCCTTCCTTGAAGATTGATCACTGCAACCTCGCCTTTATTCGTTTTTACGAAGGTGAGCCCTTTTCCTGGTGTACCTGCAGGAAAATTAGCCGGGCGGACCATATATTCTGCATGATCGATAAAATCGAAAATCTCTTTCTTGTCCCATGCATGGTTCCCGAGCGTTACCGCATTCGCCCCCCACTGAAGGAAGTTCCGGTAGATCTTTTCATTGATCCCTTTACCGGAGGCTGCATTTTCACCATTAATGATCGTTACCGTCGGCTGGTATTTCGATTTCAGTTTCGGAAGGTATTCCTGGACCATATCTCTTCCAGGAGATCCCACGACGTCTCCTATGAATAAAATTTTCATGTTCATTTCCTTTCTATATGTGTATTTAGTATAGTGATGGATTGTAAAACATGGAACATCTATCTAGCCGCTTCTGAATTTCACGTTGAATTGTTATTCAGGGTTTGCTATTAAAATCAGTTTCACACACCGCTCCTGCGTTGTCAAAGCGAAACAGCGCAATGAACGGAACCTCAAATAGATGTCCAAATGTAAATGTTCTTGAGTCTAATTTCCAGGGAAAAATAAAAAAGCGACCAAATGGCCGCTTTCTTATTTTGCGTATTCTACGGAACGCGTTTCGCGAATGACTGTAACTTTGATGTGACCCGGATAGTCGAGGTCTTCCTCAATTTGTTTCCGTATCGTCCTTGCCAACTTGGTAGCAGCGACATCATCAATATCATCCGGTCTTACCATGATACGAACTTCTCGTCCTGCTTGAATAGCGAAAGATTTTTCGACTCCATCATGGGATTCGCAAATCTCTTCCAGCTTTTCAAGACGTTTGATATAGTTCTCAAGTGTTTCGCTTCTTGCTCCAGGTCGTGCTGCTGATAGAGCATCTGCAGCGGCCACAAGTACTGAGATAATGGAAGTAGGCTCTTCATCACCATGGTGAGAAGCGATCGAATTGATCACTACTTCATTCTCTTTGTACTTCGTTGCCAGCTCCTTACCGATCTCTACGTGACTTCCTTCTACTTCATGGTCGATCGCTTTACCGATATCATGAAGCAAACCAGCACGACGTGCGAGTGTTTCGTCTTCCCCTAGCTCTGCTGCCAGCAGACCTGAAAGGAACGCAACTTCCATCGAGTGTTTCAACACATTCTGACCATAACTTGTACGGTACTTCAAACGACCTAGTATCTTCACCAGATCCGGATGCAGTCCGTGAACTCCTACTTCAAATGTAGTCTGTTCTCCAACCTCCCGGATATATTCATCCACTTCACGACGAGATTTATCAACCATCTCCTCAATACGGGCTGGATGGATACGGCCATCCTGAACCAATTTCTCCAAAGCAATTCGGGCTGTTTCACGGCGGATCGGATCAAACCCGGAAAGAATGACAGCTTCCGGCGTATCGTCAATGATCAAATCGATTCCAGTCAATGTTTCGAGGGTACGGATGTTACGGCCTTCACGACCAATGATCCGTCCTTTCATTTCATCATTAGGAAGATTGACCACAGATACGGTAGTTTCAGCTACGTGATCAGCCGCGCAACGTTGCATGGCAAGTGAAAGAATGCTTTTAGCCTTCTTATCCGCTTCCTCTTTAGCACGGTTTTCTGCTTCTTTGATCATTAGGGCAGATTCATGTGAAACCTCTTGTTCAACTCTTTCCAGGATTACTTGTCTTGCCTGGTCGGAGGTCAAACCGGAAATACGTTCAAGCTCAGTCTGTTGCTCTTGCAGCATAGCTTTCACTTTGCTTTCCATTACTTCAATTTGTTGTTGTTTTTCGGTAAGAGTCTCCTCTTTCTTCTCGAGCGTCAGTTCACGCTTATCCTGCGTTTCACTTTTGCGATCGAGGTTCTCTTCTTTTTGTGTCAGACGGTTCTCAGTTTTTTGTAATTCCAATCGACGCTCACGAATTTCATTCTCAGCATCTTGTCGAATTTTATGATTTTCATCCTTCGCTTCCAAAAGCGCTTCTTTCTTAGCAGCTTCTGCATTGCGATGGCCTTCTTCGACAATCTGTTTCGCTAGTTGTTCTGCGCTTGAGATCTTCGCTTCGGCGATGGATTTCCGAATTAGATAACCAACAACAATACCGACGATCAGGGCAAGCAAAATGAAGATGAGCAGGGATACCAAATTATCCATGATTCCACCTCCTCTTGCTATGAACTTGTACAATTTGTCGGCATGTACAGACGTTTCATTTTCAGTTTCAAAAATTGTTTCAATCGTGTATAAAATATGAAAATGATACACATTAATTTTAAGCTTGTGGTCAACCAATGTCAAGGAATCGTCAAATATATGTCATATTGCAAAGCCTTATCACAAAAGGCTTCAGCGTTTCTTTCGAAAATTTCTGTCATTTTATGTAGAAAAATGCAGAGTACGGACTTTCCAACGTCCATACTCTGCCTCTGAAAATCCCTGTTATATCCGTTGGATCTTATACGTCCAGGGTTTCCTGATTTTCTTCTTTGCTTGCATCTTCACCTGACATATCATAATGCTGACGAATCCTGTTATTGATATCATCGAGGATATCTTTATTCTCTTTAAGGAACTGCTTCGCATTTTCCCTTCCCTGTCCAAGACGCTCATCATTGTAGGAGTACCAGGAACCACTCTTCTGAACGATATCCAAATCCGTACCGATGTCGATCAATTCACCTTCATGTGAAATACCTTCCCCATACATGATATCCACTTCCGCTTGTTTGAACGGAGGAGCTACTTTGTTTTTGACGACTTTGATACGAGTCTTGTTTCCGACCATATCATTGCCCTGCTTAAGCGTTTCAGCACGACGCACTTCCAGTCGGACAGATGAATAGAATTTCAACGCACGGCCACCAGGAGTCGTTTCCGGATTACCGAACATGACTCCGACTTTTTCACGGATCTGGTTGATGAAGATGGCAGTCGTTTTCGATTTGTTGATAGCACCTGACAATTTACGGAGCGCCTGGGACATCAAACGCGCCTGAAGACCGACGTGGGAATCCCCCATCTCACCTTCGATTTCTGCTTTTGGTACCAATGCAGCAACAGAGTCGATGACAACCATGTCTACCGCTCCACTTCGTACCAATGCTTCAGCAATTTCAAGTGCCTGTTCTCCTGTATCCGGCTGGGAAAGAAGAAGCTCTTCAATATTCACTCCCAGGTTTCTAGCATATACAGGGTCGAGTGCATGCTCTGCATCGATGAATGCAGCCTGTCCACCGCGGCGCTGTGCCTCAGCAATCGCATGCAGTGCTACAGTCGTTTTACCGGAAGATTCCGGTCCATATATCTCAACAATACGTCCTCTAGGGTATCCACCTACTCCAAGTGCAACATCCAATGCAAGGGATCCACTAGGTACCGTGTTCACCTTCTGTTCTGCTGATTCACCAAGTTTCATGATGGAGCCTTTACCGAATTGCTTTTCAATTTGACGAAGTGCCATATCTAATGCCTGTTTACGATCACTCATAATTATCCCCTTTCACCATTTCTATCCCTATAATAACTTGTTTTGAACGATTTGCCAACAAAAAAGCGAATAAATGTTCCCTATTTTCAACAGAAAAAATCATGCGATAATTCAACGTTTGCCGGATCAATTGTGAATTATCGCATGATTCCCTTAGACTGAATCATTTTTTTAACTGATGAAAAATCATTTCCAGTGCTTTTTTCACGGCACGGTTCCGTATCTGTTCCCTTCTTCCAGTAAAGTGGAACTTACGGATGATCGGTTGTTGATCTTTCAACTGCAACCCGATATACACTGTCCCTGCTTCATGCCCTTCGACAGCATCAGGGCCAGCCACACCTGTGAAACTGACAGCTACATCGCTCTCGAGCATGCTTTGGACATTCAGCACCATGCAAGAGGCGCACTCTTCACTTACTGTACCATACTTCTTCAGTAGGAACTTAGGGACCTCCAGCACGCGCTCTTTTACTTCAGCGCTATAGGCTACGATTGCTCCATTGCATACTGACGAAGCTCCTGGAATGGAGACGAGACGGTCCATGAATCTTCCACCTGTAAGACTTTCAGCAGATGCAATGGACCAACCTCGATCCTGTAGCATCTTCAACACTTTTTCTTCTATCGTAATGTTATCTGATCCGTAGTAATACTCACCTGCCACAGCAAGGATTCTTGTTTTCGCAGTTTCGATCAATCGTTTAGCTTCTTCTGATGATGCAGCTTTCGCAGTAAGTCTCAGCCCTACTTCTCCTTCACTTGCAAGTGGAGCGATTGTAGGATTAGTCTGAGACTGGATGATATCTGCAAGATCGTGTTCCAGCTGAGATTCGCCAATCCCGATGAAGCGAAGCATTTCTGATGCGATTTCTGCTTCCAGTTGAAAACGATCCTTCAAAAAAGGCAGTACATGTTGATTCATCAAAAATTTCATCTCAGAAGGAACACCTGGCAGGAACACCCACGCCGTCGATTCATGCTGTACAATCATTCCAGGCGCCATGCCCTCTAAATTCTGAAGGACATCGGCATGCTCAAACACAAGCGCCTGCTTCCGATTGTTCGGTGACATCGGTTGATTGTTCTTTACATAGAAGTGCTCGATCCGTTCCATACTCTCTTCATCTGTCACCAGCTTTTGACCAAAGATGGATTGTGCAGCATCCCTCGTCATGTCATCTTCCGTCGGCCCCAGTCCTCCTGTCACGATGACCAGATTCGAACGGTTATGAGCTGTCTGGAATGTCTGACTGCAGCGCTCCAGGTTGTCTCCCACAACACTATGGTGATAGACGTGGATACCTAGGACAGCAAGCTGCTGTGATATCCATTGTGCATTCGTATTCGCAATTTGCCCAAGCAAAAGTTCCGTACCAACACCTATGACCTCTGCATTGATTGTCCTCATTTATTTCGAGCTCCTCATGACATGCCAGTTCTTTTTGAAATAATCATACCCAGAAATGACTGTAATAATCATGGCTGCATAAAGCATAACAGTTGCAAACGGAAAACCGATAAAGGCAAACGGCCAGTTATGAAGCAACAGCGCTGAGATAGCAACGATCTGCAAGGTCGTTTTCCATTTACCCATATTGCTGGCTGCAAGTACGATCCCTTCTCCCGCCGCCACCAACCTTAGTCCTGTGACTGCAAATTCTCGGCTGATGATGATGATCACGATCCATGCTGCTGCAAGATCGATTTCGACAAGCAGGATAAGTGCTGCAGAAACGAGTAGTTTATCTGCCAATGGATCAAGGAATTTCCCAAGGTTCGTAACAAGGTTGTGCTTACGTGCGTAGTGCCCATCAATCCAATCTGTAGTAGAGGCAATGATGAATAGGATGGCTCCTGCCAGATGGGCGATCGGCAATTCCGCCTCTCCCATTTGGTATGTTCCCCAATCAAAAGGTACTGACATCAGGACGATGAAGATGGGGATCAAAAAAATTCGTGATAACGTAATTCGATTTGGAATATTCATGCTATCCACTCCTAACAACAATTCATGATAGAAAAAGCTGTTCCAAAAGCATCGGTTGAAAAGAGCCAGAGGGATGACCCAATGACTCTTTTGTTTCTCACTTTCGGAACAGCTAGGTTCCATTATTCGTTCACAATATCAATCAAAAATTTCTGCGATTGTTTATCTACAGGAAAATCGACGACTTCATCATTGATTTTTACGGTTACGGCAGGCGCAAATCCCATGCTGATATAGATCTGGTCCTTACCAGTGAATTCAAATTCCAATGGGGAGTCCCCTTCACTGTAATTGACAGGGGAAGTCAAATGTTCTCCATTCGGACCTTCCTTCACTTCAAGATAGCTCTTCCCATCAAGTTCAAGGGTAACGTTGATTTCTTCAGCATTCTTCAACTCAAATGTGTGCATCGGGAAACTGCCCGTACCTTCTTCCACAAGATTCAGTTCCAATTCAGGCTGTTCCGGTTCTTCCGGTTCCTCTTCAGGAGCTTCTTTATCTTCAGTGGCGTTTTGATCTTCTTCACCATTTTCTTCAGCAGCTTCCTCATCATCCTCATTGCTCGATGGCGCAGGATCGTTGATGATGAACTCATCCGTGCCTTCATCGGTTTGTCCACCACCCGTATCAGGCTCCATTTGCAAACGGACGAAGTACCAGATTGCAAATGCAATCAGAATGATAAGCAATACAGTCATGATGGTGGGAAATAACTTCGAGAATCCTGGTCCAGTTGAAACGGATTCTTTCTTCGACCGCTGCAACCGGGTGTAGTTGATCGACTCATCCTCTGATGCAGGAAGTTCATTCGCATGCGTTTCCATCACTTCATCCGGGTCCAGCCCGACAGCTGCTGCATATTCCCTTATGAATGCCCTGGCATAGAATTTCCCAGGCAGTACACTCAGGTTTCCCTTTTCAATTGCCTGAAGATAACGTTTTTGTATTTTTGTAACGTCCTGGACTTCTTCCAATGATAATTTCTTCGCTTCACGCGCTTCCCTTAAACGGGTACCAAGCTCCATCTATAACACCTTCCAATACAATTAAAAATCAAACATAGAAAAACCGTCGCTTGGGTTCCATTCTGGTTTCTCCACTTTTTCATAGGTGATTTCTTCATCATCACTGTTCCTCAGTTCAATGATGTAATCGAAATCCTCCAGTTTATACTCGGATTCCTGCACAAAAATATCAGGATGTTCCACTACTTTGGTAGCTGGCAAACGCATGATTTCCCTGACAAGCTGCCAATGTTTCTCGCTTGCTCTTCGAGTCGAAACGATTCCGTCGATGATGTACAATGTGTCTTCGCTGTACTCATCTTCAATCAACTGATTCCGGATCGTCTGCTTAAGAAGCGTACTCGATACGAATAACCAACGTTTGTTGGCACAGACACTCGCAGCAACGACAGACTCAGTCTTTCCAACACGTGGCATCCCACGGATACCGACAAGCTTGTGTCCATCTTTCATAAACAGCTCTGCCATGAAATCAACCAACAACCCCAAATCTTCGCGAATGAATCGGAATGTCTTACGGTCATCAATATCGCTATGTATGTATCTTCCATGCCTCACTGCAAGCGTGTCCCGCAGCTTCGGTCTGCGCAGCTTCGTGATTTTGATCGTATCCATCGTCTTCAGAATCGATTTCAGCCTTGTAATCTGATCATCGTCTTTACAAAGAAGGAGCATGCCCCTGTGGGAGTTCTCCACCCCATTGATGGTAATGATATTGATGGACATCATACCAAGCAAAGAGGAAATATCCCCGAGCAAGCCTGGACGGTTATATTGGATTTCATATTCCAAATACCACTTTTTCCTTTCCATACTTCCATCTCCTCTTGTAATCCGTCATCTTTATGTATACCATCCACAAGCATGTTTCAATCTCTTATTTTATAATAAATGATTTTCATATTTTAGAAAAGGAGTTAAATGATAATATTCGACAAAAGTGCAACTATTTCTACTTTAAAGGTGTTGTTTACTATTTTTAACAAATGAAGAGCCGTGACATCCGCCCGGCTCTTCCTCTTGCATTCTTCTTCTTACTGGTGTGTACCGTCATTCTGAACAAGCTTCACCATCATGTTCGCAATGGCATGCTGTTCTTGTTCATCTGCAACATTCCACAAATCACGAAGGATCGCTTCCTGCTCGTTTTTCGCATCGACATTTTTCGCTAAATAACCGCCGATTTCGTATGCAATATTCGATACTGCCCCTTGCTTCATCCCTTGTCCTTCAGCCTGGTGAAGACGGTTGCCCAAAAAGTCTTTCCAAGAGTCGAAATTATCAAGTACAGACATTCCATTTCCTCCTTTAAATATGGTACACCGTTAGTTTTAGAAAAAATGGATGCATTATACATGAATATAATAAAATGCTTCAGGTCCAACCGCCGTCGACTGTGATGATCTGACCATTGATGTAGCTGGATCGATCACTGATGAGGAAGGCGGCAACGGATGCGATTTCTTCCGGAAGTCCAGGACGCCCTAGCGGAATTTCATCAAAAATGACCGCTTTTTCTTCTTCAGAATAAAGGCTGTTCATTTTTGTATCAATGAATCCAGGGCTTATCCCATTCACTTGTACGCCACTTGGTCCTGCCTCTTTCGCCAGAGCTTTAACAAAACTGTTCTGTGCTCCTTTTACCGAACTGTATAACACTTCCATGCTTGCACCAACACTCCCCCAGACTGAAGAGATGAGAATGATCTTTCCTCTCCGTTTGTGAATCATCTGTGGTAAAAAGCTTGAGGCGACCATCCATGGTGTTTTGACGTGAAGATGGTAAAGCAGATCCATGTCTGCTTCCCCCGCGTCCTGGAGCAAGCCCTGAAAGCTGGATCCTCCCGCAAAGATGATCCCGTCGAGTGTAAAAGGGATGCTGTTGATCAATTGTTTGATTCCCTCAGAAGTCGATAAATCCGCTTGCACCGTGCCGAGCACACGTGCTTCCGGTAGTTCAGAAACCAGCGCGTCAATGGAAGAGCGATTAGAGTGATAATGAAGCAGGACATTAGCTCCTTCTTCGACTGTACTTTTTGCAATCGCCTTACCGATATCACCACTGGCTCCTAATATGAGCACACTACCCGGCATGCTTCTCACTTGCCGCCGGCTTTACCTGGAAGACAGCTATACGATCTTCCTTGATCCAGTGTTCCAGAAAAGCAGTTGCATCATCGATTGTGAGGCTTTCAATGGTCGGAAGCACTTCAAACAAATCGACGCCAAGCAGATGATAGTGGGAAAACTGGTTGGCGATGAATTCCATCGAGTTCATTGCACGAAGGAAATGTCCGATTTTCTTACGTTTCATCCGTTCGAAATCTTCCGGATCGATTTTCTGATCCTTCAGCTGGTGCAGCATTTCCTTGATTCGGTCTGCAAGTTCATCCGGCTTTCGGGAATCACCACCAATGATCGTGAATCCGAATTCCACATCAAGGTCCGTCTCGAAGTGGAAGCTATCATCGATCAGGTCGTTTTGGTAAAGCTCTTCATAGAACTCTCCACTTTTAGAGAAATAATGACTAAGGATCATCCCGGATAATAGTTCTGACCTTAGGATGTCTTCACCTCTCAACCCTTTCACCTTTTCCTTGATCCCCACCATGCACTTGGAAGTCGATACAGGCATTTCAATCGAGTCGAAGGACTTGGCCACGTGATCAGGTTCATCAGGATAGGAACGTTTGATTTCCTCTTCTTTGGCGAAACTCTTGCTGCTCTGATTGTTTTTGATCTGCTCCATCATCTTTTCCGGATCGATGTCTCCGGCAATGAATAAAGACATGTTGGATGGGTGATAGAATGTTTCGTAACAAGTATAAAGGTCTTCTTTTGTGATTTTCTGAATCGAATCCACGGTACCCGCGATATCGATTTTCACCGGATGTTCGTGATAGAGGCTCTGGATTGTACCGAAGAATGCACGCCAGTCCGGCTGGTCATCGTACATTCGGATCTCCTGAGCAATGATTCCTTTTTCTTTTTCTACAGATTCATCAGAGAAGAATGGATCCTGGACAAAATCCAAAAGGGTTTCTACATTCTTCTCGATATGGTTCGTCGCAGAGAACAAGTAGGCAGTTTTTGTAAAAGATGTAAATGCGTTTGCAGATGCACCAAGTTTCGTGAAGTCCTGGAAGACATCCCGATCTTCTTTCTCAAACAACTTGTGTTCAAGGAAATGCGCAATCCCTTCAGGAACGTTCACTGTCTCCTCATTTCCGATCGGGGTGAACGTCTGGTCGATCGAACCGTAGTTGGTTCCGAAAATTCCGTAGGTTTTCGCCATTTCAGGCTTAGAAAGAAGGTAGACTTTCAATCCATTGTCCAATGTCTCTGTATAAATCGTTTCATTCAATTGTTCATATACTAGTTCTTTCATTCCTGTTCTCCCCCTTCACGACTGGTCAAGAAGTAAATCGTATCAAGTTCGATTTTATTGGCCATTGCGATGACATCCTCTTTGGTCACTCCACGTACCTGTTCGATCATATCTTCGGCTTCGATGACTTTACCGGAAAGGACTTGGTGATAGAGCACTTCGATCAGACCTTGTGCATTATCCATCGTCTCCAGCAACTGATTGGTCACCTGTTCTTTCGTCTGTTCGACCTCTTCGTCTGTGAATTCACCCTTCTTCATCGCTTCTACCTGTTCAAGGATGATCGTTTTTGCTTTTTCATAATCTTTCGGATCGACACCACTGAATACAAGCAGCAACCCCTTGTGACTTTCAAATCGGGAAGCCGCATAGTAAGCAAGGCTGTGCTTTTCACGGACATTCATGAACAGCTTGGAGCTTGGAAAACCTCCAAAGAGACCATTGAAAATCTGCAAAGCAAAGTAATCCTCATCCCCGAACACCGTATGAGTACGGAAGCCCAGGTGGAGTTTACCTTGATTCAGGTCATCATGTTCCACGATATTTTTAGGCTCGGATACAGCTATATGCTGCTTTTCATTTCCATCATCCTGGTTCACTTCGGATGAATCTCTGCGGAAGTGTTCATCCATCAAGGCTTCCACATCGATATTTTCGAGGTCGCCAATGATATATACATCGAGAAGATCATTTGAAATGAAGGATTGATAATAGGAATAGAGGTCCTTTTCATCCAATTTCTTCAGATCTTCCAAATAACCATGTACATGCAGGGAATATGGCTCCCCTTTGCACATTTCATCGATCATCCTCATATTCGCATAGCTCATTTTGTCATCTTTGATCGATGTGATTTTCTGTTCCAGCGTCTGCTTTTCCCTGTTAACAATTTTCGGGTCGAAGCCGCCGTCCACAACTTTAGGTTGGAAAAGCACTTCACGGAACAATCCCAACGCTTTTTTCAAAAGAGGAGTCTGGTCGTTCAAATATACTTCGTTTGCAACTTCCATGCGGAAGCTGATGACATGATCCTCTCCTTTTTTCGTACCATCACTGTTAAGTACCATGCCATAAAGATCTTCCATTGCCGCCTGTAAGGAACGGGTATCCGGGTAAGAACTCGTCGCCTTTTGGAGAATCATCGGCAATAGCGCCCGTTTCGTCATCAATTCACGCTGCAGTGCACTTTTGAACTTGGCAACGACATTGATCGTCTTATATTTCTTGCTTTGAAGGATATGTAATCGGTACCCTTGCTTTTCAATCATCTTCTCTTTATTGATCTTCATAATCGAAACCTCCTGAGGTAGCATCCCTGTCAATTTATTTTTTTCTAATATTACTTCATTTATCCATCATTATGCACTGACCTTAAATCCTACAATACGTGATTTCATTCTAAATGTAAAAAAATTCACCCAGAACCAAAACATTCCGGGTGAATTGCACTTTCTTTATTATCTGCTTCCTTTAATATAAGGCTGGCCGATGGCTTTCGGCGCCTCTGCTCTACCTATGAACCCTGCCAAAGCAAGGATAGTCAAGACATAAGGAGCGATCAGCAGGAATACTTGCGGAACATCCTGCAAAATTGCCAAATTGGAAAAGCTCAAGCTCTGAGCAAAACCGAAGAATAATGCTGCTCCAAGCGCTCCTAACGGATGCCACTTACCGAAAATGACAGCAGCCAATGACATGAATCCTTGTCCAACAATTGTACCGTGGGAGAAGTTCAAAGCGATCGTCAACGCAAAGACCGATCCGCCAAGTCCACCCATTGCACCGGAAATCATAACTGCCACATAACGTGTGCGTGAAACATTGATTCCATTCGTGTCCGCTGCCATCGGATGTTCCCCGACAGAACGCAGCCGCAGACCGAACGGTGTTTTATAAAGGACGACCCACGCCATGATTGCAATGAAAATAGCCAAGTAAGACGTCGCATACATTTTCGAGAAGAACAATGTTCCGATCACCGGAATATCGCTCAATACAGGGACGTTGAATGTGTAGAACGGCTGACTGATCATATCGGTCTGCCCTTTATCGTACCACTGCTTCGTAAGGAACAAACCGATTCCTAACGCAAGGAAGTTGATGGCTACGCCACTTACGACCTGGTCTGCACGGAAAGTCACTGAAGCGACCGCGTGGATGATCGAGAACAAGGATGCGACTACCATCGCGACCAGAATCGATAACCACGGCGTCCATGAACCGAGCGTCTCTGCGAAAGTCAGGTTGAAGACGATTCCGACGAACGCCCCCATGACCATCAACCCTTCAAGACCAATGTTGACGACACCTGACCGTTCACTGAATACACCGCCGACTGCAGTCAGAATCAGAGGGGCGGCAAAGAAAATTGCAGATGGAATGATGACCTGTAAGACTTCAATGATACCCATCGCTTATTTCCCCTCCTTTTTGAATTTCAATATGAACCAACGAATCATATAACTTGATGCTACGAAGAAAATGATCAATGCAATTACGATTTCTACCAGTTCTGTCGGAACACCGGCGCTTGTGGGCATTTCCAATGCACCGATTTTCAATGTTCCGAATAACAATGCTGCAAAAATGACGCCGATTGCCGTGTTCGCACCCAGTAGGGCAACAGCGATACCATCAAAACCGATGTTCGTAAATCCGGCTTTAACTGACATGTATCCGAATGTCCCTAACCCTTCCATCGCACCGGCAAGTCCAGCGAAACCTCCGGAAATCACCATGGACAGAATGATGTTTCTGCTTACGTTCATTCCAGCGTAGCTTGAAGCATTCTGGTTGAAACCGACTGAACGAAGCTCAAATCCTCTTGTAGTCTTATTCAACAAGAACCACATGACGAATGCTCCGCCAAGTGCGATCAACAGTCCATAATGCAGACGGGAGAAGTACGTCAGTTGGGATAACCATTCTGCGCCAAGAGAAGCTGAATCAGCTACTCGATCTGTACGATCCTGACCGTCTGTAATTACATTACGTACGATGGCATTACATGTATATAGTGCAATGTAGTTCATCATGATTGTTACGATAACTTCATGGACACCTAGTTTCGCTTTCAAAAGACCCGGTATGAATCCCCAGGCTGCTCCAGCTAGAGCTGCTGCAATGATCGCCAACGGAAGATGGATGATCATTGGTGCATCGATCGCCACCCCTACCCACACGGAGGCAAGCCAGCCCATGAATACCTGTCCTTCGACACCGATATTGAACAGACCCGTGCGGAATGCGAATGCAACCGCAAGTCCTGATAAGATATATGGTGTTACAAGACGTAACGTTTCTCCAAGGAAGAAAAGATCACCATAAGAGCCTTTCCATAATGCTGCATACCCTTCAACCGGATTGTAACCGAATATAAGCATGATGATCGCACCGGATAGAAGCCCTAGTATAACGGAAATGATCGGAATCAGAATATTAACTGTACGATTGGAAAACATCACGCGTCACCTGCCTTTTCCTGCTTGCTACCAGCCATCAGAAGACCCAGTTCCTGCTCGCTCGTCTCCTCCGGCTTCACTTCTGCAACCACCTGGCCATCGAACATGACGGCAATACGGTCACTCAGGTTCATGATCTCATCCAACTCGAAGGATAAAAGTAAAACAGCACGTCCTTTATCACGTTCTTCGATCAATTTCTTATGGATGAATTCGATTGCACCTACGTCCAGACCACGAGTCGGCTGGGCTGCAATGATCAGATCAGGGGATCTGTCCACCTCACGGCCGATAATCGCTTTCTGCTGATTTCCACCTGACAGTGCACGTGCAGGAGTGTACTCGCTAGGGGTACGCACGTCATATTCCTTGATCAAATCTCTCGCTTTGTTATAGATAGTTTTGAAGTTCATAACGGTATTTTTTGAGTATGGCTTTTGATAATAGGTTTGCAGAACCATATTTTCACCAATCGGAAAATCAAGTACCAGTCCATATTTATGACGGTCCTGAGGGATATGGGAAACACCCGCTTCCGTAACTTTCCGAGGTTTAAGGTTCATGATGGATTTTCCATTCAATTGAATGACTCCGCTCTCGGATTTCTTCAGCCCGGTGATCGCCTCGATCAATTCAGACTGACCATTCCCATCGACACCAGCGATTCCAACGATTTCTCCCGCCTTGACTTCCAAATTCAGACCCTTGACCATGTCTACTTTCCTGGCATCTTTGACGATCAGGTCCTTTACAGCCAGCACATTTTCTTTCGGATGTGCAGGAGTCTTCTCAGTGGAAAAGGAAACTTCCCTGCCCACCATCAAGGATGCTAGCTCCGTCGGATTTGTACCAGCAACATCAACGGTTCCGATGCCTTTTCCTTTACGGATGACAGTACAACGATCACATACTTCCATGATTTCTTTAAGCTTGTGTGTAATTAGAATGATCGATTTCCCTTCTTTAACAAGGGTACGCATGATCTCGATCAATTCTTTGATCTCCTGAGGGGTCAGAACTGCTGTCGGTTCATCCAGAATCAGGATGTCTGCCCCACGGTAAAGCGTTTTCAATATTTCCACACGCTGCTGCATTCCGACTGAAATGTCGCGGATTTTCGAGCGAGGATCGACCTTCAATCCGTACCGATCGGAAATCTCCTTCACTTCTTTTTCTGCTTTCTTTATATCTACTTTTCCTAGTTTACTAGGTTCACTTCCAAGAATGATATTTTCCGTTACCGTGAACGTATCCACGAGCATGAAGTGCTGGTGCACCATGCCGATCCCTAATTGGTTGGCATCATTCGGCCCTTTGATATTCGCTTTCTCTCCACGGACGCGGATCTCACCTTTTTCCGGCTGATACAAACCGAACAAAACGTTCATCAACGTTGATTTCCCCGCACCGTTTTCACCTAACAGGGCATGGATTTCGCCTTTTTTTACCTGGAGGGTAATGTCATCGTTTGCAACGATCCCTGGAAACTCTTTACGGATGCCAAGCATCTCAATAACATAATCCATGATTTCTCCTCACTCCCCTTTTTTGTCCCCAAAATTATAAAAGTCCCTAGACGCATCCTGGGTGTTGTCTCTTTATTATTGATGGCAGTAAAAATCACCAAATGAAAGGGACCATCATGATACCCTTCATTTGATGATCTTCAATATACAGGAGGCCGTGTCCGGCCCCCCTTGAATACTTATAGTGAGTCTACGAATGCTTTCGTTTCATCACGAGTACTTGGTACTTCTACTTCACCGTCGATGATTTTCTGTTTCCATTCTTCAACAGCATCGATGATGTCCTGTGTCATTGCATCTTCATTTGTACGTGCAACGCTGATCGCGTCATCTTCCAAGCCGTACTCGACGATTTCCCCACCAGGAAACTCACCGTTCATTGCTTTTGTAGTCATATCCTGGATTGCGATATCTACACGTTTGACCATGGAAGTCAATGTAACGTTCATGTCGTCGATTTGACCTTCTTCGTGCTGGTCACGGTCAACACCGATTACCCAAACATCTTCGTCAGGGTTGCTCTTCTTAAGGTCTTTCGCTTGTGCGAAGACACCGTTACCTGTACCACCAGAAGCGTGATAGATGACATCGATTCCGCTTGAATACATTTGGGAAGCGATTACTTTACCATCATCCGCAGCATCGAATGCACCAGCGTACTGTACTTCCACTTCGATATCAGGGTTGATGGATTTAACACCTGCGATGAATCCACTTTCGAATTTGTTGATCAAGTCTCCGTCAACACCACCGACGAATCCAACTTTGTTCGAGTTAGTCTTCATAGCAGCTGCAACACCAACAAGGAAAGAACCTTGATGTTCTTTGAACAGGATACTTGAAGCATTGTCTGCTTCTACAACAGAGTCGACGATACTGAAGTTCGTATCTGGATACTGTTCAGCGGCTTTAGCGATGTCCGGCTGAAGAAGGTAGCCGATACCATAAACCAAATCATACTCATCACGGACAAGACGAGAGATGTTCGTCGTATAGTCAGCATCACTTTCAGACTGAGCATAGGCAATCCCTTCGCCTTCTTCCATTCCATTTTCCTGACCGAAAGCTTTCAGACCTTCCCAAGCAGATTGGTTGAAGGATTTATCATCTACTCCACCAACGTCAGTTACCATTGCTGCAGAGAAATCTTCATTTCCTGAAGCTTCGTCACCATTGTCACTACCTTCATTATCTCCATTGGATCCTTCGTCATCGGAAGAACCACATGCGCCAAGTACCATACCGATTGCAAGTAGCAGACCGATAATCATTAGAAAACGACGATTTTTCAAAAAAATTACCCCCTAATAGTTTTAAGTAAAAGATGTGCGACAAACCTACCGAGTCCTAAGTTCGGCATCACCTCCCTAAAATAGAATGTTACATACTATTGAAAGCCCTTACACACGTTTTCTTAAAACGTGGAAGCTGAACTTGTCCGCTCTGAAGTAATTGGAGGAATACAGGACAGCTTCATCTTCGTCAGTGTAGTGCATTTGTTTCAGCAGAAGAAGCGATTGCTCAGGATCGCAGTTAAGAATCGGTGAAATGCGGTCATGGTAACCGATCGGTTCGATATGTGTAACTGCATAACTAACCCGTTTGCCTGCTACACCTTCAAGAATGCGGAACATTGAATCCGCTTCCTTCAAGTCTTCCCCATGGATGAATTGTTCTGGAATCTTGTCGATGCAGTAAACTACAGGGTCTCCATCCGCTGTCCTTACTCGCTCGACTTTCGCAAGGTTTTGAATATGTAGTGGAGCAAATCGTTCCATATCCTCTTCTGTCGGTTCGACGACGTCCGTAGAAAGGAACTGAGTTCCAGCATTCATCCCGCTGCTTTCAATCATGAATGTTACGCTGCTCAATTGTTCGATTCCTGAGGAAAACACTGGCTTTGGATTGACGAAGGTTCCAACACCATGACGACGTGTCACAATATTCTCCTCTTCCAGGATGCGGAGCGCTTCCCGTAATGTTGCCCGGGAGACCCCTAAACTTTTTGATAACTGAAATTCTGATGGTAATTTTTCCTTCTCTTTGTAGACACCTTTTTCAATATCCCTTTTCACTTGGTCGATCACTTGCAAATACAAGTGACGAGTGTCATGTTTGATTGACATCGCTTTCACTCCTGGTCAATAATCCTATGTATAGAGATCAGACATCTGACGTTCGACACATCATATTCGTCAATAATATAACACTTTTCTAGGAAGAAATAAATACTATGTCGACATATTTTTCAAAATCGCCTCCTCTATTCTGAATATCGGAATATTCACGCAATAAAAAGACATAAAAAAAACCCATTCTCATCAAATATTGTAAAATAATGAGAATGGGACTGGTTCAGGATGTTTGTTCTTCACTATTCGCAGATACAAGTACCGTACGAGGTTTGCTTCCTTCATAAGGACCTACGATACCGTTGTCTTCCATAGCATCGATCAACCTTGCCGCTCTAGTGTATCCAACTCGGAAACGGCGCTGGATCATCGATACACTGGCACTCTGCATTTCAATGACAAGCTGGACTGCTTCCGGGTATAGATCATCGTCCACTTCCTGTTTCGTTTCACTTTCTTCTTCAGGTATCATCTCATCCTGGTATTGGGCACGCTGCTGTTCGATACAGAAGTCGACCACTCGCTCCACTTCTTCATCGGATAAGAATGCCCCTTGGACTCGGGTACCATTTGAGGACCCTACCGGCATGTACAGCATATCCCCTCTTCCGAGCAGCTTTTCTGCACCACCGGAATCGAGAATCGTCCTGGAATCCGTTTGAGAGGAAACACTGAAAGCAATACGCGAAGGAATATTCGCTTTGATGACACCTGTGATGACGTCTACGGATGGGCGTTGCGTTGCAATGATCAGATGGATTCCTGCCGCACGCGCCATTTGTGCAAGTCTCGTAATTGCATCCTCTACATCACCGGAAGCGACCATCATCAAGTCAGCAAGCTCATCGACGAGAACGACGATATAAGGAAGTTGCGGCTGTTGCTCTTCCTGCAGTTGGTTCTGCTTATTGACATATTCGTTATAACCTTCAATGTTCCGAGTTCCAGTATCGGAAAACAAATCATAACGACGTTCCATTTCAGCTACGACCTTCTTAAGTGCTCGTGCCGCTTTTTTGGCATCGGTGACGACCGGAGCCAATAAGTGAGGAATGCCATTATAGACATTCAATTCCACTTTTTTAGGATCGATCATCATCATCTTGACTTCATGTGGCTTAGCACGCATCAAAATGCTCGTGATGATCCCGTTGATGCACACACTTTTCCCGCTTCCTGTCGCTCCTGCCACAAGCAGGTGCGGAAGCTTATTCAATTCCCCCATCACTGCATCGCCTGAAATATCTCTTCCGAGCGCAAAGCCAAGCTTTGAGCCTTGTTTAGCCTGTGAAGATTCAAGCACTTCGCGGAGTGACACCATCGCCACTTCCTGATTCGGCACTTCGATACCGACAGCTGATTTTCCAGGAATCGGTGCTTCGATCCGTATGTCCTTCGCAGCTAATGCAAGTGCCAAATCATTATGAAGGTTCACGATCTTACTGACTTTGACGCCAACATCCGGGTACACTTCATACTTTGTAACTGCAGGTCCAACATGGACTTTCGTCACCTTCGCTTTCACTCCGAAACTCTGGAACGTTTTCTCCAGCTTTCTCACCGTAGCCTGGATCTGGGAACGTTCCTGTGATTGGGAATTTTTGAAAGGTTCATTCAGAAGGTCCATACCCGGCAACTGGTAGTCGACGTTCTCCATTTCAGTCATCGGAAGTGATTGTGCAAGCGTGTCTTCATCTTTACCAGCCTGATTTTCTTCTGGCTGATCCGGCTTAGCTTCCTGCTTCTTGGCATAAGCGTTATCCGTAAAGTCCTGAATGATCGGTTCTTGACTTCCTGGGTCAGGATTTCCTTCTTCAACAATATCATAGCTTCGTTCCGCTTCAGTCTCAGCGACAGCCTCCGGTTCTTTTTTGTCCGCAGGCTTCTTTTTCGGCTTTTTACCTTTCGGCTTCGCTTGTTTCCACTGTTGTTGAGCGAAGGCTTTCAAATTACCGAACACCTTTCCCATCCATGACCCAAGTGACCACTCCGTCAAGAACAGAACCCCGACAATCATGCCGAAAACAGCAAGGATTTTAGCTCCAGCTGCAGAGAACAGGAAATAAGTCCAGGCAAACAGAAGTGCTCCAATCATTCCCCCACCAAGCGTACTATAGGAAATTTCCCCCTCTAGATACGTGAAGTAGTGTTCCCATGTCGTTTCCAGGATCGAAGGCTTGACGGCACCTGCAAGTATTCCTTCAAAGGACTGTATATGGGTGAATAGCAGAATGGAAGTGAATATGATATAAAAGCCAACCATTTTTTTATGTAGGAATACAGGCCATTTGCGCTTCACCATCAAATAGATACCAAGGCATAAGAGGAACAGGGACGCAATGAAGTACCAGACACCGAAGAAAAACTGCAGCAGATGCTCGAGCCCTCCCGGAATCGCTCCGTCACTGATCACACTTGCGCCGCTGCCGAAAACGGCAATCAATACGAAGAAAAGTCCGAGCAGCTCTGTCTTCAGTTGCTTTTTCAATTTGCTTTGCCGCTTTTTTCTTTTTTTAGCCATAGGATTCACCTCAAAAAAGCGAATAAGGATGCTGCACACTGGATCGACCTTCGTTTATCTAC
This sequence comes from Thalassobacillus hwangdonensis, assembly GCF_042675915.1. Taxonomy (NCBI): domain Bacteria; kingdom Bacillati; phylum Bacillota; class Bacilli; order Caryophanales; family Bacillaceae; genus Thalassobacillus; species Thalassobacillus hwangdonensis. Next base: position 645,098 of record NZ_JBHTKL010000001.1, on the reverse strand, counting down.
CGTGTATGCACCATCCTGATTCATATTCTCATCCCTTTTATTATAGCACAGGCAATCATATGTTTGGGCAGGGATTATACATTGAATTCTATTCCAGGCTGAAAGTCCGGGTCCATGAAATCCTGCGGGTCTGTCGAGAGCAGCTGGACGATTTGATAATTCCCATTTCCCATTTTCATCGCTTTGACGGGCCGTTGATTGTACTGAGTCATGATTGTATTCTGATATTCCTCCTGGTCAGGAGGAAATATATCCACTTCACTCAGTGGGGTGTAAAGGATCATTGAACCACCTGCTTCTCATCCGGCTTATTCTGGGAGATCATTTCATTCAATTTTTCCATTGCTTCTTTGACTCCCCCGACTGCATCAATCAGACCGAATTCAACTGCATCATCACCAACTACATTTGTTCCTATATCTCTTGTGAGATTTCCTTTTGCGAACATCAATTCTTTGAATTTCTCCTCGGACACATTGGAGTGGCGCGTCACAAAATTAATAACACGATCCTGCATTTTATCCAGGTATTCGAATGTTTGTGGCACTCCGATAACGAGACCAGTCAGTCTGATCGGGTGGATGGTCATCGTTGCAGTTTCTGCAATGAATGAGTGATCGGCAGATACTGCAATCGGGACACCGATCGAATGACCTCCGCCAAGTACGATGGATACCGTAGGCTTGGATAGAGAGGCAATCATTTCAGATATCGCCAATCCAGCTTCTACATCCCCACCAACTGTATTCAGTAATACGACCAATCCCTCGATTTTAGGGTTTTGTTCAATTGCAATCAATTGCGGAATGAGATGTTCATATTTAGTCGTCTTGTTCTGAGGCGGCAACTGAACATGCCCTTCGACCTGTCCGATAATCGGCAGGACGTGAATATTGGAGTCAGGTGCCTGTGGGACATTCGATTGCCCCAATTGCTGGATTTTTTCCACCAATTCCGATTTTCCTTGCTGTTCTTTCGGTTGTTCCTTCGGTTGTTGATTATGTTCTTCAGACATGACCATACCCCTTTCTTAATGGTTAGTATGGACAAATCAGGATGACTTACGCATCAATAACCAATAAAAAGATGCCGATCAGGAGGCAACTTTCACCTGAACGGCATCTTACTCTTTCTAATTATCCATTGAGAATAGCTGTAATACGATCGCGTTCTTCAGACGTCAATGGTACCAGTGGCAGACGTACGCCACCAACATCCAACCCTTTGATCTGCAGCGCGGTTTTCACCGGCGTCGGGGAAGGTGCACTGAACAGTTCGTTCATGATCGGCAGAATACGGCGATGAATCGCCGCAGCACCTTTGACATCACCTTCATCGAACTTATCAAGCATCTCCTGCATATCATTGCCGATGACATGGGATGATACAGAAACAATTCCATCTCCACCGATCGCTCTTACAGGAAGTGTCAAACCGTCATCTCCACTGTAAAGAGTGAAATCTTCAGAGGTATGTTGGATGATTTCTGCCATTGCGTCCAAGTCCCCACTTGCTTCTTTTACAGAAACGATATTGTCGATCTTGGATAACTCGATGATTGTTTCAGTTGTCATTTGGACGACGGAACGACCAGGAATATTGTAGAGCATTACTGGAAGCTTCGTTTCATTGGCAATGGCTTTAAAATGCGCAGACAGCCCGCGCTGGTTCGGTTTATTGTAATATGGGGTGACCAGCATGACCGCGTCAACGCCACACGCTTCCGCTTTTTTAGTCAGTTCGATGCTTGCATGTGTATTGTTGCTACCTGTCCCTGCAATGACAGGTACACGATTGTCTACTGCTTTAACGACATGTTTCCACAACGCAACCTTTTCTTCATTCGTCAGTGTAGGAGATTCCCCAGTCGTACCTGCAACGACGAGCCCGTCTGATCCATTATTGATCAAATAGTCAACGAGTTTCGTCGTCTTATCGAAGTCGATGTTACCTTTGTTATTGAATGGTGTGACCATCGCGGTCAAAACTCTACCAAAATTCATCGTTCCAATTCCTCCTTCTTCGTTTATAAAAGTACGTTCAGCTCGAATGCATCATGCAGTGCATTCACTGCTTTGACAAGTTCCTTTTCAGGAATGAGCACCCAAATGGTCGTATGGGAGTCTGCGGATTGAAGGATCTGGACACCTGCATCCGTCAACGTCTGGACAATCTTAGCAGTAACACCAGGAACACCGGTCATCCCTGCTCCGACAGTCGATACTTTCGCACAATTGCGGATGACTTCCGGTTTATAACCTAATCCCTGCAAAGTTTCTATAGCATGATCGGTGTAATAGTCCTCGACGGTATAGACGACCCCGCTCGGTGAGATATTGATGAAATCGACGGAAATACCGGCCTCTGCCATCGATTTGAATACCTCAGACTGGAGCTGGTAAGGCTCATCTTTGGCCTGCACCCTGATCTGTGAGATGGAAGAAATATGCGCAATTCCTGTAATGACACGATCTGCGATGTCTTTGCCAGCCTCTGTTTCACGGGAGGAAGTGACAAGCGTTCCTTCATCCGGTGAATAGGTGGAACGCACACGAATCGGCACCTTCGCCTGCATTGCTATCTCGACAGCTCTCGGATGGATGACCTTTGCGCCTTGATAAGCAAGGTTACAGATTTCGTTGTACGTGACTACATTAAGTGCACGCGCAGATTCAACGAGACGGGGATCTGCTGTCATGATTCCTTCGACATCTGTAAAAATATCCACGTACTCTGCCTGCAAAGCAGCGCCGAGTGCGGCAGCTGTTGTGTCGCTGCCTCCTCTGCCAATGGTAGTAATTTCACCATTGCTCGACTTGCCTTGGAAACCGGCAACTACAACGACATCGTGTTCAGTGAATTCCTCGATTACACGAGCAGGATCCATCTTAAGGATTTTGGCTTTATTGAAATCTTCATTCGTCAAAAAGCCTGCCTGTGCACCTGTCAGGGCAATCGAATGTACACCGGACCGCTTCAATTCATTTGAAAAAACCACCGATGAAATCGTTTCTCCGCACGACATCAGCAAATCTCTTTCCCTGGATGAAATATTCGAAGCAGGAAAATGAACGAGGTCAAGCAGGGAATCCGTTGCGTACGGATCCCCTTTCCTTCCCATCGCCGATACGGTCACCACCACTTTGTATCCTTGTTCAAGTGCTGCTTTAATATGATTTATTGCATTGGCACGGCCTTCTGGATCCTTCACAGAAGTACCGCCGAATTTCTGAACTAAAAATTTCATGCTGACACCTCATCAAATTTGTATTACAACCAATCATTGGCAACGAGCCGCTCCGCAATCTGGACGGAATTCCACGCTGCCCCCTTCAATAGGTTATCAGACACGATCCAAAGGTGGAAACCGTTCGACTGGTCCAAGTCTTTCCTTACTCTACCAACAAATACATCACGCTTCTCTGCAGCGCTCAATGGTGTCGGATATGTCTGGGTAGCCGGATCATCTTCAAGCACGATTCCCGGAGCTTCTTTAAGGGAATTGTGGATATCGGAAACTTCCACACCGTCTTTCTCAATTTCAATATAGACACTCTCTGCGTGGGATGTGAAAAACGGAAGTCTCACACATGTGGCCGCAACCGGCAAATCGTTCTCATGCATGATCTTCTTCGTTTCATTGATCATCTTCATCTCTTCGAATGTATAACCGTTATCCTGAAACTTATCGATTTGCGGCAATGCGTTGAAGGCAATCGGGTAATGGCGTTCATCAGAACCGACCGGAAGGATTTCTGCTTTCATTTCCTTTCCTTCCAAGAACTCCTTCGATTGTTGGCGAAGCTCATCTGCCGCCTGTGTGCCTGCACCTGAAACTGCCTGATACGTAGATACGATCACACGTTTCAGTCCAAATGCTTCACGGATCGGCTGCAGGGCAGCTACCATCTGGATCGTTGAACAATTCGGGTTGGCAATGATTCCTTTATGTTCTTTGATATCTGCTTCATTCACCTCAGGGACGACTAGTGGTACACCATCTTCCATGCGATAGGCACTTGTGTTGTCAACGACTACTGCACCACGTTTCACTGCTTCAGGTGCCAATTGCTTTGATACGGAACCTCCCGCAGAGAAGAGCGCGATATCGATTCCTTCGAAGCTTTCCGGTTTCGCTTCTTCCAGAATGAGTTCTTCACCTTTAAAAACCACTTTCTTTCCAGCGGAACGGCTGGAAGAAAGCAGCTTCAATTCATTTATAGGAAAATTACGTTCTTCTAATGTCTGGATCATTTTTTGGCCGACAGCTCCCGTAGCACCGACAACTGCCACATTATATGTTTTTGTTTGACTCATGATGGTGTCTCCTCTCTCTTCTTATGGTTGTTGGATTGATTCAAAGAGTCACTCTGCTTGTATTCTATCATATTAACCTCGGGCATCGTTAAGGAAAACTATGCCTCATCGAAATATCGTTGAAGAAGCACCGGCTGCAGCTGCTCTCCTTCAATGGCAGCCAAAACGGTTTCTTTCAGTAACGTCATTTCCGCTACGAGTGAATTCGGCTTCTTGAACGGGTGATCCTGACCATAAGGGATGAAGTAGATGTTCTTCGTCGCCATCAGGCGCATAAGGTTTACACCATTCAGTCCAAGTGCATCATTGGTAGAGATTCCGACCACGACAGGACTGCCATTCCTGAGCGTCGCTTTTGCCGCCATCAGAACAGGGGAGTCTGTCAACGCATTGGCGAATTTACTCATGGAATTCCCCGTCAATGGTGCAATCACCATGCAATCCAACGGCCGCTTCGGCCCCAAAGGCTCTGCATCAGGAATGGTCATGATCGGTTCCTCACCAGTAATTTCTTTCAGCTTTTTTAAATGATCTGCTGCGTCCCCAAATCGCGTATCCGTTTTCTGTACGGTATAAGACAGCACAGGAATGACTGTCGCACCACTGTCGACAAGTTTTTGTATTTCAGGGAAAACCGCATCATACGTACAATGGGATCCAGTCAATCCGAAGCCGATCGTTTTTCCGCTTAAACTCATTCATGTTCATCCTTTCCAGTTGATTCTTTCAACACTTGCAGCACTACGTTCGCCAGTATTTTACCTGCAGTTTTCGGAGCTACAATTCCAGGAAGTCCTGGAGCAAGAACCGCTTTGATTCCACGCTTCTCCGCATAACGGAAATCCGTCCCTCCAGGCTTAGAAGCCAAATCAAGCACGAAGGTATGGCCAGGCATTTTCTGGATGACTGCCGCTGTAACAATCTCAGCAGGAATCGTATTAATCAGGACATCACAGTTCCCGGACACCTGTTCCAGTTCATTCAAATAAAATGGAGTAAGCCCCATTTCCATCACTCTTGCATAATGTTCAGATCGCCTGATACCGACGAACACTTTCGCACCTAATCCGTGAAAGGCTCTCGCGACACTCATCCCCACCCTGCCAAGGCCAAGAATGTACACACGAGAGGAATGGATCGTGAAATCCGTGTTCTGAATCACCATCATGATCGTGCCTTCAACTGTAGGCACTGAGTTATAAATTGCTACATCATCACGTGAAAACAATGGGATCAGTTTACGGTTTGCCTGGTGGATCATCGATGTCAAATAGTCGTTCGTTATTCCAGTGAAAAAAAGACAATGGCTTGGTGTTCGTTCCACCCACTCTTTTTCGAGTGTAATTTGCTGATTCGAAAAAATCGATTCGATATTACCTGCTGCATCCGTTCCCGGTACAGGAAGAATAACAGCATCAAGCTTCTCAATTACCTCATCATCCATGTCGATATGATTCGCGCCGGTAAATCCATAGTCAAGTTTGTCGAATCCTACTAAATGGAGTGTGGCATCCCATTCATTCAATTTGCGGACCATTTCGATCTGCCTGGCGTCTCCACCAAGAATCGCCACGTTAAATCCGGTCAGCATAACCGGACACCTCCTTTATCTGCTGCACTACCGTTTCCCTCTATCCTATGAATCCTCCATCTGTTCGTGCGCTTTTTGAAGCACTCACAAACAAAAAAACACCCATTTCATAAAAATGGATGTTTTAACTATATCTCTGTGAATCACAGCTTCTTTTTCGGTTGAATGAGGATCATATCTTCACCGACACGTATGATTTCATCCCAGGTAATCCTGTATCCTTCCGACTCCGATTTCATCCCGAACCATTTGTATTCAGGGATGACAAACGATATGATCTCCCCTGTCGTCTGATCGATTTCCATATCCGTTTGACCAAGTATTCCAAGTTTCGTACCGCTTGTAATATCGACGATCTCTTTTCCTCCTAGACTTTTGTACCTCATATCGAAGCCTCCTTTTTATCATCTCGAAGTATCCATCAATGTTTCAATATTGCCGATTCGGAATCCCTTGTCTCTGAGTCCATCTATCAATTCATCCAGACTGTCCGCTGTCACTGCAGTAGGGTGCATAAGGATGGTTGCACCATTATGCGCTTTCGGCAGTACTCTCTGAAGAAGCACTTCTTTGGTAGGCTTCTTCCAGTCAATCGTATCCACAGTCCAAAGGATCGTGTACATCTCAAGTTCCTCCGCTGCTTCGACGACTTGCTGATTATAGCCGCCGGCAGGAGGAGCGAACCATTTGGTTTCATCATTAATCAGCGAGCGAAGCACGTCATTCGTCTGGGAAATTGATTCATTCGCAGAAGCTTTATCCATCCTCGACATATCCGGATGGTTGTAGGCATGATTTCCAATGATATGTTCCTGCTCATGAATCATTTTCACAATGTCAGGATTCTTTTCAGCAAACCTTCCATCGATGAAAAAATTCGCTTTTACGTTTTTTTCATTGAGCGTCTTCAACATTTCAGGAATATACTCTTCTCCCCATGAGACATTGATCAGCAGAGTGACCATCTCCTTTTCCGGATTCCCTCTATAGATCGGGGCAGGTGGGAGGTCATCGATGGATACTCCAGGAGGGACAGTATCGTAGACAAGCAGCTTTTTGTCGAAAATTCCATTCTTCTTCATTTTTTCATATGATTTCTTTATATCTACCTTACGGCCGTCTAAGCCGGGTGTTTTTTTCCAAACTTGATCGATGTACGCATTTTCAGGTGCTTCATTCATTTCCTTGCTTTTCGATTCGATCTCTTTATATAGAGAGGTCGACTCGGAACCAGTCAGGAGCATTGCAGGTGTGTAGTTACGCAACAATTCTTTCTGACTAATAAATAATACGGCAAATCCTGCGATGAGCAGTGTAACCACTAATGCAGCCTTTGGCTTCATACCACCCCTCCTTATCGATAGCTTATGTTGCTTAAGGACAAGGTAGAACGGAATTTGCTACGCTGATGGAATCTAATCAGTTTATGCTTTAGGATTTTCCGAATCTGTGCAAAGGGCGTCTGGGAAACTACTCGCTTTCCTGTGGGGGAGCTGGCGAGCCTCCTCGGTCGTTTTCACTCCCTGTGGGGTCTCGCCTAGCCCCTTCTCCCACGGGAGTCTCGCAGTTTCCCAGCCACCCTAGGTGTGTTTGGTTATGCATACTTTTCTATGGCTTATCTAGGACCAGGTAATCAACAGTAGTATTTACTTAGTCTTTTTCAGTGAAATAAAGTCAAAAACTAGTAGATTCCAATGAAAGATCGAAGTTCTAGAGGTTATGTTATACGAGAATAGCTTGGGGGGTCGTCCGGAGAATGCGAGTGGTATTTTCCCACTTTCGCATAAAAAAAGCTTGTAGAGGACTCGAAGTTCCTCTACAAGCTGTATAGCTGGTCTCCCAGCTTCTTTATTGCTGGTTTGCTTCTTCTTTTTTCTTTTCTTCAAGAAGAATCGCTTTTCTGGACAGGTTGACGCGCCCTTGGTTATCGATCTCTTTCACTTTAACTTTGATCGTATCCCCAAGCTTCACGACATCCTCCACTTTACGGATGCGTTCTTCGGCCATTTCAGAAATGTGTACAAGGCCTTCTTTACCTTTGTACAATTCAACGAAAGCACCGAACTTCTCAATCCGTTTCACTTTACCATCATATACTTCACCGACTTCGACTTCACGGACGATATCTTCGATGATCTGCTTCGCTTTTGCATTCATTTCTGAATCAGCGGAAGAGATGAACACCTTACCGTCCTGCTCGATATCGATTTTGACACCTGTATCTTCGATGATTTTGTTGATCTGCTTACCGCTTGGTCCAATGACATCACGGATTTTCTCCGGCTTGATCTCCATCGTAAGAATCTTCGGAGCGTATTGGGACAATTCCTGACGTGTTTCAGGCATTGTAGCAAGCATGCTATCAAGAATCTGCATGCGGCCTTTTTTCGCCTGTTTCAAAGCTTCTTCAAGAATTTCACGGGATAGTCCTTCAATTTTGATATCCATCTGCAATGCAGTGACACCATCAGCAGTACCTGCTACTTTAAAGTCCATATCTCCAAGGAAATCTTCCATACCCTGAATATCAGAAAGAATTGTATAATCGTCTCCGGATTTCACAAGACCCATTGCAATACCTGCTACAGGTGCTTTAATCGGTACACCGGCATCCATCATTGCAAGGGTGCTTGCGCAAATACTTGCCTGAGACGTGGAACCATTCGATTCAAGCACTTCCGATACAAGACGGATCGTGTATGGGAAATCCTCTTCTGAAGGTACGACAACTTCAAGTGCACGCTCACCTAGAGCTCCATGCCCGATTTCACGACGACCAGGTCCACGAATCGGACCAGTTTCACCGACGGAGAAATGAGGGAAGTTGTAATGGTGCATGAATCGCTTAGATTCTTCCAAATCCAGACCATCAAGGATCTGTACATCACCAAGCGCACCTAGCGTACAGATGCTCAACGCCTGAGTCTGTCCACGAGTGAACAATCCTGAACCGTGTGTACGAGGCAGGATACCGACACGGGAAGATAATGGACGGATTTCATCTGCAGCACGCCCGTCAGGACGGATCTTCTCTTTCGTAATAAGTCGGCGGACTTCTTCTTTAACCATGTCATCGAGAATCGCCTGAACTTTTCCGATTGTTTCTTCATCCGCTCCCTGCTCTTCATAATGAGCAATGATGGATGCTTTAGCTTCCTTGATCGCTTCTTCTCGTGCTTTCTTTTCAAATGTCTGGATCGCTTTGACCATCGTCTCTTTACCTTCAGCTTCCACTTGCGCTTTCAGCTCACGGTCAAGATCAAATAGAACGACATCCATCTTTTCTTTTCCTACAGCTTCGACGATCTCTTCCTGGAAGGCTACAAGGCGCTTGATCTCTTCATGACCAAACATGATCGCTTCAAGCATATCTTCTTCAGGTACTTCGTTGGCACCAGCTTCCACCATATTGATGGCATCCTTCGTACCAGCAACAGTCAGATCAATATCGCTTTTCGCCTGCTGTTCGATAGTAGGGTTGATGATCAGTTCACCATCTACACGTCCGACAACGGCACCGGCAATCGGCCCACCGAACGGGATGTTGGATATAGAAAGTGCAATGGATGAACCAAGCATTGCTGCCATTTCAGATGAACAGTCCTGGTCCACACTCATCACTGTACTGATGACTTGTACATCGTTACGGAATCCATTCGGGAATAACGGACGGATCGGACGGTCGATCAGACGGGAAGCAAGTACTGCCTTCTCACTTGGACGTCCTTCACGTTTGATGAATCCTCCCGGGATTTTTCCGACTGCATAAAGTCGCTCTTCATAATTGACTGTCAACGGGAAAAACGGAAGGTCCTTGGGTTCCTTGGAACCGGTAGCCGCAGACAATACGGATGTATCGCCGTAACGGACCATACAAGCGCCACTTGCCTGCTTAGCCAATTCTCCGATTTCAATGGAGAATGTACGTCCGGCAACATCAATTGAAAACACTTGTTTTTCTTCTGCCATAAATGCTGTGCTCCTCTCAGAATATCAACTGTAAATTAAAAAGAATGTTTTAAATAACATTCTTTATGTACTTAAACATACAGAAAAAGCGGGATTACTCCCGCTTTTAGTCATACCATTAACGACGCAAGCCAAGACTCTTGATCAACTCGCGGTAACGTGTAATGTCAGATTTGCGTAGGTAGTTCAATAGGTTACGACGCTTACCTACCATTTTCAAAAGACCACGGCGTGAATGGTGATCCTTTTTGTGAGTACGCAAATGATCATTCAATGAAGTGATCTGCTCAGTTAGAACTGCAATCTGAACCTCTGGAGATCCAGTGTCGTTTTCATGAGTTTTGTACTCATTGATGATTTCATTCTTACGTTCTTGTGTGATTGCCATAATGGCACCTCCTGTAATTTCTTAGAATTCCCTTTCCCCTAGCAAGCGTCGGAGTTACGCACTGCCAAGCGAAGGTTCCGTAATTAAGGGTACATGTTTTGGAGCTAAAATGCAAGTGATTGACTGTAATCACTGAAAAAAACGACGTATTTCCTCTTCATCAGAATGAAGTTGGGCAATTAACGCATCGATCCCATTGAACTTCTTTTCTTCACGGATGAACGCATGCCACTCGACCTTTACGTCTTCTCCATAAATATCTCCATTAAAGTCAAAAATATACACTTCGAGGCTTGGTTTTTCCGCTTCGTCGTAAAAAGTCGGTTTATAGCCTAGATTCGCCATACCATGATACCATTTGCCCCTGACATTGATCGCAACGGCATACACCCCTACCTTCGGGAGCAGATAGGCATCACTGATATGGATGTTTGCAGTTGGAAAACCGATGGTACGTCCCCGCTGATCACCCTTGATGACCTCGCCCTGAACGGATAGGGGCCTTCCCAGCAAGTCCGTCACTTCAGGAAGTTCACCATTTTTTATCGCTTCCCTGACCCTAGTGGAGCTTACTTTCTCTCCATTCCGTTCGACCTTGGGAATCGTCGTTTGGGTGAATTGCTCGCGGGAGTGGAACGGAAGACTTTCCATATTCCCTTTGCCCATACGGCCATAACTGAAATCAAACCCGGCGACTACATGATCTACATTCAATCCAATGAAAAAGTGATCGACAAACTGTTGTGGCAATAGTTCTGCCAATGACTCTGTGAAGCGGACGACGTACAGTCGGTCCACTCCCATTCTTTCGAGGAAGTAGATTTTATCCGCCAATGGAGTAATGTATTTCACATGCTGTTGTTCTTTTTTCAATACGACCGACGGGTGTGGGTCGAAGGTCATCACTGCACTTTGCTTCCCGCTTTGTTCGGCTAGTTCTACAGCCGTCTTAATCAGTTTCTGATGGCCGAGGTGGACGCCATCAAAAAAGCCGACAGCCATGATCGTCGGGTCGATTTCCTCCCGATTCAGGGTATGTGGATATGTCAATTCAATCACTTGCAACGCTCTCACCTACTTTACGTTTCAAAATAATGCTCAGTTAAAAACTCTTACCGGTTTAATCTTGCCCTCTTTTGCAGGGTGACGCTGATAGATTGCAAGCGTCTTACCTTCGTGTACGACTCTGAATGGATTCGAATCAGGCAGATCGTCGGTCTGATTCAAAACTTGTCCGAATTTGATCCTTTCAGCAAGCCCTTCGTCAACCGTCCACGCTTCAATATGATTCAATCCTCTTTCCATCGGTAGAAGAATCTGCGATACGGAATCATTTGTTGCATGCTTTTCCACTTCTTCAATCGAATAGCAATCTTCTTTTCCGAAGTCTCCGGTTCGAGTTCGTACTAAATGTGCCATGTGGGCTGGGTACCCTAGTGCAGCTCCGATATCGACACATAACGTACGGATATACGTGCCCTTCGAGCAGGTCACACGGATAGGAAAATGAACTTTTCCGTCCTGCTCAGAGAGGCTTGAAGAAAGCAGTTCGATTTGGTGGATTTGCACTTTTCTAGAAGGGCGTTCCACTGTTTCCCCTTTTCTCGCGTATTCATACAGTTTCTTACCATTTACTTTCACAGCTGAATACATCGGCGGGATTTGAGTGATTTCCCCTTCAAACTGCTTGATTACCTGCTCCACTTCCGAGAGTGTCAGCGCAGGATCCACAACTTTTTCGGAAATGACTTCACCACTTGCATCTTCTGTATCTGTACTGCTTCCGACGCATACGACCGCATCATAATCTTTACGTGTATCCGTTAAGAATGGAACAATTTTTGTAGCTGTGCCGATACACAGGGGGAGCACACCTTCTACATCTGGATCCAGTGTTCCTGTGTGGCCGACTTTCTTCGTTTTCAACAGTTTTCTTGCTTTCATCACACAGTCATGGGATGTCCAGCCTTTAGGCTTCCAAAGTGCCAGGATTCCATCCATATGTATCACCTCACCGCACCAGTCGTCGATTAGTCTGAACCGTCTGATGGAGATTTAATGTAATAAATCCGCGCCGCAGGTGGCAGCACGGATTCATAAGGTCAATAACTATCTTCGTTAAGATCACGAAGCAGTTTCTCAATACGATTTCCTCTTTCAATCGCATCATCGAATTCAAATGTGATCTCAGGGGTTTTACGCAAGCGAATACGATTTCCGATCTCTGATCGGATGAACCCTTTCGCTTTTGCAAGTCCCACCAATGTTTCCTGCTTCTGTTTTTCTTCGCCTAACACAGAGATGAAAACTTTTGCCTGCTGCAGGTCACCAGTAACTTGGACATCGGTAACCGTCACGAACCCTACACGAGGATCCTTGATCTTTTTACTTATGATGTCGCCAAGTTCTTTCTTCATCTGTTCCCCGACACGGTTTGCTCTTAATTCACTCATCTGCTACACCTCTTTTGCTGATGACGGGATCAACTCCATTCCAGAGTCGTTTCCGTCCTTTCAATTTCAGGAAATGAATCAATGAATGCCAGTGCCTGCTGGATCACACGTTCGACAGACATCCGATCGCTTCCGATCGTAACGACACCTATCGTCGTCCGTTGCCAGAGGTTCTGATGATCCAGCTCACTGACTGCTACATTGAATTCATTCTGCATCCTTGTCATAACCCGCTTGATCACCGAACGCTTCTCTTTCAATGACTGTGCTTCATAGATGAAGCATTCGACTTCAGCGCTCAGGATCATGTCCGTTCGATTTCCTGCATGACGTATGCTTCAATGACGTCGCCTTCTTTGATGTCATTGTAATTTTTCACAGTGATTCCGCACTCATAGTTCTGAGCTACTTCTTTCACATCATCTTTGAAACGTTTCAATGTGTCGATTTCGCCTTCGAAAATGACGACGCCGTCACGTACGACGCGAACACCAGCATCACGAGAGATTTTACCATCCGTGACATATGCTCCAGCGATCGTACCGATTTTGGACACTTTGAAGATTTCACGTACTTCGACTTGACCGATGATTTTTTCTTCAAATTCAGGGTCAAGCATCCCTTTCATTGCCGCTTCGATTTCTTCCATTACTTTATAAATGATGCGGTGGAGACGGATTTCGACATCCTCAGATTCTGCAGCTTTTTTCGCATTGGAATCCGGGCGTACGTTGAAACCGATGACAATCGCATTGGAAGCGGATGCTAGTGAGATATCAGATTCATTGATCGCACCTACACCAGTGTGGATGATTTTGACTTTTACGCCTTCCACATCAATCTTCTGAAGAGAGGATGCAAGAGCTTCAACAGAACCTTGGACATCAGCTTTCAGAATCAGGTTGATATCTTTCACTTCCCCTTGTTTGATTTGCTCAAACAAGTCGTCAAGGCTGACACGTGCACGATCGCTACGTTGTTCTTCAATCTGTTTCTGCTGACGAGCTTCACCGATCGCACGCGCTTTCTTCTCGTCTTCAAATGATAGGAAACGATCTCCTGCATGAGGCACATCATTCAAACCAGTGATTTCCACTGGTGTGGATGGTCCTGCAGTTTTAACACGGCGCCCTAAATCGTTGACCATTGCACGGACACGCCCGAACGTATTACCGACTACAATCGGATCACCGACATTCAATGTTCCATTCTGCACTAGCAACGTAGCTACAGAGCCACGTCCCTTATCCAGCTGAGCTTCGATGACGGTACCGTATGCAGGCCGTTTAGGATTTGCTTTCAACTCTTCCATTTCTGTCACAAGAATGATCATTTCAAGCAGATCATCAATTCCTTCGTGTTTAACAGCAGACATCTTTACGAAGATCGTCTCTCCGCCGAAGTCTTCGGAAATCAATTCATATTCCATAAGTTCCTGCATCACACGGTCAGGGTTCGCCCCTTCTTTATCCATCTTGTTGACAGCTACGATGATCGGCACTTCCGCTGCTTTAGCGTGGTTGATCGCTTCAACCGTCTGTGGCATGACACCATCATCTGCAGCTACGACTAAGATCGCAATATCTGTCACTTGTGCACCACGGGAACGCATGCTCGTGAAGGCTGCGTGACCAGGAGTATCAAGGAATGTGATTTTCTTGCCTTGTTCCTCTACTTGATACGCACCGATATGCTGTGTGATTCCACCTGCTTCGCCTTCTGTAACTTTCGTGTCACGGATCGAGTCGAGCAACGTAGTTTTACCGTGGTCGACGTGTCCCATGATCGTTACGACTGCCGGGCGTTCAACAAGATCTTCAGCATCGTCTTCGAACTGGTAGTTCTCGATATCCGTTTCGTCCACGACTACCTCTTCTTCAACTTCAACTCCGAACTCTCCACAAATCAGTTCGATGGAATCGGCATCAAGGTCCTGGTTCTTGGTAGCCATAACTCCAAGGACCATCAGCTTCTTGATGATTTCAGATGCATCTTTGTTGAGCTTTTCTGCAAGCTCACCAACAGTCAAGCTGCCGGAATAAGTGATTTTTCCTGGTGTTTCTTTTTTAGCAGCGGCTTTCTGAGTGTTCGGCTGTTGTTGCTGCTTGTTGAAGTTCTTGTTTTTATTCTTGTTTTTGTTGGCTTTCTTCTTGTTGTTATTGGAGTTCTTACTATTGGATTGATTCAATTTTTTATCGGCTTCCTTCTTGTTGTTGTTAGGTTTGCTCTCTGGTTTAACGGCTTCTTTGGCAGGCTTTTTCTCCTGACCTTTGTTTTCCGTATTCCCTTTGCCGAATTCACGGTCGAGTTTCGTTTTTGTATCGTCGGAAATGGTAGACATGTGATTGCTCACTTCCACCCTCATTTCTCCCAATTTATTGATCACTTGTTTACTTGTCAATTGATTATTTTTTGCATATTCATACACGCGCATTTTACTCATGTGTTCACCCCCGAATAGATTCATCGAGCAGCGATTGCATTTTTTTCGCGAATCCTTGGTCAAGAACTGCGATCGCGACTCTCCCCACTTTTCCGATAGCATGGGATAATGTATCCCTATCTTCTATCAGATAATAAGGTATATGGTAGAAGCTGCATTTATCGATCAGCTTCTTCTTTGTTTGGTGTCCCGTATCATTGGCAATCAATACGAGCTTTGCTCTCTTTTTTTGAATATCTTTGATGATGGATTCTTCACCGACGGTACATTTCCCTGCACGTACGGCGAGCCCGAGCAGGTTGAGATGCTTTTTTTCGTTCATCCCTTGTCACCAGCGAACCTTTTCAATTCCTCGTAGATCATTTCGTCCACTTTGGTATTCAGCTGCCGGCTGAGTATATCCTGGGACTTCGCCTTCTCGATGATGTCAAGGTCTTTCGAGACATATGCGCCTCGACCATTCATCTTGCCGGTTTCATCGACAAAGACTTCTCCCTCTTTGTTCCGTACAACTCGAATCAGCTGCTGCTTTGCTTTCATTTCTTTGGTTACGACACATTTTCTTAGTGGTATCTTCTTAGAGCGTCCCATGACAGCACCTCCTTATTCGAACAGATCTTCGTCGACCTCAGAATAAGTTTGTTCAGATGCATCCGCTGTATCATCAAGCAGACCTTCTTCCGCCGCTTCTGATTCACTCTTGATGTCGATCTTCCAGCCTGTCAACTTGGCAGCAAGTCTTGCATTCTGTCCGCGCTTCCCAATTGCTAATGATAACTGATAATCAGGAACAATGACAGTCGTAGCCTTTTCCTCTTCGTCGACCAGGACACGGACGACCTTGGACGGGCTGAGTGCATTCGACACGTACTCCACCGGGTCTTCAGACCACTGTACGATATCGATCTTCTCGCCTTTCAATTCATTGACGATCGCCTGGACTCGCTGTCCACGCTGTCCGACACAGGAACCTACCGGATCGATTTCTTCATTATCCGCATATACAGAAATCTTGGAACGGTCACCTGCTTCACGTGCAACTGATTTGATTTCGACTGTACCGTCGAAAATCTCAGGAACTTCCATTTCAAACAGACGCTTCAATAGACCAGGGTGCGTTCTGGAAACATAGATGTGTGGACCTTTGTTTGTATTTTCCACCTTGGTGATGAAAACTTTCAAGCGATCATGTACTTCGTATGTTTCTGTCGGCATCTGTTCCGCTTCAGGTAGTCTCGCTTCAATCTTACCGAGATTTACATAAATGAACCGAGGGTCCTTTCGCTGAATGATCCCTGTCATTACATCTTCTTCGCGGTCGATGAATTCACCATAGATGACACCACGCTCCGCTTCACGGACACGCTGGGTAACGACCTGTTTCGCTGCCTGAGCAGCAATTCGTCCGAAATCTTTAGGTGTCACTTCAAGTTCAATAACGTCTTCAATCGCATAGTTCGGATCGATTTCTTTGGCGTCTTCCACCGAGATTTCTTCCTGTGGATCCATCACTTCATCTACTACGTTCTTTCTTGCATACACTTTCATGGATCCAGCCTCTTCATTCAAATCCACCCGCACATTGGAAGCGGAATTGAAATTCTTTTTGTAAGCTGAAATCAGCGCAGCCTCAAGAGCATCGATCAGGACATCTTTGTTGATTCCCTTCTCTTTCTCCAGATACTGTATTGCTTCAAAAAGTTCGTTGCTCAACTGTCTTCTCCCCCTTTATTAGTTAAAGCTTACAGCCAATCGGGCTTTAGCTATCTTTTCATAAGGAATTTCAAATGTTTTCGTTCTCGTTTTGATTTTCATTTCGACGGTAGCTGTATCATTCTCAAAGGATGTAAGATCCCCTTCGATTTCCTTTTCACCTTCCATCGGTTCGTAGAGCTTGATATAGACCCGATGTCCGACATGCCTCCTGAAGTCTTCTTTCTTCTTAAGAGGTCGTTCTGCCCCCGGCGAAGACACTTCAAGAAAGTAAGGGAACTCAACCGGGTCCGTTTCATCCAGCTTTTCACTGAGCTGTTCCGAAACGCGGCCGCATTCTTCGATGTCTACACCGCCTTCTTTATCGACAAAAACACGAAGGAACCAGTTCTTCCCTTCTTTTTTGAACTCGATATCGACCAGCTCGAGGTCCATCTGTTCCAAAATCGGCTGGACCATTTCTTCAGTGACTGTTGTAACATTCTTTCCCATACCATGCCCTCCTTCAAGTTAGAATTAGTATCTCATTCATTTGCATATCCTATAAGAATGGTAAATGATTTATCGCTTACATAAATACTGCACTACAACTAGTGTAGTGCGAGTGAAAAGAGAACCGTTTCCATACTTTCTATGGATAATACGAAAGAGTGGGTTGCCCCACTCTTTCGGTCGTCACGTATCATTACTCTAGCCATTTAAAAATATACCATACGTACCTTTTTTTTGCAAGAAAGCCCACTGTTACCACTGTTTAGAAGAGAGAGAGCTGATTCTCTTCCGGCATTCCTTCCAAGCATCCTTGTGAATCCAGGTATTCCAATACGGTCTTCGAGATGCGGCTGCGTTCTCTTAGATCCTGCTTTGACAGGAATTCTCCGTCTTCTCTTGCTTTATCAATATTCAATGCCGCATTCGTACCAAGACCATCCACAGCATTGAATGGAGGAATCAACGCATTGTCTTCTACAAGGAAGTCCGTCGGGCTAGATCGATACAAGTCGACATTTTTGAAAGAATACCCACGTTCACACATTTCAAGAGACAATTCAAGTACGGTAAGAAGACTCTTTTCTTTAGGTGACGCATCATTTCCTTTTTCATTGATTTCCGCGATGCGAGCTTTGATTGCAGAAGAACCTTTGACCATCGTCTCTAATTCAAAATCACTTGCACGTACAGTGAAGTACGCTGCATAAAAATAGATCGGGTAATGGACTTTGAAATAAGCGATCCTGACAGCCATCAGTACATATGCGGCAGCGTGCGCTTTCGGGAACATGTACTTGATCTTTTTACAGGAGTCGATATACCAGTCTGGAACACCGTGTTTCTTCATTTCTTCTATCCATTCATCTTGAAGTCCTTTACCTTTACGGACGAACTCCATGATTTTAAATGCCAGCGAAGGTTCAAGGCCCTGGTGCATCAGATAGACCATGATATCATCACGGCAACCGATTACCTCGGGAAGTGAACAGATGCCATCGTTGATCAGTTCCTGGGCATTTCCGAGCCATACATCTGTACCGTGGGATAATCCTGAAATGATGACAAGTTCTGCAAAGGTGCTCGGCTTCGTATCTTCAAGCATCTGGCGCACGAACCGTGTACCGAATTCAGGTACACCCAGGGTTCCTGTTTTACACATGATCTGATCGGCAGTCACTCCGAGTGCTTCCGGTCCACTGAAGATCTTCATAACTTCCGGGTCATCGACAGGGATCTCTTTCTGGTCGATCCCACTTAAATCCTGAAGCATGCGGATGACTGTCGGATCATCGTGTCCGAGTATATCCAATTTAAGCAGGTTATCATGGATGGAATGGAAGTCGAAATGGGTTGTCTTCCACTCTGATTTATTGTCATCTGCCGGGAATTGAATCGGCGTGAAATCATAGATTTCCTTATCATCAGGTACAACGATGATTCCTCCAGGGTGCTGACCGCTTGTCCGTTTCACACCAGTACAGCCTTGCACTAGTCGGTCGATTTCCGCATTCCGGTACTGCAGCTGACGATCACCGGCGTATCCCTTCACATAGCCATATGCTGTCTTTTCGGCAATGGTACCGATCGTACCTGCACGGAACACTTTATCTTCACCGAACAGTACTTTCGTATAGTTATGGGCGTGCGGCTGATACTCACCGGAGAAGTTCAAGTCGATATCGGGAACTTTATCCCCTTTGAAACCGAGGAAGGTTTCGAAGGGAATGTCCTGCCCATCCTTTTTATAGGCTTCTCCACATTTCGGACAATCTTTCTCAGGCAGGTCGAACCCGCTTCCGATCGATCCATCCGTGAAGAATTCATGATGGCGGCATGAGCCGCATACATAATGCGGCGGCAACGGGTTCACTTCGGTTATTTCCGTCATCGTCGCGACGAAAGAAGAACCGACCGACCCACGTGAACCTACCAGGTATCCGTCATCCAGCGATTTTTTAACGAGCTTCTGGGAGATCAGATAGATGACCGCGAAACCGTGTCCGATGATACTGTCGAGTTCCTTCTCAAGTCTTTTCTCTACCAGTTCAGGCAAATCATCCCCATAGATGCTTCTCGCCCGGTTATAGGACATTTCCCTGATTTCCTGATCGGCCCCTTCGATATTAGGGGTGAAAAGATCATCTTTGATCGGAGATACTTCACCGATCATCGCAGCGACTGCCTGTGTATTCGTCACTACTACTTCCTGTGCTTTTTCTTTACCGAGGAAGGAAAATTCCTCAAGCAGTTCGGTCGTTGTCTTGAAATGCACATCCGGTAAAGTCTGACGGTTGAGCGGATTCCCGTTCTGGGATGAGATAAGGATCTGTCTGTACATTTTTTCATGTGGGTCGATATAATGTGTATTCCCTGTTACGACCGCTTTTTTACCCATCCGCTCTGCCATGGCGATCAGTTTTTTCAAAATATCATAGATTTGAGCTTCGTTCTGGACGAGTTCTTTCTCAATCAGGTGATGATAGTTACCAGGAGGCTGAATTTCAATATAATCATAGAACTCTGCTACCTTCTCAGCTTCTTCCTCAGATTTCTGCATCATCGTCTCGAACACTTCGCCTTTGTCACAGCCGGAACCGATGATGATTCCCTCTCGGTGCTGGACAAGTTTGGAGCGGGGAATTCTCGGTACTCTATAGAAGTAATCTACATGTGCAAGTGAGACAAGCTTGTAAATGTTCTTCAATCCAGTCGAATCAGTTGCGAGCAGTGTGCAATGGGAAGGTCTGGAGCGCTGATAAGCATTTCCTTCTCCCATATAATCATTAAGATTCTTATGATTGGTAATATTGCGTTCGAATGCTTTTTTCAACAGCTTACACAATAGATAGCCTGTCGCCTCAGCATCATAGATGGCACGGTGGTGCTGTGTGAGCTCTACATCGAAAAACTTACATAACGTATTCAAACGATGGTTCTTCAACTCAGGCACAAGGAACCTTGCCAGTTCAAGCGTGTCTATGACCGGATTTTCACACTTGCCGAGGCCGATCCGTTTCAGACCTGTATTCAGGAAGCCCATATCAAAGCTTGCATTATGTGCGACAAGGATGTCGTCTCCCATCCATTGGTGGAAGTCTTTCAGCACTTCTTCTATTTCCGGTGCATCTTTAACCATGTCATCCGTGATACCTGTCAACTCAATCGTCGTTTGGGATAATGGATGATGCGGGTTGGCGAAAGCTTCAAACCGATCGACAATCTCACCGTCTCTCAGTTTTACAGCGGCCAGTTCAATGATTTTGTCATAGACTGCTGATAGTCCTGTCGTTTCCACGTCAAAAACGATATACGTTCCCTCGGTCAGGTCTCTGTCCTGAACCTCATATGCGATTGGAACTCCATCATCCACCAAGTTAGCCTCGACTCCATAGAGGATTTTGATGCCGTTTTTACTTCCAGCCGCATGCGCATCAGGATACGCCTGCACGCCAGCGTGGTCTGTGATGGCGATTGCCTCATGTCCCCACCTCGCTGCAGTTTCAATCAATCTGGATGGTGCTACAGGAGCATCCATCTGACTCATCGTCGTGTGTGCATGCAATTCGACACGCTTTTGCCCTTCCTCTGCTTCATCCATTCGCAGCAGCGGCTTCACTTCATTGATGTCATTCGCCATCATTGTCAGTTCATGGGTGAAGTTGTCCGTCTGGATTCCACCACGAGCCTTGATCCACATACCTTTTTTGATCGCTTTGAATTGCTCTGCATGATCATCCCCCCGAGAAAACATCTTGATTGAGAAGGAGTCGGTATAGTCGGTCACTTTCAACAGCAATAGATGGCGTCCTGACCGGAGTTCTTTTATGTCTACGTCGAACACATGGCCCTGGACGACTTTGCGGCGCTCCTCTTCCTGGATGTCGCGCATAAGATCCGGTTGTTCCTGGATCGGGTATCCGATCTCGATCGGTCCCTGATGTTCCTGGGACTGCTGCTGCTTCTGACGTTCTTCTTTTTTCTGAATCTCGCGCTGGACGAACAACTCGTCTTCTTTCTTCTTCAGTTCCTGGAATTTCTTGATTTCTTCCTGCTGATCCTTAACCTTGGTTGTGATCATGCAAGACTGAATCCCAGCCTTCTTACAAAATAGACTGAGGGGTTCATGCAATTTCTTCTGAATCGCATGACTCTCCGCCTCATTCCTACAAGTTAACATAATCTTATTACCGTTTATCTCTGGTTGCTGCTGTAACAACAAGTCTTTATAAGCAGGTGAAAGCTTAGGCACAGATTGAATGAAACATCTCCAATAACCAGTCAGTTCATCCACCTGGATTTCTTTCGTAGTCGTATGGATGGTCCAGTCCACCGAAGCTATATGCCTGAAACCCTCCTGCAGCTTCGTAATAAACAATTCATATACAGAAGGAGGCAATGCATATTCCATCTCGAAATGGAAATGCCAGCATTTGTTTTGACGGAAAACTTCGAGCTTCTGTAACCTGCTGTTCTTCAGGTGTGTTTCTGCTAAATCTGAGGGGAACTGGATCTGTTCGATCAACAATTCCATTTTTTCACGGTTTGAAACGGCCATGGTGTTTCCTCCCCATCAAACATTGGATCGTCCTTATCGATGAATGTCGCATCGTGCGGTACGTGTACAAAAAATATACCCTCGCCTCAAGTACCAAGCAAGGGTAGGTCTTACTCTTTTGATCATACTTTCATTTTATCACAGCATAAATGGATAAACATCCGGTTTAATCAGGAAAGCATTTCTCTGATTTTAGTGATTACTTGTCCACTTTCAATGTCGGACTGTTCGCCGGAAGCTCTTACTTTGAATTCTACGACGCCTTCACCAGCCTGCTTGCCTACGGTAATACGTAATGGAATACCGATCAGATCGCTGTCTGCAAACTTAACTCCCGCACGTTCCTTCCTGTCGTCGTACAGCACTTCAATCCCTGCTTCCTGCAGTTGGCTGTATAACTGATCAGCAAGTTGCAACTGTTCTTCTTTCTTTGGATTCAAAGAAAGAAGATGCACCTGGAATGGAGCGACATTCGCTGGCCAGGTAATGCCGTTATCATCATGATACTGCTCTACGATGGATGCTAGTGTACGTGAAACTCCAATCCCATAGCAGCCCATGAGCATCGTTGTCGCTTTACCTTGATCATTCAGGAATGATGCATTCATTTTATCTGTATAGAATTTTCCAAGTTTGAACACATGTCCAACTTCGATTCCACGTGCAAACTTAATCGTGCCTTCACCATCCGGGGATGGATCACCCTCTTCGATAAATCGTAGGTCAGCGTATTTGGAAACCTCAAAATCTCTTCCAGGATTGACGTTCGTATAGTGGTATCCTTCTTCATTCGCTCCGCATGATGCATTGACCAATGCTTCTACTGCGAAATCAGCGACAACTTCCACTTCATCTGACACACCAATCGGACCAAGAGAACCGAACCCTGTCCCTAACAGGCGGCGTGTGTCTTCCTCTGTTGCTAAATCGATATATCCTGCATCGAACAGGTTCTTAAGTTTCACATCATTCACTTCATGATCGCCACGAGTCAGCACCATGACAAACGCTTCATCGACCTTGAACAGAATCGCTTTGATTCCTTCCTGTAGTTCATGTCCAAGGAAATCCGCCACCTGCTTCATTGTCTTCTGGTCAGGAGTGGATACTTTATCCAGTTCCTTTAATGACTCATCTGACTTCTCATAAGTGGTGATCACCGGTGCCATTTCGATATTTGCAGCGTAGGACGAAGTATCCGAATAAGCGATCGTATCTTCCCCAACTTCAGAGAGCACCATGAATTCGTGGGTATCTTTTCCACCCATCGCACCTGAATCAGCCACAACAGCACGGAAGTTAAGCCCGCAGCGGCGGAAGATATTAGAGTACGCATCGAACATCTTCTGATATGTACCATCCAGACATTCGTAAGATTCATGGAAGGAGTACGCATCCTTCATCAGAAATTCTCTGCCGCGCAACAGACCGAACCTAGGGCGTTTTTCATCACGGAATTTGCTTTGGATCTGATAGACCGTCAACGGAAGTTTCTTATAGCTGTTTACTTCATCCCTGATGATGCTTGTGATGACCTCTTCATGGGTAGCTCCCAAGGCGAATTCGCGGTCGTGCCTGTCATGAAGACGCATCAATTCCGGACCGAATGTGTTCCAGCGTCCAGTCTCTTTCCAAAGTTCAGCCGGCTGCATCGCTGCCATCAGCATTTCATGAGCCCCTGCTTTATCCATCTCTTCTCTGACGATTTCTTCTACTTTTCTAAGTACTTTCCTTCCAAGAGGCAAGTAACTGTAAATACCTGAAGCGATCTGGCGGATATAACCGGCACGCATCAATAGCTGATGACTTTTTATTTCAGCATCTGCAGGTACCTCGCGTAACGTAGGTAATAACATTTCACTTTGTTTCATTTCTTTACACCCCAATACGATAAGTTGAAAAAGCTGGAAGTATAAGTTTCATATGAAATACTCCCAGCTCTGAATATGTTTTTACAAGAAAAGTCGCTGGATATCGTTCCAGGTAACGACCAGCATCAGCAGCATCAACAAGGCGAATCCAATAAAGTGGACGATTCCCTCTTTTTGTGGATCGATCGGCTTTCCTCTTACAGCTTCTAGACCGACAAACAACAATCTTCCGCCATCCAATGCAGGAAGCGGCAATAGATTGACGATTCCAAGGTTGATACTCAGGATGGCAGTCCACATCATATAATTGATGAAACCGGTCTGTACGACACGATCTGTCGCATCATAGATTCCGACCGGCCCTGATAGCATATCGAGTGAGAATTGACCTGTGACAAGCTTACCTAAATTGACGAGAATCAGCTTCGTCCAGTCATAGGTCTGAGTGAATCCGAATTGGACAGTCTTCGTGAACGATTCATCAAATGCCCGTTCGATACCGATCCGACCAATGGTTGCTTCCCCTTCCTGGACGCTTTGCGGAGTAACATTCAATTCCTCGGTATCTCCATTTCTGCTCACCGTAAGGGTAAGTTCCTGATCGGGATGCTGACGGACGATTTCCGTAAACCCTTCCCAAGTGGAGACTTGCTGTCCATCTACGGAAATGATTTCATCCCCCGATTGTAATCCCGCTTCTTGTGCAGGCGAATCTTCAATAACTTTTCCGAGTCGCGCTTCATCGACAGGAACACCCTGGACCAAGCCGAGAATGAAGAAAATGATGATCGCGAGGACGAAGTTCATCATCGGACCGGCAAACAGCTGCATCGCACGCTGTGGAACCGACTTGGAAGCGAACTGACGATTGTATGGAGCAATCTGGGTTTCCTTCTCATCCATTACGAAGAACGCTTTTGGATCTACATCAAACTCCAGTCGTTCATCTTCATCAATTTCATAACCGACAATCTTCAATGCATGATCGAGATCGGCATGTTCGACTTCGATTACACGTGCATCCGGGTGCTTGTCTTTATTATTGACGATGATCTTATTCACTTTTCCTGCTCCATCGAATTCCAGCCCAATATGATGGCCTGCCTTCAACTCGATGATTTCAGGATCTTCACCGGCAACACGGACGTAGCCGCCAATGGGAAGCAACCGGATCGTATATAACGTCTCATTTTTCATGAACGAAAAAATCTTTGGACCGAAGCCGATTGCGAACTCCCTCGCTAACATACCAGATCGCTTTGCAAAGATGAGATGTCCCCACTCATGCACGAAAACCAGCAGTCCGAACATGAGAATGAACGCGATAACTGTAGTCAAATCTAGCACCTGCCTTTAATTGATATAGGTTTGAACCTGTTTTCTTGTCTCTTTATCGATTTCCATTATTGTCTCTAGGTCTGGTTTCCTTATTTTATCATGTTTCTCAAGCGCCTTCCCGATCAACGCTTCGATATCAAGGAAAGATATCCGGCCATCTAGGAACAGCTGGACAGCCTGCTCGTTTGCAGCATTGAGGACCGTTGGCATCGATCCACCCATCCTCCCTGTTTCGTACGCCATTCTTAAGCAAGGAAACCTTTCAAAGTCCATCTTTTCAAAATGCAAGGTTGCAATTTCCTCTAAGTCTAACCGTTTCGTCTTAGGTAAATCAAGTCTGTCGGGATACGAAAGTGCATACTGTATGGGGACCTTCATATCCGGGGTGCCCAACTGTGCCATGACACTCCGGTCCACGAACTCAACCATCGAATGAATGACACTTTCCCTATGCTGGATGACATCGATTTTTTCATATGGAAGTCCGAAAAGCCAATGCGCTTCAATCACTTCAAGACCCTTATTCATCATGGAAGCAGAATCAATCGTAATCTTCGCTCCCATGGACCAGTTCGGATGATTCAACGCATCTTCTACCGTTACACCTACAAGGTCGTCCCGTTTTTTGTCACGGAAGCTTCCACCTGATGCTGTCAGGATCAGCCTTTCCATGCGCGCAGGGTTTTCTCCATTGAGGCTTTGATGGATGGCGGAATGTTCACTATCCACCGGCAGAAGCTCAACTCCGTACTTTTCCGCCTCTTCCATAACGAGATGACCAGCGGTTACCAACGTCTCTTTGTTAGCTATCGCGATCGTCTTACCTGCCTGGATGGCACGCATTGTCGCTGTCAGACCGATACTCCCCATGACCGCATTGAGCAGGATATCGACATCCGGATGGATACTTGCGTCCACCATGCCCTCGATACCTGAACGTACCTCGCCTTCATAGTTGACAAGCTGCTTTAATAACTCATCTTTGACATGATCATCCTGGACGACGACCATCTCGGGATTGAACTCCTGAATCAACGGCACTGCCTTTTCTATGTTTCTTCCAAACGCCAATGCATGTACTGCAAAATTGTCGGGATGAAGCCTGATGACATCAAGCGTTTGAATACCGATCGATCCAGTTGCCCCTAAAACAGTTATTCGTTTCATATATCTCTCTCCCACTATTCTATGAATCCTATTAAATAAAATTAATCAAATGCAGTAATGGCAAAATGAAAATCAAGCTGTCGAAGCGATCCAGTACACCTCCGTGTCCGGGAAGAATATTTCCTGAATCCTTCACTGCGTAATGGCGTTTGAAAGCCGATTCCACAAGATCTCCGATTTGTCCGAAAATGGAAACAATGATTGTGACAAGAAGGACAAGGATAGTCGAATCCTTGATCGGGTTGACCATCTGGAAAATGAAGGCCACGATGCAGGCAAGGAAAATCCCCCCGATCGCCCCTTCAATCGTCTTCTTTGGACTGATTTTCGGCCACAATTTACGCTTACCGAACAACCTTCCGAAAATATATGCTCCTGTATCTGTCGCCCAAATGACAAATAAAGCATAAAACACATAATCAAGTCCAGAGGGCGCATTTCGCGTTTCGATCAAATAGTAAAATCCCATTCCTACATATATGGCAGCCAGCAACAAAAAGCCAGCATCATCGAATGTAAAACGGTTTTTAACTAATACGGTATAACTTAATAATAAGATTACAGCAAGAAAAGTAAATTCTGATTTTGGAACTTCAATTTCCAGCCATGTGAGATAGTCAAATGGTAACATTAGTGCCCATAATAATATTATTGTAATTATGGATGGAATGGAGTACCTAGAAATCTTTTTCATCCTAATTAATTCAAATGTTCCTACACTTGCAATAATGTAGACGAAAATGATGAAGGGCCATCCTCCCAGCATGACAAGTGGTAGTAATATGAGTGCTCCGACGATTGCGGTAATTGTTCTTTGTTTCATTGCGACATCAACACCTTAAATTCCGCCGTAACGACGTTTTCTGTTTTGGTAATCATATAGTGCTTTTTCAAAATAAGCCTCATCAAAATCAGGCCAGTACACATCTGTGAACCAGAACTCGGTATAGGCGAGCTGCCAGAGTAAGAAGTTGCTGAGACGCTGTTCGCCGCTTGTACGGATCAACAGGTCCGGCTCCTTGAATTTCGAGGTGAATAGCTGGTCCGTAAATACATCTTCGTCAATATCATCGATGTCTAAACGGCCTTCCTTCACTTGCATGGAAATACTTTTCACAGCTTCAAGCATTTCGTGGCGACTCCCGTAGTTCAGGGCAAAGTTCAATACCATGCCGGTGTTCTCTCTTGTTTTCTCTTTCGCTTCTGATACTGCCTGTTTCGTATGAGGAGGTAACCCCTCGAAATCTCCGATCGTTTCTACTCGGACATTCTTTTCGATCAATTCAGGCAAGTATGTATTCAGAAACTCCATCGGCAGCCTCATCAAAAACTCGACTTCTTTTTTCGGACGTTTCCAATTTTCAGTGGAAAATGCATATAACGTCAACGTCTCGATACCGAGATCAGAAGCACACCTGACAATTTTCTTTACAACATTCATGCCTTCCTTATGCCCGGCTATCCTTGGCATACCTCGGTTCTTCGCCCATCTTCCATTCCCATCCATGATGATGGCGATATGAGAAGGGAGATGCTTCAGTTCAAGCCCTACCGGTTGAGGCTCGTGTTTTATTCTTTTTTTCATGAATGGAAGTCTGATCGACATAACTACATCCTCCAATAAAGGATACTCATCTTTATTATTATATACTATTATCCTACTATATGCCGACTGTGACCGAAAGTGGGAACAGGGCATATGACGTCAGGATCATCTATGTAAAAATCTCGAATTCGTGTTTCTCCTGCTAGCTTGCAGGTTTTGACATGGTAAAAAAGAAAGCCGCGCTACGAAGAAGTTGCAGCGCGGCCTATCATCCCTTTTTACAAACCTTGAGGAATCACATCCTCAATGAATCATACTTCCAAGATTTCTGCTTCTTTATTTTTGGCAAGCTCGTCAACTTTAGCTACGTACTTATCCGTAACCTTTTGGACGTCATCCTGTCCGGAACGAAGCTCATCTTCCGTAATCTCTCCATCTTTTTCCTGCTTTTTCAACGTGTCATTGCTGTCTCGACGGATGTTACGGACTTGGACTTTCGCTTCTTCCGCATATTTACCGACAACTTTGACAAGATCCTTACGACGCTCTTCCGTAAGTGCAGGGATGTTGATACGAACAACATTACCATCACTGGAAGGAGACAGACCAAGATCGGCTTTCTGAATTGCTTTTTCAATTTCAGCAATCGCGCTTTTGTCGTATGGAGTAATAACAAGCAGACGTGCTTCCGGTGCAGATACTTGCGCAAGCTGATTCAGTGGAGTTGATGCTCCATAATAATCCACATATACGCTATCCAAAAGGTTCGGGTTTGCACGACCGGCACGGACTGTAGCCAAGTTTCGTGTGAACGCCTGGATCGCCTGATCCATTTTCGTTTCAGTTTCTTTGATTATCGCCATTATTTGTTCCCCCTAACAATCGTTCCTATATTTTCGCCTAATACGGCTTTTTTAATATTACCTTCCTCTGTAATAGAGAATACCAGTAAAGGAATATCGTTGTCCATACATAATGAAGATGCAGTGGAGTCCATAACACCCAAACCTTCTTTCAGAACATCAAGATAGGAGAGCTGGTCATACTTTTCAGCATCCTTATCGACTCTTGGGTCTGCATTGTACACACCATCTACATTATTTTTTGCCATCAGAATGACATCAGCTTCGACTTCAGCTGCCCGTAAAGCAGCAGTCGTATCGGTGGAGAAGTAAGGATTACCTGTTCCAGCCGCGAAAATAACGACGCGTTTCTTCTCTAGGTGACGGATCGCTTTTCGACGGATGTACGGCTCTGCTACTTGACGCATTTCGATGGATGTCTGTACACGTGTAGGAATGCCGATGTTTTCAAGGCTATCCTGCAATGCCAACGAGTTCATAACAGTTGCCAGCATTCCCATGTAGTCAGCATTCGCACGATCCATTCCCATCTCGCTTCCGACTTTTCCTCGCCAGATGTTTCCGCCACCTACGACAACTGCTACTTCCACACCCAATTCTGCAATTTCTTTTACTTGCTTTGCTACGGACTGCACGATTTTCGGATCAAGACCGAATCCCTGATCCCCACTCAGTGCTTCCCCACTCAATTTCAAAACGATTCTACGGTAACGAGCTGTTGTCATAGTAACCTCCATATCAAATAGTGTCTGTTGATTGAATATCGACATCGCCTCGAGAGCTATGTAGCATGTTTGAAAATAGGGAACACAAGCGTGTCCCCTATGATTCAACCATAATTATTTTTTAACTTGGCTCATAACCTCTTCTGCGAAGTTGTCTTCACGTTTTTCCATACCTTCGCCAACTTCGTAACGTACGAAGCCGTTGATTTTGCCGCCTTTGGACTCAACGAACTTCTTCACTTTTTGATCTGGGTCTTTAACAAAGCTTTGCTCAAGCAGGCAGATCTCTTCGAAGTATTTACCTAGACGACCTTCTACCATCTTCTCAACGATGTTTTCAGGCTTGCCTTCGCTCATCGCTTGAGTTTTCAGTAGTTCACGCTCTTTGTTCACTTCTTCTTCAGATACTGCATCACGAGATACATAACGAGGATTTACAGCTGCTACGTGCATTGCAACGTCTTTTGCTGCCTGTTCATCTGTAGAACCTTCAAGAACCGTCAATACACCGATGTTACCGCCCATGTGGATGTAAGCACCGAATGCATCCGCGTCAGTCTTTTCAGCGATTGTGAAACGACGAAGGGAGATTTTTTCTCCGATCTTAGCTACAGTAGTAGTGATATAATCGTTCAACGTGTCGCCTTCTCCGTGAAGTTTCTGTTCAAGTGCTTCTTCAACAGTTGCAGGTCTTTGGGAAAGAAGGTGTTTACCTAGCTCGACCAACAATGTTTTGAACTGGTCGTTTTTCGTAACGAAGTCCGTTTCACAGTTAACTTCAAGAAGGACAGCAGCGTTTCCATCTGTATGGATGGATGCAGAACCTTCAGCCGCGATACGATCCGCTTTCTTCTGAGCTTTGGAGATCCCTTTTTCACGAAGCCATTCTACCGCTTTGTCCATTTCTCCGTCAGTTTCAGTAAGTGCCTTCTTACAATCCATCATTCCAGCACCTGTTTTTTCACGAAGTTCTTTTACCATTTTTGCAGTTACAGCCATTATTTTTCCTCCTTTTAAGTAACAAGCTTAAGTAATAAGCGTTTGCTTTAAAAAAGGTGATAAAAGGTTTTCCCCCTTATCACCTTTGAAACCTTCTCTTACTCTTGTGCAGCTTCTGCTGCTTCAGTTTCAGCTTCTTCAGCAACCTCTGTTTCTTCTTCGCCTTGTTTTGCTTCAAGAACAGCGTCAGCCATTTTAGAAGTCATCAATTTGACAGCACGAATCGCATCGTCGTTCGCTGGGATGACGTAGTCGATTTCGTCAGGGTCACAGTTTGTATCTACCATTCCAACGATTGGAATGTTCAATTTATGAGCTTCAGCAATCGCGATACGCTCTTTGCGTGGATCGATTACAAATAGAGCGTCCGGAAGGCTCTTCATTTCTTTGATTCCGCCTAGGAATTTGACAAGGCGATCTTTTTCTTTAAGCAACATAACAGTTTCTTTCTTAGGAAGTACATCAAATGTACCGTCCTCTTCCATGCGCTCGATGTCTTTAAGACGTTTGATACGCTTACGGATCGTTTGGAAGTTCGTCAACGTTCCACCCAACCAACGCTGGTTGATGTAGAACATTCCACAACGAGTAGCTTCGTCACGTACTGTTTCCTGTGCTTGTTTTTTCGTACCTACGAATAGGATGTTACCGCCATCAGCAGCGATATCCCTAATGTACTTGTACGCTTCATCAACTTTCTTGACAGTCTTTTGAAGGTCGATGATGTAAATACCGTTACGCTCCGTGAAGATATACTTTTTCATCTTCGGATTCCAACGGCGTGTTTGGTGTCCGAAATGTACCCCAGCTTCTAGAAGCTGTTTCATTGAAATTACAGACATGTTTGTTCCTCCTGTTTTTTGGTTTTTTTTGTTCCTCCGCCGGCATCATTTCCTCTAAAGACTTTGTATTGTACAAAGCACCCTTTAGAAAATCCGCAGGCGTGTGTATTAACACCAAGAGTAAATATATCATAAGCTTTTCTCTCAATCAAGAGGGTTTGCTTAAAATCAACGGTTAAATTTCAGCATAAGCTCGACTTCTGTCAATCCACGTCCAAGTCTGCGAGCAATCTCCTCTGCTGAAAAGCCTTCTTGATGCAGCCTGGCCACCTTTGTGTTGAGAGATACCTCTACTGTATCCTGCACATCAGGACTAGGTGGCTGATAGGTATTCACCTTTCCATGCTTGATATCTTCCTGATCCTGTTCATCAACTGCTATATGATCTACTGGAACGTGTACCTTCGCTTCCATTCTCTCACTTTCCACTTTGGGGAGAACAGGGGAAGCTTCTTCCAGCAATTGCTTCAGTCGATCGTTCTCATCTTTGATTTCCATTAAATAAGCAGAAAACAGCTGCTCGATTTCCTCTGTCGCCTGCTTTTGATTCTGCTCTGAATCTTCTGCCCGCTTCATTCTTGTTGCAAGAATGATCAGTACAAGGACCGTCACACCATGCAAAAGAAAACTTACGACAAACAATAAGGTTGTTACCATTAAGTTTCACCCACTAAAATCAATGTGTTTCCCGAGATAAGGATGGTTTTCTTCATATGTATGTTCCTTTGTGTCTGAATCCGAAGAGTGGTCCCGGGAGCTCTCCTGTTGCGAATCTTCACTGTCGTCTTTGAGGCTGACATCCGCTTTCGCTTCTTGCTTATTTACGGTTTTCCGCTTTGTTTGGTCTGTGGCTAGCTGCTGTTGTCCCAAATTTTCCTGGAGATGTTGGTTCCGCTGCTGGAATTGCTCTTGAAGTTTACCTGCATCCTGTGTCCTAGGTAAAGCTACTTGCATTTCAATCGATTTCCAACTCACGACTTTCCAACCTCCTTGAATGGATTATACCATGGGGGTAATGCAAACCTCGCCGTCGTCAAGCGTGACATTCACTGTCTTGAAGGTCTGCAGAATCTTACGCTGGTATTTGCCGAAACCGAGATCGACACCGGAATACATCGTCCCTTTCACAGTCAGCTTAGCATGATCAAGTGTTCCGATTGTACTTTTTGTCCTCTCCAGCTCAAATTCAATATCCTCAAGCTCTTTCTCACATTTATCCAGCGAATTCTTCTGTCTTAACAGTGTAATACGATCCTTCATTGCCAGTTTTCCTTCTGCCTTGCCCTTACTATCCAAAAGACTTCCGATCCTGCGCAATTTTTGTATCGTCTCATTGATTTGTTCAGATTTTTCTTTCATGACTTTTTCTTTTTCATGTACTTTTTTATTGATGCCGATATATAAACCGGTAGGTGAATGCATTCGGTTACCGACGTCTTTCGCTTCAATGGTTATACCAGCGGATGAAGAACCCCCAATGATGTTCCCCTGTTGGCAATAGATATGCTCTTTGGCAATGCATTCACTATGAAGGATGGAATTTTCAGCAAGGATGTTCCGACCAGCTTCTACGTAACACTGGTTGATATAACCGGCTCGCACATCCATACCCGCCCGTACAACCGCTCGTTTCTGACCTGAAATTCCTTCATGGATATGAACGGAGCCACCTGCTTCGATTTCAGCGCCTTCCACCAGTCCCATGATAGTGATGTCTCCTTTAGCGGAAATACGATATCCAGTCGGGACATTTCCCCGGATCCGGATCGAACCGACGAAATCCAGATTGCCCGTACGCATATCAAGATCTCCTTGTACTTCATACAAAGGATAGACATGGATGGTCGTTTCATTGAAACTCAGTTGTCCCGTTGCTTCAGCGTAAAAAGCTGCCCCAGACTCTTTCCACCTTACGTTCTTACCGGCACGAATCCTAGCAGATTTTCCCGGCTTCGCAGGAAGCTCTTTTCCGAAAATGTTACGTCCCGGCACCCCTAGTGTCGGAGGAGTAAGTCTGGCGATCCGCTCTCCTTCGCTGGCAGTCGGAAGCTGGAGGATGTCGCGGAAATTGACACGTTCGTCATGTTCGATCGTCATCGCTGCTTCTTGTTTATCGAAGATGATCTTACCGTCCTCTCCAGCCTGAGGTTCATCACCAGAGGCGATGATAACCGGCGAATGATTTCTATCAAGACCGTCAGCTATCGATTGGATTGCAGTTTCATTTATACCATGAATGATGTTTCTCTCATTAAGAAGGTGGATTAGTTCATCAGGTGAAAAATGCAATTGATCTTTATATTCCTCTTCAATATGTAACTCGGCCTGCAATTTATCATGGTGTATGGCAATTGAAAAATGATCATCGAAACCGTCCATCCTTTCACTCCTCCTCCCTACTTGACGAACTCTATTCCTACAGTTTTGAAAGGATATGTTTCAACTTGAATAATGCCTTCGCATGGATTTGGGAAATTCTCGAAGTTGTAAGATCGAGCACCTGGCCGATTTCTGTCAAAGTCAGTTCATCGTTATAGAAGAGACTGATGACGAGTTGTTCATTTTCCTTAAGCTCAAGAATTGCTTCTGCCAATTCATGATGGTTTTCCGATTGGATGAGCTTTGCATCAGGTGATAATGTTTTAGGATCCGGAAGTGTGTATCCGGAATTGTCCTGTCCACTTCCATCATCTTTAACTTTCTCTTCCATTGAAAGGACATTGGCGTATAAAGCATCCTTATTAACTTCTGCTACTTCCGTCTCTGTCATGCTGACTGCCTCAGCTACTTCACTGATACTTGGGGGACGGTGCAATTTCTGTTCGAGCGACTCGGTAATCTGATCGATTTTTTTTGCTTTATCCCTCGTTGAGCGAGGAAGCCAATCTTCTTTTCTCAACCCATCGATGATTGCACCACGAATCCTGAAAGAAGCGTACGTATCAAACTTCAAATCCCGCTTCAAATCGAATTTCCTCAAGGCATCAAATAGCCCGAAAACTCCTAAACTTCTAATATCATCCTTACTTACACTGGATGGCAGGTGGGCTGAGATCCGCTGCACATGAAAGCTGACAAGATGATCGTACATTTTGACGAGTTCATTTGCAGCTTCCATATCCTGCTCCGCATGCCACCGATTCCACAACTCTTGTTCCTGAGGAGACAACGTCTTTGTCATAAAATCCCCCTCACCATGATGTATTGATTATATACCGTCAGCTTATTTTGCATCTTCTTTCAACAACGCCTTTATGGCTGCTGATGCTTGTTTCACCTGTTCTTCACTTTGCTCATTTACACCATTGAATTGTTTATTCTCAGTCTTATGGACAAGTGAAGATTCAACACTTCTTAACGTTGGAAACACCATTCTTAGAGGAAAGATCAGAACAAACAGCACAAAAAATGCAATAGTTGCTCTAATGATGGAAGTTTCGAACGTATTGGCACTCCATGAAGAAAAAAATGCTATTGCAAAACCAAGCAGTGCTCCTGTTAGATTCGTCAAAAGTGATCCACTCATCAAATCTCTGAAACTCCTTTATTGACGGTCCGAATACGTAACATGCCAGTAATTGGGTCAAACTCGATCGTCCGTCCGTTGTTACCCCCTACATCTTCTGCAATAAGAGGAATCCCATGCTCTTTAAGACATTTCTTCACTGCATCCACATTCCTTGGTCCGATGCGCATCATATCCGATGTATTGGAAAACTGGAACATTTGCGCCCCTCCTGCGATTTTTGCTTTCAAAGCGAACCGGCTTACATTCTCCATAAGCAGGCGTTTCATAAGTTCATCAATCGCAGTATTTGCATATTTTGCAAGGTTTTTTATATTCCCTTTTGAAAGTGTGCTGTCAGGAAGCATGATGTGTGCCATTCCCGCCACTTTCTTTAAGTGGTCGTAAATGATTACCCCGACACATGAACCTAGGCCTGATGTACGGATTACGCTACCTTCGCGCACGATATTCATATCCGCAATCCCCACTTTGATTACTGCAACTGCTTTATTCATCCGTTTCAACTCCGAGTGACCTGAAAACTTTTTCGTATGAACCAGGATCAGGTAGAAGGAAGAAGTGGCCTTTTACATCCTGCTGCTCCGTTTCTTCCGTGCTCAAGCACGTTTCAATGACGATTGCCTGATCACTCACCTGTGAAAGTTCGATCAGACCGAAACTGAGGGTAGCTCCTACCATATCGATTGCAATAGAAGGGACAGATGGGTGAAGATCCAGATTCGTAAAATCGGCTAAGGAAGATAGATAGGATCCTGTAAGGATATTACCAAGCTCATGCAGTGCAGAAATCGCCAGCTCATCATATGGCGGTTGATCGAACTGCACGTCTTCGGAATGGATCATCATACTGACGAACCTCCTGGCCTGTTCAGGGCTAAGCACGAAGAACATACTGCCTGGCGCATCGCCTTCCATACGGAGGAATACCGATACCATCTTCTTTTCAGCACCACCGCCGAGTTCCATCATCTCATCAAAATCGACCATCCGGACCGAAGGAACATGCATCTCGACTTTATGTTGGAGTAGCTGGGACAAAGACGTCGCAGCATGTCCTGCACCGATATTGCCGATTTCTTTCAATACATCCATATGATAGTCGGTGAAACGATCCGTAAAATTAGTCACAATTAATCTTACCCTTCCAACGTCTTGATTGAATCTACTTCATCACTTGTAAGGACTCGGTTCAGATCCAGCAGTACAAGAAGTCGCCTCTCCAGTTTCGCCACTCCTCGGATATAGTCCGCTTCTACAGCTCCAACAACTTCCGGTGGCGGTTCGATGGCTTCTTCAGGAATATCGATGACATCATTTGCTGCATCGACGATCAAACCTACTTCCATATCATCCAGGTAAACGATGATCATCCTAGTAGACTCTGTATGTTCCGTCTCTTCCAGTCCGAATCGTGAACGAAGATCAAGGATAGGTGTGACAACGCCCCTGAGGTTGATGACACCTTTCACAAAATCTTCCGTATTCGGAACGCGAGTGATCGGCTGAATTCTTTCAATGGATCCAACCTGTTGCACCGGAACTGCATATTCTTCGTCTTTAAGCTGAAAGACGATCACTTTCAAATCCTGCTTCGTTTCGATTGACATGGTATCGCCCCCTATTTAATCAGTGCATTGCTATCAATGATCAGTGCCACTTGTCCATCACCGAGAATCGTCGCCCCTGAAATCGCAAAAGTATTTGTAAGATAACTGCCAAGTGCTTTAAGTACGACTTCCTCCTGGCCGATGAACGAGTCGACCACAAGCCCTGCCATCTTGTCTCCTTTACGGACGATGATGACAGAGAAATAATCATCTTCTTCGACCGAATCCTGTGGTACATCGAAAATATCTTTCAAAAATACCAGCGGTACGACTTTACCGCGGAAGTCGATCACTTTTTTGTTATGCGCATGCATGATGTCCTTTTTTTTGAAAATCGCTGTCTCAATGATGGATGACAACGGTACAGCATATTTCTCTTTCTGGATTTCTACCAGCATGACAGAAATGATCGAAAGTGTAAGCGGCAGTTGAATGGAGAAGATGCTCCCTTCATCCAGCTTCGAATCGATGGTGATACTTCCGCCCAAGGATTCAATGGTATTCTTGACTACATCAAGTCCTACACCGCGACCAGATACATCCGAGATGACTTCAGCTGTCGAAAAGCCGCTGGCCATGATCAATTCATAGACCTGCTGATCGGGCATCCCTTCTGCCTGCTCGTGGGTGATGACCCCATTTGCGATGGCTTTGTTCAGGACTTTCTCACGGCTGATTCCCGCACCATCGTCTGTAATTTCGATGAACACATGGTTTCCGCTATGATACGCTTTCAAGTGGAGGGTACCTTGCTCACGTTTACCTTTGGCCGAACGTTTTTCTGGCGTTTCAATTCCATGGTCGATAGCATTTCTGATCAAGTGTACGAGCGGATCACCAATTTCGTCGATGACTGTCCTGTCAAGCTCTGTGTCTGCACCACTTATCTCAAGCAGGATGTTTTTGTCCAAGTCACGAGCCAACTGGCGCACCATTCTCGGAAAACGATTGAATACCTGATCGATTGGAACCATTCGCATCGTCAGGATAATATTCTGTAAGTCTCCTGAAACTCTCGTCATCCGCTCCACCGTTTCAGTCAGCTCTCCATGGTCAAGGTCTCTTGAAATCTGATCAAGCCTTCCCCGATCGATGACAAGTTCTTCAAAAAGGTTCATCAATACATCTAACCGATCAATATTGACACGGATGGTTTTGTTGGCTGCGTTCTTTTTTGGCTTACCTGAATTTTCATTGGAAGCTTCTTTCTCAACTGGGGAACCGTCTTTTGTTCCTTCTTTCAATTCAGTGACTTTCATGTCAGATTCTCGTTGCTGTTCGGTATAAAGCTCAACGGAAAATGGTTGTACGAGTACCTTTTCGATTTCAGATACCTTCATCACTTTTGCCTGAACTGCTTCCGCTGATTCTTTTGTTACGACGAGAACGGTGAACGATGATTCGAAGTCTTCATTTTCAAGCTGATCGACCGTAGGGACGGACTTGACAACTTCACCGACCTGCTCAAGAACTTCAAACACCATATAAACCCTTGCGGCCTTCAGCAGACAATCCTCACGCAGATGGACGTTGATTTCATAATGGGAAAAGCCTGCTTCTTTCGATTCTTCCAGAACTGTAATTTCGAATTCATCTAGTTCGACGGCGTTCGTTACGATCTCATCTCCGCCACCGGCAACTGCTGCTTCGATCGCTTCACCTTTTTCGATTGCATCCAGTTGCTGTACTACCTTTTCCACGTCCCGTTTTCCTTCTCCGCCACTTGCAATATCGAGTACCATCGCTTCCAGATCCTCAACAGCATCGAAGACAACATCCAATATCTCCGAATTTACGCGGATTTTTTCATTACGAACCGCGTCCAGCACGTTCTCCATTTTGTGGGTGAGGTTGGCTAGGTCCTGGTAGCCCATCGTAGCTGACATCCCTTTCAAGGTGTGTGCAGAACGGAAGATTTCACCGACTATGGCAAGGTCATCAGGTTTCTTTTCCAGCTCTAACAGCTGATCATTGACATTTTGAAGGTTTTCTTTACTCTCTTCAATAAAAACTTCTAAATATTGCGTCATTTCCATTTGGAATCCCCCCTGGCTTTATTCGAACGTGTCCAATATAGTGGTGCTGATATCCGATAATGGAACCGTCTTGTCCGTCATCCCTTTGTTGATGACGGCTTTCGGCATTCCAAAGACTACTGCGCTATCTTCCGATTCCGTAATGGTATATGTATTGGGTATCGCTTGTCTCAATTTCTCCAATCCCTTTGCTCCATCGGACCCCATGCCAGTCATGACGACGGTAGTGGGGATGTATTCTTTCAGCAAAGCGATTGAATGGAACAATGCATCAACCGAAGGACGGTGGCCATTCATCGGGGCAGACTGATCAAGGCGGATGGAAAGTCCTGCCCCATGCTTATCCAGTGTCATATGAAAATTACCCGGAGCGATATAAGCTGTACCATCCTGCAGAATTTCTCCTTCGCTGGCTTCTTTTATCGTGATGGATGAGATGGAATTCAATCTGTCAGCCAAAGATTTCGTGAACCCTGGAGGCATATGCTGGACAATGACGATAGGAGCTGGGAAGTCTGCAGGCAAATGTGTAAGTACTTGCTGTAATGCACGAGGACCTCCTGTGGATGTTCCGATTGCAACAATCCTTTTCCTATCCGTTCCTCTTTTTTTCAGATTGATAGATTTTACGGCTGTTTTAATCGGTTGCCGGGAGACGATCCCTCTCATGTTTGCATTCGCTGCTGCGACTACTTTGTCAACGATTTGCTCCCTTATGGTGTCGATATCAAGGGAAATGGAGCCGGATGGCTTCTGGATGAAATCCACAGCTCCCAGCTGCATTGCCTTCACTGTGCTATCTGCACCTTCGGCAGTCAAGCTGGATAGCATGACAACGGGTATCGCGTACTTCTCCTTGATTTCCTCTAAAGCAGTCAGGCCATCCATGACCGGCATTTCAATATCAAGGGTTACGACATCCGGTTTATGCGTTTGACATTTCGCGATCGCATCCGTTCCGTTTCGTGCTGCAGCTATGACCTCCAGCCTTGGATCGTGATTCAACATGTCGCTGATGACTTTCCGCATGAATGCAGAATCATCGACGACCAGGACTTTTTTTATAGTCATATCATTTACCTCTCTGTAGTAGCTCTTTCAATTTGAAAAGGAAGGAACTTTCCTGACGCTTCTCCTCAGTATTTGTACCAGATACGAAATCTCCGGCCACTTCCACCAACGCTTTGCTGATGGAGGATCGTTTATCAAATTGCGTGTAAGGAACCTGCTGGATGACGGCTTTACTGACCGTTTTATCATCAGGAAGAATTCCAAGCGCCTCAATCTCCCTGTCGAGAAACTTGCGGACGACTGATGTCAATCGATCGATCGTTTCGTGCCCCTCACTTTTGTTTGCTGCCCGATTGATCAGAATACGGATCGACTGATCGGAACGACTGCGATGGACGTGTTTGATCATTGCGTAAGCATCGGTAAGCGATGTCGGTTCAGGTGTAGTGACGACGATCACTTCATCCGCCGCTAAGATGAAATGCAGACTGTCCTGCGTAGCCCCTGCTCCCATATCAAAAATGATGTAATCATAGGTTTGTTGAAGCTTGTCAAATTCTTGGGTGAAATAACGAAACTTTTCATCTGTCAATTTGAAAAAATCTGTAAATCCGGAACCTCCCGCTATATATGACAAGGAGTTTGGTCCTGATTCTATAATATCATGAATCGACAATTTTTCGTCGAATAGATTTAAAATCGTATAGGTCGGACTTTTACCGATCAGGATATCAATATTCCCCATTCCGATGTCCAGGTCGAACAGCAGTACTCGCTTTCCTAGATTGATAAGTTCCATCGAGAAGTTCAGCGCGAAATTCGACTTGCCGACTCCCCCTTTACCACTGGTGATTGCGATGGTTCTTGCTCTTCCTGTTTGTTTTCGCTGCTCGAGGATTTCTCTTAGCCGTTGAGCCTGATCAGTCATCGGAGAAGTCTCCCATCACCCTGGCTACAATCGTATCTGGTGAAGCATTTCTGATATCATCTGGTACATTTTGCCCGTTTGTAATATAGGAAACACTCACCTGGTTCTTAAGTGCCATATTCACCATACTTCCATATGCTGATGTTTCATCCGCTTTCGTGAAGATAAGTCGATCGATACCGACATGCTGGAATCGATCGAAAATTTCCTGCATATCGTTGTAACGGGATGTCAGGGATAAGACGAGATGCGTTTCCATATCCTCATTGAAATCGATCACTTTACCCAGTTCTTTCACATAATGGGGATCTCTGAAATTTCTTCCCGCTGTATCGACAAGTACAAGATCATATTCCTTGAATTTTTCCCTGGCCTGAATGTAATCCTCCACGGAATAAGCAACTTCAATTGGGATATCAAGAATTTTTGCATATGTCTTCAATTGATCGATGGCAGCGATCCGATACGTATCCGTAGTAATCAAAGCCACATTCTTCTGGTGGTTCAACAAATGTTCGGATGCAATTTTAGCAATCGTCGTCGTTTTCCCGACTCCGGTAGGACCAACCAGATGGATGAAACGGTTATCGAGCATACTCCCTTCAATAGAAGCTTTCTCCAACTCTTCTTTCAATCTAGTTGTAAGGTTCATGAAAAGGTTGCTTTCATCCTCAGAATTCTCACTACTTACACTTTCCAGTAATGATACAACGATATCTTCTGATACTTCCTGCTGCTTGAGGTATTCGTAATATTTCTGTATTTCAGGTGCAAAGGCAGATTCAACAGAAGGAGAACGTTGAATCAACATTTTCTTAAGTTCTGCAATTTCCTTCATTACTGCGTAATTGTCTGTTGCAACAGCTTCCGGTTTGGCAGGTAGTGGCCTATCAGCCGTTAAAGCTGGAGGAGAGGGTTTACGTTGTTGCTCCTGCTTCGGATCAATTGCTGCGATCACTTCCAGTTTTCTTTTGCGGAACATTCCGAGAAAGCCTCCCCGGAACACGATTTTGGAATTCAGGATGACCGCTTCCGTCCCTAACTCCTTTCTTACTTGTTTCATCGCTTCAGGCATCGTATCTGCTTCGAATTTTTTCACCTTCATGCTACGTTCACCACTCCTACACTCTGTACTTCAACCGTCGGCTCGAGCTCATTATATGAAAGGACGATCATCTGAGGCAGATGACGGTCCAACAATTGTTTCAAATACATCCGGATGGCAGGCGAACAGAGAATGATGGCTGATTCTTCCATGAGTGAAAGCTGCTCCGCTTGTTCAGCAATGGCTTTGATGATTGTCTGCTGTGTATCCGGATCAAGTGCAAGGTAGCTGCCATGCTCTGTTTGCTGGATATGCTCTGCCATCAGTTTTTCTACTCTTCCGGATACGGTGATGACTTTGACTACCCCACCACCTTTAGAGTACTGGGAAGTAATCTGCTGGGATAGCGATTGGCGGGCATATTCTGCAAGCAGCTCCGTATCATTGGTCATTTTTCCGAAATCAGCCAACGTTTCAAAAATGATCGGTAAATTTTTCACCGAAACATTTTCACGGAGCAGCTTAGCCAGCACTTTCTGTACGTCTCCGATTGATAGTGGATCAGGTGTGACTTCCTCGACCAGGATCGGATTGGACTCCTTCAGATGATCGATCAACTGTTGTGTCTCCTGTCTCCCCAGCAATTGATGGGCATGATTCTTAATTACTTCCGTCAAATGGGTGGAGACGACAGAAGGAGGATCCACTACGGTGTAGCCGGAAAGCTCAGCTTCATCTTTCAACTCTTCCGTAATCCATTTGGCAGGAAGGCCGAATGCAGGCTCCTTCGTTTCAATTCCATCGATTCCATCCTCCTCTACCCCTGGACTCATTGCCAGGAAGTGGTCGAGGAGCAGTTCACCTCTTGCTGCTTCATTCCCTTTTATTTTGAGACGGTATTCATTAGGCCCTAGCTGGATGTTATCCCTTATTCTCACTACTGGTATGACAAGACCCAATTCGATAGCCAGCTGTCTGCGAATCATGACGATCCGGTCGAGCAGGTCGCCTCCCTGATTTGTGTCGGCAATCGGAATCAATGCATAACCGAATTCGAATTCGATCGGATCCATACTGATCAGACTGACTACATTTTCAGGGGACTTCATCTGATCTGTCGCTGTTTCATCTTCATCTTCTGGAAGTTCGATTTCTTCCTGCTCCGATTTTCTGGACAGCCAATACCCTCCGAAAGCCAATACAGCAGCAATCATTGCCGTAAGGAAGAAGTTGATCGGTGTTAAGCCCAGGAAGAAAATCGTACCTGCAGCAATGTATAACAATTTTGGATAACGGAGGAGCTGAGCTGTGACATCTGAACCTAAATTCCCTTCCGATGCCACTCGTGTCACTACGATTCCCGTCGCTGTCGAAATCAACAGTGCGGGAATCTGACTGACGAGCCCGTCCCCGACAGTAAGTCTCATATATGTATTGACAGCTTCTGTGAAGCTCATATCCATTTGAACCATACCGATGATCAGGCCGAACATGATGTTGATCAGAACGATGATGATCCCTGCAATCGCATCTCCTTTGACAAATTTACTGGCTCCATCCATCGCCCCATAGAAATCCGCTTCCTGTTCTACTTTTTGGCGCCTGTCTTTCGCCTGATGCTCAGAAATCATGCCTGCGTTCAAATCGGCATCAATGCTCATCTGCTTTCCTGGCATCGCGTCCAATGTGAACCTTGCTGCAACTTCAGAAACCCTTTCCGCACCTTTTGTGATGACGAGGAATTGGATGATGACCAGGATCACGAAGACAACAAATCCGACCAATGGATTGTCGCCAATGACAAACGATCCGAAAGTGGCAATGACGCCTCCTGCTTCTGCTTCAGAAAGGATAGAACGTGTCGTCGAAACGTTGAGGCCCAGACGGAAAAGTGTCAGCAATAGCAATAAAGAAGGAAATACTGCAAATTGCAGTGCCTCCTCCATGTTCATCGAAACAAGGATGACGACCAACGCCAATGATATATTGACAAGGATCAGGAAACTTAGCAGCCATCCAGGCAAAGGAATGACCAGCATGATGATGATTAGTATGACGCCTAGTAATACGGTTAGATCTTTTGCTGACATTCTCGTTCTCTCCTAACATATCTAAACTTTCTTCTGCACCCGGTACACATATGCCAAAATTTCTGCCACTGCCTTGTAGAACTGTTCATCTACAGCATTACCGATTTCCACTTCATCGTACAATGCTCTTGCTAAAGGACGGTTCTCCACCGTCATGATTTCATTCGCTTTTGCAATTTCTTTGATCTTCTGAGCGACGAAATCGACACCTTTAGCAACAACATAAGGTGCATCCGCTTTATCTTCATCATATTTGATCGCTATAGCGTAGTGCGTCGGGTTCGTAATGACCACGTCCGCTTCAGGGACTTCGCTCATCATCCGCCGCATCGCCATTTGCCGTTGTTTTTCCTTGATTTTCGATTTGATCAACGGATCCCCTTCGATGTTTTTATGCTCATCCTTCAAGTCCTGCTTGGACATTCGGATATTTTTTTCATAATCGAATTTCTGGTAACTGTAGTCCAACACTGAAATCAACAGCAGACCGATTGCAGCTGCTATCCCCATGATGATCGTCGTATGCCCAAAAAACGCCAGTGCACCTTCCACTGAGCGCTGAGACATCATCATCATTTCATGCTTGTTCAGCCAGATGACAGCGAAGGTAATCGTGCCGATAATCGTTATTTTAAGCAGTGATTTCACCAGTTCAACGATGGCACGGACCGAAAAGATCTTTTTCGCCCCTTTTATGGGATCGACTTTTTTCAAGTCGAATTTCAATGGTTCAGTCGTGAACATG
This sequence comes from Thalassobacillus hwangdonensis, assembly GCF_042675915.1. Lineage (NCBI taxonomy): Bacteria > Bacillati > Bacillota > Bacilli > Caryophanales > Bacillaceae > Thalassobacillus > Thalassobacillus hwangdonensis. The sequence goes on along the minus strand of NZ_JBHTKL010000001.1, from coordinate 600,835 downwards.
AAACCTACTTGAAGCCAATTGGCGGATAAGCCAGCAATGATCGCCATTCCCATGATCGGTGCCAGTATCTTACTCGCTTCGACTGTCGCTTCAAAGAAGATCTGTTCAGTGGTCGCTTCGGTCAAATCCCAATGAAGATACTCCTGGAAGGCATGTTCATAAAGTCCTGTCATGCTGTCCTTCAGATAGCCGCCCATCACCATGAAAAGAAGAAACATGAACAGCATCAGAACTGCTGTATTGACATCCTGGCTTTTGGCAACCTGGCCCTTCTTCCGGGAGTCCTGCCTTTTCTTAGGAGTCGCTTTTTCTGTCTTTTCACCAGCAAAGAATTGAAGATCAAGTCTCAGCAACATGTCATGCGCCCCCCAGTAACTGCATAAAGTTCCTCATTGTCGTAAGCATCGTTTCGAACAACGTTTTTGCAAGCATCATGTATATTCCCATCGAGATGAACAGTACCACCAGTGCTACGAATATTTTTAACGGCAGCCCTACGACGAACACATTAAGCTGAGGTACTGTACGGGCAATGATTCCTAATGCAACATCTACAAGGAAAAGGCAGCCTACAACTGGAGTAGCCATCAGAAATGCGATGATGAACATACGGTTGAAAGAATCAATGACGAATGCAGCGAATCCTTCCTCCCCGATTGGAAGCCAATCCTGCATCGAAATGAATTCATAACTGTAGAAGACACCATCAATCATTAAGTGATGGCCGTTTACAGATAGGATGAACAGCAATGTGAACGTATAAAGGTATTGGCCGATCAATGGACTTTGCGCACCAGTTTGAGGATCGATGACATTGGCAATGGCAAAACCCATCTGAAAATCGATGAATCCACCGGCGATCTGAATCGCCGCAAGGATGATATAGGCCATCAAACCTATGAATATACCAACCAGTGCTTCCTTCAGTAAGAGAAGGATGAACGTTCCATTCGGAAGGATGATCGGAATATCCACTGTGAAAAATAGCATTGCAGCCAGGAAAAAACTGAAACCTATCTTATGCTGGGTCGGAACATTGCGATAAGAAAAGATCGGTAATGTTACAAAAAAAGCAGTAACCCTGACGAAAATGAGCAAGAACGCAGGGATACTTGCCAAATTGATATAATCAAGCATCGTTTAACCTACCAGTATGTTGAGATTATTGAAGATATCTGCCGCAAATTGTACCATCTGCGTCAGCATCCATGGTCCGAAAAAGATCAGTCCGACCATGACAGCTACGATCTTCGGTATGAATGCCAATGTCTGTTCCTGGATTTGGGTAGTTGCCTGAAAAATACTGACAAGCAATCCGACTGCTAGCGCAAGGATCAGCAATGGCCCGGATATAAGTAATGTTGTATAGATACCTCTTTCTGCAAGAGAGATGACCATTTCACTGTTCATCCTGCTTCCTCCTTACGTTAGAAACCTTCCAATAAAGAACGCGCAATCAAATACCAGCCGTCGACGAGTACGAACAGAAGGATTTTGAAAGGCAGCGAGATCATGACCGGTGGCAGCATCATCATCCCCATCGACATCAGTACACTCGCTACTGCCATATCAATGACAAGAAACGGCACGAAAATCATGAAGCCCATCTGAAATGCGGTCTTCAGCTCACTGATTGCGAATGCCGGCACAAGGGTCGTCAAAGGGATGTCCTGGACAGAATCCGGACGTTCCATTTGTGCATAGTTCATGAACAAGGCCAAGTCTTTCTGTCTCGTATGCTTCGCCATGAACTCTTTCATCGGTGCGGCAGCCTCCTCGTAGGCTTCATCAAGAGTTATCTCTTCATTGAAAAGCGGCTGCAGCGCCTGATCATTCACTTCCTGTAACGTTGGTGCCATGATGAAAAATGTAAGAAACAAAGCGATTCCGATCAACACCTGGTTCGGAGGCATCTGCTGGGTTGCAAGCGATGTCCTGACGAAAGAAAGCACAATCAGAATTCTGGTGAAACTCGTCATAAGTATCAAAATGCTTGGTGCCAGGGAAAGGACCGTTAAAAGAAGGAGCAGTTTGACTGATGTTGAGATACTTTCTGCGTCTGAGTTGGAAAAAATATCTATGAACTCATTCATCAGATTTACCCTCTCTTTGTCTATGTATCATTTGTTTCCGCTTACCCTTTAGATCTGACAATTCCTTGTCGAATAATTGACGGAAATTTCCTGATGATGCATCTGCCTTTGTTGAATCATCATCCTTCTTGGAAAGCTTACTGAACATGCTGCCAATCACGGAAGCATCCATACCTTCAGTCTTGGAATCAAGTAATTCATCGATCACCTTTTCATCTGTAATCTCAGTCAGCATATTCACATCATCACCGACACCAAGGACGAACACCTTGTCAGCAATCCGTACGATTTGCACAGACCGGTTCGGCCCAAGCGTCAATCCGCCCAGATTCTCGAGCTTCCTGGATTGTCCGAAGAGCTTGCTTCGTTTGTTGAAAAACTTCAATAATCCATAAATAAGACCCAGTACAAGCAACAACGCAAAAAACATCTTTACTAGACTCCACAAGAGCGACTCATTTTCATTTGGAGGTTCAGCCTGGTCTGATAGCCCGGAATCTGTACCACCATCTCCACTTTCGTTCTCGCCGCACCCTTCCATTGACGGATTTTCCAAACAATCCGGTATAGAAGGGCTGGCTGAAGCTTGATCTGGAGTGAAAAATGATAGTCCGCTCAGGATAATGAGTATCGCTGTACATATGCGGAAGTTTATCCTCATAAATCCGTTATTTATCCCAATGCTTTCTGAATCGCCTCAATGACGCGATCCGCCTGGAAAGGTTTTACGATGAAGTCTTTTGCTCCTGCCTGGATCGCATCGATGACCATCGCTTGTTGTCCCATGGCTGAACACATGATAATTTTTGCATCGGGGTGGGTCTGTTTGATTTCCTTAAGCGCAGTAATTCCATCTTTTTCAGGCATGGTAATATCCATCGTCACTAAATCCGGCTTCGTCTCATTGAATTTCTCGATCGCCTGCTGGCCATCCTGTGCTTCACCAACAACTTCAAACCCATTCTTCGTCAAAATATCCTTGATCATCATTCTCATGAATGCTGCATCGTCTACAATCAATACTCTACTTGCCATCATCATTTCCCCCTATACGTTTATCTGATTTTTTTCAAACGATCTTTCGGACTTAAAATATCTGTAACCCGGACACCAAAATTCTCATCGATGACGACCACTTCGCCTTTGGCGATCAGTTTGCTGTTCACATGGATGTCCACCGGTTCGCCCGCCAATTTATCGAGCTCAAGTACCGAACCTTTGGAAAGCTCCAAAATTTCTTTGATGGTCCGCTTCGTCCTCCCGAGTTCGACCGTGACCTTCAATGGAATGTCTAGAAGCATATCGAGGTTCCGCTGTTCATTCGAGCCTAATTGTACTTGCTCGAAATCGGAAAATTGAGCGGTTTCCACAGGTGTCTCTTCGGTATCGAACTGCGACCTTCCAATCATTTGTGGTTCTGCAGACTGCTGAACGGAAGCTTGTGGAGTCGGAGCTGTCGGCTGTTCTTTCACTGGCGTTTGCTGTACAGGCTGTGCCTTAACAGGTTCGGGTTCTTTTTCATTCACCGTTTCGAGGTCATCCTGTTCCGGTGGATTCAAAAGTTCATCTACAAGATCGATTGCGAATGGGAATGGTAACAGCTGCATGATGTTCGAATCGATCAAGGTACCCACTTTCAAATTGAAAGAGATCTTCACAAGATGATCATTATTCGGAATACTCTCCGTCCCTTCCCCACCTGCCACATCAAGCACATCGATAGCTGGCGGTGATATGTCTACACGTTTATTGAAGACCGTCGACATACTCGTAGCAGCTGAACCCATCATCTGATTCATCGCTTCCTGGACTGCACTGAGGTGGATGTCATTCATCTCTTCATCCGGAGACGTACCATCCCCTCCAAGCATCAGGTCAGCAATGATCGCTGCATCTCTGGACTGGATGACGAGAAGGTTTTCCCCCATGAAGCCTTCTGTGTACTTCACTTGAATCGCCACATGAGGTCTCGGGAATTCATCCGGCAAATTTTTCCGGCTTATAACAGAAACTTTAGGTGTCGTAATTTCCACTTTCTGATTCAATAAAGAAGATAATGCTGTGGCAGAACTGCCGAATGAAATATTCCCTATTTCACCAAGTGCATCCTGCTGTAACGGTGACAGCTCCTGAAAATCTGCATGTGTTTCAGCAGCATCATTGGCAGGAACCGTTTCACTTTCTTGTGATACATCGTCACTCGGAACATCTCCTCTCAACAATGCATCGATTTCATCTTGGGATAACATATCATCACTCATCATCGTTTCGTTCCCCCCCTTGGATTTCTTCGAGGATCTGTACAGCCATTTTTCGATTTACTTTACCCGGCTGTACCAAGAATTTCGGTTCTTCATCAATGAAGAGCCTCAATGGTGACTGGATGGATTGGTCCAATTGAATTACGTCTTCTTTTTGAAGACGAAGGAACTCTTCAATTGCAATATCCGCTTCTCCTAATACCGCAGAAGCTTCCAGTTCAGCCTGACGGATCGATTGGCTGATCGCCTTGAATTCTTCCGGATCGCTCTCCTTATGCTGCTGGTTCTGCATCCAATAATGGACAGATAGTTTGGGTATGATCGGTTCGAGTACCACGTGTGGAATACAGATGTTGATCATTCCACTGCTTTCCCCGATCGTCGTGTTCAAAGAAATGACAACTACCGTTTCATTTGGTGAAACCATTTGCAGGAATTGTGGATTGACTTCAAACTCTTCAAGCATTGGATCGACATCCACGATCGAACTCCATGCTTCCTGTAAATTCTCCAATGCTTTTTCAAATAACTGAGACATGATCGTCGTCTCGATTTCTGTGAGGTTTTCCACCTTGTTGTAGCTGGCACCTCTGCCACCCAGCACTCGGTCAAGCATTGCATAAGCAATGTTCGGATTGATCTCAAGCAGGATTCTTCCATCCAATGGCGGCACACTGAATGTATTCAGGATCGTCATTTTCGGAATAGACCGGATGAACTCTTCATACGGGACCTGGTCGACGGAAGCTACTGAGATTTGAACATAGTTCCTGAGCTGGCCAGAGAAATAGGTAGTTAAGAGCCGGGCGAAATTCTCGTGAACTCTAGATAAGCTGCGGATCTGATCTTTCGAAAAACGTAACGCACGCTTGAAATCATAGACTCTGACTTTTTTCTCTTTCTCTTCTTTCTTCAATTCATCTGCGTCCATTTCCCCGGTAGACAATGCAGAGAGAAGGGCATCTATTTCATTTTGGGAGAGAACTTCCTCAGCCAATCCTATCACCTCCGTTATGCAGACTGATCCAGGCTGGTTACTGTAAAACCTTCTTGACTGTGTAAACCTCTGTGATCTTACCTTCAGTCATGATTTTGTTCAATTTCAGCTTGATCGTCTCTTCAAGTGTTGCAATATCTGTCTTAAAAGCCTCGCTATCCATTTTTCCGAGCTCTTTAATCAGAATATTGTTCAATTGGAAATCTCTTTTAAGCAGTTCTTTCTTTGCATCATCACTATCTGTGATGATACGGAACTGGATTCTTACAAACCGGTCATTTTTCAGATCCGTAGTAATCTCTTCGGTTTCTATCGAAGCTTCCACTATATCATCAATGTTCCGCTTCCCTTCTGCTGTCTTGTTGCCATCTAGGTTCAATACTACAATCAGTGCAATTACACCGATCACTGTCAGCGAGACCAATGCGATCATCATTGATTTGATTACTCTATTCATCTTGCTCACCTACTTTTCTATGAACTCCAGCCAGACCGATCATCTTATAGTAACCAGTGATTTTATCGAGAACTTCTGTTTCACTCTCTTTAACTATCAGTTTCTTGCCATGATATGTAGTGATGGTCGTATCAGGCAAAGCCTGTACTTGTTCTATGAATAAAGCATTCAAATGAAAGGCACTACCATTCAATCGTGTCAATTCAATCATTTAAAGGGAGGGTCAGCAGAATAGACCGACCCCCTACCTCCCTTCAGTTATCGTTTTAAGTTGACCAGTTCCTGAAGGATTTCATCAGAAGTCGTAATGATTCTCGTATTCGCCTGGAAGCCTCTCTGTGCAGTGATCATTTCTGTGAATTCTTCAGCAAGATCGACGTTCGACATTTCAAGCGCACCTGCTACAGTCTGACCTGTTCCACCTTGACCAGGGATTTCAAGGTTCAATTGATTATTTGGACCGAATAGTTCAAGACCGGAGTTATTCGTTAAACGAAAACTGTTTCCTCCTAATTTTTCCAGCCCATCAGGATTAGAAAATTTAGCCAACCGCACTCTTCCGGCGGTAATTGCTTCGGTTCCTTCTACATAAGTCACAGTCCCATCAGACTGGATACTGAAACTTTCCGCTTCTGGCGGTATCCTAAGTCGCGCTGAATCTCCGTTAAGGGCACCATTATCAACACCTTCACCAATCAAAAACTGACCATTTGTATCGACGATATAGCCGTCATTATCCAAGTAGAAGTTACCTGCTCTGGTGAAGCTTAATGTAGCGTTCTCCAACCCATCCGCCACATCTTTCGCTACCATGAACATTCCATCACCTTCGATCGCAAGGTCAAGAGGTCTGTTCGTCGTTTGTCTGTTTCCTTGTGTGTGGATGGTATCGATCGTGCCTACTTTTGAGCCTAAACCTATCTGAGACGGGTTTCGCCCTCCTAAGAAGTCAGTAGTTGGAGCTTGGGCACCTGAAACGGTCTGGCTCATCATATCCTGAAACGTGGTACGTCCTTTTTTATAGCCATAAGTATTGACGTTGGCAATGTTATTACCGATAGCATCCAATTTAGTTTGAAACCCTTTCATACCGGAAATTCCGGAGTACATTGAACGTAGCATCTGTTCACTATCCTCTCTGATTTTGTTTTAAAGTAGACGCTTCAGTCGGTCAGCGTCTGGTAGGCCTCCTTTTCAAGGTCCAGCCTATCCTTCGATTAGAATCGTCCCATCGATATTCGTGAAAATCTGGGATGTTGCTTCCTTCCTATCCATTGCAGTCACTACTGTATTGTTTTTTGCACTTACCACTAGGGCAGCCTGGTCCAAAACCACCAATGGATCCTTGATTCCTTTGGTTTTTGCTTCATTGATTTTGTTCGTTATGCCCCGCCATTGTTCATCTGTAATTGTGATGCCTCTGCTCTTGATGCGCTGCTCTGCATGTTTACTTATTTTCAGCTGCTGTACTTCGTTCAGGACTTCTTTGAACGATGTTCCGGTTTTGCTTACTTTTTCACGATGATGTAAAGGCTGTAAGTTTCCCGTTTGCTGTAAATGATGGATTCTTGGATCCATGATTTCTCCTTCCTTCTTATAGATCTGAATTTGCATTGCTGACTTTAAGGATCTGTTCAACATTCACGACGCTGCCATCTTCCACTTCCAATTGGATTCGTCCGTCCTTCTGGCTGACAGCCTGTACGATACCCTCTTCCTGACCTGTCGGTTCCCCTGTTTCAGAATCGATGTTTTGAAAAGTGACTTCACGACCGATCATTGAACTGTACTCGACTACCGGAGCCATGGACTGGGCTTGCGTGAACTTTTCCATCGCACTGGACATGTTCATCATCTGCTCAAGGCTTGAGAAGCTCGTCATTTGTGAAATGAATTCTTTATCCTGCATCGGATTCAACGGATCCTGGTTTTGCAGTTGTGTCATGAGAATTCTCATGAAGTCGTCTTTGCCTAGGGTAGCATTCGTGGATCCTCTATCTGTCTGCTGTTGCCTCAAGTAGAGGGAGCCATCAATTTTAGCCATTTCTTTCACCTACGCTTCCTCATTCAATAAATAATCCATGAACGTCGTGCTATCTTCTTCTTTATTCTGCTTATCAGATTGCTGGTGTTCATTATTTGAAGAACCCTGATCATTTCCACTTGAAGACTTCTCCTGTTGGTTGGAATGAAGTGCCTGGCCATTGTTGTTCTGTTCGACCTTTTCGATTACGACCTGCTGTGGAGAAAACATGTGTCGCAGCTGCTGCATATTCCCATCCAGCATCTCTTTAGCTGCTTGTGAGGAGACCATGATCTTTACAGCCATTTCGCCGTTCAACTGCGTCATCTTCACTATTACATCTCCAAGGTTTCCAGGCTTCAATCGCATCTGGAGTTCCAGTCCACCATTCCTGTTATGCAAGAACTTACTTGATTTCAGCACACGTTCGAATTGTTGGATCAATTGCTGCTGGGCACTTTCTTTTGTCTGGCTCTGATTGAGATGGATGACATACTGTTCCACTTTTGTAATGGCTGTACCGGTCTGCAATGTACTCAAGGTTTTATTTCCTGCTTCCACACTTTCATACTGATCTAGTGCTTGCTTCATCCAATTACTTAGATCACGGCTTGTCACTTGAGCCTGCTGTTTGTAGCCAGATGCTGTAGAAAGAATCTGCTGCCTTTGCTGGAACCTTTCTAGAAGTTCCTTCACTACTGGAGAAAACTTCATATCCTTCGGTGCTGTGAGTTCGATTTTCTGGTTCGACTCAGGATTCATATGCTTGATCATTTGCTGCATTTCCGTTAAGCTCTGCAGCAATTTCTTCGACAAGGATTGCCATTCGGCACCTGCCTTTGTCGCAAATCCATTCATCTGTTGGACTATGTTTTCCAACCGTCTGAACTGTTCCTGCAGCTGCAGAAGATTAGCAGAAGTGATGGAATTTGAGCGAACCATTGACTCAGGTGCAAACAGGCTGACTGTGGCATTCGGTTTTCTCACATCCGCAGTAGATGAAAGTTCTCCCAAAAGTGATGATAATAGTTCCACCTGATTGTCCTGGGGTTCATTTACAGGCATCAAACCTTTGCTCAAATGCCACATTCCGATTACTTGATCCTTCAACATCGGACTCAGCTGATCCATTTGAGATTGAAGTGTACCTTCTGCTTCTATCAGCTGCAGCAGATCAATCCCCTCTTCGTGCATCTGCGCAAACAGACTACGAAGTTCTTCCAGAATTTCATGGTCAGGTTGAAACGGTACGTCTGTTTGAACAGGACCTTTTGCAAGGGGCTGATCGTTCATACCCGTCAGCAACCTGGCAAATGTTTGAGTTGAGACTTCTGAGGTTTTGTTGGCTCCCGGTAAACTATGCCTTGTAACAGGCGTGGTAAACAGTGATACAGTACTCGTCATATATGTCACCTCCTTTCAAGTCATACTACCGGATGTCAATTCCGGTTGATGAACGCGCTTGTAAGATTTGCTGCTTTTTCAGGGTCCATTGCAGCAAGTATCAGCCCTCTTTCTTCGTTAGGGACTTTCTCCAGGACAGATACTGCTAATACCTCATCCAGCTGTTCAATGATCGGTGCAGCCTCTTCTGCATCAATATCCTTGAAGGAAGCGGAAATGCTTTTAATCATTTCTTCCTGGTCGGTATTTACCTGATCCTCGGATTCCTGCTCTGTTTGCAACGCCAGGATTTCTTCGTTCAGTTCCTCAATCGTATCGTCTTTTCCGGCAAGCTCCCCTTCAAGCTGTTCGATTCGTGCTGACTTATCCGCCACATCCGCCATCAGTTCATTGATTTTATTTTCATTGATGGCCTCTTCTTCACTCGTGACAAGGGATTCTACACCAGGAATCTGCTGAGCCATTTCGAATACGTTTTTACCGGCGACTGTCATAATGATCAAAGTCAATACGATCAGAAAAATGATCGGAATTACGATGACAAGCAAAAACCATTGAAGTTTGCTGCCTTTATTGGGTTGCTCTCCATAACCTGCTTTTGCCATATCCTCACCTGTTTCTGAAAGTTGAATATTGCCTCAAGGAAAGATCGTCCATAAACAACGTCTCTTCTCTTTTCACATGTGCTTCCTCGAGGTTTCGTTTATTTTCAATGAGTTTTTCGAGTTTCTTGAATTCTATATAAGCGATGTTGAGGGTCTCCTGCTGCCCTTCCATTCTCTCTCTGGCTTCCTGTACCTTCGGTTGAAGGCTCAGGATCCGTTCATCTAGTCGCTGGAGATAATCCTTGTACTGGACAAAATACTGCGCAGACAAGCTGCCTTCCCTCACTTTGGCTTCGAATTCCGCTTCCGCGTTCTCTTTCCGTTTCAAAGCTTGATAGAGTTCTGTCGCAATAGCTTCGAATTCTTCCACTTTTCTCTGATACGTACGCTGCGCTTCCTGTTTATCTTTTTCACGCAAATCTTTTATTTTATGAAAAGCTTTCATCGTTGCCATCAGACATCACTCCCCTCAAGTAGTTGAGAAAGCTGCAAAATAGAATCTGTGAATGGTGCCTCGTCTCTCATCGTCTGCTTCAGGAAACGGATCATATCCGGATGATAGCGGATTGCCAGGTCGATTTCCCTGCTCGTTCCTTTTTTGTAAGCCCCGATCTGTATCAGTTCTTTGTTCTCTTCATATGTAGCTAATAAAGACCGGAATCGGTTCGCAGCTTCGATGTGATCCGTATGTGCAATATGATTCATGACACGGCTGATGGATTTAAGCACATTGATAGCTGGAAATTGATTCTGCTCTGCCAGCTTACGATCAAGGACGAAGTGTCCATCAAGGATTCCCCTTACTGCATCTGCAATCGGTTCATTCATGTCATCCCCGTCCACAAGGACAGTGTAAAATGCGGTGACCGTTCCCTTTGCACTTGTCCCAGTTCGCTCCAGCAGCTTAGGTAATACGGCAAAGACAGAGGGTGTGTACCCTTTGGTCGTTGGCGGTTCCCCGATTGCCAAGCCGACTTCACGCTGTGCCATAGCAACCCTCGTTACGGAATCCATCATCAAATTTACGTCATATCCTAGATCACGGAAATATTCGCTGATCGCTGTGGCTGTATAGGCACCTTTGATTCGCATCAATGCGGGCTGATCCGATGTGGCTGCCACGACTATCGTTTTTTTCAGTCCTTCTTCTCCCAGTTCGTTTTCAATGAATTCACGAACCTCACGTCCACGCTCTCCAATCAATGCTATTACATTGATATCTGCGGCACTATTTCGGGCAATCATCCCCATCAACGTACTCTTGCCTACCCCACTACCTGCAAATATACCGATTCGCTGGCCTTTTCCCACGGTCAAAAGTGTATCGATCGCTCGCACACCTACTTGTATCGGTTCGCGAATCGTAGGACGTGATAACGGGTTGGGTGGCTGCTGCTCTGTAGGATAGCTTTGCAATCCGTTTGGAAGCGGCTGATCGTCTAAAGGTTGCCCCATCGCATCCACAACAGACCCAATCAGACTCTTTCCAGTCTTGATCTGGAGAGGTTGTCCCGTAGCTTCAACCAGACTGCCAGGACCGATATCGCGTATTTCCTTATATGGCATCAGCAGTACGTTCTCCTCGTGGAAACCTACGACTTCAGCGGTAATCACCTTTCCCCGTTCATTCGATGAATGAATGAGACAGACATCACCGATGGATGTTTCAGGACCCTTTGATTCAATCATCAGGCCGACTACCCGGTTGACTTTACCATAGCGTTTAAACGTATCCATCTGACCGATAGCATCTACATACAGGGACTCATCCATCAGGATTCGCCTCCTTGCAGACGTCCATCAGTTTCGTTTGGATTTCATTCAATTGGCTGTCCACACTGGCATCAATCCGTCCGAATGGAGATTCGATGGTACACCCGTATGCTTCCAGACCTTCTTTTGCCATAATACTGACGCTTGCACGACCATTAGCGACAGATTGGAGGGCAGGCTTATTCTCCAGAACCATTGAGTACATCTCAGGGTGCACGTATATGTATATTTCCGGCTGATTTTGCACCTCTGACACCACGGATTTTACAACGTTCAAGAACGCTTCAGGCTCTGCTGCAATGCTTTGATGGATGATCTTTCTGGCTGCATGAATACTTAAGGCAAGAATTGTTTCCTCGCTGCTGCTTATGACTTGCTGATGATCCTTCTGCGCTTTAACAACAATTTCCCTTGCAGAAGCGAGTTTTTCTTCATATTCTGCTTGCGCTTTCCTTTCACCATCTGCATATCCCTTTTGAAAGGCTTCCTGTTCCACTGTCTCTTTCAATACCTGCTTGTCCTTTTGCCATTCTTGCTTTTCTCGTTCAATCTCCTGCCTGGCCTGTTCAATCATTCGCTCTGCTTCTTGTTTTGATTTTTCCATTTGTGCCAGGGAGGCTTGCAGATTCTTTTCCGCCTCTGCTTCAAGAGAAGTCGCACGATCCGTTTGTGCTTCTTTGAGCGTCTTATCATGCGAGGGCTTCACTGGTCGTATCCCAATCACCCGGGCGGTAGACTGCCTTTCAGAATTAAACAATGATATCATCTCCCCCACCACGGGCAATTACGATTTCTCCAACTTCCTCCAGTCTCCGAATGGAGGAAACGATCCTGGATTGAGCCTCTTCAACATCTCTCAATCGAACAGGACCCATGAATTCCATCTCTTCTTTGAAAGTTTCAGCCATGCGGTTCGACATGTTACTGAATACAATCTCCTTCACTTCTTCACTTGCAACTTTCAAGGAAAGACGAAGATCTTCGTTCTCCACTTCTCTGATGACCCTCTGAATCGCTCTGTTATCAAGAGTGACGATATCCTCAAATACGAACATCCGCTTCTTGATTTCTTCTGCCAATTCAGGATCCTGAATCTCCAGTGCATCAAGGATCGTACGCTCTGTACTGCGATCGACACCATTCAACACTTCCACAACGGCCTGGATTCCACCAGTCTGTGTGTAATCCTGCGTAACCGTCGTGGACAGCTTCTTCTCGAGAATCTGTTCCACTTGGTTGATGACTTCAGGAGATGTTGAATCCATCAACGCAATTCTTTTGGCAATATCAGCCTGCATATCCTGCGGAAGCTCAGAGAGGATTTGCGCAGATTGTTCCGAGTCAAGATAAGAGAGTACCAGCGCGATTGTTTGCGGATGCTCATTCTGGATGAAGTTCAATATTTGATTCGGATCTGCTTTCCTTGCAAAATCAAATGGTTTCACTTGCAGGGAAGAGGTCAGCCGCCCTATGATACTTGCAGCTTCCTCTTCTCCCAGTGCTTTCTCGAGCACAGTCTTGGCATATCCAATCCCACCCTGTGAGATGTAATCCTGCGCCAAAGCAATTTTATGAAATTGTTCAAGGATATCTTCTTTCTCTTCTCCCCCGACTTTTTGGACTGAAGAAATTTCCAACGTCAATTTCTCGATTTCTTCCTCCGACAAGTGTTTATAAACTTGGGCGGAAACGTCCGGGCCGAGTGATATAAGTAAAATTGCTGCTTTCTGTTTACCTGTCAACGGTGTTTTCTTCAATGGCACCATAGATCCCCCTTAATCCTCTGCAATCCAGGAGCGCAATAGTTTGGCAAAGTCTTCAGGTTTATCTTTCGCCATCTTCTCCAGTTGCTTGCGACGTATCGTAGATTCGTTCTCTTGTTCATCATCAATATCGGGAACGTCGTAAGTGGCTGCAGCTTCATACAACGCTCCGTATGTTTCTTCTTCTGGTATTTTTCGTTCTTTTCGTTTTCTCAACAATGAAACGATCAGCACGATGATTATGAACAGCAGTAGACCGCCTGCAATCACCATCCATAACGTGATGGTAGGTGTCTGTGTGTCAGAAGGATTATTTTGTTCCTTAAACTCCTGGAAAACGATCGAGACTTTTTCCTGCGGGTCAATTTCACCATAAGGCTTAGCGATTGAAGTCGAAATGATCGAATTCAAAATGGAACTTACACTTTCTTCTACAGTGGCTTGTTCCTGCGCTGTCAAAAGCACCGCTTCTCCGTTTTCGCCTGTTTCAGATTTACGATTATCGATGGCTACCTGTATTCCCAGATCTCTTACTTTATATGGACTTTCAACAATGTTTTTCTGGATCCGATCAAATTCATTATTGATTGTCTCTTTCATCATTTCATATTCGCCGTTGTTTCCTTCTGCTCCAGCTGGGTAATTCGTGACGTCCCCTTCACCGGCACCTGTTACCCCGCCAGCAGGAGGTTCGCCACTATATGTCTCGGTTATCCGCTCCACACTTACAGGCAAGCCTTCCATCGATTCGGTATCAGCAGGCTCCACCAGCTCTTCGACACGGTTTTCCTGAGTGAAGTCGATATCCGCTGTCACAGAGGCAATAATATTTTCTGCTCCAACCATTCTACCGAGCATCTGTTGGACTCTGCGTTGGATATCCCGTTCGATATCCTGCTTGACATTCTGTTGATGCGTATATGTATTCGAATTATCAATCGTGTTGTTATCTTCCAAATCAAAATAGTTAAAGTTCTGATCGGTGATGACGATATTATCTGTAGGAAGATTCGGTACCGATTTTGAAACCAAATGATACAGTGCTCTGATCTGTCCATTCTCAAACCGATATCCCGGTTCAGTCTCTACCACAATCGATGCTGATGCTTCCTGTTCCTGGTCTCCGATGAAGACGGGGCTTTCCGGCTTGTTAATCATCACTGTCGCATCCTGGATGCCCTGGATGCCTTTGATCATATTTGCAAGCTCAGTCTGCATCGTATCAAGCTTGATCATATTGAACTCATTGTCCGTCATTCCCCAGGAGGTGTTCTCACTGAAGAATGAATAGTCGATACTCCCACTATCCGGCAAACCGACAGAAGCCAGGTCTACAAGCAGGGATTCTACTTCATTTTCCGGTACGGTGATTGTGGTACCGCCATTCTCCAGCTGATAAGATACTTTCCTCGCATCGAGTTCCGCTTTTATTTGACCAACTTCCTGCAAGGTCAAGTCTCTATATAACGGTACCATCTTAGTGGATGATGAAAGGACACTTACGATGACAAGAAGCAGGATCAGTGCGAATGCCGCCCCGAGAACTGCTGTTTTCCTGCCTTTACTGCTCTCTTTCCATATGGTCGCCAACTTTTCTTTATAAATTAAATATTTTTGTTTCATAACTGCCCCCATAAAAAACACATTTCATAAGAATGATATAAAGACGTAATGGTGTAGTAGGTGCTTACACTTGCATTCTCATGACTTCTTTATAAGCTTCCACTACTTTTGATTGGATCTCCACAGATGTCTGTAATGTAATGCTCGCCTTTTGAGCAGTAACCATGACATCATGCAAGTCATCCACTTCACCTTTCGCCAATGCTTCCGTTTTCTTATCTGATGTGATTTGGGAACGATTCACATTGTCGATTGCATCTTTTAAAGATTTTGAAAAATTCGCATGCGCTTCTCCTGGTGTGAGCCTGTTCGTGCTTTGTGCACCCATCGGAGCGAGCATATTCATACGGATTGGATCCATCCGGTATTCCCCCTAATGTTTACTTTCCGATTTCGAGTGCTTTCATCATCATGCTTTTACTTGCATTCAATGAGGTGACGTTCGCCTCATAAGATCTTGTTGCACTCATCAAATCTACCATTTCTTTAAGTGGATCTACATTTGGAAGCTGTACATATCCTTCGTCATTAGCATCTGGATGATTCGGATTGAAAACGACTCGGAACGGTTCGTCATCTGAAACAATTTCACTGACTCTGACACCTTTTCCTGGATTCGATCCATTCGTTGCTTGATGTAAAAAAGATTGAAACGACTGTCCGGTTGGTTCAATCACGACCATTTTTCTCCGATACGGCTCCCACTGCCCTGCTTCATTCTGGGTAGCTCTGGTGGAATCGGCATTTGCGATGTTGGATGAAACGACATCCATGCGCAAACGTTGTGCTGTAAGGGCACTTGCACTAGTATTCATCGAATGAAAGATACTCATGATCATCTGCCTCCCTTGATAACGGATTGCATGCTTCGGAATTTCCCATTGATCCGGTCCACTACTGCCTGGTAATAGATTTGATTCTTCGCAAGTTCATTCATTTCTTTATCAATATCCACGTTGTTTCCGTTATGGTTATATGTAGTTTGCCTATCTTTTAAGACTCTGTAAGGCATGTGTTCTGATGTGCCGAACGGAAGATGTCTTTCGTGCGTACGCTTCGCTTCGAATCCACTTCCAAGCTCCGAGTCGAACACTTCCTTGAACTGCACGCTTTCCGCCTTATACCCCGGTGTGTCCACATTGGCGATATTGTTCGATATCGCTTTGTTTTTTCGTGCAGAATAATCAAGGGATTGTTCCAGCGTACGGATCGTACCCCCAAACAAATTCATCATAGGGATCCTCCCATCAATTGGTTTTATAACCAGGTCCTACTAAAAGTATTGTAAGAAATGCAATGTATACTGTCTATGTATTTTCGTCATTAATAGAGTGAAATCGATAAAAAGGGACAAAAGGTATGGGTCTTTCGCGCTAACAATTGGTAATCTCTCACAAAAGTATATGTTTTCGGAAATCCTTGTCGGAATATATCGAATAAACAACTTGTTCGGTATCTATTATTACATAAATCAACATCTAATCACATGAAATTTTTGTTAATATTGTTAATTATGTCTTTCTCCCTATTAAACATGTGTCATTGTATCCGATATAGAAAAGTTCACCGAAAAATTACTTTATTCATGAATCATAGATATCTTTTCAACTAGAACTTTTTGATCAAAAATCGCGTACGAGCGCATTTAAAAAAGAGGTCCATTCAAAATGGACCTCTTTACATATATATTTATTAATTTGTGCGCAACTTCTGCAGTTCAAGAAGGAAGTTGTTGTTCAGAACTTTAATATACGTCCCTTTCATGCCAAGGGAACGTGATTCGATGACCCCTGCACTTTCCAGTTTACGTAGCGCGTTAACTATGACAGAACGAGTGATTCCTACCCGGTCTGCGATCTTACTTGCAACAAGCAGGCCTTCATTGCCTTCCAGCTCATCAAAGATGTGTTCGATTGCTTCCAGTTCACTATAGGATAGAGAGCTGATCGCCATTTGAACAACAGCTTTGCTGCGAGCTTCCTGCTCAATTTCTTCAGTTTTCTCATGAAGAATCTCCATACCCACCACAGTTGCGCCATACTCTGCAAGAAGAAGGTCATCTTCTTCAAAGCTCTCTGTCAAACGACTAAGGATCAACGTGCCAAGTCGTTCACCACCACCGATGATCGGTACAATCGTTGTCAGCCCTTTTTCGAAAAGGTCGCGGTTCTCGACCGGAAACGCAGTGAACTCGCTATCGATATCCAAATTCGCAGTAGTTTCCTGGATGCTGAATAGGTTCTGCGTGTATTCCTGCGGGAACTGACGTTCAGAAAGCATCGCTTTCATCCGTTCGTTTTCAATTTCCTGCTTGATTGAAAATCCAAGCAATTTCCCTCTACGGCTAAGAACGAAAATGTTCGCTCCAATCGTATCACGAAGGGTTGCTGACATATCGTTGAAGTCTACAGACTTACCTGTCGTTTTTTGCAGCATCGAGTTTATTTTCCGTGCTCGTTCTAATAGTTCCATTAATAATTCCTCCTAACTGAACTTACAACATCTTAAAGAATATATCGGCTCAGATCTCTGTTTTTTACAATACTACTTAATTTATCTTCAACATACTTAGGTGTGATCTGGATCGTTTCCATCGTAACATCCGGAGCTTCGAAAGATAAATCTTCCAGCAGCTTTTCAAGGATTGTATGCAGTCTGCGTGCACCGATGTTATCCGTTTCCTGATTTACCTCGTATGCGATTTCTGCGAGTTTAGTAACAGCATCGTCAGAAAATTCAATTTTTATACCTTCCGTCTCAATTAACGCCTGGTATTGTTTCAACAGCGCATTGGAAGGTTCGGTAAGGATGTTTTTGAAATCTTCGATCGATAGTTTATCCAACTCGACGCGAATCGGAAACCTGCCCTGAAGTTCAGGGATTAAATCAGATGGTTTCGCCATATGAAAAGCGCCTGCAGCTACAAACAGAATATGATCCGTTTTCACTGGACCGTATTTCGTTACAATTGTCGAACCTTCGACGATAGGCAGGATGTCGCGCTGGACACCTTCACGGGAGACATTGCCCTGATTCTCACCTTTGGCTGCAACCTTATCGATTTCGTCAATAAAAATCATTCCCGATTGCTCGACTTTATAAACAGCCTCCTGGGTCACTTCATCCATATCGATCAGCTTCTGCGCTTCATCGTGGGTCAGCACTTTCCTCGCTTCTGAGACAGGAAGTCTGCGCTTTTTCTTTTTCTTAGGCATGAACTGGCTGAATGCATCCTGCATATTCATCCCCATCTGTTCCATACCAGAACCCTGAAGCATGTCGAACATCGATCCCTGTTGCTCTTCCACTTCGACATTCACCATCGTATCTTCGAGTTCACCCATCGCCAGCTGTTGAGCGATCCGCTTCCGCTTCGTCTCGATCTGCTCATCTTCTTCTTTTGATTCATCCTGATTGGAGGAATCAGCCTGCTGATTGAAGATCATCTCGAATGGATTTTTGAAGTTGTTCTGCTTCTTTTTCTCAGGAACGATCAACTTCACCAATCGTTTGTTGGCAAGCTCTTCCGCTTTAACCTTGACTGTTTCCATTTTTTCCTCTTTGACCATCCGCACAGCAGTTTCCACTAAATCACGGACCATCGATTCTACGTCACGGCCTACATAGCCTACTTCCGTAAACTTGGTAGCCTCCACTTTCACAAATGGAGCACCTACAAGCTTCGCCAGTCTGCGTGCGATTTCGGTTTTACCTACTCCAGTCGGTCCGATCATAAGGATATTCTTCGGTACGATCTCTTCCTTGAACTGATCGTCGAGCCGCATCCTGCGATACCTGTTACGCAACGCTACAGCCACAGCTTTCTTGGCATCATTCTGGCCGATGATATATTGATCCAGTCTATTGACAATCTGTCGTGGAGTCAATTCGAAAGACATGTTCCACCGCCTCCTTATTCAATGACTTCCAAAGTAATCTGGTCATTTGTGAACACACAGATTTCTCCAGCAATTTCAAGCGCAGCTTGCGCAATATCTTTTGCTGATTTTTCCGGAGAATAGCGCTTCAGGGCACGACCTGCACTGAGTGCGTAATTGCCCCCTGAGCCGATTGCTAGGATACCATCATCCGGTTCGATCACTTCTCCTGTACCGGAAACGAGGAACATCTCTTCCTTATCCATTACGATCAGCATCGCTTCGAGCTTTCGAAGCACCTTATCACTGCGCCATTCTTTTGCAAGCTCCACCGAAGCACGTGCCAGATTTCCGTTGTAGGTTTCAAGGTTGGCTTCGAATTTTTCGAATAACGTAAATGCATCTGCAACAGAACCGGCAAAACCAGCTAACACGTTACCTTTGAAAAGCCTGCGCACCTTTTTAGCCTTATGTTTCATCACGACCTGGTTCCCCAATGTCACTTGACCATCTCCGCTCATCGCGCATGCGCCGGCATGACGAATGGCAAAGATTGTCGTGGCATGGAATTGTTGATCCATTTTCATCACCTCTATTTATTCGCTCGTGGATGACTGTTCATATATATATTACGTAAATGGTCCTTCGTAACATGCGTATAAATCTGTGTCGATGATAATTGTTCATGGCCCAATAATTCCTGGACAGACCTTAAATCCGCACCAGCATTAAGCATATGGGTAGCAAAGGAGTGTCTGAGTTTGTGAGGATGGATCTTAACTGTAAGTGCAGCTTTTTCCACCATCTTATTCAGGATATACCTGACACCATCATCCGTTAATGCAGCACCCTTCGCATTTAGGAATAAAGCATTGTGCTCCACCTTCCCTTTGCCCATCAAAACTGCTCGACCATCGGATACGTATGTTTTCAGTGCATCTTCTGCAAATTTGCCGAAAGGGATATACCTTTCTTTGTTCCCTTTCCCTCTCACAAGTACAGTGCCAAGTTCCAAGTCAATGTCCTGTAGCCGTATGCCGACACATTCACTTACACGGATACCCGTACCATACATCAGTTCGATCAATGCCTGGTTTCTTTGACCTGATGCAGTAGATTTGTCGCTGATCGAAAAAAGTTTATCGAGTTCTTCTTCATAAAAGAATTCAGGAATCGGCTTCTTTTCTTTTGGCAGGGATACACTTTTGAAAGGATTGCTTTCAACAATCGCTTCCCTTTCCAGGAAACGATAGAACGAACGCAAACAGGAAAGTTTGCGGGAGACCGATCGTCTGGAAAGTTTCCTTTCATATAAGCTGGTCAAATAGACACGGATCAGCTGGTAATCCACATCCCGTAATGCTGAATAACCTTCTGTGCGCACAAAAAGAAAAAACGCATCCACATCTTTTTCATAGTGCTGAACAGTCAATGAAGATGCATTTTTTTCAATTTGCAAATATTCTATGAATAATGATTTCGCTTTCTGTAGTTCATTCACAACATCACCTCATCAAGGCGTTTAAATTTTATCACACTACCTTCGAAAGTGGCAACGAATTTCACTAAATTGTAATAAAATTCTGAATTGTTTCCAATGCTCGTTCTGCGTAAGCTTCATTTCTTTCTTTTTTATTTTTGATTTTCTTATCAAGTGGCTTGATCAGACCGAAGTTCGCATTCATCGGCTGGAAGTTTTTCGGATTTGTTGCAGTGATATAATGCGCCATACTTCCCATCATCGTTTCGTGAGGGAGGGTGATCGGTTCTTCACCTTTCACCAGCTTTGCTGCATTGATTCCGGCTAATAATCCAGCAGCAGCCGACTCCACGTAACCTTCCACACCAGTCATTTGTCCAGCGAAGAATAGGTCCTCCCTATCTTTATATTGATAGGTCGGCTTCAACAGGTTCGGTGAGTTGATGAATGTATTTCTATGCATTACTCCGTAACGGACGATTTCTGCATTTTCTAGTCCTGGAATCATCTGCAGCACTTCTTTTTGAGGGCCCCATTTCAAGTGTGTCTGGAAACCTACCATATTATAGAGAGTGCCTGCAGCATCATCCTGCCGAAGCTGTACGACAGCGTATGGTGTTTTACCAGTTTTCGGATCCTCCAGCCCCACAGGCTTCAACGGTCCGAACAACATCGTTTTTCTTCCACGTTCAGCCATGACTTCAATCGGCATACAGCCTTCGAAGAAAATCTCTTTTTCAAACTCTTTCAAGGGAACCGTTTCGGCTTCGATCAATGCATCATAGAAACGGTTGAATTCTTCCTCCGTCATCGGACAGTTCAGATACGCGGCTTCCCCTTTATCATACCTTGACTTTAAGTACACTTTGTCCATATCGATAGAATCTTTTTCAATGATCGGTGCAGCAGCATCGTAAAAATATAAGTATTCCTCTCCTGTCATTTCTTTCAATTGGCTGGAGAGCGCTTCGGAAGTCAATGGACCTGTAGCAATGATCACAGGACCTTCTGGAATTTCCTTTATTTCTTCATTAAATACCGTAACATTCGGATGGTTTTTGACACTTTCTGTCACATGACTTGCAAATTCATGGCGGTCTACTGCCAATGCCCCTCCGGCAGGTACCTGGCAACGATCAGCAGCCTCGATGATAACAGAGTCCAGTTTACGCATTTCCTCTTTAATTACCCCTACTGCATTCGTCAAACTATTTGCGCGCAGCGAGTTACTGCATACGAGCTCAGCGAATTTATCTGTATGATGAGCCGGTGTCTGCTTCTGCGGTCTCATCTCATAAAGGTGGACCTGTACTCCACGTTTTGCAATCTGCCATGCAGCTTCACTTCCAGCAAGACCTGCACCAATAACGGTTACATGTTGATTCATAAGGAATTCTCCTTTCGATCCTGTCAAGTAGATTCACTTACCATTCGGTAATTATATCTCCACGCAATCCTGGTGTCAAATGTTTCTTTATCTTACTTTATCATCGCATAACTCCATCATCCTACCAAAAGTTCTGTTCCAACCAGTCACCCTTGTTCTTAAATACAAATGCTCTATTAAATCTCAATGTTTAATTCACGAATGTGATTTCGAAAAATTTAGTATTCGTGGCCGAACCAGTGGAAAGGGCGGCGGGGAAACTACTCGCTTTCCTGTGGGGGAGCTGGCGAGCCTCCTCGGTCGTTTTACTCCCTGCGGCGTCTCGCCTAGGCCCTTCTCCCACGGGAGTCTCGCAGTTTCCCCGCCACCCTCTATGTTTTTGATGAACGACTCCTGGTTCCACATGATTTACAAAAAAACAGGTTAATTCACTTTTCCTTAGGTTCAAAGAACAGCAAATCGATGTTTCCTTAGACTGACAAAGGAAGGAGGTCCGGGAAATTGCGAAACTCCTATGGGGTGAAAATGAGCGGTGAGATCCCGGAAGGCGAAGCATGAGGAAGCTCACCACATTCCCATGGAAAGCGAGTAATTTCCAGCACCTCCTTATATCCTTACCTAGAACGGAAACCACTTTTCTCGTCAGTGAGTCTTTAGCCTAGGGTGATTGTTCCATTACTCGGTTTTATTGTTGATAAAAACACTAGTGAATGATGTTAAAGAGAGCCAAAAAAAAGCAAGCATGGAGTCCATGCTTACTTTTGTGCTTCTTCTTTATAATCACACTCTGTACATTGGATCTGTACACCTTTTTTCGATTTCTTTTCAACCAGTAAGTTGCTGCACTTCGGACAAGGTCTGCTGATCGGTTTGTCCCAGGAGATGAAATCACATTCCGGGTACCTTTCACATCCATAAAAAGTACGGCGTTTCTTACTTTTTCTTTCGACCACTTCGCCTTCCTTACATTTAGGACAGGTGACTCCGACCTTTTTAAGGATCGGCTTCGTGTTTCGGCAGTCAGGGAAATTGGAACAAGCCAGGAACTTACCATAGCGTCCCATCTTATAAACCATTTCATGACCGCATTTTTCACAGTCCACCCCTGCAGGTTCATCTTTGATTTCGACTTTTTCCATTTCTTTTTCTGCCTTTTTCAGGCGTGGTTCGAATCCCTGATAGAATTCACTGATGATCGTTACCCACTCATTCTTTCCTTCTTCGATGGCATCAAGGTCTTCTTCCATTTTGGCCGTGAATTTGACATCAATGATTTCCGGGAAGTATTCTCTGACAAGCTCCAGCACGATTTCCCCTAATTCTGTTGGAACGAAACGTTTGTTATCCAATGCCACATAACCTCGGCGTTGAATCGTATCTAGAGTAGGAGCATACGTAGAAGGACGCCCGATGCCTAGTTCCTCCATTGTCCTGACTAGTCTAGCTTCCGTGTAGCGTGGAGGGGGCTGTGTGAAGTGCTGATTCGGATTGATCGCATCTGCTTTCACTTTCATGCCTTCCTCGAGTTCAGGCAACAGCTTGTTTTCCTCTTTTTTGTTATCGTCTGTTCCCTCGATATAAATTTTCATGAACCCCTTGAACTTCACCTGGGATCCGGAGGCTCTGAATTCCACCCCTTCATTCTCCATGTGCACGGTAACTGTATCGAGTACAGCCGGAGCCATTTGACTGGCGATGAAGCGATCCCAAATCAATTTATATAGCTTGTATTGATCGTTGCTCAAGATCCCTTTCATCGACTTCGGGTCACGGGAAGCTGAAGTTGGGCGGACCGCTTCGTGCGCATCCTGAGCCCCTTCCTTCTTTTTCTTCTTCTTGTTCCCACCGTGGAATTCCTTACCGAAATTTTCGGTAATGTAGTCCAGTGCCTCGTTTTGGGCCGTTTCGGATAGGCGTGTCGAATCTGTACGCATATAGGTGATCAGACCAACTGTACCTTGCTTTTTACCTAGATCGATTCCTTCATACAACTGTTGTGCCACCATCATGGTCTTCCGGGCACGGAAGTTAAGCTTTCGTGCAGCTTCCTGTTGAAGGGATGAAGTAGTGAACGGGGCAGATGGATTCCTTCTGCGCTCACGTTTATTGACTTTCTCAACCTTGAATTGCTTGCCTTTCAGCTTTTCAAGAACTTGATCGACATCTTCTTTCGTTTTCAACTCTTGCTTCTTACCGTCAATTCCATAGAACGAGCCTTCGAACTTTTCTTTTTCCTTCAAAAAGTCCGCTTCAATCGACCAGTATTCTTCCGGTTCGAAACTCTTTATTTCATTTTCACGATCGATGATCAACCGGACTGCAACGGATTGGACACGACCTGCACTCAATCCTTTTTTGACTTTCTTCCATAATATAGGGCTGATATTGTAACCTACCAGACGATCGAGTATCCTTCTGGCCTGTTGGGCGTCAACACGATCCATATCAATCGTACGCGGATGCTTGAACGAGTCTTTCACCGCATCTTTCGTGATTTCATTGAAGACTACCCGGCATTCCGATTTGTCGTCTATGTCAAGACTGTGTGCCAAATGCCATGCAATCGCTTCCCCTTCGCGATCGGGGTCGGCTGCGAGATAGACGCGTTTAGCCTTTTTGGCCGCTGTTTTAAGTTCTTTCAGTACAGGCCCTTTACCGCGAATTGTAATATATTTCGGATTGAATTCATTTTCAGCATCCACGCCCATCTGACTTTTCGGCAAGTCGCGGACGTGACCCATCGATGCTTTCACTTTGTACTTTTTTCCTAGGTATTTTTCTATTGTCTTTGCTTTTGCTGGTGATTCAACGATAACTAGATAATCTGCCATTCCTGTGCCTCCCATAGAGGTATGATTAGATAAATGAATTGTAATGATAAATCTTCCCTATTATTAAATACTTTGATTTGATTTGTCAAACAGCAATGGTCTGAATTTTAAAAAAATAAACATTTACCCGACTGTTTTCGACAGAAATTGATGGTGTATCATCTAAAATTCAGGATAATTTTCAATAATATCATAGGTATTTCGAACTAATTTTGCCCCATCCTGTATCATTTGATGACATCCTTCGCTTTGTGGGTTCAAAATGGAGCCAGGAACTGCAAAGACCTCCCGACCTTGTTCGAGCGCCTGCTCGACCGTGATCAATGAACCGCTTCGTGCTTTCGCTTCAATTACTAGTGTGCCAAATGTCAGCCCACTGATAATCCTATTTCGTTCTGGAAAATGATGGCGCTGAGCTTTCACATGAGGGGGATATTCTGATACAACGAGGTGGGAATCCGCAATTCTATGGTAGAGAGTGGTGTTCGACTTGGGGTAAATATGCTCGAATCCTGAACCGATCACTGCAATCGTTTTCCCATCATATCGCATCGAAAGCTGGTGTGCAAACTGGTCGACTCCGACTGCCATTCCACTGACGATCACCCATCCGTGTTTAATCAAAGGCGGAAGAAGATGGTTCATCGTATCAAAGGCATCTTTAGATGGACGTCTTGTCCCAATCACACTAATTGAAGGCATTGTATGGAGGAGTGAAGGATCACCATTCAAATAGAGGACAAGTGGAGGATCTGGGATACACTTCAGTAACGCTGGATAATCAGCATCTAGAAATGCTGTGATGGAGTACTTGTTCATGGAAGTTTCCATCAACCGTCTGTATGTTTCATCATGTAGTTCATGATAGATCAAGGTTGCACGTTTAAGTGGAATTTGCAATGTTTCAGAGAGGGATTTCGATGATAAGGTAAAGAAGAGGTTAAGTGAGGGATCCACGGTCAGCATGCGACGTAAAAGCCGTCTGTTAATGTTCCTGCAGCCGTGAAGAAGGATTAATCTTCGTTTCAATACTTTCAATCGCCAACGTCCTTTCTTCAGTGAATATAGAAAGAAGACCGTGCATGAGGCAATTCCCCTCATACACGATCTCTCATTAATCAGTGTGTTTTACATTTGTCATACATGTCATTTTCTTTAAGTACTTCGATCAACGTTTCACCCATTACAGATGGCGTTTCCGCAACTTTGATGCCGCACTCGTTCATGACGCGGATTTTTTCATCAGCTGTACCTTTACCACCGGAAATGATCGCACCAGCATGTCCCATACGCTTTCCTGGAGGTGCTGTACGTCCACCGATGAAGCCGACGACAGGCTTCTTCATGTTGGCTTTCACCCATTCTGCAGCCTCTTCTTCAGCAGTACCACCGATTTCACCAATCATGATTACTGCATACGTATCTTCATCTTCATTGAATTCTTTCAGAACATCGATGAAGTTCGTTCCATTGACAGGGTCTCCACCGATTCCTACCGCTGTAGACTGACCGATACCTGCTTCAGAAAGCTGATGTACCGCTTCATATGTCAATGTTCCGGAACGGGACACAACACCAACATGACCTTTGTTGTGGATGTATCCAGGCATGATACCGATTTTACATTCATCCGGAGTGATGACACCAGGGCAGTTAGGACCGACAAGGCGTGTTTTCTTGCCTTCCATATAACGCTTGACCTTAACCATGTCCATTACCGGGATGTGCTCTGTGATACAGATGGCAAGATCCATTTCAGCATCTGTCGCTTCCATGATTGCATCTGCAGCGAATGGTGCAGGTACATAAATGACAGAAGCAGTCGCCCCTGTTGCCTGCACAGCTTCTTCAACTGTGTTGAAAACCGGTACTCCTTCTACTTCCGTACCACCTTTACCAGGTGTGACACCACCGACGATCTTCGTACCGTATTCCAGCATCTGTTTCGTATGGAAAAGGGCTGTGGAACCTGTAATCCCTTGTACAATCACTTTCGTATCTTTATTGATATATACACTCATCTGTTTCCCCGCCTTTCTACTTCACTAGTTCTACGATTTTTTGTGCACCGTCTGCCATTGAATCTGCAGAAGTGATATTCAGACCTGATTCATCAAGGATTTTCTTACCTTGGTCGACATTAGTACCTTCCAGACGTACGACAAGTGGAAGTGTAAGGCCGATTTGTTTCGTAGCTTCTACAACACCTTCAGCGATGACATCACACTTCATGATTCCACCGAAAATGTTGACGAAGATACCTTTAACGTTATCATCGGACAAGATCAGCTTGAACGCTTCAGTAACTTTCTCAGTAGTGGCACCGCCCCCAACATCAAGGAAGTTCGCGGGATCGCCGCCATAGTGCTTGATCGTATCCATCGTAGCCATTGCAAGACCTGCACCATTGACCATACATCCGATATTTCCATCCAATGCAATATAGCTCAAATCGAACTTGGAAGCTTCGACTTCTTTTGGATCTTCCTCGTCCAGATCGCGTAGCTCAAGGATATCCTTTTGACGGTAAAGCGCGTTGTCGTCAAAATTCAACTTCGCATCAAGCGCCATGACGCCACCGTCTCCAGTAGTGACCAATGGGTTGATTTCAGCAATCGAACAGTCTTTCTTCACGAATACATCGTAAAGTCCCATCATGAACTTGACCGCTTTGGAAACGGATTCTTTAGGGATGTTGATGTTGAATGCAAGACGACGTGCCTGGAATGGTGTCAGACCTACTACAGGATCGACAACTTCCTTGAAAATCTTCTCAGGAGTCTCTTCAGCAACTTCCTCAATTTCCGTACCGCCTTCTTCAGAAGCCATCACGACAACACGGCTTGTCGCACGGTCAAGAACAACTCCTACATAATATTCACTTTTAATATCGCAGCCTTCTTCGATCAAAAGGCGTTTCACTTCTTTACCTTCTGGACCAGTCTGGTGCGTTACCAGCGTTTTTCCGAGGATTTCATCTGCGTATGTACGCACTTCATCTTCATTTTTAGCGATTTTTACTCCGCCAGCTTTTCCTCGTCCACCTGCATGGATCTGTGCTTTAACGACAGTGACATTTGAACCTAATTTTTTAGAAGCTTCAACAGCTTCATCTACGGTATATGCCACATATCCGTTTGGAACGGAAACGCCAAATTCGCGTAATAATTCTTTACCTTGATACTCGTGAATGTTCATGTTCCATCCTCCCATCAATTTTCACTGCATTTCCATTGTATAAAAAAAAGCGTTGGATTGTCCATAGAAAGCGTTCCCATACGTCGAAAAAATGAGAAAAAGAGAATCTCATGAACGATAAGATAATTATGTAAACAAAAATAGAGCGTTTCAGCGCTCTATTTTCGACTTCCACCTTTGTCGGCTTTGTAAATGAATGCAAAGACTTCTGCTACCACCTGGTAAAGATCTTCAGGGATCTGCTCATTGATGTTCAACTGTGAAAGCAGCTCCACTAAAGTGGCATCCTCCTGGATCGGGACATTGTTTTCTTTTGCTTTCTTGAGGATATTGGCCGCTACTTCACCTTTACCTTTAGCCAGGACTTTAGGCGCTTCCTGTTGATCGGAATTGTAACCTAAGGCAATTGCTTCCGCTCTCTTTTGTTCATCTTTCATATGCGCAGATCCACCCCCTTGAATCGTTGAGAATCTGAGATTGATGCACCAATCTGGTTTGTTGAAGGGGTGCTGTCCATTGGATGCACTTGTATAGACTTCAGTTGATAGCCTAACTTCTCCAGTCCATCTGAAAGTGATTCTTTCATCGATGACGTGAGTACAACCTTGTCCGGTGACATGTTATAGATGGATAAACTGACGTGACGTTCATGAATATTCATATCAATCACGGTTTCCTCCAGGCGATCCAGATCCAAGTAAAACAGGATGTGGCACGTATCCGGATCGATTTCTCCTTTTTCATTTTTTCGACCTTCCACATTCATATGAATGTCTGAATCCGATCCAAGCATGTTCCCCGGAAACACAAAACTCAGCTGTGTCATTTGATTCTGCTCGGAATGTGCAGTCAATTGGATTCCGTTCAATAAATGAATCATCTGCTGGAATCTGTCTCCTTTTACGATTTCAGGCGTATCATTCAAATAGTTCAGCAACCATCCTTTCAATGAGACTTCCTGCTGTACATTTGTGTTTTGATTCATCATTGCTTGAATTCCCGCTTCATCATGGATACCTGAATGCTGCAGCAGCATGTGCATGTTAGCCAGCATCGATTGATTCTTTCCGATAGAAGTTCCCCCATCCGTGGACATACTTGAGACCCAGCGATAGAGGACCTGCTTTTCAGAATGTGTAAGCTGTTTGGATAGAAAATTCTGCAGTTCCTGAATAAAGCCGCCAAGTTTGGCATTCATCGATGCATTCAGGTTTTTTTGATCTTTCAACAGGTTGAGCGCGGTATCCCTCAATTCATTCATCTGAGAGCTCGTATAGTTTTCCAGTCCCCGCACAATCTTGTCGAACGTGCGATTTTTAAATAGATACTGATCCGAAAAATGAAACCGATTGACTGTAGCTGGTGATGAGTTTGCAGACCCTTCGATTGCTTTTCGTAAACCAGCAATCCACTGGTCCAGCGCTTTCCATTCCTTCGAGTTAAGCGGTATTTGTCTATCAAGCAGCTGTTTGAGCGATTCTCCTTGAACTTCCGGTAATTTTTGCTGAGCGAGCGACCGTTCTGCTTCGATAGCTGTCAGGTTGCCTGTCAGGGGGATGTTCGCTTTTTGAGCCCGGTTCAACCATTCTTCTCTGAAAACAGGAAAAGCCTCCGCTTTAACGGTTCCTGCTTTGACAAGAACATCAAAGCTTGCTTTACTGCCTTTACTTAAGTCGTTGATAATCGTGGCAGAAGCAGCGGCTTTCAACGACCCCACCTCTTTCCCGCCAGAAAGCAAAGATAAGGAGTGAAGCAGTTTCTGTTCTGTTGAGGAAAGGCTTCCTTTCTGGTTCAGGGTGTTTGAAAGCTCACTCAATTGCATGGTCAGACTGGACGCTTCTCGAGCAAGCAGAGCATAATAGGTGGACGGGCGGACTGGGAGCTGCCGTTCAAAAATCTGCATGAGAACTTTGACGGCTTTCGAAGTATCGGTGGATTGCTTCAACAGCTGAACCGCCTGACTCAACTCAGATTTTTTAAAAGGAATGGAGCGGCTCAGCAAGTTTTCAAGCAGTAACTTATGCTCTTTCGTCAATTTCAAGCCTAATTGGGCAATCAGGTGTTCAATTCCACGGCCTGAAGCCTGGACGGATTGTTCAGTCAGCACTTTAAGGTTCAGACGTTGCTTCCCGCCCTGAACCTGGAACAGATAGGATTTCCCTAACGTCAGTGACGCCTCGAGCTGCGCCTGGACTGTTTGGCTCCCAACCCTCACACTAGCAGTATTATTAGGATACAGCTTGAGGATTTTCCCTGATAAAATCTGCCCTTCTTTCAGCCCTGTCGCGGAGTTGGCTTTACCCGCATGTTGAATGGATTGAAATAAACCTGACACGATAGGATTCATCTCTCTCCTCCTAACTACTGATCATCGTCGATACTGGAGCGAATGTTACTCTATGATATTTAGTCGGCCCGTATTTTTCCAGTGCGTCCAAGTGGGCTTTGGTACCATAACCTTGATTATTCTTGAAGTCATAAACGGGATATTCCTGGTGGAGTTCTTTCATCATCCGGTCCCTGGTGACTTTTGCAAGGACACTCGCTGCTGCAATCGATACACTGCGGGCATCGCCTTTGATCAACGACTCTTGAGTGCAGTCGAATCCACTCAGTTCCATCGCATCAATCAGCAAGTGATCAGGTTTATTGGTCAAACCTTCGATGGCTCGCTGCATCGCCAGTTTTGTCGCCCTGTATATGTTAATTTCATCAATTTCCGCATTCGATACAATACCTACGGAATAACTGATCGCTTCCTCCCTGATGACGTCGAAGAAAGCCTCCCTCTTCTCAAGAGTCAGTTGCTTCGAGTCATTCAGCCCAGGCAGATAAAAATCTTTATGTAGGATAACTGCTCCTGCTACAACTGGACCCGCCAATGGGCCTCTTCCAGCTTCATCTATACCCGCGATCGACCTTTTCCCTGTCTGGTATTGCTTTTCTTCAAACATCCGCATTTCGTTGAATTTACGCTTCATTTCAAGCGCTCTTTCCTTATTACGGTCGTATTGCTTCAGAAGCTTCTGGATACCTTTTCGTTCATCATTTCTTAACGTCTCTAGTGATTGTCGGGATAGATCCCCATTCTCCAATCTCACTTTAGCTTCGTTGATCGTCATCTTCAAACTCATCGTATTTCCTCCATAATCCTTATATCGGTCAAACAAAACGTATCATAAGTCCGTTCATTTAGAAAACTGGCTTAAACTTTATTAAAGTGCAAAAAAAGCGCTGCTACCTTTGGGATAGCAACGCATCGGACTTTAATCTTCCTGATCAGGGCTTTCAAAGCTGATCGTCCCGATTTTTCCTGAACGGAGATCCTGGATAATCACGTCAGCCGTTTTCTCGAAGTTGACGCGACCGCCACTTTCCAGGCATCCTCGTTTCTTACCTATGGTTTCGAATGCTTCCATCATATCATCGAAATCAGAGAACCCATACCGGTCCTCTAATGCATTTCCATAGTTGCTTTTCAAATAATCAAGGATGTATGCGGCAATATCTTCCGTAGGGAGGATCTGATCTTTGATCGTGCCGATCGACGCAAGTCGGTACCCGACATCTTCATCCTCGAACTTAGGCCAAAGAATTCCCGGTGTATCCAACAGTTCGAAATCCTTTTTGACCTTTATCCATTGCTGGGCAGTCGTAACTCCAGGCCGATCACCCGTTTTAGCTATCTTTTTATTTGCCAGTCGATTGATCAAGGTGGATTTCCCTACATTCGGTATACCCAGGATCATCGCTCTTACAGGACGAGGTCTGATCCCTTTCGCTTTCAGTTTATCCATCTTGTCTTTTGCCATATCCTTCGCCATTTGAATCAGCTTCTGAATATCCTTCGTATTCTGTGCATCGATGGCAATAGCAGGATTCCCCTGCTGATTGAAGTACTCAATCCATTTGCTCGTCAAGTCAGGATCAGCAAGATCCCTTTTCATCAAGACGATCATTCTTGGTTTGGACTGTAGAAGCTGATGAAGCATCGGGTTCTGAGAAGACTCAGGTGACCTGGCATCAACGAGTTCCATGACAAAATCCACCAGCTTAAGCTTTTCTCCTACTTCTCTTTTCGCTTTGGCCATATGACCAGGAAACCATTGTATCGTCATGTCATCACCTATTCTGTAAATCGAATTCTATCCAGCGGCCAATACGTCATGATGGCTTCACCAACGATCGTATCCACCGGTACCACACCAAGCATCCGACTGTCTGTTGAGTTATTGCGATTATCACCAAGTACCAGTACATGGTCTTCCGGGACTTCTTTGTACCCTCCAGGCAGTTCCTCGATGGTAAAGTCCTGTGTCATGATCTGATTTTCGTTCATAGCTGCTTTTCTATCATCCAGGTAAGGCTCATCTACTTTTTCACCATCAATAATGAGCTGGTCATCCTTCATTTCCACATGCTCACCCGGCAGCCCGATCACACGCTTGATGTAATCTTTCCTTTGAGTGGCATGAAAGACGACGACATCATATCTGTCAGGTTCACCAATCGAATAATTCAACTTGCTGACAATCAAGTGATCTCCATCATGTAATGACGGGAGCATTGATGGGCCCTCTACAACTACAGGGGCAAACAAAATGACCCTCACAATGATTGCCAGGATCGCAGCGATTGCAAAAGCTTTCAGCCATTCTAACCATGCCTTGCTCATACAGGCCATCCCTTTCCGAACGAACTATTCAAGTAATTAATCAGACTAACTTTATCGTTATCAAGAATATATGTTGGTCCTGCAAAATAATTTTATTCATGTATTCCAGTTCATAAATCTTTAACCATTATATGCGTTCATTATTATTCATTTGAAGTGTCAGAAAGACTTTGCTTGTCGCCATGTACTTATGGCGATGCTTTAGTACTTTCTTATACTTTCTTGAAGTGCAAAAAAGGAGCTTGACGTCTGCAAGCTCCTTTCGACTTCATTAGATGATTTCTTTAATACGTGCAGCTTTACCGCGTAGGTTGCGCAAGTAGTAAAGTTTAGCACGACGTACTTTACCACGACGGCTGCGTTCGATTTTCTCGATACGTGGAGAATGTACTGGGAAAGTACGCTCGATTCCAACGCCGTAAGAAATTTTACGAACTGTGAAAGTCTCGCTGATTCCGCCGTTCTGACGCTTGATAACAACGCCTTCGAACACCTGGATACGCTCACGGTTACCTTCCACTACTTTCACGTGGACCTTTACCGTGTCACCAGGGCGGAAATCAGGATGATCCGTACGAAGCTGTTCTTTCGTAATCTCATGGATTAATTGTTGCATCCTAATTCACTCCTTCCAAACTAATGTTCATACTTAACTAAGAAGCAGCGGAACATCGTTTTCCGCTTGAACCGAACGTCCAAGCACAAAGAATAATATACCACAGTTCAGGTGCATCTGCAATAGCCTAGCCATTATTTTTGAAGCTTTCAATCCACATCTGTTCCTGCTCTGTGAGATCAACTTCATCAAGCAGTTCAGGGCGCCGCTGCCATGTTCGCTTCAATGACTCTTTTCTGCGCCATTCATCGATTTTAGCATGGTTTCCTGATAATAGAACATCCGGAACCTTATGCCCTCTGAATTCTGCCGGCCTCGTGTAATGAGGATGTTCCAGCACTCCTTCAGAAAAAGAGTCTTTCGGGGCTGATGCTTCGTTCCCCAAGACGCCAGGCAATAGCCTTACGACAGAATCGATGACCACCATTGCTCCAAGTTCGCCGCCTGTCAGGACATAATCACCTATCGAAATTTCATCTGTAACTAGATGCTCCCTGATCCGTTCATCATAGCCTTCATAATGGCCGCAAATGAACACTAGATGCTCCTCGTTTGCTAGTTCTTCCGCCTTCGACTGGGTGTGCGGCTCCCCTTGCGGGCAAAGAAGTACGACTCTTGGTTTCGTATCGTGTTTAGCTTTCAAGTCTTCAACTGCATCAAAAATCGGCTGAGGGGAAAGGACCATCCCCGCTCCTCCACCGTAAGGATAATCATCGACTTTGTTATGTTTATTTTCTGTATAGTCTCTGAAGTTGATGTAATTGTAACGGAACGCACCATTTTCGTGGGCTTTCTTCATAATCGATGTATTCAGGACGCCATCGAACATTTCCGGAAACAATGTAAGGATATCAATTTGCATCAGTCCAGCAACCCTTCTAACGGTTCAATGATGATCGTACCGGATTCAATATCGACTTCTTTTATCACATCTTCGATATAAGGGATCAACGCATCCTTTTCTCCTTTACGCTTCACGACCCACACGTCGTTCGCACCTGGTGAGAGGATTTCTTTCACGTCACCGATTACTGTGCCATCCTGGAGCTTCACTTCGCAGCCGATGATTTCATGGTAATAGAATTCATCTTCCTCGAGGTCTGTCAGCTGGTCTTCTTTGATTCTCAGCATCCCGTTCTTATATCCTTCTACATCATTGATATTCGGGTGTCCTTCGAACTTGATCAGGTCAAAGCCTTTGTGCTGACGATGCGTTTCAATGATCAGTTCTTTCTCTGCTATCCCCTCTTTAGAAAGGTAGAGACATTGACCAGGTTCGAAGCGTTCCTCGAAGTCTGTGATTCTAAGGACTTTAACCTCTCCCCTGATTCCATGTGTATTGACGATTTTACCTACATTGAACATTGTTTGATTCATTTCACTTACCTCGCTTGAATGACGACGCCGTCTTTGATGACGATCGCTTTTTCGTTAGTTATTTCATTCCAGTCCATGCCTTCTTCCACAGTGATAAGGACATCTACTTCATCGATGGTCAGTTCACTTCCATTTGGAAGAACATCCAATTGTTCCATCTTGTACTGCAATGCGCTGATCTTATTTTTTCTTGTATCGATCTCTTTTTTGAACTTCTCGGTCACTTTTGTGCTTGGATAATTCTCTCTGTTCTCAAGCTTTTTCTTTTCAAATTGCAATTGCTGACATTCACGTTCGTATTGCTCCTGTCGATGAACGAGATTTTCATGTAGCTCCTGCCTGCTAACATCGGTCAATATCTGCCTAACGGGAACCTTTTTGATCATCTGCACCAGCGTTACCTCCGGACCATCCCTCAATCAGAGGGGGATCATTGTAAAGCTCCAATCTTTAGAGTGGGAGGTAATAATCACTTTATCTCCCATCCTAAAGATTGGAACATGAGTTGTTCCTGATGGATTCTTCAAGGAAACTCGGCTTATAGGGAAAGCCTTCGTATTCTTTTATACATGATTTTTTTAAATGAGCTAAACATTCTCAGGGTGTAAAAAAAGGGAAAGGTTCAATCCCCTCTCCCTTTCTTACATAATGTCCAGATAGACTCTTTTTTCGCTGTCTGAACCTGCCGCGTAAACGACAGTCCTAATTGCCTTTGCAATGCGTCCATTTTTTCCGATCACCTTGCCGACATCTTCCTGGTTGACAGTGAGGTGATACACGATTTTGCGTTCTTCCTCTTTTACCGTAACCTCGATGTCTGCAGGATGATCGACCAATGGCGTTACAATGGTTTCAATTAAGGCTTTCATGATATCACACTACTTTACTTTTGGTTTTTAGAGTCGTGGAATTTCTTCATGATGCCTTCGTTTGAAAATAGGTTGCGTACTGTGTCGCTTGGTTTAGCACCTTTTGTCATCCAATCCAAAGCTTTCTCTTCGTCAAGTTTAACCTCAACAGGGTTAGCTACTGGATTATATGTGCCAATCTGTTCAATAAAACGTCCATCACGAGGAGAACGTGAATCAGCTACAACAACACGATAGAATGGGTTACGTTTGGATCCCATACGTTTAAGGCGAATTTTTACTGCCATGTTCTAGCACCTCCATAATCAATAATATCAATCACAAGTTTAGATTTTATCAGATGTTTTTCTATGTGTAAAGGTTTTTTACATTACATAAAAGGAAATTTCATTCCTTTGCCCTTTTTACCCTTTTGCATATTGGTCATCTGCTTCATCATCTTCTTCATTTCTTCGAATTGTTTCAACAGGCGGTTCACTTCTGAAACGCTTGTTCCTGACCCTTTGGCTATCCGCTTTTTACGGCTTGCATTCATGACGGACGGGTCGTTCCTTTCGACCTTGGTCATCGACTGGATGATTGCTTCGACATGGGAAATCTGCTTCTCATCCAGCTGAACGTTCTTCATGCCTTTCATTTTGTTGGCACCTGGAATCATGTCAAGCAGTTCATCCAATGGTCCCATGTTACGGACCTGGCCCATCTGTTCCAGGAAATCATCGAACGTGAAAGAGGCTGAGCGCATTTTCTGCTCCAGTTCTTTCGCACGTTTCTCGTCGACGTTCGCCTGAGCTTTTTCAATCAATGTCAGCATGTCTCCCATGCCGAGGATTCTTGAAGCCATGCGTTCAGGGTGGAATTGCTCCAATTGGTCGAGCTTCTCTCCCATACCTGCAAATTTGATCGGTTTATCCGTGACGGCCTTGATGGAAAGAGCCGCACCACCACGTGTGTCACCATCCAATTTAGTAAGGACGACACCAGTGATGTCCAGCTGTTCATTGAAGCTTTCCGCCACATTGACTGCATCCTGACCAGTCATGGCATCGACCACAAGGAAGACCTCATCAGGGTTTACATCCGCCTTGATCTGCTTCAGTTCATCCATCAGGCCTTCATCGACGTGAAGCCGTCCTGCAGTATCGATGATGACATAATCATTGTGCTCTTCTTTTGCATGGGCGATTGCCTCGTTGGCGATATCTACGGGATTCGCATCTGTCCCTTTTGAAAAGACAGGCATGCTCAGCTGTTTACCCAACGTCTCCAGCTGGTTGATAGCTGCAGGACGATAGACGTCTGCTGCGACCAGCAATGGAGTCCGGTTATATTTCTTTCTGAGAAGATTCGCAAGTTTACCTGTGGTCGTTGTTTTACCAGCACCTTGCAAACCTACCATCATGATGACAGTCGGTGGACGATTGGCTACTGCAATCTTGCTTTCATCTCCACCCATCAGTTCTGTCAGTTCTTCTTTGACGACTTTGATTACCTGTTGGCCCGGGGTAAGACTCTCCATTACCTCCTGGCCGATTGCGCGTTCTTTCACACGCTTGACGAAGTCTTTGACCACTTTGAAATTGACGTCGGCCTCAAGAAGGGCCAGACGGACTTCACGGGTCATTTCTTTTACATCTTGTTCGGTTACCTTCCCTTTGCCTTTTATCTTCTGGAACGTTCCTTGCAAACGGTCGGCTAAACCTTCAAATGCCATAGAAGGAAACCTCCTAATCCAATTCTTTTAGTTTGTCCAGCAATTCCGTGAACCTGCCTGAAAGCTCCAAAGATGATGCTTCATCCTGGAGCCGTGAGATCAGTTCCTGACGCTGCTGGAAACGTTCATACAGATTGAGTTTCTTTTCATACTCTTCAAGCATCGCTTCTGTACGTTTGATATTATCATAGACTGCTTGCCGCGACACATCGAACGATTCAGAAATTTCCCCCAGGGAGTAGTCCTCCAGATAATAGAGCTCCATATAGCTCCGTTGCTTAGGGGTCAGTAAAGTCTGGTAGAAATCAAACAAATAATTGATTCTTGTCGTCTTCTCTAGCACGTCAAGCGCCCCTTGTTAAGTGAAATTACTTTACATTAGTGTAATACTATCGAAAAACAGCCGAACAGTCAAGGTCTAGTCGACGATTTCTTCGTCCTCGTACTCATCGATCGTGTCGGCAAACAGACCATAGACGAATGCGTGTGCATCAAATTCCTGGAGGTCTGTAATTTTCTCTCCAAGACCGACCAGCTTGACCGGAATCTCCAGTTCATTGCGGATTGCGAGTACGATCCCGCCTTTTGCGGTTCCATCCAGCTTACTTAGAACAATACCGGAAACGTCTGTCGCTTCAGAGAACGTCTTCGCCTGGCTCATCGCATTTTGTCCTGTCGTTGCATCAAGAACGAGCAGGACTTCATGAGGTGCTCCGGGAATTTCCCGTTCGATGACACGTTTCACTTTGGACAGCTCATTCATAAGGTTGACCTTATTCTGCAGCCTTCCTGCCGTATCACATAGAAGTACATCTGCATCTCTCGATTTTGCAGCAGAAATTGCATCGAAGATGACAGCAGCAGGATCGGCGCCTGCACTGTGCTTGACGACATTCACACCGACTCGGTCTCCCCATACTTCCAGCTGTTCGATTGCACCAGCACGGAACGTATCCCCTGCAGCAAGCATGACGTTCTTACCTTCGGATTTCAATTTATGTGCGAGCTTACCGATAGTCGTCGTCTTTCCGACTCCATTGACGCCGACGAATAAAACGACGGAAAGGCCATCATGGTTGATGTTCAACCCTTCAACTTCCCCTTCATCATCATCGCCATAATAAATGTCGACAAGCTTCTCGGAAATGACTTCCTTCACTTCTCGAGTATCTTTGATATTCCGGCGCTTCACTTCCATTTTCAGCTCATCGATCATGTCCATGACAGTCGTCACACCGACGTCTGCTGAAATGAGCACTTCTTCCAAATCTTCGAAAAAGTCTTCATCGACTGTTCGGTAACGTGCCACAAGATCATTAAGTTTACCGGAGAAAGAGTCTCTCGTCTTCTTCAGCCCCTGCTTGAACTTTGCAGCGATCGATACTTCTTCGTCCTGCTCCGCTTCTTCCGCGCGCTCTATCTCTTCATGAGCTTCCTGATCATCTTGGCTTTCTGCAGTTGCATCTGCTAAAGGGTCAACAGGAGCGGCGTCATCCTGCACCTGATCATCGGCCACTTCTTCATCTGCAGCCTCTTCACCTGTCGATTTTTCTGAAGATGCTTGTTCTTCTTTTTGTTCGTCTTCTTCTTTCAAGTTGAATTTTTCTTTTAATTTCTTAAAAAAGCTCATCGTTTCATCCTTTCTATGCTTCCACTAATTCTTTCGTCTCCTCCATTCGGACAGATACCAGCTTAGATACTCCTGATTCCTGCATGGTGACCCCGTAAAGCACGTCGGACTGCTCCATTGTACCTTTCCTATGGGTGATGACGATGAATTGTGTTTCTTTACTGAAAATCTTCAAGTATTTCGCAAACCGGTCCACATTGGCTTCATCAAGTGCAGCCTCCACTTCATCCAGCACACAGAAAGGCACCGGACGGACCTGCAGGATAGCGAACAGCAATGCAATTGCAGTCAGTGCACGTTCCCCGCCGGACAGCAGACCGAGATTCTGAAGTTTCTTTCCTGGCGGCTGAGCAACGATATCCACACCAGTTTCAAGCAAATCATCCGGATTCGTCAATCTCAAGTCCGCTCTTCCTCCACCGAAAAGCTCCTGGAAGACAACGACGAATTTCTCCCTGATCTGACTGAATGTATCGTCGAAACGCCGCTCCATTTCACCATCCATTTCGGAAATGACTGTATAGAGCGTATCCTTCGCTTCATTCAGGTCTTCCTGCTGGTCTTTAAGGAACTGGTAGCGTTCCTGGATACGATCATACTCTTCGATTGCACCAAGGTTCACTGTGCCGAGCTCATCGATGGCACGTTTGATCAGCTTGACTTTCGTTTTTGCTTCTTCCAATTCTTCCGTTGGAGGATATTCTGCTTTCGCTTTCTCGAATGACATAAAATATTCTTTCTGTAGGTAATCCAACAGGTTTTCAAGCTCTACATCCATCCGGTTCGCTTTAACTTCTTTGTCCTGGATATCATGGACGTAGTTCTGATGTTTGCGATGCCCTTCTTTCAGCTCTTTTTCATGGTCCTCCACTACAAGTGACCGTTTGGAGCGTTCTTCTCTCCGCTCTTGGATCAGTTTCATCGTCTTCTGCTTTCTGCTCTTTTTGTCTTCGATATCATGTGTAAGTTCTTCTTCGGTCTGCTTCATATTAACGACATCGAGCAATTGTTCATACTGTTCACGGTTGGATGCAATTTCCTGGTCCAATTCCAACCGTGATTGCTCCAGCTGGTCCATCTTGTCCTGTTGATTCTTAATGAATGACTGCTGTTCCGCCAATGCGATTTGGAGCTGATGGCGCTTTTCTTTAAGCGTATCTTCATTTTCCTGTTGTTTGTTCAACTTTTCAGTCCATTCGTCTATGCGTACTTGAGTGGATCGCAGTGTGCCATCCAACGTTTCAAGTTCTTCTTCCAGCTCTGAAAGGCGCGCCTTCATTCGTTGCCCTTCTTGCTCATACTGTTCCTGATCCTGATCGAACAAGTGCAGGTGGTCGTTCAGGTTTTCCAATTTCACTTCCCATTCACGAAGCTTCGCGCGCTTCTCCTGTTCGGTCTCCCTCAGTGTTTCCAGCTCATCCCTTGATTTTTCAGTCTGAGCTTCCAGCTGTTGGATACTAGCCTTCAAAGCGGCAACCTTGGTTTCTACATCGGTCGTTTTCTTCTGGAAAGAATCAAGCTTTTCAGTGAGCTCCTGTAAGTCTTTTTCTCTTGTAAACAATGATTGGTTCGTCTGCTTCTTCGCTCCTCCCGACATGGAGCCTCCTGGATTGACGACGTCACCTTCCATCGTGACAACTCGAAAGCGTCGTCCCGTCAGACGGGCAATTTCATTCGCAGCTTTCAAGTCCTCTGCAACGATGATATGGCCGAGAAGGTGCTCGATCGCCTTCTTCACACGATCATCATAGCCCACAAGTTCAGATGCTACGCCGACAAAACCTTCTGCCTGGGCAACTTTAGCTTTCGCTTCAGCCGGGATGAACCGTGGCTGGATGGTGGCCAGGGGCAGGAATGTCGCACGGCCATTATTGCTCTGCTTCAACCACTGGATCGCATTCCGGGCAGCTTTTTCATCTGTTACGATGACATGCTGGGCTTGTGCTCCCAACGCTGTTTCAATAGCAGTAATCGTTTCTTTCGGGATGTCGATCATCTCGAGGACTGCTCCTTCAATGTCGTGGAGACGGTTGTTCTCCCGTGCTTTAAGTACCGCCTTCACCCCATGGAAGAATCCTGAGAAATCTTCTTTCATCTCCTCAAGCATCTCTTTCTTCGATTTCATCTTTTCCAAGTGCTGATACCCTTGATACAACTTTGTCTGCAAGTCCTGATGTTCGTATTTTTCCTTCCTCAAGCGGACGTCAAGCTGCTTATGCTGCTCTTCCTTCTCTGCTCTCTCTTTTTGAAGTTCACCTGTCTGCTTGGTTGCTGCATCTCTTTTCTCAATCAACTGCTGCCTTTCCCCGCGGATGTCCTTGAACTTATCCTGCTGTGCATCACTTTTTGAGCCAAGTTGATCCAGTTGTTTCAACAACGATTGGCGCTCGTTGCGTTTTGCAGCTTGTTCGTTCAAGAATTCGATATAATCACTTTTCAATTCTTCGATTTCGTCCTCGATATCCTGCTCACCATGGGAAAGTAAACCTTCAACTTCTTCGTGCTCCGCTTTGGTACTTTTCCGTTTTTGTTTCCATTCCTGCATGAGCGATTGCTGTTCAGCATACAGTTTCTTAGTCTCTGCAAGCTTCGTGGTCAACTGTTCAAAATCACTTTCAAGCTTGGACTTATTCTCTTCCACATGTTTATGCCGTTCTTTCATCAATTCCTTTTTGCCTTCAAGGTTTTCAAGGTTCTTCGTCAGAACGAGCATCGTCTCCTGCAATCCTTCAATCGATTCGTCCAGATCAGCGATATGACTTCGTTCTTCGACGACGATTGCTTCCTTCTTCTGAATGGCTGTTTTCAGCTGGATTTCTTCTCTTTTCATTGAATCAAGATCAGCTAACAGCTGTTGCCATTGTTCATTCAACGATTCGATCTGAGTGATGAGCAGCGAGATTTCCACTTGCTTCAGTTCATCTTTTTTCTCAAGATAATCCTGGGCTATCGCTGCCTGCTCTTTCAAAGGCTCGAGCTGCCCTTCTATTTCATAGATGATATCTTCGACTCGGTTCAAGTTCTCCTGAGTCTCAGCCAATTTATATTCCGCTTTTTTCTTACGTTGTTTATATTTCAGAACGCCTGCCGCTTCTTCAAAGATTGATCGCCTTTCCTCTGCTTTGGAACTCAGAATTTCTTCGACTTTTCCTTGGCTGATAATCGAAAAAGCCTCACGGCCAAGGCCGGAGTCCATAAAGAGGTCGACGATATCTTTCAAACGGCACGCCTGCTTATTGATATAAAATTCACTCTCACCAGAGCGGTACACCCTTCTGGTGACGCTGACTTCCTGGTAATCCAACGGGAGGGCATTGTCCTCATTATCCAATGTCAATGTCACTTCTGCCATATTCAGGGCATTTCTGCTGTCACTTCCAGCAAAGATGATATCCTGCATCTTCGAACCTCTCAGCGACTTTGCTGACTGTTCACCAAGCACCCATCGTATCGCATCCGTGATATTACTTTTCCCACTGCCGTTCGGGCCAACTACAGATGTCACTCCTGGAACAAAATCCACGGTAACCCGCTCGGCGAATGATTTGAATCCTACTGTATCGAGACGTTTGAGGAACATCTTCATCCTCCTACTTTTTCTAACTTGTTGATATGTATTTTGCAATTCAACTTTTTTATTTTATCATATAACAGAAGGTGATAGAAGAAGCATCGCTGATACTACCCAGGAGGAGGAATTGATTTTGAGTTTGAATCAACCAACACAGGAAAATCTGAAAATTATCATTGATGATATGGCAGAGCGTCTTCAGGTCGTCAACCGATCGATCATGGATCCGGAAGACTATGATCTCGAAAAATATGAAGATATCAAATCACTCCACGATATGATCGTCATGAAAGGTCAATTGAGCGTCAGTGAAATCCAGGCATTCGTACAAGAGCTTGGTAATTACCGTAAGCAGTAAATGCGAATAATAACGCAAACCAAGAAAGACCCGAACCATTCATCATTGAATTGGATCGGGTCTTTCTTGGTTCAGCTGTAACCTTTTCCACTTGTTGTGGGGTCATACAGCTTATTTGATTTTTTCCAAGGCTTTTTCTGCGGCACGTTGTTCGGATTCTTTCTTTGTCCGCCCGATGCCGATGCCTACCGTTTCGCCTTGGACCCTTACATGTGCAACGAATTCCCTGCTGTGGGCAGGGCCGCGTTCTTCTATGATTTCATACTCGATCACACGGTTACGATCCCGCTGGACTACTTCCTGCAATTGGCTTTTGTAATCCATCGCATGCGAAAAA
Organism: Thalassobacillus hwangdonensis; assembly: GCF_042675915.1. Classification (NCBI taxonomy): domain Bacteria; kingdom Bacillati; phylum Bacillota; class Bacilli; order Caryophanales; family Bacillaceae; genus Thalassobacillus; species Thalassobacillus hwangdonensis. The sequence continues at coordinate 557,915 of NZ_JBHTKL010000001.1, read as the reverse complement.
GCACCTGTTTCAATTTTTGGATAGACGTGATTCTCCAGGAACCTCAGAACTCTGTCAAAACCTTGGTCAAGATAAAGAGCTCCAATGAACGCTTCGAATACATCCGCCAGAAGCGCAGGCCGGTTCCTTCCACCGGTCATTTCTTCCCCTTTTCCTAACAGGATGTGTTCACTGAAGTTCAGAGTTTCCGCAAAGCTGACTAAGGAAATCTCACACACCACAGCTGCCCGGAGCTTTGTCAGCTCTCCTTCGCTCATTTTCGGATATTGCCTGTATAAGAATTGGGAAACCCCTAACTCCAATACCGCATCTCCTAAAAATTCAAGCCGCTCATTGTCAGTTCTATCCGTTTTTCGATGCTCATTCACATAGGATGAATGGGTGAATGCCTGCTTCAACAGGTTTACATTATTGAAGGTCACCCCTGTTTGTTGTTGAAAGGTTGAAAAATCCTCCATATTCCACCTTATCCCTTTCAGTAAAAAGTTTGGTAAAGCAAGAGGATATCTGCATGAAGATCCTATCCTCCACCATTAACTGGTTCGAAGAAAAGACCTACGAAGATATCCTGCTTGCCCGATTATTATTGGCTGCTGTTTATGTAATTAACAGCGTCACCAACTGTATTGATTTTTTCTGCTTCTTCATCAGCGATCTCCATATCAAACTCATCTTCAAGCTCCATTACAAGCTCAACAACATCCAATGAGTCCGCTTCAAGATCATCCTTGAAGGAAGCCTCCATTGTCACCTTGGATTCGTCTACATCTAAACGGTCGACAACGATTTTTTTCACTCGATCAAAAGTTTCTGCCATAAGACTTCACCTCCCTTCAGTAATTATAGGGTAATTCATTATAAAAAACCAGATTGGATTACATAACCATTCCGCCGTCTACGTGAAGTGTCTGACCAGTCATATAAGCAGCATCCTCTGTGGCAAGGAAACGTACTACTCTGGCTATATCCTCACCCTCACCGAGACGGTTCAACGGAATCATACTGAGCATGCTTTCTTTTTGCTCGTCTGTCAATTGATCTGTCATATCGGTAGTGATGAACCCTGGTGCAACTGCATTGACAAGGATGTTCCTTGTTGCGAGCTCTTTCGCACTGCTTTTCGTCAATCCAATCACACCAGCTTTCGCGGCAACATAGTTCGCCTGACCCGGATTTCCACTCACACCGACGACAGACGCAATATTGATGATTCTCCCACTCTTCTGTTTCATCATTTGACGAGTGACAGCCTTAGTACAGAGGAAGACACCTTTAAGGTTGGTGTTGATGACTTCGTCAAACTCCGATTCTTTCATTCGCATAAGCAGGTTGTCTCTCGTAATTCCTGCATTATTGACCAGAATGTCAAGCTTGCCGAATGCTTCAATGGTTGTTTTCACCATATCTTTCACATCAGATTCTTTCGAAATATCAGCCTGGATTTTCATCGCCTTTCCACCCATTGCTTCAATTTCCTCAACGACCGCCTGTGCTTTCGCTTCACTTCCAGCATAGTTCACTGCGACAGAAGCTCCTTTGGAAGCAAGCTCCAGTGCGATTGCACGGCCAATTCCACGAGATGCTCCCGTGACCAGTGCTACTTTGTCTTCCAGCATCATCATGATTCCTCCTTATACCATGTCATGAATTTCTCCAGGGATTCTGGATCCTGGATATTGAACGTTGTCATTCGTCGCTTCACTTTTTTCACTAAACCGGTCAATACTTTTCCATGACCGACTTCAACAATCGCATCGATGTCCGCTTCGACAAACTGCTCGAGGATTTGCTGGAATCTTACCGGAGAATAAAGCTGTTCTACCAATAATTGTTCAATCTCCGCTGCAGCTTGCACCGGTTCAGCAGTGACATTCGCATATACTGGAACGTCAGCATCGTTGACATCCGTTTCCTTCAACGCAGCCGAAAACTCCTCACTCGCAGGCTTCATCAGTCTAGAATGGAACGGTCCACTTACGTTGAGTGGCAGTACACGCTTCGCCCCGGCTTCCTTCAGCTTTTCTGAAGCAATTTCTACTCCCGCCTTCGTTCCGGAAATGACAATCTGACCCGGGCAATTGATATTAGCGAGATCAACAGCTTCCTGTTCGTCCAATTGATCAAGCACATGCTGGATATCCGCTTGTTCCAATCCTAGTACAGCAGCCATGGCACCCTTTCCTGTCGGGTAAGCATGTTCCATCAGCTGTCCTCTGCGCTGCACCAATCGGGCAGCCTCCAACGGCTCTAAAGCTCCTGCTGCTACAAGGGCAGAGTATTCACCGAGGCTGTGACCAGCAGTCATTACCGGCTTCACGCCTTCTTTTTCCAGAAGTTGCAGAACAGCAGCGCTCGTCAACAATAAGGCAGGCTGCGCATTCTCTGTCTTCGTCAATTCATCCTGGGGACCGTCGAACATCAATGATGTGATTGATGTTCCAAGTGCAGTGTCCGCCTGATCAAGCAATTGTTTCACTTCATCATATGAATCATAAAAAGCTTTCCCCATCCCTACTTCCTGGGAACCTTGACCAGGGAAAACGAATGCAACTCGTTTCATCACGATTCCTCCTTCGATTCATTCCATTCTTTGACCGTTTCTGTGATTTTTGCGCAAACATCTTTTTCCACCATATGGGAAGCCTGTTTGATCGCATTATAGAATGCTCTTCGATTCGAAGAACCATGAGCTTTGATCACTGGAGCAGCAAGCCCGAACAATCCAGCTCCCCCATACTCGGAATAATCCAATTTATTCTTCAGTTTTCTCAGATCATTCTTTACCATTCCTGCAGCAAGCTTTGTCTTGAAGTTGGACATGAACGTTTCTTTGATCATCGAAAACATCGTGAGCGCTGTCCCTTCAACGGTTTTCAGTGCTACATTCCCTGTAAAACCGTCAGTAACCACAACATCCGCTACACCTTCAAGCAGATCGCGTGCTTCTACGTTGCCTACAAAATTGATTGGGGCTTCTTTCAATCCTTCAAACGCCTTCTTCGTCAACTCATTCCCTTTTCCATCTTCTGTCCCTACGTTCAACAGGCCGATGCGGGGGTTTTCAATGCCTCTGACTTTTTCTGCGTAAATGGCACCCATGATGCCATATTGGATCAGGTGCTGCGGTTTTGCTTCAACATTTGCCCCGACATCCATCAGTAAGAAACCTTTTCCGTCAACTGTTGGAAGCGTCGGGCTCAATGCAGGTCGATCGATTCCTTTGATACGACCGACGACGAACAATCCAGCACTCATCAATGCACCGGTATTACCAGCGGAGATACAGGCGTCTGCCTTACCTTCCTTCACTTCATTTGCCATCAATACCATTGAGGCATTCTTTTTCCTTTTAACAGCACGGACCGGTTCATCGTCACTTGTAATGACTTCATCCGTATGGACGACTTCGATATTCGGAACCTCGTCGATCAAAGGTCTGATCCTGTTTTCATCCCCGAACAACACCAGGTTCAATTGTTTGTTTTCTTTTGCGGCATCCACTGCACCTAATACGATTTCATCGGGTGCATGGTCCCCTCCCATAGCATCTATGGCAATTCTCATGACTGTTGCAGCTCCTTCTGTTCGTTTGAACGGAACATATAGAACGTTCCAGCAAATACTTGTTCATTTTCTACATAACTCTGTACTTCCACCAGGGTTCTCCCCTTTTGATCGGTACCGGCGACTTTCGCTTTAGCAACTACGCGCTCGCCTTTTTTCACTTGGCGTGTAAAGTAGATTTCCGACTTCGCCGTCAATGCCAGTTCATCATTGATGACTGCTACAGCCAAAGAGTTCGCTTGCGCAAACAAATGATGGCCCCTGGCAATATCATTTCGCGAAAACACATGTTCTGAGCGGATATCCAAAATCGATATGGCGCGCTCGTCCAGTTCAAGGTCGACGACTTCTCCGATCACCTCTTCAATCGGCAAAGCCTTGACTGTTTCATTCCATTCATGGGTCGCAACGGATTTGATCCGTTCCCTCAGTTCAGGTATGGATAATTCCATACGATCGAGGCGGATGGTTTGAATACTTACACCGAACTTCTTAGCAAGCTCTTCATCCGTAATGAACGGCATGGATTTGATTGTTTCCTTCAACTCTATCTGTCTTGTCACTTTATTTCGCTTCATTACTTTCCACCGTCCAATTACTCTAGTCAATGAAAGGAACAACGTCTCTAGATTAAAGGTAGGAGACATTCATTTATGTATTATGACTAGGTACTAATAGTAATATATAATACCAGAACCATTTATGCAAGGATGAAGATGACGATTTATCATAAAGCAACGGTTGATCATATACACAAGAATATGCGTCCCAGTCACCACTGACAAGTTTACAAGCTCCTTCATTTGCTGAAGAATGAAATATCCGAACAATCGACAGTTGATTGTTCGGATATCCTGGATTTACTATCAATCTAGTTTCAGAAAAGCCAGCTTATGATTGCTGCAGCTTTTCCCTAACATCATGCGGCTTATCAATGTCTTCATTGAACAAATGACATGCTACATGATGATCCTTCTCGATTTCCTGCCACACCGGCTTGGTCGTCGCACATGCTTCCATCGCCATCGGGCAGCGTGTCCGGAACACACAACCACTAGGAGGATCGATCGGGCTTGGGAGTTCTCCCTCAAGGATTGTCCGCTCTCTTTGTTCCTCGATATCCGGATCAGGAATCGGGATTGCGGATAGCAATGCCTGTGTGTAAGGATGCTTCGGATTATCATACAGACGGTCACTCGTCGTCAATTCAACTAAATGACCGAGATACATTACACCGATCCGATCAGAAATATGCTGCACCATGGAAAGGTCATGAGCGATGAATAAGTAAGTCAGTCCCTTTTCTTCCTGCAGTTTTTCCAAAAGATTGACGACCTGTGCCTGAACAGACACATCAAGTGCAGATATAGGTTCATCTGCAATGATGAAGTCAGGATTTAGCGCCAGTGCTCTTGCAATACCAATCCTCTGACGTTGACCACCACTGAATTCGTGCGGATATCTTGTAGCATGATCGCGGTTCAGTCCAACCTCTTCCAGAAGGTCATACACTCGCTCCATCCGTTCTTTCTTCGTTTTGAATAATCCGTGGACAATCATCGGTTCAGAGATGATTTCTGCTACGGTAGACCTCGGATTCAAAGAAGCGTATGGATCCTGGAAAATCATCTGCATGTTACGGTAGAAGGAGAATTTCTCCTTCTCAGAAAGTTTATGAATATCCTTCCCTTCGAAAAGGACTTCCCCCTCCGTACGATCATACAATCCCATGATCGTACGGCCTGAAGTCGATTTCCCACACCCTGACTCTCCAACAAGTCCGAATGTCTCTCCACGTTTGACATCAAACGTAACACCGTCTACAGCCTTCAATATCCGGCCTTTGCCAAGGTCAAAATGTTTCTTGAGGTTGTTCACTTGAAGTATGGTTTCCTGGCTCATGCTGGTCCCTCCGTCTCGATCCAATAACGCCTTGCGACGCACAACTCTTTCTCATAAAATGTACCTGCAAGCTTGATGATTTCGATCTGTTTCCCAGTACTTGGTGAGTGAATCATTCGGCCGTTCCCATAATAAATGCCGACATGATGGATCTTCCCTTTTCCTTCTTCGTAAGCAAAAAACAACAAATCACCAGGCTCAAGTTTATCCAATGGAACATTTTCTCCACTATTCGCCTGGTCGTCAGCATCGCGCGGGATCGTGTACCCTGCTGCTTTGTGCATGTTGTAACTGAAACCGGAACAATCATACCCGTAAGCACTCATGCCTCCCCAGAAATAAGGTAGCTCAAGGAAAGCCTCACCAATCTGGATGATGGTCATTCCATCCTCCTGAACCTTGCCCTTGGACAGGGGATATACATAGACATCTTCCTCTGAAAGGAATGCCACTCCATGAGGGGTAAGCACTTTTACTGATGTATCCTCCGTACCCTGTACAGGAAGTTCGGTCAAATAACTCAATTCGAGCATCTTTTCTCCTTTTTCGTCTCGCAGCCATGCCTTCTTGCTTGAAACGACAGCTGACTTGCCGCTGCTCCAAAACTCCTTATCGATCGGCTGGAGTTGAACCTTAGGTACCCAGCCCGGATAGCCACGCTCATCTTTCTTGGAAGGCTGGCTTGGAATGATGACATGCGCCCACTCCCCTTGTGTATCCGTAACCACCACTTCTTCCCCATAGAGAAGTTGTGACTGCACTAGATTGGAATCGCACAGTTCCAATCGGAGTTCATAACCTAGTTGTTCGTACCACTCTTTAATAGCTGCAGGGTTCGACAATCCAGGCTGATCGATTTCTCTTGGTGATGCAGGTGATGTCCAAACCGTTGCAACTGGCACATTGACAATGTACATCCCTTTGTTCGCTCTTTCGTTCGATTCCATCCGATCACCCTCCAATTATTTTTCAACTGCATAGATCGACTTTGTATCATGCAAATAATTACCGTCTATTTCCTTAACACCAAGTCCGCTTCCGGAATTGAATGTAATCTTCCTTTCATTATAAATAATACCTCCACTTACAATATCATCTGCAAGCATCAGCGGCGCGTCAAAATCATACCGGGTCACATTTTTCTGGCTTGCTGCAAAATGAGCGGCAGCAGTGATGCCAAGCTTCGTTTCGATCATGCTCCCTACCATACATTCTACACCAAAACTTTCAGCAAGATTGGCAATCTTCATTGCCTGATGAATACCTCCAGCTTTCATAAGCTTTATGTTGATTAGGTCGGCACTTGCCGTCTCCAGCACTTCTCGTGCATCATAGATGGAAAACACGCTTTCATCAGCCATGATCGGTGTGTCGACATTTTCGGTTACATATTTCAACCCTTTAAGGTCATGGGCAAGGACAGGTTGTTCAACTAATTCAATATCCAGTCCGAGGTCTTCCATTTTACGGATGGCTGAAACTGCCTCTTTCGGACGCCACCCCTGATTGGCATCAAGGCGGATCAGACAGGAATCACCGACTTTTTCACGGATTGCCTTGATCCGTTCAATGTCAGTGGAAATCTGATCTTTACCTACTTTCACTTTCAATACGTTGAAACCATTGTTGATATACGCTTTGGCATCCGCTGCCATTTCTTCCGGAGTATTTACACTGACGGTATAGTCTGTTTCAATTTCGTCCCGATATCCTCCAAGAAAGACGTGTAGAGGAAGGCCGGCCTGCTGGGCAGCACAATCGTGAAGTGCCATGTCTATTGCAGCTTTCGCACTTGTATTACCTACGATCGCTTTATTGATGAGCGCGAACAGCCGGTCCCTTTCTGTAATTGACTCACCAGTCAATAAAGGCTTGAATACGTTGGTGATGGCCGATTCTATACTTGCCAGACTGTCTCCAGTGATTACGTGCGTTGGAGGGGCTTCTCCCCAACCGATGATCCCGTTGTCGCAAGTCACCTTCACGATGACGGTTTCAGCCACGGTAACCGTTCTAAGTGCTGTTTTGAATGGTGTATGTAATGGTACAGCACCATAATAAGTATCAATCGATACGATTTTCATAGTTTCTCATCCTTTTATCTTTTTTGCTTATCGTACTCCAGGCTCTATCTGTAACCCCTTGTCGCTTGAAAGGGTCGCCTTCGCCCCTAGAGGCACAGCGAAATGCGGTTGACAATGGCCGATTTTGAACCCTTTGACTACCGGAATATCCAACCCGGAAAAATAGAAATCCAATACTTCATCTAATGATAAGGAAGGTCGTCCATTAGTTGGTTCTGCATTTTTGAAGTCACCGACTACTATTCCAGCAGCTTCTTCCAGTTTACCAGATAGTTTCAACTGGTTAAGCATCGAATCGACACGATATGGCGCCTCATCAATATCTTCAATAAATAGAATCTTGTCTTGTACATCGATTTCATAAGCTGTTCCGATTCCGCTTACGATTAACGAAAGATTCCCGCCAGTAAGTGGACCCTCAGCTTCACCAGCAACAATCGTTTCTGTTTCTGAAAATCGCGAGTCATACCTTAACGTTTTCGGTTCAAAAAGTTGATGGAACAGTTCTTTTGAACGGTCATCGAAATCATCCTGCCCAATATCAGAGCTGAGCATTGGTCCATGGAACGTTACTAGACCAGTCTGCTGCCTTATAGCCGTATGTAAATAAGTAATGTCACTGTATCCCCAGAAAATTTTCGGATTCTTTTTCATAAGTTCCATATCGATCGAGTCTGTTATTCTCGCAGTTCCATATCCGCCTCCTGCACAGAAAATCGCCTTGATGGAAGGGTCATGGAACATTTGATGGAAGTCTTCCAACCTCTCCGCATCGGTACCAGCCAAGTATCCATTCACTTTCGAGACATGGTTGCCGACTTTGACTTTCAGCCCCATAGATTCCATGAACGGAATTGCTTTTTCCAGCTTTTTCAGGTTAGGAGGGCTTGCTGGTGCAACGACACCTATTGTATCCCCTTTAAATAATCGTTCCGCATGAATCATACTGTTTTCCACCTCTCCAGACTGGTTCTTCAATTCTTCAATAGAAAAGGATGACTTGATGGGAGGCTCAGCTCTGAACCTCTCCATCACAGTCACCCCCTAAGTCAGTCTTATTGCTTGTCTGCCCATTTCAATTCAAGGTATCCGACTGGATGGCGTACCATTCCTGTTACACCTTCCTGTTGCAATACTGCCTGATTATAGAAATGTACAGGGAAGATCGGCATGTCCTCGAACAATACCTTCTCTGCTTCATACATGTACTCCCAGCGCTTCGCTTCATCCGTTTCTGCTTTTGCATTGCTGATCAATTCATCATACTTTGAATTGGACCAACCAGTACGGTTCATGGATGAATCTGTTGTGAAGCTTTCCAGGAAGTTGATCGGATCTGCATAGTCTGCAAGGAATGAACTTCTGGACAGCTGGTGTTTCAAATCTTTCTGATCTTGAAGGAAAACGTTCCACTCTGTATTGGCAAGCTTGACTTCAACACCGAGCGCTTCTTTGAACATACTTTGCAAGGTTGCAGCTATGGAAGCATGCGCATCACTCGTATTGAATGTCAATGTAATAGGTGGAAGTTCATCATAACCTTCTTCTTTCATCCCCTCTTCAAGCAGCTTTTTCGCTTCTTCAGGGTTATGCTCGATAAGATTGCCATTCTGCTCACGGAAATCGTTTCCGGATGGGTCTTTAAAACCGTAAGAAACGAAACCATAAGCTGGTTCTTCTTTGTTTTTCGTTACATATTGGACGATATCCTGCTGATTGACAGCCATCGCGAACGCTTTACGGATCTTGGCGTTCTGGAAAGGCTCTTCTGTTACGTTGAATCGGTAGAAATATGTTCCAGCCTGATCTTCGATGATCGCCTTATCACTTTCAAGGAGTTCCTCAGCGTTATCTGCAGGGATGCCTGATGTATCAAGGTCCCCAGCTTCAAACATCTGGTATTCCGTATTCGTATCATTGACCATTGCCCACTCAACTTTATCAAGCTTTACAGTATCTGCATCCCAGTAATTTTCACTTTTTTCCATTACAAGGGAGCTGTCATGCTTCCATTCAGCAAGTTGGAAAGGACCGTTTCCGACGAAGGAATCCGCTTCTGCAAACCACTCAGGGTTTTCAGTTGCTACACTTTCATTGACAGGGAAGAATGCCGGGTTCGAGATGACATTCAGGAAGTAGTTCGTCGGAGCTGTCAAAGTAACTTCCAATGTTTTTTCATCTTTAGCTGTGACCATGACATCTTCTTCAGAGCCTTCACCATTGTTGTAAGCTTCTCCACCTTCAATGAAATATCCAAGGAAAGCAGCCGGTGAAGCAGTCTCAGGATCCAATAGACGTTTCCAGGCATATTCGAAATCGCCTGCTGTTAAGTCGTCGCCATTGGACCATTTAGCGTCCTCACGGATATGGAAGGTATAAGTCTTTTTATCTTCGGAGATGTCCCACTTTTCAGCTGAAGCTTCTTGTGGTTCATGGTCTTTCCCTAGACGTGTCATCCCTTCCATCAAGTTGTTCAGGATGTTCCATGAAGCTGCATCAAATCCGATTGGAGGATTCAATGACGTTGGCTCCATCCCGTTATTCAGTTGTAGCACCTTTTCAGCACTTTCGTCTGAACCTTTATCCTCTTTGTTCTCATCATCGCCTGAACTTTCACTTGTCGTACAAGCTGCAAGTACAAGCACCATCATTGCGGCTATGAACATCGTTAGCCATTTTTTCATGCGTTTGTTCTCCCTTCTGATATGTATTTATCTTGTGGCCGCATGAGAGGCCGACAATTCTTTGGCACGTTCATCCTGAAGCCAGCAGTCCACTTCATGTGTGGTACTTAGAGCTGATTTGAACGGATAAACTTTTTCACAAACCTCCATCGCTTTCGGACAGCGCGCTGTAAATGGACAGCCCACAGGAGGAGAAAACAGATCAGGTGGGGTACCGTCGATCGGTACTAGCTTTTCACCTTTTTGATTCAGTTTCGGAACAGAATTCAGCAGCCCTTGTGTATATGGATGCTGCGTATTGTAGAAAATTTCACGCTTCGTTCCAACCTCAATGATCTTACCAGCATACATGACTGCGATACGATCTGCGATTTTTGCAACGACACCGAGATCATGTGTGATAAGAATGATCGATACCCCGGTTTTTTTCTGGATTCTGTCAAACAGATCCAGAATCTGTGCCTGAATGGTGACATCCAGGGCGGTAGTAGGTTCATCTGCAATCAGAAGTTCTGGATCACAGATCAGAGCCATTGCAATGACGATACGCTGCCGCATTCCCCCACTGAATTGGTGCGGGTATTGCTTCAGGCGTTCGTCCGGATTAGGAATTCCTACTAATTCAAGCATTTCAATTGCTTCCTTTTTCGCTTCTTTCGAAGAGATCGATCGATGCGTCATCAAACCTTCTGTAAGCTGATCACCCACAGTAAGCGTCGGGTTCAGTGCTGTCATCGGATCCTGGAAGATCATTGATATATCCGCACCTCGAATCTTCCGCATCTCTTTATTTGGAAGCTTGGTAAGCTCTTTCCCTTTGAAATGAATTGTTCCATCTGTAATCTTTCCGGGCGGTTCAGGAATAAGCTTCATGATACTGTTTGCAGTTACACTTTTTCCGCATCCGGATTCCCCCACGATAGCAAGGGTTTCTCCTTTGTGAAGGTCGAAGTTTACGCCTCGGACAGCTTTGACTTCTCCTCCGTAAGTTACAAATGAAACATGAAGGTTGTTGACTTCGAGTATTTTTTCCATGGTGATCACCTCCTCAATTTCGGATCCAATGCATCTTGGAGCCCGTCCCCTAGTACGTTAAATGCAAACATCGTTGCAGAAATGAAAAATGCAGGGAAGAACAATCTCCACCAATCGCCGGACAAAATTACTCCGAGTGCATTACTTGCCATTACACCCCAACTGGCATAAGGAACCTGGATTCCAAGTCCTAAAAAGCTCAAGAACGCTTCCGCGAAAATTGCAGTTGGCACGGTCAATGTCATCTGGACAATGATCGGCCCCATCGTGTTTGGCAGAAGGTTCTTCCTGATGATTCTACTCGTTTTCGTACCGAACGACTTTGATGCCAGTACGAATTCATAGTTTTTGATCTGCAGCACCTGTCCTCTGACGATCCTGGCCATCCCGACCCATCCGGTGACGGTCAGAGCGATGATGATTGTCGTCAGGCTTGGTCCCATTACGACCAACAGCAGGATGACAACAAGCAAATATGGAAGACCATACAGGATTTCAATGACACGCATCATCATACTGTCGGTGCGACCGCCCTTGTAACCGGCAATTCCTCCATAGATGACCCCAATGAAAAAGTCGATCAAAGCTGCCATCAATCCTACGAATAGAGATATTCTCGCCCCGTACCATGTACGAGTGAACACGTCTCTTCCAAGCTGATCGGTGCCGAACCAATGCTCAAGAGATGGTGGAAGATTCTGCTTTGGCAAGTTTTGTCCGTCCACCGTGTATGGGGAAATGATCGGACCGAAGATTGCCATGAGTCCTAAAAAGATAAGGAATAGCAGGCCGCCCATCGCCAGCTTGTTTTTTACTAGCCTTCTCCAGGCATCTGCCCAATAGGAGAGTGATGGTCGGACGACCGTCTCTGCCCCTCCCCGATCTTCATCGAGTGGGTTGAACCAATCATCCGGTACTTTTGTTGTGGACGGAGAATGGTTAGCGTTTTGTTTATCTGTCATGTGATTCATCGAATCATTCCCCCTCCTTCTTATGCAGTTTTATACGTGGATCAATGATTCCATAGGCAATATCTACGAGGAACAACATGAATACAAGGAAGAAACTGTAGAACACTGTCGTTCCCATGATGACCGGGTAATCACGTTGATTGATACCTTCAACAAAATACTTACCCATGCCCGGAATAGCGAAAATCTTTTCGATAACGAAAGTTCCAGTCAAAATACCAGCCAGCAATGTACCTAGAATGGTAATGACAGGCATCATTGCATTTTTCAATGCGTGCTTGATGATGATCTTCGCAGGCTTCAGCCCTTTAGCTTTAGCTGTCTTTATGTAATCCTGCGTCAAAACCTCAAGCATGCTTGATCTCGTAAGACGTGCAATGATTGCCATCGGTCCTGTTGCAAGCGCTAAAGTCGGCAGGACCATATGAGCAGGACTTGACCAGGTAGCCGTCGGAAAGATGCCCCAGTCTACTGCAAGCTTCTGAATCAATAAGGTCGCAAGGACAAAGTTCGGTATGGAAATGCCGATAACAGCAAAGGCCATCGCCATATAGTCGATAAAGCCATTATGCCTCAATGCTGCTATGACTCCTAAAACAACACCAGAAACCAAAGCAAGCAGGATGGTTGCCATACCAAGTTCGAAGGAAATCGGGAATCCCCTGCCAAGTAAGTCATTGACTGTTTCGGTAGGCTGTTTGATGGATGGACCGAAATCCAACGTTGCAATCGATTTCAAATAAATCAAGTATTGGATGAACAAAGGCTCATCCAAATGAAAATGCGCCTCCAAGTTAGCCTGAACCGTTTCATTGGTACCCCGTTCTTCATTGAATGGCGAACCAGGTATCGAATGCATCAGAAAAAATGTAAGTGTAGCGATCACAAGGACCGTTACAATCATTATCATAAACCGTTTAAGTATGTATCGAATCATTCAAACCCCTCCTAACTGAAGGAGGTACGCATCGCAAGCTCAGTCATGACAAGCATCGCCTGATACGCCTCTATGATATTTTCTGCTTCATAACGAACCGTGGTCGTACCTGGTAAGATTTCTACTCCCGGCATAAGGCTCGCCCATTCTGCTTCCCCATAATTGGTGAATTCGATTTTCAATACAGGGTTTTCTGGTGGAGTCAATGGTTTGAGATTATCTTTATTCGCCAAGGCTTCTTTCACTTTTTGCTGCAGGACTTCGCCTGCTTTTTTAGGTGTCAGACTTTTAACAGCTGAACGGGAAATCGTTTCTTTCACGACAGCAGTAGTAATCCCGGGAATCAGTGCTTCCGCTTCCCTGGCAGCACAATCATCGCCAGCAACCATCAGTACCGGCACACCGAAGTGACCTGCTACATAAGCATTGAATCCAAGCTCCCCGACAGCAACATCGTTTATGTAAAAATTCCGCACACCGAAAATCATTGAATGGGACATGACGCCACGCTGTCCAGCTCTTGCGTGGTAGCCGATGAACATCGCACCTGCATAACTCTCATCCAGACTCTGTACCATCGATAATGGCTTTACATCACCAGTGATCAACTGCGCTTCCGGGTGGAGTTCTTCAATCATAATATTATTCATCTTTGAATGACTATCATTCACTAGGACCTCTTCGCAACCAGACTCATAGGCAGCTTCGATGACATAGTTCGTCTCGCCGGTCATGATTCTTCTGGCACGATCATAATTAAGTTTACTAGAGTCGACATAGGTATCATCAGGCAAACCTGTGATGCCTTCCATGTCGACGGATAAAAACAGCTTCATCGATGTAATCTCCTTCTCTGCTGGATTTGATTTTAAATGTTTAACAATTCTATCAATTTTTTGATAAATTTACAATATGTCAGAATATTCATTAAATGGAATGTTTTCTGGAAATTCAACAAGTTATCGAAACCGGAAGGAGCTTAGTCCAATAACTCCTCCCGAATTCCAGCATCATTGTAAAGTGTATCCCTTATTTCTTTCCACTCAGCATCCTGTTCGAATTGCCCACTTTCCAGAGCGTCCGCTGCATCCTGACGAGCTGTTTCCAGCGCACGGTAATCATGGACCATATCGCCGACTTTGAACTCAGGCATTCCACTCTGTTTCTTACCGAAAAAGTCACCTGGTCCGCGCAGCTTCAAATCCTGTTCAGACAGTTCAAATCCATCGGTCGTCTCCGTCATGATCCGCATCCGTTCCTTGCCAATCTCTCCTTTTGGATCAGCAAGCAGAATGCAGTAACTTTGCTTATCACTTCTTCCGACACGGCCTCTAAGCTGATGTAATTGGCTTAATCCGAAGCGCTCTGCATCATAAATGACCATGACTGTAGCATTGGGAACATTCACACCCACTTCAACCACGGTAGTAGAGACTAAAATCTGAATCTCATTAGCAGCAAATTCTTTCATCACTTGTTCTTTTTCATCTGAGTGTAACCGTCCATGCATCAGGCCGACTTTCGCAGCCGGTTCATAATAGGTCTGCAGCTGATGGTAGAGATCCACTGCATTTTGTATATCGAGCTTATCTGATTCTTCAATGAGCGGACAGATGACATATGCCTGATGTCCCGCATCAATTTCCTTTTGGATAAAGCCTAGAACCCTATCCATCATATCCGCTTTCGCCCAATGTGTCTCGACAGGTTTTCTTCCTGCCGGCATTTCATTGATGACGGATACATCCATATCACCAAAAGCAGTGATGGCAAGTGTCCGTGGAATAGGAGTTGCTGTCATGAACAGCACATCAGGGTGCAGCCCTTTTTGTCGGAGCGTCCTTCTTTGATTTACACCGAAACGATGTTGCTCATCAACAATGACTAAGCCAAGATCGTTGAAAATGACTTCATCCTGTATGAGCGCATGGGTTCCGATAAGCACATCGATCGTTCCTTCTTCCACAGCCTCAAGGATTTCTTTTCTTTTTTTACCCTTGATTGAGCCTGTAAGCAACGCAGTATTCAAGCGGTCCCCGAACAACTCCTGCAATGATTCATAATGTTGTTCAGCAAGGATTTCAGTCGGTACCATCAAAGCAGCCTGTTTACCCGCTGTTACGGATGCAAAGATGGAAATAGCCGCAACTGCCGTTTTCCCTGAACCGACATCTCCCTGAAGGAGACGATTCATACGATATGGCGATTTCATATCCTTCAATATTTCAGCAAGGCTTTTCTTCTGAGCATTCGTCAAAGTGAAAGGAAAGGAATCCACAAATCCGGTAAGTCGTTCGTTGTCATAGTTCTGTGCATTGCCTTCTGTGGCTTCCTTCTTCAATTTTCGAAGCAGCTGCATTTTCAATTGGAAAAGCAGGAACTCCTCGTATGTAAATCTGCGTCTGGCATGTTTCAGCAACACTCTGCTTTCAGGGTAATGCATTTGCCGTAAAGCTTCATGACGTGTTGGCAGTTTATAAGCCGATCGCATCTTCTCCGGCAGTATCTCAGGCACGTGGGCACCGTACTCATCCAACGCTGATTTGATCGTCTTCCGCATTTTAGTCATCGTCATGTTTTCTTTCAGTGAGTAGACCGGCTGAATCGGTTCCTGATCATCTGCACTTCCCTTTTTGTAGTTGGAGACGGTAATCTGCAGGCGACGTTGATCCCATTTTCCTGTAACGGTGATCAAATCCCCCGCTTGAATCTGCTTCTTAGCGAATGCGCGATTGAACATAACTGCCTTGATTGCAAATTGTTCCACCTGCAAAGTGATGGTTAGCTTTGACTTCCTTTTCCCATAAAAAGCAAGGGAAGGTTCACCGACAACCTTCCCTTCAATCGTCGCTTTTTCATCGTGCATCAGCTCTGTAACCGGCTTGACTTCATAGCTATCATATCGAAATGGAAAATAAAACAATAAATCTTCTATTGTCAGTATCCCAAGTTCATTCAATGTTTCTTTCAGTTTTCCACCGACCCCATGGACATGATCCACTGGTTCATTCAGCACTTCGCTCACTCTTTCTTCAATGAAATTCCGTACACTTTTGCTTCGAGCTCACGCCCTGTAGGTGTAGCGGCGAGACCTCCCTGTGCTGTCTCCCGCAATGCGACTGGCATCGTCTGACCAATCTTGTACATGGCATCGATAACCTCATCACACGGGATACGACTTGTCACACCTGCAAGTGCCATGTCGGCAGCTACCACTGCATTCGAAGCCCCCATCGCATTACGTTTGACACATGGAACCTCGACGAGCCCTGCAACAGGATCACAAACGAGTCCGAGCATGTTTTTCAGTGTAATTGCCATTGCCTCAGCAGATTGCGACGGTGTACCGCCAGCCATTTCAACGATTGCAGCAGCAGCCATTCCAGCCGCTGAACCTACCTCTGCCTGACATCCACCAGCAGCACCTGAAATGGAAGCATTGTTCGCTACGACAAACCCGAATGCGCCTGAAGTGAACAGATATCGCACCATCTGCTCCCGTGTCGGGTTCAATTTATTTTTGACTGCAAACAATGTACCAGGTACACATCCTGCACTTCCTGCAGTAGGTGTGGCACAAATCGTTCCCATCGCAGCATTGACTTCATTCGTAGCAACCGCTTTACTTACTGCATCCATAAGAAGATTCCCGGACAGCGGCTCTTTTTCCTGCATATATTTCTGGATAAGAACGGCGTCTCCACCTGTCAATCCACTGTGAGATTTGACTCCCTTAAGGCCATCTTCGACCGCCTTTTCCATTACATCCAAATTCCGTTCCATCTGTCCAACTACTTCTTCACGAGTTCTTTCACGGACTTCCATTTCCTGGCGAATCATTACTTCAGATATTTGAATGCCTTCACTTTCTGCCAATTCAACTAGTTCAGCAACATTACGAAACATAATCTAGCTCCTTTCTGAATCGATGCTATTTTCAGTCTACAATTTTTGCGACTTGTAAAATGTGATCTGCTCTTTCCAATTCTTTAAGAACCACATCGTCGACATTCTGATCGACTTCAATCACCATTAGTGCTTCCTTACCTTGTTCTTTTCTTGAAACTTCCATATGACCGATATTGATCTCATGCTTGGCAAGGATCGAAGTCACGGAAGCAATCGCTCCATAACGATCATTATGGATCAGCAATATTGCCGGATGACTTCCTGATAACCGCAGCTCGAAGCCATTCAATTCGGTTATCTCTGCCATTCCTCCGCCGATAGAAATGCCGACAAGTTCCAAATCACCGTCGTCATCACCGATTTTGATCCTTGCTGTGTTCGGATGATCCGTATGCGCATCCTCTTCAAAAAAGCTGACTTTGATTTTCTTTTCTTTTGCTGTTTCGAGGGAACTGCTGATCCTCGTATCGAATGTATCATAATCCAATAGGCCGCCGACAATAGCTACATCTGTGCCATGGCCTTTATATGTCTTTGCAAACGAACCATAAAGATGGACATTGATCCACTTTGGCTCTCTGCCGAACAGATTACGCGCAGCTCGTCCGATCCGTGCAGCACCTGCTGTATGTGAACTGGAAGGACCGATCATGACTGGTCCGATGATATCAAATACAGATTTAAACTTCATCGTTTCACCATCCTATACAAACTATCCCTATTCTATCGAGAAAACGTTTACTTAAACAAGAGTCATTCTATCCCATTTTAGCATAGATCCGCACGATTCGCTTCTTTTCATCTCACAGTTGCCATTTAGGTGAATGCCGTTTATAATTGGATTTTGTGGGTTGTCAGACAACCGGGTGGGAGAGGGCTACAAATTAATAGAGGAGATTCAAATGCTCAATAACCACTCTAACGGAGTGAAACCGGCGAACTGGAAAGATGAAATCGTCGCTGGAATCATCGGTTATTTCACCACGGTCTATATTGTAGCCGTGAATGGCTCAATTTTGAGTGATGCTGGCATCTCACTGGAAAATGGAATGATTGCTACCATCATGGCGAGTTTCGTAGGCTGTCTATTGATGGGACTTATGGCGAATGCGCCAATGGTGCTCATACCAGGTATGGGATTGAATGCATTTTTCGCGTACACCGTCGTTGAAGGAACAGGTATGGACTTTCGCGAAGGGCTTGCAGTCGTCATCGTTGCATCAGCGATCTTTCTTTTCACTGCTTATACTAGAGTAGGTGACTGGCTTAAAAAAGCCATTCCAAGCTCCTTACAGCATGGAATTACAGTTGGACTTGGTCTGTTTCTGACATTCATAGGTCTCGAGAAAGGCGGCTTGGTCGTTCGGGGAGAACACTCTCTGATTGCCTTGGGGAACCCGTCCTCTCCTGTAGTAATCGCGAGTATATTGACCTTGTTCATTGCAATCTTGCTGTTTACACGGAATGTACCAGGAAACTTCCTGATCACCATCATCGTCGGTACAGCTATTGCATATGCTTTTGGTCTTGTAGGTGAACCTGGAAAGCAAGTGTCCATGGACAATGCTACATTCTTCTGGATGCCTTCATTCGCGTCCATTACGGATATCACTTTCTGGATGGCGGTATTCCCGTTAGCCCTTGTGCTTATTTTTGAAAACATGGGCTTGATCCACGGGCAGCTGGATATGCTCGGAGACCAGTCAAAGTTCAAGCGTGCATATAAGGCTACTGCCTTTTCGTCACTTGCGAGCGGATTTCTCGGCACATCTCCGACAGTTTCGTCTGCGGAAAGTGCTGCAGTGATTGCATCCAAAGGTAAAACAGGTAGAGCAGCAGTCATCATGGCAGGTTTGTTCTTGTCCACCATCTTCTTGATTCCTTGGATTTCGATGGTACCGACTACTGCTATCAGCCCTATCTTAATTATTGTAGGTGCGTTGATGGTCCAGAGTATCAAGGAAATCCCATTGGATAAGTTATCCGAATCCATGCCTGCGTTTTTGATTATCGTGATGATTCCATTCACGTATTCGATTGCAGATGGAATGGCGTTCGGTTTCATTGCCTATCCATTCGTGAAGATGGCAGTTGGCAAGCGCAAAGAATTGTCGCTTCCAGTCGTGCTTATCGCAATGATGTTCCTTGCTGATCTGGTGTTACGATCACTCGGACATTGATATATCGCACCATTCTTATAAACATAAGGAACTTCCAAATGGAAGTTCCTTTTTCTTATATTTAGGCGAATCTGTGCATTACATCTTCGAATTAATGAGGGCCATGGCATTATGAGCATTTGGTGCGGCTCGGAGACGACTCGCTTTCCTGCTGGGATGACGTCAAGCCTCCTCGAGCTTTCGCTCTGTGGGGTCTTGCCAGCCAATCTATTCCCGCGGGAGTCTGGCCGTCTCCAAGCCACACAACCGTTTCTTTTAAAACGACCTAATGAATTGAAAGATTTATTACCAGAACCTTGATGTGAAGATTTATTCTATTAAAATCAGATTCCAAACAACCTCAACTAATATTTTTAGTTGAACGGATCATTCTTTGATATGGGGGTTGGGAAAATGGCGAGACTCCCGCGGGAGAAGGAGCTAGGCGAGACCCCGGAAGGCGCTGCCTGAGGAGGCTTGCCAGTTCCCCCGCAGGAAAGCGAGTCATTTGCCCAACACCCATACCACTTCCAAGGTAAAGTCATCTCACTACAAATACATCCTTACATTCAATTGAATTATTTATAAACATAAAAATCCCACACCTTAAGTTGGCGTGGGATTTATTGGTTATTCTACCGAGAAGATGTAAGAATAGATCGGCTGGTCGCCCTGGTGGGTTTCCACTTCGATATCTTCAAAATTCTCTTCAATGAATGCTTCGATCGCTTCCACTTCTTCATCAGTGGCTTCTTCACCGCGAAGGATGGTAAGGATCTCGTCCTCATCTTCATCGATCATCTGTTTCAGCAGTTCCTGTACTGCTTCTATTTTATCTTTATTGGTGGACTTGATTTTACCATCAAGGATCCCCATGAAATTACCGTTTTCGATCGTCATGCCTTCGATTTGCGTATCTCGTACGGCATACGTAATCTGTCCGGTTTTCACCTGTTTCATCATTTCAGACATTTCTTCTTTATTTTCATCCAAAGAAGCTTCAGGGTTGAAGCCAAGCATTGCGCTCATTCCCTGAGGAATGGATTTCGTAGGAACCACGATGACGTCGTTCTCGGAAATATCTGCCGCTTGTTCTGCAGCCATGACAATGTTCTTGTTATTCGGCAGGACGATTACGTTTTTCGCATGTGCTTCTTCGATGGCGTTGGAAATATCTTTCGTGCTTGGGTTCATCGTCTGTCCACCCTGGATCACAACAGTAGCGCCGAGGCTTTCGAACAATTTTTTCAATCCATCACCCATAGCTACTGTAACAATACCATATTCAGCTTTCGCTTTTTTGGCTTCGGCTTTCTTTTCTTTCTTATCGCCTACGATGGAAGTATGCTGTTCACGCATGTTTTCAATTTTCATATTGACCAGGCTGCCGTAACGTTGACCTAGTGTCATCGCCTTACCAGGATACTCAGCATGGACGTGGACTTTGATCAGCTCTTCGTCAGACACGACAAGCAGGGAGTCTCCCAGTTCACTTAGATCCTGACGGAACTGCTCTTCGTCATATGGCGTTTCCTGTAATTTATCTTCTTCGAACTTGACCATGAACTCTGTACAGTAGCCGAACTCGATATCTTCCGTGTTCATGAAATCTTGAGCCAGCTTGTGATGCTCTGCATTTACAAGCTCGTCCATCTTCACATTTTCCTGTACAGCCGGCAGCTCTTCACCTTTCAGGCTCGCAAGGAATCCTTCATAAATGGTTACAAGGCCTTGCCCACCGCTGTCGACAACTCCGACTTCCTTCAGGACAGGGAGCAGATCAGGGGTGCGTTTCAGGGATGCTTTCGATTCTTTCACCACAGTCTCCATGAAAAGGATCATGTCCTCTTCAGACTTTGCAGCTTCTACAGCTGCTTTGGCGGTATCTTTTGCAACCGTCAGAATTGTTCCTTCCACAGGTTTCATAACTGCTTTGTATGCAGTTGTGACTCCTGCCTGCAGGGAGTCTGCGAAGTCCTTTGTCGTCCATGCGGATTTGTGCTCCGCTTCTTTCCCGAATCCTCTGAAAAGCTGGGAAAGAATGACGCCAGAGTTACCTCTAGCCCCCATCAAAAGACCTTTTGCGAATGCCTGAGCTACTACGCCAGCATGGTCCTCACTGACATTCTTGACTTCTTCTGCACCCGAGGTCATGGATAAATTCATGTTCGTACCTGTATCCCCATCTGGTACAGGGAATACATTCAAAGCGTCTATCATATCGGCATTGTTCGTTAAATGTGTGGCACCTGCCAGCACCATTTCGGCGAACGTCTTGCCATCCAACTTATTTACCGTCACGCCCGCTTCCTCCTTCTTCATCTTCTGGCTAGTCTGTTTCTCCAGTTAGTCTTCTTTTGATACTCGAACTCCTTGAATGTAAATGTTGACGGAGTTAACGGATAGTCCGACTGTTTTATTCAATGTATATTTCACTTGGGATTGTACGTTGTGTGCAACTTCAGAAATTTTCGTGCCATAGCTTACGATGATATACATATCAATATGAAGGTCATCCTCTTCCTGTCTGACGACGACACCTTTTGAAAAGTTCTCTTTACGTAAGATTTCAGCAATTCCATCACGAAGTTGATTTTTGGATGCCATGCCTACGATACCATAACATTCTACTGCTGCTCCTCCTGCAATGGTGGAGATCACTTCATTTGTTATTGTTACATGGCCATATTTCGTATTCATATCTACGGACATTAAAATATCCTCCTTCGCCATATTACTTTAGTCATTTCATTATAACATAGGTTTACGCTTAAAGGACTAGCATATTCGCCAACGAAACCGCACACGTATGACTAATTATACCCCCCTAATACTGTGGGGGAATTCCGTTCATCTGTCAAGATAAAATTCTTTATATATTTCATCTGTTATATTGCATTTCCCCATACTATATGATACATTGTATAAGTATTTCAAGATATACATGTAGCACTAGGAGGGATTACCATGGGACGTAAATGTGTTGTAACTGGACGTAAAACGACTTCAGGTAACAACCGTTCACATGCGATGAACGCTAATAAACGTAAATTCAAATCAAATGTACAGAAAGTACGCATTTTGGTTGACGGCAAACCGAAAAAAGTTTATGTTTCTGCCCGTGCATTGAAATCAGGTAAAGTTGAGCGCGTGTAAGACACATATAGAAAAACGAAGGCTTCCTTCTCAGGAAACCTTCGTTTTTCTTTTTATTAGAGGACTCTTAACATGGGGACACACTTACTGAAGTGATCTCCCTAAAATTCCATTTGCTCTATAAATTTCCATATAATCAAAAAAAGCACCATATCAGGTGCTTTTTTTGTTACCCCTTTTTAAAGGTACCGATGACTGCTCTTACGAAGCCACCAATGAATTTTGGGAGTTTAATCGTATAAAATTTCAATGAGTCCCCCTCCTCTTTTCCAAATCAAGTGCGGTCACACTTCAGTCCCAGTACTAGTCTCGGCTCCTTACTATCATAAGTATGCCTTGGTCGAATGAAAAAGTACCATATTCTTCAACAAGCTTATTCGATATGCAAATCGTCGACCCCATCCGTATGGTTTCATCTTCCAAAGGATAATAGAAGCCTTTTAAAGACAAACGCTCCACTTGCTCACTGAGTGGAAGAAAAGATACATAGGGATAATCAGAATCCATAGGGACGTGATAGGTTCCAGGATATCGCAGTTCGATCTGATTCTGAACATCGATCACCCTACCAACGGTGCCCGCTTCCATCAGGCGAGTCAATAACTGTACATTTGTCATTGTATGGTCGAATCTGCCTCCTGTTACTCCAAACAAGAGGATCTCATCAGGTCGCATGTGAATGGCAGCTTGAAGTGCAAGCTCCATATCCGTTTCGTCCTTTTCAGAAGGAAACACTTCCATTTCATCCGCATACTCCTGAACCTGCTTTTGCTGGTCCGGAGAAATCGAGTCGAAGTCCCCAATTGCGAGTTTGATAGGAAGGTTATGCTTCATTAAAACTTCCGCTCCCTGATCTGCGCCGATCCAAACCATTCCTTCTTGCTGATATGCCTCCAATGATGGCACATAATTTGCCGGACCACCACCGACGATTGCTACTCTCTTCATTATATTACTCCTTTATTCCAGTTATGAATCGAATCGGACATGCAGTCATGTCTCCGAAGTTGAAAAATAGCCGCACATGTCCAGTCGGAATGTGCGGCTTCTGTTAAGCTTCTTTTATATCAGCAATTGCCTGTTTACGGTCAGCTTTGTTGAAGACGGCGCTGCCAGCGACAAGTACATCCGCTCCAGCATCAACACAAAGTTTTGCAGTATCTTTATTGACGCCTCCATCAATCTCGATTTCGAATGAGAGGCCCATTTCTTTTCGCCAGTCTGCTATCTGTTTAATTTTTGGTACAACAGATTCAATGAATGATTGGCCACCGAATCCGGGGTTCACGGTCATTAACAGAACAAGATCAACATCCTGAAGGATCGGTTTGATTGCTTCTGCTGGAGTGGATGGATTGATGACAACCCCGGCTTTCACTCCGTGACTTTTGATAAGCTGGATGGTCCGGTGCAAATGTGGAGAAACCTCCTGATGAACGGTAAGGTAATCCGCTCCTGCTTTCGCAAACATTTCAATGTATTTATCCGGATCTTCGATCATCAAGTGTACATCCAACGGCAGGTCTGTCACCGGACGGATGGCATCTACAATCAAAGGACCAATTGTAATGTTCGGAACAAAATGTCCATCCATGACATCGACATGGATATAATCCGCCCCTCCTTCAACTACATCCTGGATTTCTTCCCCTAATTTTGCAAAGTCTGCAGATAGAATTGATGGTGCAACTTTTGTCATAATCAATACCTCGGCTTTCTATTCTGAATTTCTTCCAAGAACAGCAAATAGTGATCATATCTCTGTTGATCGATTTCACCTTGCTTAACGTTTTCTTTCACCGCACATTTCGGTTCTTTGTTGTGCAGGCACCCTCTGAACTTGCACAAATGCTGCACTTCCCTGAACTCCGGAAAGCATTCCGGCAGTGCTTCCAGCTCGATATCCTGGAATTCAAGCGAGCTGAATCCAGGAGTATCGGCGACTAGCCCAGTGCCGATTGTAAACAGTTCAACATGTCGCGTCGTATGTTTCCCTCTTCCAAGGCTTTCAGAAATCGCATTCGTTTCAATGGAGAGTGAGGGGTTCAGCGCATTGAGCAATGATGATTTACCTACACCTGACTGCCCTGCAATCACGGTGATGTTATCGTCGAGAAGCGCTTTGATTTCCTTTAGAGCTTCCTGCTCTTCCATTGATGAAAGGATAACCTGATACCCTGCTTTTTGATACATTTGCCTGCTTGCTTCGATTCCAGCTTCCTTTTCAGGCTCCAACTGGTCCATTTTTGAAAAGATGAGTACTGGATTGATGTGGTTCGCCTCTACTAGTACAAGGAAACGATCAAGCAAAAGCTTGTTGAACGCAGGCTGTACTGCGGATGTAACGATCAAGGCTTGATCCACATTTGCGATGGGAGGCCGTACTAGTTCATTTTTCCGGTCTCCGATACTGTGGATATATCCCTCTTCCAAGTTATCAGCTTCAAAAGTTACCTCATCCCCTACAAGTGGCGTCACTTTCCGTTTTCTGAAAACGCCTCTCCCTTTGCATTGGAATACTTGGCCATCTGAGTACACATAGTAAAATCCGCTTAAAGCTTTGATGATCTTCCCTACACGCATTTATTCACCTTCCTGATATGGAATCGTATCTTCTAAAACAGTTTCTCCATCGACTACAATCCGGTATGCTGCTTCTGTATTTTGTGCGATCAAAAATGTCATCTGGTATGTCCGCTCTTCTGTAATCGTGAACTGGTCCTTAACATTTTCTATGTTATTTTCCATATCACCGATATACACTAGCACTTCCTGTTCGACAGGTTCTTGTTCTTCCGGCGGGGTATCCTCATCCCCTTCACCATCTTGTCCATCTCCATTGTCCTGTTCAGGAGGATCATAAGGAATGGTTACTTCTCTCTGGACGGTTACTGGAGGTTTTTTCTCCTGTCCCTTCGAAACGACGAGTTCGACAGTAGATCCTTCACGTACATCCTCATTTTCGCCAGGTTCATGGCGGATGACATATCCTTTTTCAACCTCATCTGAAAATTCTTCAGTAATTTCTTCATTCAGATTCTTATCCTTAAGCGCAGCAACCGCCTCATCCTGGGACATGCCGATCAATGATTCAAGTTCGACATAGGGTGGTCCTGTACTTACTCTGAAAAATACTCTTGTATCTTCAGGTACCACTTCTGCATCAGCGAGGGGAGATCCATGTTCAATGATCATGCCTTCTTCCACTTCACTACTTGAAACAGGGATGCTTGTAATACTTTCAAATCCTAATGCTTCCAATTCACTTTTCGTCTTTTCAAAATCTGATCCTGTATAATCTTCGAAGATGACTTTTTCTTTTCCTTGACTGGTAATTACCGTAACGGTTTTTCCTTCTTTTATGACACTGCCTTCTTCAGGCTGAGTACTTATGACAATACCCTCTTCTACATCTTCCGAATACCTCTGTTCACGCTCTACATCCAAATTCAGTTTCAACAGTTCGCTGTATGCTTCTTCATACTCCATTCCGGTAACATCGATCATTTCGACATCATCGGGTTTCATCATTTCTGGAACGATGAATAGAGCAGCAACACCGCCGATGATCAATATAGCGAGAATGGAAAGCAGCCACGGCAATAGCTTTTTCTTTTTCTTCTTCTCTTTCTTCTTGTCAGGTGGGCTGTTTGTTTCTCCCGGTTTCTTCGTTGATCCACCATTGGTGTGGATGATCGTCTTATCTGTCTTATGATTCTCGAAAGCTTCTTGCGTTATCACCGGGATTGCTTTCGTTTTTTCCATATCGTCATCTTCAGGAAGAGTAAATGGTTCTTCGTCAAAACGCTCAGGGTCGAGAGCGGTCTCCAGGTCCATCTCCATGTCGTGAACCGTTTCATATCGATGGAATGGATCTTTCGCAGTAGCTTTCAATACAGCATTTTCTACAGTTTGAGGTATGTCTGGATTCCATCTTCTTAGGGATGGTGTGTCATTCTGAAGATGTTTCAGTGCCACCGATACCGCAGACTGACCGGAAAATGGCAGTCGCCCTGTCAACAGTTCGAACATGACGATACCGAGGGAATAAATATCGGACTTCTTCGTAGCCATTCCACCTCTCGCCTGTTCTGGTGAAAGGTAATGAACAGAGCCGAGGATGGAATTCGTCTGGGTCAAAGCAGTTGCGCTCAATGCCATCGCGATTCCGAAATCGGTCACCTTCACTTGACCATAGTGATCGATCAGGATATTCTCAGGCTTTATGTCCCTGTGGACGATGCCATTATCATGGGCATGACTGATCGCAGATGTGATCTGGCTCATAATCTGCAGTGCTTCCGATACTTCGACTGGTCCGTTTTGCTGTATGTATTTTTTCAAAGTCATGCCATCTACATATTCCATGACCATGTAATAAATATCTTCTTCTTCACCGACATCGAATATATTGACGATATTCGGATGTGCAAGACTGATTGCAGACTGTGCTTCCCTATGGAATCTTGCGATGAACTCATCATCGTTGCCATATTCTAGCCGCAGTACTTTGATGGCTACTTCACGTTCAAGAATCGTATCCTGTGCAAGGTAGACATTCGCCATTCCGCCTCCGCCAATCATTTCCTTCACTCGATATCGGTCATTGAGTAGGCGGTTATGGAGCATCATTCATCCCCACTTTCGACTGTTGGGAATCATAATGAACCAATGCCAACGTGATATTGTCTTCTCCTCCACGGCTATTCGCAACATCGATCAGCCGCTTGGCCAATTCCTCAAGCTCGATAGGATCTTTGACAAGAGCATACAATTCTTCGTCACCAAGTTTGTTCGTCAATCCATCAGAGCAGAGAAGTAGTGTATTTCCTTCCTCCCAGCCAAGCGTATGGACATCCATCGAGATGTGCTGTTCTGTTCCAAGCGCTTTCAACAATACGTTTTTCCTTGGATGATGTTCCGCGTCTTCTTTTGTGATTTGTCCCGATCTTACCAATTCATTCACTAAGGAATGATCTTCGGTGACTTGTTTGAAGCCATAGGCATTTGCTAAATAGCACCTGCTGTCACCGATATGTGCAATCGTCACGAAGTCAGTGGTGCAGATAGCGGCAACGACAGTCGTGCCCATTCCTTTACATTCTTCATTTTCTGTAGCATAGGAAAAAATCTCTTCATTTATTTCTTTGATTGCAAGGTCCAGCCAGTCCTCAGCCTGCTCTGGTGTGGTCATTTTCTCAGCTGTCTGCCATTTTTTATGTAGGTTGGATGCAGCCATTTCACTGGCTACATCTCCTGCGCGGTGACCACCCATACCGTCTGCCACAACTGCAAGTGTCTGGTGGTTTGCATTCATATACAAGCCACCAGCGTCTTCATTGTGGTTTCTGACTTGACCTCGATCTGTCAAAAAATATCCGTTCATGGTTTCACCTCATCAAATTGGTTACGTCATCGTAACAAGGTCTGCAATTGCACTGCTGCGCATGCTTCTTCTATGGTTTCCGGATAAGTCGACACAAGAAAAATCCATCCGTATCGAAATCCTGCGGATATAACTGCAATCCATAGGCTGTTAATCCAGGTGCATCTTTCACCTGCCCTGGCAGTTCCTCAAAGAAGTCCGGGTCCACCATAAAATCAGGATGGTTTTTCAAAAACCGGCGGATGACCTGTTCATTCTCTGCTTCGTCTACTGTACATGTACTATATAAAAGTTTACCATCTTTTTTCAACAAAGGAGAAACGGATTCCAACAATTCATCCTGAATAGATGAAAGTGCCAGTATATCTTTTTCCTGCTTATGATATTTGATATCAGGTTTGCCTCTCAGCACGCCAAGTCCCGAACAAGGCGCATCAAGAAGGATCCGATCGAACGTTTCTTTCTCGTGCTTGTCCAGTAATTGCCTGCTGTCCGCTTGTCCTGTCTGGATGATATCCAAACCAAGCTGCTTTGCCTTCTTTGAGACAAGATCGACCTTTTTCTGGTGCAGATCATAGGCATAAATCCGACCCTGATTCTTCATCTTTTCAGCAAGGTGGGTCGTCTTTCCTCCAGGAGCACTGCACGCATCGAGTACCGTCATGTCTTCAGCCACTCCGAGCATTTCACCTGCAAGCATCGAGCTTTGATCCTGGACTGTCAGTACACCTTCATTGAACAATGCGTGTTTCAGGATATTGCCTTTCGTGATGATTAATCCCTGAGGTGACAATTTCGAGATTACAGCTTCATATCCATCCTGGATCAATCGGTCAATGACTGCTTCCCGACTCATTTTTAACGGTTGTACTCGAATCGACATCGGTTTATGGTGCAGGTTTGCCAAGCACATTTCCCTCGTCTGATCCCATCCGTACATATCCACCCAGCGGGCGACCATCCATTTCGGATGGCTTGTTTCTACAGCCAGGCGCGCAATCGGATCGGAAATCTCAGCTACATCAGGCAGCTCACTTCGTTGTACATTCCTCAGCACTCCATTGACGAGTGAAGCGATCCCTTTATGGCCACGTTTTTTTGAGAGCTCTACTGCTTCGTGGATGATGGCGTGATCAGGCACTTTATCGAGAAACTTCATCTGATAAAGCGACATGTACAACAACCATTTGACCCAAGGCTTCAATTTCTTTTTCTTGTCCACAAATTGCTGCATGTAAAAATCAAGCAGATCTCTTCTTTGCAATGTACCATACACGATTTCGGTCAATAGGGAGCCATCACGATCGGAGAGTTCTTTCTGACGGATTGCTTTATCAAGCAGCACATGGCTGAAGCCTCCATTTTCCCCGATGCGGGTAAGCAGATCCAGTGCTGTCTCTCTTAATACGAACTTACTCATGGGATTCTCCTAACTTCTCTCCAACGTTCATGCTGCTTCCTGCCCCGTTCAGAAAGTCCACAGCCGCCATCCGTTTTTTCCCTGATGGCTGCAGGTCGGTTATTTTTATACCATTGCCATCTCCCGTTGCTACGACAAAGCCGTCTTCCTGGATGTCGATGATCTCTCCAGGAGTGCCTTCCTTAATTGCCCCGACTTTTTCTCCCCACCATACTTTCATCGGTTTCCCATTGTAGGAAGTAAATGCCACTGGCCAAGGGTGGAGACCTCTGATGTGGTCATAGATTGCCGAAGCATTACGGGTCCAGTCGATTCTTTCCTGATCCCGTTTAATGTTGGAGGCGAAGGTCACTTTACTTTCGTCCTGAACTTCCGGGGTGATTTCACCATTGAGGAGTTTAGGTAAAGTCTCATGCAATAGCTTTGCACCTGCGATAGAAAGCTTATCATGCAGTGTACCTACATGATCATGTTCTTCGATCGGCACCTTGATTCGGGAAAGCATGTCACCTGCGTCCAGCTTCTCCACCATATACATGATCGTAACTCCCGTTTCTTTCTTACCCTGGATAATCGAATAGTGGATCGGTGCTCCACCTCTAAGTTCAGGCAATAACGAGGCGTGCACATTGATACAACCAAATTCAGGGGCTTCAAGAAGCTTCTTCGGCAAAATCTGACCGAAAGCTGCCGTTACAATCAGGTCAGGCTGATATTCCAACACCTTTTCATATTCGTTCTTAATTTTTTCAGGTTGGAAAACCGGTATGCCATGGTTTACTGCCGCCTCTTTCACTGGAGGTGGTGTCAGCACACGCTTCCTTCCTTTAGGACGATCCGGCTGTGTCACGACTACGACTACTTCGTATCCGTCTTCGATGATTTGTTCCAATACAGGCACTGCAAAATCCGGTGTACCCATAAATGCTATTTTTGTCGTCATGACTAGTAACTCCTCTCTTACATCAGCTGGTATGGTTGAAAGTCGATCGAGATTTGAAGCTGGTCCTGTTTCAACTCATCCTCATAATACTGTAAGATCCGTTTCAACAATTTCCGCTGCTCAGGTTCATGTTTGTATTTTATCATGCATTGGTATCGATATCTATTTTTGATTCTGGTCAACGCGGAAGGCGTCGGACCGAGGGTCACACTCTCCTCGGAAAGTTTCGAACGCATGAAGGCGACGATTTTCTGTGTCACTTCCTGCACTTTCAGTTGGTTCGGATGAGACACAGTTACTAGAGTGATGAAATAGTACGGCGGATAACGGAACGCCTTCCGCAGCTGCATTTCCTGGTTGAAAAATTGATGGTAATCGTAGGTACTTGCAAGTTCGATGCTGTAATGTTCGGGAGTGTAGGTCTGGACGATGACTTCGCCCGGTTTTGTGTGCCTTCCCGCTCGTCCGCTGACCTGTGTAAGGAGCTGGAAGGTTTTCTCTGCTGAACGGAAATCAGGAATATTCAACAATGAATCAGCGGTCATGACACCGACTAAAGTTACATTCTGAAAATCGAGCCCTTTGGCGATCATTTGCGTACCTAACAGAATATCCGCTTCTCCCCGGCCAAATTCACCGAGCAGCTTTTCATGCGCACCTTTTCTTCTTGTCGTATCCACATCCATCCGAACGACACGTGCTTCAGGCAAGAGCTGCTGTAATACTTCTTCGACTTTCTGGGTACCTGTACCGAAATACCGGATCGAATCACTTTCACATTCAGGGCATTCACTAGGCATGGAAACTTCATGGGAGCAGTAGTGACACTTAAGTGACTCCTGTTTACGGTGATACGTCATCGTAATGTCACAATGCGGACATTCGATGACGAACCCACAGTCTCTGCACATGACAAATGTGGAGTACCCACGTCTGTTCAGGAAAAGCACGACTTGTTCTTTTTTTGCCAGTCTATCTTCAATTTTTTCTTTCAACACTCTTGAGAACATCGATCGGTTACCCGCATGGAGCTCTTCTCTCATATCGATCAGTTCCACTTCTGGCATGCTGGCTTCATTCATCCTCTTCGTAAGTGAGAGCATCCGATAATTGCCTTTCTTCGCACGGGCAAATGTCTCCAGGCTCGGAGTAGCACTTCCAAGGATGACTGGACAGTGATGCTGTTCCCCCCTGTAAACCGCTACATCCCTGGCATGATACCTGGGGTTCTCTTCCTGCTTGTAGCTTGTCTCATGTTCCTCATCAATGATGATGATGCCTAACTTAGTGAAAGGAGCAAAAATCGCAGACCTTGCACCGACAACCACCTGGACCTCTCCACGCTGGATCCTGCGCCATTCATCATACTTTTCACCCGCAGATAACGCACTGTGTAAAACAGCCACTCGTGAGCCGAACCTTCCTTTGAACCGTTCCACCATCATCGGAGTCAATGCAATTTCAGGAACGAGCATGATTGCTTCCATCCCCTGATCGATGACCTGCTGGATCGATTGCAGGTACACCTCTGTCTTTCCGCTGCCGGTAACGCCATGTAGCAGCATCACTTCATGTTGTTTCTTCTCTAACACATCGAGGATCGGTGCAATCGCTTCTTCCTGCTCCTCGGTCAGTTCAAACGCCTCGGTACGTTCAAACGATCGGTTTTTGTACGGATCACGGTAGATTTCCTGATTGAATTGTTCTAAAAGCCCTTTATCCATCAATGTCTTAATCGTACTTGCAGTCGTCTGGAATGACTCCACCAGCAGCTTTTTCGGGACAGGTTCCGGTTCTGAAATGAAGTGCTCGATAAGATCCCTTTGCTTATGTGCCGATTTCGTGAGGTCGACCAATGCTTCTTCCAATTCGATCGGGCTTTTGGCAGGCTGAATCATCGGGGTCGTCTTTTTGGACTCTTTGCTTTTCACGATGTACTCAATTTCTATCGAACCATCCTGCACCAGTTTTTGAAGCTGATGATAACTGATGCCTGAACGTTCGAACTCAGTGAAATCGATCCCATCTCTTCCTGCGAATAAACGCTCGAACTGTTCAGGCAGATCTTCCCCTTCGTTTCTCCACACTTCTTTTTTATATTTTGCCTTCAATACTTGTGGAAGCATGACCTGCAGTGCGGAGATACGAAAGCTCAAAGTCTGCTCCGCCATCCAATCTCCAAGGCCCAGTAACTCAGTTGTAAGTACAGGCTGCAGATCAAGCAGTTCTTCCACCGGCTTCAATCTATTGAGATCCGTTTCATCTGTCAGACCGACCACATATCCAAGGATTTTCCTGGGTCCGAATGGTACGATCACTCTCATTCCGGGTTGGATGACCCCTTCGTACCTGTCAGGGATGCGGTAGTCAAATGGACGATTGGTCTGAAAAGATGGTACATCGACAATCACTCTGGCTATATTCAATGGACATCACCTGTAATGTCATGTTTCATCAGACGGAAAATTTCATCAGCCAATTGAGTCTTAGGCATTTTCGGCAAAGGGTGCTCCTGTAATTGTCGGTCGATGTAGGTTGCTGTATTCGTATCATGACCGAACCCCGCACCGTCTTCCTTCACATTGTTTACAACGATGGCATCGAGGTTCTTCTTTTTCATTTTCTTCTTGCCATATTCGATGGCGTCGACGGTTTCAGCTGCAAATCCCAACAGGAACTGGTGCGTCTTCTTTTGTCCAATCGTCTGTAAAATATCGGTGGTACGTTCCATCTCGAGCCTATAATTGCCAGGCTGTTTCTTCATTTTGTCTTCATAAGTCAGCTTCGGTCGATAATCCGCAACTGCAGCAGACTTGATTATGATGTCATGCTCGTTAAACCGCAGATCGACTTCCCTGAACATATCCTCTGCTGACACGACATCGACGCGGTTCACCCCGGCTGGAGTTTCCAACGAAACAGGTCCTGCAATCAACGTGACTTCAGCTCCAAGGTGGGCTGCTGCCGTTGCTAATGCAAACCCCATTTTCCCTGAAGATGGATTAGTGAAATAACGGACGGGATCGATTTTTTCCTGGGTAGGACCTGCTGTGATCAGCACCTTCTTACCAGTAAGCCACCTGTCCTTAGCTACTTCTCCAGCAAGTACTTCCACGATGGTTTCCGGTTCTTCAAGGCGACCCTTCCCGACATATCCACAGGCCAAATAGCCGTCTCCCGGTTCAATGAAGCGGTACCCCCATGCTTCGAGCGTCTGCATGTTCTTCTTCACAGCGGGGTGGGCATACATATGTACATTCATAGCCGGAGCCACATAGACTGGAGCTTCTGTCGCAAGCAAGGTAGTGGAAAGCATGTCATCTGCAATTCCATTTGCCATTTTACCTAGGATATTCGCTGTTGCGGGTGCAATGAGGATCAGGTCCGCCCAGTCAGCAAGGTCGATATGTGCGATGTTCTGCGGATCTTTTTCGTCGAACGTATCTGTATAAACAGGATTTCTCGATAATGCCTGGAATGTAAGAGGCGTGACGAATTCCCTTGCACTATCCGTCATGATGACCCGTACCTCTGCCCCAGCCTGTACAAGCTTACTCGTAAGGGCACTTGCTTTATAGACTGCGATTCCTCCAGATACACCTAATAAGATTCTTTTACCTTTCAGCATGTAATCGCCTCCAACTATAAAACGTTTTCTAACGTTACAAGGAAAGCCGCGCTGCAATGGTCATTACGCGCGGCTTTTTCCTTTGATTTTCGTTTGATTTATTGACGTTCTTGAATATTTTCTGAAAAGCTGTAGTCCAGCTTTCCGTCCTGAATCTCTTCGAGCGCCACTCCAACGAATTTGTGTGAAGTAGGGTTTTCGATCATCGGGATTCCTTCCTGCTGCAATTCGCGTGCACGACGAGCAGATAGAGTTACAAGCGTGTACTTGGATTTGATTTTTTTCTGTAGGGAATCGATAGATGGTTCTAACATCATGATTGACCTGCCTCCAATGCTTTCTTATATTGTTTTGCGACTCTTTCCCGTTTGCAATGTTCACTGACGACGATAGACTGCACTTTTTTCACAGCGTTATCAATTTCATCATTAACGACCACGTAGTCATATGCATCCATCATGTCGATCTCTTCTTTTGCGGTCCGAAGTCGGTTTTTCACTTTTTCTTCTGTTTCAGTACCACGGCTTACAATCCTGTCTTTCAATTCTTCAAGACTTGGCGGAATAAGGAATATGAATACTCCTTGTGGGAAATTCTCTTTCACTTGTAGTGCGCCTTGTACTTCTATTTCAAGGAAAACGTCCCTGCCACTTTCAAGCGTCTCTTCCACATAGTCACGTGGCGTTCCATAATAGTTGCCTACATACTCTGCGTGTTCAAGCATTTTCCCTTCGGAAATAAGCTTTTCAAACTCATCACGGCTCTTGAAAAAATAATCGACACCGTCAACTTCGCCTTCTCGAGGACCGCGCGTCGTCATGGAAACGGAATAACGCAAGTCCGTCGATTGTTCGAACAGCGACTTTCTCACTGTTCCCTTTCCGACTCCTGATGGGCCGGAAAGGATAAATAAAATCCCCTTCTCTTCAATCACTTCAAGTCCTCCTAATTTTCATCCGAAATATCTTCGTGGCTCAACACACGTTGACCTACCGTTTCCGGCTGTACAGCCGATAATACCACATGATCACTATCTGTGATGATGACTGCACGTGTGCGGCGGCCATATGTAGCATCTACTAATTTATTATTGTCGCGCGCGACGGTAATAATACGTTTAATCGGAGCGGACTCCGGTGAAACGATGGAGATGATCCTGTTTGCTGAAACTACATTTCCAAATCCGATGTTGATCAACTTTAGACTCAAAACGGCTCCTCCTAACGACACCCATAAACGACGTGTCCTATCAATAGTTCTATTATATGAGAAATAGTAGTGGATTCACAATCCTATTCTATATTTTGCACTTGTTCTTTCATTTTTTCAATTTCACTTTTGAGTGACACTACCGCATGATTGATTTCCATATCATTCGACTTTGAACCGATCGTGTTGACCTCCCGGTGCATCTCCTGGACGACAAAATCAAGCCTTCTTCCGATTGAACCTTGTTCTTCCATCGTTTTGGCGAAGAGATCAAGGTGAGCATACATCCTGGTCACTTCTTCGGAAATATCGCCTTTTTCTGCGAGCAGGGCGACTTCCTGAAGGATTCGTGTATCCTCAAGCTTCCAATCTTCTCTCACATATTCTTCTATTCTAGTTTTGATTCGTTCGCGGTAATCTTCACTGACGATTTTTCGACGTTTCTCCAGTTCTGCTACAAGGCTGTGAGCTGATTTCAGTCGCTTCTCCAAGTCGATCCGAAGAGCATCGCCTTCCTGTTGACGCAGGCTCGTAAGTACAGTCAACGCATCTTCAAGCGTGTCGATGATCACTTTTCTTACTCGCTCTTCATCCTGATCCACTTCCTGTATTTGAAAAAGATCTTCCAACTTTGTAACGATATCAATCGACATGGTACCAGTCAAGTCGTACCGATCTTTAATTTCCTGGAGATGCTTCACATATTGGTCGACCAGGTCCCAGTCCACTTCAAGCTTCTTTTCTACTAGATCCTTTCCCTCTATTGTAACAAAAATATCTACTCTTCCGCGCAGAATATGATTGGTTACCAGCTTTTTCATCGTATCTTCAAGGAATAATAGATTTCTTGGCATCTTCGTGGACAGATCAAGAAAACGGTGGTTCACCGAACGGACTTCGACCGTCAACCTCCCGTCCCCGACTTGTGAAACAGAACGACCATAACCAGTCATACTTGTAACCATTACGTTCACATCCAATCCTTATCTTGTATCCATCACCATTCTATCAAAATCGGCGGATGACTCCTAAGAAAATGGTACGGATCGATTTCAATAATTTAACGGACGACCATAGAGTAAGCATGTCTGCTCGTGCTATACTATATTGCATGGAGAGGTGACAACTATGGCATTTGACGGTATCGTCACCCGAGCGATCAGCAATGAACTCAGCAATCAGATCGTCTCAGGGCGAATCATGAAAATTTATCAACCTACAGATACAGAACTGATTTTTACAATCCGCAGCAATCGGAAAAACCATTCCTTATTATTTTCTGCACATCCTAACTACGCACGATTCCATCTGACAGAAGATAATTATGAGAATCCTAAAGAACCACCGATGCTTTGTATGCTGCTTCGTAAGCATCTAGTCGGAGGGTTCATCGAAGATATTGAACAAGTAAGTATGGAACGCATTGTGAAATTCCACGTAAGAACTCGGAATGAACTTGGCGATGAATCAAAGAAAACGTTGATCATTGAAGTGATGGGTAAACACAGCAATATACTGTTGGCCGATGGTGAAAAGGGACATATCCTTGATAGCATCAAACACCTGCCCCCGTCACAAAACCGTCACCGTACGGTAATGCCAGGACAGCCTTATGTCCTGCCACCTGATCAAGGAAAATGGAACCCTCTTGAGTTAGAGCCGGAATCATTTGTGCGCAAGCTGGACTTCAACGCAGGCAAGATGGACAAACAGATTCTCGATACATTGATGGGTTGCTCCCCGATGATTACGAAGGAAATCGCAGCAAAAGCATACCTTGGAAACCAGGAAGCATATTTCAAAGCATTTGAGTGGCTGAGAGAATCGCTGGAGCATCATAAATATGAGCCAGCAATCTATCACGGCAATAAGGATGCTTTCTATGTACTGCCACTGACCACGATGGATCATGAAAAAGAGACATTCACGACGGTCAGTGAGATGCTGGACAGCTATTATTCCGGCAAGGCGGAGCGGGATCGTGTCAAGCAAATGGCTGGAGACCTCTATCGGTTCCTGAAAAACGAAAGAGACAAAAACAAACGGAAGATCAAAAAACATGAACAGACGTTGAAAAAAGCGGAAAAAGCAGATGTGTACCAAAAAGCCGGAGAGCTGTTGACTGCTCACCTCCACCTTGTTAAAAAAGGTGATGAATCTGTCAACGTCATCGATTATTATGATCCTGAACAAAGTGAAATGACGATCGAATTGAATCCGAATAAGACACCTAGTGAAAATGCCCAGGCATATTTCCAGACGTATCACAAAATGAAAAAATCCAAACAGGTCGTCCAGGAAGAGATTAAAAAAGCGGAAACAGAGATCCATTACTTCGATCAGTTGATCCAACAGGTGGAAAGCGCACGCGAGATGGATATTGAAGAAATCAGAGAAGAGCTGAGGGAAGAAGGCTATCTTAAAAAGAAAGTGCAAAACCGCAAGAAAAAATCCAAATCCAGCGTCCCACAGCCTGAAATCTATGAATCCAGTGACGGAACAACGATCTATGTCGGCAGAAATAATAAGCAGAACGAACATCTGACGAACCGGATGGCAGCCAAAAATGATATATGGCTTCACACCAAGGATATCCCAGGCTCGCATGTAGTGATCAAATCAAGCGACCCTTCCGAGGATACGTTGTTTGAAGCGGCCCAACTCGCTGCGAACTTCAGTAAATCAAGCAAGTCTTCCTCTGTCCCGGTCGATTATACGATGATCAAACATGTCAAAAAACCTTCCGGAGCAAAGCCCGGTTATGTTATTTATGACCATCAGCAGACGTTATTCGTGACACCGGACCCCGCTTTCATCAAAAAGCTGAAAACAACTTGAGATAGTTTAATCGAAAGAAGCTGTCAGGCATACCCCTGGCAGCTTCTTCTTAATTAGAGACTCTGTTTTTATTTCCCGTTCTACCTCAGTATCACTGTATGATGATAGTCATTGGAGGTCCGGCTACATCGATTTACATTTCTTCAGGCTTAAGAAAAGTTGCTTTAATTGAGCTCGCAACCTGATTTTTAAGAAAACCATTCAGCACCAGGATCTTTAAACAAAATACAGTGGGTGGCTGGGAAACTGCGCGACTCCCGTGGGAGAAGGGCCAAGGCGAGACCCCACAGGGAGTGAAACGACCGAGGAGGCTCGCCAGATCCCCCACAGGAAAGCGAGTAGTTTCCCAGCCGCCCTATCCACTGATTCGGCAACGAGCCCTAAGTATCTCGAAATCACCCTTTGAATATACAAATGCCCGCACAGTCACTAATACGTGCTGTACGGGCATTTTTTTACATTGCAAATTCAATTAAGAAAATAGATGAATACCCCGATTGTGGCTACATAAGAAAATAATGCCTGGATCCAGTACTTCTTTCGTTCATTGCGAAGCATGAATACATTCCACCCAATAAACAAAAGTACAGAAATCAAAAGGCTCAGGACTGTCGGTAAAGAAAGCAAGCTTTCCATAAATGCAAAAGCAAGCCATGTATATAAGAAGCCGAAACAGGTGACAAGTCCTAGCAGTGCATTGATGAATACGAACAGCGAATGTTTCCTGGAATTCATAAGATACCACCAACCCTATATTCATACTTCTATGTTACAGGGAAATGGCATATAGGACAATTGTAATGTGCTAATTCATCCTTTATACCCAGATGGGTCTTTTCTCCATTTCAGCACTTTCTCCTCCTGAATTTCACTCAGTCCCCCATTACGCTTCATGAATGTAAGCAGCTCATCAAGATCTGTAAGTGACTCCACTTCAAAGCCGGCTTCTTTGAAGTTTTGCTTGGATTTGTCCAGCTGATAACTGAAAATCGCAATGATCTTGACGACTTCTCCCCCTGCTTCCTTAATCGCTTCAGCAGCCTGGATGGCAGAACCTCCAGTCGAGAAAAGGTCTTCGATCAACACTACTTTCTGACCTTTATGTAACTTTCCTTCAATCTGACTTCCTTTTCCATGACTTTTGGGCTTGGAGCGTACATAAATCATCGGAAGATCCAATACTTCCGCTACGAATGCGGCATGAGGAATACCAGCTGTTGCACAACCAGCGATAACATCGATTTCACCAAGTTCTTTGATTTGCTGGGTGAATCGATCGCGTATGGAACGGCGGATTTCCGGGTAGGACATCGTCAGACGATTATCACAATAGATGGGAGACATCAATCCAGAACTTAACGTGAACGGATCATCCGGTTGGATCTGCACTGCCCCGATTTCAAGTAATCCTGATAAAATACTGCTGTTATCAAACATTGTACCACTCCTTTTCTATCTGCTGGTAATTGATCAGTGGCTGTTCCGCTTTGGTAACGCTTCTCCCGATAACGATGCTGTCGGTACCGGCAATTCTTGCTTGTAAAGGAGTCGC
The DNA here is from genome assembly GCF_042675915.1 of Thalassobacillus hwangdonensis. NCBI lineage: Bacteria > Bacillati > Bacillota > Bacilli > Caryophanales > Bacillaceae > Thalassobacillus > Thalassobacillus hwangdonensis. Next base: position 518,538 of record NZ_JBHTKL010000001.1, on the reverse strand, counting down.
AACTCTCTTTTGATCATCATTCTCATTCGTCTTCAAGCGAATGCCAGGGGTGACTGTCAGAAATTCATTTCCACAATGGTGCTTGACCTTCTCAACTTCATGTACGGAACAAACGACCCCGTCTGCACCTGCTTCCTTAGAGAGGTCTGCATAATGAGCGACGGTTTCATCCATGGAACGATTCACTAATAATTCATGTTGAAGCATGTGTTGATCAGTAGAAGTAAGTTGAGTAACAGCAATCAATAATGGTACATCCCCACCTGAAGAACCATCCATCAACCCTTGTTTAGCTGCACGGATCATTTCTTTTCCACCCTGCGCATGGACATTCACCATTTCAACGCCCAGTGATGCCAAACTGAACATCGCGTGATATACCGTATTAGGAATGTCGTGAAGCTTCAAATCGAGAAAGATCGGATGCCCATTTTCTCTCAAAGTCTTTATGAAACCGGGCCCTTCTTTATAAAAAAGTTGCATTCCGACTTTTACAGGAACTTCGTACAAATTGTGATCATCAAGGAAGCGGCTTGCTTCCTCCCCCGTCTTGAAATCAAGGGCGAGATACATTTGACGGAATTCTTTCATGATGGGCACCTCCTACTACATCCTTAACGTCTGAAAAACCATAGCTTTCCAACGTTTCCGGTAATGAATCGATCACTTCTTTACAAATGTATGGGTTCTTGAAATTTGCACTTCCGATTGCAACTGCACTTGCCCCTGCCAATAAAAATTCCAATACATCTTCAGCAGTTTCGATACCGCCCATTCCAATGATCGGAAGGTCCACTTCCTGATAAACTTGATGAATCATCCGGATGGCGACCGGTTTTATTGCTGGGCCTGAAAGTCCTCCGGTTTTGTTGGCGATGATCGGTTTTTTCGTACTTAAATCAAGACGCATTCCGGTCAACGTATTGATCATAGACAGACCGTCTGCTCCTGCTCTTTCCACCGCTTTCGCCATTTCTACGATATCCGATACGTTCGGGGATAGTTTCACATAGACCGGAACGGCACTCACACTCTTTATTTGTCTGGTAACTTCCTCAGCAAGAAGAGGGTCCGTACCGAACTGAACCCCGCCTTCCTTCACATTGGGGCAGGATATGTTCAGCTCCAACGCAGCAATTCCATCTGCCGCGGATAGCTTTTCAGCAACTTTCACATATTCTTCGATCGTGCTGCCAGCGACATTGGCAATGATGGAAGTATTGAACCGTCTCAAGAATGGCAGTTCATTTTCGATGATTCCATCGACTCCTGGGTTTTGCAATCCGATTGCATTCAGCATGCCGGAGGCAGATTCAGCTACCCGGGGAGTGGGATTCCCATATCGCTTTTCACCGGTTGCTGCTTTAATAATGATTGCACCAAGTTCCGACAAGTCATAGAACTGACTGAATTCTTTTCCGAATCCGAAACAGCCTGAAGCCGGCATGACCGGGTTCTTCAATGAAAGACCTGGGAGTTCAACTGCTAATTCGCTCATAAGACTACCTCCTCTGGACGGAATACCGGACCGTCGCTGCAGATTTTCCGATAACCTTTTTCGTCTTCCTCTGCGCATGGGACGACACAGGCGAAACAAGCACCGATGCCGCACCCCATCCGTTCTTCAATGGAAATGTAGCCGGATTCATCCTTCAGAGCAGTAGAGACGGCTTTGAGCATGATGGAGGGACCACAAGAAAAGTAGGTATCAAACGTGCCTTTTAATCCTGGAAGAAGGTCGGTGACAAACCCGTGGTGACCATAGGAGCCGTCATTCGTCGTCACATGAACATCACCGATCTGACTGAATGCTTCTTCAAAAAAGACACTTTCCTTGTTTTGAAACCCAAGTACAGCAGTGACTTCTATCCCTTGAGCCTTCAATTGTCGTGCAAGGTAGTAAAGCGGAGGTACTCCGATGCCGCCACCGATCAGAAGTGCACGATCGATTTGAAGATTATCGACCGGGAAGCCATTTCCTCCCGGGCCGAGCACATCGATTCTGTCTCCTGGTTGTTTTTTAGTGAGTGCTTCTGTTCCATCTCCCAATACTTTATAAAGGATGGTCATCGTTCCAGCTACAGGATCGACATCCGCTATCGAAATCGGTCTTCGGAGGTAAAATGCGTCACCGATATGGATGTGCAAAAATTGTCCGGGCTGTATTTCTGCTTCTGCCGTTTCACCTTTCAGCACCATCTGATAGGTATCTTCTGCAATCCTTTCATGGACTGTAATGGTCATCCATTCCCGCTGCATCACCGTAAAATGACCTCCTTCTTACCGATTGAACGTGCAGTGAAGCTCATCGCATCGATGACATCGACGATTGCTTTGGCCGTATCCAAACTTGTCAGACAGGCGATGCCATGTTCCACTGCTTCGCGTCGGATTCTAAAACCGTCTGTTCTTGAGCGGAGTCCTTTCGTAAGAGTATTAACGACAAATTGTACTTTTCCGGTTTGGATGAGATCGACGACATCCAGTTGATCGGATCCGACTTTCGAAACCGTTTCGACTGGTATCCCAGCAAGACGGATGACGTTCGCTGTTCCTTCTGTTGCGTACAGCTGGAAACCGAGCTGATGGAATGTCTCTGCAATGCCGACCATTTCATCTTTATCTTTATCCGCTACGGTCAGCAGGACAGACCCTTCTACCGGTATCTTCAGACCCGAAGCTGTCATTCCTTTATAGAGCGCTTTTTCCAAGGTCTGATCATATCCGATTACTTCCCCGGTCGATTTCATTTCTGGTCCGAGCGTCGTGTCTACACTTCGTAACTTTTCAAAGGAGAATACTGGAACTTTTACGAAGACACCATCAGGCTTCGGAATGATTCCGGAAGCATACCCCATATCAGAAAGCTTTTCACCTAAAATTGCCTGGGTCGCAAGCTGAGCCATCTGGATGCCGGTCACTTTACTCAGGAATGGTACTGTGCGGCTTGCACGAGGGTTGACTTCAAGTACGTATGCAGTATCTCCATTGACGACGAACTGGATATTGATCAAACCCTGCATGTTCAATTCTCGCGCAATTTTAATCGTCGCATCCATGCATTGTGTCTCCAGGTCGGAACTCAGTCGCTGAGTAGGGTAGACTGCCATCGAGTCTCCGGAATGGACTCCCGCTCGCTCAATGTGTTCCATGATTCCAGGTATGACGACGGTTTCCCCGTCGGTAATCGCATCAACTTCAATTTCCATTCCTGTCAGGTATTTATCTACCAGGATCGGGTGGTCACTGAAATCACGGACCGTTTCTTCCATATACGAGAGCAGTTCTTCTTTCTTATAGACGATTTCCATCGCGCGACCACCAAGGACATAGGATGGTCTTACAAGTACGGGATACCCGATTCGTTCAGCTACATCGACTGCTTCCTCGACACTTGTGACACTTTCCCCACCCGGCTTCGCAATGTTCAGGCGGTTGAGAAGCCGCTCGAACAGATCTCTATCTTCGGTTTCATTGATCGCATCCATCGTTGTACCAAGGATGGTGACCCCTCTGCGGTGGAGGCCATCGACAAGGTTGATAGCTGTCTGACCGCCGAACTGGACAATGACACCTTCTGGCTGTTCAAGATCGATGACGTGCATCACATCCTCCAGAGTCAGTGGTTCAAAATAAAGCTTGTCGGAAATGCTGAAGTCCGTAGAGACGGTTTCCGGATTATTGTTCATGATGATCGCCTCATAGCCCATCTCTTTCAATGCAAGGACGGAATGTACAGTTGCATAGTCAAACTCGACGCCTTGCCCGATTCGAATTGGACCTGAACCGATGACAAGCACCTTTTTCTTTTCGGTGACAAGCGATTCATTCTCCTCTTCGTAACTGCTGTAAAAATAAGGGGTTTCCGAAACGAACTCGCCAGCACACGTATCTACCATTTTATAAACCGGGTTGATCCCGCTCTCTTGCCGCCTGCGATAAATTTCATCCGTGCTTCCACCAAGGAGCCTGGCAAGCTGACGATCAGAGAATCCAACTTGTTTCGCCTTCATGATCAGTTCATCGTGCCAGCCCTTTTCCTGAATGGTCTGTTCCAGGCGGATGACCCGTTCAAGTTTGATCAGGAAGAATTGGTCGATACCAGTCCACTCATGGATCTCTTCTACTGTCATCCCTCTTCTGAACGCTTCTGCCAAAAGGAAGATCCGTTCATCATCCGCTTTTTTAAGACGTTGGACTAAGATGTCTTCGGACAGGTTCAGGGCCGACTCAAGGAATAATTCTTCTGATTTCCCTTCCAGTGAACGAACACCTTTCAATAGCGATTCCTCGAAGTTTCTCCCGATTGACATGATTTCACCGGTCGCTTTCATCTGAGTTCCAAGGGTACGGTTACCTTTTGCAAACTTATCGAATGGCCAGCGAGGAATTTTAGTTACCACATAATCAAGTGCAGGTTCGAAGCAGGCATAAGTCGTACCTGTCACAGGGTTTTTGATTTCATCCAATGTAAGGCCGATCGCGATTTTCGCTGCAAGCTTTGCAATCGGATAACCAGTTGCTTTCGAAGCTAATGCGGAAGACCGGCTGACCCTTGGATTCACTTCGATTACATAGTATTGAAAACTGTGAGGATCAAGTGCCAGCTGGACGTTACACCCACCCTCGATACCGAGCGCACGGATGATTTTCAAGGAAGCATTCCGTAGCATCTGGTACTCCCTGTCGCTCAGTGTCTGTGAAGGAGCAACGACGATCGAGTCGCCAGTATGGATTCCCACAGGATCGAAGTTTTCCATATTACAGACAACGATCGCATGATCACTTGCGTCCCGCATTACTTCGTATTCCACTTCTTTTAAGCCGGCAATATTCTTTTCGATCAGACACTGTTGTACTGGAGAAAGGGAAAGACCATTTCTGGCAATCTCTTTCAGTTCGGTCTCATTGTCACACATTCCTCCTCCAGTTCCACCCATCGTGTAAGCTGGGCGGACGATGACTGGATACCCGATTTCTTCAGCGAAGTCCAATGCTCCGTCAACCGTACTGACAATCGTACTTTCCGGGACAGGCTCACCAAGTTCATGCATCAGATCACGGAACTTAGCTCGGTCTTCTGCTTGTTCAATCGCCTCCATCCTCGTACCAAGCAGTTCGACGTCATGTTCCTCGAGGATTCCGCTTTTACTCAGTTCCATTGCCAGGTTCAGCCCAGTCTGTCCTCCTAATGTGGGAAGGATTGCGTCTGGTTGTTCTTTCCGGACGATTTTAGTAAGGAATTCTACTGTAAGTGGCTCCATATAGACTTGATCTGCAAACGTATGATCCGTCATGATCGTTGCTGGATTAGAGTTGGCAAGTATCACTTCATACCCTTCTTCTTTAAGGGCCTGACAGGCTTGTGTTCCAGAGTAATCAAATTCTGCAGCCTGGCCGATGATGATAGGACCAGACCCGATTACAAGAATCCGTTTTATATCAGTACGTTTTGGCATGTGGACTCCTCCTTCTTCGCTAGCTGGTTGCTCTTGATCAAGGAAAGGAACTCGTCGAACAGACGATAGGTGTCTTCTGGTCCTGGCGAGCTTTCCGGGTGGTATTGAACAGAGAATACTGGATACCTTTCATGTTCAAGTCCTTCGACAGATTCATCGTTAAGTGAGTGCTGTGTCAACCGTAACTCTGTTCCTGTGATGGAATGTCGATCAACTGCATAGCCATGGTTCTGTGAAGTGATGTATGTCTTTCCTGTGCGTAGATCTTTCACTGGCTGATTCGAACCACGATGGCCGAATTTCATTTTCGATGTGTCTGCACCACCAGCAAGTGCAATAAGCTGATGTCCGAGGCAAATGCCGAAGATAGGGATTTTTCCCATCAGCATACGTATCGTCTGAATTGCTTCGGGTACATCTTTCGGATCTCCCGGGCCGTTGGAAAGCATGATTCCATCAGGTTTGAGTCGTTCAATTTCATGTGCAGAGGTATGGTAAGGTACGACGGTCACATGACAATTGCGCTTCGTAAATTCCCTCAATATCCCGTGTTTCATGCCGAAGTCGATCAGTACGATCCTTAACCCTCTGCCAGGCACGACGTATGGTTTCACCGTGGATACCTGTCTCACTTGATCGGTTCGGAGCGGAGTCGCCTCCAACGTCTGCACGATGCTATCAATGGAACGATCAGCATCTGTGATCATCGCCTTCATCGTTCCGTGCTTACGGATGATCCTCGTCAGTTTTCTCGTATCGATCCCTTCGATACCTGGAATGTTTTTAGCTTTCAAAAATTCGTCCAGTGTCTCTTCACTTCTGAAGTTTGAAGGATGGTCGCAGTGTTCCTTTACTACAACACCGAGGATGGAAGGATCGACCGTTTCAAAATCATCCCGGTTTATGCCGTAATTTCCGATCAATGGATAAGTAAATGTTACGATTTGTCCGCAATAAGAAGGATCGGAAATGATTTCCTGATAACCGGTCATGCCGGTGTTGAAGACGATCTCCCCTATACTTTCACGTTCGCTCCCGAATCCTCTGCCTATGAATCTTGTTCCATCTTCTAATACGAGCTGTTTTTTTACCATATCACCTGCTCCTCCCATACGATATTTCCTCCTACCATCGTCCATGAAGGACATCCTTCGACTTTCCATCCGTGAAACGGCGTATTCTTCCCTTTGGATGCAAAGCTGCTACGGTCGATGGTCATCGTTTTTTCTAGATCGATCAGTATCATATCTGCAGGGGCACCTTCCTCTAACCTGCCATAAGGCAAGCCGAATACCTCCGCTGGTTTAGCTGTCATGAAATTGATCAGTTCATTTAAAGTGAATGGGCCTGTTTTCACTAGATTCGTATAAAGTAGAGGGAAGGCAGTCTCCAAACCCACGATCCCGAAAGGTGCGGTAAGCATCCCTTCCTTCTTTTCATCCTCCGAATGTGGTGCATGGTCAGTGGCAATGAAATCGATGGTGCCATCCATCAACCCTTTGATCAATGCTTGTTGGTCCTCCTGGCTGCGTAGCGGAGGGTTCATCTTGAACATTGCGTCATCCTTATCAAAGGAATTTTCATTCAAAATCAGGTGGTGAGGAGTAACCTCTGCTGTCACATTGATGCCGGCACGCTTTGCATCTCGAATCACCCTCACAGACTCTTTCGTACTGACGTGACAAACATGGTAATGACAACCGGCTGCTTCTGCGAGTAATACATCTCTTGCAATCTGTACCGATTCACAAACGGAAGGGATACCCGGAATATTCAATTTTTCACTTGTCTCTCCTTGATGGATCGCTCCGCCTTGGATCAAGGTGTTATCTTCACAATGGGCGACGATGCTGGAATTATGACGCGCTGCTCCCTTCATCGCTTCGAGCATCATCCCTGCAGCCTGGACGCCGACACCATCATCCGTGAATGCAAATGCCCCGGCTTGTTTCAAACCTTCCATATCTACGAGCTCTTTTCCTAGTTGACGTGTGGTGATCGATGCATATGGAAGCACTCTTACCTTTGCATCTGATTCGATTTTCTTCTGCAGTGCCTCCATCGTTTCTGCCGTATCAGGAACCGGTCTCGTATTCGGCATCGCGCAAATCGTCGTGAATCCCCCACGTGCAGCCGCTTCCGTACCTGTCGTGATTGTCTCTTTATATTCCCCGCCCGGTTCTCTCAGATGAACATGGACGTCGACAAATCCAGGCGCTGCAAGCCTCCCATTCCCATCTATCACTTCTTCTGCCTCTTCTGCAATAGAAGGCGCGATTGCCTTGATCATACCGTTTTCAACAAGAATCTCTGTATCTACCATTCGATTTCCATCAAGCATTTTGATATTTTTGATCACTGTTTTCATTCCTTATCTCCCCTTCCAATAATGTCGATAAGATCGCCATCCGAATTGTCACACCATTTTCCATTTGCTTGAAAATCCTTGAGCGAGGAGCTTCCACCAATTCATCTGCAATCTCCACTCCACGGTTGACAGGTGCAGGATGGAGGACGATGGCATGCTCTTTCATTTTTCTCTCACGTTCTACCGTCAAACCGTATGACTGCAGGTATTCTTGGGTTGTATCTTTATCGGAATGACGTTCACGCTGAATTCGTAGCAGCATCATTACATCGGCAAATTCGACTGCTTCATCCACCGATATGTAGTTTTCGGAAATGGTGTCGTCGCGCCATGCTTCCGGCGAAACGAACGCTACATCTGCACCGAGCTGGCGGAGTGCATGCGCGTTGGAACGCGCCACCCTGCTATGACGGATGTCCCCAGCGATCACCACTTTCAAGCCTTTGAAACTATGAAACTCCTGAAAGATGGTATATAAGTCAAGCAGGCATTGGGTTGGATGCTCACCTGAGCCGTCGCCAGCATTGATGATGGGAATTTGCAGTTTTTCGGTTAGATGAGCAAGTACGCCTTCCTGCTCTTGTCTGAGTACGATGACATCCGCCCCGATCGACTCGAACGTTCGCGCTGTATCATAAAGACTTTCACCTTTCAGAAGACTTGACCCCTGCTCTGTAAAATCCAGCACTTCAAGGCCCAATTTTCTTTCTGCTACGATGAAGCTATTCTTCGTACGCGTACTGGGTTCAAGGAACAGGTTCGCCGCAAACATCTGCTTATCCAGCTTCCTGTACTGACCTTTTTGAATTTGTTCCGCTTTATGGAACAATTGGTAGATTGCTACATTGGACATGTGTTTCATCGAGATCAGATGGCGCATGGTTTTCCTCCTCTATTTATCGAACCTATGAAAAAAGCATCCCCGCTGTGTAAAGGGGATGCTTGATCTGCCTCTTGTTTCGCATGGCAAAGCGATCAAATCATTCACCCTTGAAGCCTCTCTGGACTTTATTAAAAAGTGACGTTCGATTATGCTGCACTATCATCATTTTTATTGTGTTCTGTTTCTTCTGCATTCGATTGGAACATGTTGCCGTTGCCGTGTGCTTTTTTCTTACCTGGAAGGGCCAGGTTAAGCGCCACACCGATAAATGCTGACAATGCCATTCCTGCAATCTGGATATCATCACTTAGTTGGATGAAAGCCCCGCCAATTCCGATGACCAGGATGACAGATGAAATGATCAGGTTACGTTTCTCACCGAAGTCTACCTGATTATCGATCAGCATACGCAGACCGCTTGATGCGATGATACCGAACAACAGGATGGACACGCCTCCCATGACTGCTGTAGGGATGGATGCGATCGTTGCTGTAATCATACCGATGAATCCGAAGACCGTTGCAAGTACTGCTGCACCACCGATTACGAACACACTGAATACTCGTGTGATTGCAAGTACACCGATGTTTTCTCCATAAGTCGTGTTGGGCGGTCCGCCAAGCATGGAAGCAATGATCGTGGCAGTTCCGTCTCCCAGAATGGAGCGGTTCAGTCCAGGATTCTTCAGGAAGTTGCGGCCTGTCACTTTAGACAATACCATCTGGTCCCCAATATGTTCTGCAATCGTAACAAGTGCAATCGGTGCCATGAGGAAGACGATTTCCATATTGATGACTTCAAGAGGGTTGTAGTGGACATATGGCACTACGAAATCCGGCATTTGGAACAGGGCAGTGAAGAAGCCGCCGATGGACGTTACTGATGTAAGTTCGTTCCATTGTGCAGCAATTTCAGTTGTATCGACGATTCCCTGATACATTCCGAAGACATAGCCACCAATGATACCGATCAGGATTGGGATAAGTCCAAAGAAGCCTTTAAAGAAAATCGAAGCAATGATTGTTATTGCCAGTGTTACGAATGCTACAGAAAAATGTGTTGCACTGTAGTTTTCCGTTCCAGGGATGTACATCGCCATGTCGATCGCTGTTGATGCAAGCCCTAGACCGATAACAATGATGACCGGGCCTACGACTACCGGGGGCAGGAGGTTGATGAGCCATTTCATTCCGAAGATGCTGATCAGCAAGGCTACTACGCCATAGACGAGACCTGCCATGAAGCTTCCGACCATCGCACCTGGTACACCTTCTGCGGCACTTGCAGCAAGTACCGGGCCGATGAAAGCGAAGCTTGACCCCAGGTATGCGGGAATCCTTCCTCTCGTGATCAGCAGGTAAGCAAGCGTCCCGAGTCCGCTTGAAACTAACGCTACTGCCGGGGACAGTCCTGTCAGGAATGGTACGAGAATCGTCGCACCGAACATTGCGAATAAGTGCTGGATGCTGAGCACCAGCCATTTCGATTTTGCAGGTACATCTCTTACATCTAATACAGCCTCTTGTTTATTCATCTTATAATTCCTCCTTTGATCCTTTAAAAATCTGCATAAAAAAACCTCTTTGCTTGAAAGTTCGCAAAGAGGTGCACGGATCCCTTAAGGGTCCGCTGCAGATTTACGACCTTTCAAGCCTCTCTGGACTTAGTTAAAGGTGTAGCTATTCATTTATGAAAATTTCAACTTCATCCTGTTGATCCATTTCAGATACATTCACTGTAATAATTTCATCCATGGAAGTAGGAACGTTTTTCCCTACATAGTCAGCCCGGATCGGCAGTTCCCGATGACCTCGGTCTACCAGGACAGCCAGCTGAATCTGTGATGGTCTGCCATGATCCATCAGTGCATCCATTGCGGCACGCACTGTCCGGCCAGTGTATAATACATCATCGACGAGAATCACTTTTTTCCCATCGATATCAGCTTCAATGTTCGTTTCCTTGATTTCAGGATCCTGCAAGCCTTGTTTCTTCGTCAGGTCATCCCTGTATAAGGTGATGTCCAACTCTCCTATCGGTAGGTTGATTCCTTCGATATCATTGATACGCTTTTTCAATCGATGAGCCAAAGGTACGCCTCTTGATTTGATGCCGACAAGGATCAGATCATCGACACCTTTATTCTTCTCGATGATTTCGTGTGATACACGTGTCAACGCTCTTCTTATCGCAGCTTCATCTAGAACAGTAGCTTTTTTCTTCACTTTGTCACACCTCCGGCACAATTCATTTCGAACAATAAAAAACCCTTTTTCCGCATGAGGGCAGAAAAAGGGTAGGATTATCCTAATAATCAGGTCCGATTCCTTCTCAGCCTCACGGGACTGTTCTTAAAGGTCATATTCAATTCTTTTAATGATTATCACAGATGATTAAAGATATGTCAACTGCGTTTTTTCAAAAGGTCCAGCATTTCGACAAAATCGTTTGGAGGAGCCACTTCAAAACGGAGCTCTTCCCCTGTACGAGGGTGGATGAATCCTAGCGTCTTGGCATGAAGCGCCTGGCCTTCAATCGGAAGCGTCTTCCGAGGGCCGTATTTCGGATCTCCTGCCAAAGGGTGGTTGATATATTTCATATGGACGCGAATCTGATGGGTACGCCCTGTTTCAAGTACGCATTCAACATGAGTGAAGTCTTTAAAGAGTTCCAATACTTTGAAATGGGTGACGGAAGGTTTACCATTTTCAACGACCGCCATCGACTGACGATCTTTCTGGTCCCTTCCGATAGGCGCATCAATTGTCCCATATTCATGCGAAATCTCTCCATGAACGATCGCCTCATATTCCCGCTTGATCGTCTTGTCGGACAATTGCTCTCCAAGTGAGTGGTGTGCTTTGTCGTTTTTTGCGACCATCAGCAGTCCGCTCGTATCTTTATCGATACGGTGGACAATACCGGGACGTTCCACTCCATTGATCCCTGAGAGATCGTCACAATGGTGAAGCAGTGCATTGACAAGTGTACCGCTTGGATGGCCGACAGATGGATGGACGACCATTCCACGCGGCTTATTGACGACGATGACATCCTCATCTTCATATACGATATCAAGTGGAATATCCTCCGCTTTGATTTCCAATGGTTCAGGTTCCGGGATCTCCCACTCGATGGTATCCCCTTCCTGGACTTTGTACTTGTTCTTGACCGTTTCGCCGGAAACAGTCAGATGACCATCTTTTATCCATGATTGAACCTGACTTCTCGAAGCGTCTGATTCAATCTCGGACATCAATTTATCGATTCTTGTACCTGCTTGTTCGGATGTTACTTGATAAGTTTCTTTCACTGCATGCTACTTCCTTTCTTTTTCCGCTCATCGATGAATGATGCTATCAGCACGAGGATCACACCGATGAACAGAGACGAATCCGCTATATTGAAAATCGGATAATCATAATTGAAGATGATGAAATCAAAAAAGTCCACGACCTCTTTACGGAAAAGCCGGTCGATGAAATTACCAATCGCGCCCGCCAGCAGCAATGCTAATGCAGTGGCTGTATAGCGGCTCTGCTTACCATATGTCTGCATATAATAGATCAGTACGCCGATGACAATCACAGTGATCAGATAAAAGAATGTCATCTGGCCTTGCAGGATCCCCCAAGCTGCCCCTGGATTACGGTGGGAGGTCAATGAAAAGAACCCTTCAATGATCGTAATACTTTCTCCATAAGTCATGTTTTTTACTACAAGCCATTTCGTCCATTGATCAAGTATGATGACCAGAACGGATAAGCTATAAAACCGAATCATAAGGCATCCTCCATCTACATTATTCCATAAAGCATTGTACCATAAATTTCTTCTAAGAACGAAAATGTCCTTCAATCAGGTCCTCTTAATAAACACATTAGAAAAACTTGGCTTGTCGCCAGTCACTAATGGAGAAAGCCTTAGTTTTTTCTTAACTTTCTTAAAGTAGAAAAAAATCGTGCAAGGAACTGTTCCTTGCACGATTTTTCCATTTATCCTTCGTAATGTTCTTTGACGACTGTTGCACATCGTACGCACAGTTCTGGGTGATCGCTGTCGGATCCGACATCGTCGGACGCTACCCAGCAGCGTTCACATTTCTCACCATCGTGTTTTTCTACTAGTACATCGATGTGATCATAGGATTTTGTTCCTTCTTTTGCATCGGTCACATGAGCCTCAGATACGATCAGCAATTGATGCAAATGCTCGAACCCTTCAAGCAGATTACGTGTCGCATCATTTTTAGGAACGATCGTCACTCTTGCTTCCAGTGATTTACCGATGACCTTTTCATTACGTGCTTTTTCCAATGCTTTCAGGACATCGTCACGCACTTCCATGAAGTGATCCCATTTCTCTTTCAAACCGTCCGTTCCATCGACAGCTTTGACTTCCGGCATATCCGTCAGTTGGACACTCTCCGCTTCCACTCCAGGAATGTAACTCCACACCTCATCCGTTGTATGAGGGATGATCGGTGAAAGAAGTTTCACCATCGATGTGAGAATCTCATAATAGACAGTCTGGATACTTCTTCTGCGCGGATGATCCGGCGCTTCGATATAAAGGATATCCTTAGCGAAATCCAGATAGAATGAGCTTAAGTCGATCGCACAGAAGTTATGAACTTCATGATAGATGGAACTGAATTCATAAGCTTCGTACGAGTCCCTGACATTTTTGATGACTTCCTGAAGGCGGACCTTCATGTAGCGATCCACTTCTTCAAGCTTTTCATCGGATACCGTATGCACAGCAGGATCGAAATCATGCAGATTCCCCAGTAAGAATCGGAACGTGTTACGGATTTTACGGTAAACTTCAGATACTTGTTTAAGAATATCATCTGACACTCTTACATCCGCTTGATAGTCTGCACTAGCCACCCATAGACGGATGATATCTGCACCAAGCTGCTTCATCACCTTTTCAGGAAGGATGACGTTACCGATCGATTTACTCATTTTTCTACCTTCGCCGTCCAGTGTGAACCCATGGCTCAGAATCCCTTTGAATGGTGCTTTTCCTGTTACAGCGACAGATGTGGAAAGGGATGAGTTGAACCATCCTCGATATTGGTCGGAGCCTTCAAGGTAAAGATCTGCAGGGCGCTGCAAATCTGGACGCTGGTGAAGGACCGCCTGATGGGAAGATCCGGAATCGAACCATACATCCATGATGTCTTCTTCCTTCGTGAACGTTCCGTTCGGGCTGTGTTCGGAAGTGAAACCTTCAGGAAGCAGGTCCTTTGCTTCCCGTTCGAACCATACGTTCGATCCGTGTTCACGGAATAGATCCGAAACATGCTGGATCGTTTCATCTGTGATGATCGGAGTGCCGTCTTCTCCATAGAATACCGGAATCGGTACACCCCATGTACGCTGACGGGAGATACACCAATCTTCACGGTCACGGACCATGTTATACAGACGCGTTTCTCCCCATTTCGGAACCCACTTTACATTTTTGATTTCATCCAGCAATGTATCGCGGAAATCCTTGATGGATGCGAACCACTGGTCCGTCGCACGGAAAATGGTCGGTTTCTTCGTTCTCCAGTCATGCGGGTAGGAGTGTGTGATGAATTCCAGCTTTACAAGTGCGCCGACTTCCTGGAGCTTTTCTGTGATCGGTTTGTTAGCAGCATCATAGAATTGTCCTTCATAGCCAGGAGCTTCTTCTGTGAATACCCCTTTTTCATCTACTGGGCAAAGGACATCAAGATCATATTTCTTACCGACCCAGAAGTCATCTTCCCCGTGTCCAGGGGCAGTATGGACACAACCTGTTCCACCTTCCACAGTTACGTGATCCCCAAGGATTACGAGTGACTCACGGTCATACAGTGGGTGCTTCGTCGTGATATATTCTGCTTCTTTTCCTTTGAACGTCTTGACTACCTGAGGGTTTTCCCAGCCAATCTTTTCAGCGACATCGTCCAACAGATCTTCAGCTACTACGAATTTATCTTCTCCTGCTTCAACCACTACATAATTGTAGGCAGGATTTAATGCAATTCCCATGTTGGAAGGAATCGTCCAAGGGGTCGTCGTCCAGATGACGAACTTCTCTCCACCTTCAAGCAGCTCTTTGCCATCTTTGACTTCGAATGCTACATAGATGGATGGAGAACGTTTATCCTGGTACTCAATTTCTGCTTCCGCAAGTGCGGACTCAGAAGAAGGTGACCAGTAAACAGGCTTCAAGCCTTTATAGATGTAACCTTGTTTGGCCATTTCACCGAATACTTTGATCTGTTCAGCCTCATAGTCCTTATTCAAGGTTACGTAAGGATTATCCCAGTCCCCGCGAACTCCAAGCCGCTTGAACTCGCTGCGCTGATTATCCAGCTGCCCCATCGCGTACTCGGCACATTTCTGACGGAACTCTGCAACCGTCATTTTTTTGCGGTCGAACTTTTTCTTCTTTGTCAAAGCCGTTTCAATCGGAAGACCATGTGTGTCCCAACCAGGAACATAGGGAGCATTGTAGCCTGACATCGATTTGTAGCGGACAATGAAGTCTTTCAGAGATTTATTCAACGCATGGCCCATGTGCAATGCGCCGTTCGCATATGGAGGTCCATCATGCAATACGAAGAACGGACGGTCCTTCGTACGTTCTTGCACTTTTCCATAGATATCCATTTCGTCCCACTGCTTCTGCATATCAGGCTCTCGATTCGGAAGATTTCCACGCATCGGGAAATCCGTTTTCGGCATAAGTAATGTCTCTTTATAATTCACTTCAATTTCCTCCTCTTTTCAACTACCATTGACTCAATACAATAAAAAAAGCCTTCTTCATCCCAAAAAGGGACGAGAAAGCTCGCGGTACCACCCTTATAGAAAATCCGATAGCAGATTTCCCACTCAGTTCATTCGTAACGTGAATCAAACGTCCATTTCTACTCATCGCTTTTCGAATGGAAACTCAAGGGTGATTTTCCAAAAGGGGCTGCTCCGGACTCGCACCATCTCCGGATCGCTCAAACTGCCAGGGGACCTTTCGTACTTTCCCTATCATTGTCTTGACTTCATTAAGATTTGTATAATTTCATGTTAATGAATTATATGTAATTTTACAAATGAAGTCAAGATTTATTTTCTACAAGCTCTTTTCTGAATGTGTCTTCATCCTCCATCTCCGTATCAAGCAAGTGGTCCCAATCTTCAGTCTGGATCATATCCAGCTGAGCTTCCACAAGCATACGGAGGCGGTTTTTGAAAACTTTCGCCTGCTTCTTCAATTCTTCGACTTCAATGGCAATACGGTGGGATCTCGTCAACGCTTCGTTAATGATGCGGTCTGCATTCTTTTCCGCTTCTTTCACGATCAGTTTGGATTCTTTCGTAGCGTTGTTTTTCACTTCTTCAGCGGTTTCCTGTGCAACAAGGATCGATTTATTCAATGTCGTTTCTATATTGGTGAAGTGTCCAAGGCGATCGTTTAGTTGATTGACTTGCTCTTCCAATCCCTTTTTCTCGCGGATTACCATCTCATAATCTTTGATGACCTGATCCAGAAACTCATTTACTTCGTCCTCATCATAGCCTCTGAAACCTCTGGTGAATTCTTTGTTATGGATATCAAGTGGTGTTAATGGCACACCGGCCACCTCCTCAGTATAGTCATATGAACATATATCTAGTACTTTAAATTTCGACAAAAAAAGGTCGATTCCTTCTTTCCACCTGATTTTATTTTAATTTCGAAGTGGTAATCCTGAATTTTTCCTTTTTTGTAGTTCCATGTACTTCCACCAATTTACTCCGACCTTTTTTACGGACGGATATCATATCACCCGATTCGAGCTGGAATGAAGTATCCTCGACTACGCGAAAGTTTACTTTCACGTGGCCCTTTTCAATCAGTAATCCGGCATTTTGTCGTGATATACGATAAATCTCTTTCACGATTACATCAAGCCGCAAAGACGAAACCGTAGTTTCTGCCGATTCCCAAACATCTGTACTTTGCAGCATCTGATCAAATGATTTCACTTCAAATTGGATGTTCGCTTTTTTAACACCGGTCATATTCATACGTATGTAATCAACAATATCACCAGTAGCTACGATCTGGATGACTCCATCCCGAACGATGAGATCTCCTACCTTTTTTCGTTTGATTCCCAGTGACATGAAAGCACCCAGGACGTCCCGGTGCGTCAAGGTGATGAATTTCTGGGGATAGACTGCTTCCAGGAGTACCAGGTCGAAGTCTTTCTCATCCACTGTTTCATAATAAGGAGCAAGAATGGCGCGTTTTCTTTCTGCACCTTTTCCCCCGAAAAAATCCAATGTAAAATCAGGGTGCTTTCCGATTACTGTTTTAAAGATTAATTGTTCTCTCGGATCGAGGAATTCGGTTAGCTTAGGGATGAAGCTTCTTTCCACTTCTGTTTGCCATGACAGAATCTGATCGATGAACGGCCGTTCCTCTTTTCTGAAATGTTGGTAGATATCCAATTTAATCACCTGCCAATCGTGGGGACGTTTTTCTGATCGCTATAAACTATGTGAAAATACAAATAGTAAAGCGTTGTGTAGGACACGCAGCTTTACTATCACAGTTTCTATCATATAGTCAAAAGCATGAAGTACAATTCTCTCAAGCCCATGGAAGCGAAATTCAATACGAGAATCGCTACCAGCGGCGAAATATCAATCATACCAAGAGGTGGGATGATTTTTCTGAACGGCTCCAGGAACGGTTCACAGATCCTGGCAAGGAATTGACCGATCGAGGATTCACGTGCACCCGGAAACCAGGACATGAGAATATATCCAATCAGTGCATAACTGTACAATTGAATTGCTGTAGATAAAATCTGAAATACTGCATCCATACGATTACCACCTTCTATCTAAATCGTCTTCCTCCACCATAGCTTCAGTAATAGATCCTGAAATTTCTACATTGTCTGGTGTACATAGGAAGGTTTGCATTCCTAGCTTCTGGATGTCTCCACCTATAGCATAAACGGTACCACTCAGAAAATCCACAATCCGCTTCGCCTGCTGGTGGTCGACACGCTGCAGATTGATAACGACCGCTTTACGGTTGACCAGATGATCCGCAATGTCCTGTGCTTCATTGTATGTCCTAGGTTCACACAGCATCATTTTGGAGGATGATTGGGCACTTTTCAGACTGACAATGTTCTGGGGCTTGCTTTGTTGCTGACTTTTTTTGCTTCTCTGAGCAGGGACTGCTTCTTCTTCATAGTTTTCTTCTACTTGTTCCTCTACGTATTCATACTCGTCATCCAATGTGAAAAACGACTTGAATTTATTTTTCATACTCAATGCGCCTCACCTCTTATTAAGATTCTTGTCCAACAAGGGCTGTCCCTATACGGATATGTGTCGCTCCTTCTTCGATGGCGATGACATAATCATTGCTCATGCCCATTGAAAGATACTTACACGGAGCGTGGGGTAACGATCGATCGCGGACCTTATCCCTCAATGCTCTCAGTTTGCGGAATACTCCCCTTAATTCCTCTTCATCGTCTATATGGGGGGCCATGGTCATCAGACCGGCTACTTCGATGCGGTCATAGGCTTCCAAAGCTTCGATGAACGCTTCAGCATCGTCAAGTGCAACCCCATGTTTGCTTTCTTCTCCACTCACATTCACCTGTACGAAGCATTCAATCTTTTTTGATGCGCGTTTTTGGATCTCTTTTGCCAATGATTTGCGATCGAGAGAATGCAGCATATGAATGTGATCGATAATATCTTTCACTTTGCGTGATTGCAGACTGCCGATGAAGTGCCAGTCCGCATCGCCACCGATTGCCTCAAACTTATCAAGAAATCCCTTCATTCGGTTTTCACCGAGATCCTTGATACCGGCTTCAAGTGCTTCCTTGGCTCGCTCGATTGAGACATACTTGGTTACTGCAATGATCGATATGTCTTCAGGACTACGATCACATGATTCGCATGCTTGTCGTATATTTTGTTGGATGTCTGCTAAATTACGTTCTACTGACATTACGATGCTCCTTACTTCAAGACCGCCATCCGATAAAACCGAGCATTCTTCCAGTCTTGCCCTGGTCACGGCGGTGAGAAAAGAATAAAGATCGTTCCTCATATGTACAATACGATGATGTAGCAATATTTTCACTTTTTATTCCCGCATCCATCAACAACAGTTCATTCAACCTTTTCAAGTCAAGCTGGTATTTCCCAGGCGACTGATTGCTTGCTGCAGCCTCTACATGCCTTTTGTCCACATGGTCGATTACATGCTGATCCACTTCGTACGCAGCTTTCCCAATGGAAGGTCCGATTGCAACCTTGATATCGTTTCGGTCGACACCTTGCTGCTCCAGCGCTTCCACCATTCGCTTTCCGATATCGTGGACGGTACCTTTCCACCCAGCGTGGGCAATTCCAATCCATCCACTATCCTTCGTCATGAAAAATAACGGAACACAATCGGCGTAGAATGCTGTAAGCATAACTCCTTTGTCGTTGGTCAGAATGCCATCAACTCCCTGAATGGACGTTGCATAATCCTTCGCACCTTTTCCACGGTCTTCCCTAGTGATTATCTTAACCTTAGAGCCGTGGACCTGCTCTCCTGATACCCAACTATCAAGCGGAAAATCAAGCAAAGATGCTAAATGCTGCCGATTCTTAAGGACGGTTTCTGGTTCATCCGGCACGTGCAGGCCAAGGTTCAGCTGGTAGAAAGGAGCTTCCCCGAAACCACCGTTCCGGGTAGTCATACCTGCTGTCAATCCTTGCAGTTCCTGCTCCCATTCTGGGAGGTGCAAGGTAGATTCAGTTCGCTGTCTAAATGGCTCTGTCATTTTACCACCTCAGTTTCCATTATTTTATCATAGAAACCGCCATTTTTCTTGTGAGATACGCATCATTCTATCATTTTTGTCGATTCAGGTGGACTTGCGAATGGTTTTTTCACTAAAATGACGTCGGTACCGATGTTGATGATTTGCTCCCAGGGGATGACAACCTCATCGTCTTTACCGAACAATCCCATCATTTTACCTTTCAGCGCAATCACCAATGCTTTTATTTTTCCCGTCTCGACATCAATGTCCAAATCCGTAATATGCCCCATCCGTTCCCCTGTTTCCAAAGCGATGATATCTTTCATTTGAAGTTCTGAAACCATCATACAGTATCACCTTCCTTTATTCCCATTCTATGCAGGAAACAGACATAACATGGACAATTGATGCAATTATTTCATTTTCAGACCAAATAAAATAGCGCACTTGTAAAAGTGCGCTGGATGTCATTCAAACATCGTAGTATTCATTTCTTTAATTGCTGCTTTTTCCAGCCGTGAGACTTGCGCCTGAGAGATGCCGATTTCTTCAGCGACTTCCATCTGGGTCTTTCCTTGGAAGAACCGCTTTGTCAAAATCATCTTTTCACGATCATTCAACCGCTTCATTCCTTCTCGTAACGAAAGTTCATCAAGCCAGACGGAGTCCTTATGTTTGTCATCTTTCAGTTGATCCATAACAAAGATCGGATCACCACCGTCGTTGTAGATCGGTTCAAATAAAGATACAGGGTCCTGGATCGCATCCATCGCAAACACTACATCTTCATGAGGTACGCCCATTTCCTTGGCGATTTCCGCCGGTGCTGGATCTTTCGACTTTTCACTGATCAATCGTTCCCTGACCTGCAATGCTTTATAAGCTGTATCACGCAATGATCTGGAAACCCGGATCGGGTTGTTGTCTCTCAGGTATCTGCGAATTTCTCCGATGATCATCGGTACCGCATAGGTGGAAAATTTCACGTTATGACTTAAGTCGAAATTGTCAATCGACTTCATCAGTCCGATACACCCTACTTGAAATAAGTCATCAACATACTCGCCACGATTGTTGAACCGTTGGATGACACTCAGTACAAGCCTCAGGTTGCCGTTGACCAGTTCTTCACGAGCGGAGCGGTCTCCTGCCTGCATCCGTTTAAACAACTTTCTCATCTCTTCATTTTTAAGTACTGGAAGCTTTGATGTATCGACACCACATATTTCAACTTTATGTCTTGTCACAGTTAACCCCCCCAGGATGCTATTCAAATTTCAGTATCTCCCCGGGGAGGGTTTTTATGCATCGGTCATTCATCGATCACTAATGCCGGAACAGACATAAATCGTCGAAAACCGCTACACCATCTTATTGAATTCACGTTTCAGACGCTTAATAATTTTTTTCTCGAGCCGGGAAATATAGGATTGGGAAATGCCAAGCAGATCCGCCACATCTTTTTGTGTCTTCTCCTCTTTACCAATCAGCCCGAACCTCAGCTCCATGATTTGTTTCTCCCGGTCATTCAGTTGTTCCAGCGCTTTTTTCAGAAGCCGCTTATCCACTTTATCTTCGATATCTTTAGTTATGATATCCTCATCCGTACCAAGTATATCCGAAAGGAGCAGTTCATTGCCGTCCCAATCGATATTCAAAGGTTCATCGAATGAAACTTCGGATTTGAGTTTATTACTTTTTCTAAGATGCATCAGGATTTCATTTTCGATACACCGGGAAGCGTATGTGGCCAATTTTATCTTTTTCTCAGGATTGAACGTATTGACTGCCTTGATCAGCCCGATGGTGCCGATACTGATCAGATCCTCGATATTCAAGCCCGTATTCTCGAACTTTCTGGCAATATAGACGACTAGCCGCAGGTTACGTTCAATCAGCATCGCGCGTGCAGCCTTATCCCCTTTCGGAAGGCGCTTGAGCAATTCTGCTTCTTCTTCCCTTGATAATGGTGGAGGCAGCGCTTCACTTCCCCCGATATAATAAACTTCGTTGCTCTTTATACCTAATTTTATTAATAGACGATAATACCAAATACGGAATTTGAACAGGACCCTCTTCATGGATGAACCCCTTTCTCCCTCAAGCTACTTTTCCTTTTTGTTTCATATGTGGGTGCAAAAGCACATGGTAACTGCCATCTGCGGTCATTTCTCCAAATTGGATACCTAATAAAGGCGACTGGACAAGAATCGATGTTCCTTCTGCCAGTGCACTTATCCCATCTACCCTCAATGTCAGCATCAATTGTCCCGATCCCTCTGCGCCTTGATAAGGTACAAAGGTGACCCGTTCCTGTAGCACACCAGGTAATTGATCAACTTGGAAGCTTTCCGAAACTTCCTTCAAAAGCTCCCAATCCCGTTCTTCTATAAGTCTTTTGAACACACTTTCATCCGCCAGGAATACAAGCTTTTTAGTCAACGGATCGATTAATTGATTCCCGCTGTCCACAAGCCCCTTGGATTCCACTTTCTTCCCTGCATATTCAATCACTACCGGATAAATCTCTTCATATTTCATTTTCAAAAGTGTAATGCGCTCCAGTCGTTCTCTTGTAAACCACCATGCGATGGGAAACCCTACCAAAACAAAAAACCAGCTGACCGGATCGCCGTAGCCACTATTAAACGTGACCATACCGTTTGCTGTAAGATTGACATTCGACTGAATGAAGTAATGGCTGCCGAACAATGCTCCACCAATTGCAAAAGTAATAAAATAAAAACTGACAAGATTGCGAAAAAACATACGTAAGGTCTGAAATTGGAATGCCGTTAGGATGATCACCACTGAAAAGAGCAATTTGCCTATAGGAGTTGAAAACAAAGTATCGGGGTAAAAAATTGTCAATGGGACGATAAGCGATGCTGTAAATGCCCCAACCATCAGACGTAAGAAGGAAGCGTTCGCTTTTGTTACAGCTTGTGTAAGGAAGAGAATCATTCCATCCAATAGAAAGTTGAGCATCCATACAGCATCAAGATAGATCATCACCTCTTTCTTCCTTTCTCTGCATTCCAATGATTGTTTACAAGTATAAACATGTCCGTATTCAAAGTCTGTCAATTCATGAGACAGGAAGGGAACTATTTTTAGCACCTTTTGTCGCTGAGTGAACCACTTTTAACAAACCGATTTTTTGTCAAAGTGGGGCAGAGGGGAACGGTTCGCTTTCCGCGGGCGCGCAGTGAGCCTCCTCGGGCTTCCGCCCTGTGGGGTCTCACCAGGCACTTTCTTCCCGCTGGAGTCTTCCCATTCCCCTCTGCCCTTGCCACAAATAGACATACTTTCTTACTTATGTTTTTAAGAAAGTGCAAAAAGTGAATGACCTCCACCATTTTTATAAATTAGCAGAGTGAAATCTATGATAAATAACAGTTAAGTGAGCGTTCATATAAACACAGGGACTGGCTTGGGAACTGCGAGACTCCCGCGGGAAAAGGAGCTAGGCTAGACCCCGGAAGGCGTAGCCTGAGGAGGCTTGCCAGGTTCCCCGCAGGAAAGCGAGTGGTTTCCAAGCCAGTCCTCCACTCTCTTATATAACGCCCAATAATAAACAAAAAAACCTTATGAGCTTATTGCCCATAAGGTTTTTGTATAATCAGATATTATCTTCTTCTGTTGCGGTTTCTCAGGAATGTTGGGATATCGAGTGTATCTTCTTCCTGGTTGCCTTTTTGATGGCTTGGCATTTCGTTACGCTGTGGTTCTTCGCGTTTTCTTTCCGTAGGCTGGATGCCTCCACCTAGCTGGCTGCCTCCCATTTGTCCCATCTGAGGGCGCTGCTGCTTCGGCTTAGCCTGGTTCAACTGTGCTTCATCGAAACCAGTTGCAATTACAGTTACGACAATCTCGTCCTTCAGGTTCTCATTGATTACAGAACCGAAGATGACGTTCACTTCTTGGTCTGCCGCAGAAGTCACGATGTCAGCAGCTTCCTGTACCTCATAAAGGCTCAGGTTGGCTCCGCCCGTGATATTCATAAGCACACCATGTGCACCATCGATGGATGCTTCCAGCAATGGTGAGGAAATTGCTTTCTTTGCTGCTTCTACTGCTCTGCTTTCTCCAGTAGCAATACCGATTCCCATCAATGCGGAACCTTTGTCCATCATGATCGTTTTGACGTCAGCAAAGTCAACGTTGATCAGTCCAGGTGTTGCAATCAAGTCCGAGATACCTTGGACACCTTGACGAAGGACGTTATCCGCTTCGCGGAACGCTTCCAGCATAGGCGTGTTCTTGTCGACGATCTCCAATAGACGATCATTCGGGATGACAATCAATGTATCTACATTGCTCTTCAGTGCATCTGTTCCACCTGCAGCCTGCACAGAACGTTTTCTACCTTCAAATGTGAATGGACGTGTTACGACACCTACTGTCAATGCGCCAAGTTCTTTAGCAACCTGAGCGATTACAGGGGCAGCTCCTGTACCAGTTCCACCACCCATACCAGCAGTTACGAATACCATATCCGCACCCTGCAGTACTTCTTCCAATTGTTCCTTACTTTCTTCGGCTGCTTTACGGCCTACTTCAGGATTTGCACCTGCTCCAAGACCACGTGTAAGCTTGCCTCCGATTTGCATCTTCGTTTCCGCTTTGGAAAGGTTCAATGCCTGCGCATCCGTGTTGACAGCAATGAACTCAACACCCTGCACTCCGTGTTCAATCATTCGGTTTACGGCGTTGCTTCCGCCACCGCCTACCCCGATGACTTTTATCGTTGCCAGTTGATCCATGTTCGTATCGAAATCTAACATCTTCCGTTCCTCCAATTCAAAAGATTACAAGATTTATGCTAATTTCCGTTCGTTGCTCATGAAGGGAACGCTGTTCAATCAAAAAAGTACTTGAGCAGATTGGATAATCCACCCTCTTTTTTGCCCTCATTCTTTTCCTCTTCTTGTTCCTGTGGCTTTGAAACCCTTTTCTGCTTCTTAGGTTTCGGCCTGTCCTCCATCGTAACAGACGGGAAAATCTCTTTTCCTTGTATTTTCGCATTACGATAAGCGAATTGCAAGATACCTACTCCGCTAGTAAACTGCGGTTCTCTTACTCCGATATAATCCGGTATCGCCAATCTTACATTCGCATGGAAGATATCCTGTGCCAGTTCCATCACTCCAGGCATGCTCATCGAGCCGCCAGTCAGGACGAACCCTCCAGGCAAATCTTTCACTCCCATACGGTGAATCTCCTGTGCAGCAAACAAGAAAATTTCTTCCAATCTAGCTTCAATCATATCAGATAACTGCAATTGATTGAATGTCTGCTTGCGATTACTACCGATTATTGTAACATCAAATTGCTCTTCTTCTCTTGCATCATCAAAAAATGCATGTCCATGCTCCAATTTGATTTCTTCGGCTTCTTCCGTCGAAGTACGCAATCCGATCGACAGATCTTTTGTAAGATTGTCTCCTCCCAGCGCCACCATGCTTGTACCTTTCAGGTGACCATCTTCAAAGACAGAGATTGTTGTGCTTCCCCCACCTACATCAATAAGGGCAACTCCTAAGTTACGTTCATCACTGGACAATGCAATCGTGCCTGCTGCCAGTGGCTGAAGGCAGATATCCAACACCTGCAATTGAGCTCTTTCTACACATTTGAGGATGTTATGTAGAACTGTTCTGGAACATGTAATGATGGTTCCTTCCATTTCTAGTCTTACGCCAATCATTCCTCTTGGATCAGTGATCTCATCCTGACCATCTACAATGAATTGTTCTGGAATGACATCGATGATTTCCCGTTCAGGTGGGATGGAGACCACTTGAGCTGCATCGATTACACGCTTGATATCTTCATTGCCGATTTCTCTGTCTTCACTTGAAACTGCAACCACTCCATGGCATTGCTGCAGTTGAATATGGTTCCCATTCACACCAACGACCACTCGATCTATCTTCATATCTACCATTCGCTCTGCTTGTTCTACAGCCGTCCGGATCGATTGTACAGTTTGATCGATATCGACGATGGCCCCTTTTTTCAGGCCATTGGATTTAGCTGTACCAACCCCGATGATGTTCAAGGAGTCATTCAGCACTTCACCAATGATTACTTTTATTTTTGTCGTACCTATATCTAAACTTACTAATATCTCATTCTGATTCAAAAGTGACGCACCTCCTGCAATTAGGCATATTAGTTCAAATATTATCGGATTAGAGTGGATAAGACAATGGATTTCCCATTTCGTAAATAGATTGATATATTGTGTAGTACTTTCCACTCATATCTTACGTTATTGAAATGCAAGTATTGTTTTCACTTCCACAGGGAACAGTCATATTCCTCTTAATTTGACGTATTTTTTTTCATTTTTCTTGTGATCATTTTCTGATCGATCAAATGCCTGCGGATAATTGCAATATTCTGGAATAATCTCACCCCGAATGCGAACACCGCGGCAAGATAAAGATCCACTCCAAGCTGCACACCTAAAAATGCGAGGAAAGCTGCTAACAATACATTGAAAAAGAAACCAGTGATGAATACCAAATCATTGAACTTCTTTTCCATCTGGGCTCTTATCCCACCTAACAGCGTATCAAATGCAGCGAGGACAGCGATGGATAAATAGTTGGCGTATTCGTCCGGTACTCTAATGTCCGTCAATAGTCCAAGCGAGATCCCTATGATCAGAAAAGCGATCGGCAACCACATTATATTTCATCTCTTTCTTCAGCATTTTTGGCTTCCAGTATTTCAAGATTCAGTGAATCTTCGTACTTAGGGAGTACGATCTCCCGAGCAATTTCTGCATTCATGCCTAAACTGTCAATCGCGAACATATCTCTCGCTTCACTTACTTGGACATAGTCGAGCATCTTTTTTGGATTGTTTGCGATAACGGTTATTTCCAAAGGTAAGTCATTAAGTGGCCGGTTATTCACATAAGTGGCCCCATTGACATTCCGTATCGGGGTCAGGTTGGTCACCCGCTCATTCCCGATTGCAATTCCTTTGGCTCCATAAGTATTCAACTCATTGATCAATCGGCTCAGCAATTCGGGGGTGACTTCCGGATAAGTCTGCGGTGCCTCACCAAAATCCTGAAAAATCGGTTCAATTGTGATTGTGATGCCGTTACCAGTCATTTCGGTAAGTCCGGCTTTATCTTCAAGTTTATCAATCGATTTCTTGAGCGTCTCCACTTGTTCCTTTTCAGCCTTCACTTCATAATCCTGCAGTACCCGGTCTGCTTCCGCAATTTTTTCAAGCAATTCCCGTTGATTCTTCTGCTGACTTTGCAATTCTTCTCTTATCTCCCACTTATCCCTCGTATCTCTCGTTTCAGGTATGGATGTCGTTGTCTGAAATTGAATCGCAACCATGAAGCCGGCAATTCCGAAGACAATGGAAATCATCCACTTACTTTGCGTATTCATTCAATCATCCTTCTCCACTCAATCTTGCATTCATCTCAATGCTAGGTGAAGTATCCAGCTCAACCTCAATATTTTCACTGACGAGTTGATCAATGACGCCGTGTTTCAATGTCAGGCTGGATTGGAGAACTTCCGGATCCCCGATTGCCGTCACGACGAACGGGGCTGGATGCTGCACACCATCCACAGAGATGACTGGACCGATGCAAGCAATATAACTGTTACTGAAGTACCTTTGTCCATTGATAGCTATCGCTTTTGCTCCCGCGCTTTTGAGTTCATTGATGACCTTATGGATGTGTGGTTCATGGACGATATAGTTATTTACATTCTCTTCATCAGGAATGTAATCTGCATCACGCAGCACCACTTCCACCCCAGGACCTTTAACGGGAATTTCTCCGGTAAGAAGCTGAAGATCCTTCTTCCGTTCAACATAGTCTGCAATGACATCTTCACTTTCAGCCAACTGACTTTCATAGGTCTGGATTTCTTCAAGACGCTCTTCCAGTTCCGTTCTCAATTGCTTATTCCGCTCCTCGATATCAAGCAGCTGCTTTCTATAATAGAATTCTTTTTCCCAGGAACGGTCTTGAAGTTGTACCACCCGGGATTCCGATTCCGTCTGCGAATAGCTGTATGCAATCAAAAAGCCGGCAACAAGCAGAACAAGGGCCAATATGACATGCTTACCCCTGACCTTCATCAGTACTCTCCTCTTCATTTGCCTCATCCTCAGGCGCTTCTGTGCCTGGATATGCTTCAAAATATGCACCTACATCGATGTGGATGATGCCTCTATCGTCAGGTCCCAGCTGAGAGACGATGGATGGATAGGCAAGGATCTTTTCAGAAAAATTCCTGATCGTCCCCAGCACCTCATACCCATCTGTCATGTACAGCCTGATCTGATATGGGTTTTCGTCTGTCGGTTCCCAATAGATTTCGGATATCATACTTGCGATGCTGCCCGGTAACTGCTGGAGCTCTTTTGACATCCCTTCCAAATATGTAGGTTTATTGAAATCGATCAACAATGGTGCATCCCCTGAAGGTGACTTCAACTGATAGCTGTCCAGCCGTTCACCATTTTCTAAAATCGGATAGTAGCTACCATCGACTTTCACGTAACCTACCCGCTCATATTCATCGACATTGATTTCAATCGTGCCTGGCAATTTGCGATCCACAGATGCCGCTGCAATTTCAGGGTGTACATTGACAAGCTCAGCTACCGCATCTTTATCCACTTTCCAGAAGTTATCTTCCTTGGTGACATGACTCATATCAATGAGCTTCTGATCGGAAACATGGGTATTGCCTACGATGGAAACATCTCTCACATGACTGAGTGGGGATTGCAAATATACGACGATTGCAACGAGAAAGAACAAAATCGTCAAATAAAAGATCAGCCGGATGTTCGCCCTCCGTTTTCGTGCTTGCTTCAGCTTAGGAATACGATCCTCCAGAGAGACTATATTTTTCTTCTCTTCGATCATTTAGACTTCCCCTTGTCCTTTAAGTCAATTATTTATCAGCCAAGGGCTTGTCCAATTAAAAAAGTAATCGGGCAAGCCTTGTTTTGCTTCTATTTTCATAATCGATTATATCACAATAAAACGCCTGTGAGTGCGCGTCTGAACCTTAATTTGAAACAATTTCCACTTCTGTTTCGATCTTGATTTGCTTTTCTTTCCAAATCGTATCTTTCACATGCTGAATCAATGCCATGACATCTTCATAAGAAGCGTCTGCTGTATTCACGATGAAATTTGCATGAAGCTCGGAAATTTGCGCGTCCCCGATTTTATGGCCCTTCAATCCGACTTCCTCCACCAATTTACCAGCATATTCAGGAAGTGGGTTACGGAAGATGCTTCCCGCACAAGGATGTGACCACGGCTGGGTTTCTCTGCGGTAGTCTTTGAATTTCTGAATTTCTGCAACGATCTCTTCTTTGCTGCCTGGATTCAATTCAAAAACCGCCTCTAAACAATAACCTTTACGTTCATTTTGAAGCACAGAAGTACGATATGAGAATTTCATTTCATCTTTGGTCAACCATTCCATCGTTCCATCTTCAAATAGAATGTGTGCTTTGACTAGTATTTCGGATATATCAGATCCGTGCGCGCCAGCATTCATATAAACCGCACCACCGACACTTCCGGGGATACCTCCTGCAAATTCCAGCCCGCCAAGCCCTTTTCTGCTCATGATCATCGCAAGTTTGATCATTGGATAGCCTGCGCCGACTTGGATCGTATTTCCGTCTTCTTCAAGATGGTCCAGTCCAGGGCCCAGCTTTACAACCGCACCGCGAATTCCTTCATCAGGGATGAGAAGATTGGAACCTCTCCCAATTATACGTACCGACAATCCATGATCTTTGACGATCTGTAGCGTCTTTTTAAGATTTTCTATCGAGTCAGGCTCTATGAATAAATCCGCAGGGCCACCGATCTTGATCGTCGTATGTTTTTTTAATGGTTCATTCAATTTCACTTTACCAATCTGCTGTTCTTCTAATTGTTGTTTAATCTTTTCCACAAAAGCTTCCTCCTTACAACCTATATCAACCAACCCGTATGGTGTTACCCGGGTGAATGAGTTAATAAACCTTCTCTACCTATAGTTTATCACGTTATCTCCCATTTTGTGACCACACTTCTTAAAATCTAAACCGTTTCATGAGGCATTTGTTGCATCAACCATCCTAACTGATGGAATATCCAATTTGAAGTGTAAATCAAAGCATAATAGCATTCGAACTGCTGGCACTCCTGAAAATGGTATGTAGAGAACGAAAAAATGCCGCAGCTATGCATGTTTACATAGTACGGCATCGCACCCTCATAAGTGGCTGTATTAAAATCATTCATTCTTTTCTAAATTTTTGCATACCTGCTTATGCTTAGAAGAATTCCGACAGAACAGAGTGTCAATGTCAATGAAGAACCTCCATAGCTCAAAAACGGCAAGGTGATCCCTGTGACCGGTATCAGGCCTGTGACGACACTGATATTGATCATCACCTGGATGGAAATCATCCCTACGATTCCAAGTGCCAGCAGACTCCCATAAAGGTCTGGTGCATAAATTGCCACACGAATTCCTCTCCAAAGTACAAGGAGGAAAAGGAGTAGGACGAAGGCTCCACCGATAAAGCCGAGCTCTTCTGCGAGAATTGCAAAGATGAAATCATTTTGCGGCTCAGGAAGGTAATAGAATTTCTGCAGGCTTTGTCCTAATCCCATCCCCATCAACCCACCTGGGCCGATGGCATATAACGATTGGATGATTTGAAATCCGCTTCCCAATGGGTCTTCCCACGGATTGAGAAAGGCGGTAATCCTTTTCATCCGATAAGGCGCAGAAGCGATCAGGACAACAAAACCCACCAGACCGATCAAGCCAAGTGACACGAAATGCGCCCATCTTGCGCCGGATACAAAGATCATCAACATACACGTCCCCACGAGGACAACACCGGTTCCTAAGTCTGGTTGGAGCATGATCAGCATAAAAGCGACCATGACCAGTGACAGAGCAGGAAGAAACCCTTTTTGGAATGATTGGATATGTTTTTGTTTTTCCGATAAGAATTTAGCAAGAAAGACGATCAGACCAAGTTTCATAAATTCTGAGGGCTGAATGCTGAATGCACCAACACCAATCCAGCTCTGTGCTCCACCCCGCTCCAGTCCTATTCCAGGAATCAAAACTGCAATTAGAAGAATGAAACAGACTATAAGAAGCTTCTTGCTGTGATGGCGCCATGTCATATATGGCAGGCGTGCCAGCACGAACATCGCAATCACTCCAACAACCGCAAACAGAAGTTGGCGCTTTGCAAAAAAGAAGGAATCATTGAATTTGTATTCTGCCCAAATGCTTGAAGAACTGTACACCATGATTACCCCGATGGTCAGAAGTGACAAAATCGCGATCACGAGTGTAAGGTCAGGCATGATATTGGGTTTGCTGTTTTTCTGTAACAAAAAGCCCCTCCTCCAATCAAGTTGGATTACGGGGCTTCCTTTGACAGAACAAGCCCCTACTTCAGCTTATGCACAGCTTGGACAAACATATGACCTCTATCTTCAAAAGTCTTATATTGGTCCCAGCTCGCACATGCAGGAGATAGCAAGATGACATCGCCTGCTTCAGACAGCTTGTACGACATCAGGGCTGCTTGTTCTACATTATCAACTTTTTCAATCGTATCTATACCTGCTTTCCTACCGGCATCCTTGATCTTTTCAGCTGTTTCACCAAAGACGACAAGCGCTTTTACATGATCAAGATACGGGATCAATTCATCGAACCCGTTCCCTCTGTCAAGACCTCCGGCGAGAAGGATGACTGGCTGCTCGAACGCTCGAAGCGCTTTGGAGGTAGCCAGGATATTAGTCGCTTTCGAATCATTGTAAAACAATCGATCATTGAATTTCGAAACGAATTGAAGGCGGTGAGGCACTCCGGTAAATGTCGTCAGTATGTTCCGGATCCCTTCCGTCGATGCGCCTGCTAATTTGGAAGCAGCGATTGCAGCGAGAATATTCTCCAGGTTATGATCGCCGACAAGTACGATTTCACTTCGCTCCAGGATTGGTTCATCGTTGAAGTAAACAGTACCTCCCTCGACGTATGCCCCTTCCACCTTTCTAGTAACAGAAAAAGGAACCAGTGTACCATTTGCATTACCGATGAAACGTTCAATCACAGGATCATCCGCATTATAGACAAGAAAGTCGCCTTCTGACTGATTCATGAATATCCTTGCTTTCGCTTCCTGATAATTTTCAAGCGTCTTATGATAATCCAGATGCGCTTCGAAAATATTCAATAAGACGGAAATATTCGGTCGGAAGCTTTCAATCCCAAGCAATTGAAAGCTGGACAGTTCAACTACGAGTGTATCATCGTGGGTCGTCTCTCTTGCCACTTCTACAGCAACTTCTCCGATATTACCAGCTATCCTTGAGCGGCATTCGCTTGCATCAAGCATGGCATCGATCAGTGTGGTCGTCGTCGTTTTTCCATTCGACCCAGTGATGGCTACCACCGGTCCTTCATGGAGCATACCTGCCAATTCAATTTCTGTAATGATTGGAATGTCTTTTTCCATTGCTGCTTCAACCATTGGATTTTCATACGGAATTCCAGGATTTTTGACGACAAGATCGATGCCGTCAAGTGCAGACGATGGGTGGCTCCCTAGGATAAGTTCAGCTCCCCGCTCTTCTAATGAGCGCACAGCCGGGTCTTCCTTTGTCGCCTTCCAATCATTGATACGGACCGGAATTCCGCTATCCAGTAATAAATCAGCAGCAGCTGTACCGCTTTTAGCAAGCCCTAGTACGAGCACGCGGCGGTAAGGAAATTGTTGTAATGTTTTCAACCTAACCACACCTCAATATATACTCCCAGTACGGCGAAAATCAGGCCTACCGTCCAGAAAGTGGTTACCACTCGCCACTCGGACCAGCCCTTCAGCTCGTAATGGTGATGTAATGGACTCATCTTAAAGACGCGCTTTCCTGTTGTTTTAAAGGAAATGACCTGAATGATGACAGATAATGTTTCGATGACGAACACTCCACCGATAATGATCAACAGGATTTCAAGCTTCGTCAATATAGCCACGATGGCAATTGCTCCACCAAGTGCAAGTGAGCCCGTGTCGCCCATGAACACCTTCGCCGGGTGAGCATTGAACACAAGAAAGCCCAACAGCGCACCTACGATCGCCAGGGCAAAAATGGTGATTTCAAATTGAGGGCTTCCACTCCATGCAAGAATTGCAAAGGCACCGAATGCCAGTGCTGCTGTACCAGCAAGCAGGCCGTCCAGCCCATCTGTCAGGTTCACCGCATTTGAAGAACCGACGAGCATGAACAGAATCAACAGTGCGTATCCCCATCCGAGATCGATTTGGATGTCTGTAGCTGGTATTCCGATATATGTAGGAAAACCATGCGTTCTTAAGATCAAATACGTCACGATCGCAATGATGATCTGGCCAAGCATTTTCTGTTTCGATGTAAGCCCAAGGTTACGTTTCATCACTACTTTGATGAAATCATCCAAAAATCCGATCAACCCGTATCCGATCAAGACAAATAATAGCAAGAATACTTCGAAGCTTACCGGTTCCGGATTGAATTTCGTCGCCATGATCAGCGTCGTAATGCTCACTGCAAGCAGGACCATCACACCGCCCATCGTCGGTGTCCCTGATTTTTTCTGATGGGATTTCGGTCCCTCTTCCCTTATGCTCTGACCAAACTTCAAACGTCTTAAAAAAGGAATGATGATTGGTGATATAAGGACGGTGATTAAAAAAGATATAGTCATTGTTATTAGTAGTACATAGTCATTCATAATTATCGTTCCTCCTCTGCTGCAACTTCCCGTCCAATCAAGATTCTGTCAAAGTTTCCAGTAATGTCTCCAGCCGTACACCCCTGGATGCTTTAAGCAGGATGACTGTATCATCTCTTAGTTCATCTGTCAGTTTATCGGCAAGCGTCTGCTTATCGGTGTAATGTGTAGCCTGGATTGATGGATTCTGATGAAGCACCGCTTTCGTAATTTCATCCGCATCGTTTCCGAAGGTATAGATGGCATCAATTTCATCGTTGACAGCATCTGCAACTTTTCGGTGCAGGTCCTTTGAGAATTCACCTAATTCATAGATGTCACCCAATACCAGCACTTTTCTGGTTTTTTCCTTCATCTGCTTGATGACCTCGATTACCGCTTTCATCGAAGTGGGTGAAGCATTATACGTATCATTGATGATCAGGGAACCATTTTTCCCTTCCACTCGTTCGAAGCGCATGCCAGTCACTTTACTCTGATCCAACCCTTGTTGAATTGCTTCTTCTGATACACCCATCAACTTAGCAGCGGTAATTGCAAATGATGCATTCAACACATTATGTGCACCTGCCAATGGAAGCTGGTAGGCACGGCCATCTATTGTAAAACTGCTAGACTGATCAGACAGTTCCATATCCTTGATTACATTACGATTCTCTTCTCCGAATCCACACGGCCAATTTTCCGAAACATCATGTTCCTCACTCAAAAGGGCTTCATCGCCATCAAAAATCAACGGACCACGCAGTCCAGCTTTGATTTCAAGCTTTGCTTTAGCAATCCCCTCTCGGGAGCCCAAGTATTCAATATGAGATTCTCCAATGTTTGTAATGATCGCGAAATCAGGACGAGCAAGGTTACTTAACGTTTCAATTTCACCAAAACTGCTCATTCCCATTTCGAGCACTACCACTTCGGTCTCTTCAGGCATGGCGAATAACGTCAACGGAAGCCCGATATGGTTATTGTGATTTCCTTCTGTTTTATGCGTTTTGTAGGTTGTAGAGAGCACCGACGCCACTAGATCCTTCGTCGTCGTCTTCCCATTTGAGCCGGTTACGGCTACAACTTTAGGTGAAACCTTCTGAAGATAGAACCCTGCCATTTGCTGTAATCCAAGGGTCGTATCCTCTACAAGGAACAGAGGGAAGTCTGTCGGGACATAGGCAGGAACCTTTTTATCCTTTTGCCACAGTGCTCCGATTGCACCGTTTTCGATCGCCTTTTTTAAAAAGTCATGCGCATCGAAATTCTCTCCGACAATCGGTACAAACAGACTTTGATCATGAACGCGACGTGAATCAGTCATGATCGATTTGACCGGAATGCTGTCCTTATGTTCTCCTCTGGCTTCAGTGAATAATTGATTCAATTCATTTATTGTAAAAAGCATCAGCGATTCTCCTTTAAACGTGTCAAAAGTTCTCGAGCGACTTCCCGATCATCGAAGTCGAACCGTTGGCCGTTCACTTCCTGGTATGTTTCATGACCTTTCCCAGCAATCAACACCATATCCCCCGGTTCAGCATTGGTAATCGCTGTTTCAATCGCCTCTTTACGGTTGGTGATCCTTTGGTAGCCCCCATCAAGGTGTTCCACCATATCATCGAGAATCTGCTCGGGGTCTTCACTTCTCGGATTATCGGAAGTGAAAATAGGCCGATCTCCATATTTAACAGCTACTTCTGCCATCAATGGGCGCTTGGTCCGGTCGCGATCTCCACCACATCCGACGACGACCCATACATTTCCACGGCAAAATTCCTGCATCGTAACAAGAACATTCCTCAATGAATCAGGGGTATGTGCGTAATCTACTACTACGCCGTATTGCTGCCCTTCCATCACTGGCTCGAACCTTCCCCTGACACCAGTAGAATTCTCCAATGCCTGCTTTATTGTGGTGATGGGTATGCCAGATGTCAATGCCGCGCCAGCAGCAGCCAGCATATTGTAAACGTTGAATTTCCCCATCAATTTACTTTCGATGGCCGCCTCGCCATAAGGCGTAACCATATTAAATGAGGACCCCTTTTCATGCAGATGGATATCCTTTGCTTTAATTGCAGCATTAGAATGGATTCCATAAGTGAGCACTGGCTGTGCGGTACTCTTGATCAAAGCATCAGCTGCATCATCATCCAAATTGATGACTGCGCATTTGTCATTTTCCAAAACAAAACTGTTCCCAAGCTGGGCAAACAGTAACGACTTTGCATGAAGATAATCTTCCATACTCTCGTGATAATCGAGGTGGTCCTGTGATAAATTCGTAAAGACTGCAACGTTGAAATCACAGCCATGGACCCGTCCCTTATCCAAGGCATGCGAAGATACCTCCATAATTGCAGTGTCCACTTGCTCCTTCTGCATTTGATGGAAGCTTCGCTGTAAGAATAATGAGTCCGGTGTCGTATTCTTCACTTCATAGACAGCATTATTGATTTTCATCTGAATTGTACCAATCAATCCGGTGCGTTTGCTTTCTGCCTGAAAAATCTCTTCCAGCAGATAACTGATGGACGTCTTCCCGTTTGTTCCTGTAATACCGATCAATTGCAACGATTTGGTTGGATGGCCGAAGAACGAACCGGCCACTGCCGCCATCGCCCGATGAGAATCTGGGACAATGATGACAGGGACAGATACGTCCAGTTCCCTTTCTGCCAGAACCGCTACGGCTCCCTGACCCACTGCCTGGTGAACGAAATCGTGTCCGTCAAAATGTTCTCCAGGGAGACAGATGAACAGATCACCAGGCTTCACTGCCCTCGAATCCATTGTCATGTCGGTTATTTCCATATGTTCGATTGCTTTTGTTGACTGATAAAATGGTATATGATTCAATACTTCTTTCAATCTCATGACTATCATCCTAACTTATATGCACATTCTTCACTATTATAGCAAAAGTTTTTCATCCAAACGATGAGGAATCGATACTATTTACTTTACTCCCCTAAAAGGATCCTCACTGTCGAACCCATTTCGACTTTCTCGCCGGGTGCTGGGGCCTGTTGGAGCACCTTATCCCCTGTACCACTAGCTTCAATGTTCAAATCGACAAGATAGGTCTGGAGCTCTTTCTTTTCAAGTCCTACAAGATCAGGCACCTGGACCAGCGGTTGTTCAGGCCAGGCATACTCTTTTTCAATACCATCCTTCCGCTTCTCTACACCGAGCGCACTGAGGGTATCCTCCATGATATTGCCTACGATCGGAGCAGCGACGACACCACCGAATTGCACCGTATTCTTCGGATTATCGATTGCCAGATAGACGACGATTTCAGGGTCATCTGCTGGGGCGAAGCCGATGAAAGAGACGATATGGTTATTGCTCATATATTTTCCATCGTCCCCGACTTTCTGTGCAGTACCTGTCTTACCTCCCACACGATATCCTTCTACATAGGCACCTCTACCGGTCCCTTGAGCGACTACACTTTCCAATGCGTGTCGTATTTCCTTGGATGTCGAATCACTGATGACTCTCCTTTTCATCTTAGGTTCATTCTTCTCAAGTACTTCTCCCGACACAGGGTCAAGCCAAGCCTCCTGGATGTAAGGTTCATAAAGGTAACCACCATTGACTGCAGCAGCAACAGCCATCACCTGTTGAATCGGAGTCACGGAAACCCCTTGGCCAAAAGCAGTGGTAGCGAGCTCTACCGGACCTACATTTTCTTCCTTGAATAGTATCCCTTTCCCTTCTCCCTGCAAATCTATCCCTGTTTTTTGACCAAATCCAAAGTCTTTTATATAGGAAAAGAGTTTTTCTTTACCAAGTCGCTCCCCAAGGTTAACGAAACCGGGGTTACAAGAATTCTGAACTACTTCAAGGTAGCTTTGACTGCCATGCCCACCACGCTTCCAGCAATGCAGTGTCGCTCCATCCACTTTGATCGCACCGGAATCATGGAAATGATCGTCTTCCAAATCTACCAGCCCTTCCTCGAGCGCTGATGCGAGTGTGATGATTTTGAATGTGGAACCCGGCTCATACGTGCTCCATACAGGAAGGTTACGGTCATAGACGGAAGGTTTCACTTCCTGATATTCAAGAGGATCAAACGTCGGCCTTGAAGACATGCCTAGCACCCTCCCAGTATCGGGATCGACTGCAATTGCGATTGCACCATCCGGCTCATACTTAGCCTCAGCAATGTCCAGTTCTCTTTCAATGATCGTCTGTACCCTTTGATCGATCGTCAACTGAAGGTCAAGACCGTCCTCCGGCTGCTCGTACACATCTGCCATATCGGGCATTTTCTTCCCTTTAGCATCAGAAAAGAATTGAAGGTAGCCTGGTTCCCCACTCAATTCCTCATCATAGTACGCTTCAAGACCCATAAGTCCCTGGTTATCGATCCCTACAAACCCGAGCACATGTGAAAGAAACGCACCGTTCGGATAATACCTTTTAGAATCCTGTGCGATATATACCCCGTCCATCTGGAGGGATTGGATCGCTTTTGCCTGCGCTTCAGATATTTTCCGTCCTTCCGGATGGATCTTTTCGATGGAAATATTTTTGCTTACGTGCTGCAGCGCCTTTTCTTTTGACATACCAAGAATTGCAGACAATTGTGCAGCTGCAGCATCCTTGTCCTTAATTTGTCTAGGGACAACCATTACGGTAGGTGCAGACACATTACCGACCAGCACTTCACCGTTCGTATCCAGGATCTTTCCTCTTTCTGGTTCAAAGGTGATATTCCTGCTCCAGGAATCTTCTGCTTTATTTACAAGGAAATCGGCAAGTACGAATTGCACGTAGCCTAATCTCCCTAAGATGATGCTGAAAACAACGACACACAAAAGAAAAACAGTGACCAATCGTTTTCTTACCGTGACAAGTGATACTCGCTTCATCATTTCGCTCCTTTTTGAGAAAGAGTTAGCTTGTATCACTATATGTCACAGTAAAAACGATTAGAACACTGCTTGGTTACGACGGTTCTTCAGATGAATCCTCCTGCTGTGCCTCTTCTGATTCTGTCTGTTCCGTCTCAGGATCATCCTGGTCAGATTCTACTTCTTCTTCTGTCGAGGAAGGGTGCTTGAACTCAACAGCCAAGTAGTCACCTTTCTTCACATTCGCCCCTTCCTTTACGCTTTGTTTAAATGCATATCCGCTTCCTAATACATCCAGCTTCAAGTCTAGTACATCTGCCAACCCCTGCACTTCACGCGTGGACCAGCCAGTAAGGTCAGGTATTGCCGGCTTATCGGTGACAAGGATGATTCTTCTGCCTGGAAGAACCTTGGTACCTTCATCAGGATAGATTGATGCGACTCGGGTTCCATCTCCAATTACTGTCACCTTTTCAAAATCTTTCGTGAGCTGTGATTTGGCTTTTGAAACGGAGGATCCTTCCAACTCAGGCACTTCGATTGCTTTCACATCATGGTCCTTCGTCTTATCCGGACGGATGTTCAAATAATGCAGACTGTTCTCCATCACTGTTTTGACAATATGGGCGACAGGCTCTGCACCATATTCATTTCCTGCAAGCTTCGGTTGCTTTACTGCTACATAAATGAGCAGTTCTGGATCCTCAACAGGTGCCATTCCCATGAAGGAAAAAATGTAATTATCTTTTCCGGTCATGTACCCTCCACCCTCAGTGTTAGGTATCTGAGCTGTACCTGTCTTTCCTCCCAAAGTATAATCGTTCAATTTATAATGGTTTCCTGTAGCACCTTCACCAGTGATGACGGTGCCTAGTAATTCCCGCATCTGCTTCGCAGTTTTTTCCGATATTGGTGTATCGATGACCTCAGGCTTCGATTCTTTAAGTTTGGCACCACTCTCGCTATCGACAACTTCAGAAAGCACATACGGCTTCATCATCTTCCCACCATTCGCGATGGCACTAGCTGCCGTCAACAATTGGATCGGCGTTGTGGTCGTCCCTTGACCGAACGAAGTCGTCACCTTTTCGCTTTGCCATTCGTACAGGATCCTTCCCTTCAATTCACCCGGTAAGTCAACCCCGGTCTCGCGATTGAAGCCGAACTTGTTCAAATATTGAAGGAATCGTTCCGGACCGAGCTTATCGATTGCAAGTTTGGCTGCTGCTACGTTAGAAGAAAAACGGAATCCTTGATCGAAGGAAATGGAACCCCACCCTTCTCCACCATTGTGATCGCTGATATATTTCCCATCGATGTACTCGTATCTACCGGATTTGAACGCTTCACTTGGGTTGTACACCCCTTCTTCCATCGCAGCCGCCCACGTGAACATCTTCATCGTAGAACCTGGTTCGAACGGATAAGAGATGACATCGTTATACCAGTTTTGTACATTCCCTATATCATTCGGGTTATAGCTTGGACGGTTTCCGAGCGCAAGCACTTCCCCTGTTTTAGGGTCCATGACTGCAGCCATGATTTTCTCAGGTTTATACTGTTCATCCACCTGCGTCATCGCATCTTCAAGGAAGGTTTGGATTTTCTGATCGATGGTCAGTACGACATTTTCCCCATGATCCGGCTCGGTGATGATTTCTTCAGGATCAAGCAGCTTGATTCCGTATTTATCGCGCTTGTAAGAGATTTGCCCTGGTTCACCCTCGAGATATTTGGCCATCTGCTTTTCCATCCCGGTGACTCCAACGATTTTTTCTCCTTCATTCCTTGCGAATCCGATCACATGGGAGGCAAAGGTACCATTAGGGTAATAACGCTTTGACTCCTGTGCAAAAGTGATTCCTGGGAGTTTCAAGTCCGCTATTGCATCCCTTTTCTCCTGTGTCAGGTTCTTTCCGGAATTACCGAACTCTACCTGGAATCTACCATTGCTGATGCCTTCTTCGATTCGTTCACGGATGGACGCTTCTTCCATATTTAATAAAGGAGCCAGCAATTCCGCCGTTTTTTCAGGGTCGGTTACATGCTTAGGCTCCTCAAGATTTTTCGAATATTCTTCATCGACAATCGCCTGGAGTTTGAATGTCGGTCGATCATAAGCGAGGATCATTCCATTCTGATCCAGGATTCTTCCCCGATCGGCATCGATGCTGTATGCGCTTGTCCTTTTTGTATCTGCCCACTCATTCAAATCAACGCCCTGGACAACTCCTGAAGACTCGATATACAAGAATCTTCCGAGTAAAAGCAGGAACAACGCAGCAAACAGCATTCCCCATATTTTCGCCATCACATGGGTGCTTCTGCTCTTTCTCATATACGCTCAGCCCTTCATAGGATTAATTCGCAAATGTAGATGCTTGTTTCACTTCCGCATTTTGGATTTTCAATCCGTTTTCTTTTGCAATTTTAAGAATCCGATCAGGGTTGCTCAATTCTTTCACTTGATATTCAAGTGTTTCGTTCTGGCTCTTCTGTACCTGTATTTCTTTTTCTACACTTTGAATTTCACGATTCAAACCGTCAGTGGAGGAGGAAAGGTTGATCATGAACACAGATGCTACCGCTACAACACCAGTAACGATCGTGTAAAGGAATTTTTCTCCCTTGGATACCCACCGCTTCTTATGTACTTTGACTTTCGTCTGTCTCTTTGGTTCTGTCATCTGTTCGTGCTGCTGGTACTGTCTGACTTGCTCAAGACTCATATTCGTTTCCACCCTTCTTCATAATGAAATTCTTCAGACCACTCTTTTATCTTTTCTACGATTCTAAGCTTTGCCGATCTTGACCTGCGGTTATCCTCAAGCTCCTCTTCGTTCGCAACTACCGGTTTTCTCGTCACCATTTTGAATGGAGGCAGCTTCTCTTCCGGTATGATTGGAATATTCTTGGGAATCGGAGGGTTGGTGCTCCACTTCTTGAAAGCCTGCTTGCAAATCCGGTCCTCAAGAGAGTGAAACGTAATCACAGCAATTCTTCCATTGAGATCGACTACTCTTGCAGCCTGATGCAAGGCATCATAGAAGACTTCCAATTCTTTGTTGACAGCAATTCGGATAGCCTGGAAAATACGTTTCGCAGGATGCCCTCCCTTACGCCTTGCAGGAGCGGGAATAGCTTCTTTAATGATATCCACAAGCTCATAGGTCGTTTCGATCCGCTTATCTTTCCGCTTCGCTTCTATATTTCTGGCAATTTGTTTGGAGAATTTCTCTTCCCCATATTTAAAAAAGATTTTAACTAACTCTTCATAGGTCCACTCGTTAATGACTTGATCCGCAGAAAAATCATCCTGCTGATTCATCCGCATATCCAAAGGTGCATCATGCTGA
Source organism: Thalassobacillus hwangdonensis (assembly GCF_042675915.1). NCBI lineage: Bacteria > Bacillati > Bacillota > Bacilli > Caryophanales > Bacillaceae > Thalassobacillus > Thalassobacillus hwangdonensis. Next base: position 476,982 of record NZ_JBHTKL010000001.1, on the reverse strand, counting down.
TAGCTGAACCCTCTTTCCTTGACGTCCAGCTGCGGGCTTGAAACCCCTAAATCGAAAAGGATTCCATCCACTTTTTCTATTCCATGTTCAGACAACTTCTCTTCCAATTGCCTGAAATTTGCATGGATGAAAGTAACATGCCCTTCATATTTGGATAATCTAGACTTGGCAGCTTCAAGCGCCATTTCATCCTGATCAAAGGCGATCAGTCTACCATTCTGGTTCAAACGACGGCAGATTTCTTCCGAATGGCCGCCGCCACCTAGCGTACAATCTACATATGTACCCTCAGGGTCAATATTTAATCCTTCAATCGTTTCGTTTTTCAATACACTGTAATGTTCAAACATAGTAAGCTCCCGCCTTTATCAAATATCAAAGTCCATCATGTTCTCAGCAATTTCAGAGAAAGAGTCTTCAGACGCTTCAAAATAATCGTCCCACTGATCCTTCGCCCAAAATTCAATTCTGTTGGAGACTCCGATTACAACACATTCTTTCTCCAGCTTCGCGAAGTTTCTGAGGGGTTGGGCAATATTTATCCTTCCCTGCTTGTCCACTTCACATTCAACTGCGCCTGAGAAGAAGAATCGGGTGAAGGCACGGGCATCCTTCTTGGTTAGGGGGAGTTTCTTCAACTTTTCTTCAAGCAGCTTCCACTCTGTTTCCGGGTAAGCGAATAAACAGTGATCTAGACCTCGTGTGAGTACGAACTTCTCACCAAGCCCCTCCCTGAATTTAGCGGGAACAATTATTCGCCCTTTTGTATCAATGTTATGTTGAAATTCACCCATGAACATAGAGTTTCCCCCACCTTTTAAAATAGCTTACCACATCCCCCCACTTTTCACCACTTATTTTTAAGAATTCGCTCCACCACAAAAAGAATCCTGCTCAAATGAGCAGGATTCACAAGAAAAATATCTTGTTATATCAACGTTTTTCGCAGTTTCATGCAAATGGTGGGGAGTGGTGGGGGATCATAGGTAGACCCCGTAATGGGAAGCTTCAGAAGATAGTCGATGTTTGACGACTTCCTGAAAAATCCCCCATCCATAAGTATTGATAAAAGGAAGGACTCCCCACATTCGCTCCTGCAATCCTCCCTCGGGATGCAGGTGCACAGATAGATGATCGAACTTCTTCAATTCTCTTTCATGTTTTTCTTCCATTGCATGAGCCATTCGCTGACCTAGAAATTCCACTTCACGGAATAAATGAAATAAATTCTTTTCAGCCAAAGCACCTAAATCATCTCTGATGGTACCTGCTTTCTTACGGAGCGGCTCATGGATTCGTTCCAGCTCCAACTTCACTTGGTCGATAGACTGCTCAAGCGGCGGATAATTCTGCGACATGAGCCAAGCCGACTTATGGTAACCTGTTCCATTCAAGATGATTTCCTTGATGCTCAGCTGAAACTCACTGGCATATTTCACTGTTTTACGGTCAATCCACGTAAATGAAAGCCTTGGTACAATCGGCGGCATTTTAAGGTTCATCACACCGAAAGAGGCTTTAAGTACAGACCAGTAACTGATTTCACCGGGTCCTCCGATAAATGCCAAGGTAGGGAATACGAGCTCCTGCATAATTGGACGGGTTACGACGTTATTGCTCAACTTTTCCGGCTCGTTACGAGCAATGTCAAGAAGTTCTTCTCTAGTGAACGCCACCTCATGCTGCTTACCGATATACTTGCCCTCTTCATCCCGTACCAGAAGAATTCGTTCTCCATCCAAATGGTAAAAAAGGTGCGCATCGTTCAACTCACTATCCAGAGCGACAGGGAACCCTTGCAATGCACTCTCATGGCATGAAGCATACACCCCACGCGCTATATTTTCATTATTTTCAATCATGCGTACGAAATGGCCAGACTCCATCTCCCGTAATTCCGGGTGATTGGAATCGATCAATACGATACCTTCCTCATTAAAAAGTCGATAGATGACTTTCACAAAAAAATCGACATAGGAAGTAGCATCCTCAATCATTGCTTCCAGTTCACGATGAATATCTTTCGTGAAAGCTGTCTCTTCAAGCTCAGCAAATACGCGGTCAAGCCATTCCTTTGTGACAGCTTTATCGAGCTGGACATCACTTACCGGGTACTTACGCTCGACCCTTTGTGCCGTCTGAATCTTTTTCATTCTGTTATCCGTACGCTGCATTAGATGATTGACTTCCGCGAAGTCGTGATCTTCCCCTGCAACCCAAAATACGGGGACGACTGGAACACGAAGATTTTCTTCCGCTTGCTTTGCATAGTGAAGAATTGAAATGACTTTATGAACAGAATATAGAGGGCCGGTCATCAATCCTGCCTGCTGCCCACCGACTACTGCAACTGTTTGCCGATCAGCCAGTTTATGAATGTTTTCGATGGTTGAAGATGGCGCTTGCCAACTTTTGTTCATATCAGTCAAGACGCGGACAAGTGAATCCCGGTCATGGTCCATTTCACTTAAGTCCTTGAGTCTCTGTTCCTGTGACTCTATTGCGAAAGGATGATAATCAAATTTATCTGCAACTGACTCGTAATCTTTCAAATAGGCTGTTACGAGCCGATTTCTATTGTCTATTTCCATTGGATCTATTCGCATGTGTGAATGTCTCCTTTATCATCTATGAATATGTATCTTTATGTATTGTACAAAAAAGAAGACAGAAGTTCACATATTATGTTCACAGGGCTAAAAGTTCCATGGTCAATCCGTAAACACTAAGACCGATATAGACGGTAAGGAAGAGAAGAAAGTTGAATCTCCAAAACCGCTTGAAAGCACGTAGTACATGAACATCTTCCGTCTTATTGAATTGTATTATGAGGGCCGCCCCAAACGTGATCAGCAGAAACAGGAGGATCCACCCGATATAAGAGGTTCCAAACAACACTGTACAAAGCAGATCGACAGACAGGATGAACAGAATCGTCATAACATTGACCGTTTTATGAATCGCCTTCCATTTGTGACGATATATCTTCCTAGTGACGAAATAGACGAGCAGCATGAACGGAATCGGCAGAGTAACCAGTGCTGCATATAGGTACATAAATCCATCAATCATTCACTTCTACTCCTTTGTCCTTCTTTCGCCTTGATGGCGTGATAGGCGAAACGGATATTCGGGTGTTTTTTCGTTGCTCTTTCCATTAAATAGCCTAGGATAGCATCGACTTCTGTCCGCCTTCCCTCTTGGATGTCTTTCGCCATTGATGAAAGGTTTGCAGCAGTGAGCCTGACTACTTCCATGACTCTATCCCACTCTTCATCAAATGAAAGCTGCAATACTTCGCACGCCTCTTCCCCAATCATGTAGGCAAGCTTCTTAAGATGAGGGTCTTCCGCGATCCGTCCATTCTCCACTTCAAACAAGGCAGTCAAGGGGTTGATTACAGTATTGACCACTAACTTCTTCGCCAGCAGCTGGTAGAAATCCTCCATAAATTGGATTGGAAAATCAGGTGCAGATAGCTCTTTCACTTTATACATGCTGATGTTTGAAGCACGATAAGGGGCAACTTTCAAAACCCCTTTTCCTGTATGATTAACAATTGTATCCGTGACACGCATGGCACCATGCTCCATCACCCCTACAATTGCCTGGTGGTTCTCGAGCCTGTCTATCGCTTCTAAATGCCCCATTCCATTTTGGAGAAAAACGAGAGGGATATCGAAATCCAGCTGATCTAACAACGGAATCAATTCGTCAAGGTGGTATTGTTTGACACAAACAAACATCAAATCATGCCTGTCCCAGTCTCCGAACATTTTACTTGCGACACGGGTGGTACGATTCGATTCTGACAGGGAAACTCCCTCTTCTTTAATGGCTTGAAGCTGTTCGCAACGTCGTACATAGATCGTGACATCATGGTCTTTTCCCAATAATGATGAAAGCAGCAATCCGATTGCTCCCCCACCTATAATACCGATTCTCATAGCCTATCCCTCCGGCTGTCTGCTTCTATTTAACTATTGTAGCAAAAAATCGCAGGAGGTAGATACTGGAGAACTGAATAATTATTCAATTGTTCATTTCATTCTGAAAATTTTTATATTATAATGTGGATTAGAGATAAAGAAAGGGGAAATGCATCGTGATGGATACATTGAAGGTGGAACGCCTTTTGGTAAACTACAAGACACTTGAAGAGTTCAAGCGTTTTAAAGAATACGGAAACCAAGAGTTGTCCATGCTGGATGACCTTGAAAATAACATAGTAGAAAACGATAGTGAGTCTCCGTTTTTCGGAATCTTCTTTGGAAACGCTTTAGTTGCGAGGATGAGCCTTTACAAAGTGGATAAAAAATACGATCAGTATTTCAATCCCCCTCAGAATTACGTGGAATTATGGAAACTTGAGGTATTACCCGATTATCAGGGGCAAGGGCTCGGGAAAGCACTCGTAGATTTTGCTAAGAGCTATGACCTCCCTATAAAAACGAACCCTCGTATCAAATCGCACGGGTTCTGGGAAAAGATGGGCTTCCAAAAAGCCCACTATGAAGTGGAACGTGACTTGGGGGAAAATCCATTGATTTGGATGCCATCGGGTGTCACTGAAAAAGAAATCGTCCAGGATTGATCTTTAAATAAATGAAGCCGCGCTAATGTACCGATAGCGAGGCTTTTTTTATTGGCTTGAATGCTGAAGGAAGCTGTTCAACGATTCAAAGACTTCTCCTCATTCACGACCCAGGCCATCATTTTTTCGACTTCTTCCCAGGCAGACTGATAGCGGACAAGCATCCGTTTCAATGTTTTATTTTCTTCCTGGAGTAGTTCGAGTTTCGTTTTTATTTCCGGTAATTCATCGGCAGAGTGTTGTTTCTCTTTCATGCTTGTCAGAAGCCAAATTGCATCATCCAATGACATGGCATCCTGTGCTTTATTCTCAGCAGGTTCTTTTATCTGCCGCTTCTTTCTTTCTGACTTAGCGGTTTCTATGGCACGTTGATAATGTTTCCGGACATTCGCATTCCACCTGAAACCGCATGCAGCAGGTGTCCGCTCCAGCTTTTCCGCTACTTCCTTGAAGCCTTCCAGCTGTGTCTTACCTTGCCTGATGCAACGTAAAACAGTTTCTGCCAACAGAAGGTCTTCATCTTCCTTCCAGGCATCCTGACGGGTCAAATCCATCTCATCCCTCCTCTATTGTTTGTTAATAAGTATGCAAACAAGAAGGATGATAGAATCAAGCGGCCTATTTTTCTTTTCTATTTTCCATAAACGTTCGGACGGCCCGTTTATGTTCTTCGGATTCCCATAGTTTTGAACACACCCTTACTTCCTCATCCATCATGCTAGACAAAGATAGGATCGATAGCCTTTGATTATACTGATGTTTCCAGGCTCGCAACTGTGTAATAGATTTGTTCAAAAGGTCTTTCAATAGAAGAGCTGCCTCATTCATTTGGCTGGATTCAATCACTTCATGGACCCAACCGACTTGAAAGGCTTTTTCAGTGGTGTACATCGTGGATTCCGCCAACCACTTAAAAGCAAGCTCCGGTCTTATTTTTTCATAAAGCAACGCACCTCCGCCCCATCCCGGAGCGATGCCGAGCTTTCCTTGGATAAAGCCGAAGGATGAACCATTCACTGCATATCTGAAGTCACAGGCTGTCGCGATTTCACAGCCGCCACCTCTTGCTTGACCATTTAACAATGCAATCGTCGGTAGTGGGAAAGAAGCCAGTTGATAGACTACTTCTTTCATTGGATAGAGCATTTGGAAGGCTTCTCCTGCGGACATTTCTCCATGGAAATCATGCAGATCTCCACCTGAACAGAATGCCCTCTCTCCAGCACCGGTAAGGACAAGGCATTTCAAATTCTCTTCCTGCTTCGCCTGTTCAAATGCCTCTTTCAATTCCTTAACCATCCCCTTAGAAACTGCATTCATTTTTTCTGGACGATTCAAGGTGATCGTAAGTAAACCAATCTCATTCATTTCGTATGTAATCGTAGAAAAATCCATCTTTACTACTCCTTTATTTTCATTTACATGATTGATTGAAGAACCATTTACTCTGTCCTTAGATAAAGTTTGATGAATTTGACAACTACCCTTATGTTGCGTTCGCCTATTTCTATATGGTGATTGGTAAACAGCGAGACTTCCGTGGGAGAAGGAGGTAGGCTAGATCCCGCAGGGCAAATGCCCGAGGAAGCTTGCCAGTTCCCCCACAGAAAAGCGAGTTGTTTACCAATTACCATTAACTTAATACGGTAACGCCTTACACATAAGGCTTGACTTGGAAATATAGCAGATTTTTTTCAAAAAAAAGATGCCTGAATAGGATTCAGACATCTTCTCAGCAATTATTGTTCAACCACTTGCTTTCCATCATACTGTCCACAAGATTTGCAAACATGGTGTGGCTTCGTGTACTCACCACAGTTTGAGCATTCAACCATACCAGGTACATGAAGTTTCTTGTGAGTACGACGTTGGTTTTTGACTTTTTTAGAAGTTCTTCTCTTTGGTACTGCCATGTTCTACACCCCCTTTAATGCGATTGAAAATCTCTATAGCGATTTTCTCAATTTTGTTTTTCATCATCGAGCAATGATTGAAGTTTAGCCATGCGAGGATCGATTTTCTTTTCCTCTGGTTCTTCTGTAACCAGTTGCCATCCTTTACCTTCTTGTGGTGCCTTCTCGTATGCCTCATCATTTTCAGAGAACACACGCATCGGAACCTCCAATAATACATTTTCCTTGATATAAGGCGTCAAGTCAAGCATTTCTCCATCAACCGGATGAACTTCTGATTCATCTTCTTCCTCGTAATAACGGGAAGTGGAGAAAACTTCAACGGCATCTACATGGAATCGATACTCTACATCAACGAGTGTCCGTGCACATGGAAGCGTCATGACTCCATCCACAGTGAAGACGAAAGTGACTTCCTCACCCTGTGTAGTCGCATATCCTTTGACATGGACCGGAGGGATGTGACGGATGTCGTTGTTCATTTCTTCTAGTTCGCTGATATCTACATGATCATCAAATTCAAACGGTTCTTGACCAGTCTGTTTGAGTTTCTGTAGAGGAAATTTCATATTCATCACCTCATGGCAACAAGAGTTATTGTAAATATATTTTACTCTTTTGTCAATATTTTTTCTTTACAGCCTTACTTTTTCACATAACTGGTGCTTCATACATTTCATATTCTACTAAGATAACATATAATGAAGGTTATTGACGAATGAAATTCATTGACGAAACCTCCCAGTATCTTTCCTAAACGATTTACGACAATGATAAGGAGTGATGTTGTGAAAGCATGTGGTTTAATTGTGGAGTACAACCCTTTTCATAATGGGCACTTACACCACCTTGAAGCTTCCAGGGAACACTCGGGGGCTGAATGTATGATTGCTGTTATGAGCAGTCAATTCCTTCAGCGCGGGGAACCCTCGATCATGGATAAATGGCACCGGGCATCTGCTGCACTTGCTTCAGGAGTGGATCTTGTCGTTGAACTTCCACACTTGTTTGCAGTTGAACATAGCGATTACTTCAGTAAAGGCGCAGTCCTGACCTTAAGGGAACTTGGTGTAGACGCAATCTGTTTCGGGAGTGAGCATGGCGACATCCAGTCGTTTAAAAATGCTGTCACTACATACCTTCAGCAACAGCATACCTTCGATTCAGCTTTGAAGAAAGGATTGGCAGGCGGCCTCTCTTTTCCAGATGCAGCCAAAGGCGCGTATGAATATATCGGACTTACCGGGGAAATGGATACAGTGGACCTTTCCCAGCCGAACAACATTCTTGGATTCGGGTATGTAAAGCAGATTCTCAACCATTCGCCTGAAATCGCCCCCCTGACGATCAAACGGATACAATCGCATTACCATGATGAAACGATCGATAGTAATATCGCCAGTGCGACCAGCATCCGGAAGGAATTGTTCCTTGGCGACCAGATGACGGAGCTCGCAAAAGCATCGATGCCTGAGTCCACGACAGAACTGCTGCAACGATATAAGCAGCATACAGGCAGCTGGCATGATTGGGAACGTTACTTTCCTCTCCTTCACTACAAGCTTTTGACAATGAGTCCATCTGAATTAAGAGAGATCCATACAGTTGATGAAGGTCTGGAGTACAGGTTGAAAAAAGCCGTGACAGATGTGGATTCTTTTCATGCACTGATGGAACAGGTGAAAACGAAGCGCTACACATGGACGAGGCTTCAACGGATGTTCGTTCATATTATTTGTAATACGAAGAAAAAAGATGCCTCGGATTTATTGTCCCTCGACCGGATGCCCTATGTCAGAGTGTTGGGTATGAATGACGTCGGCCAACGGTATTTACGTTCGATAAAAAAAGACATGGATGTTCCACTGGTCACTCAACTGCAGCAGCTTGACCATCCTCTTCTCAACGTTGAGGAACGTGCTTCTGGGGCTTACTATAGTGCGTTGCAAGGTGAGAAAAAGAACACTTTGCTTAAACAAGAATTGCAGCCTCCAATCAGGATTGGACAACAATGAAAATCAAGTGCGCAACCGCCTAACACCGAGAAGCTAAAGAATATCAAAAAGAGGAGACCGTCTGCTGGTCTCCTCTTCTTTATAAGATATTAAGCTTTTCCATCCAGTTCTTCCAAATAGTTCAATGCGTCTTCGAAATTATCTACAGGAACGATTTTCATCGAGGTTTCAATTTTTTCTGCAGCTGCTTTCGCTTCTTCATAGTTGGAATTGTCTTTTCCACCTTCGTTCGGTGCAAAGAAGATATCACACCCATCTTCGTGAGCTGCTACGACCTTTTTATCGATTCCACCGATCCTTCCTATTTCCCCTTCATAGGAGATGCTCCCTGTCCCAGCAACCTGGTAACCTTTTGTCAGGTCCTCTTCAGTGAGCTGGTCATAGATTTCCAAAGAAAACATCAACCCTGCACTCGGCCCTCCAATTTCACCACTGCTGAAATTGGTCTCCGGATCTACTTCCACATCCCGATCTGTTACGAGCGAGATTCCGACTCCCAACTTTTCTGGTTGTTCTGGAAATTGGGCAAGTGCTACTTCCTTAGTCATCTCTTTCCCACCTCGTTGTAAGGTGAGCTGCACTTTATCTCCAGCTTCTTTTCCTTCCACATATTCAATGAGGTCCTGAGATTTTTCTACCTTGGTATCATCCACTTTGATGATCCTGTCACCAGGCTCCAATTTATCATTTGCAGGCATACCCTCAAGCAGCCCCATGACGTAGACTCCTTTGTAGGTGATTTCAATCTGCTTATCAGCAGCCTCGTATGCGACGACCTTCGCAGCTTCCTGCGAGGACTCCATCATCTGAAGCTGAGCGTGGAAATATTCACTCTCGGATATCCCCTCTGGACGTATTTCCTCCAATGGATAAATCTGATGGAACGGACGTACCATTGCTAATAAGTATTGAATGGGTGTAGCTTGTCCGCCTCTGACAGTGACGAGGTGCATATCCCCTTCACTATCGTATCCACCTTCCACGCTGACAACAGGATTGAGGGCATCTGCAGATCCTGGCTGATAAATATAATATGGTAAACGGAATCCCGTTAGAAATGCTGCAATCAATACAACCATGATTGCTGTAATGATGTAACGTCTGTTCGATTTCATGTCATGTCCCCTTCCAAGCGCCAATCTGTTTCTTAATATCGGGGATTACAGCCTTCGCTGCTTCCTCACCCTTGGTTATGATTTCATCGATATTCGTAAATGCACGTGAACTGAACTGGGAAACGTCGGGTTTGATCATTATATCTGCAGATACTCCCATGTAACTGACAAGTTCATCCTGCATGATATCAATGCTTTGCGTAATGACATCATAAATGGAATTGATGTTCGACTCAGAATCAAAGTGTGCACAATCCACGGCAATCACCAGATCCGCTCCCATCTCCTTCGCTACAGAGACTGGCACACGATCAATCACGCCTCCGTCAATATACAGGCGGTCATCAATACGCTCCGGCACGAAAATCCCTGGAATGCTGATGCTTGCTCTGACAGCTTCCGTTGCCTTTCCAGTCATGAACACCTTCTTGTCACCTGTGTACAGATCGGTAGCTACGATCCCCATAGGAACAACAAAGTCTTCGATGTTTTTATTGAAGGTGAACAGCCGGATATACTCTTTGATCCGATGCCCTTGGATAAAGCCCATTTTCGGCACTGTGAAGTCAAGATAATATTTACGTTTGAACGTATAGGCCAATTTATACATATCATCGATCCGCTGTCCAGCGGCATAGAAAGACCCGACTAATGCACCCATACTGCTTCCTGCGACCAAATCAACAGGTATATCGTTCTCATTCAACACTTTCAGTACACCCAGGTGGGAAAACCCACGCGCTCCTCCTGAACCTAAGGCCAATCCGATTTTGGGACGACTCACAGGCTACATCTCCCCTGATCATAAGTAGGCTATCATTATTTTATGGCATATCACGATGGTCTATGTGCATATCTTAAAAGGACGAACCTATGCTCGTCCTGATTAAATCAATTCTACTATTTAACGTTTTAGAAGTACAGAAATGCGAATGTGCCATAAAGGAGGCTTGTATGAAGTCACAACTGAAATCATTCTTCCTTGCTTCATTTGCCATCTTGTTTGCAGCCGGGCTGATCCGCTTTCCTGATCAGGCACTATCGGCAAGCATTCGTGGTTTGAATATGTGGTGGGAGATCGTTTTCCCATCCTTGTTACCTTTTTTCATCATTTCTGAAATGATGATAGGTTTCGGAGTTGTTACTTTCATAGGTGTACTGTTCGAGCCTGTGATGAGACCCTTGTTCAATGTGCCTGGCTCCGGAAGCTTCGTATGGGCGATGGGAATGGCGAGTGGCTATCCAGCTGGTGCAAAGATAACTGCACGTCTAAGAGAGGAAGGTGAACTTACTAAGCTTGAAGCTGAACGGCTTGTCTCTTTCACGAATGCCTCAAATCCTTTGTTCATCTTTGCAGCCATCGCTGTAGGATTTTTTCAGGATATTGCTCTCGGTATGCTGCTAGCCGCAAGTCATTATATCGGTAATACCCTCGTCGGTCTTGTCATGCGGTTTCACGGTTTGAGAGAAGAAAGGCTATTCAGGAACGAGCGTCGCCCATCTTTTTCTCTGACGCGAGCATTCAAGGAGCTTCATCAAACAAGAATCAAAGATAACCGCCCCTTCGGTAAACTGTTCGGAGATGCTGTTCTCTCCTCCATACAAACATTGCTCATGATCGGTGGGTTCATCATCATTTTTTCGGTATTGAATAAGCTGTTGTTCGTGTCTAACCTGACTGGCTATGTAGCTGGAGTATTCAGGTTAGTCCTCGAAGCCATCCAGCTTCCGGCTGTGCTGAGCATACCGATTTTTTCCGGGTTGATGGAAATTACAATGGGTTCGCAGATGATCTCACAGACAGGGGTCAGCATTTTGTTCGCAGCGATGGCTGTAAGTTTCATCCTTGGTTTCAATGGCCTTTCTGTACAGGCACAGGTTGCAAGCATCCTATCAGAAACCGATGTGCGTTTCTTCCCTTATTTCGTAGGAAGGCTGTTGCATGGTTTATTTGCAAGCATCCTGTGTGTTGTATTGTATAAACCGCTCTACCTGTCTCAGTCCGCTAAGTCCTTGGACGCAATTCCAGTAACATCTTCGCCGAATATGGACATGATGACTACCATTTTCCATTGGATGCAGCAATGGGGACCTCCATTGACCATTGTTACCTTGATGGTCGGCATCATGATTCTTTCTGCAAGGATACAAAAATAGGATGCCATCCAATTCAATTGACGGATGGCATCCTATTGATCATCTTTACAGATTATGTAGAAGAATCTATTCGAACTTCCGTTTCAATGCATCCTCCACTATAGGTGGAACTAAATCAGAAACAGACGCCCGATATTTTGCGACTTCCTTGACCGTGCTTGAGCTTAAGAAGGAATACTGATTGTTCGTCATCATGAAGAACGTTTCAATGTCCTCGTTCAGTTTACGGTTCATGGATGTGATCTGCATCTCGTATTCGAAATCACTGACAGCTCTCAGGCCACGAATGATCGCTTGTGCATTCTTTGATTTAGCATAGTCCATCAAAAGTCCGCTACAAGAATCTACAGACACATTCGGAATATCCTTAGTACTTTCTTTAATCAGATGCAGCCTCTCTTCGACATCAAATAATGGTGACTTGGATTGATTATTGAAGACGGCTACGATGATATGGTCAAAAACTTTCGATCCACGCTGAATGATATCAAGATGTCCATACGTAATCGGATCGAAGCTCCCTGGACATATCGCAAGTCGTGTCATCGTCATTCCCTCCTTACTTATAAATTCCAATGCCGATCGATCCACCGTACACATCCTGTTTTTTCAGTGTAAGTGTCCCCACCTGGTCCGGAAGCTGTTCGTCTGGATCATGTTCACATATGATTAACCCACCATCAGCAAGAAGCTCATGTTCAAGGATACTTTCCATCAATGATGAATAGGATACCTTTTTATATGGTGGATCAAGGAAGATGTAATCAAAGATCAACCCTCTTTTACCAGCTGCTTTCAGTGCTCGGAATGCATCCGTGCGGAAAACTTCAGCACGCTCCTCAAGTTTCAGTTCCTTCAGGTTGGCATAGATCGTCTGAATCGCTTTAGGCTGCTTATCCACGAACACACAGCGCTCCATTCCTCTGCTCAAACCTTCAATACCGAGCCCTCCGCTGCCTGCGAAGAGATCCAGTGCCTGTCCACCTTCAAAGAAAGGACCGATCACATGGAAAAGTGCTTCTTTCACTTTATCTGTTGTGGGCCGGGTCAATCGGTTCGGTACAGGTTTCAATTGTCTTCCCTTATGTTCTCCTGCAATTACTCGCATGTCAATCGACACCTCATTCCAAAGCATTCCCCATTATCCTACCACAAATGCTCTCGTTGAGGAAACTTATCAAACAGTGTAAAAAATTGAAGAAGCCGTTGTATATTTTTTCTTTCCACTGTTCATAATAACCAATGAAGCAGTAAGGGATAACCTGCTGCTTTAGAAGACGGAGAAGGCTTACATCCCCATAAGCTCTTCCTCCGGTTTCTCCTCTCCCTTTGCTTTTTGTTTCTCCCAGATAGAAACAAAAAGGAGGGCTGTCCGATCGTACTTTCCATCTTCGACCTGAATCTGTTTTAGACGGTCGAAATGGTCATGTCCGATCAGGACAGCCCTATTTTTTTGGAATCATGACGATGGCATCTTCGGATTCATTCAAACGGATATCGAACAGGTCCCCAATCAGTTGCTCCCGAATGTAGATCTCTTCATTTACACGGATAATCGCTTCCTCCGTCAATCCAAAGCGTTCTTCATCTGTGATGAACGTTTCGCTTTGCTCATAGAAACGGTAACTTCGATTATCATATTCGACGATGTAGGAGCGGTCTTCAGGAATCGGGATCACTTCCATTCCCGCCGCAGAAGCAACCCCTCCAAGCGGATAGAAACTTTCACCTTCCCGTGATATTGTACGCCATGGAAGGACTTTCTCTTTCCAAACAACTTGTCTCTGGTCGTAAAAATATAAAGGGATCACTTCAGAACTGGCCTGATTCCCTGCAAAGAATGTTGTCGGCATTTGCTTCACCGTACTGAGGGCTTCATCCAACTCATTGACGAATGACTTTTGTTGCACCCCATCGATAAGGAGCGCTTCTAACTGTCCCAACTCCTCATCTCCGAATGCTTTGGTCACCATTTCCGTCATCGTTGACATACGATTCCCTTTTGGCTCATCTGTCGGATGGATAGCATCACTTATGACATGTGCAGCCTGGCGCTCTTCTTCTGTAAGAGGCGTCCATGGATCCGTCAATTCCTGATAGAAAGCCTGATTCGACAGTACTCCGTTACCTATCTCCTCTAAGGAAATACCCTTTTCATTTTCAGATGCAACGATGACTTGATCTTCATATTCGCTTGCAAGCTTTCCCAGCTCCTGAAGCTGTTCGCTCTCTAACTGGCTGGATGAGGGATACAAAAGGACGAATTCATCCTTTTTCCATAGTTTCAAATGGTCGGGGTCATAATGGATCAACGAAGGCGTTCCATGCTCTTTTTTGATCCATCGATAAAAATCAACATATTCCTTGTTGATTGCAGCCTGCTGCAGACCATTCGTCTCCCAAGCCTTCACCCTGTCTCCAACCGCTTTCAACGTAACATCGACCTTTCCCTGGATTCTTTCATCCCCGTTCATAAGCTGAATTGCCCAATCCTTCATGACCAGCTCATCGGGTATGGGAAATTGATAAGTGAAGATCAGTTTACCATTGTTGCCTGTAGTGACAAGCTTTCTCTCTTCTCCATCTTCCAATAGACAGGGTTTATTCAAATCCAATTCACATTTGAAGTCTTTATGTACATCTTCCATGATCAAACTATAAGATTGACCGGGTTCAAGCCCGGAAATCTCTTGGACTATGTGTGCGAGGCCACCTTCTACTTCGATATCGAACTGTTCCTCTACAGTGGGGGCTAATCCTTTTCCGTCTGATGTACTCGAAAACATCGTCCACTGGTAAATCAGAAGCAGCGCTGCCATACCACTCATCACGAGTGATCCCAGCACGAATCCTCTTAACATTCCATTCACCTCTGTCTAATCAACTAGAGCTTTCCTCCATTCTATCATACAAATTTAGCATGAATGGTGGCTCTCCATTCCCTAATTTCTCAATCCGTGCTAGAGTGTATGCTAGATGTATGAAAGGAGATAACGGATTATGATTCAGCGCTTTATAGAACTTGGTAACGGCATGGGGGATTTATATGAACTTATCGAACTAGGAGAGAGGATGCCTTCAAGGGTCGATCGTATGATGGCTCTCCACACCGTTACGAATGATCGAACAATCACATCACTTGTACTCGTAATGAAACCAGCAGGCCAGGATAAATTCCAAGCATTATATATATGCAGGGAAGGTATTCCCAATCCGAACGACCAGCAGACCAAACGGTATGACCTGTTTAAGCAATTGGCAGTGACAATTGAAAAAGAAATTACTGAACTTGTAGTGAAACCTTCAACTGAATTTCATGAAAAGGATCTCTATTACCAGTACCTGGTCGGAATTCTTCGCATGAACAAATATATCCCGCCGCTTCAATAAGCACTTCTTGAATCGGTGAATAAAAAATCCCGGAGAAACGACTGACGGTCGTCTTTCCGGGATTTCATCATATACCCATCTTATAATCGTACTGTTTCGCTTTATCGGGTTTGGAATTTTCATAATCAGTTTTAATATGCGGCTTATGTGATTCAAGCACGCGTGACACGAATGGAAGTCTGTCCAGCTTCACCAGCATTTCATCATAATTATCCTGATTCACGTACAATACAGCATATTTATGTTTTTTGGAAGCGTAGATCAAATGGCCGTGCTTTTTCAACTGCCTTAAATTTTTCATATGTTGAAAATAAATGATGATGCCTTTGCGATGAACAGTCATAATTTTTCCTCACTTTGTATGACATTTATAGACAGTTTAACAAACTTCTGAATATTGGGCAATCGTGACTTGCTCCGTCCCCTACGTTTGAAAACGCCACTCATAGCTCGTACAATGATAAAGAAGTTATAGGAACAGGAGGTACACTTATCATGACTGATCACGAAAAAGCATGGATGAAATTCATTGAGACAATGGACAGTTCAGAAATGGTAGCTGTTTTTGACCATAAAATCATCACCGGTCTACCATTCATCTATATTACTCCTGCAGCTGATGTGACTCAGACAATGATTGAAAGTTTACTGAAACTTTCAGCAGCTACGGCGATGAAAGGAAAACGCCTGACTCTTGCGATGAGTTATGTCCGCAAAAATCAGGCGCAATATGTGTATCGGATACGATTCCTAGTTCCTCAAAGGAAAATGTTCTGCTGTGGCAATCTATGTGACGACTGCATTCGTTTCACGCAGCCATCGTAAATGATCAGGATGCCGCACACCCACAACCGCCACCGGTACCACACCCGCAACCGCTATCCATCAGAGCCATCCCATCGCGTGGAACCTTGATTTGCTCGGAAACACTTTTAGCCAGTTGATTGCTCACTTCATCCAGCAGCTTCTGCAGTTCACGTTCCTTCTTTTTGAACACTGCAACTTTCTCATTCATATCCATCTCTCTTTTGACGGAACGAACTTCTTTCATAATGCTATTATAATCAGGATGATATCTTCCGAAACGTTGTACATCCTCGTAATGTTCTTTTATCTTGGTAAACTTCATGATCAACGCCTGTGCTTCCTCATCGTTCTCCAATTGCTTTTTGGCAACCTGATACTCTTCCATGACATCAGACTGGAGAATGATTTGGCCAATACCTTCGGCACGATCAAGTAAGTCGACGATTTCCAATGTGGCAAGCATATGGTACACCTCCTATTCAATCATATCAGATAGCAGGCATGAAAAAAAGAAGGCAATCAGCCTTCCTTCATGATTTTCGCCATCTGGATGAGCATGTTCATCATTTGCAATCTGTTACCGAACTGTTCAATCCGCTGCACCGGCGTCCTTCCAAAAAAGTATTTCATCTCTTTTTCAAATTCTGTAATTTGTTCAGGATCGCGCGTCAGTTTCCGGTACCATTCCGGGTGGAGCCTAATGAATGCCAGTCGTTCTTCGTTTTCAGTCAAATAATGATACGTATTCGGTTGCATGATTGATCAGTCCTTTAAGAATGGAAAGGTATTTTTCGGTCCTGCATTCGATTTTTTCATATCCTGAAATTGCTGGACAAGATTTTGAATATTACCGATGGCGCCATTAAGTTGATGGATATGACCGTTTACCTGGTCCCAATTCACAGTATTGACCATGTGCATGAACTGATTCATCCACTCTTTTTTTGAACCATCGTTACTTTCATCTAGATCTTCTTTCTTATCATCACCGGCATCTTCCCTCTTGTAGTCATCCCAAAACGGATCATCCTCACCAAGTAGTGCCCATTTCTCATACCAATCCTGCAAACTGCCTTTATTTTCACGAAGCGCCTGTTTGAGTTTTGGATGAGAACCTACAAATTGCTGGAACCTTCTCACATCTGGATGTAAACTCTTTTCTTCCATAATAAACACCCCGTATATGTTTCATTGATCCTAAACAATCTTCTTCTGCTATCAGCCTATGCAGGCAGCAGAAAACGGTTCATAGGTGTGTGGGCAATTCATGGCAACGTAAGGAAGTTTTGTGTGTAGTAATCTTTATACACTCCTACTCCTAGATGTGTGTACTGATCGAATAGAAGCGCTTCACGATGCCCTTCACTATTCAGCCAGCCCTCTACTGCAGCCGGCCCATCCGGGTATTGGGCCGCAATATTTTCTCCTGCTCTTACGTAACGGACTTCACCGGTTGCCAAACGCTCCTTCAATCCATCTCCGTTCTGTGAATAGTGGGAGAAATAATTGTTCACATTCATATCCTGGCTGTGATTAAAAGCAACTGAAGCAACGCCCTCATCCCAGACCACCGGAGATTTCCCGAAACGGTGGCGGATAACGTTGGTGATATCAAAAACCTGTTGCTCTCTCCCCTTTTGGACCTCGGTCCATTCTTCCTCCAGAAGCACCGGCTTTTCAGGCAACTCACCACGGTACATCACTTTGTAGGGTTGATGTTTAAGTAGGGTACCGCTGGTCAGTACTCTCACAGATGAAAGTTCTTCAGTGAATGTATCAAAATACAATTGTGCAAACACACTGTCACTCAATTTAATAAGAGGGCGCCGCTTTCGATCCTCTTCCGTTAATTGAAACGTGAATTGTTCGATCCCTTTTTTGTACTTGATTTCTTCATTGAAGGGTTGTATCCCGTTGACTTCATCATATGTCTGACCCAATTGATATGGTGCCATCTGCATGTCTTTTCCAGTAGCAAACCAGGTTACCACTTTACCATCTTCAACACCGAATTGAAGGTATTCAGAGGGGTCCTGGTTATAGATCCACCACGTGTACCCATATGCACTCGCGTCTTTCCGGTTCGGTTCGCCATATTCATCTACCAATGATGCCTCTGATTTTCCGATCCACTGATAAAGACTCCCTTCATAGGAAAGGCTTTCACTCTCTTCGATTGCGGCCTGTGGTTCTTCTTTGTCTATTTCAGCTTCCAGTGTCTCAAAGGTTTCCTCTACTCTGTCTATTGCTTTGTTCGCTTCCTGTTCCAGTGTCTGGTTGAATAAATCCCCTTTTGCCATAGAATATATACTATAAATGATCAGCAGCAGAATCGCTACACGTAACAGTTTCATTCGGCTTCTTCTCCCTCTTCTATAGAGTAAAAGCATTTCGTCCTCTCTACTAATGCTTCTACCATTATAATAATCGGCTCATTAGTTTATGCCTATTTTAGATGTTTGCACCTTCTATGTAAATGAGGAAGCATCGACCTTAAAGGACGATGCTTCAAAAAATCAGTGAACTTCCGGACGCTCTGAAATTTCTTCCAAAGCAGTACCTGCAGCTTGATTGGACATATCTTCGACTGATAAGTCTCCAAGCGAAATGATACCAACCAGCTTTCCCTGTTGAACTACAGGAAGACGTCTGATTTGATGGTCCGCCATCACTTGACTTGCTTCCTGCAGACTTGCATCAGGGGCAACATGGTAGAGCTTATCGCTCATTACCTCTGTAATGGCAGCAGAACCAGGCTTTTTCGCTGCATATCCTCTTATGACAAGGTCACGGTCAGTCACCATCCCGACCAGCTCATTGTTCTCCCGGCATACAGGAATCGCTCCTACATTGCGTTCTTTCATCAATGTTGCTGCATCATAAAGGTGATCATCTTCTTTACAGCAAGATACATCTGACGTCATGATATCATTTACGGATTTCATTGAATATTCCTCCTTATTTGAATGACAATAGGAACATGGATTGTGCCCAATCGATGTTTAGTGTGTCCAAAATGACGAATATTTTGCATGCAGAGTGTGTCAGTTTATTGTATAATGAAGGTGGACAATAATGGAGCAATCTCCTACCGAAGAAAGAATTTGGTAAATTGCAGTAATCCATCATTCATACTATGATGATCTTAGACCTATACAAATTTGCGAGGTGGAAGAAATGAGACTAGAAGGTACAGGAATCGAAGAATTGATTGTTGAACAAAAACCATTGGACCACATCCTGAATAAGAACGGATTCATCCGTGGCGGACAGTGGGATTATGAACGAGTTACATATGATTATAAAATCGGATCCCATGAAAAGAATATTACGTATTATATCCGCATCCAAGGGTTTGTAATTGAAGGGGATGTAGATCGTGGAAATGGTGTATTCCAGCTGATGACACCACTGCTTGGACGCCATTACTACCCTCATGGTGTAGAGTATGGAGAAGAGGAAGGGTTCTCTCCAGATCTGATCAACCGTGCAAAAAGCCTTATCGCTAATGCACAGGAAACCCTTAAGGGCTATCATAAGTCTTAAGACAGGCCATCAAAAAGCCGGACCTCTGCCTAAGAGGCTGCGGCTTTTTTTATACATCCAATGAGTGCCACATAACGTATCCGAAGACCGTCTTTTTACGAAAGGAGCTACATAAATAAATTGTTCAAATACATGACGAAACGACAATGGATTCTCATTATTGTATCAATCCTGTTACTGATTGCGGCTTACTATTTACTACCGGTTTCTGTACCGCTGATCGTAGCACTCGTAACCTCCTTCTTTTTGAATCCAGCGGTCCGCTGGATGCAGTATCGTTTCCGTATGAAGCGGAAAATGTCAGTGACGATCGTCTTTCTGTTATTTCTGCTATTGATAGGTATTATCGGCAGCTTTACTGTTACGAAAATCGTGACTCAAGTTGTGCAATTCACAGAAAACAGCCCGACGTATGTCAAACAGCTTAACCAAACTCTTATAGGGTGGGAAGCGGATATTGATCGTTACACCGAAGACCTGCCTGATGAATTCGTTTCAGAAGTAACGACAAGTATCCAAAATAATGTAAAAGGCTTTTCCAATTCCATCCTTGATAACTTGAAGCTTGATAAAATTGCGCTAGCAGTAGCGAAGGTTCCGGAATACCTCGTAAGCTTCCTTGTTTACCTTATTGCATTATTTTTATTCATGCTGGAGATGCCACGTCTGAAAGAACGCGCATACGCACATATGACGAAGGAAACAGCCGAAAAAGTAAAATTCATGAATACCCGCTTATCCTATGTCGTATTCGGCTTCCTTAAAGCACAGTTCCTTGTCAGTATCATCATCTTCATCGTCAGTCTTGTGGGGCTGTTTTTCATTGCTCCAGAAGTAGCAATCATCATGTCGCTGATCATTTGGGCAATCGACTTCATTCCAATCATCGGATCAATCATCATCCTTGGGCCATGGTCGTTATACATGTACTTGACGGGAGATGCGGTGACGGGGACGAAATTGGCTGTTTTGGCTATCCTGCTGCTTGCAATCAGAAGAACTGTCGAACCTAAAGTGATGGGGCGCCATATCGGATTATCCCCTCTTGCAACGTTGATTGCGATGTATCTTGGATTAAAGCTGATTGGGATCATGGGATTCATCCTGGGACCATTGGTCATCATCGCTTTCAATTCGGCAAAAGAGGCAGGAATCATCCAATGGAATTTTAAAATTTAGAAATTAAAAAAGCCAGTACACATCGGTATCGAAGTGTACTGGCTTTTACTTTAAAATCAGAAAAAGTCCAGAAATGCTGGGGGTTTAGGCTGAATTAATGCTCCCAAACGTGATAGTTGCGCCTCGTCACCATTGAGGGAATGCATAAAAACAGCTTTTTCAATTGTTAAAGCTCCAGTGAGAATGGCTGTCAGTGTATTGATTGTACAGCTAATGGACGGAACCTCTGCTTCAGTTGCCACTCGCTCAAAGTTCACCGTATTTCCTTCCTTTACTTCCCACTTCCACGTTCCTTCATTCCAGTGTGCATGGTCATCCGTCACATTCAAATAGAATGTTGCATCCATTCCTTCATTAATAAAAGGATATTCACTGATAAATGAAGCTACATCCACAATCCTGCTCATAAAGTAGGCATGGCTTGATTCCTTACCACGGGGATCTGCAAAATAATAAGCATCGAGATCATCCGGAAGCATCATCAGTTTGACTTGACCCGTCATCGAATCATGCTGGGAAACCCACTGCAAAAGTTTATGGAACGCATCAGAACTAAAATAGATGAACTCTTCGATATTCAGAAGTTCTTTTTCCATTTCAGCGATCATGTATCCTTGTGCGATTCCTTGATCATCAAAATAAAGCACCATTTGAGAAGATGGAGAGAGTACCCGCTTTTCCCACCACCAGTCCTCTCGTTCCAACAGCAATGTATAATGCTCTGCTTTCCTACTGTATAAGCGTTGTAATTCAGATTTACAAGACTCAAAATGCTCAGCTTTGAATCGCTTCACCTTACCCGGAATATGCTTTCCTTGCATGGTAAGCTTCGTTATATCGTATTCATATGTATGCTGGTAATTGGTCAATTCATAGCCGTATTTCCGGTAAAATGGAATGGAAAAAGGATGCAGCATCGAAAAATTCATGCCGCATTCCTTCATTGTCTGTAAACTATGCTTCATCATTTCCCCAACATGACCCAATCGCCTGTACTCGGGCCATGTAGCAACACCGGCTATACCACCCATCTTGATCTTCTTCTCACCAAAAAAGACCTCAAGCGGAAGGAGATGCAGTTTGGAAGCGATCGTTTTGTCATCCTTGATAATAAAGACCTTTTGCTGGTCCATCTGCCAATGACGATCGCTTTTCTGCTCGTCCGTCAACTTGTAATTGAAGGCATACTCGCCAAGTTCCAATATAGCATCATAATCCTCTTTTACTGCGCTCTTTATAATGGTCATGGACTTTCTTCTCCCTTTTGAATAACAGAATCTTATCTTGCTTGTCTGTATTGACGAAACGGTTGTTGATCAAAACTTTCTGTGAAGGAATGTTTTCCCGATCACATTGAGCCTGCACACTTTTCGCACCATTTTGGAATGCCCATTGGACAATGTATTCGACCGCTTCTGATGCATAACCTGCACCTCGTTCTTCAGGGACAATACAATATCCGATTTCAACTGCACCCTCTTGATCAGGTCTCCCTTTGAAGCCGATATCTCCGATGATACGCTGATGGTGCTTATCTATGATGAACCAAGGACCGAAGCCTACAGATGTTTCATCAGCTTCCACCTGCTCTGCATATAATGGTAACAGCGCCCTTAATCCATCATGTGGCCAATCTTCACTCCAGGGCAGCTGATACTTATAATAAAAAGCTAACGCGTTTTTCATCAAAACTTGTGCAGTTTCCAAATCAATCGCTTTTATTTGTAAACGTGGTGTTTCTAAATCCATGGGTCGTTCTCCTCTCGGTAATAGGTGATCTACACATCTATCTATATACCTGTTATCGCTTTCAACTAAACAATTTATCCCATGAACCTACAAACTTTTCATAACAACGTCAATACCCGAGAATTGCACGCAGCATACTGGTCGTTTCTCCACCTTTATAAATGACATAAAGCAGTAGATACACAGCAACACCCGTAATCGCTGTAAAGAACCAAATGATGCTTGTTACAGGACCGATTTTCCTATGTTTGGCGATCTTCCTTTTGAATGCCAATGTTAGTGTCACTAAGCCGAACACTGCACCTACTGTAGCAAGTATGATATGGAACACAAGGAATACCGTGTAGAATACTTTGATGGAATCAGGACCACCAAAGCTCGTATTCCCTACAAAAATAGTTCGGGATAAGTATATGATAAAAAACAGTAAAGCACTGATAGCCGCTGCAATCATAACTTTTTTATGAGCAGTCCGCTTCTGATTTACGATCAGTCCCCATCCGATTGCCACCAGAATCGCGCTTAAAGCAATGAAAAATGTACTGATGGTCGGTAGTAGTGGTAACGTAGCCATTTCTTTCATCCTTTCCTTCAACATCCTTCCTTATCGTATAAGAAAACATTCATAGAGACAAGATGATTCACTTAAAATTCATAAAATCAACAAAAAAAAGCTTTCCTGCAGACCTCCCTGCAGAAAAGCTTTCTTACTATACCTGGTTAATGTGACTCGTGCAGTGCATCCGCCGGTAAAGGATCGATTACATTTCTTTCTTTATTGAACCATCCGAAGAAAATGTAAGCGATGACCGAAGCGAAAATGATTTCCTGTGTGATTTTCATAATGATGCCGCCAAGCTGCTGATCCTCGATCAGTGGAATTGGGGTGAAAAACTCAGGGCCTGAGAGTGTAGAGCTCAAACCACTTAAAACATCCCCTGGGACACAAAGGCTCAACGCCTGGATCCAGGCTCCCGCTTCCGAATAAGTCGCATATAACGGTGAACCGGCAAAAATGATCAAACCACAGGCAGGTGTAATCAATACACCGTTGGCAAAAATAAACCCGATTTTCACTAGTGGACTCAGTCGATCGTATTCTTTTATCGGTGTGAAAATCGACCACCACATACAGAACGCAAGGAATAAGATGACTGTTGTAATGATCGTGTGTGCCATCTCACTCGACTTTGCATAATCAAATATAGTCGGGATATGGTATAACGAAAAAAGGCCATTGAACAGAACCAGTGAAATCAAAGGACGGGTCAATAACTTAACGATCGGCCGCAGCACTGGTGCTACAACCACTTTCTTCCATACCCAAACCGGAATACCACGGATGATGAGGATCGGGAATAGTAAGTAATACAGTGCCATCTGCGTCATATGTGCCGTAAACATGATATGCGCTAAAAGATCCACTGGCGATCCCTTAATGATGTAGAGAAGGACCATTCCCAAATAGAACATGAGTTGCTGGGCTGCAGACGGTCTTGCTGCATCTGTAAAACGGTGTCGCCCTGGTCCAGTAATATAAAAATAAAGAGCAGACAATAATAATACAAATATGAAGAAGTACGGACTCCATAAAGCACGGAAGCCGAACAGTTCGAGTTCTAACCACATAGATGCTTCACTCCAATATGTTTGCTATCTATTATTTTAACCAATAACAGCTGAAAAGACGACCTTTTTCACAAAAAAGACATAATCTGGTGATGATGGCAAAGAAAATTAGCATAGAAAAAGACCGGAACAAGTCTGTTCCGGTCTTTTTGAATTACCACCAGATAATTGTAGTGAATGTAATGATCGTCAAAACAGCGACGCCTACACCGCCGTACAGCATCAATGCTGGCATATTATGTCCTCTATTCTTCATATGCATGAAGTAATAAAGTTGGAATATGACCTGTACTACTGCAAGCAGGAGTATAGTAGGTATAACGAAATAACGATCGATTGCATCGGTAACCACTACCGCGAAGGCAGCAATTGTAAAGGCGATCATCATGGCAAAACTGATGACCTGTTGCTTCATCTCTTCTTTGTGCGCACTCTTCTCAAAATCCATCGAACCTTTTGTGGAATTAGTGTGATCTGCCATCGATTAACCCACCTTTCCCATCAAGTAAACTACTGTGAAGATGAACACCCATACAACGTCGATGAAGTGCCAGTAAAGGCTTGCGATGTAAAACTTCGGCGCATTGTAGAGGTTCAGTCCACGCTTAGCATTCCTTATCATCAACGCAAGTATCCAGAATAAACCGAATGTTACGTGTCCACCGTGGAAGCCGACTAATGTATAGAAGGCTGATCCAAGGGCAGACGAACGGAATGTGAACTCATAATGATGGATGTAGTGATAGAACTCATACAGCTCGCAGCCTAAGAAAGCGAAACCAAGGAGTACCGTTACACCAAGCCACACTTGCATTTTCTTAAAGTCATTGTTTTTCATGTGGTACATTGCGTACACACTTGTCAATGAACTGGTCAAAAGCAGCATCGTCATGATGAAGACAAGTTCTAGACCGAACAACTCTTCCGTTCCGGGACCTCCTGCTGTCGAATCTTTCAATGCAAGGTAGGT
Organism: Thalassobacillus hwangdonensis; assembly: GCF_042675915.1. NCBI lineage: Bacteria > Bacillati > Bacillota > Bacilli > Caryophanales > Bacillaceae > Thalassobacillus > Thalassobacillus hwangdonensis. The sequence goes on along the minus strand of NZ_JBHTKL010000001.1, from coordinate 451,918 downwards.
ACCGAATAGACTTGCGAATAATACGGTTTCTCCTCCAAGAAAGAACCAGAAACCGAGAAATTTATTTCTACCTTCGAGGGTGGCTCTTTCAGGATCATGCGGCATTTTTTTCGGATTCAGTACATCTTCATGACTCATTATTCGCCATCCCCCTTCTCAAGATCTTCTTTATGGATATGGTACCCAAGGTCATCTTTAACCGAACGGAGCAGCATGCTGCCAAGAGTAATACCCATACCGATGAATACAAGCCATAGATAGGAAAGGTTATCCACTTGATAGATGAAACCGAATCCGGCTATGAACAAACCAAGAGACATCATGAATGGAATGAACGAAGCATTCGGCATATGGATATCTCCTAAAGGTTCTGCTGGAGTCATGCCTTTCTTACCTTCGGATTTTTCGATGAACAATGCATCCAATCCACGTACTAAAGGTGTTTGCTTAAAGTTATAGAACGGTGGTGGTGATGGAATCGCCCACTCAAGTGTACGGCCATCCCAAGGGTCTCCCCCGACACGTTCGTTTTTAATCGATGTTACAACAATGTTGTAAAGGAACACAATCGTACCGGCTGCCATTAGGAAGGCACCAATCGAACTGATCATGTTTCCTGTTTCAAGCTCCTGACCTTCAAGGAATACCCAGTAACGACGAGGCATACCCATCAGTCCAAGGAAATGCTGGATGAAGAATGTAAGGTGGAAGCCGATGAAGAACAACCAGAATGTTACTTTTCCTAGCGTTTCATTCAGCATAGTACCGAACATCTTCGGCCACCAGTAATGCAATGCTGCAAAGATACCGAACACAACACCACCGACGATTACGTAGTGGAAGTGTGCAACAACGAAATAAGTATCATGATACTGATAGTCAGCTGCAGCAGCTGCCAGCATGACACCAGTCATACCACCGAGTGTGAATGTAGGGATGAATGAGATCGACCAAAGCATAGCGGCCGTCATTCGGATAGAACCGCCCCACATCGTGAATAACCAGTTGAAAATTTTGATACCTGTAGGAACTGCAATCGCCATTGTCGCTACAGCGAAGATGGAGTTTGCAATCGGGCCCATACCTGTAGTGAACATGTGGTGTGCCCATACCATGAATCCTAAGAAACCGATCAGTACGGTTGCGAATACCATCGCAGAGTAACCGAATAGGCGCTTCTTAGAGAATGTAGAAAATACTTCACTGAATACACCGAATACCGGCAGAATAAGAATGTATACTTCCGGGTGTCCGAAAATCCAGAATAAATGCTCCCAAATGATAACGTTACCACCAGCAGCGACATCAAAGAAATTCGCTCCGAACATGCGGTCGAACATCATTAGGAACAAACCGACAGTCAATGCCGGGAATGCAAACAGGATCAGTGTGCTAGTTACGAAAATCGTCCACGTGAATAGCGGCATACGCATGTATGTCATACCAGGTGCACGCATCGTAACGATTGTTACAAGGAAGTTGATACCACCTATCAGTGTACCAGCCCCTGATATCTGCAATCCCATGACATAGAAATCTACGCCATGTCCCGGTGATGTAGTGGAAAGTGGCGCATATGCAGTCCACCCTGCGTCAGGTGCTCCACCAAGGAACCAACTGCAGTTAAGCATGATTCCTCCGAAAAGGAACAACCAGAAACCTAAAGAATTCAAGAATGGGAATGCAACGTCCCGTGCACCAATCTGCAAAGGAACTACGGCATTCATCAAAGCGAATAATAACGGCATGGCAGCCAGGAAAATCATTGTCGTACCATGCATTGTCAGCATTTCATTATAAAGTCCAGCACTGATGAAATCATTATCAGGTTTCATCAGCTGAATACGTATGATCATGGCTTCCAAGCCACCAAGTAGGAAGAACAGACCGCCTGAGACCAAGTAAAGATGAGCAATCTTCTTATGGTCGACAGTCGTAAGATAGTCCCACACGGCATACATGAAGCCACGCTTTTGTGCTACAGCAGTACTCACGCTTGTAAACCTCCCTTTAAACTTCTTACATCTCTAATACTAAGCTGGAATCACTTCGCGGATTCCGGAGTGATTTCAGATGGCTGCAATTGCATCAAGTAATCAGCAATCTTATCAGCCTCTTTTTCATTTACCAGATTCGACGGCATTTGGTTACCTGGCTTGATATCTTCAGGATTGACAATCCAATCGACTAGGTTTTCTTTGGAAGGATCCAAAATACCTGCAATCTTCGTACGATCACCAAAGTTGGTCAAGTTCGGACCTACACCTTTAGGTGCTGCACCGATTGCATGACAGCTCAGACAGTTGTTATTGAAAAGCTCCTGCCCTTCTTGAGCTGTATCTGTTTCAGCAGGTGCTTCAGGGTCTACCCCTTGCATGTCTGCAACCCACTGGTCATATTCTTCAGGGCTTACTGCGATGACACGGAAATCCATCAACGAGTGCGATGGACCACACAGCTCTGCACAGTGTCCCCAGTAAACGCCTTCTTCATTGGCTTCTAAGTACATCGTGTTTTCATTATCACCAGGGTTGGTATCCATTTTCCCTGCGATTGACGGCACCCAGAATGAATGGATGACATCACTTGATTTCATGTTTAAGTATACTCGGGTATCTGTAGGTATATAGAGATCCTGACTAGTAGAAATCTCTTCGTTCGAATAATCGAACTGCCACCAATACTGATTACCTGTAACCTCAACCACCATATCAGCTTCTTTTGGCTTTTCTGCCAATTCGAATGTTGCCTGAACAGTAGGAACAGCAAGCACTAACAATAGGATGATCGGAATGACCGTCCATAGTATTTCAAGAGCTTTATTCCCTTCAGTCTGTTTTGGAATGATGTCCTCTTGACCCTTCTTTTGACGATAGCGAATCAAGACAAAAGTATAAATGGCCATTACGATAATGAATACAAAAATCATTATCACGATACTGATGATCATAAGATCGAATAATAAATCCGCCCCTTGCCCTTTAGGCTTCAATGCAGATAAATTCTCCACACCACAACCTGACAAGATAAGGGAAAGTGCACCAAATAGGAACAGAGTGCGGAATTTTCCCATCCATCCTTTCATGCGTGATACCTCTCTTTCTCTTTTTATCTTTATTTTTAAAGAAGATGTACCGACAGGTGAAGGCAGATAAACCGGCCCATTCAAAAGGAACCGGTCACCTTTCACCTTACGGTACAGCCTCTTCCTTAATAAGGTAATGTGACGACTACCATCATAGGAAATAGGATAGTCAAAAACAATAGTGAGTAAACGAACATCCATGTCGCCCATTTCATATCATCTTTCATGGCGAAACCAGCCAAGCCGATGATGAGCCAACCGAATGTCAGCAAACTGCTTATGATCAGGAATGCCGTACCAAGAGAAGCAAGGTAAATCGGCAATGGAAGCAGACATGCGACATAGACGACGATTTGACGCTTCGTCATTTTGAATCCATGCACTACAGGTAGCATCGGAATGCCAGCAGCAGCATACTCTTTCTTTTTCTTCATGGCAAGAGCCAGGAAATGTGGTGGTTGCCATATGAACATGATCAAGAAGAGGATCAATGCTTCTAATTGTAAATTCGGATCCACTGCTGCCCAGCCGATCAAAGGCGGTACAGCTCCGGAAAAGCTTCCGATAACAGTATTGATCGTATATCTTCGCTTAGACCACATCGTATATAGAACTACATATACAAACCACCCGAACGCGCCAAACAATGCAGCTTCAAGTGTTGTAAATAATAACAGAATGAATCCCAGAATGGATACGACGATTCCCATCACCTTAATGTGGGAAAGTGCAATCGTTCCAGTAACCGTCGGTCGTGTCTTCGTACGGGACATGATGACATCGATGTCCCTGTCATACCAGTTATTGATGATACACCCGCCTGCAATGATGAATGCAGTTCCGACCATTGTCATCAAGAAAGTTTGCCAATGATCGAAGAAGGACGTCCCGGTAAAGTACACCGCCAGCCAGAAGCCTGCAAAAGTTGTAATCAGGTTGGAATTGATGATTCCGACTTTGATGAGGCTTTTGATATCGGCCAATAGCGACGACTCGCCGACAGCCGAACGATTCATAACTTGTGTAGAAGCGGATTCGACTGTTCTTGGATTGTTCATCGTATTAATTCCTCCTTCTACCTCCCTCACAAAACGTTCGCAATGTGACAAACTTTTTATGAAACCTGCGTTTTCAGGGGGTATATAAAAATCTACATATGATGCTAACGATACAACCCGAATCGAGCATCAAAGCTATTGTATCATGGAATTTCATTTCTATCTATTTAATCTCCCCAATTTAAGATGTGACAAAATTGTGAAATTGTAGACAAAAATAAAAGAAAAGGCTTGATAGCCTTTATGTATATATAAGGTATTCATTTAACAAGTCTACCCTAATCTTCACGAATTATATTACCCGGAACCGGTAATTCCCCCTATCTATTTCTAGCAAACAAATGGGGACAATGCAAGGTTTTTTTGATTCGCATATTGAAAATGGAGGATATCGATTCTGCTGTATGACGATAGGAGAATATATCCTGGAATGGACTATGACCATTTTTTTAAGAAAATGAAAGAGAATGCCCCTCTCTCAGGAGGCATTCTCTTTTGTTCATTCAAACTCGATCAATAGATCACCGACATGAATCGCTTCATTATTTTTCATATAAACATCTTTGATGACACCATCGAAAGGAGCTTGGACCGTCGTTTCCATCTTCATCGCTTCCGTGATCATCAGATGGTCACCCTTACTGACCTTTTCTCCTTTTTCCACAAGCACTTTGATAACTGTGCCTGGCATGGTTGCACCGATGTGTTTTTCATTCGTCTTATCTGCTTTCGGCCGCTCTTCTACAGCTGATTTGATGCTTTCGTCTTTCACAACGACTTCCCGAGGCTGTCCGTTCAGTTCAAAGTAGACGGTCCTCGTTGCATCTATTTGGGCTTCACCGACTGAGACGAGCTTGACGATAAGCGTCTTACCTTGCTCGATCTCAATTTCGATTTCTTCACCCAATCGCATTCCGTAGAAGAATGTCAAGGTATCAAGCACGGATAGATCACCATACTGCTCATAGAATTTGTGATAATCCATGAACACTTTCGGATATAGTGCGTATGCGATCATATCAAAGCTCGTCACTTGACGATCAAGGGAATGGAATAATGTATCCCTTAACTCCTTGAAGTCAACCGGTTCAAGCAGTTCACCAGGTCTTACCGTGATTGGCTCCCTTCCTTTCAGGATGATGCGCTGAAGTTCCTGTGGAAAGCCTTGATAAGGCTGTCCTAAATATCCTTGGAAGAACTCGATGACGGAATCAGGGAAATCGATTGATTCTCCACGTTCGTAGACATCATCTTCTGTCAGGTTGTTCTGAACCATGTACAGCGCCATATCTCCGACAACTTTGGATGAAGGAGTAACCTTCACGATGTCACCGAACATGTCGTTCACCCTGCGGTACATCGTCTTTACCTCATCCCAGCGTTCACCAAGTCCTACCGCTTTCGCCTGCTGCTGCAGGTTACTGTATTGTCCGCCAGGCATCTCGTGTTCATAAACCTCCGAATGCGGTGACATCATGCCACTCTCAAAGTCGAAATAATACTTACGTACATCTTCCCAGTAGTGTCCTAATTCCTCATAGGAGCGGATATTGACATCAGGTTTTCGCTCATTACCTTCCAGCGCGTAATAAAGGCTGTTTGCGCTTGGCTGGGAAGTAAGGCCAGCCATCGTCCCAGTCGATACATCGACAACATCCACGCCAGCTTCAACTGCCCTTGCGTAAGTGAAGATTCCGTTGCCGCTGGTGTCGTGCGTATGGAGGTGAATCGGAATATCGATGGACTCTTTCAAAGTGGAAATCAGCTGATAAGCTGCTTCCGGCTTCATGAGACCTGCCATGTCCTTGATGCCAAGCATATGTGCACCTGCTGCCTCCAACTCTTTTGCGAGGTTTTTGTAATAGTTCAAGTCGTATTTTGGTCTTGAAGGATCCAAAATATCCCCGGTATAACACATAGCCGCTTCTGCAACTTTATCATTTTCCCTAACCGATTCGATGGCAAGCTTCATTCCATCCACCCAGTTGAGGCTATCGAATATACGGAATACATCTATACCAGCATTGGAGCTTTTTTCAACGAATTCTTTGATCAGATTATCCGGATAGTTCTTGTAGCCCACTGCATTACTCGCTCGAAGCAACATCTGGAATAGAACATTCGGCATCTTCTCGCGTAGTTTCAACAGGCGCTCCCAAGGATCTTCCTTAAGGAAACGATAGGACACATCGAATGTCGCTCCTCCCCACATTTCAACAGAAAACAATTCAGGCAATAGGCGGGAAGTAGGTTCAGCGATATTGATCAGGTCCTTCGAACGTAACCTGGTTGCAAGCAATGACTGATGTGCATCACGGAAAGTGGTATCGGTAAGTAATACTTCATTTTGCGCCTTCACCCACTCCATCAGCTTCTCAGGACCATCTTTATCAAGAATCTGCTTTGTACCTTCAGGAATCGGTTCTGAGTATTTCACTTTAGGCATTCTCGGACGATTCACTACCGGCTTCTTCTTTTTATCGAGACCTTCAAACCCATTGATCGAGGTCTGGGCGATATAACTGAGCATCTTCGTACCACGGTCTTTGCGTTTCGGGAACACAAACAGTTCCGGTGAGCGGTCGATAAATGTGGTGTCATACTCCCCCGATAGGAATTGACTATGCTGGATGACATTCTCAAGGAATGGAATATTCGTTTTGATTCCACGGATTCGGAACTCTCTAAGGTTACGTACCATTTTATTGGCAGCTTGATCAAAAGTAAGCGCCCAAGTGGATACTTTTACAAGTAAGGAATCGTAGTAAGGAGAAATGACAGCTCCCTGGAATCCGTTACCGGCATCGAGCCTTACTCCGAACCCACCACCTGAACGGTATGCCATGATTTTACCTGTATCCGGCATGAAATTATTCAATGGATCTTCAGTGGTTACACGTGACTGTATAGCATAACCATTCGTTCTGATATTTTCTTGTTGCGGAATACCGATTTTCTTTTCGTGAAGGTTATATCCTTCTGCAATCATGATTTGGGACTGGACGATATCGACGCCTGTAATCAGCTCTGTAATCGTATGCTCCACTTGCACTCGCGGATTGACTTCAATGAAGAAGAATTCTTCGTTCGTAACAAGGAACTCGACAGTTCCAGCATTGACATAGTCGACATTCTTCATCAGTTTGACAGCCGCATCACAAATCTCTTCCCTTAATGAATCCGTTAAAGAAACACTAGGAGCTACTTCCACTACCTTTTGATGGCGGCGCTGAACAGAGCAATCCCGTTCATACAAATGGACGATATTCTTGTCAAAGTCTCCGAGAATCTGGACTTCGATATGTTTTGGTTCTTCAATCAATTTTTCTACGTACACTTCGTCGTTACCGAATGCGGCTTTGGCTTCAGATTTTGCACGGTCATAAGCGTCTGCTACATTGCTTGCCTTACGGACGATCCGCATTCCACGACCGCCTCCACCGAGAGAGGCTTTGATGATAATCGGGTAGCCGTGTTTCTCACCGAAGTCTTCCACTTCTGAAAGGCTGGTGACAGGGCCATCAGTTCCAGGTATTACCGGAATTCCGGCATCAATCGCCTGCTCACGTGCTTTTACTTTATCTCCGAACATATCCAGGTGCTCACTAGTTGGACCGATGAAGATGATCCCTTCCTCCTCACACCTGCGTGCAAAATGGATGTTTTCTGATAAAAATCCGTACCCAGGGTGGATGGCATCCACTCCAACACTTTTAGCGATCTCAATGATTCCTTCAATATCCAAATAGGCATCGATCGGCTTTTTACCTTCGCCTACGAGATATGCCTCATCTGCTTTATATCTGTGGAAGGACCCTGTGTCCTCCTTTGAATATACTGCGACAGTACGAATGTTCAATTCCGTACATGCGCGGAAGACACGAATCGCAATTTCTCCTCGGTTTGCAACTAATACTTTATTGATTTTCTTCAATTCTGCCATGATTTCACTCCTTGTCGTAGTCGCTCCACTTTATTTTCCTGTGGATGGTTCGATATCGGCTGGTTCGTTGCAGATCGATTTTCACTTTTCGCTTTTACATTTCTGGCAATATTGTTCAAAATCCCCATGGATCCAAGCATGATGATCAGTGAGGACCCCCCATAGCTGACAAACGGAAGCGGTACACCAGTAATAGGCAGGAGACCACTCATCGCCCCGAGATTGATGAAGGACTGGACTCCAATCATCGCAGATATTCCAAGGGCCAGTAATGCGCCGAATGTATCTTTACAACGTCTGGAGATGAATAAGCCTCTCAGTACGATTGTCGCTAACAGGCCAATTACAATCAGTACGCCAGTAAGACCTAATTCTTCAGCGATGACAGCCATTATAAAATCAGTATGTGGTTCTGGCAAGTATCCAAGCTTCTGTACCCCCTGCCCTAATCCTTCACCTAGAATACCGCCTGTCCCAATCGCAACGTAAGACTGGATCAGATGGTACCCATCTCCTTCAGGGGTATTGAACGGCTGATAGGCCCCAGTGAACCTGGAAAGCCGTTCATCCGTGACCATCTGCGGGGCAATCAGCAGGACAAATGCAAGTGTTACAGATATCAAGAAGGCGATATGCCTGCCTTTGATTCCTGAACTTGCAATGACAAAACTGGCGATGAAGCCGATGACAGCTGCAGAACCGATATCCGGCTGCAGTACAATCAGCGCCAGGATGAAACTGGTCAGTACCAGCGGAGGAATGACCGCCTTTCCGAACTTGTCAATGTAGCTTTGTTTCTTTGCGTAGACAGATGCAAGATAAATGATCAGGCCGATTTTCACCATCTCCGCCGGCTGGAAGCTCATTACTTTCAGGTCATACCAGGATACAGCGTTGTTCCTTTCTTCACCAAATACGAAGAGCCCCAGTAAGAGACCGATCATGAGGAATACGATGACCTTCGTCAACCGTTGAAGGTGTCTGTAGGAAAAAAACGTAAAAAACAACATGACCATCAGACCTACCGACGCCCACATCACCTGCCTGATGAAGAAGTGATTGCTGGGAAGGTCGTATTTGACAGGCCCGAGGACCATGCTGGCACTATAGATCATGATCGAACCGAATATGACCAATGCAATCGGGGTGAACATCAAGGTGAAGTCAAAACTCTTAAATGCTTTTTTCATATTGTTCCATCCTTCTATGTAATTTTACTGATTGATAGGTGCCAATTCCTGCAAATAGGACACGCTATAGATTCTTGTCCTTATCATACCTTTTCGATTCCCACCCGGATCTTTATGACGCTTAACGGTTCAACTATGTACATGCTGGTCCATGATCGATCAATAAAAGAGGGCAAATCTGACGGTGACTCCCCTCAGCCATTAGTCAATTATTCCGTAAACATGTGCAGATTCCCTCTTTTTTTCATAAAATTTAAGGATGATGATAGTAAAAAAACTGCTTTAGCGCCATTAGGCGGTGGTGGAAATCATTCTATTTTCACATGCTTTGTTAAAGTTAAACGTTCTCAAAGTAATAAAAAAACTCAAATCACAACAGGTGCTGTCGTAATTTGAGTTTGTATGTCAGGATCTCTGTGCCGCTTCATGCAAAACATTCAGTTGTTTTTCAAGGTTATCCAGCAATGCTTTGCCTTCTTCCTCGCTGATCAATTCCAAACGCACCGCAAAATCGATTTCGCGGGACAGGCCGAACATTTGTGTATCCAGCACCTCTTCGTATAGAGGACACTGAGGCATTGTCAAATTATCCATCTGTACTTTGATCAACTTCAGAATTTTATCTGCATCAGCCTTTAGAAGGGCATAGGCTTTCTCCCGATGATCCACAGCCAAATCCGGTAACATCTAAATCCCCTCCATAAACGGACTTCTCCTTATAATATTATCGTCTGTCTCTTAAAATTGCAACAAAAGAGCCGATATATTCTAAAAAATGGAGAGGTCATACCGATTGGAAAGAAGTTCAAGCAGCTTCAGCCCTACAACACTGTTTCCCCGATCATCAAGTGCAGGTCCATATACAGCGATTCCTCCATATCCGTTCACCGATCCGACGACCGCACCCGACACCCCGCTTTTCGCAGGTATGCCAACTCTGATTGCAAATGACCCTGATGCATCGTACATTCCACACGTAACCATGAAGGTCTTGCAAATACGCGCCAGATGTCGCGGCAGAATCTGCCTGCCTGAGTTCAAGTCCTTCCCTTCATTTGCAAATATCGCACCGATCCTTGCCAGGTGATGGATGTTCACTTCAATTGCACATTGCTTCGTGTAGGCATCCAGGTTTTCTTCTACACTGCCAGAGATGACCCCGTGCTGCTTCATGTAATAGCATAATGAACGATTCAAATAAGCGGTTCCGAATTCGGAAGAGGAAACCTCCTCATTGTAGCGGATGGACTGATCATCTGTAAGATCATGAATGAAGCTCAGCAACCGCCCTACTTTTTCATCCGGGGTGACGCCGTGGATCATATTCGTAACCGCAAGTGCTCCAGCGTTGATCATCGGATTCAATGGCTTGGAGGGGTTCAGCTGTTCCAGTTTATAGATGGAATGGAACGGATCCCCTGAAGGCTCCATCCCAACCCGTTCAAATACATAATCCTCCCCATTATCCAGGAGCGCCTGCGCAAGAGACAACACCTTGGAAATACTCTGAAGTGTGAACTGACTCTCCAGTGCACCGGCACTTACACATTCGTCTTCCAGGTCTACGACAGCTACAGCAAGATCTTCAGGATTGCTCCTTGCAAGTGCTGGTATATAGTCAGCGACCTTACCATCTTTTGCGTATGGGCGTACATTATCCAACCACGCTTCCAGGATATCTTTGGTTATTATTTTTTTCATCTATCCTACCCCCTGTGAGTGCATTCATAGCTTTTTTCTGCTATTCTGAATGTTGGTGAGATTACTAAAAGAAAGGTGGCTTCATTATGATCGTTCAAATTACAGGTAACGTAAATTATCCGATTACGCTCGATCCTACTGTATGGATCTTCGATGATCGTAAATTGCCATATGAAAAACTGTTCAGTAATGAAAATGAAAGCCCTTCCGAAGAAGAGGCGGATGATCTGCAAAAGGCGTCCATGAGATGGGACCGGGAAATCTATCAGCAAAGCATCAACCCACCCGTCAATAAGAGTATTTCCCGTTTTGAGAAGGAAAAAATCCTAAAAGGAACTTTTTTCATGCCATTGAAGCCATTCATCGCTACTAGTGAACCCGCTTCGGATATAAAGAGCGTCACCATCCAGACGGAAAACGGCGACCACGAATTATCGATTGAACAAATGCAGCAGGCAATGTTTCTGTTCGCTAAAGAGGGAAAACCCCTTAAAGAAAATGGTCCTGTACATTTATACTTTGAAGATGGGTCGAATAAAGATGAACCTATCACTGGTGTAAAGAGAATCATTTTCAATTAACTCAAAAAGACCCGATCAATAGTTGATCGGGTCTTTTTTAAGTTCTTTCTGCGAAATCATAAATAGTCTGCTGCCAATTGGGCGAGAGAAGAACGTTCCCCTTTGATGAGTTTGATATGACCACTCAGTGGGTGGCCTTTGAACTTCTCTACTACATGCATCAGCCCATTGTTGTACTCATCGAGATACGGGTGGTCAATCTGTTCTGTATCCCCTAGCAGAATGATTTTACTTCCCTCCCCGATCCTCGTAAGAATCGTCTTTACTTCATGCCTTGTCAGGTTTTGGGCCTCATCGATCAATATCAGCTGATCTGGAATGCTTCTGCCTCTGATATAGGTGAGCGCTTCTACTTGAATAGAGCCGAGGCCAGACAAGATCGCATCGAGTTCTCCCGGCTTCTTCACATTAAACAGGTGCTCAAGGTTGTCGTAAATCGGCTGGACCCACGGTCGCAGCTTTTCCTCTTTTTCACCTGGTAAATACCCGATATCCTTCCCAACCGGAACAATCGGTCGTGCCACAAGCATTTTTTTATAAAGACCGAAATCTTCAATCTGCATCAGTCCGGCAGCGAGTGCCAGAAGCGTCTTACCTGTACCTGCTTTCCCAACCATTGTTACTAGAGGAATATCCTTCCTCAGCAAAAGCTCCATCGCCATCGTTTGCTGCGCATTGCGCGGTTTGATTCCCCACACATGCTCCCCCATCATATGACACTTTTTAAGTTTACCTTTATGGTTGATCATACCGATAGCAGACTGCGATGGGTTGCCTTTACTTTTCAGGATTAGAAATTCATTGACATTATGATAGGTAGTGATTGAAGTGACATCCAATTCTCCCTGCGCATAGAACGCATCCAGCAGTTCAGGTGAAACAGCCATTTCCCTGAAACCCGTGTACACCTCGTCCTTTTCCACCGCCCGTTCATTCAGGAAATCCTCTGCAGGGATCCCCATCGCATCCGCCTTGACTCTCATCAGCATATCCTTCGATACGAGGATGACCTGTTTTCCATTCTCTTTGAGCATTTCTTCTTCATGCAAGTTATATGTCACTGCCAAAATACGATTATCATTCGTCATTTCAATGAAAATTTCTTCCATTTTCCGATAAGAACGATGATTCAGTTCGATTTTCAACTTTCCCCCGCTCGGTAACTCGACACCGTGGTGCAATTCACCCTGTTCCCTCAGTTTATCGATGATTCTGGATACTTGTCGCGCATTACGTCCGATTTCCTCCATGTTCCGCTTCTTGGCATCGACCTCTTCCAATACGACAGCAGGTATGATGATGTCATTGTCTTCGAATGTATAAATGGAATGTGGTTCCTGTAAAAGGACATTGGTATCCAAGACATATATTTTTTTCAAAAAGGACGCCTCCTATAAGGTTGAAATGCCTTATCCAGTTCCAAAGACATCTTCTTACTCCATTTATATGTGAGAATGAATAAGGATAGACGATTGAGAAACGCTAGTATTAAAAAGAAGGTGATGGATGATGATTAAATACATTGCAATGATAGGCTTGGCGCTTACACTTGTCGCATGTCAGAATGATGAACCCGAGTCCCTGCAGAATGATCGTGAAGGTACAGGCGCCATTCAGGTGAAGGATTCTGATCCCGTACAAAGAAAGGATCTCAATAATCAGCAAATTGCTCGCCACCTTGCCAAATTGGCTTTAGAAGTTCCTAACGTAAAAGATGCTACAGCTGTAGTAGCAGGTCCTTATGCTGTTGTTGGGATCGATGTCGATAAGGACTTGGACCGATCCCGAGTTGGAACCATCAAATTTTCAGTTGCAGAAGCCCTGAAACATGACCCATACGGGAAAGAGGCAATCGTAATGGCTGATGCTGATGGAATGGAGCGATTACGTCAATTAAGTAATAAAATGGGACAAGGTCACCCGATTCAAGCCATCTCAGATGAATTAAGCGCGATTATAGGAAGATACATGCCTGAAGTTCCTATCCGGGAAGACCAGCCAGTAGAACCTGATCAGAATAAGGAAACCATTCCTAAGGAAGACCAGAAGGAACTGGAAGACATCGAGAATGATCAGTCCTACAATGAAAAAGAGAAAAAAGATTAACTATAATTTACTTGATATTAGAAAAACTCGGCTTGTCGCCCAGTACTTATGGCGAAAGCCTTGGTATTTTCTTATACTTTATTCCTTTAATAAAGTTAAACTTTCTTGAAGTGCAAAAAAAGCAGCAGCAGACCTTAATGGTCAGCTGCTGCTTTTTTCTAATATTTCTCGTTCTTTTTCAGTCAGTTCGTTGTAATAGTTCACTCCGAATTGAGAACCTTCTGATACCATTTTGGAATTCTCCAGGTTATCCAGTTCCGGCTCACCTGCTTTATCTACAGGCATATCCTCCGGTGTGCCACCTCTCCATTTGTCAGTAAGAGAGCGAGCTTTATCTTTCATCTGTTCCCTTTTAGTCTCATCACGCAATAAGTACGCTAGCGCACCAGCACCAACCGCACCAATGGATGAGAAGATCCATCTTTTCTTCATGGAATCATCCTTTCTAGAACTTCTGTAATACGATTCCCAAATGAAAAGGGAATCAAACTATTATTTCCATACAAATTACAGAAATTCCTTCCACATATTCCACGCTTTTCACTCGTGCGATTTCAAATGTTCCATCACTTGAAGGTCGAGTCTGGCTGCCGCTTTAGGATCATAGGTCTTGTCGTAGTCCGGCCCTTTCGATATCTTAGCGCCGTAGAACATGACGTCCCTTACTTCGGTGATTTCCACTTGCACTTTCGCAAGCTTCAATGGCAGTCCAGTCATCTCCTTGGTCAGGACAGATGCATGACCTTTGATCGAATAGGTAGATTCATCATCAATCAACGTCAACACTACCGAAGGAGATTGGAGGATGTTTTCAACGATGACGGAACGATGATGGACCGCGAAAACCAATGTTGAATCATCGACCGCATACACCCAGCTGATCGCATTTACCATTGGTGAGGCTTGCTCATGACTATACGTAGAAAGTAAAAGAAATGTCTCGTTCTGCAACAAATCGAATTGAGATGGACGTAGCTTCTTCTCCACTTGATTCGCCATCCGGACCCCTCCTTATCAATGTATCATCACTATAGCAGATATACCTTAATGCTTCCATGTGTGTTGTATGATATACTAATAAGAAACAGAGTGGATTAAATGAGGTGAAAGGATGCGCGTCAAATGTGTACTTTGCGATACGATTGAATCAATCGATAGTCATTGTTTAGAAGCGAAACGTTTAAGAAACCGCCGACTCCACACATATATGTGTAGTCCATGTCATCAGCGAATCAAAGAAAAAACAACGAAACGAGTAAAAACCGGGAATTTCCGTATCTACCGGGAACAGAAGAAAGAACAACACTTATCATGAAGACCATACAAAGAGGCTGCCGTTTTCGGCAGCCTCTTTTTGCTATCGGTAATTTTTGAATTTTGCAGGTTCGTCTTTCATCTGATTGACCATCAATTCAATCAGTTCAGTTGGAAATCTGAACGTACGATTTCCCTCTTTCATCGAACAGGTGACTTCATATCGATCCTCATCCTTTTTGATGGCGACATCCGTCACATCATGGTCGCGGAGCATACCATGAAACATTCGTTCCGTATCTCTTGCTGATGTGTCATCAGGTCTGTGGTCTGCCACAACTTTTATCGTAAGCCAATTATAGACTACATCCTGTAAGGACTGCATTCGTTAATCCTCTCCTTATCAGCCTGTTTCCTTCCGGCTTTTCCTTTCGTTGTGCAAGCGGAACCGGTAGATTCCGAGCACAATTGATGCTGCAAGCAGGCTTTCCGCAATCGGTAAATTCAATCCAAGGAATAGCGTAAGAATGAACGAACCTATAATCAATACGGCATAAACGACAACTGCCTGCAATAAAGGCAACTTCCTTGCAAAGCCGAGCTTAAAGGTAATGACCGAAAGGATGACGATTGTAAGATATAGTAAAAAGAAGCCACGGATAAGTAAAGCGACTTCGTCTTCATTATTCAGATTGATCTCACTCCCGATCCCCCCGAAAAACAGGTCGGCAATCGGCCACATATCACTTGGTACACTTAATATACTGTTATCTCCCATGATGTTCCCCCTCTATGTAACACAACATCCAATACTCCTCTATCATACTAAAAGTAAGGAAGGGATGCTAGACTTTCATCGCATTCCCCCTTTGTAAATGTCGAAATATCAGCTATACTGAAAGTTGGATATTTAGTGAGGTGACATGATTATGAACATAAAAATGGCTGCATTGGCTTTCCTCGTGATTCTTTGTTTCATCGCTCTTGGATTTGCCATAGGTATTCGCAGTGTATGGCTTGGAATTTTATTTACATTATTAGGATTCGGTTTGATGGGATATGGCATCAGCTTGAAAAAGAGACAGCAATCTTAAGAAAACGTGGTTGACCACTACCTATAATCATTCCTGAAAAACAAGAAAGGGTTCCTTGAGTAAAAGGAACCCTTTCTTGTTTATTTTAATGATACATACTCGTTTATGATTTCTTCATGAATGGAAGGGTGGCACGTCAAAATCGAATTTTTCTTCAGCATATCTACTGGTTCTCCGTCAGCCTTCGTAGTGATTCCGCCAACTTCGTTTACAATGACGATTCCCGCGGCGACATCCCAAGGCATCAGACTCATCGTAAGGTAGCCATCAAGAATACCTTCGGCTACGAATGCGAATTCCAATGCAGCAGAACCAAATGAACGCGTCCCCCTGACTTTTTGTACAAGACGATGGATCCCTTCCTCTGAGACACGCTTATTTTTCAAAGCCCAGAATGTATTTACCGCCAGAATGGAGGTAGCCAAATCTTTCGAAGGCTGCAAGTCTGGCAGCCTTCGGTCATTTTTAAAAGCCCCTTCCCCTCTTTTCGCTGTATAAAGCACATCCGCCATGACATCGTAGATGAGTCCGATTTCACCGACGCCGTCATGATAGATTCCTACAGAAATGGCAAAGTTCCGTTTTTGATGAACAAAATTCATCGTTCCGTCAATCGGGTCTACAATCCATATCGTTCCGTCGAGAGCTGTCACTTCATCACCGAAACCTTCTTCCCCTAGTAACTGATGAGATGGATAGTGTTCATTGATCCGTTCGGCAAAGTACTGTTCCGTCTGTTCATCCATTTCGGTTACGAGATCATTGGCATCGGATTTAGTGTCGATTTTCAACGGTTGATCGATATGTTTCCTTATATGATCCCCTGCTTCCAGGACCCATTCTTTTGCCTGGGTGTATAGTTGGTCTTTCAATTGTTTATTCATCGTTCGTTGACTCCTCCGATACAAGTTGTTCCTTCCATCCTATCAGAACCTAAGGTCATGTGCACCTGTTCAGCACCGTCATGATAATAGATGATTAAGTCCTAAAGGAGTGGTCCATTATCTAAAATTCCCCCATCCATATGTTCTTATCATTTCCAGGAAAAAAAAGAGCAACTTTATTAGTTGCTCTACCTTAGGACCATTGCAGCAATTCAGCTCTGAGTTCATTCAACCGTTCCTTACTGGCTTTCATCTGGGCCTTGTCCCCCGCTTGCATTGCATCATGCAAGGTGAGTAGTTCATAATCGATTTCCATTCGGATGACTGGAAGCTTTTCTTCAGCCTCCCTGCGCTTTAACGCTTCCATGACACGCTTCATGGTTTTCCCTCCCTCAAGTTCTTTGTTATCTTATTTATATGTGACGAAAGAGCAAACAGTTTATGTTTTATTACTAATATTTATCCCTTTTTTATAAAGTTCAAACGCTTTAAACGCATCATTTAGCAGTTTAGAGCACATATGGTACACTTTTATAAGCAACGACGAACAGGAGATGATGAAACGATGAATGAATTCCAGGGCTTTAAGCAGAAAGACTTCGATATCTTCTCTATCCCAGGACTCGAGGAGCGTATGGAAGCTTTGAGAGCGAACCTTTCCCCTAAGCTGGAAGATATCGCAACAGAACTAGCGCCAGATCTTACCGCAATGACAGGCGACGAAATGTTCGTTCACGTAGCGAAGCATGCACGACGTTCAAAAAACCCGCCCAACGATACATGGGCAGCACTCGCAAACAACAAACGAGGCTATAAAAAGCTCCCTCATTTCCAAGTCGGATTATGGGAAACACATGTATTCATTTGGTTTGCTGTCATCTATGAAAGTCCGATAAAACAAGACTATGCAGAAGTCCTTTCCAAACATCAATCGAACATTACCACAAACATACCTGGAAATTTTGTATGGTCGATGGATCATACAAAACCTGACGCCAAGCCTCATGGAGATATGACGGAAGAAGATTTCACCCACATGATCGATCGTCTTAAGAATGTGAAAAAATCAGAATTCCTATGTGGAATTCAAATTGACCGTAATGATGATGTATTGAGAGACAGGGATGCATTCCTGGACCGGTGCAGGCAAACGTTTGAAACACTTAAGCCCCTCTATGAGCTGACCAGAGAGATATCCTGAAGCATACTTGACCAATTTTCAGATCCTTTGGTATAGTCTATATAGTTCAAAGGGGAGTAGCTTTAACAGTAGATGTCGTCATTACAGAATATCATTCGATGTTCTCGGCACTACTGGTGACTTCAATGTTGCTAGCAAGACCTTTACCAGCAAGGGTAAAGGTCTATCTTTTTTTGGGCCTTTTCCATAATGGGAAAGGCCCTGTTTTTATGTGAATACCTATGTTCTTCAAAAGTGATGTAGAAGAACATTCATGGAGAGGAGTGACGGAAATGGAATCCGTCTGGTTGGAATATGGTTGGACATTACTTATTTTAATAGGGTTGGAAGGGCTGCTGTCTGCGGATAATGCACTTGTGTTGGCTGTCATAGCCAAGCACTTGCCTGAAGACCAGAAGAAAAAGGCGATTAACTATGGAATACTTATGGCGTTCCTATTCAGGTTCGGAGCATTGTTTGCGATATCATTCATTGCAAATGTATGGCAGGTCCAAGCGATAGGTGCTGTCTACCTCATCTACTTAGGAGCTAAGAACATCCTCGGTAAAAAAGAGGAAGAATCCGAAGAATCCAATGGAGAAGTTGCTCGTGGAAAAGGTTTTTGGCCGACAGTTGCTAAAATCGGGGCAGCAGATTTGGTTTTTGCGATCGACTCGATTCTTGCTGCTGTAGCATTGGCACTGGCACTTCCAGAATCACCGCTCCCCGCAATCGGAGGAATGGACGGTGGAAAATTCATCGTCGTCGTCATTGCTGGGATTGCTGGGCTTGTCTTAATTAAATTTGCAGCCACTTGGTTCGTCAAGCTGCTTGAAACTCGACCAAGTCTTGAAACGACAGCATATCTGATTGTAGCCTGGGTTGGTGTGAAGCTCGCAGTCATCACACTTTCCCATCCTGAAGTAGGGGTATTGGATTCCCACTTCGCTCATAGTGCAGGGTGGACGATGACATTCTGGTCTGTGCTGCTTTCCATAGCAGTTGGAGGATGGTTCATGTCTGGACGCCACCTTACAAAAGAAGTACACGATAATTGATAAAAAGAGGGACATTCCGTGGAATGTCCCTCTTTTTATATTCTCATCAGTTATTGACGGATATTTTTTGACCTTCCTGTGCTTCCCGTGCTTTCTTCACAGTATGATAACCTGAATAACCTGATTCCTTTTCGAATTTGGCAAGCAATTGCTTTTCCTCACTTTTCGAGGGGACAATTTGCTTGAACCTTGTGTATGCCATTAATAATTCTTCCCGTTTCACGCTCTTTTCATTTGCCTGCTCGACCAGGGAGTAGAAATTGACCACGTCGACAATTTCTTCTTTGGACCATGTTTCCGGATCGATCGGATAATTGTAACTCATAAAATCATTCCTTCCATTTCACGCGGATCTCTTCTGCTTCTTTCAGCATCCGCTTAAACAATTCATCGACGGAGGGGACATCCTTTATTCTTCCTGCAACCTGTCCTGCCCATGCAAATCCTTCATCAGTCTTGCCGTCATGGATATAGCGTTTATTCGCCGTTCCACCGATAAAGGATTTAAGAGAATCGTAACCTCCAGCGTCCTCCTCAAGTGCAATGATACGCTCTGTCCAGCTGTTTTTCAACGCTCTCGCTGGAGCCTTGATGGACCGCTTAATGATGGTCGTGCCCAATTCATCCGCCTCGATCAGGGCATTTTTATAGGATGTATGCGCGTGAACACATTCCTTCGTGGCAATGAACCTTGTTCCCATCTCTATCCCTTCCGCACCTAATGCCAGTGCAGCCATCATACCTCTGCCATCGCCGATGCCACCTGAAGCAATTACAGGTATGTTCACACTATCGACGACTTGTGGTGTAAGGACGAATGTACCGATGTCATCCCGGCCAAGGTGTCCTCCCCCTTCATGACCAACGACCATTACCGCGTCCGCTCCAAGTTCTTCTGCCTTCTCTGCCTGCCTTCGCGCAGCTACAAGTACAAGCTTCCTGATTCCTGTCCCTTCTACCATATCAAGCACAGGCTTCGGATTACCACCAGTCACAGATATGACAGGCACGGAGGCTTCGATTGCAGCCTCAACCATATGTTCGAACGTCCTTCCATGCTGGCCGATTGCAAAATTGACCCCGAACGGACGGTCCGTCATGCTTTTCACTTTATTTATTTCTTCTTTCAATTGTTCCGGGTTCTCCAAACTCATCGCTGTGACCTGACCAAGCCCACCTGCATTCGAGACTGCAGCAGCAAGCTCAGCGTATGCCAGGTGGGCAAGGCCACCCTGGATGATGGGATATGTAATACCTAATAACTCAGTAACCCTCGTTTCCCATTTCATTGACTACCTCCCCTTTCCACTTCATTTTATCATGAATTATCAGAATGTTTTAACAGGTGGTCACATCGCGTTCCATCTGCTATAATTCTTGTGTTTTATGATATTTGTTAAAAAATGAAGAGGTGTAAAGATTGTCCCAAGACAAAACGCCATTATTTACTGGACTGATGGAACACGCTGGGAGAAATCCAGTCCAATTTCATATTCCAGGACATAAAAAAGGAAAAGGCATGGACGATGGATTCAGGCAATTCATCGGAGAGAATGCATTATCGATCGACCTCATCAATATCGGCCCTCTGGATGATCTGCATCATCCACATGGAATGATCAAAGAGGCACAGGATCTAGCTGCTCAAGCTTTCGGAGCGGATTATACATTCTTCTCCGTCCAAGGTACAAGTGGTGCGATTATGACGATGGTCATGAGCGTTTGTGGCCCAGGAGATAAAATCATCGTGCCCCGAAATGTTCACAAGTCCGTTACTTCTGCTATCGTCTTCTCAGGTGCGACTCCGATTTTTGTTCATCCTGAATTGGATGATCAACTCGGAATCTCTCATGGTATCACTCCAGAGGCTGTAGAGAGAGCATTAGATGTTCACCCTGATGCGAAAGCGGTGCTGGTGATCAACCCGACATATTTCGGGGTGTCCGCAGATTTAAAGAAAATCGTTTCGATTGCACATCAGTACGACGTACCAGTACTGGTTGATGAAGCACACGGTGTCCATATCCATTTCCACGAGGACCTCCCTTTATCTGCAATGCAGGCTGGTGCTGACTTAGCTGCAACGAGTGTCCATAAATTGGGAGGGTCACTGACCCAAAGCTCGGTGTTGAACCTTAGAGAAGGACTTGTCTCTCATGAACGAGTGCAGACAGTACTATCGATGTTGACAACGACTTCAACCTCTTATATTCTGCTCGCATCGCTTGACGCTGCAAGAAAACAGCTCGCGTTGAACGGGAAAGAGATCATTTCGAAAACGATAGAGCTGGCAGAGAATACTAGGAAACGGGTCAAGGCGATTCCAAAGCTTGATTGTATAGGAGAAGAAATTCTGGGAAGTCCTGCAACATATGATTACGATCCGACTAAGCTGATCATACCAGTAAAAACATTGGGCATCTCAGGTTATGATGCAGAAGTGTGGCTAAGAAAGCATTATAATATCGAGGTGGAACTTTCCGATCTATATAACATACTGTGCATCATAACGCCGGGTGATACACATCAAGAAACGGACATACTTGTAGAAGCACTTACAGAAATGTCCAAGTGCTTCAGCAAATCAACGGCTGCACCTGCAGTTCGTGTCAACGTTCCTGAAATTCCATTGCTTGCACTGTCACCACGAGATGCTTTTTACTCGGAAACAGAAGTCGTACCGATCAATGAATCAGTCGGCAGGGTCAGTGCAGAGTTCATCATGGTCTACCCTCCAGGAATTCCTATATTCTTGCCTGGTGAAATCATCACACAGGAGAACTTGGATTATATTGCAGAAAACCTTGAAGCTGGTCTTCCGGTCCAAGGTACCGAAGATGAAACGATCCAGACAATCCGTGTCATCAATGAGCGACGTGCATTCAAATAAAAAAACCTCCGATTGATACTGAATCAATCGGAGGTTTTTTGATCTTATTTATTATCTTTCGTATGGCAAGATGGACAAGTACTGTAGAGAGTTGATACCTTCTCATCATCATAATGTTCAATTACGCCTTGGCAGTCCTGACAAATTATTGTACCCATCAAATCCTCCCTCTCCTTTTTAAATGTAATCGCTTTCAAACTTTGACTTCATTTTAATATGTCACATTGAAAAAATCAACCCTAAATAGTATATCATATTAAAAATTATATGTTATACATAGGAAATCAGTGTCTCTTTTCTGATTACTCATACGATTCTTCCAGCATTTGAGAGAGCGGAACCACTCCTTCAAGAAATGAGGCTACCTCGATCGTTTCAGTGAGTGTTCTTAGGTGGAATTTCTTTTGCAGGTAGTCAAGATCATCGATATCAGAGCTGTCCAGCAATGCCGAATGTCCGGTTTGCATACAAATGACAAGTGGCTTTCCGAAAAACTGATCCGAATACACGATACCAAAATCATACCTTCCCTCGTTGACAGCGAAACCGACGAAGCGTACTTTCGCATCTTCCGTTACATCATACAAATCATAGCTTTCCATTTTACTATACCTCCCGCTTTCTTTTTTCAGAAAATTCCTCCAACTACTCTTGGATTAGGCTAGGCTTCATGCTAGGATAGAAAGAAATGGATAAGTTGGGAGTGCGGTCCATGGGACAGAGCGCGTATGTCTATTTAGTACCGGAAAGTAATCACGAGGAGCTTTCTCTTCAGAACGTCCACGAACTACTTCTATACTACAGAGATATTACAGCTAAGACAGGGGAGCAGCTTGGATGGAATTATGCTGACCATTCGTTTCCTTACACATGGAAAGACATCAGCGATGAACATGGTGAATATACGATTCTGTCAGGAACCAATAAGGAATACAATAAGCTATTGATCGGAGTAGGTAAAACGGAAAAAAATGACGGAGAAATGACTGCTTACATCCAAATCACACTGACGGAAGCATCGACACACGGAGATAAAAGCAAAGGCAATGAGCTGGCGAAGTTCCTTGCTAAAAAGCTGGAGGCCAAACTTCAATTGTTCAACGGTAGGATTATGTATTATTATAAGCGCAAACTTGCATAAATAGAATTTTTTTGCACATAGACAAGGAGGAGGTTCAACAAAAGAACCTCCTCCCTTTTTAACTTATGGTGTTATAATTTTTTCAGGATCAAGCATTTCGTAACCTTTGTCTCTCAATCCGGTAACGATATCACTGAGCGCTGCTGCTGTCCATTCTCTATCATGCATTAACAGGTTAGCCCCTGGCTTCAACAAAGAATAAGGAACATCCACTTCAGGACCTTCACCGGTAACCATTGCCTGTGTCAGTTTGTCTGCATCCATATAGGGTTTGAAATAATCATAACCGTACGTCCAATTCATCAGCAGCATACCTTCTTCCTTAACGAGTTGCTTGGCGAAGTCAGTATTGACACCGTGTGGAGCACGGAAGAATTTTGGTCGTTCACCAATGACCTCTTCAATCAGATCACTAAGTGCAATGATTTCATCTCTTTGTGTTTCTTCAGGAACATCGTCTAATTTCTGGTGGCTATACGTGTGGTTTCCGATGGCAAATCCCATATCATGTATTTCTTTGAGCATAGCCTTTTCTTCTTCTGTATCAAGAAAATGACCATTCACAAAGAATATTGCGGGCGCACCCAGTTCTTTAAGTGTCTTAGCCATTTCGACACTATAGGTATCCGGTGCATCATCAATCGTCAAAAGAACGACCTGGGAGTTGTATTCATCTGACACAGGTTCCAGCGTCCAATTTGCTTCATTCAATTCATACACAGCCTCTACAACTGCTTCTTCCTCAGCTAGTTCCTCCGAGTCTTCTTCTGCATCGGCAGGTTGAACATCCTCGTCAGATTCTTCATCTTTCTCTGTTCCTTCTTGTTCCTGATCAGCCTGCTGTTCTGTCGCTTTTGGCTCATCCTTCTCTTCACTCTGTGCCGTTGGTTGTACTTCTTCGCTGCATGCACTGAGCAAAAGTACGAAAATGACCATAAGCATCCATTTTTTCATATTTGACCCTCTTTCTTCTATGTATTTCTATCTCCAATAGTTCTATTATAAAAGAAATTGACAAATTTTCACTATGGTTGAGCGATATTTTATACTATAATTAAAAATTGTGTCTTAATAACTATATTCAAGTCAGGTGATGACCAATGCTACAAAAACTTCAAAGGTTCCAATTATTCGGCAGCCGAACTCTCAAAACAGGTATCGCTGTTTTTCTTACTGCACTTATATGTGGCTTTTTCAACTTGCCTGTCATTTTTGCTGTCATTACTGCTATCGTAACGATCGAACATACAGCGGCTGATTCGCTGAAAAAAGCGATGGTGCGTTTCCCAGCTTCCGCTATCGGTGCTCTTCTTGCCACCTCGTTCTATGGCGTTTTCGGAAAAGGTGCTATCACGTTTGCACTGGCGGCCATGCTCACGATTGCAATCTGTCACAAATTAAAGCTTGATGACGGGATTCTAGTAGCGACCATTACTGCCGTTGCGATGATTCCAGACTTTCAGGATCATTATTTTGTTTCGTTTTTCTCAAGATTGGGTACTACATCTATTGGTATAGTCATTTCGACATTGGTCAACTTTTTTCTGCTTCCTCCCAATTATTTACCGGATATCCAAAAAAACATCCAAACACTTTTCAACCGAGCGGCTGTGTTGATGGAAATGGTATCGGATAGCTTTTGCAAGGAAGATAAACGAAGCAAACGTATGACCCAGCGCCAATATAATCAAATAACAGTTCTACTAGAACGTACTTATCAGCTGTCCCAATTCCAACGGGAGGAATGGAAATACCATAAGCATTCCAATGAAGAAATGCGGGTGTACCAATTTGCTCAGAAGCAATTGAGTGCATTACAACAGATCGCCTACCATCTTGGTAATATGCAATATACCACTTTTGGAGGAGACGACTTTTCAGAGAGGGAAAAACTTATACTCGAAAGAATGATTAGGTCATTTGTGGAAATATTAAAAGAACCAGCCCATGGCATTCCAGAATCTCATTTCCAACTTGTGAAGGAACTGGATCAAATGTTCTGGCGTTGGAAGGAAGAACACGTGGAACAACAATCAAGATTCAGGCACCATCTGCCCCCACAAACTGTCCTGATTTACGAACTTTTATGCCTGCATGACGTGATTGAGGAATTGCAAGAGCTTGCGAGTTCGAGGCATGCAGTAATCCTTAACCCTTCTGCAGACAAGTAACCATCATACACAGCCCGCATCGAAAGGATGTACAAAAACCAGGAAAGGATGATTGAAATGAAGCAAGTCACGAAAGTGTTCTACATTTCGGCAGCAATTGCACTCCTATTCATCATATGGGGAACCATTTCCGCAGATACGCTGCCTACGTGGAACCTAACCAATGTTACAGACAAAATCCAAGGATTCCTTACCGAAAAATTCGGTTGGTTCTATCTGCTATCTGCTACAGGATTCCTAGTATTCGCGATTTTCCTGATCTTTTCGAAGTTCGGAAACATCAAACTCGGTAAACCCGATGAGGAGCCAGAATATCCATACATCACATGGTTTGCGATGTTATTCAGCGCCGGTATGGGTATCGGACTTGTTTTCTGGGGTGCGGCTGAGCCACTATCCCATTTCCATGCGCCACCATACGGTGAACCAATGACAGATGAAACGGCAAAGGTCGCTATGCGTTACAGCTTCTTCCACTGGGGCTTCCACCCATGGGCAATTTATGCAGTACTTGCGTTGGCACTTGCTTATTACAAGTTCCGTAAGAATGCCCCTGGAGTGATCAGTGCTGCACTGACACCACTTATTGGCGAACAACGTGTAAAAGGTCCAATAGGAATTACGGTTGATGTAATTGCAGTATTCGCTACAATTTTCGGGGTTGCGACCTCACTTGGTCTCGGAGCACTACAGATTTCAGCCGGGCTCGCTTATCTGTTCCCTGGTCTGGAAGATACCTTTACATTGCAATTATCCATCATTGTAATCGTAACTGTTTTGTTCATGATTTCTGCGATGACAGGATTGAACAAAGGGATTAAATACTTGAGTAATACGAATATCGTTTTGGCGATCAGCCTTATGGTATTCCTGTTATTCGCTGGTCCTACGAATTTCATCATGGATTTCTTTACAACGTCATTTGGATCTTACATTCAAAATCTGCCTCAAATGAGTTTCCGTCTGACCCCGTTTTCTGAAGAAAACAGTTCCTGGGTCAATGGATGGACAATCTTCTACTGGGCTTGGTGGATCTCCTGGGCTCCATTCGTAGGAACCTTCATCGCCCGTGTATCAAGAGGTAGAACGATCCGCGAATTCATCCTGGGCGTATTGCTTGTACCGACCATTTTCGGTGCCCTATGGTTCTCTGTCTTTGGTGGAACAGCGATTTCCCTTGAATTCTTTGATGGACATGACATCCAATCCGTAGTGAGTGATATGGGTTCTGAAGTGGCTTTGTTCGCGATGCTTGAATATATTCCATTCGGAATGGTCATTTCCATTATCGGACTGTTGTTAATCAGTACCTTCTTTGTCACTTCTGCAGACTCTGCAACGTTTGTATTGGGAATGCAGACGACAGGAGGCAGCCTAAACCCTAAGAATCAAGTTAAATTCACATGGGGAGTCATCCAGGCTGGTGCAGCTGCCGTATTGTTATGGCAAGGTGGCTTGACTGCTTTGCAGACAGCAGCCATTATCGCAGCATTCCCATTCACATTCATCATGATCATGATCTGCTTCTCTTTACTGAAATCCTTTAAAGAAGAAGCGAAAAAGATCAACTTGAAGAAAAAAAGAGAAAACGAGTAATTCTCAAAGAAAGCACGTAATAAACGATAAAGATGACCCGAACAATATTAATTGTTCGGGTTTTTTGTTTGAATTCATTTTTTCTCTCACCCGAT
Organism: Thalassobacillus hwangdonensis; assembly: GCF_042675915.1. NCBI lineage: Bacteria > Bacillati > Bacillota > Bacilli > Caryophanales > Bacillaceae > Thalassobacillus > Thalassobacillus hwangdonensis. The sequence continues at coordinate 424,891 of NZ_JBHTKL010000001.1, read as the reverse complement.
TGTTGAAGTGAAGAGCACTTTCCCACTCAAGATGAGGACTGCAGCAATGCATGAGTGACAGATCCCTGCCGTAATCCTTTTATTATACCTTTTTGTAATCCATGTGCTTGTATATGCCCACACCACAAAAAGGATCCAGTGATAAATCGGATGATCCTTGTGCGAGTAATGGAGAGCCAGTATATAGATACTCCACCATATGAGCAGAAGCTGATACATCGCCCAGTTTTTCACTCTCCTCCCCCCTTTTCTACAGAATTATGACATAGTTGAACATATCCGTTTCATTTTCTTGTCAATTGAATAACATCCAATAAGAGCTACAAAACCTTTGTTAGACTGTATACATCGATAATGGAGAAAGAGAGTGGATTCTTATGGCGAAAATCATCCTTCCAATACTATCGATCGCTATCCTCCTCACTGCCTGCCTGCCCGGCCACGAGAAGGTCAATATAATCACATTCCAGCCTGATGATCTGGAAGTTCACCTCTATTCGGAAATGGAAGAGAAAGAATCAGAACAAGCTTACTTAGATGCTTTACTTGATATGAAACAAAAACTGTCCGACAAAGAAATACAGTTCGTCCAAAAAACGATCAGTAAAAAGAATGTACAGGCTGATGTAAAACAATTCCCTACTCTAATTATATTTAAGGATGGGAAGAGAATTACATCGATTTCAGGTCACACCGATAAAAATCAAATCGTGGATCAATTATTGACCACCATTCAAAAATAAAAGGCTAAGCTCACCCTCATTGCTTTTTTATCAGGTTTTGGAAACATCGATAAACAGTTTTTCCAACCAACGTGCTTGTAACCTGGACTTCATTTTTGAAGCTCACGTCATAAAGGCAAGGAGCGTTCACACACGGAGGCAGGCGGGGGAACTGCGAGACTCCCGTGGGAGAAGGGCCTAGGCGAGACCCCACAGGGAGTGAAACGACCGAGGAGGCTCGCCAGCTCCCCCACAGGAAAGCGAGTAGTTTCCCCGCCGCCCTTTCCACTAGTTCGGCAATGAGGGTTTACTGAAGAAGCAAATAAAAAAGCCATTCCGCAATGCGGAATGGCTTTTTCTATCGTTCTATTATTTGATGTGGATTGGAGTACCAAGAGCTACTTCTGCAGCTTCCATAGAGATTTCTCCCAATGTAGGGTGCGCATGGATTGTCAATGCCAAATCTTCAGCAGTCATGCCTGCTTCGATCGCTAAACCAAGTTCAGCAATCATGTCGCTGGCATTTGCACCTGCAATCTGAGCACCGATGACAAGTCCATCATCTTTGCGAGTGACAAGTTTAACGAAACCGTCTGTCTCGTTCAAGGACAATGCACGGCCATTCGCTGCGAATGGGAATTTGGATGCATTCACTTCATATCCTGCATCTTTAGCCTCTGCTTCTGTGTAACCAACGGAAGCTAGTTCAGGATCAGAGAATACAACAGCTGGAATTCCAAGGTAGTCGATTTCGGATTTTTCCCCTGCGATCACTTCTGCAGCAATCTTACCTTCGTAAGATGCTTTGTGCGCAAGTGGTGGACCATCAACGATGTCACCGATAGCGAAAATGTTATCGACGCTTGTACGGCACTGCTTATCAATCTTGATGATACCTTTATCCGTCATTTCTACACCGACCTGCTCAAGTCCAAGTTCGTCAGTGTTTGGACGACGTCCTACAGTAACTAGAAGGTAATCAGCTTCGATTGTCTTCTCTTCGCCTTTCACTTCATACTTAACTTTCACGCCATCTTCGGTTTCTTCAACACCTTGTGCCATTGCGTTCGTGATGACTTCTACACCTTTTTTCTTCAGGCGCTTTTTAACAAGCTGCGTCATCTGCTTTTCGAAGCCGCCAAGGATGTCTTTCGTTCCTTCAAGAATGGTTACTTCTGTATCGAAGTTGGCATATGCAGTACCTAGCTCAGTACCGATATAACCTCCACCGATGACAACCATTTTCTTAGGAATTTCTTTAAGTCCAAGCGCGCCAGTAGAGTCAAGTACACGATCAGAGTACTTGAAGTTAGGCAATTCGATCGGACGGGAACCTGTCGCAATGATACAATTCTTGAACGTGTATGTCTGAGAATTTTTATCATCCATGATACGGACAGTGTTCTTGTCTACGAAATAGACTTCGCCTTTGACGATGTCTACTTTGTTGCCCTTAAGCAGACCTTCTACACCGCCTGTAAGCTTGTCCACGACTTTCCCTTTCCATTCCTGGACCTTGGAAAAGTCAACAGACGTATTTTCGGAAGCGATCCCCATGTCTTCTGCACCTTTTGCATGTTCATAGCGGTGACCTGCTTGAATCAACGCTTTGGACGGGACACAACCGACATTCAAACATACGCCACCAAGAGCACCTTTATCTGCAATCGTGACTTTTTGACCTGTCTGAGCAGCACGGATGGCAGCTACATAGCCGCCAGGACCCGCACCAACTACTAATGTGTCTAGTTCAATTGGAAAATCTCCTACTACCATACTTTACGCCTCCATCATAATTAGTTGTGGATCGTTCAGTAAACGCTTGATGTGGTTCATTGCGTGCTGAGCTGTAGCACCGTCGATGATACGGTGGTCAAAGCTTAGAGAAATCGCAAGAACTGGAGCTACTACTACTTCACCATCACGTACAACTGCTTTATCAGCAATACGACCGATACCTAGAATAGCTACTTCTGGATGGTTGATTACCGGTGTGAACCACTGTCCACCAGCAGAGCCGATGTTCGTGATCGTAGTAGATGCGCCTTTCATTTCTTCAGATGATAGTTTACCGTCACGAGCTTTTACAGCAAGTTCATTGATTTCACTGGAAATCGAGAAGATTGACTTACGGTCTGCATCTCTCACTACAGGTACAAGCAATCCTTTGTCTGTGTCTGCCGCAATACCAATATTATAATAGTGTTTCTGAATAATTTCATCAGTATTATCATCTACAGAAGTATTCAATACCGGATACTTCTTGATTGTGGACACCAATGCTTTAACGACATAAGGAAGATATGTCAGTTTGATGTCCTGTTCAGCAGCGACAGCTTTGAACTTTTTACGATGTGCAACAAGCTCGGACACATCCACCTCGTCCATTAGTGTAACATGAGGTGCTGTGTGCTTGGAATTAACCATCGCTTTGGCAATCGCTTTACGGATTCCGCTCATCTTCTCGCGAGTTTCAGGATACTGTCCTTCAAGCTTCGGCTCTTGTTTCGTTTCTGCAGATGCTGCTTTCTGATCGGCAGCTTCTTCTTTAGCTGTATCTTCAGATGCAGTCTGTCCACCGTTCATGTAAGCTTCGACATCTTCTTTCGTAATACGGCCGTTCTTACCGGAGCCTTTCACTTTACGGATGTTCACATCATTATCACGAGCGAACTTACGGACTGAAGGCATTGCGATGACACGTGAATCATCATCTGCTTCTTCTTCCTGTCCGGAATCCTGTTCACTTGCAGCTTCTTTCTTCTCTTCTGCTGCAGGCTCTTCAGACTTGCTTTCTTCTTTTTTCTCTTCTTTTGGTTCTTCTTTAGGTTCATCCGATGAACTGTCGTCAGATTCATAACCTTCCGCATCGATGGTAATGATCGTTTCACCTACAGTAGTAACTGTTCCTTCTTCGACAAGGACGTCCTTTACTGTACCTTCGACTGGAGATGGAATTTCAACAACGGCTTTGTCGTTTTGAACTTCACATAACACGTCGTCTTCATTGATTTCATCGCCTGGTTTAACAAACCATTTGACGATTTCGCCTTCGTGGATACCTTCTCCGATATCCGGTAGTTTGAATTCGAAAGCCACGAATATTACCTCCCATTTATAGGTTCAATTAAAAGTTCATTACTTTGTTGACTTTTTCTACGATGTCGTTGTAGTTTGGCAGCCAAACTTCTTCTGCTTGAGAGAAAGAATATACTGTATCAGGTGCTGCTACACGTAGAACAGGTGCCTCCAAGTGAAGGATCGCTTTTTCCTGAATTTCAGAAACGATATTGGCAGCTACCCCTGCTTGACGCTGTGCTTCCTGGACGACTACAGCACGGTTCGTCTTCTTCACGGATTCAAGTACTGTTTCGTAATCGATCGGGCTCACTGTGCGCAAGTCGATTACTTCTGCTTCGATTCCGTCTTTTTCAAGTTCTTCTGCAGCTTTCAGTGAAGAGTGCACCATCGCACCGTATGCGACCAATGTTACGTCTTTACCTTCACGTTTCACTTCAGCTTTACCAAGTTCAATCGTGTACTCTTCTTCAGGTACTTCGCCACGGAAAGAACGGTAAAGTTTCATGTGCTCAAGGAAAATGACTGGATCGTTGTCACGGATAGACTGGATCAAAAGACCTTTCGCATCATATGGAGTGGAAGGGATGACTACTTTCAGACCAGGCTGTTGGGCCATGAGACCTTCTAGGCTGTCTGCGTGCAATTCCGGCGTGTGAACACCACCACCGAATGGTGACCGTACTGTGATCGGCATCGGACGTGTACCACCTGAGCGGTAACGGTAACGTGCCATTTGACCGCTGATTGCATCCATCACTTCATAAACGAAGCCAAAGAATTGAATCTCTGGCACAGGACGGAAACCTTGCAGAGCAAGTCCGATTGACATACCACCGATTCCGGATTCAGCTAGTGGAGTATCAAAGACGCGATCTTCGCCGAATTCTTTTTGAAGGCCTTCAGTCGCACGGAATACTCCGCCGTTTTGACCGACGTCTTCACCGAATACCAGCACGTCTTCATCATTTTTCAATTCTGTGCGCATTGCATCAGTGATTGCTTGGATCATTGTCATTTGTGCCATGATTTATTTCGACTCCTTTTCTTTGTATTCTTCCATTTGCTCCTGAAGATTGGATGGAAGTTCTTCATACATATTGGAGATAAGGTCAGTGACCTTCTGTTTTGGTTGTTCATCTGCTTTTTTGATAGCAGCTTTCACTTCTTCTTTCGCCTGTTCGATCACTTTGTTTTCTTCCTCTTCAGACCAAAGCCCTTTGTTCTCTAGGAACTTACGGAAGCGGACGATCGGATCTTTCTGTTCCCACTCATTATCCATATCTTCAGTACGGTAACGTGTCGGGTCATCCCCTGCCATCGTATGTGGACCATAACGGTACGTCATCGTCTCGATTAATGTAGGACCTTCGCCGTTGATCGCACGTTCACGCGCTTCTTTTGTTACTGCGTACACAGCAAGCACGTCCATACCGTCTACCTGGATACCTTCGATACCAGCTGCCACAGCCTTCTGTGCGATTGTCTGCGCTGCTGACTGTTTTTCAACTGGAACGGAAATAGCGAATCGGTTGTTCTGTACTACGAATACAGCTTGTGCACCGAATGCACCAGCAAAGTTGATACCTTCGTAGAAGTCACCCTGAGACGCACCGCCGTCTCCTGTATAAGTAATTGCAATCGCTTCTTTACCACGCTTTTTAAGACCAAGACCTACACCAGCAGCCTGAGTAATCTGTGCACCGATGATGATCTGTGGACTTACAGCATTGACCCCTTCAGGGAACTGATTGCCATGGAAGTGTCCACGGGAGAATAGGAAAGCCTGATATAGTGGCAATCCGTGCCAAATCAATTGTGGAACATCACGGTAACCTGGCAGGATGAAGTCATCTTTCTCCAATGCGAATTGGCTCCCTAGCTGGGACGCTTCCTGTCCTGCTGTCGGAGCATAGAAACCAAGACGTCCTTGACGGTTAAGTGCAATGGAGCGTTGGTCCAAGATTCGTGTGTACACCATACGACGCATGATTTCTTTCAAATCGTCGTCTGATAGATCAGGCATGGCGTCTTCGTTTACGATTTCGCCTTCCTCGTTCATGATTTGAAACGTTTCGAACTGATTTTCGATATTTTCTAGAGTTCGTTTCAAAGTGAGTCACCTCTTCCTTTCTTCTCACAAAATTTGGTTGCTTATTGTAGCATTCCCTAAAGCTCAAAAATTCTGTACCCAGTTTGCTCTTATTCTTTTACCCGTTAGGGTCTGTCATTAACCTTCATGTCATACACAGTTAAATCTGTTACATTATAAAAACAAATCTTAATGGTACAATTTTTGTTCTGATAGTAGTGTAGCCTATACTAACATTAGTCGTCAAACAGTTTATTCCTTATAGAACAAAATATTAATGATAAAGACAGCTCCATCAATTAAGATGATACAGATAGCGAAAACCATCTGTCCATCAATCTGTTTCACTGGGTGAACACTTCTGTTACATCTCTTTATTCGACAAATAGAGAAAAAATAAAAAACCACCCGAAATGGGTGGTTTTCTGAAATGATCCTTGGCAAGGTAATTCCTGATCATTCCTCAGTATCTTTTTCTGTATCGTTACTGTCCTGATCTTCTTGATTATCTTGATTTTCTTCAGCTGAACCGTTCTCTTTACCTTCCTGCTCTTCATACTCTACATCAAGACCAGCAGCTTCATAGAACTCTTTCTTCAGCGTGTTGTACTCTTCAGTTAGGGTATTGAAGCTCTGGTTCGCTTCAATCACCTTCTTATAACTCTCATTGACTTTATCAATTTGTTCCCGTAACTCTTCTTCCTTCAGCTCTTCATTTTGCAACATTTCATACAGTTCCTTGTCATATGCTACCGCTTCTTTATAGACATCATAGAGATTCTGGTAGGCATCGTACCTCTGTTGCATTTTCTCGTCCAAAGCTTTTGCTTTTTCCTTCGCGTCAGCTTTTTCTTCATCAATATCTTCAATCAATTCGTCAATCTTATCGAACTCTTCTTTAGCTGCATCAATGCTCTCTTTTTCAAGTTCAAGCTTTTCCAAACGCTGATCAGCTAGGGTTGATGCTTCCTTGGAAAGCTCTTGGATCTTATCAAACTCTTCCATACTCAAGTTGATGATTTCATTATAGAGTTCCTGTTCTTTCTGTTCCAATTCAACAATTGGCTGCTGCTGTTCACGGAAAGCATCCTCAAGCGTCACCGCTTTCTCAAGATGTTCATATATCTGCTCTTCTGCAGACGGTCCGTCACTGCAAGCCGCAAGCAGAACGAAAAGTATTGCGATCGGTGCGAAAATTTTTCTGAATTGCACGGGATTTCCTCCTTAAGCTACTGGTGTTCTGTGTACTGGACAACGTAGTTTCAATAGTATAATAAATGATATTAAATTGGAAGTGTCTTTTTCATACTATTTCCATAACTGGACAAGTATTCATTAAATCGTTCATTATGCATATAGTATGTTAAACTTAGAGTTGATGTATAACGAGAAAGGGTGTTCACGCTTGATTACTATGGATGATATTGTTCGTGAAGGTCATCCCGTATTGCGGGAAGTTGCTAAAGAAGTAGAACTTCCACCTTCCGATGAAGATAAGAAAACCTTAAACGAAATGCTGCAATATTTGAAAAACAGTCAGGACGATGAAATATGCAGTCGCTACGAGCTTCGTCCGGGAGTCGGACTTGCTGCTCCTCAAATCGGGTTGACGAAACGTATGCTCGCAGTCCACTTCACCGACTTCGATGATAAGCTATACAGTTACGGGCTTTTCAATCCGAAAATCGTCAGTCACTCCGTTGAACAGAGTTATCTTACAAGTGGGGAAGGCTGTCTGTCTGTTGATCGTGAAGTACCAGGGTATGTTCCTAGGTATGCAAGAATTACGATCAAAGCGACGGATCTTGAAGGGAAGCTGATCAAGCTTCGTTTAAGAGGATTTGCAGCAATCGTATTCCAACATGAAATCGATCATTTGAATGGAGTAATGTTTTACGATCACATCGATCCAGACAATCCATTCAAGGAACCTGAGAATGCAAAACCCGTCGATCGTTGATAAAAGAAAACCAAAGAGACCCGAACAAATTCAAAAGAATATGTTCGGGTCTCCTTTTTTTGTTGCAAGTCTCACCATCACTACACTTTAATAGTGGACTTTTTTCAGTTCTTCAATCGAGCAGGCCAACTTCGTGGATGGCCTTTACGAGGCCACGTTCTGCTACGTCATCTGTTACATAGTCCGCAAGTGCTTTTACCTCTGGAGCGGCATTTCCCATTGCTACACCAGTGCCTGCTTCCTGAAGCATTTCCTTATCATTCAAACCGTCTCCGAATGCATAGGAATCTTCTATCCTTAGACCTGCTGCCTCCACCATCTTCTTGATTCCTTCCGCTTTGGAACCTCCTCCCGGCAGTACATCACAGGAGTATTGGTGCCATCGGATGAAGTCGAACCCTTCATGGTCAGCCCGGTACGTTTCGATTTCGTCCCCTTCACAAAATAGCAGGGACTGATAGATCTTACCCTTCTCGAAAAATGCTTCATCTTTGTCCGGATGATCGAAATATAGACTTCCAAGACTCTCATTTATGAACGGATGATCGTCAGTAGAAGCCTTCATCTCTTCATGATTCATGAATACCATCGGATGTCCGGTACGTGCTGCCTCTTTGTACAAAGCTTCAAGCTTTTCTTTTTCAAGCGGATTTTCGTAGATGACCTCCCCTTCGAATACAACGTACTGTCCGTTGAAACTGATGAACGAATCGATACCAAGCTTTTCCCGGATCGGTTCGAACATGAACGGCGCACGACCAGTCGCAATTGCACAGTACACCCCTTTTTCCTGTAATTGCTTAATCGTATCAATTGTTTCCTGTGACAGTTTCTTGTCATGATCGAGCAAAGTACCGTCTATATCAAAAAATGCGATTTTTTTATGCATGGCCTTTTTCCTCCTGCTTTTTCTTGTAGGTCGACATATACACACCGATCAGTACGAGCACAAGACCGATGAACATATGCTTCGTGATGATTTCATCCAGGAACAGGACTCCCCACAGCATTGCTGTAATTGGTACCAGGTAAGTGACAGTTGAGGCAAATTCCGCACTTCCTCGTTGAATAAGAAAATAGAAGATCAGAATCGCAATACCTGATCCGAAGCTGCCTAACCCGATGATTGACGCTAATGTTTCCACATCCGCCAACTTCGTCAGATGCAACGGTCCATTAAACATCGCAAGCATAACTGCGAAGCATGCTGCAAAGGATAGGGATACAGCCGCCATCACAATTGGCGGTATATGAGTGAGGTGTTTCTTAACATATTGAGAGCTGTATCCATAACAGATTGCTGCGCCGATCATCGTTCCGATACCGATGAAGTCTCCATTGACAAAATCCTGTCCTTGAATTCCGGATAATAAGAACATACCAAAGAATCCGACCCCGATTCCAGCCCACTGCCTCCCTTTCAACACACGATGAAAGAAAAGAAATCCGATGATACTAGTGAAGATCGGGGTTGTAGCATTGAGAATCGAAGCTAAACTTGAACTGATCACTGTTTCACTTAGTGCAATCAGTCCCCAAGGAAGTGTGTTGTTCAATAAGCCTACCGCCATGATCTTGAACCAAGGCAATTCGTTCCACTTCACCGGTCTTTTCTTAACCAGCAAAATGATCCAAAGGGTAAGTGCACCAAACAAGCACCTCCAGAATACAACTTCCCAGAACCCCATTTCGGATACAAGTACTTTTATGAATACGAAGGACGTTCCCCATATCAAAGACAGCATGATCAAACCAGTGTAAAGCTTCCCCAATTTCCCCATCTCCATCTGATGAAATCCGCATGATTCATCCACTTTAGCATGAGTTGAACTCGAATAGAAGGGGAAACTACCCACATAAAATTTCACTTCAACTTGTCGTTCTTGTTTCATTTAAAGAAAAACAGTATTATACTAAAGATAACAGGGATTGGTCGGTGAGACGTTTTTGATTGTTTTCTTCATCTTGAAAGGAGATGGAAGCAATGCTCAAGAGTTTACGAAGAAAGCTCAGAAAACGTTGGAAAGATTTCATGAAGCGGAAAACGTTGGCTTGACGTTGCAGTTGTCTGGAAATGTTGGACAGATTCCATCAATATAATCATTACCATCCATGGATAAAACGTGCTATGATTAATGCTAGGACAAGAATGTGGAAATTAATAGTAGTTAAGGAGAGATACAGCAAATGATATTTAAAGTTCTATATCAGGAACTGCCGAGAGAAGTTCCTGTGCGCGAACGTACGAAAGCGTTGTACGTTGAAGCAGAAACAGAGAGAAAAGTACGTGAAAAGCTCTCCGATCGAGGCATCAACATCGAATATATTCAAGTGATGGATGAGGAACACTTGAATTATGAACAGCAGTCCGAAAACTTCGAAGTGGAGAATGCGTAAATTATGAAATTCGTAAAAAACGACCAGACAGCAGTCTTTGCACTAGGTGGACTAGGTGAAATCGGGAAAAACACATATGCAGTACAGTTCCAGGATGAAATCATCCTTATCGATGCAGGGATCAAATTCCCTGAAGACGAACTTCTTGGAATCGACTACGTAATTCCCGACTATACTTACCTTGTGCAAAACCAAGATAAAATCAAAGGTTTATTCATTACGCACGGACATGAAGATCACATTGGTGGAATTCCTTATCTGTTACGCGAAATCAATGTGCCAATCTATGCTGGAAAATTAGCGATCGGACTCCTCACAAACAAATTGGAAGAACATGGACTTCTAAGAACTGCAAAACTGAATACGATTCAGGAAGATGATGTCATCAAGTTCCGTAAAACAGCAGTTTCCTTCTTCCGGACAACACACAGTATTCCGGATGCATTCGGAGTCGTAGTAAAAACACCACCAGGAAACATTGTTCACACAGGTGACTTCAAATTCGATTTCACTCCTGTGGGTGAACCTGCCGACTTGGCCAAGATGGCAGAAATCGGATCTGAAGGTGTCTTAGCATTATTATCAGATAGCACAAACAGTGAAGTTCCAGGATTCACGAAATCCGAGCGCGTTGTCGGACAAAGCATCCAGGATATTTTCAGCCGTGTGGATGGCAGGCTGATTTTCGCTACATTCGCATCCAACATCTATCGACTGCAGCAGGTAGTCGAAGCTGCTGTGAAGTTCAACCGTAAAGTAGCTGTGTTCGGACGTAGTATGGAAAACAACATTAAAATCGGACAGGAATTGGGTTATATCCACGCACCGAAAGGCACATTCATTGATGCACACCAGATCAATAAGATGCCTGCTCATGAAGTGGTCATCCTATGTACAGGTTCTCAAGGGGAACCTATGGCTGCCTTATCACGGATTGCGAATGGTACCCATCGCCAAATCCAGATCATTCCTGGAGATACAGTCGTATTCTCATCTTCACCAATCCCTGGTAATACGATCAGTGTTTCAAGAACGATCAACAAGTTGTATCGTGCCGGAGCAGATGTCATTCATGGATCATTGAGTGATATCCACACTTCCGGACACGGAAGCCAGGATGAAATGAAGTTGATGCTTCGTTTGATCCGTCCGAAATACTTCATGCCGATCCATGGTGAGTACCGTATGCTTAAAGAGCATACGAAGCTTGCACAGGATTGTGATATCGATCCTAGTAACTGTTTCGTCATGGACAACGGAGACGTACTTGCGCTTGGTAATGATAATGCATCGATTGCTGGTAAGATCCCTTCTGGTTCCGTCTATGTCGACGGTAGCGGAATCGGTGATATCGGAAATATCGTATTGCGCGACAGACGTATCCTTTCTGAGGAAGGGCTCGTGATCGTTGTCGTCAGCATCAATATGAAGGAATTCAAGATCGCTTCAGGTCCAGACATCATTTCACGCGGATTTGTCTACATGCGTGAATCCGAAGACTTGATCAAAGAAGCACAGAAGCTTGTTTCTTCACACGTTGAAAAGATCATGGAGCGCCGTACGACCCAATGGTCCGAAATCAAGAATGAAATTACGGATACCATTGCTCCATTCCTATTCGAAAAAACAAAACGACGTCCAATGATCCTTCCGATCATCATGGAAGTATAAGCACCATAAATAAGCCCCTCACACTATGTGAGGGGCTTATTACTTGCTCAAAACAGACGATCTATCGACTTTTTCATGTCCGGTAGATCCATGGTTCCTGACTCGAAAAATTCCTTTATCAAATATTTGCTGAAATTGACTGCCTGTCCATACGTGATTTTACCCGGTAATGGTGGTTGTTCCTCAATCACCACGTCGATAACGGACGGTTTATCAGATAGGAATGCTTGTTTCAGACTCGTTTCCAAATCTTCAATATTCTCTACACGATACCCTTCTCCGCCACAGGATTCCGCAAATTTGGCAAAGTCCATTTCCCCTAACTCCACTGCATAATCCAGATGACCCATTTGCTCTTGTTCATATTTAATCATACCAATCTTGCTATTGTTCAACACAATCATATTGATTGGCAGCTGATACTTCACTGCTGTGACGAAATCCTGCATGACCATGGAAAATCCACCATCTCCACAGATGCCGATCACCTGTCGATCGGGATAGGCAATCTGACTGGCAATTGCTCCTGGTAACCCACTGCCCATCGTTGCAAGCCAGCCCGATATGATCATCTTTTGTCGGACCAGGTGCAGGAAACGCGTCATCCACACGGTAACATTACCTACATCACAGGATATGATGGCATCATCATCCATCGCCTTCTCCAATTGACACATCACCTGCGGGCCATGGAGCGGATAGGCATCTTTTCTTTTTTCCTGTTGAACCGCTACTCTCCACTCTTCCATCAAACCTTGATGCTTTTTCAAATATTGATTGTCCGAACGACCAGTGAAATGATTCACTAAGTAATCAAGTGTACGTCCCGCATCTCCAGGCAACCCTGTCTCGACAGGATAATATTTGCCGATATTCTCCGGCTTATAATCAATTTGGATTGCAGGTACATCATCCGGAAGAAAATCACGGTATGGGAACTGTGTCCCAATCAAAATCAGCAAATCCGTATCTTTCATCGCTTTATATGCGGGTTTCGTACCGATTTGACCAAGCTGCCCTAGACAAAGTGGATGATTGTCAGGAATGATTCCTTTTGCCTGCAGGCTGAGAATGATTGGTGCATTGATATGTTCTGCAAAAGACACTAGCTCTTGCTGTGCTTTCCCTGCCCCTTTTCCAGCCAGAATCAGCGGTTTCTCCGAAGATTCCATCATCTGCATCGCCTTTTTCAGTGCTTGCTCTGATGGAAGTATTTCTGGAACATAGTTTCCAAGTGCCGTAAGAGCAGGTGCACCATTCTGCTTCACAGCAAACAAATCATCCGGGACGATCAGTACTGCTACACCTTTCTTTACGTATGCCTCCCTTATCGCCTGGTTAAGCAGATCTGGAAGCTGTTGAGCGGTTTCTGCACGCTTATTGAAGACAGCTACGTCATCAAACATTCGTTCCAAGTTGATTTCCTGGAACCCTCCTGTCCCGACTTGTTCACTGTTTACTTGCCCTACGATGGCAAGCACAGGCGCATTATCAGCTTTCGCATCATATAAGCCGTTGAGAAGATGTACAGCACCTGGCCCTGCAATCGAAAGGCAGACGCCGAGTTTACCCGTCAGCTTTGCATAACTTGCTGCTGCAAGTGCTCCCACTTCTTCATGTCGCACTTGAATGAAAGATAGATCTTCCTTTCTTTTTCGAAGGTCATCAATGAATTCATTGATTGAATCCCCGGGCATGCCATAAAGATGATCCACCCCCCACTCCATCAGCATTTCAGTAAGTACTTCACCTGTTCGTTTTTCAAGCATCCATTCCCATCCTTTCTCCTCTGTATCTTCTTATCTATATCCTAAAAACAAGAAATAAAAACAATGCTCTGGTGAACGTTGTTATTGATTTTTCACGATTATGAGATATTCAGAGGTCGTTAGGGAATAGACGGATAGGGCGGCGGGGAAACTACTCGCTTTCCTGTGGGGGAGCTGGCGAGCCTCCTCGGTCGTTTTACTCCCTGTGGGGTCTCGCCTAGGCCCTTCTCCCACGGGAGTCTCGCAGTTTCCCCCGCCACCCTGAGTGTGTTTGGTGATCGACCCTGCCCCTGCAAAATTTTTAAAAAACAGATCAAGGTAATGAACAAGTTACTTAGGTTAAAGAACTGGAAATCGATGTTTCCGTAGCCTGACAAAATCAAAATGGTCCGCGAAATCAATAAGGATATTTAACAGAGCTTAAACAAAAAAGCAGACCGTTTGTGGTCTGCTTGGAATATTATGTGGAAGAATGCGTTTCAGTCTTCGACTACGAGATTTTTTTCGAATCTGGATATATCTTTATCTGCACCGATGACGATCAGAATATCATTATCCTGAATTTGTTCGGTAGCCATTGGGGATACAATGACATCTTTGCCCCGTTTGATCGCCACGACGTTACAGCCGTAATGAGCACGGATGTCAAGATCGACTAATGTACGGCCACTCATTTTATCTCCAGCCTTTACCTCGACTACACTATGGTCATCTGAAAGCTCGATATAGTCCAATATATTGTTGGAAATGATATTGTGCGCAATTCTTTTCCCCATGTCACGCTCAGGGTGGACGACATCATCTGCCCCGATTTTACTCAATACTTTCTCATGGTAATCATTCTGAGCTTTGACGGTGATCTTTTTGATGCCCAGTTCCTTCAGCATCAGTGTCGTCAGAATACTAGCCTGAATGTTGTCACCGATTGCAACGATGACATGATCGATATTACGTACTCCTAACTCACGGAGGATCCGTTCATCTGTACTATCCGCAATCACCGCGTGGGAGGCGATATCCTTAAACTCATTCACTTTATCTTCATCCAGATCAATTGCAAGTACTTCCATCCCCTCACGGCTCAACTCACGGCAAATACTACCTCCGAATCGGCCAAGTCCGATGACTGCAAATTCCTTTTTCATCACAAGTCCTCCATTACCTACTAAGATAGGATTATTTTATCACAAAGTGTTGGTGAATGTTATATCCGAGCAAATAAAACCCAGCCACTATAATGCGGCTGGGTTTTGATCAAATTGCATCGAGCATTTGGAATTGTGTTTTGACTAAGTCGAAGTATTCTCCCTGTTGTTCCATCAGCTCATCGTGATTACCCTGCTCAAGGATCCTGCCATTTTCCAGAACGAAAATATGGTCCGCTTCCCGGATGGTAGACAAGCGGTGTGCAATGATGATTGCCGTCCTTCCTTTAAGCAGTCTCTTAAGCGCGTGCTGTATCTTCATTTCTGTTTCTGTATCGATGCTAGCTGTCGCCTCATCCAAAATGAGGATTCTAGGGTCCGCAAGCAGGGCACGTGCAAAGGATAGTAATTGTCGTTCCCCTGCAGAGAGCACATTACCTCTCTCTTCCACTTCGGTCTGATACCCTTCCGATAATCGCTGAATGAAATCGTCAGCCCCTACGACTTTAGCAGCCTCCATCACTTCCTCATCGGATGCATCAGGTCTTCCAAATCGGATGTTTTCCATGATTGTACCGGAGAAGATGAAGGTATCCTGTAAGACGACACTGATTTGCTGACGTATACTGTCTATCTTCACATCCCTCAGATCATGACCATCGATCTTGACTGCACCTTTGGTAGGATCATAGAAACGGCTGATCAGATTGGCGATCGTCGTTTTACCGGATCCTGTATGACCGACCAGTGCTACCGTCTGCCCTTGCTTCATCTCAAGGTTGATATCATGGAGTGCGATCCTCTTCTCATCATACGCGAACTGCACATGATCGAATTCGATATGACCCTTGATCGAATCAAGCTTCTTCGCATTTTTCTTTTCGTCTACATTCGGTTCTTCATCCAGGAATTCAAAGATTCTTTCCGATGCAGCCATTGCCATCAATAGCTGATTGTACATCTGGCCTAATCGTGAAATCGGCTCCCAGAACATTCCGAGGAAAAAGGCAAAAGATACAAAGGTACCAACCTCTATTCCACCATTGGATGGACCCTGGATAATTAGGATCGCACCATAGGAAATAAGGATCGCTGTTCCGATTGCATTACTCATTTCTACAAAAGGACGAAACATGGCACTTTTTTTCGTTGCGTTACGCCATGACTCATAGTTATCAGTGTTTACCCCATCAAAAAACGCAGTGTTTTCTTTTTCCTGCGAAAAAGATTGCGTAATTCTGATTCCCTGGATACTTTCATTCAAGTGGGAATTAAGACGGGATTGCTGAATACGGACATCCTGCCATGAACGGCGGATACTCCTTCTAAGCTTCGTAGAAATGTAGAACATGATTGGCAGGATGACCATGATTGCTAGTGCCAATTTAGGACTTAAGACAAACAGGATGATGATGATACCGAGTAACGTCACGATATCCATAAGCAGATTGATGATTCCGTTTGTGAAAAGTTCCTGTAATGAATTGATATCATTCATGATTCTCACCAGAATGGACCCTGCGGATCTCGAATCAAAGAAACGATGGGACAAGCGCTGGACGTGAGAGAATAAATGCTTACGCAAATCATAGATGACATTTTGTCCTAGTATATTCACCCATTTGATTCTAAAAACATTTCCAACATAACTAAACAAGTAAAGCAGTCCAATACCTACGACCAATTGAATCAGTAAGGGGACATCCTTGTTTTCTAAAGCGATATCGATTGCAACTTTACCAATTAGAATTGGCACAGCCAGCCGAACAAGTGTAGAAATCAACATTGCGATGATTGCAGCCGGAAGAAGTCTTTTTGAATATGGCTTCAAGTATTGAAGCATACGTGCCATCTGTTCCCAGTTAAAAGGTTTTTCAATTGCCTGATCTACTGTATAGTGAAAGCGGTTCAAATGCTTATTCGTTTCCTTTTGCTTTCCTTTTCTATTGTTACGGACCATACTTTCCCTCCTCTCTTCAGCTGTTTGAAGCCTTCAGAATCTTTTCTTTATCCTGATATTGAATATCATAGATCCGCTGGTATGGACCACCATTAGAAAGCAGCTTTTCATGCTTTCCTCTTTCTTTGATTCGTCCATCTTCCAACACTAGAATTTCATCCGCATGTTTCAAAGAAGAAATCCGGTGTGCAATGATGAATGTAGTTCTGCCACGCATTACTTCTTTCAATGCTTTTTGGATCTTGAATTCCGTTTCCATATCCACAGCAGACGTAGCATCATCAAGTACAAGCACACTTGGATCGATCAGAATTGCTCTTGCGATAGCAATACGTTGCTTTTGACCGCCTGAGAGGCCCATTCCTCTCTCACCAAGCAGCGTGTCGTAGCCCTCCGGCATATCCATAATAAAGTCATGTGCTTGAGCGCGTTTAGCAGCATCAATCACTTCGTCCATAGTCGCATCAGGATTTCCATATGCAATGTTTTCTTTAATAGAAGTAGAGAACAAAAATGATTCTTGTAGAACGAAACCAATATTTCTTCTCAGGCTTTTAAGTGTATATTGATCGACGGGTTTTCCATCAATGGAAACTGTCCCTTGCTCAGGCTCATAAAAACGAGTGATCAACTGTGTAATACTGGTTTTTCCAGAGCCAGTAGAGCCGATAAGTCCTACGACTTTACCAGGAGGAGCATCGAAATTGATGTCCTTCAAAGCAGAATCGTCATCTTCGGTGTAAGTCAACGTGACATTTTCAAACGTTACATGTCCTTTCAGACGTTCTTCATGAATAGCTTCTTCTTTTTCATCAATATCCTCATTCGCTTCAAGTATTTCCAAAAGACGTTCTCCGGAAGCTTTTGACTGAGAAAATAAGTTGATTACAAATCCGAAGTTCATCAATGGACCAAGGATATACCAGACGAGACTGAAAAATGCGACTAACTCCCCTAATTGAAGTTGGCCGTTTACGACAAGGGAGCCACCATAAGCAAGCAGGACCACAACCGAAATATTCCCGATAAATTCCATTAAAGGAAAGTATTTAGCCCAAATGTTTGCAGTGGTTATATAGTTGGTACGGTAATCATCATTTCTATGAAGAAAACGGTCGACTTCGAAGCCTTCACGTGAAAGAGATTTTACTGTGTTCATTCCACTGATATTTTCCTGGACTCTTGTATTAAGTTTCCCGAACGATTTACGAATTCCCCGGAATGCAGGGTGTACACGTTTGTCGAACATATAGACGACAACTGCGAGAAATGGCATCGCGGCCATAGTAACCAGTGCCAAAGGTATTGAAAAATAAAACATTACAGCTAGGCTGCTTACAATCAAAAGAACAATACGAATCAGTTCATTGAAACCGAATGACAGGAAGAAGCGGAACCCTTCTACATCGGCAGTCAATCTGGACATCAAGTCTCCAGTCTTGGCATTATCATAATATCTGAATGGAAGGCGCTGCAGCTTTTTATATAGACCATCTCTTAGGGTATAGACGGATCGTATTCCAAATAAGTCTCCTAAGTATTGTTGAAAGTATGTGGCGACGCCTTTGACTGCCATGATTAGTATGAACCCGCCAGCTAAGTATGGTATTAGATCATATTGTTCATCAAGCACTACATCATCGATGGTCACTTTCAATATAATAGGATAGACCAGCGTAATCCCGGTGACGAATAACAAGAAAAATAAGGACCATAAGAAAAACCGTTTGAATGGCCAATAGAATTCTTTCAGTTTCTTAAATGTATCCATATGTCTCCCCCCTTGTAAATTTTTAACGTAATTAATAATATATCGGGTTACGAAATAATTTTCCACCTTTACGACCGATTATTTTAAAAAATGCAAAAGAATTAATAATTCCAACTATTCCGACAATGACGCAGATAAAAAAACCACCAGAGATTCTGGTGGCTGTTGTTTATTTTTCATTCTTACCTAGTACACGGTTGACACGCTTACGCAGCATTTTCATACCGCCCCCGCCCGCTTGGAAGTGACGAAGATTTCCTTCTTCATCAAATACATAGTAAGCCGGGACATACTGGTTCTCAAATGCATCTGTCAGCGCATGTTTGTTATCTACGAAGATCGGCTGTGTAATTTCGTGCTCAGCAGCGACTTCTTTGATCGTATCCAGATCCAAATCTTTCTCAGATCGTGGCATATGCACCGCAATTACATTCAACTCATCTTTATATTCATCGCGGAACTCATTTACATTTGGCATCGCTTCTTTACAAAGTCCACAGCTTACAGACCAGAAATGGATCAGTGTCGGTTTGCCGCCTACCAAATCACTCTTCGTGACTTCTCCGTTCAACCACTCTGTAGCACCTTCAAGTTCAGGCATTGGTTGTCTAAGACGCATAGGAATCCTCCTTACCGTAATTCATTTTTATCGTTTGTAAAAGGGCCTAACAACAATTGTTAGACCCCTTTTCGATCATTCGAGTATGCTTGTCCGTTTAAAGCGTTTCCTGTCCAGGCTTCCAGTTCGCCGGGCAAAGGCCGCCAGTTTGAAGTGCTTGAAGTACACGTAGCGTCTCATCAACATCACGACCGATGTTGTTGTGGTTTACTACTTGATACATCAATTCACCTTCAGGGCTGATGATGAATAGTCCGCGAAGTGCGACACCTTCATCTTCAATCAGGACACCGAAGTCTTTGGAGACCTGGTGATTCGTATCCGCAGCTAGTGGATATGCAAGATCGCCAAGACCGTTTTCGTCACGGGAAGTGTTGATCCATGCCAAGTGTGTGTGGATCGTATCCGTGGATACTCCTACCACTTCTGCATCAAGATCTTCGAACTCATCATAACGATCAGACAATGCAGTGATTTCTGTAGGACATACGAATGTGAAATCCATTGGATAGAAGAAAAGTACTGTCCATTTGTCGTTTTTCATGTTTTCTTCCAAAGATACTTTACCGAATTCCTTGTTGGAAAGCACCGCATCCATTTCGAAGCGAGGTGCCTGTTTTGCTACCATACGTTCTGCCATGTCATATCCCTCCAAATGATTATATTCGTCGTAAAAATTTTCTCACGATTACAATTATAGCTAGCAGCCTGATTAAAGTCAATGTTACGTAATAATAAATACAATTAAAGTATGGCTGATTTTCTTTTACACCATACTAATATAACCAGAACCCATACTCATTAAACAACAAGTGTCGAGCTTTGTAAAATGATATGAATGTTTTTCCAACTTTAAAGAAGAATGATGTACGATTATGTCTTATATTGAGAGCTTATGGTTGAAATGATGATGCTCTTTTCGCTATTCTATTTACTATACGTGTATTGAAGGGAGCAATAATATGAACTTTTTTGAAGAAGGATTTGAATTGAACTTAGCAGAAATCGCAGATGTGTTGATTACTGTCGGGTTGAAAATCGGAGCATTGATTATCGCTTTTCTGATCATCAGCCCGTTATTGAAAAAAATAATTCGTGCATCCATTCAAAAGACGAGTAAATCCAGGAAGCTGACCGAAGGACGCACTCAGACGTTGGAGAACCTCGGGGAGAATATTGTTTCCTATGTACTGATTTTCATTTTTATTATGATGTTCATGGAATTGATCGGTTTGCCAATTGGACCTCTTCTTGCAAGCGCTGGAATCATCGGTCTAGCTATCGGGTTCGGTGCACAAGGACTTGTCAGTGATATCGTAACCGGCTTTTTCATCCTGTTGGAACGTCAATTGGATGTGGAGGATTACGTTACGACCGGTGGGTATGACGGTGTTGTTGAAGAACTTGGCTTACGTACAACTAAAATTCGCGGGTTTGATGGTACACTACACTTTGTCCCGAACCGTGAGCTTGTCGGTGTGAGTAACCATTCTCGCGGAAACATGCGTGCACTGGTGGACATCGGAATTGGATATGATGAGAATATTGATGCAGCGATCGAAGTTCTGCAAAAAGTTTGTGAAGACTTCGAGCAAAACGATGAACGCTTCAAAGAAGGACCTAGCGTCCTTGGAGTCCAAAGCCTAGGATCGTCAGATGTCGTCTTACGTGTACTTGGTAAGACGGAGAACATGCAGCAATGGGCTGTCGAACGCGATTTGAGAAAAGCGATGAAAGTAGCGCTTGATCAAGCAGGCATCGAGATTCCATTCCCACACCAAGTGTTTATTGAGAAAAAAGAAGATCAAGTTTAATAGAGGCAGTGAAAGGAAAGCCCCGAACAATGGAATTGTTCGGGGCTTTCTAATTTTCATTCTATTCTTTCCATACTTCCACTTGCTTGATTTGACTACCTTCCTTATCTACCACTTTGAAGTGATAGGACTCATGAGTAAGAACAGTCCCTTCGGCTGCATCGATATCCTGCATATAAATCCAGCCTGAAATCGTATCCACATCATCCTGTTGCAGTTGAATTTCAAAATACTCGTTAACGTCCTGAATGGAGACCTTACCTTCCACAAGAAAATGTCCATTTTTCAAACGCTTGATGGCTCGTTCTTCTTCATGGTCGAACTCATCCCTTATTTCTCCAACGATTTCTTCTACAATGTCTTCGATCGTTACCAGCCCGGAAGTACCACCATATTCATCCGTCAACACAGCTAAATGGTTTCTGTCCTTTCTCATTCTCACCAGCAGATCGTTGATCGGGATATTTTCAAACACTTTAAGTACCGGGCGGATGAATGGTTCAATCCCTTGGGACTCGACATCATTATAGAAAAGTTCTTTCATATGGATGACACCTAGGACATGGTCCTTATCATCATCAATCACGGGATATCTCGTGAACCGTTCCTGCTTTACATCCCTTAACACAGTGTTCAGGGAATCATTGATGTCGATGACAACCATTTCGGTACGGGGAATCATGATCTCTTTCGCTGTGCGATTATCAAATTCGAAGATCCGGTCCACATAATGGTATTCGGATCGGTTGATCTCCCCTTTTTGGAAACTCCGTGTCATGATGTAGCGAAGCTCGTCTTCTGAATGGACTTCCTCTGACTCCTTGGCCGTCTGAAGTCCGAACATACGGACAAGGACATTGGCAGAGCCATTCAAGAGCCAGATCAGCGGATACATCAATTTGCTGAACCAAACCAATGGTCTAGACAGAAGCAAAGTAACACCTTCTGCCTTTTGGATCGCTACCGTTTTTGGGGCAAGTTCTCCAAGTACGACATGCAAAAAGGTGATGATGAAGAATGCAAGTGCAAATGAAATCGTATGACTGATGGCAGACGGCAAGTCGAATCGTTCAAGGAGTGGACTCAATAAATGCTCAAGGGTAGGTTCTCCAAGCCAACCTAACCCGAGAGCGGTAATGGTGATCCCAAGTTGACAGGCAGATAAGTAGTAATCGAGATTATTCAACAGTTTCAACGAGTATTCTGCCTTCTTATCGCCTTCATTTGCTCTCGATTCCATTTTCGATTTACGGACCTTTACGATTGCAAACTCACTCGCTACAAAAAAAGCAGTCAGAACGATCAGTAAAGCAACTGCCAACAATTTAATCGTTGATTCCATTACACTCTCCCCTTCTATGTATTGGGATGGTCACCCATCCCTCTATTTATTGAAACCTTTGTTCCACCTGCTGGCACACTTCATCAGCAGTACACCCATCGGCATTGATGACCGCACCTTGTGTTGACGCAGTCGCCATGCCCATCGTGTTTTTGTCCTGCCCTGAAATGACACAGCAATCACAGCCTTCAGCATCCTTCTCATTTTTCAATGTGACGATGTCGTACCCTTTTTGCTGAAGTGCAGCTCGTACATCTGCTAAGTTTTCTTCCACTGCTATCCTTGTCATAAAGATCTCCTCCTCGACTTTAGTGAAAATCACCTATTAGTCTTTCCTTAGGGGATCTTGGTATGCACAAGAATTATCCACGCCATTTACGGATCATCGATTCGACGAGTTGCACTCCTACACCAATTGCTTTTTCGTCTGGTTTGAGTTTTGCATGATGAAGCCCGTATTCGGAATCAACACCCAGCCAGAACATGAAGCCCGGTATCTCTTTTACCATATACCCGAAATCTTCACCTGTCATAGCAGGTGGAGCTTGTTCATAAGTAAAACCTTGATCCAGAGTCACTTCAGCAAATCGATCGACAAGCTCACCATTGTTCGTCACCTGATGATAGTTTGCTCCATAGTCAATGGATACTTTACATTCATGTCCGAGTTCCAGGCCACGGGCAGCGTTTTCGATAAACTGTTTCACTTGTTTCATCGCCTCAGGTGACATTGTCCGGATTGTCCCTTCGAGCCTGGCATGTTCTGCGATAATATTCTGGACAGTTCCACCTTCTATTTTGCCTATGGTAATGACAGCACTATCAAGCGGGTTGATTCTGCGCGAGACGATTTGCTGCAGCTGCGTCACAAAGTAACTGGCAGCTACCACCATGTCATGGGTGAAGTGAGGATAGGCTGCATGACCGCCTTTCCCTTCAAGATCAATGAACAGTTCACTCGTATTTGCGAACAAGAGACCTTCCCGAGAAGCAACTGTTCCGACAGGCAGCTCAGGAGCGATATGAAGCGCAAAGATGTTATCAGGCTTCCATGCTTTGAATTCATTGGTTTGTAGAAGTGGTTCAGCACCTCCAGGACCTTCTTCTGCAGGCTGGAAAATGAAAAGCACATGATCGTCAGTCGGCTTATAGGCTAGCTTCTCCAATGCTCCAAGCGCAATCGTCATATGGAAGTCATGTCCACATGCATGCATCTGCCCCTCATGTGTCGACGCAAAGGGGTACGCTGTCTTTTCAGCAATCGGCAACCCGTCGATATCCGCTCGATATCCGATGGTCTGCTTCGGATTGAGACCTTTCACGCGTACAAGGATGCCTGTTTTCCACGTTTTGATTTCCAGGTGCTCCTGGGGTAATGAGCGAATCTTTTCCAATAGATATGCCTGCGTCTTGAATTCCTTATACCCCAACTCAGGGATTTGGTGCAGTTCTCTGCGAATTGAAATCAAATCTGACACCTGTTTTTCACCTCTTCCTTATGTAAAAGGCCCTGCTGCATAGCAAGGCCTTTCAGAATCAATCATTCAATTTACGTAGTTCCTGTTTGATTTCTGTTTTGGATTTTGTCTGATCGTCGATATCTTTCAGCTTCTTTGCTGGTGTTCCAGCTACCAATGTATTTGGAGGAACATCCTGCGTTACGATCGACCCTGCTGCAACGACGGAACCTTCACCAACCGTGACTCCTTCAAGGATCACTGCATTCGCTCCGATTACAACACCGTCCTCAATGACGACTGGGCTGGCAGATGGTGGTTCAATGACACCGGCAAGGACAGCTCCTGCTCCGATGTGGCAGTTCTTACCGACAGTGGCACGGCCACCAAGCACGACATTCATATCGATCATCGTGCCTTCACCTACGACAGAACCGATGTTGATCATAGCACCCATCATAATGACTGCTCCGTCACCAATTTCCACCTGATCACGGATTACGGCACCCGGTTCGATACGTGCATTGATATTTTTCATATCAAGCAATGGAATCGCTGAGTTACGGCGATCATTTTCGATGACATAATCTTCGATCTGCTTGCCATGCTGGTCAAGGAATGCTTTGACGTCTTTCCACTCACCGAATATGACACCTGACTTTCCATCGATGAAGTCCTGGATATTCTCGCCGAAATCAAGCTCGTTGATGTTATCCCCTTTAAGATAAACTTTCACCGGGGTTGACTTCTTACTATTGGAAATAAAAGAGATGATTTCATTTGCATCCATTTGTTTCATTTACATCGTCCTCCTTGGATCTTTCTTATATTCGCTTCATTTACTTTATCAAAGTGAAAAGTTTGTGACAAGAAATTCATGCCCGATCTCCTTTAGGCAATAGAGTAATCAACAGAAAACTGATGATTGCAAGACAAAGAAGACCGATATAGACGTAGTGCAATCCTGAGCTTAATGCATCTTGAAGCACGCGAATTGCTTCTGTGGATAATTCTCCACGTTTATCTGGATCAAGCAGGATATTCGTCGAATCGACATCGAGCTCGTCCCCCATGTCCGCCTGCTGGATATCACTTTGTATTTTACTGTTCAATAGACCCCCAAGCAGGGCCGCTCCTATTGCACTCCCAAGCGAGCGCATGAACATATTCGAAGCAGTAGCGATTCCTCTTGTCTTCCAGTCTACAGTGCTCTGAATGGAAACAATGAACGAAGTGGTACACAGCCCCATCCCTACACCAATGAAGAAAGAACCTGCTGCTGCCCATAATGGTCCTTTATCAGGAGAAAGCATGAAAAAGAAGATTCCTCCAATGATCAACGAGCTGCCACCAATCAATGATGTCGTTCGGAATCCGATACGGAGCAGTAATCTACCTGCAAGTGCGGAAGATATCGGCCAACCGATCGACATCGTTGTCAAAGTGAAACCGGCTACGGTAGCTGACTTTTCCATCACCCCTTGTACGAATGCAGGCAGATAACTGGATACACCAATCAATATCATGCCTGTCGTCAACGAAGTTACATTCGCTACTGCGATTGACCTGTACTTCCAAATATGGAACGGCATCATGGGTGACTTTACCCTCAATTCCTGGAAGACAAACAATAGGAATCCTGATACTGTAATAGCACTTAACAGGTACATGAGCGGTGAGTTCCATGGTATTCCCACTCCACCTTCGACAAGGATGATCATCAGCGTACTGACAGCAAGCATCATCAGTACCGAACCACCATAATCGATGGATCGATCTTCCTTGTCCACGTCTTCCCGGAAAAATACCAGGATTCCGATCAATGCCAGCACCCCGAGTGGAAGGTTCATCCAGAATACATACGGCCAGCTGAGCACATCAACGAAAAAACCACCGAGCGCCGGTCCGGTAACTGCTGAAATCCCCCATACACTCGAAAGATACCCTTGTATATTGGCACGTTCTTCTTTCGTATAGATATCTCCGACAATGGTCGTCGCTATCGGCATCAAAGCTCCAGCCCCCAGTCCCTGCAATAGCCTGGCAGCAATCAGCATATCCATAGAAATGGATAAGGCACTGAAGATCGAACCTAATAGAAAGATAGATATCCCAGTTAAAAAGATCGGTTTTCTACCGAAAATATCGGACAGTTTACCAAAAATCAACACCGTGGATGCATTCGTCAATAAATAAGCTGAAAACACCCAGCTGTATTTGCTGAATCCTCCTAAATCTGCAACAATACTTGGCATTGCGGTCGAAACGATCGTCGCTTCGATTGCTGCTAGAAACATAGCCAGCATGATGGAGGCTAATACTAACGGACGTTTGATCGGTTTCTTATGTACTTGCTGCTTTTCATTCATTTCCATTACCTCTTTTGTCTTTTGCAGTTGAAGGATTGTCCTATAAGAGAGGATGAGAACACCCCCTTCCACCCGATTATTCCGGGCATCATTCGAGGAGGTATTCTCATCCACTCAGTCAATCTTTATTCCTTTGATCAGAGACTTCACGTAATCACGCTTGTCTCAATGCGTGTAAATGTTTATTCAACTGCTTTAATATTGCTCTTCGAGTTAGGATCCCGTCAAATCTTCCATCCTGATCTGCAACACAAACGAATGGATGGTCGATTACGACCTTCAACGCCTTCAAAAATGAATCATAACGACTGAGGCACGGGATATCTTCGTTCACGACATCACTGACAACCATTTCCGAGAGTTTATCCAGTTCGAACCTCTCTATTCCAAGCGTCTGCTCGATAATCAAGGTTTTACTGATGACACCTTGCAATTTATAGGTAGGGTCCAGAACCGGAACTGCCGAATAACCGGATTTAACCAATACAAGCAACGCATGTTCCAAAGGGTTCCCCATTTGGACATGAGCCACTTTTTCTGATGGTATCATTAAATCGTTGACACTAAGTTGTAATAGTTCGTTGTTCTCTACATGAATCATCTTGACACTCCCTTTGATCTTGCAGCTGAAGGAGTATGCCTACACGCACATCAATTACCACATTAAGTTTAACACAAACCAAGTAAGTAAAACTACACTACTTCTCCTGTAAGGTCCCCTTTTCAGCTATTGATTTCAGCTGTAAACGATACCCAGTTCCTACCTTTTTTCAAACCTCTTCCCATCACTATCTTTTTCTAAATTTATGATCAATTCTGTCAGCGCACCTTCATTACAATGATTACAGGTTCCTGGTTCACGAAAAATCAGGCAGCATACAGGGCATTTATAAAACAATGAAATCATCCTTTTTGATACTATATGAAAGCATAATAATCCTTGTGATATTTGTGGAAGATTTGATGCAATCATGAGATAATGGAAACCATCTTATGTTAATTGAGGGGATGTACGACTATGACCACCCATACATTTACTAAGCGTGAAGAAATTTCCCACGCGATTACCCATGGAATAGGTGTGCTGCTAAGTATAGCTGCACTAGTACTGCTTATCGTATTCGCCAGTCTTAAAGGGAACGCCTGGCATATCGTATCCGTATCCATTTATGGAGCAACGATGCTATTGATGTACACCTCTTCCACATTGGTACACAGCTTCCCGAAAGGAAAAGCCAAAGACCTATTTGAGATCTTCGACCACTCTGCCATTTACTTATTCATCGCAGGTACGTACACACCTATCATGCTTGTGCCACTGCGTGGAACGCTTGGCTGGACGATATTCGGAATCGTGTGGGGCATTGCCTTGTTAGGTATCATCTTCAAAGTCTTTTTCGTGAAGCGGTTTGTCGTTCTTTCGACGGCGTTTTACGTTCTTATGGGCTGGCTGATCGTCCTTGCATGGGGACCATTGACTGCAGAGCTGCCTGCAGCAGGTATCACTTACCTTGTTGTCGGAGGTGTGCTCTATTCAATCGGAAGCATCTTCTATGTATGGCGAAGCTTTCCTTTCCATCATATGGTATGGCATTTGTTCGTATTAGGAGGTTCCATTCTCCATTTCTTCACTATATTCTTTTACATCATTTAATAAGAAGCACCAATATAGATAATGTAAAAAGAGGACCCGGACAACATTGTTGTCCGGGTCCTCTTCATTCGTAATCACCTATCAATTAAAACGGGAATGGATTAAGCCATTGGCCACCGTCCAACGTCACAACTTCACCATTCATATACGATGCTTTGTCTGACAGGATGAAGTGTGCCAGGTCTGCAATCTCTTCCGGTTGCCCCAATCGTTTAAGAGGTACAGATTCCAATGTACGCTTTGCAGCTTCTTCGGATTCAAACAGTTTATCCGCTCCGCCAGTACGTTCAATCGGCCCTGGAGCAATTGCATTCACGCGTACTCCATATCTTGAGCCCCATTCGACCGCAAGTGTCCTTGTCATGGATAGAACACCAGCTTTCGCAGCTGCGGAATGAATCACGCCAGCCCCTGCATTCCAAGCATATGTAGCAACCATATTGAGGATGGTGCCTTTCTTTTTGTTCTCAATCCAGTAGTGACCTACCGCGTGACTGCAGTAGAACGTTCCATTCAAGACTATATCGATTACAGATTTCCAACCATTCGGTGACAGCTTTTCAGCAGGTGCAATGAAATTCCCCGCAGCATTATTGATCAGGTGATCGATACCACCGAATGTTTCGACAGTCTCTTTAACCATTCTTTGCACGTCATCTGTATTTCTAACATCCATGACGATTTTTAATAAGCGGTCTTCTGCACCTTTTGCGATCTCGAGCCCTGCTTCGTTCAGCCTTTCTTCACTTCGGCCTGTTATCGCTACTTTCGCACCTTCTTCGATGAATTTTTTGGCCATGTATTTCCCCATTCCACTGGAACCTCCAGTGACAATTACTACTTGATTCTCCATCAACATTCCTCCTCTACCCTTACTAGTTCCACATAAAAAAATGAATTCCTGTTCATTTTTCGTGTTTTTTCATTCTTCTAACATTTTTTTGCGTCACCCTTTGCTGCGCTTTCTTCATGCTATAATTCATGTGAAAGCATTGAAGGAGAGGAACTTCTGATGAGGATTACCAGACGAACATTCTTAAAAAAGGCACTTACTAGTGTTTTTGCTATATTCGGCCTATCAAGTGGCGGGTACTATTATGCAAGATATATCGAAACTGACATGCTGGACGTAAAGAAAGAAACGATCGCTTCCCAAACGATTCCTTCCAGCTTCCAGGATTTCAAGATACTACTGTTTTCTGATACACATCTCGGATTCAATTATGATCTGAATCAGTTCGAAAAGCTTGTAAACTCCATCAATAAAGAATCTCCTGATTTAATCGTATTTGCCGGGGACCTGGTAGATCAGCCGAATGCCTATTCGTGGAACAATCGATTGGAAGGTCTGTTGTCAAAGTTGAACGCACCATACGGCAAGTTTTGGATCTACGGCAACCATGATCATGGAGGGTACGGTACAGACATAGTAGATCAGACAATGAAAAAGGGCGGTTTTCAACTCTTAAGAAACCAGCATACAATAGTAAATCAGGGTGAGGCATCAATTGCCATGGCAGGCCTGGATGATGTCATGCTCGGTAAGCCGAATTTGCACCGGACACTTGATGGGGTTCCTGAAGATCTGTTCACCATCTTACTTTGTCATGAGCCTGATTTTGCAGATGAAGCAAGCCGATACCAGGTGGACCTACAGTTATCCGGTCATAGTCACGGAGGACAAATACGCCTGCCAATCGTCGGTGACCTGATCACTCCCCCTTTGGCAAAGAAGTATGTGGAGGGTTGGCATGATGTGGGCAGTGACTCAATGAAGTTGTATGTAACGAGAGGGATTGGAACGACCAGAATGCCATACCGATTCCTATGCAAGCCTGAAATTACCTTATTCCGATTGTCCCAGCCCAGCTAAATCGAACAGTTTTGTGAAAACCATCGGTACCTTCGCAGTTTTAAGCATGAACATGTTACAATAGGTCCGACATACATGACAATGTGGAGGTACTTATATCATGATGAATAGAATGAAGCTCTTCATTCCAACATTTTTGCTCCTAGTGTTTCTAGCTGCATGCGGAGGCGAAATTGAAGAAAATATGTCAAGAGACATAGAACCATTATCCGCAGTCAATCAAAATGGGGATGAAGTAAAGTTGAAAGACTACGAAGGAACCTATTGGGTTGCTGATTTCATTTTCACAAGCTGCGACACAGTGTGTCCTCCGATGACCGGCAATATGGCTCGTCTTCAACAAAAAATGAAGGATGAAGGAATCGATAATGTCCAACTCGTTTCTTTCAGTGTCGATCCTGAAACCGATACACCTGAAAAGTTGAAGGCCTTTGCAGACGCTTACCAGCCTGACTATGAAATGTGGGATTTCCTTACCGGGTACGAGTTTGAGGAAGTAAGGGAACTTTCCTATAAATCATTCCAATCTGCACTCGAGGACATGCCGGATACAGATCAAATGTCACACGGGACGCGCTTTTACCTGGTTACACCAGAAGGTAAAGTCATCAAGCATTATAAAGGGACAGAAGCAGATGAAATGGATCGCATCATAGAGGATTTGAAGAAAATCAGTTGAAGACTGAAAATGGCGCATCCTTATACATGGGGCGCCATTTCTTACATGATTCGTAATTTTACTGAACTTCCATTATCATAGTAAGTATAGAAAGGAGCGTAGATATGAAACGCACGAATGGTACACAGGCGACAAACGATATCGCTGCCGCACTCTTCACAGTGAACCGGCATGCAAAGACCGCCCCTCAGCCCCAACAGTTATATGAATTGAAAAAACATACGATCCAGCGGCTTTTGAATGAAAACCGTGCAGAAAAGATGGGACTCCACTATTCTGATCACCCGAAATTCAGCCGTCAGCATTCCACGTTGTTGATCAAAGTAGCAGATTATTATTTTCATATTCCAGCTTCCAAAGAAGACTTTCAACAGCTGGAGCATTTAGGAAAGTTAGATCAGAATTATCGCAACCCAAAAACTCGCATGTCGCTGTCAGCAGCGAAGAAACTTCTCTACAATTACTTAGGATGGTCTCCTCCAAAGAAGCACAACCCTCTTAATCATAGCCGGTTTGCTCCATCATCCTCCCTTGGCCAACCCATCGAAAAGCCTTGGAATCAAAGAGGCAGACGAAAATGATAAGGTGTGCCCTTTCCATACCGGGAAAGGGCACACCTTCTTCGTCAGATTTGTCAGTCGATATAGGTTACAGCTGTACCCGTTGCCACAATCATCATCATTCCGTCCCTCAATGTTTCAAAATCAAGATCGATGCCGACAATTGCATTTGCACCAAGGTTGCGTGCACGCTCTTTCATCTCATCCATTGCGATTTTCCTGCCTTGAGCCAGTTTATCCTCATAAGCAGAACTTCTTCCACCTACAATATCTGATATCCCAGCCATGAAATCCCTCACTACATTCGCACCCATGATCGCTTCTCCACATACTACATCATGGTACGTTGCAATCGTCTTGTTCTGTAAGTCTGGAGTAGTCGTCACCAACATGTTATCCTCTCCTTTTTGTCCTTATGTCCTTTCTTACGTATCAAACTTTTCAAATGTTTCATTAGTTACATAATAAGGAATAATTATTTTAGGAGGATGATAGTATGAGTATGAATGAAATGAATGATTTTCTATACCACTTGAAGAAGTACATGGAATACACCACAGAAATGCGTGATACTTATGAAAGACTGAGTGATTATGAAAAAGAGGTCGTCAAAAAAGCCCACCCGCTCAGCCAATCACCTGAGACGATTTCAAAACAAGCCTACAAATGGCACGATGCGATTTACAAAGCTACGGATACCCCTAGGTGAACACGGACAACCCTCAATATGACCACTATTGAATATCGATGGAAACCAAAAAGAGCGCTGACTTCATTGTCAGCAGCTCTTTTTTCATAGAATATATTGGTCCATCATCTCTACCAGTTCCACGATTTCAGGTTTTGATATTTGAGCATCCGCCCCGACTTTTTCACCCTTATGGCGAAGGTCCTCCGTAATCAAGGAAGAAAAGATGATTACTGGAAGCTGCTGCAGCCTGCTATCATCTTTGATCCGTTTAGTCAGATGGTGTCCATCCATACGCGGCATTTCAATATCTGTAATGACAAGCTGGTATTCTTCCGTAATCGACTTTCCTTGGTCCAGCAGACCATTGAGATGTTCATAGGCTGCTTTCCCATCTTCAAACAGGGTAAGGTTATCATACCCCGCCTCTGATAACGTTTCCTGGAGTAATCCCCTCAATAATGCTGAATCCTCTGCCAATAGAATTTTCTTATTGGAACGTTCCCGATGACCTAGCTTTGTGACCTGATTCTTATGAATGCTCGATTCAGGATTGATATCTGCTACGATCTTTTCGAAATCCAGAAGAAGCAGCATATTCTCTTCCATTTGGATGACACCTGTAATCTGCGTATCCAATCCTTGATACATCTTTTCAGGCTTTTCGATCCGATCCCAGGAAATTCTATGGATGCGCGTGACGCTATGTACATGAAACACCATTTTCATGTTATTGAATTCGGAAAGAATGAATTTATCATCTTTATTATCCGTAGACGGTGGAAACCCAAGAGCATGGGCTACATCAACGACCGGCACGACTACTCCACGGATATCAACGATCCCTTCAACTGATGGATGGGTGTGAGGAATGGTCGTAACAGGCAGCGGTTTTAAAATTTCTTTGACCTTGATCACATTGATACCGAATCGGTTGTTACCAATTCCAAATTCCACCACTTCCAGTTCATTTGTACCACTTTCAAGCAAAATCCCTTGATTCATCGTAACGCCTCTTTTCATGAATATGTCCATTTCATTATATAGCTTTTCATTTGAAAAGACATCTATCGGTCGAAAGAATTATGAGAATTGTCACATATCATCATTTCGGATGATCAAATAGACAATCAGACCGATAACCGGAAAGAAGATGGTACCGAACAGGACGATCAGCGCATACTCCTGACTGCGCCCTTTACGTTTGCTGTCCCGATAAGCCCATATACTCGTAACGATATTCAAAATGAATAAAATGAGTCCGAAAAACAAGAAAATCAAAAAGAATGATCCAGCAATAATATCACCCATAAGCATTTTACCACCTCCTATTCTTACATACGTTTGTTATCGGCAAATCGTTTCATTTCTTGAAAGACATTAGAAAAACTTGGCTTGTCGCCAAGTACTATGGAGGAAGCCTTAGTATTTTTTTATACTTTATTCCTTTAATAAAGTTAAATATTCGTAAAGTACAAAAAAACTCGCCTGAAAGTCAGACGATTGATTCTGTCTCATGATTCGTTTCAAACCAGCGGTCATTCAAAAGTTTTTCTTCCCATTCCCGTACTGTATCCAGCGCCTCCTGAAACGATAGATGGTTTGTCTCTTTCACCGGTATGGATTTCAAATCATAGATTCCTTCTGCTTGTGAAGTCAGTAATGTCACCTTCCATGTAATGCAGGAATCCCCTTTATCCAACCCTTTCATTACGACCAGCCAGTACTCAATGCCTTTCTCATCTCCAAGAAACTTTTTTCTTGTAAGACTGAGACGGTCTTTCTCCCCGATGGCAATCCTTTTACGCGGAAAATAATCTGTGTATGCATACAGATTTTCCATGTACTCCCCCCTAAATCATTCGCTTACTCTGATTTATGCAGGATTGGATTCATTTAGAATTGTTTTCAGATTATTCAAATTACTCAAGTGCTTGATCATGAAAAAATCCGGCCTCCACTGGAGATCCGGATCAGATATGCTTCAATCACGATTTCAGGAAAGCTTCGAGGGACTTTTCCTGCTTTTTCATATCCTCGTAGCCTTGCATGTATAACTCATGCAGCTTTTGCTTGTTCCTCTCGATTCTGCCGACTGTCAATGGTTCCAATGGACGGATGAGGAACGCTTCACCCTGTTCTTCCATCTCCAGGAGGCGATGAATCATCTTGTTGTATTTTTTATATCGGTTGAGGAGGGTCTGGACAAAATGCGGGTATTCCCGGTATTTTCTCGCAAAATACCATGCCATCCGCATCTTTTTCTTGAAGTGACCATCATTGCGCGTCAAAACCACGACATGCTTCTTATTGCCGAATCGGATGGAAGACTCAATCGGAATCGGATCTGCAATTCCTCCATCCATCAAATCCATTCCTGAGTAGGAAATGCTAGGCGCGATCAATGGTAATGAACAAGAGGCACGCATAATTTTAAGCAGGCTCTCTCTGTCTGGAAAATCATCGAAGTGAACCGCATTTCCAGTATGCATGTCCGTTGTCGCAACGACAAAATGAGAAGCTCTGGATTCAAACGTTTCATAATCGAATGGAACGAGTTCATTCGGCAGTTTATCGAAGATGAAATCCATCCCGAAAATTCCTTTCCTTTGAAGCATCCGTTTGTAGGAAATATATTCAGGGTGGTCTCCGTAGCCTACAAGCACATCATAATTCCTGCCTCGCTGATTGGATACATAAGAGCTTCCATTGCAAGCTCCCGCTGATGATCCAGCTACAAATGGTAGATGCAGATCCATATCGAGAAAGTAATCAAGTACTCCCGCTGTATATGTACCACGCATTCCTCCGCCTTCCAGTATCAGACCTGCATGTTCCATACTAGTCCCTCCTTTTTTGATGTTCTTTTTCCAAGTATATCAAGCAGGCACGTCTCACGCTTGCCATTTGCTTCTTAGTGATACGAATGTCCTGATAGGTTCGATAAGGCCTTCTATGTTATCATCTTCTTAGCAGCTAGGAGCTATTCATTCCTAAGTACTTAATATAGGGAGATCTGCCATGGAACATTTAGTAAATCAAACAATCAAAGACATAGAGATTTCAGGTATCAGGAAATTTTTCAATATGGTTGGTGATTATGAGGACATCGTTTCGTTGACAATCGGTCAGCCGGATTTCACTACTCCTGAACATATCAAGGAAGCAGCAAAACAGGCAATCGATCGGAACTATACGACCTATACACATAATGCCGGCATTTTGCCTCTTCGAAAGGCGATTGCCGACTTTTCAAACCGAAACTACAATTTAAAATACGATGCCCAGTCAGAAGTGATCGTGACAGTCGGTGCATCCCAGGCGATTGACATTACACTCCGTACCATCCTATCAGCTGGTGATGAAGTCATTCTTCCTGGCCCTGTCTATCCAGGCTATGAACCACTAATTAAACTTGCTGGCGGAAAACCAGTCCATATCGACACCAGGGATTCAGGCTTCAAGCTTACTGCTGCATCCCTATCGGAACATATTACACCAGACACTAAATGCATTATCCTGCCTTACCCTTCCAATCCGACTGGGGTCACGTTGACTGAGACAGAACTGAAAGAGATTGCAGATGTTCTCTCTGAGCATGAAATCTTTGTCATTGCTGATGAGATTTACAGTGAATTGGTTTATGATAATAAACACTTTTCGATTGCCTCACTTTCATCAATGAGAGACCGTGTCTTCCTCGTCAATGGACTTTCCAAGTCACATGCAATGACAGGCTGGAGAATCGGGTACCTCCTCGGTCCTGCTAATTTAATGAAGCATGTACTCAAAGTGCATCAATATAATGTGTCCTGCGCGACCTCCATCAGTCAACATGCAGCTCTCGAAGCATTGACCGAGGGCAAGGAAGATCCCATTGAAATGAAAGAAGAATATCGAAAACGCAGGAATTATGTCATGTCCCGGTTGGATGGGATGGGGATCGACTATGAAGTGCCGGGTGGGGCGTTTTATATCTTTCCGAAAATTGAATTGGAAGGTAAATCTTCATTTGATACGGCAGTCCAGCTCGTAGAAGAAGCTGGTCTTGCTCTTGTCCCGGGAGATGCCTTCTCCACGTTCGGGCAAGGTCATATGCGACTCTCTTACGCATATGATAAAGCAACACTGAAAAAAGGTCTGGATCGTCTGGAACAATTCATGAACCGCACATGACAAAGCAAAAAGTCAGTTGATGTCAACTGACTTTGGCTTGTCTTCTCATGTACTCCACAATCAACTTGTCGAGATTCTGGCTTTCTTTGATAGTCCGTTCACTGCCTCTGCCGTAACCTTCTGCTGTTACGTACATCTTCTTACGGTAACGTTGGATTTCATCAAATAACTCATCATCATTCTTTTCCATATGTAGGTAAGGCATCATTATCTTCCTCCAATTTATTTACCAAAACATGGTATATTATGACATGAACATTCTCTTCTGTAAATCATATCGCAAAATCAGTGAAAACCTTTCTTTTTTCGACATTTTTCTGTACATTTGTTCTTTGATTCTTTACAAATTCCAACGTTATTATTTCCTGATCCTATGTTAAAATAAGGTAGTGTTAAAGAATGTAAGATTCATTTGAAGGGAAGATCCACTTTGTCAGAAACAGCAAAAAACGAGTGGCTGGAATGGCTGAAAGCAATTGTCATCGCCATTGTATTAGCATTCACTTTACGTACGTTCTTTTTTGCAACTTCCATTGTCGAAGGTGCCAGCATGGACCCTACGCTCGAAAGCGGAGAAAGAGTCATGTTCAATAAAATCATTTACTATCTGGATGAACCGGAACGAGGAGAAATCGTCATCATTGATCGTCCATTAAAAAGCTATGTTAAGCGAATCATCGGTTTACCTAATGAAACCGTAGAAATTCGTGACCATGAATTATATATCAACGGAAAAAAGCAGAAGCAGTCCTATCTGAAAGACCAAGCCATTCAGGAAACGATGGATTACGGACCGGTAAAAGTGCCTGAAGGCCATTATTTCGTCATGGGTGATAATCGCGGCATCAGTAAAGACAGTCGCAATGGCTTAGGATATATTAAAGAGAATGAAATCATCGGCCGTACAGAGCTCATTATCTATCCTCTAGATAAGTGGGGATTGACCAGATAAATAGTCAGGTTTCTTTAATAACAGCATAATGACAAAAAACCGAACAATGTATGCACGCATTGTTCGGTTTTCATTATTAACGGGAAGAAATCTTTGCAGGTAATTGATGTAAGCTTTCAATCATGATGTCGAGCTTCCCTTCGATTCGATGCATCAAATAGAAGGTGACCGCAATCGGGAATCCGACATCCGTAATGAAAGGAATCCAAGTCTCCATACATACACTCCTTTTTCTTTAATTAGTAAACCTTGGCTTTTTGCCAAGTGGCGATAGCCTTAGTATTTTCTAATACTTTATTGCTTTAAAAAGTTAAACTTTCTTAAAGTGTAAAAAAACAGGAGGCTGTCCTTGGGACAACCTCCTATGAATTAAAGTTCAATCTCAGATACATTGCGTTCAACGATACGCGCCTGCTTCTTGGACACAAGATCTCCACCGCTTGATAAGAAACAGTTCTGGGCTAGTATAGTATCCATCGCATGATTGATCTTAACTGCGTCAACCGGCTCAATCGGGTTGTCCAAAGAGATCGTTACCGTCTTGTTCTCTTCGTTCAGGAATTTCAATTCCAATTTTTTCATCTTCTCTCCTCCTTCCATTGAACTAAAATAATTTCTGATTAGATACTGTAGATCACTGCATTGTCATTTCTTTCAATCGAATGCCAAAGCTGTTGTTGCAACGGTTCCAGCGCTACGGCAACTTCATACAACTGTTCGTCAGTTGCCTGAGTCTTCACGTTGTTGAAAGACTTTGTTTTGTAGACAGGTTCACCTTTCCCATCCACGCCATTTTCGAATACCAATTGCAACCTTGATGATTGTGTCTCGCTCATCACTGCCATGTCGATCACCTCCTTTCACACTCATAATCGAAATAAAGCATTAAGGAGGTGTCATACTTATGAAAAAACTATATGTATTTTAAAAATTGGTCCTACTGTTGAACACTTCTGTTACTTTGAGCTCGGTTACATCTTCTCGCTGATTTCTAGGAAAAGCGTTTAGAAATAATTAAGGGGCGTTGTCGAATCAGTGGAAAGGACGGCGGGGAAACTACTCGCTTTCCTGTGGGGAGCTGGCGAGCCTCCTCGGTCGTTTTACTCCCTGTGGGGCCTCGCCTAGGCCCTTCTCCCACGGGAGTCGAGCAGTTTTCCCGCCAACCTATGCGAAATTTGTGAACGAGTCTATCAGGTCACTTTCCCTTGGTCTGAAGAACTTTATATCGATATTTCCTTAGCCTGACACTCGGTCCTAATGTTTAATAAACTTCTGATGAAAAATCAGCAACATGAAAATAAAAAAGGCGGCCGCAGCCACCTTCAGATTAAGTATTAACCATTATCAAATATGCAAAAGCCGATGTTCATCAACAGAATCAGTATGGAAATGATAAAAAAGCTCACATCCAACACGTCCATCACCCCCTGTATTCTTTTCTACACCTTTATTTTACCCTAACAGGCTTTCTTACTCTATAGCATTTCCCCAAACCCCTTCAAGAGAAACTGCAACCTTTGTTTTGCGGTTTTCACAATTACGTCAAAAAGATATTGCTAATTTGTGAAATACTGAACAAAGTTATCCATTTTTATGCAAATGATGATATATTATAAATGTAAAAGATACCAGCTATTCAATAAGTAGAAAGTATCTTTTCGCAATCATTTGTGAATCATTGAACAAATTAAAAAAGGAGTGAGTACGATGTTTGCAAACTTTTTGAGAGAAAACAAAATTGCTGCAGGTATCCTGACTGTGTTGAGGTTCTACATCGGATACGCTTGGCTGACAGCTGGATGGGGAAAAATCACAGGAGGTTTTGATGCTGGCGGATACCTGCAGGGTGCTGTCGCAAAAGCAGGCGGAGATCACCCAGCAGTGCAGGGCTGGTGGGCAAACTTTTTAGAAGGAGTAGCAATTCCTAATGCGGATGCATTTACATTCTTGGTGATGTGGGGAGAATTCCTTGTAGGTCTGGCGCTGATTCTTGGTATCTTCACTAACTTTGCAGCAGTAATGGGACTGACAATGAACTTCGCTTTCCTATTGAGCGGCACGACAAGCACCAACCCGCAAATGGTTCTGCTTACTATCTTCATTGCAGCTGCAGGGGTCAACGCAGGCCGATATGGTTTGGACCGCTGGGTAATCCCTTTCTTGAAAGATATGAAGTGGAAACAAAATAACAATAAAAAAGCTGTAACAGCCCATACATGAACCAATTGGTACTGTTACCGCTCCTGCCACCTTAAAAGGCATCTCGTACAACTAGAGATGCCTTTTTGAATCATTGATCATTCAACTAAAAATAAATATTCCTTGCCACCCCATAACAGCAGGACAACAATCTGATTTTCTCCAGTTACCAAATGAAGTTGATGGATCACTCTGCCCTCCTTGTCCTTCGTATCGATCCATAAATCCATTGGCGCGAATAATGTTAACGGACCATAAACATTCGAAAATAAGAGCTCTGGCAGTTCATCCCCATACACAGCTTTTGGATAAATGCTCCCGTTATCAGACTTAAAATTCATCAAGTAGAAATTCGTTTCACCTTTTGGGGGCTTATTAAGCGAAAATTGCTCTAACTGTATTTCTTTTTCGTTCTCATAAATCACAAAAAAGGCATTAGCTCTCTTTTCAATTAAGAACCCTGACCTTTTCACATCCTCATGAATGACTTCCATTTCTCCTGGAGCTGGCCCCTGATTAACCTTATAAGGTGAAGCATTGAATAAATAACAATATCCAAACGGGAGTTTTCTTCCTTCCATCCATCTCCCTCCTCTTATATAGGTTTATTCATCTATCGCTTGAAAAAATTCATCAGAAAAACTTGGCTTGCACCTAAACCCTTTAACAAAATTAAACATTCAAATAATAAAAAACTCATGGCTTCACTTCTTAAGCCATGAGTTGAATACATATCTGTTCTTTCCAAGTTTTTTCGCAGCATATAATGCATCATCCGCTTTAATTTGTACGGTTTCGATATCATTACCATCATCCGGATAAATGCTGATTCCGATACTGAACGAGAAATTCACTTCTACTCCATCTATATGGAAAGGCTGATTCATCTTGTTTAATATGCGGTCCGCAATATCTTCTGCCTGACCATTACATTGAAGTTGTGGAACTAAAATAGCGAATTCATCTCCTCCAAGACGGGCAACGAAATCTTTGTCTCTAATACTGGAGACGATCCGTTTTGCAACCATTTGAAGCAGTGCATCACCCACTCGATGACCGTAGGTATCATTTACATCTTTGAAACGATCCCCATCCAGATACAACAATGCGAATTTCGAGTTTTGTTCTTTATCTATTGCCTCTTTCCATTCTGAAAGTCTGCGCTCCATGACCCTGCGGTTGGAAAGAGAAGTCAGATAATCCGTGTAAGCAAGTTTCTTCAATTTCGTCTCCGCTTCTTTCCGTTGGGTGATGTCCCGTGCTGATGAGATGATTCTACCGGATAATTGCTCATCACTTTCTACATAAATGAAGTGGGATTCCACCCAGATCGGCTCTTTATCTTGTCGGTACATTCTGAATTCAAGGCGCTCCTTGTTATGTTCCAAATCCAAGCTGTTAATGACAGCCCTAACTTCTTCGCGATCTTCTTCCACTATCGTAGTGAAGAAATCGTTTCCTTCTACCTTCTCTTCAGAAAACCCGAGCAGGAACTTGTGTGAAGGAGATACATATCGAAGCAGACCGTTCGAATCCATCATACTGATAAGATCCTGAGAGTGTTCAGCTATTAAGCGGTATCTTTCTTCAGATATCAACAATTGCCGTTTGGTCTGCATTTTTTCTGTTATGTCATCAATGATCATGACTACACCAATCCATTCACCAGATTCATTAGAAATTGCAGTCAAATGGATTGAAGTTTCGATTCTTCTGTTGTGACTGTCATAAAAAGTGGTTTCAAATCGCTGCAACTGCTCCCCAGCCTTGATTCTGGCATATAAACCTTCAAATTCTTCCTCCAAGCGAGGCTGGAGATCTGCCAACCGTGTTTCATATGTATCGATCCGTTTCAGCCCCATCATCTGATAGAATGCTTCATTGACCCGTACGATGCGTTGTTCCATATCCAAAAACACAAACGCTTCCTCGGT
Organism: Thalassobacillus hwangdonensis; assembly: GCF_042675915.1. Classification (NCBI taxonomy): domain Bacteria; kingdom Bacillati; phylum Bacillota; class Bacilli; order Caryophanales; family Bacillaceae; genus Thalassobacillus; species Thalassobacillus hwangdonensis. The sequence continues at coordinate 384,010 of NZ_JBHTKL010000001.1, read as the reverse complement.
ATTTTCTATGAAGGAAGAAAGGATACGCTGCGTATTTTTCACCTTAGGTGAATCGGCAGAAATGGTCGTCAGGTTCTTGGTCACCCCGATAATATATGTAATCGTATGTAGATCATTGAAAATTGGAATCAATGTAGTCTCCGCTTTATATTGAACAGTTGGAAAAATGACATCATCTTTATAAGACAGCTTCTTCTGTTCACGTATCACTTGTTGGTATTTTTCGTTAAGGAAAGCAGCAGCGTTGGAAGGAATCGTTTCGTCCAGGGATTTACCTAAATCTTTGACACTCAGTCTTGCTAATTCAAACCCGGATTCATTTATGTAGTCATAGATGAACCGTCCTTCTTCTACTTTCATCAAAAATACACAATCAGACAAAGTTTCCCCCATCAATTTCAATGCTTGTAATGATTGTTCATGTAAACCGGTCGTTTCTGTTAGCATACTATTCCCTCTCTCATTACCTCTCCTTACTAATTGTATCGAACAATCCGCAACTTTTCTATGTAAAACCGTATCTTAATCAGGTAAATATCTGCCATGATTACACTCCTCTTGAATCAAAGCTTACTAATCCATCAATGTGCGAACTTTGATGGATAGTATTGTACAATGCTTGAACCATTCATATAAAATGGAAGTACATAAATAAAGGAGTTCACGCTAATGACGGAATGGATTTATAAAGGCTTCATCTTTTGGTATCTATGTGGTGTAATCCTGCTGACATTCGATCTTCTTCCTCCTTTCCTTGAATGGGCGAATGCTGTCTTTCTTATTTTGGCAGGCACCTTGGCAGTCATCTATTTTATCAAATCCTATGGTAAATGGATCGGTTTTACATACAGTCTGATCATTTTCTATCTCTCCATCTATGTCGAACATCTTGGAGTGGAATATGATTTCCTTTTCGGTTCCTACCATTACACCGACAACTTCGGCATGATGATCTTTGGCGTGCCGATAACCATCGGATTTGCCTGGTTGTTGATCATGGGCTGTTCCCATGAACTTGCCAGAGGAATCACCAGCCAGATGCCTGAACGAGCCAAACCCATCATCTTCGTCCTGATAGGTTCACTTATTGCAGTAACGATGGACTTGATTCTTGACCCTGTTTCCTACTTGATTAAGGAATATTGGATATGGCATGATTCTGGACTCTATTACGGTATACCATTTTCCAATTTCTCTGGGTGGTTTTGGCTTGCGGCACTTTTACATGCACTCTTCTTTCTACTTCGAAAAATCAAAAAAGGGCCATCGTTGGACACACAATGGCAGTTCCGTATGGGATATTTGTTTCTTGCCATCAATGGAATGTTCTGCCTGATTGCACTGACTGGAGGACTGGTTGGTGCAGTACTGCTTGTAGTGGGTCTAAGCATCCTATGGTACTTCCTTTACTTAAAATGGAGATGATCGACATTGATTCCAGCAAATAAAAGCAGACTGATCGAATGGGGGTTCAAACGCTTCAACCGCTTTTTCCTGAACCACCATTTCCAAAGTATCCATCTGCTTCAGGAGTCCCGAAATATTTATCCGCAAAAAACGTTATATTTAGTAAATCATTCAAGCTGGTGGGATCCGCTCGTCATCTATTATTTGAATGACAAGCTTATCAAGTCTGATGGGTATGGAATGATGCATGAGAATGGGATAGAACGCTTCCCTTTCTTCAAAAAAATCGGAGCATTTTCGATTAATCCCGATAAGCCTAAAGACATGATCCATTCCATCAACTATGCGGTTGAACGGCTTAATGGTGGCACGGTATGGATTTTCCCCCAAGGGAAGGAGAGGCACAATGACATCCGGCCTCTCGGTTTCCAGTCTGGTGTTGCCCATATTATAAGAAAACAACCTGATATCCGAATTGTGCCGTTATCCATCACCTATACAATCGGACATACACGCAAACCTGATATTCATCTTCTGCTCGGTAATGAAATTCCAATCGGAGGCACGTTACTGGAAGACAAGCGGCAGTTGACCTCCTACCTTGAAGAAAGATGCATCGCCCAACTCGATTACCTGAAGGAGCGGACGATTTCAGAGAACATGGAAGATTTCATCAAATTGTGAACAAGGAGGAAGCTACCCGTGACATACTTATACGTTTTACTGATTCTTCTGCTTGCAATGAACAGTTGGGTCTTCCTTAATAGTCTCTTCTTGTTGAATTTGAAAAAAGCAGGACAGATGGACCAAGCTCCGCTTGTTTCCCTGCTCGTGCCTTTGAGAAATGAAGAACGCAACGTACCTGAATTGATTGCATCATTGAAGCGGATCACCTATCCCAATATAGAATTCCTGCTATTGGACGATCATTCAGAAGATCGTACCCAATCCTTATTGCAGAAGCATTGCGAACAGGATAAACGATTCAAGATAGTGAGGGGAAAGGCACTGCCAGAGGGATGGAATGGTAAAGTACATGCATGCCACCAGCTTTCCGAATATGCAGATGGTCGGTATTACCTTTTCCTTGATGCAGATGCAAGGGTTTCTCCGAAGATTATCGAGAGAAGCCTGGCAACGTTATGGAAATATGAAGCAAAAATGCTGAGTGGGTTTCCGAATTATCCGACCAATCACCTGCTTGCTCATTTGCTGGTTCCCTTACAGCACATGATCATTTTTCTCCATCTTCCATTGGCGGTAGCGAACTTCACAAAGCGTCCGCCGTTCACAGCTGCATGCGGCATCTTCATTTTTGCAGAGCGCGAAGCTTACGAGAAAATCGGCGGTCATCGCTCCGTCAAAAACTCACTGGTAGAAGATGTACATTTAGCAAGACGGATGAAGCAAAGCGGCTTTAAAATGATCCTCGTGAATATAACCGATGCAGTAGTTTCATACATGTATGAATCCTCAAGAGAGACTTGGGCCGGTTTCAAAAAAAACATCTATAGTGGATTAGGCAGATCGCCGCTCATGGTAATGATCCTCACGATTTTCTATAGTGTTGTATTTCTCCTTCCTTTCCCTTTGATGCTGTATGGAATCATCACGTTCGAGTTATTCCTGATTCTTCCGTATGTATTGAATGTGATGATGAAAATGTTCATGGACTGGAAGAGTGGACATCCTTTATGGCTTTCTTTCTTGCTTCCTTTTTCCATCCTTGCACTGATCGCCATCATGCTTACATCCATGTTCGTCGATATTAGAGGTAAATCCTACACATGGAAAGGAAGGTCATACCAATGACAAGGACAATCATCATAGGTGCAGGGTTAGGCGGACTATCTTCTGCCGTTTACCTTGCAAAAGCAGGCCATCATGTACAAGTATTCGAAAAGAACGATCATTTCGGTGGAAAAATGATGGATGTGAAGCTAGGCAGTTATTCGTTCGATTTCGGCCCAAATACGATCACCATGCCACATGTATTCCAGGATGTCATCCGTACAGCAGGCCTTGACCCGAACAAAGAAATTCCGATGATAAAACTGACAGATCATACTCGGAATGAATTTTCGGATGGTACGCATTTCGACTTTTCCACGGACTACCAAACGATGAGAAATGAACTGGCACGCGTGGATCCTGGAAATGCCAAGAACCTTGATCGATTCCTGCAGGATATTGAAAAGCTGTATCAATTATCGAACAAACACTTCCTCCACCGGACGTTCAACAGCTGGAGAAACTATCTTTCACTTCCATTGGCAGGAGCGTTTATGCAGGTAAAGCCACACATGAGTATGGCAAGCTTTTTCAACAAGTATTTCGACCACCCTCATATCCTGCAATCACTGAACCGATATTCCACGTATGTCGGGTCCAACCCTTACATCGCACCTGCAACGTTTGCCATGATCGCGCACCTGGAGTGGAATCAAGGTGTCTTTTACACCAAGGGTGGAAATACGAGAATTGCCGAAGCATTTGTAAAGTCCGCCAAAGCAGCAGGAGTCGAACTGTACTCAAATTCCAAAGTGACGCAGCTGCTTACGGAAGGAAAAGAAGTTACAGGCGTCATGCTTGAGGATGGCTCGCAGCATAAAGCAGACCACGTCATTTTGAACGGAGACCTGCTGCATGCGCTGCCTAGACTCCTGAGTGAAGAGAACAGGAAGGAATGGTCAGATAAAAGAATCAACAAGATGACAGCTTCAACCTCCGCCTTTGTCATCATGGCAGGATTGGATCGCAGATTTGATAAGCTGAAACACCACCATGTCTTTTTCTCATCCGACTATGAAAGGGAATTCAGGCAGTTGGAATCAGGCAGATATGCAGATGATCCTACCATCTATGTATGCACTTCATCAAAGTCAGATCCATCTGTTTCTCCTGACGGTGACAATCTTTTCATTCTTGTCAATACACCACCTATTTCAACTGGCGATCCCAACTATAGCAAACAAACATATCGGAAACTGATTTTCAATCGACTTAAAGAATTCGGATTGGATATAGAAGATGCCATCGTCGAAGAACTTCTAATGGCACCCGAAGACATCCAGGACAAGTTCGGGGCATTCAAGGGTTCCATATACGGCCCTGCATCGAATAACCGTATGCAATCCTTCCTACGGCCCTTCAACCAGTCCTCTGATTTCGAAAATCTTCATTTTACAGGAGGAAGCACACATCCAGGTGGCGGTTCACCAATGGTAGTATTGAGCGGGAAAAATGTAGCAGCTGCCATTTTAGGCAAGCTCGAATCAATTGAAATATAAAAAAGCAAATTATTGCATCTTCGCAATAATTTGCTTTTTAGTTTCTTCATCTACAAAATTCCGCTCCCGGAACACCTGGTACCCATTCCCTCTGACAGAATTCAGAATAGCCCGATACATGAACGCCGCTCCTTTCACGGGAATTCTGGAATAAACCGGATAAGCGGATATCGAAGTCATCGCACGAGCATAGTAGTCTTCTGCATCAGTAGCAAGTTCTTCCCAAACGTTGATGAAGGCTTCCGTTACTTCGCCATTTCTCAGACTATCCATACTGCACCCATGCTTCAGTAACGTCTCCATCGGCAAGTACATACGCTTCCGCTGCATATCTTCTCCAATATCACGGAGGATGTTCGTTATTTGCATCGCATAACCGAGTTCGATTGCTCCCTGTCTCACTTCTTTTTCTTTTCCTGGTGCAATGACAGGAAGCAGCATGAGGCCCACCGTGCTTGCTACATGATAGGAATAATCGAGCAATTCCTCTTTGGTTGCGATGGAGATGGGATATAAATCCTTACGTTGTCCTTTGATCATGTCAATAAACGGCTGCTCATCCATTTCGAACTGATGAAACACATCCCGTAATGCAATCCACATCGGTTTGCCACCTGGAACTTCGCCAACAAGAAATCGGTTGAATTCACACTCGAACACGGCAAGCTCAGTTACCGGATTTGTCCCTTCATCGACAATATCATCCACTTTCCTGCAAAACGCATAAATTGCCCAGACAGCTTTTCTCTGTTGTTTAGGAAGTGCAGAAAAAGCTTTCGAGAAAGTTTTTGAATGGTGTTCCATGACTTCACGGCAATAATCATAGGAAGCTTGCAAGTTATTCATACGTTTACACCTCTTTCATTCAGCGGTTGATCAATCGTCTCTTTGAGCAGGTGGTCAGCTAGAAGCTTGGCCCCTTGCATTACGATGGGGACACCGCCACCAGGGTGGATGGATGCACCAACTGCATATAGTTCGTCAATCGCATATGGCTTCAACTGAGGACGGAAAACGCCGGATTGCAATAAGGTAGGTGCAATACCGAAACTTCCTCCTTCAAACAACCCGTCTTCTTTTGCATCTTCTGGGGTACGGATGTCCATCCATTCGATGTGCTTCCTCAAGTCAGGGAACCCTCTACGTTCCATCTCATCTATTATCTTCTCTACGAACATGTGCTTTTCCTTTTTCCAATCGATCTGGGCGTTTGCTGGAACAGGGACGAGTGTGTAAAGTACACCTTTCCCTTCCGGCGCTAATGTTTCGTCAATGATTGAAGGGTGGAACGTATAGAAAGATGGATCCTCAGGCAGTACTTGCGTGTCAAACACCTGCTCCATATGCTTGTCAAAATTTTCAGACATGAAAAATTTATGGATGGTTTCATCGTGATATACTTTATCGAGCCCCATATAAAGCAGCATGCATCCAGAAGAAGGCGTGTACTTTCTCTTTGATTGAACCGTTTCATCAACTAAATGGTTCATCATTGGAAAATCGCCGTTCATGATCACTTTATCAAAGTGCTTTCGTTCACCATTAACAGTGATGCCACGACATGTCTTTTGTTCAATATTGACTTGCTCCACATTGCTGGAAATGTGTATTGCTACTCCTCTTTCTTCCAGCTCGTCCTTAAGTATCTGGATGAGACTTGCATATCCACCTTTCAAATACCAGATTCCATGCGCATGCTCACTATAGGAAACGAGTGAATACATTGCTGGAGAATAGTTCGGGTGTCCCCCTATATATAATGTTTGTAATGTGTAGGCATCTACAAGCTTCGGGTGGCTGAAATACGTCTCGGTCATCCTCCTCACATTCTGGTAAGCTTTCAGCTTCAGAAGCGTACTTAGATTTTTGCCTGTGAAGAAGGAAAGCTTATTCGTGAACGATCGCTCAAGGAAGCTTCGACGTCCATCCGTAAATCGAACGCTCATATCTTCCATGAACCTTCGGAACCCTTGCTCTTCTCCAGGAAACGTTTGATTCAATTCTTCGACCTGCCGTTCAATATCTGCATATTTACGATAAACCTGCCCATCAGGATAATGGATATGATAGAGTGGATTACATGCCATCAAAGGCAGTCTTTCTTTAGGGATGCCTCCCTCTTCCAAAATGCTGGTCAGCATGTCAGGTAAGAGAATGATGGTGGGTCCTTTGTCGATCTTGTAGCCATTCTTTTCAACAAAATCCATCCTTCCTCCAACTTTATCCTGTTTTTCAAAGATGGATATTTTGAATTCACCTTGTTTGGATAATAGCAGAGCCGTTACTAACCCACCGATTCCACCACCCACTATTGCGATTTCCTTCTTTTTCATGTGACCACCTCCCGCTTTGACTTCATAATCCAGTCCGTTGTGATCCTAGCAGATTCCAATATAGTGGGAAGACCGCTGCCAGGGTGTGTCCCACCACCGACCAGCCAGCAGTGTTCCAGCTCATTAAATTTGTTATGAGGCCGGAAATACATCATTTGTGACAACTGATGCCCCAGACTGAAAGTAGCACCTTCATATACTGAAAAATCTTGCTGCCAATTGGATGGGGTCCACACCTTCTCTGTCACGATGGAAGCCCTTAGATCTTCAAACCCAGTCTTCTTCTCGATCGTATCGTAAATCATCTCCTTGAATGTATCGGCTTGTTCACTCCAATTGATGCCAGAACGATTATTGGGTACAGGAGCCAGTATATAAATCGCCGAGTGACCATCCGGTGCAAGGGTCGTATCACTGACACTCGGATTGTGAATATAAATGGATGGATCCTCCGACAGTTCGAATTTCCGTGTGATTTCTTCAACATTGCGTTTATAATCTTCAGAAAAGACAATAGTGTGGTGCGCTTCATCAAATTGGCGGTTGACACCGATGTAAATCATGAACGTCGAACATGAAAATTTTTTCTTGGCGAGTTTCTCCTCGGAATATGTCTTAAGCTTTGGGGCATCCACCAGTTTCGTCATTGCTTCAGCAAAATCAGCATTGATGATGACTTCATCTGCTTCGACTTGCTCACCATTTTCAAGATGGAGACCTGCTACGCGCTTCCCTTCTGTGATCAACTTTTTGACAGGGGAATCAAGGTGGATTGTTCCACCCAGTTCTTCCACGACCGTTGCCATCGCTTTGGATAATTGATTCAAACCACCGATTGGATGGTACACTCCATATTCATGTTCCATATAGGATAAAATTGAAAATGCTCCCGGACACTCCCATGGAGACATCCCCAAATATTTGGCCTGAAATGTGAAGGCGATCTTCAGCTCTTCCTCGGAAAAATACTCGGATAATACGTCGTATACGGTTTTTCCAAGCGAAAGGTTAGGCAATGCCTTCAATGTCCGGAGTCTTAGATAATCCGTCAAACGATGGTGCTTATTCTGTAGAAGAGGTAACAATGCCTGCATTTTCTTGCGATTATCTTCCATGAATCTTTCATAGCCACGTTCATTACCAGGGTAATACTTGCTTATCGTTTCTTTCATCTTGTCTGGATCCCGGTACATTGGAATTTTCTTTCCTTCGAACATCAGGGCATACATCGGGTCCAGTTCGATTAATGAGAGGTAATCATGCATATCCTTCCCTGCAGCCTCAAATACCTCTTCAAAGATATGAGGCATACTAAGAAACGTCGGACCGATATCGAATGTGTAGGGTCCAATCTTCCACGCACCATTCCTTCCCCCCACGAAAGACTGCTTTTCGTACACATTTACATCGTAGCCTTCTTTAGCTAAAATCATTGCAGCTGCGAGTCCGCCTGGTCCTGCTCCGATCACTGCTACCTTCATCATAAAATCAACCGCCTCTAATTATACAAATGTTATACATTTATTATACATAAATGAAAGATTTCTACAAACAATTAATGTGCAACAACAAACTTGGATTAAAAAGAAACATACAATGATGCAATGTAGAATACGGAAGGATAAATAAAAATGAGGAAAGTGGAAACCATAAAATCATACAGCTTATTCAAACGTTTATCTTAAATTAAACCTTACCATGGTTCATACTTTACAATGCAAGGAGGAAAGCTTGATGGACCGGATAAACTCAGAAAGTCAAATGGAAGAATACACGTCCTTCCCCCACCAGATCAACGCTCCAGTCGTTCCTGAAGAAAAGAAACAAAAGCCATTTGTCAATCCGTATGGCGTAACCATCGGAGACAGTTATTACGATTCCATGAATTCTCCTCTGAATCATTGGAGTGAAGAAATCGATCCGGCAATCATGTCAGGTTCAGAGTGGGTCCATCCGACAAACGACATTGGATGGAACACTTCTCATAACCGCAAATTGATGGAGACGAACTATTACGAAAAAAGGAAGAACTTTTCCCACCCTACTCATGATGTATCACAAGGGACAGATTGACCCCGACGAAATATCACAATATTGGGTGAATGACCATACACGAACGTACCGGTTGCATATTGTAGAAGTGTACCAACCGAGGAGGTGAGCGTTCATGTACGGAGGATACCCTTATGGCGGTTACGGTAGACCATGCTATTATCGAGGTGGCTACGGTAGCGGATTCGCGTTGATCGTTGTCTTGTTTATTTTGCTCATCATTGTAGGAGCAGCATTCTATTGCTGATGAAGCTACGTATAAAAAGTGTTGAAAAAGCACACAGGCCCATACCTGTGTGCTTTTTCAAATTAATTGACCATCCGATCCGAGAAAATACCTGGTATTTGTTTCGGAGGTAACGGCTTGCTATAAAAGAATCCCTGCATTTCATCACATTTTTCTTTCTTCAGAAATGCTAGTTGCTCCTCAGTCTCCACACCTTCAGCAATCACTTTCATATTGAGGGAGTGCGACATATGGATGATGGATTTCACAATTGCTTGATTCTGTTTTTTATTTTCCGTAATGAAAACTTTATCGATTTTAAGTTTACTTACCGGAAACCTGCTTAAATATTTCATGGAGGAATAACCTGTGCCAAAGTCATCGATAGAGACTTGAACGCCTAGTTCACGAAGTCCTTGAAGCGTCTTCAAGATGAATTCTTCATTGGACATCGCCATACTTTCAGTTATTTCCAGCTCCAGATATTCAGCATCCAGGCCAGTTTCTTTCAAAATCGTATGCACTTGTTCCACAAGGTTCTTCTGATGGAACTGCTTCGCAGATAGATTAACACCTACTACAATTGGAGGATGACCTTCCATCTGCCACTTTTTATTCTGCACACAAGCGTGTTTCAGCACCCAATGACCAATATCAATGATGAGACCTGTCTTTTCAGCCAATGGGATGAAGGTGCCAGGCGGAATATAACCTTTGATAGGATGGTTCCATCTCAACAAAGCCTCCATCCCGATCACTTCATTCGAATCAATGTTTTTCTGTGGCTGATAATGGATTTCGAATTGATTTTCTTTCAATGCTCTTCTTAATTCCGTCTCCATCGTCAGCATTGTCCGGAAGTTCTCAGAGATTGATGCATTGAACATTTTGAAGTCATTGCGACTGTCTTCTTTCGTTACATACATCGCACTGTCTGCCTGTTTGATCAATTCATTTGTGTTCTTTCCATGATCGGGGAACAAGCTGATGCCGATGCTGACCGACGTGAATAACTCAAACCCCTCCAGTTGGACAGGCTTTTCAAACAAAGTGATGACCCGCTTGGCAAACGCTTCTACTTCCGATTGTGCCTGTACACCTTTTTGCAAGATCAGGAATTCATCTCCTCCCATGCGGGCAAGAAACGTATCCTCATCAAGAACTGATTTCAACCGGTCTGCGCATGCTTTCAGCAGTTTATCTCCAAATGCATAGCCTAACGTATCATTGATCTGTTTGAAGTAGTCCAGATCAAGGAAATGGATCGCCAGCTTTTCATCCGCACCCACATTTCGGATGGCTTCATTGACTTTATTATTGAAGTAGTTACGATTCGGCAAGTCGGTAAGCTCATCATAATATGCCATGAATTCGATCCGACGTTCACTTTCCACTCGATCCGTCACATCGCGAATGATCGCTACTCTGAGAATTTTACCTTCATATGGATAAGGATGAGCCAGTACTTCCAGGTAGAAAGAAGTACCATCTTTTTTCAATCCCTTCAGCATATATGGTGTATCGGGATATTGATGAATCACCTCATCCAAATCATCCTGACTTTTCTTATCGATAAGGCCATAGACAGAACGATGTCGCATCTCTTCGATCTCATACCCGAACATCCTCGCAAACGTCTGATCGCAATCGATCACTTTACCTTCATCATGAATAACCATGCCTTCGTAACTGGCATTGATCAACTGATTGATATGCTGTTTCATTTCTTCGGTCTTTTCGGTTAGAGATACCGCATGCAACAACACGCAGTATAGTCCTTCCTTAAAATCTCCCATTTCCAGACACTTCAATTGAAAGAGCTGTTTCGTATCGTTTTTGATTTCCATCAACAGGTGTGTTTCTTTCTTCTCTTTTAAACGGTGGAAATCAAACAGGTCTTCCATTGTTACTTTACTGCCCTTCGTATAGCGGATCAATCGGAATGCAGCGGCATTTCCCTGGATGATCTCTCCTCGATCATTCACAAATAGGATTGCATCCTGTATATGATCCATAAGCCATTGATGAATGGGAAGATCCATCTCTATCTCTGGAATACTCATTGATTTCCCCCCTGGACGATCACCCCTAACCGATGATGACTCTTTCTTTCGGATAGTGGTATTTCCCTGACGTTTTATCTGATTTGAATGTAAATAAGAAGGTTAGAATACCGATTCTTCCAATAAACATCAGCATCATCAATACACATTTGCCGACAGTAGATAAATCCGGTGTAATCCCAAGTGACAATCCTACTGTACCGAAAGCAGATGTGACTTCAAAAATGATTTCATTAAGTGTAAATGGATCAGAAATCATCATGATGATTACTGCTGTGAAGCACGAAAGCATCGCCATGATAGTGACCACAACTGCCTTGATCAGATCATCATCATGGATTTCCCTGCGAAAAATTCTGATTCTCGTCTTTCCCCGGGCATAAGTCAAAATGAAAATGACTACCAATGCGAAGGTCGTTGTACGAATACCACCACCCACACTACTTGGTGATGCTCCAATGAACATCAAAGAGGACATGAAAAGTTGCGTATGTTCTGTGAATTGGTTGATGTCCATCGTTGCCAATCCACCACTTCTTGTCGTGACAGATTGGAAGAATGCATAAAAGAAGACTTCATGCCAAGACTTGTCTGCGAAAAAGTTATTCATTTCAAAAAGGATGATTACGAACATCCCGACAAGTATAAGCGCTAAAAATGTAAAACTTGTAAGTTTAGCGAACAAGGAAAACCTTATCGCCTGGGCTTCCGGGGCCTGTTTCGTCAAATATTCCTTCACTTCAATCAAGACCGGAAAACCGATTGCGCCTGAAATGATCAATAATATATTGATGAACTGCACAAAATAATCATCTTTGTATGGAATGAGCGAAGCTCCTGTAATATCAAAACCACCGTTGGTCATTGCACTCACAGATCCGAAGAATCCCTGCAAGTACGCTTCCCCAGGTGGATAGTATTGCAAAAAGTACGTACCAAGTGTCAAAAAGCCGATGAATTCGATGATCAATACTACGATGATAATCTGTTTGATCATATGGACGATTCCACTATACGTATTCTGATTCTGGTCAGTCATGATCAACCTTCGTTCTCGCAGGCCGATTTTCTTACCTAACAAGAGCCATAACGCTGTACCAAGCGTCATAACACCGATTCCTCCAAGTTGGAGGACGAATGCAAGGATGAAAATTCCCGGAGTACTGAACGTTTCTGAGATGTTCACGACTGTCAATCCAGTTACACTCACTGCACTTACTGCTGTAAAAAGAATATCGATAAACGCAAATTCTACTCCTGGCTGGTGCGCCACAGGTAAAGCCAGAAGAATGGTTGCAATCGTTACAGCAAACAAATAGAACAATGCAATCAGTTGAAATGGTGATAAGCCATTGATCCATCGAAGTTTGCGTTTTCTGACCCACATACTATTTCTCCTTTATTTGACAAACTCCTGCTACATTTTACAAATATTTGCACGAAATACAGTGAGTCCTGTCATCTTGATTGTTATCAACTATGTAAATGCTCGGTCTTTTCAGGTCTCATTTATTGTTTTCTCCTCTACGCTTGAATTCTTCCAACAATTCTTCTCCTTGGAATCCTTCGTCGATAAGAAGCTTCAATGTCTTTTCAATCTGATCCCTCTGCCGGTCAATGATCGTCCCTTTGAAAATCACATTCATATTGTCTCCGATCAAATTCACATCGATCGCCTGAACTAAAAAAGTGGCAGGCTGATTGCTTTGCTTCGTGATTTTCACTTGCACCATGAGTTCTTCTTCACTGGTGAGATATTGTTCAAACAGTTCTTTGTAGCTTCGGTCAGTAAATGCCTCCATGACCCATCTACCATGATCGTCTTCCCGATTGATGATCAGGCCGTCGATCAATTTGATCCTCCGTTGTGTGATATCATCATTTTTCTCTTCTATAATGTCGAATGAAACCAGTTTGAACGTCTTCATTTCCATCCTCCAGTCATTAATGGATACAACCATTATAGTTTAGAATACCTATACAAAGCAAAAAAACTTCAGCATCCGAAATAGAAGCTACATGCTGATCAGATATGCTGAAAAAAGCCGATCATGTTGTTTTACGAAAAATAGTAAAGGCCACATCATTCTGTTCCCAACAGAAAAATCCGCAAAGGTTCGTTCACCCGCGGATCATTTCATTCAACCACCTATATAGGACATTTCAATCTTTTCACGCTGTTTACCAGTTTTGTTTCTTTCTTCCGAGTATCGATCCTTCCTGCCTGTCCATATTTTCACCAGTTCAAGCAAAAGCTGATGATCACTATAGTTGTTACGTATCAATCGCTTTATATCGTGACCAGCGCTTGCGAACAAACATGTATATAACTTCCCGTCTGCCGACAACCGTACCCGAGTACAGCTGCCACAGAACGCATCTGTAACAGAAGATATGATGCCGATTTCACCACTTCCATCTTTGTACCTGTACCTGGATGCAACTTCACCGAAATAATTTGCATCTGCAGCTTCAAGCGGCATTTCTTCATTGATTCGATCGATAATCTCTTTCTTCGAAACGACGGTATCCATGTTCCACCCGTTATGGTTCCCGACATCCATGAATTCAATGAAGCGCAACGTGTCACCTGTCTGTTTGAAGTATCTTGCCATCGGCAGGATCTGATCCTCATTCATGCCTTTTTTCACAACCATATTGATTTTGATCGGAAGTCCGGCTTTCCTTGCCGCTTCTATCCCTTTCAATACAGGAAGTGTTTTCACATGGCGCCCGTTGATTCTTTTAAAGACATCATCTTCAATGGCATCGAGACTGACATTGACTCGATCAAGTCCTGCTGCTTTCAATTTCTCTGCTTGTTTGGTAAGGAATACTGCATTCGTCGTTACCGCAACATCATTGATGCCTTCGATTCGCTTCAATCTTGCAATCAATTCATCAAGGTTTCTTCTCATCAGTGGTTCCCCACCGGTAATCCTTATCTTCTCCGTTCCCAATTCAGCAAAAATCTCTGCCAGACGAACGATTTCATCGTAACTGAGCAGTTCATTGAAAGGCAAAAAACGATAATCTTCTCCGAACACCTCTGCGGGCATGCAATACGAACAGCGGAAATTACATTGGTCGATGACGGATATACGCAAATCTCTGATTGGGCGCTGCAATTGATCGGTTACCTGTTTCACTGTTGATCTCCCCCTTTTCGTTTCATTCAAAAGAAGCCTGGCCTATGTAATCTTCCAATAGAATCGCTTCGACTTTATCCCCTTTTTCAAACCCTCTCGTCCCACCAGGAAGCATAATCAACACATCAGTTCTTGCTAATGAAGTGACAACCGCAGACTTATCCATTCCTGCAGGAGATACGAAAACCTTCCCTTCTTGAAAGTGCATGAAACCCCGCACAAACCGCGTAAATGGATTCGGCTTCGGAAAATCCTGTCCAAGCGTCGCCTCGATTTTTTTATGGAACTGATTCGCCTTTCCTTTGTATGCCTGTATGATTGGATAGACGAAGAGCTCAAAACCTACATAACATGCAGAAGGATTGCCTGACAGCCCGAATAAGAGTTTGCCTTCATGCTCTGCAACAGTTGTCACACTTCCTGGCCGCATCGCTATTTTATTGAAACGCACATCCGCGCCAAGCTTTTCATAGATGTCTGGCATCAAATCGTAATCCCCTACCGATACGCCACCAGTAGTGATCAGGATATCCACCTCGTCTAACGCTCGCTTTACTGCGTTGAAACAAGTGTCGAATTCGTCATCAAGCTTACCGCAATACTTCACTTCCCCACCTGAACGTCTTACCTGCGCTTCAATCATGTATGCATTGGAGTTGCGGATTTTTCCCGGCACCAGGGCTTCATCCACTTCAAGCAGTTCCGTACCTGTCGCGAAGACCCCTACCAATGGCTTTTTTCCCACCTTTACAGTGGAATAGCCGAAGGTTGCAAGTAAAGCTTTCACACCAGGATTGATATGTACTCCTTTTTCTACGAGGATTTCGCCTTCTTTTGTTTCCGATCCTTGCTGGATGATGTTCTGGTCTTTATCCATTTTTCGCTTGATTGTCATATAATTCTCCCCATCACGCTCATGGGTCTGACAAATCTCGAACATCGCTACACAATCCGCTCCTTCAGGTATTTCAGCACCTGTCATGATCCGGACTGCTTCACCACTCCGGATCGGTCTGCTAGCCCGGTGGCCTGCTCCGATCTCTTCGATGACTTTCAATGTTATTGGATTGTCTCTGTCCGCAATCCGTGTATCTTCCGACCTCAATGCAAACCCATCATAAGGAGATTTATCAAATGGTGGAATCGGATGGGTGGCTGTAATATCTTCCGCCAGCACACGATTTTCGCATTGATTTAATGGTATTTCCTCATATCCACCGTACCTTTTATCTTCCATCACTTTATTAACCGCTTCTGAAACTGGTATCGGCTTGCGATTGAATTTCATACGAACACCTTCCTTATGTATGGCTCTTCCTTTAAGTATAAAGCATTTCCACATCGATTCGTAGGAATTGAGGTTACCTAGTGATTCTTGTTTTTTAAAAATGAATAAGGGTATCTTAATAAAAGATGGAAAAAGGAGGCGAATGTGTATGGATGCTACATACGACTTGATCGTCATTGGAACAGGCGTAGCCGGAAGCTCGGTAGCTTCTTCCGCTAAAAAAGAGGGATGGAACGTAGCCATCGTGGATGAAGGTCCATTAGGTGGGACGTGCCCTCAATATGGTTGCGATCCGAAAAAAGTGATGGTGGAAATAAGCCGCATCTATGATGATGCCAAACGTGTGAACGGACTTGGACTGAATGCGGATATCTCTATGAATTGGGAAGAGTTGATCGCATTTAAAAATACATTCACACAACCCATTCCGGATGATACGGAAAAGAAATTCGAGCAAAAAGGCGTCGATCTTTATAAAGGACGGGCTAGTTTTCTTGATGCTAATACTTTGAGCGTCGACAAAAAGACGTTGCATGCAAAGCATTTTGTCATTGCAACAGGAGCGACACCAAAGACTCTTCCAATCGAAGGTTCGAACCATATGGTTACAAGCGATCAGTTTTTCGAACTGAAACGATTACCGCAGCGTCTGTTGTTTGTCGGTGGAGGGTACATCGCTTTTGAATTCGCTCACTTGGCGGCACGTTTGGGTAAAGAGGTCATATTAGTTCATAGAGGAAAGCATGTGCTGGAAGCTTTCGATTATGAAATGACCAACAAATTGATTGAGACATCGAAAGATCTTGGAATTGATATTCATACAAATACAGAAGTAAAGAAGATTACAAAGCAGGACAACGGCTATAATATCATGGTGCAGAAATTCGACCACGAACATCGGCTACATGCAGATATGGTCATCCATGGCGGCGGTAGAGCCGCAAATATCGAAACGCTGGCACTGGATAATGCCAACGTTTCCTATTCGGATGATGGAATTGATGTGAATTTCAATTTTCAATCCACCACCCAAGGTCATATCTATGCCGCTGGGGACTGTGCAAGCGCGAATTTACCAGCCCTTACTCCTGTGGCTGGAGAAGAGGCAAAGCGTCTGATCAGTCATTTGTTGCACCATCAGGAACAGGAGCCATTACAAAAACATGTGCCAACCATTGTTTACACCTATCCGATGCTTGCATCTGTCGGGCTGACACAACAAGAGGCAAAAGCTAAATCCATCCCATATGAATGTGATTC
Source organism: Thalassobacillus hwangdonensis (assembly GCF_042675915.1). Lineage (NCBI taxonomy): Bacteria > Bacillati > Bacillota > Bacilli > Caryophanales > Bacillaceae > Thalassobacillus > Thalassobacillus hwangdonensis. The sequence continues at coordinate 366,942 of NZ_JBHTKL010000001.1, read as the reverse complement.
CAAATCAATAAAAAATTTCTTCACGTATAAACAAACGAAAGAAACCACTGCTTATATGAAAATATTGCGGAATCCGTACACTAAAGAAATACTTGGCGCACACTTCCTCTCCTCCAAAGCCGATCACCTGATCAACCTGTTCACCTTGGCAATCGAGCATAGGATCACCTCTGAAAGCCTGAAAGAGGTGCTTTGGGCATATCCCACAGCGGAAAGTGATATTCCAAGCTTTTTCTAAAAAACAAGGATGCACCAGATGAAAATCTGGCGCATCCTTTTGTTGTTATTGTGCGTTTTTATAATAGATCAGATTATCCGTCCAGCTTCCGAATTCATGGATGAACCCTTTCCGAACACATTCGAATTCCATCCCGATGCTTTCAGCCAACCTAACTGAGGCAGGATTATCTGTATTGATATGTGCTTCAATCCGATGATACTCAAGGTCGCTGAAGGAGATTTTCAAAGCTGCATCGACCGCCTCTTTCCCGTATCCTCTTTGCCAGTGCTGATTATGAATGGTGTATCCGAGCCTTCCCCACTGAAAATCATTACGCGCTAACGTTGAGAAGTCCACCATTCCAATATGGTTTCCATCAGACTTCCGAAAAACTGCGAACACATAGGCAGTATCATCTGCAGCCAACTGTTGGTGGTTCTCCACCAGACTGTCGAACCACTGCTTTGTACATTCTTCCATATCCATCCTTCCGCTGTCATGGCGATGTTGTGATGGCTGACGCTGGTTAAATCCATCCAACCATGATGAATAGTCTTCTTTTACCAATGGTCTGATGATCAGACGTTCTGTTTGTCTACTGTAATTGAAAACAGTCAATTGTTCACCTCTTCATTATGTAGGAGGGTAACGGCATGAAAGCCGCCCCCTTTAACTTTATATTAATAGCGGATCATATGCTTGGTTCTCATATTTTCCATTTGTTTTTCAATCTGTTTCTGACGAATTGCTTCCTGCTGCAATTCCTGCTGGTTTTGTTTCCTGATGGAAATCTGTAAAAATAAAATATTCAGTTTCATAGATAATTCCTCCTTCCGTCAAAGGATGGTTCACTAAGCGCTATCTTTCTCCACATTCAACCAATCCATAAATGCAATCATTCTCAACTTAGTCATTTTCATCATCCTCCTTCATTTTTTTAGAACCTTGATAAATACATCATCTTACGGTCGAAAAGTTCATCTTCCACTTCTTTCCTGAGCCGGCTACCATTATGCATGGGTCGTTCTCTTTTAGAAATACTGATGGTAAAGATAAAAAACTGGATCGTCACATTGATCACCTCCTTCAATTCCATTATTTATAGTAAAGGCTACATGCCTTTCACACATTTTTCGCACAAAAAAAGACCACAGTGATCCTGTGGTCTTTTAGCATCTATGTTTTCAGCCATAGAAAAAAACCACAAATCAATCCTATGATCGATCTGTGGTCTATATACGTCAGCTCGAATAGTCGAACAATTAAGTTAACTAAACCATGCTACCAGCAAAGATCGATACGTTCATGCTATTCAGTTCATTTTGGAAATTTGCTTTATTCAACATTTACGTCGACCTCGCTTTTCATGATTTTTTTGATACAACAGTAGTATATCCAAGTGACTATATAAAGTAAAGCACTTTTTAACAATTGTGTCATACTTTTTATTCAGCGGCTTTATTTTCCAAATGGATTGAAGTGCTTTTTACTATCGCTTCATCAAGTTTTTTCAAGTGTGTAAGTGCTTCGTCAAACTCCATTTCTTTGTAGTGATGGAGTCCTCCAGGCTGCTCATCCATTTTATCGGCATCAGCCACTACCTGTTGTACAGCCGTCCTCTGCCCTTCTACCGAAAAAGGCAGATAACTATCCGTATGAAGAAGTACAGCAAGTGACACTTCTTTAGCCATCAACCGATCTTCGCCGAGCCGAATCAATAACTTATGTGCCCGTTCAGCACCTTTGATGGCATGTATATCATGCTTTCTATATTCTTTGTAATCCCATTTCCCGTCTCTGTACCACTCATAATGCCCCATATCATGAAGCAAAGCTGCCTTGGCTGCTATCTCAGGATCTACACCCCGTTCTTCCGCCAACCGAACAGCCAGCTTTGCAACTGAAATGGCATGATGAATGCCAGACCTGCGAAGGTACTTCTGGGTGATCCGATGCTTAAAGATTTTTATTAAGGATACCTTTGACATAATCACCCTCCTCAAAAGTTTTTTTATAGATAAATGTAGCATCTCTGTATTCATATAGCAACTTATCATTTGTTTATCCCTAAAGTATTTGGATGAAACCAGCTAGTCCTGTCGCCTTTTAAAATCAATAGTCAAATATACTCATTTTATATTAGGGGTGTTTTGATCATATCCCTCAGGGGTAAATTCCAAACAAGACAGCAAAACAAACACGAGGTGATGACGTTGAAAGAATTGACTTCCTATAAGATTCATCTGAATCAACAATTGACTACGAACGAAATACTTAATATCCACCATTACGTGGCAAATAATGCGTGCGATGTCTATCTTCATCAAAACCACCTGATTGCGGATGCAGGAAATGTAACGAAATTATTGTCTTTCTTCTTATTGGCAGATACCCAATCCCCTATGAAAATGATCATTGATGGAGAGTGTGTCGACCATCACTATGATCAGTTAAGTGTCCTTTGGGAACAAAGAATTGAAAAATGCGATTTGCAAACGAAATATGATCATTCAACGATTACTAATAACATTTCCATTGTCGTTTAACTCATAAGGAGTGATGAATCATGGATGAGCATCGTAATGTCGAAGTGGAACGTACAGTCAAAAAAGAAGATTCAAGTAAAGTAGGAGTAGCCTTCATCAAATATGGCGCCTACCTGATCATTTTCTTCGGAATCATTTGGTTTCTTATTAATTATGTATTACCAAACCTTTAATTGGTGATAACTCCGCATGCGGAGTTTATCATATACACAATCATCCTTTTCTCCATCTTTACCCGCGAAACCCGCCCTGCCGTCACCAGGGCGGGTTTCGCATGTTTATTTTAGGGAATTGTTAACAATGTCTGAACAATCATTCACTTTAAAAGGAGAGGATACTTGATGTACGATATCGCGATCATTGGAGCCGGCCCTGCCGGTGCCAGTGCAGGAATTTTCGCAGCAAAAGCCGATAAAAAAACACTTTTGTTCGATCATGGTAAAAGCATCACTGCTAAAGCATGGGTAGAAAACCATTATGGAATCAAAGAAATTGAAGGTCCTCAATTGCTGAAGCAGGGCCAGGATCAAGCGAAGAAATTCGGTGCGGAATTCAAAGATGAGGAAGTAGTCCACATTTCAAAGAATGACAAAGGATACTTGTTGAAAACAAATGAAGGTGAGTACGAAGCAAAACACATCATTTTTGCTACAGGGATGTCTGCAAAATTAGCTGAAGAGGCCGGTTTGAAAACTATGGATGGTACCGAGCCTCGTGTAGCGAAAGTAATCGATGCAGATTCTGATGGACGCACTTCGATGCAGAACATCTGGGCTGCTGGAACGGTGGCAGGTGTCAGTGTCCATACCATCATTACTTCCGGTCATGGGGCAAGTGTTGCAATAAATGTAATTAGTGAATTGAATGGAGAACGATACGTTGACCATGACATTCTAAAATAAGGAATCAAAGCAGGAAAATGATGAGCATCCGCTCATCATTTTTCTATTGAAACAAAATCGGATTGAGCATACCTATCAGCTAAAGAAAATAAAAAAGCCAGTTTCGAATGTTTTCGATTCGAAAGCTGGCTGAACTATATGTGATACATTGTTTCACCTCTATTCATTTAAACTTCATTACTTCTTTAGATGTACGGATTATTGTTATCTCATTCTCAGCTTCGTTTAGTTATTTCCCCCATATTGGTCCAGTCTGTCTGATCACTTCGAACTCATTATACGTACCAAACATTGCAATCCCTCCTTTTCATAGCTTTGCTTCCCAGAATTTACTTTCGTTTGATATCTCTTAGTTGACGGATCACTTCAAATTCGTTGTATGTTCCAAACATTTGGTTTCCTCCTGTTCCTTTGTGGATTTTCTCCCTGTCGATTATTTTCGTTTGATATCCCTTAACTGGCGAATCACTTCAAATTCGTTGTATGTTCCAAACATTTGGCTTCCTCCTGTTCCTTTGTGGATTTTCTCCCTGTCGATTATTTTCGCTTGATATCTCCTAACTGGCGGATCACTTCAAATTCGTTGTATGTTCCAAACATTTGGTTTCCTCCTGTTCCTTTGTGGATTTTTTCCCTGTCGATTATTTTCGCTTGATATCTCCTAACTGGCGGATCACTTCAAATTCGTTGTATGTTCCAAACATTTGGTTTCCTCCTTGCTTACTGTTTTCTTTTGTTAATCCAATTATAGGAAGTTTTCAATTTTTCCATAACGGCCAGTGGAGTGAATTGAACTCAGCCTTTGGACCGAACTTCCTATCCGCCCCTTACCCCACCTTCTCTACTACTCTTTGCAAAGTAGGAAGTATATGCTTTATATCTACAACAAGCTTAAGACAATCCTCATCGTGACACTGGTTGTCTCTGAGAAGCTTTGCTTAAGTCCTCGCTTGAACCTTGTAACACCCACTACTAATTGCTCCAATTTTTTTAAGGCTCTCTTAAACGTGTTGTTGATCTATTCACCCATACGACTTTCGAAATATTTTAGGTGTCGCTACTGAATTAGTGGAAAGGGAGGCTGACCCGTAGGTACGTGAAATTGCGAGAATCCTCGAAAGTGCAACGCATTTCTTAAGTACCGTGATTGATGTGATTTAAAAGTGCCTTTTCTTAAATTGCCACATAAAAAAACACCTCCTCTTGAAGAAGGTGGTTACGTTAAAATGAGCGAATACAATGATGCCCGCTCACCGTTCAAACGCAAAAAAACGTCGAGACCATTTACTGTCTCGACGCCATTACAGAAATATTCAAGTTGTGTTCTAATTAATCAAACCAGCCTTTTCGCCTGAACCATACGTACATACCTACTGCCATGACGATCATTACACACCATACGATAAAGTAGGAGTAGCGTTCATCAAGTTCAGGCATGAATTCAAAGTTCATACCATACACCCCTACAATGAACGTAAGAGGCATGAAAATCACGGAAATCAACGTTAGAATCTGCATCGTACGATTCGTTTCATGTGAGTTCAGCGACAGGTAACTGTCACGGATATCCTGTGTCATTTCCCTGTTCGATGCGATAAGTTCCGCTACCTTCAGCAAATGGTCATGTATGTCAGCGAAATACTCTTTTCTCTCCCTGACCCCATCAAGGTGGTGGGTATTCAGCATTCTATATAACAGATCCCGCATTGGATGGACGGTTTGTCTCAAGACAAGCAGCTCACTTCTCCGGTCGAATAATTGTTCCAGCAGTTTATCCATAGACAGGTTTTTCGTATTGTCTTCAATTTCATTGATGTGATCTTCGATTTCATAGATGATCGGGAAGTAATTGTCGACCACTTTATCAAGAATCTGATACAGTACATGATACTCATCCCAGGCGTCCTTATTCTTGCTGCGCTTCAAAATACTGCAAACGTGATCCATCAATTTCATTTTTTTCTTATGGTAAGTAACGATGAAATCTTCACCCAGGAAGATATCGATTTCCTGCTTTTCAAGCTCATTGTTATCGATGGCGTGGATGACAAAAAAAGTGTGGTCATCGTAGTAATCCAGCTTTGGACGCTGGAGATCGTGCATACAGTCTTCAATCGCCAGTGGGTGGAAATGAAAAAAAGAATCCAGCAGGGCTATTTCATTTTCTTCTGGAGACTCAAAATCCACCCAATACCAACGGACACTTTCTTTATGTAAGTCTCCTAAATCTGTATTTTCGATGATTTCCCCTTCATGCGTAAATGCCGTGACCTTTATCATGATATCCATCCCTCTATCTAGTGATAATGTATCCTCTCTATTCCCTTCCTTTGTGAATTCAAAACAAACGTACATTGCACTTTGAGCTTGTAACAAAGAATCACAATAAAAAACCGAACCACCCAAGGATGGTTCGGCTAACATCTTTATAATAATACGTCCCACCAGATTTTGATGGCTGTACCTACAATCAATGCTGCTAAGATTGCCTGCAGCAGCTTGGTGTTGACTTTTTGACCAGCTTTCGCGCCTAACGGAGAGGCAATGACACTTGCGACTACCATAATTAGAGCCGGTACAAGCACAACCTGACCAGTCATCACTTTCCCTGCAGTCGCTCCAATTGAAGAAATGAATGTAACTGCAAGAGATGTCGCAATTGTTACACGCGTAGGTATTTTAAGCACAGTCAGCATGATTGGTACAAGCAGGAATGCTCCGGCCGCACCGACGATACCAGCTGCTACCCCTACAGAAAAACCTGACACTGCCGCTACTGTTTTGTTAAAGGTCACTTGATCCGGTGGCAAGTCATCGTTGTTTTTACGCGGGATGAACATCATGATTGCTGCTAATAGTGCCAATACACCATATACAATTTGAATTCCCTGTTCTCCCATGAATCTTGAACCATAGCTACCGATAAAACTACCAACAAGAATACTTGCACCCATATAGATGATCAGATCTTTATTTAGATAACCACCTTTGCGGTATGCCCAGGCACCAGCGATGGTAGCAAAAAATACTTGTACAGCACTGATCCCTGATACTTCATGGGCTGTAAATGCTGCAAATCCCAGCATTGGTGGAATATACAATAGCATCGGATATTTAATGATCGATCCGCCAATCCCCACCATTCCGGATACATAGGAACCTGCGAATCCAATGATGAAAATCGTTATATAAAACCAGATATCCATTTTCTTTCACTCCTTTTCCATCCCACTGTTCGCTAGTGAATCGTTGTACAAATCAGAGGATGACAATAAGAAAGGGAAGGGATATAACTCCCTTTCCCTTGTTAAATTCAGGCCTTTTTAATCCAGAATTTCAAAACATCGTCTTCTTCTTTTCGGTCGATCAGTTCATGACCTCCTGCTTCTGTCCATGCAGTCAAATCACTTGTCGCACCTTTATCTGTCGCGTGGATTTCAAGAATCTCTCCACTGTTCAATTCATCCATAGCTTTTTTCGTTTTTACGATCGGCATCGGGCATGCCAGTCCTTTTGCGTCCAATACTTTACTTACGTTCATGAAAAACTCTCCTTTTTATCGATATGATTTAAGTTAACCAGTTTACTCTCTGCCTATTAATTTACTGCACAACGGTTCGGTCCGATTTCCATCTCGCGCTGCTCTTCGTCTTCCGGAGCAATCTGACCCATGTTCACCTGACGGATTTCCTGATAACTGTTCGGTTGTGGTGGAAGGTTTTCTGTCACCATTTTACGGAATTCACCTTCGTCTTCCACATTCAAACCTTCATTCTCTTCATACAACTTGCCAAGCGGAGCAGAAACAGTTCCATCATCCGCTACTTCAGACATTTTTCCGAAGTGAGCCGGCAGTACAATCAAATCATCTGATAGGTTCTGATAACGGCTGTACAAAGTCTGACGCAAATCTCCAACCCAGTCTTCTGCCAGGCCAGCTAAATCCGGGCGTCCAATTGATTCAACAAACAGGATATCACCCGTCAATAGATACTTCTCATCAATGATGAAGGATGTGGAGCCAATTGTGTGACCAGGTGAATAGATTGCCTGCACATCGATTTTAGCAGTACCTACTTTGATTTCGTTCCCATCTTCAAGTGCCTTGTAGTCAAAAGTGACTTCCGTAGCATCTTTAGGAGGAAGCCAGTAGGCAGCACCTGTTTCTTCTCTAAGTGCACGTCCGCCAGAGATATGATCTGCGTGCAGGTGCGTGTCAGCAACCTGAACAATCTTCGCTTGTTTTTCCTCAGCGAAATCAAGGTAAGGCTGGATCGTACGATTTGAATCGATGACCATCGCTTCACCTTCAGAAACGACCATATAGGAAAGGCACCCTTTACCGAGACGTACAAATTGGTAAAGCTCTCCACCGTCAGAAAGTTCTCCTATTTTCACTGGTTCCAGATATTCACTCCACGCCTTCATACCACCAGATAGATAGGTAACATTCTTCACTCCTGCTTCTTCCAACATGTCAGCGACCATCATGGAAGAGCCTTCTTTGGCACATACGACAAGAACATTTTCACTTGGAATTTTACCAAGAATATCATCTACTCCATCAAGAAGATCGAAATAAGGTGTATTGAAGATTTCCACACTGTCACCTTCGATTTTCCAGTCATCAAATTCTTTTTGGTTACGGACATCTAAAATGAACAATTCTTCTTTATCAATCACTTTTCGTGCGATATCTTTCGCAGTCATAGCTGTTGCCATCACTTAATACCCCCATTAGTATTGTTAATTGTAAATTTTTTTGGTTACTTAGTAACCTCTCCATCCCATTCTTTCATGCCAGGGACGACGTTGTAGACGTTCCACCCTTTTTCTGAAAGCTTCTGTGCTGCTAAATCACTCCTGCTCCCAGTACGGCAAACGACATAAACATCCTTATCTTTATCGATCTTATCCAAATTCCCTTCCAGTTCACCTAAAGGAACAGATACGGCATTTGGAATATGACCAAATTCGTATTCTGCAGGTTCACGGACATCTACGAGTGTAATAGCTTCTGTGTCCAGCTTCTTAAGGTCTTCATTCGTGATCGTCTGCTCATGTTTCTTTTCCGGTTTATCTTCACCATCACTGTTTTTTCTAAGGTAATGCTTCAGCACATCACCGTCTTCTTTATATCCAAGGTACTGATGACCCATGTTTCCAGCCCATGCTTCCAAATCTGCAATAGAGCCGCGATCAGTTGCCAATACTTCAAGAACATGACCAGGTTCCATAGTTGTCATCGCTTTTTTCGTTTTTACGATCGGCATTGGACAAGCCAAGCCTTTAGCATCAAGCACTTCATTTACTTTCATGAAAAATAACCTCCTGTATTAACTATGGTAAAAGTAGTAACTCGCAAATAAACAGTCAGGTGAATGTTACTTCACCGGACCTTCCCAAGCCATCATTCCGCCTTCCATATTGATGACCTCATAGCCTTGCTGATCAAGGAACTGGGAAGCCTGACCACTACGTCCGCCAGAACGACAAACCATTACATATTCTTTTGATTTATCCAATTCGTTCATACGGAACTCAAGCAAGTGCAACGGGATATTTACAGCTCCCGGGATATGACCTTCACTTACCTCATCTGTTCCGCGAACGTCGATGAGATTTAGCTGTTCACCATTCGCAACTTTATTTTCAATTTCTTTAGCAGTCATTGTTTTCATGTTCATTTCCTCCTTTTAACCTCTCCAGGCGTTCATACCGCCTTGGACATTGTGGATGTTCTCAAACCCATTCTTTTTCAATACTCTTGTAGCAGCTGATGATCTAGCTCCACTCTGACAAATGACAAATGTTTCTTTATCTTTATCGAGCTTACTCAGGTTTCCCTGCAACTGCTGCAATGGATAATTATTAAAACCTTTGATGTGATTCGCCTGGTATTCTCCAGGGGTACGCACATCAATGAATTGTTTCCCTTTTTTAGCCTTCATTTCTTCTTTAAGCTGAGCCGTAGTCAACTGACCTACGCCTTTTGCCGGAATCATTTTTCTGGCAATGAACCCGATCAGGATAGCTACAGCAATTATTGTTAAGATTGTATCCAACTTATCTTCGCCTCCCACAACACTAATTACCCCTATAGGTATATTTTAAACTTATTTTTTTAAAAGTCAACCACTGCTGATTTCCAGCTGACTTTTAAAAAAACAAGTTTGGAAATGAGGCGGTAACCGCCCCACTTCCAGTTATTTATTTAAATAGTTTAGAAACGCTTCCGGATCGAAACCAATGATCCAGTTACCATCAACATTCGTTTGTGGAACACCCATCTCACCGGTTGTTTCCACAAGCTTCCTTGCGGCTTCTTGATCATTTTCAAGATTGACTTCCTTATAAGTGACATTCATCTGATCAAGAAATTGCTTGACCATTGTGCAATAGGGACAAGTTGTTGTCGTATACACGGTTACCATCGTAAGTCCTCCTTACATCATGGATTTAGAATGTCAGGGATACGTCAGCTTCTTTAGCAAAGTTAAGGAATGTTGCAGCTCCGCCAACTTCGATTCCATCTACAAAATCTTCTTTAGTTAGACCCATGACATCCATCGTCATTTGACAAGCGATGAAACGTACGCCCATTTCTTTAGCCATTTCTACCAATTCAGGGATAGAAGGTACATTCGCTTTGTCAAAACCTTCTTGGAAATGTTCTTTACCTTCAGGTAGTGGAAGCTGCTTGTGACCTTCCTTGTGGATCAGGTTAAGTCCTTCGAATGTGAAGAATACTGCTGTTTCTCCATCATAAGTTGCAGAAGCAGTTGCAATATTGAATACTTTGTATGCGTCAAACGCTCCACCATTCGCTGCAATGATTGCTGTTTTCATAATAAAATTCCTCCTCAAAAGTTTTATGGGAATATCTTTGATACCCCGCTGGGTTGGATACCCTAATAGGTATAATAAAGCATATGCAGAATATAGTCAAGGGGGTATATGAAATGGATAAAATCATGAGTATCAGAGTTCATCGTCATTAAGTTATCGTTACCTTAAGTCCAGCTTACATCCATCCTATTTATCATTGCTTCAATGACAGTTCACGAGACTTTTACCACATAAGAAAGAGCATGAAACCTTAACGATTTCATGCTCAATTCTTTCTTGCTTCCATGTACAGTTTCTTCTATTGTTATCGGGTCCCATTCGGCCCGTACAGAATGCGATTCGTTTTATGTGCTCCATATTTATCTTTTAATTCAAGTCGTTCCACTTCGCGCAGCATTTTTCTGTAGTTCTTCAGACGGGAATCAGAGAGCTCACCTGCCAGTATCGCCTTGTTAATTGCACACCCTGGCTCTTTTTCATGCTGACAATCCCTGAATTTACAACCCTGGCTTAAGCTTTCGATGTCTGAAAATGCTGATTCCACGGCATCTTTATCTGCCCACAATTGTAACTCCCGCATGCCTGGTGTATCGATGAGAATACCCTTGCCCGGCAATATGAACATCTCACGATGCGTGGTTGTATGCTTCCCCTTCTGATCGGATTGTCTAATCTCCTGCGTCTTTTGAAGGTTTTCACCTAACAGAAGATTGATCAATGTAGACTTTCCGACCCCGGAAGAACCAAGAAGTGAAATAGTCACTCCAACTGATATTTCCTGCTCAAGCAGTTCCGAGCCTTCTCCTGTCAGAGCATTCACCGCATAAACAGGTACCCCCATGGCTATTTCTTCGACTTGGGCGATTTTCGCTTCTACATCGTCACAAAGGTCTTTTTTTGTCAGTACAAATACAGGAGAAGCACCACTTTCATATACTTGCATCAAATAACGTTCCATTCTTCTTGGGTTGAAATCATTATTAAGAGCATTCACTAAAAATACTTTGTCGACATTAGCTGCCATGATTTGTTCTTCCGTAGTAGTACCGGCTGCATGTCTCGTTAACAGCGATTTTCGTGCGAGTACATGAGTAATGACCGCTTTCGCTTCATTCTCCAAAGCCTGAAAGACTACCCAGTCCCCTATATGTGGATAGGATCGAACATCCCCTGCCTGGTAATGAAACTTCCCGCTGACCTGTCCGGTGTAGGAACATGCAGCTGTCTTAATAGTGAAGATCCCGTTGCTCGCCTTTGAAATACGACCGATTTTCCCCATCGATTCCTCATGCTGAGCTTTAAAAAAGTCCGTTAACCCTAGTTCTTGCCAATTCAATTCCTTCAATAAAATTCCTCCATTTTTCAGGAGAACATCATCGCGTCATGTGCCCCCTGTTACTCCATTGACATTGGTTACAATTACTGAATTTGAATGTTTTGATTTTTACCATATCCATCACGCTCCTTATTGAAGATATATTCAGTATAGCAGAAAAATCAGAAAGGATTACGAATTACCCTCTTGAAACTGCTCTTTTAGCTGACAGTGCTGCAAACGTGATTGTGATGGCACAAGCAATACCAATAGCAATCACTCCTTGCATCAAATCCCAGAAAATCCAGCCATCGATCAATACCGTGCGCATGCTTTCAAAAATATAGGTTGTTGGATTGATTGTCGCTGCAATCTTCAACCATTGTGCTTCAATCAGCTCATAAGGTACGAACGTCGTACTTAGGAAGATCAATGGAAAGAAAATGAACGTGCCTGCCTGTGCGGCCTGAGCATTTTTCGTCCTTAAAGCTACACCTGCAGAGTAACCGGCAAACGCTAACCCCCATCCTATTGCAATCAATAAGACGAACAGTATTCCCAATCCACCTGTGGCTACTTCCAAACCAAGCAGATAACCGATGCATACGATGATGAGCGTCTGAATAAGTAATTGGAGCATCCCTGCGATGATCGGACCAAGTACAATTGCAAGTCTTGATGCCGGAGTGAGCAGCAATCTGGAAAAATAGCCATTTTCAATATCCTTCACAATACTTTGTCCCGCTCCACCTGCACCGCCGATTGCAGCAGAAACGATCGACACCGGCAGGATGAAAGCGAGATAGTTTGCACCTTCAAAAGCAGGCAACTGGGAAATCCCGCTTAACCCGCTATCATAAACAAGCAGGAAAAACGCAGAAATCATCAAGTTCGGAATGAATGAAAAGGGATTTCTCAGCGTCGTCATGATACTTCTTCTTGTCATTAGCCATGTATCTTTCCATACCCCATTACCCATTTTGAACTTCCCCTTCCTTTGAAGTGAGCTTCAGGAAAATATCATCCAGTGTAGGGGATGATAGATTAATGGTTTCAATTTCAAGACCTGCTTGATCCAGCATCCTGATTACATCCACCATTTTTCTGGTACCATCCTGAGCATAGATATTGAGACTGTTACCAGTCTCGATGATATCTGCTTCAGACATGTCCTGCTGTAATATCTCTTTTGACTGATGAAGATTCTCTTCTGATGGGAAAGTGATTGAAATCAGATCACTTCCTATTTGTGATTTCAGTTCTTTCGGGGTTCCAGTTGCAACAATCTCCCCATCATTGATGATACTGATCCTGTCGGCAAGAGCATCAGCTTCTTCTAAGTATTGGGTGGTCAGAAAGATGGTCGTCCCTTTCACTTCATTCAAACGTCTAAGTTCTTCCCAGATGGCGATTCGATTCGAAGGATCAAGCCCGGTAGTTGGCTCATCAAGAAATAATATGCTTGGATTATTCACCAAAGTAAGTGCTAGGTCCAGCCTTCTGCGCATACCTCCTGAATAATTTCCGATTCTCCGATTCGCTGCCTCGTTCAATTGGACGACATCGAGCAATTCTTCCGTTCTTTTCTTAGATTCAAGTTTATTGAAGCCGAAAATTCTCGCTTGGAGTTCAAGAAGTTCTCTTCCAGTCAGATCGGGATCCACTCCAGTTTCCTGCAAGGCTACACCGATATGCTTCCGGACAGAACCAGGGGATTTTCTGACATCATGACCTGCCACCCACACCTCTCCATTTGTTGCATTGATCAGAGTTGTCAGTATCTGAATCGTCGTTGATTTGCCTGCACCATTTGGTCCTAAAAACGCAAAAAACTCCCCTTCTTTCACATCGAACGACACATCTTTAACTGCGTGGACATTGCCTTTTTTGAAAATCTTCGATAAGTGTTTCACTGCAATCGTTCCATCACTCATATCCAAATCCCCCTCTAATTGTAAGCGTTATTTCCAAATACCTGCTTACGTTATATAATAAGCCTATCTATTCAAAGGAGGAAGTTTAAATGCAAAAAATTCTGAATGTTATTTCCAATTCTCGATCAGGAGGGGTAAAGAGCTAACAAGTAGACATACTCCTCCTGCCATAAGATTCTTATTAGGCTCAGGAGGAAATGAAGTTGAACAAACATACACTCGCGTCCCATAATATAAAACTATTATTCTGGGGCCATTTATTTGGTAATTTGAAATTTCTAACACCAGTACTGACCCTTTTTTATTACGAAAGAGGCCTCGATGCCTCATCTATATTGATCGTCATGCTCTTTTTCAGTATCGGCGTCCTGGTAGGTGAACTCCCTACGGGAATATTCGCAGACAGGTATGGAGCTAAAGCAGCTTTCATCTTTGGATCGATACTGGCTGTGATATCCCATGGCTTGCTGCTCGTAGCTTTTGAGCCTTGGGTATTTTTCCTAAGCAGTTTCCTTTATGGCTTTGCTGCCACATTCTTCAGTGGTGCAGATGAAGCATTGATTTATGAATCGTTGAAAATGAGCGGGGAACAGAATCTTATGGAGAAGGCGATGGGAATCATCCAGTCTGCCGGATTCATCATTACTATTTTCGTCGTTCTGATAGGTGCATTTATTGCGAAGGACCTTTCTGAAGCACAATTCAGGCTATTGATTATCCTGGGAGTATGCTTCCAGTCGATTCAAGTGATTTTGTCATTCAGAATCATCAATCCGGTAACTCAAGGTACTTATAGAGAAAACCCATTCCTACAAATCAAAGAAGGGCTCGCGGTCATCCGGAACAATACAGCCGTCTTATGGATGTTTCTCAATATTACCCTTGTATTCATCCCTACCGCTGCGGTTTTTGAACAGTTTGACCAAAAATTGATGGTGGATGCCGGACTTCCGGTAGCATGGATCGGAGTCATCTATGCAGCAGGTGCCAGTATCGCGTTCATGACATCAAGGTCGATCAGTTTGATCACCTCACGAATCAATCGCATTCATTTATTGAAACTGACTGGTTATACAGGAGCAGCAGGATTATTTATTGTAGGAATGATCGGGGATGTCCTGCCTTTGATCTTATTCATCGTTCTTTTGATGAGGGTTGTAAAAGCGATTCGATATCCCGTCTATTCTCAACTCTCTAATGAATATTTTTCATCAAAGGTAAGAGCTACGACGATATCGTTATTATCGATGACCGATTCCTTATGTGATCTATTATTATTCGGCAGTTTTGCCGGAATGGCGGCCTTTGGCTTTTCCTACATGTTTCTTGCAGGTGGAATCGTGGCAATTATCGGAGCAATGCTTCCGATCAGACAGAAATTCAATTAGGTCTTTGGAACCAGCGTATTGAACACCCTTGTAACAAAATGAAGGATTTTGTCATCTTCGCTCCTCCCTTCTCCCCCTTTCCTGTCATAAGCGATTCTGATTTCCTTAAGGGGGTATAGATATAGTAACAACAGAAGGAGGAGATCCAATCATGATTTGGCTTTGGTTTTTGATTCCACTTGCAGTATTGATTGGAATTGCCGTATATGTAGAAAAAAGAGGACAAAGAATGATAGATGATGCGAATTTGACCCACCAGGATAAGAGGTTGGTAGAGGATAAATATTTGGAACATGGTGCACAGCATGAAGCACAGCATCCGAAGAATCTGTAAGAAGGAAGCGCCCCAATGGGGTGCTTTTTTTCATGACAAATGAAACAGGAAGAGAATTACTTCTCTTCCCTCACCCTTCTCTCTATATAGGCACATAAATCACCAAGCGTCTCAAACTCATCAAAAGCACGATGAACCGGAATTGCATTGACAGTCAAGGGGGACAGATTCCAATAACTGATCAGATCAGCGAATGTAGCGGCAAAACGATTTCGATCCTGCTTATACAAAACGGATAGATTCACAGCAGTAGTCAAATGCTCGACAGGATTATCAAACTCCTGTTCAATATGTTTGTAGACATATTTAACCGTCGTCAAGTAAACCTCATACACTACTCTCTTTTCCGATAAACCTTCTCTCCGCCTCCTTTTCTGCTTATATTGACCAAAATCAACAAGGGTACCCATTCGCTTTCACCCCTCTCGTTTTCCACTAATTTCGACTTTAGCATGTTGAATTCCTGCATGATAATGAATAAATATCAATTTTTTGTCTAATTAACCAAAATGAAGCCATTTATCTTTTGAAATTACAACAGTTACATGGTATTTTTTACATAGTCTTTACAGCTATCATGGTACCTACAAAGGAGAAAAGTTATGAAACGATTTTTAGGATTAGGCTTTATTTGCCTTACATTGTTTGCAGGTTGTTCATCCGAGTCAGCCGCTAATGATGATGATAAGGTCATTGAGCCGGAACTTGCAATTGAGGAAATTGATGAAGCGCCTGCACAGGAGATTCCATCGAAAATACAGGTGACACTTGAGGATGAAGAATACAACATTGAACTGGATGAACATCCAATCCTGGAGAATTACCTTACTACGTATGAAAATACAAAAAAGGTCAATGATCAATTGAACTTCATTCCATTGGACGGAGAGGAAACAACGCATACATACCTGTTGGAATTCGGCTGTCTGGAGAGCGGTTGTTCTTACCTCTATATCGATTTGAGTGAGCAGACGTCCATGCTGCTGGCGGATCTCAGTAAATTAGTAGGGCAATACCCTTCACCTGAAGGACGATATATTGCTATTAAATTCAGCCGTGGTCAAGAAGCGGAAACGGCCCATCAAGTCAGTGTGGTAGATATCAAAAATGACGAATGGCAGAAAATCACTTTAAAGACAGATTCAGAAAATCTGCCATCTTTGACTGCGCCATTCCTATTTCCGATAGCAAGTACCGTTTGGAAGTCAGAAGAGGAATTGGCTGTTACAGTACCTGAATTCAATCAGGAAGAGTCTTTTAATCTACAGGACTGGAAGGAAAAAGGCGAGAAAACAGTGGAAGCAATTTATGAAATCGACTGATAACGGGGTGTAATCATGAACCAGACAATCGAGACGATCCTGAACCATCGCTCCATAAGAAAGTTCAAGCCTGAAAAATTGAGCGAAGAACAAGTCCAGACAATTGTCCGAAGTGCTCAGCAAGCATCAACCTCAAGCTATATGATGGCATACTCCATCATTGGAGTTACAGATGAAGAAGTAAAGGATGAATTAGCAGAAATAACCATGCAAAGTTATGTAAAAAACAATGGGCACCTGTTCATTTTCTGTGCGGATTATCATCATGTCACTTCACAGGCTCCACAATCAACCTATGATAAGATGCTTGCTAACCTGGAAAACAGCGAACATTTTCTCGTTGCTGCCATCGATGCCGCTTTAGCAGCTCAAAATGCTGCAATTGCAGCTGAATCCTTGGGATTGGGTATTTGTTATATTGGCAGTATCAGGAACAACATCTCAAGAGTTGACGAGCTTCTCCACCTCCCCGATCATGTCATCCCATTATTCGGAATGGTGGTGGGGGTACCGGCACATCAACCTGAACAAAAACCGAGACTGCCTCTTAAAGCGGTTTACCACGAGAACAGTTACAAGGAACATCAACAAGAATTGAATCAGTTCAATGAAGAAATCAGCCACTACTATGCATCGCGTTCTGAGAATACCCGAACCGACACATGGACCGATCAGATGCTTCGAAGGTTTACAAAACCGATGCGCATGGATGTTACAGATCACGTAAGGAAAAAAGGATTCAACAAAAAATAAGCATTTAAAAAGACAAAGGAACGATATAGGTTCCTTTGTCTTTTTCATGTCATCTTGTCTATTTTTTTGAAAATCCGAGTTTCTGCACAAGTGGTTTGATGGTGAGCCCTTGTACAATTAGTGAAAATAGAACGACAGAAAAAGTAAGCAGGAGTACTTCTTCTCTTCCTGCAAAATCATTCGGCAAGCTCAACGCCAATGCGATGGAAAGACTTCCCCGAAGGCCACCCCAATTCAATAACAGGCGTTCCTTCTGAGTCAATTCCTTGATCCAGCTTGTACTGATATAGAGAGCAATCGTTCTTCCGACCAAGACAATCAAGATACTCGCAACAATCAATAGCCATTTCCCTTCAAAATCAATATTCCTGATTTCCAATCCGACCATAAGGAAAATCAGCGAGTTTGCAATTAACGTAATGGTATCCCAGAATGTATTGATATTGATTTTCGTCTCTTTCGACATGCCGATTTTTGCTCCATAGTCACCAAACATGAACCCGGCAACAACTACGGCGATTACACCCGATGTATGGAAATGTTCGGCAATGAAATAACTCCCGAAAAACAATAATGCAGAAATCGCAATTTCCAGCGGATAATCATCGAAAATACGAATGATCTGAGAAAAGATGTATCCCATTGCAAGCCCAATCAAGGCTCCCCCCAGAGCAAATTGTAAAAACAGCAGAACTCCACTGCCCAATCCGCTCCATCCCATCTCCATGTATGTCAAAAGATAGATGGAAGATATTTTGAAGAGGACGACGGCGATACCGTCATTGAATAAAGATTCTCCTTCCATGATCGTGGACATTTTCTTTGATACACCAAGGGACTTGAAGATCGATAATACACTGATCGGGTCCGTCGCGCTCATCAATGCTGCAAAGGTAAAGGCTACTATCAAAGGCAAATCAAACAGAAAATATACAGCTCCCCCTATTGTCAAAAAGGAAAGAAATGTACCTATGAACGCCAGCCCCATAACCGTTTTCTTCTGTTCAAAAAGGTGATGGAATGGCAGTTTCAACGTTGCATCTCCTAAAAGGATCGGCAGGAATAAGGAAATGATCGCTGCCTGAAACACTTCGGACTGGGTTATGAAGTTCTCCGCCTCTTCAATAACCGGAATTTCGGTTATTCCCAGCACTAGCCCAACAATGACCAATGCTATAGAATAAGGTTCCTTCAAGAGTTTTGCAATTGCGATGACCGTGATGGATATACCTAATAAAATTAAAATCTGGATGAAAACTTCATTGAATTCGTGCATGTAAACCTCCAAGTATAGAAATTTTTACCATGAACTAATCTATTAATAATCCTATCATACCCTGCACGTGATGTGTAATACACAGCAGAGCAGACTGTTTCATGTAATAAAAAGAGAGGATAAAGTCATGTGACTTCATCCTCGTGCATACATCAAGGAAGGAGCATCAAGCGATTTCCATCCTGCTCTCCGACCGATGTTGTGTGATAGTTACCCTCCACCCAATCATCCACCTGATTGTCATACCACTCACTCCTGAAATGTCCCGACTGTCCAGGTGCTACGATATGCTCCGCTTTTGAAAAGTCATCGGCATCAACCACAAAACGCCAAGGAGCACCATGTGTGACCTTTCCTGTTTCCTTATTATAACCGACCGCCCTTACAGTCACTCTGCTTCCATCGACCGGCAGAGGTTCTTTACCATTATAAAACGGTTCTAAGTAACTGATTGACGAAAGTGGATGTCTGAATTGGACCTGATGCCAGTCTCCCCACTTCCACGAGTCAGGTTCTCCCCCTAACTCTTCGTTCAAATCCTCCACGGTCTGAGTGAAACTTTCATGAATGACACTACTGATTCCACCGGCTTCCTCCACCCATATGGAATCCTGCCCTCCCTGATAGGATCGAAGCAGTTCATCTGTAGTCTGTCCAGAACCATGAAAGAATTCCATCACCTCTTCTGGAATCTGCTCTCCATAGATTTCCTCTTCCAGATTATATAACCAACGATGGAATACTAATGGCTGGGCGAGCTCGGCTTTATCTTCAAAGTTCCACGCTTTCAATTGGCTTACCACTTCCCGACCTTTCTCATCCAATTTTTCCTGATCAAGCTGCTCTAGAAGAAATGGTAAAAACTCTCTTGCCTGCAAATTCAATGTATCCAATTGCATGTTTTTCATATCCTCACTTGTCAAACCATCCTTTTGCTCAAGCATTTCCGCAATTCTCTGATAGCGGTATGGCTGAGCCCAATTATTGCTTAAGTGATAAGGGTACGAATCCCCTGCAACCTGGTTATTGGCGGTAGCAATATAGCCTTTTTCGGGATTGAACACTTGAGGCAGTTCATCAAATGGAATGAATCCCTTCCATTCATCTTCTTCTTCCCAGCCACGCAACGGTAATAGAGCGTCATCGCCATTTTCATAGATTGGAATCTTTCCGTTCGCTTTATATCCGATGTTTCCATCGATATCTGCATAAACGAAATTCTGCGCTGGTGCGAGAAATTTCTCCAAACCCGTTTCGAACTCCTCCCAATTCTCAGCCTGGTTGATTTCAAGAACTGCTTCCAGCTCTGTCGTCGAATCAAGAGCCGTCCATCGCAAAGACATCAGCATGTCGCTATCACTCTCAACCGAAAACTCAGATACAATTGGTCCGTGTCTCGTTTCGGTTACCTGATAATCAATCGGTTCACTATCCTTCACTGCAATCGGTTCGTCATGAACCTGCGCATCCACCCACTCCCCTTCATACATGAACTGTGTTGGATTCTCCGGATTCCGCTTTTCCAAATACAATTGCTGTACATCCGGCCCGACATTCGTCACTCCCCATGCGATGCTATCGTTATGACCAAGGATAATCCCTGGGATGCCGGCAAAAATCACTCCTGATACTTGATAATCAGGTGCTTCCAGCTCCATTTGGTACCAGATTGACGGTGAAGCCAGTCCTAAGTGTGGATCATCTGCCAATAACGGTTTTCCCGACTTCGTTTTGTTTCCACTTACCACCCAGTTATTGCTCCCATTAAAGGGATCCGGCATGACTGCTCCTTTGAAACTTGAAGCAATATCGACCACTTCCGTCTCATTGATGATGGATGGGGCCTTGTCTGGATAAGAAGGAAACAGCTCATAAGCCTTTTCTTCCGTAAATGTATTCAATAGATAGTAGTTGAACGCCTGACGCTCCCAATGACCACCTAAATCAAATGCCATGTACTTGCCAATTGTCAGGGAGTCTACCGGTGTCCATGGCTCCGGCTTGATTCCCATCAACAGAAATTCAGGCGGCCATCTGTTCTCTGCTTCGGTTTGCTCGATATATGTATTCACACCTTCAGCATACGCTTCCAGCACTTCTACCGCTTCATCCGAATAAATCGATAAGGACTTTTCCGCTGCTCTTCTTAAACCAAGTGTACGGAAATATTTATCCTGTTCAACCGTGGCCTCCCCGACCACCTCACTCAACGTTCCTGAAGCCTGCCTTCGTGCCAATTCCATCTGGAACATACGATCCTGCGCCTGCACGTATCCTTGGGCTAAAAACAGATCATGAAGCGATTCGGCTTTAATATGTGGTACCCCAGTATCATCGCGGATCACCTCTACCGGATCTTCCAATCCAGGAATATTCGCTTCTCCTTCTACATTCGGCAGACTCCTATTCACATAGACTACGGCTACCGTAATTACCGACGCAATCAAAACAACTACGATGATTGAAGTTATGATCAGCGCCTTTTTCCATCGCTTCATCCCTGGCCTGTGATCCTGCTGAAGCTGTTTAGCTGCTTCCATCCCCCGTCACTCCCAATCTAGCATTTTCTTCCTATTATACCCTAGTTTCAGAATATTGGAATAATTAAGCGCGTAGCCTATGAGTTAGATTAAGGCAATCCAAACACGGGTACATCAAAGAAGAGAGACCTAATGGAGGTGTATCAATTGGAAAAGATAAACATTGGTAATACGGATATAGAATCTAGCAGAATCGGCCTTGGAACGTGGGCCATCGGTGGCTGGATGTGGGGCGGTACAGATGAACAGGATTCGATCCGCACCATTCATGCTGCGCTTGATAAAGGAATCAACCTCGTTGACACTGCCCCTGTTTACGGATTTGGAAAGTCAGAAGAAATTGTCGGTGAAGCACTCCGTCAATATGGGAAACGGGATGAGATAAAACTTGCTACTAAAGTAGGCTTGGACTGGAAAGATGGGCAGCCTTTCCGTAATGGAAGTAAGGAAAGGATCCACCAGGAAATTGAGGATTCACTTCAACGTCTTCAAACAGATTACATCGATATCTATCAGGTGCATTGGCCTGATCCTTTAGGACCAATCCATGAAACAGCAGAAGCATTACACTACCTTTATAAACAAGGAAAAATAAAAGCAATCGGTGTCAGTAATTTCTCGCCGGAACAGATGGATATTTTCCGGGAAGCTGCTCCCATCCACACCTTGCAGCCTCCATATAATCTATTTGAACGCGAAATCGAAAGAGACTTGCTCCCATATGTAAAAGATCACGGAATCACCACGATTTCCTACGGATCTCTTTGCAGGGGGCTGTTAAGCGGTAAAATGACGAAAGACCAGGAATTCAATGGCGATGATTTGCGTAACAATGATCCTAAATTCCAGCACCCACGCTTCCAGCAATACTTGGATGCAGTAAAGGAGCTTGATGCACTGGCACAGGACCGTTTCGGAAAACGAGTCATTCACCTTGCATTGAAATGGGTGCTTCAGCAGCCTGGTTCAGGAATTGCTCTGATGGGAGCAAGAAGACCTGACCAACTGGATCCGATCGATCAATTGGATTTCACCATCGATGAGGAAAGCATGCATGACATCGATGAAATCCTGCTAAAGCATGTAAAAGACCCTGTCGGACCTGAGTTCATGGCCCCACCCGACAGACATGAAATCGAATAAGCGACATTAAAAAGAGCGAATCCTTGTGAAGGGTTCGCTCGTACATATGATTGGACGGATTTGCAGGAATCTTTTAAAGTATAAAGGTATAAAATTACCTGAAACTAATCTAGAGATAGATTTTTACTGGACGGAGGCTTCAACATGGTTGATATTATTTTATGGATCATCATCCTGATTTTGTTTGCATTGAGCTTTGCAAGTATCATTTTCCCGATCATTCCAGGTCCGTTGGTATTGTGGGCAGGCTTTCTTATCCACTTCTTCTTCATCGAAGGAAGTGGCTTATCCACCTTATTCTGGATTGCGATGGTCACATTGACGGTGCTACTAATCATTTCAGACATCGTTGCAAATAGTTATTTTGTGAAAAAATACGGGGGAAGCAAATGGGGAGAACGTGTAGCCGCTATTGGAGTCATCATTGGCTCATTCATCCTGCCGCCACTTGGTATCCTGATCATCCCATTCGTTGGTGTATTGATTGTCGAGCTGCTGCAGAGCAGGACAACAAAAGAAGCATTCCGAGCTTCGTTGGGTTCCTTATTTGGATTCCTTGGCGGATCGGTAGCGAAAATCGCGATTCAGGCTTTAATGATCATTTGGTTTCTTATCGAAGTATAAACGAGACAGGGATTTCCCTGTCTCATTTTTTATTTTAAATATCTCTTCTCAATGCACGCAGCACATCAATCTTCGTAGCTTTTCGTGCTGGTTTCAGTCCAGAAAGCATTGCCACCCCTATACTCAATAGAATACATAAAACTGCTAAGTATGGTGGAATGTAGGAAAGCTGAATTTCTTTATCAAGTGTTTCATTGAACGCCATATCTATTACGATCGGCAACGCAGCATTAACTCCGATGCTGATGACATATGCTGCAACCAATCCGACGATTGCTCCGATCAGGCCGATATAACCACTTTCAAGAAGAAAGATACTCCTGATCATCCGAGGATGACCGCCGATCGCCTTCATGATACCGATATCCTGCGTTCTTTCGGTGACAGCCATCGACATCGTATTATAAATACCAATGGACGCAATCAACAGTGCGATTGTTCCAATGAAAATCAAACCGAACTTCACTAATGCAAACACTAAATTCACCTGTTGCAATTCTTCAGTAACCGAATAGATGAAGTACCCTTGATCTTTCAGTTGTTGTGAGATTCCTTTGACGTTTTCCATGGAATTAGCAATTACATTTACTTCTTCATATTCTTTAGGGCCACTCAAGCTTTTCAGATCTTCCACATGTTCCTCCGGCATATCCGGTGTAATCATCTGCCCATAGCGTGTCCCGGTAAAGGCTTCGATCTGAGATAAGACTTTTGAAGATATCAATACCTCAGTATCTCTCATCCAGTCCCTAGATGGTGCTTCGGTTACACCGACTACAGTCAAAGGAAAGCTTTCATCCACTTTTTCCCCATCTTCAAATTGACTGACGACAAGATTGATCTCTTTTCCGATCAGACTGTCTGCTTCATCATAACCATAGGCATCTTTCACCTTGCCTTCTGAATTGTACAGCCCATCTTCAGCATCAGCTGATTCTGAATAAAGTTGTTCGATCAGGTGATAACCGACAATCACTTCATTCTCCTTTTCAGGCATACGTCCCTCGAAAAGTTTGAAGCCAGCTTTTATCTCTGATGGATAATCAACAACAACAGCGCCGGTATTCGCTATGTATCCGTCGAGTTGAACCATAGGGTCATTCATCACCCGTTGTTTTCTGGAAACAGCTTTTACATTCGGAATATCTTCGAAAGCGGCAATATCCTCATTCGTAATTCGCGGGCTTTCTCCCTCATCCACTTCAGATTTACCGTGGACATTTATTTCTGTAATGACTCTGTCTTGCGTGATCTCATTCGTAATGAATTTCTGGGCACCGAATCCTACCGAAGCAAGAACGATAAGGAAAGCACAACCGATTGCTGTAGCCAGAATCGTCATGAATACACGGGATTTATTTTTCTTCAGGTTCTGACTGATAAATCGTCTTCTGTCCTTGAACTTCATACAGCAACCGCCCCCTTCGAGATACGCCCATCATCCAGCCGGATCGTACGATCTGCAATGGAAGCCACTTCATCATCATGCGTAACAATCACGAACGTAATGCCTTCTTCTTTATTCAATTTCTTAATGAATGACAGCAGTTCCTCTTCCGTCTCTGAATCTAGACTTCCAGTCGGTTCATCAGCAAGAATGAGTGGCGGGTTGACGATGAGTGCTCGGGCGATTGACACTCTCTGTTGCTGACCTCCTGATAATTCAGATGGATAATGCTCCTCATACCCCTGTAAACTGACTCGTTCAAAAATTTCTTCCACTTTTTGTTTCCGTACCTTTTCCGGAATGCCTTTCATTACAAGCGGGAGCTCCACATTCTGAGCAGCAGTCATACTAGGAATCAATTGGAAGCTTTGAAAGATGAACCCTAAGTGATTCAGCCTGAAGTCCGCCCATTCCGCTTCACTGTACTCAGTTACATCCGTGTCCGCGATCACCAATCGTCCTTTCACAGGTTTCAAATACCCGCTCATCAAATTAAGCAGCGTCGACTTCCCTGATCCACTCTTCCCTACAATCGATATGATCTCACCTGATTTGATAGAAAGATTGATATCTTTCAAGATCGGTATTTCTTTTTGCTTTCCTTTCTTACCTATGTAAAACGAATGGGAAAGTTGTTCCACCTTTATCATCGTAAATTCCTCCTGTTTTCAAACTTCACTATATAGACGAGAAGAAACGGAAAAAAGACTACAAAACAATAAAAG
The DNA here is from genome assembly GCF_042675915.1 of Thalassobacillus hwangdonensis. Taxonomy (NCBI): domain Bacteria; kingdom Bacillati; phylum Bacillota; class Bacilli; order Caryophanales; family Bacillaceae; genus Thalassobacillus; species Thalassobacillus hwangdonensis. Next base: position 341,624 of record NZ_JBHTKL010000001.1, on the reverse strand, counting down.
TTTTTCAGACATTCGGAAATAACACTGAAATTCTTTTGACAGGTTGAATTAAATTAGGTAAATTAATATATGTACGAACAATAAATTGTTAAAACTTAATAAATATTCGCTTTTAGGAGTGTTTTTCATGGAAAATGTATTTGATTATGAAGATATTCAGTTAATTCCTGCGAAGTGCGTTGTTGATACTCGCTCTGAATGTGATACTACTGTCACGCTTGGCAATCATACGTTCAAACTTCCTGTAGTACCCGCCAATATGCAGACGATCATTGATGATCACATCGCTACATACATGGCTGAAAATGGTTACTTTTACATCATGCATCGCTTCCAGCCTGAAACGAGAATTGAATTCATTAAAAAAATGCAGACCAGAAACTTGATTGCATCTATCAGTGTCGGGGTGAAAAAAGAGGAATATGCTTTTATACGTACTCTTGCGGATGAAGGGTTGATACCTGAATTCATCACCATCGATATCGCCCATGGACACTCTGAATCTGTCATTGAAATGATCAAACATATTAAAAGCCATTTACCTGATAGTTTTGTCATTGCTGGAAATGTCGGTACACCAGAGGCAGTGAGAGAATTGGAGCATGCTGGTGCAGACGCGACCAAAGTAGGTATCGGACCCGGAAAGGTATGCATTACGAAAATCAAGACCGGCTTCGGAACAGGAGGCTGGCAGTTGGCTGCACTACGCTGGTGCGGGAAAGCCGCAAGCAAACCGATCATAGCGGATGGAGGAATCCGGACCCATGGAGATATTGCAAAATCAGTCCGCTTCGGCGCATCGATGGTGATGATTGGATCCCTGTTTGCAGGTCACGAGGAATCCCCTGGAGACACGATTGAAAAAGATGGAAAGCTGTACAAAGAATACTTCGGTTCTGCATCCGAGTTTCAAAAAGGGGAAAAGAAGAACGTTGAAGGTAAAAAGATGTACGTCGAGCATAAAGGGTATTTGAAGGATACGTTGGATGAAATGGAACAGGACCTGCAGTCTTCCATTTCCTATGCAGGCGGCAACAATCTCGATGCCATCCGTCATGTTGATTATGTAGTCGTGAAAAACTCGATTTTCAACGGTGACAAAGTTTATTGATACGACACTCTATAAACCAGATAAACAGGCGGGCCTATTTCGGCTCCGCCTGTTTTTTCATTTCCATCTTATTGTTTGCCCATACCTTTCAGGAATTGAAGCATCATCGTGATGCTTCGATTGATTTCAGGATCTTTCAACGCTTTAGCAAGGTCCAGGAAACTCGTTTTTGAAGTAACTTCCTCTGTCTCTGCTGCCTCTAGTCCTTGATTGACTCGGTCTGTCACCTGACGCATTGCCTTCACATCGATATCCCCAAGTAGGAAAACGAGATCAGCAAGGTTCTCCAGCACTTGTGAATATTGTGGTTTATTCAACTCTTTCGCAAAATAACCGATGGCTTCTTTCTTATGCTTCGACAATGCATTCACACTGTCCAGCGTACCGCCCTCATCCAACGTCTTCAGCAATTGAATTCCTTTCAAAATCGAATCCTTATTATCAGAAATAGCCTCTTTCACTTCCTGCATGTCCTGATCGACCTTTACTTCACGTGGAATTTCTTTACGCTTGATCGTTGTTATCGATTTAGCCATTATCCTTCACCTGATTTCCTGGGTATTGATAATCGGAGCGTTTCCACTTCTCTTCAATCTTCACGCCGATTTGAGGCTGCGGATTTCCTCGGCGATGATTGTTTGGTGGAATCGGCGATTTCCCTTTCTTTTTCATTACTTCCATTTTTACAGCGATTTCTTTATACGCTGGGGTATTGCTGTCTTTATCGACTCGATTATCAGTCAGGTAGTTGACCGCTGACTTCCCGTTATCATTAAGAGGCAGGAAGACCTCTTTTCCACGGACGCGATCTGTTACCGTGACGACACCAGTCGCTTCTCCCGCTTCTGAAATAAGTTTAATTTCAGCACCCTCTTTGATTCCCCGCTCTTCAGCCAGTTCTGGAGAAACTTCGATGAACGCATTCGGTGTCTTTCTGGCGATTCCTTCTGACTTATAGGTCATGTTGCCTTCATGGAAATGCTCGAGCAGACGTCCGTTATTCACATGAAGATCATATTCTTCATTCGTGTCGTACTTCAACTCGAATTCCAGCGGATATAGCTTTGCTTTCTTATCTTCGAATGGAAAACCATCCTCGAACAGGCGCGGCGAATCGGTTCCGTCAGCTGCAACAGGCCATTGCAGGGAATCATAACCTTCAAGCAAATCGTACGATACGCCAGCGAACATCGGAGCGAGACTTGCTGCTTCTTTCATGATTTCCCCAGGGTGTGTGTATCCCCAGTCATAGCCAAGTTCTTTTGCAATAGCCATCAGAATTTCCCAATCCGGCTTTGAATCCCCTTTAGGTTCCAATGCTTTATACAGACGCTGGATCCTTCGTTCCGTATTAGTGAATGTGCCATCCTTTTCAAGACTCGGCGCTGCTGGTAGCACGACATCCGCATATTCTGCCGTACTCGTCAGGAACAAATCCTGTACGACGAAAAAGTCCAGCTTTTCAAAAGCTGCTGTCACATAGTTGATGTTTGCATCGACGATCCCGGTATCCTCACCAATGACAAACATGGAGGTAAGGTTGCCTTCGTGGATCGCCTCGATCATTTCATGGTTGTCCATTCCGAATTCGGCTGGTAGTTGGACACCCCACTCCTTTTCGTATCGTGCACGAGCTTCATCGTCCGTCGTCTTTTCGTACCCAGGGAAGAAGTTCGGCATGCTTCCGAAATCACTGCAGCCTTGTACGTTGTTGTGGCCACGTAAAGGATAAGCTCCAGTACCAGGGCGACGGTAGTTACCTGTGATCAGCAGCAGGTTTGAAATTGCTGTACTCGTATCACTTCCACGCATATGCTGGGTGACACCCATCGCCCAGCATACGGCTACTTTTTCTGCGGATGCAATATCTTCAGCGATAGCAATCAATTCTTCTTTCGGAATTTCTGTCATTTCTTCCGCATACTCCATTGTGAATTCTTCGAGACTTTCGCGATAGTCATCAAATCCATTCACCCATTCATCAAGGAAGTTCTTGTCTTCCAGGCCGTTATCTAATATATACTTGGTGACTGCAGACAGCCATATGAGATCTGTTCCTGACTTCGGCTGATGGAAACGGTCTGCCCGTTTCGCCATCTCGTGCTTTCTCAAATCGAAAACGAACAGCTTCTGGCCAAACAGTTTCTGAGAACGTTTAATTCGTGAAGCTAAAACAGGATGTGATTCTGCTGTATTGGAACCGATCGTAATTACAAGGCTCGCCTCTGCGATATCATTAATCGATCCAGAGTCACCGCCATGACCAACCGTGCGGAACAGTCCCATCGTTGCAGGTGTCTGGCAATACCTTGAACAGTTGTCGATGTTATTCATGCCGATTACCTGTCTAGCTAATTTCTGCATCAGGAAAGATTCTTCATTCGTCGCTTTTGAAGAAGAAATGAAACCCAGTGCATCCGGCCCCTTTTCATCACGGATTTCTTTGAATCGTTTGGCAACGTATGCGATCGCTTCGTCCCATTCCACTTCCTCGAATGCGTTGCCGCGACGGATCAACGGCTTGGAAAGACGTTCATCACTATTGACGTAATCCCATCCGAATTTCCCTTTCACACAGGTGGAAATGCCATTCGCAGGTGATTGGGCATGTGGTTCGACTTTTAGTACTTTCCGGTCCTTGGTCCACACATCGAAACTGCAGCCAACCCCGCAATACGTACATACAGTTTTCGTTTTTTTGATTCTTTCTTCCCTCATCGCCGCTTCTGTATCCGAGACAGCGAACAACGGTCCATATCCTGGCTCCGTTTTTTTCGTCAATTCAATCATCGAACGCAGGATACTAGGTTCCTGGTCAGTCAGGAATCCTGCTTCCCCTTCCATTCCTACCTCCATCATCGCGTTACATGGACATACAGTAGAACACTGGCCACAGTTGACGCAGGAGGATTGGTCCATCGGTACATCATTATCCCAGATGACCCGTGGTTCTTTTCGCGCCCAATCAATCGTAAGTGTTTCATTTACCTGGACGTCCTGACAAACTTCGACGCATCTTCCGCAAAGGATGCACTGGTTCGGGTCATAACGATAAAATGATCCGGATCGATCCGTTTCATAGGAAGTCGCTTTGTACTCTTTCCCCTGATGTTCCAGACCGAAGTCTGCAACAGCATTATGGATTTCGCAAGTGCCGTTGTTGTAATCACAGACGGTACAGTACAATTCATGTTTTTCAAGTATGGTATCGAGTGCAGCCTTCTGGGCATCATGGACGCTTTCCAGATTTGTCATGACCCTCATTCCAGGGCGCACCTTCATCCCGCAAGCCCGCTTCAGTTCCCCGTTCACCTGGACGATACAAGTGTCACATGTTTCAATCGGCCCAAGCGATTCGTTATAACAAATTTGCGGGACCTTTTCTTCTGTCGTGTTGATGAGGTCAAGCAAGTTCTGGCCAGCATCTGCTAAGTATTCTGTTCCATTAATGGTGACAACCGTGTGCTCACGCTCCATCAATAGGAATCCCTCCCTTTTCATCTCTGTTATTTTCCTCTATATAAGTATCCACCACCCGGTGTGGATGGGTGTAAACGTTCATACGGTCTTTCCTGACAAAACCGATTGCAGTTATGTTCAAATCCTCTGCAAGCTCCAAGGCTAAGTGTGTCGAAGCAGATTTTGATAAGATAAGGCCTACCCCCATCTTGGAAACCTTCAGTAGAACCTCTGAAGAGATCCTGCCACTGAAAATGACGATTTTATTTTTCAACGCTATCTTTTCACGAAGGACATAACCATATAATTTATCCAGTGCATTATGTCTGCCAATATCTTCATATCCATATTCCAATCCATCTACAGATGCAATGGATGCCTGATGGACCCCACCTGTTTCATGAAATAGACCGGAAGATTGTTGAAACGCTTTCATAAGAGATTCGCATTGTTCTGGTGTTATCGTTACATGTGAAATGACCGTCTTCGCTGTCTTCGCATCATTCTGAAAGTAAAACGACCTGCTCTTCCCACAACAGGAGCTGATCCAGCGCTTATCCGATTTCACTTCCGCGGTGGGCATCCGATCCATTTCCACATAAGCAAAGCCTCGGTCCTGATCGATACTAAGCGAATTTATATCCTCAACGCGTCGAATCACACCTTCGGAAGCAAGGAAACCAATAACCAGCTCTTCCAGATTCAAAGGTGTGCAGACCAAGGTAGCAAATTCCTCGCCATTGATCATCAATGTCAAAGGATATTCATCGGCAACCACATCACTATCCGGCTCTCCTCTTCCACCTTCGAATCGCCACATTTCTCTCTCTTTAAATGCTTTCTCCATTGTTCCCCCCCTGTTGCATAAAAATAGTTCAATACCAACCTTTTACCTAAATTGTACAAACTGAAACTTATTCAGACCTATTAAACAGTTTTAGAGTCGAATATCTTACACAATTCAACATAAGTCCCTGTATTTCCTTGTTTTGATGAAAAAGTATGCCACGCAAACGATTAAGGTTATAAAGCCCAATGCGACATTCCCTATCCCCCCATACCATCCAATTACGGTTGGGTAATAGCTTTCAGATAATAAACCTGCGTGTAGCATCGTCATTCCCATCATGCCATTCTCCACCATACTGAATCGACCGAATACTTTACCTAGTTGGGCGGTCGGTGTTTGAATCATTATTGCTGAGTCCATTGCAGCATTTCCAATTCCGCCAGCTAACGCTACAAAGACAAACATCAGACATGCCATAATAAAATTGTCTGTCAGGCCGAGAAGAGCTTGAAAGACTCCTTCCACAATAAGAAAGAGAGCTACCACAAACAGGAAGTTTCCACGGAACCATTTTGAGAAAATCGCACTTGATGCAAGTCCAGCTCCCAGCAGACCATAGAATATACCAATCCCTAAATCCGCTAACCGGAACACATCAAATGCATATAAACTGATCAACACATTGAAGATACCGTCGAGAGCACTGGCTACTGCAGCGATGGCAAGGAATGACCAAACTATATTTCCAGCTTCTCTGTGCGCTTTAGAAACATGTGGAGTTTCTTTTTCTGATCGCGTTGGAAAAGTAATACCTTTGATCATCGTACCTGCAAGTAGAAAGGAACATCCGTTGATCATGAACGAAACATCCCTGCCTAAGTAATAAGCTACACCTCCACCTGTAATTGATCCTAAAACAAGAACAACCCCGCTCATAACTTGCTCTAGTCCGTTCACTTTTGTTACATATTTAGTAGGAACAAGTTCTCCTATTCCACTTTTTCTTACCGGTTCATAAATCGCTTGACCGCAAGCTAACAAAAAAAGAGCTGTATAGATGATCCATAATTCTTCTTTACCGTTCACGAACAGGAAGCTAAGCGCAAGTGGGACCCTCGCAACGTCTGTTACAACCATTAGCTTGCCTTTATGAAAGTGATCTGCCAAATATCCTCCTACTGGTGCGAGAATCAGAAATGGAATGATCCTGATCGCCAACGCAGCACCTACTGCAAGTCCAGAACCAGTCAACGACAAAAGCAATGAAAGCGTAGCTACTTGGCTGAAACGGTCACCGATTCCATTGACTACACCTGAAAAGAATAATCGTTTATATGCGTCGGTTGAAAACATATACTCAAACACCTTATTTCATGATTATCTAATTAAATATTTATCTAATTAGTAGGCAAAATTAAAAGGTAACGTATGATTCTGTTACCTTTTTTTATTCGGATGATTAAAATACCACCGGCCACATTTCTTTCGGATTCAATTCATATTGATTGTTCTTCCTGTACATGAATTGCTGCATGATCCATTCCCGTCTTATCGTCGCATAATCCGGGTGGAACTTTTTGATATACTCATTCACTTCTTTCTCCTCATATACCTTCCCATGCTCGAATCCCCGAACGAAATATGCGAGTACAACCAACTTCTTCTTCAGTTGACTTGGAATCTGTTTCAGCTCCCCTTGAGCAGATACAAAATTCTTTACGATCGTAAGCTTTTCTTTTTCTGTTACTGCAAGTTCTTCTTTTTTCACTGGATCTTCCCCTCCCAATCTCAAAATTGCTTGTGCGTGAAACTCTAATTTTTTCTGATCCAAATGGAAATAGATGGTGTTCTTCTCTCTCCGTGCATAGATGATTCCCGTATCCTTCAATTTAGCTATATGATGGGTGATCGTAGGCGGACGCAATCCAAGTTTATTAGCAATCGCCTGCCCGTGCAGAGGACCACTTTTCAGTAAAATGATGATTCTTATCCTTGTCGGGTCGCCTAAGGCTTTGTGGAATGCTACTACTTTTTCAAGTTGCATGTTGTTCCCCCTTTTTTATTAGATATTAATCTAATTAGATATTATTCAAATTAGATGGTCTTGTCAACCTTATCCATAAAAAAAGCACCTGATTGTCAGTCAGGTACTTTACAAAAACCGCTTAAATATGCTGTCGGATCAACTCTCCAAGTCTTCTTGCCAATGCTTTCGGTCCTTCTTTCAGGTCCGCTTCTGTCAGATGCAGTCTTACATTGCTCTCATCCATTTCCAGCGCTTCAGCAAATAAACTCCCCAGGCCACGTACTTTACGATCGACCTGCATAAACAGATCCAGCCCGTCGCCAGTGAAGTTGAAAATCAACTCCAGCTCATCTAAATGACCACGGAATTCTCCACCAGGGTAAAATTCAAATTCCTGCACGTATCCTAAACGCTTGGAATATTCCATTTCCACTTTACGCATCTGGAATCCGAGCTCTTTCTCTACTGCGTCCAACACATTCAAAACATAAGGATGCGCAGATACCGAGATGGGATCTCGATCATTCGGATCAAGGCCTCTCGGGATATCCAGTCCTGTTTCGAACCAGACAGGAATCCGATTCATCGTAACAGGGGTTTGGTATGGGAGAATGACGGAAAAAGGTACTACCTTCTCTTCCTGCTCACCGATAGTAATGTTCTGAGCAACATGGTACCTCTTCAGTTCCACTCGTTCTTTCACTTTCCGGTCGTTTACCTCACGTACAGCCTCCGTCATCAAAAATACACGGATGCCGTCAATCTGCTGCTCGACGTTCCCTCCAGTGATTACGATGCGTCCGCTCACTTCTTCTCCAGGAAGGAATTGATCTTTCTCCAGCTGTAGGTCCACCTTTGCTGCGCCTACCCCCATACTTGCCATCATTTTCTTAAACATATACTCACCTCATTTATTTTTTGTTGAGACTTTTGAATGACTCCTTTTTAAATCTATTCTGCAAGTCCGTGGAATTTCCCTTTTTACTGTCACCACTTCAAATGTTTTATTTTTTCCATTATGGGAATCTTGTCTATGAAAACAAACCTAGAAAGGATGTTAGGAAATGAAGCCTTTTTTAAGAGAATACACAAATGATGAAAAATTGATGGAAGACGTAAAGAAAATTAAAGAGGAAGGCATAGATAAAAACCATGTCTATGTGCTGTCCCATGATGATGATCGTACAGAAAGGATAGCTAAAAACGCGGGCGCAAATACAATCGGTTTTTCCGAGCAGGACTTCAAGAGCGCAGTCGGAAACCTGTTCAGTAAAAAAGGTGATGAATTGAGGACGAAACTTCAGGAAATCGGATTCTCCGAGCATGAAGCAGAAACATACGAAGAAGATATGGACGAAGGAAAAGTACTATTGATCGTAACAGATGATAAAGCTAGCCGTTTATTTGCATAAGTGAAAGACCCGATCAGATTCTGATCGGGTCTCTTTATTTAGACTAGGTTCCAGGGCGGGAAATTGAGGTTCGCCCGTAAATCTAGATTTTCGCTCATAAATCAGAAATTCCGCTCACAAATTCGAAATATCGCTCATAAACACCTCAAAACCGCTCACAAACCTGAGATTTCGCCCATAAACACCAGAGCCCAGATCAAGCACCAGCATTAAAATCAATAAGTGGTGAACCAGAACAGCTTCTGAATTCGATATGTCGCATTTCTAAGGAACGTAAGGTTATCCTGATATTCATGATAGTCGGCAGTGTAGTGACCGTCTTCATTCGACCAGATCCTGTTGAAATAAGCGTTGACCTCCTGGAATACTTCTTCTTCAGATGGTCCGGTTATTTTCACATCCGCTTCCAAATTCAGATCGTCCAGATTCCGGTTCGTATAGTTGGCGGATCCGCCAATAATCACATCTTCTTCCGGCTTATCAACATATAACAATTTGGTGTGGAATTGTTCGATATTGACATCGTACCACCTGAGATTCATATTCTCACTGTCCAGGTCATTCAGTTCACTTGCAACAGGCAAGTTCGGCAGCCCTGTCTTCTCATGGCCAAAGGCTGTTTTATTCGGGTCCATCACGATATTGACTGTAGCTCCCCGTTTAGCTGCATCCTTCAATAATTCAATCACTGTCCGATCGGCAAGGTAATACATTCCAAGCCAGACGGTGTCCTCTTCTTTTACATTCTCAAGGGTTTCAATCACCCCATCATAGATTTTACCTTCTGTAAGGAATTGTGCCTTTAAAGGTCCGGAAGTCTCTTCGAACTCGAGTTCATCAATATCAGGAAAGTCCGCTTCGCCTGAGTAATCAACAACCGCTTTTTCTGCTTCCAGAATGTCCTTGATGATCGGTCCTGTCACTTTGAACGAAACGTTTTCATGGAAACCACTCGCATTGTGCGGGTTAGCCGTCTGAACGATCGCAGCGTCTTCCGTTACCAATACTTTACGGTGATTCGCTTTGATATTCATCAATTTCATATAAGACCGCAATGTGACATCGGGGGCATTTTTAGCGAAAGGATTGGCAATCCATCCGTCACCCTCCTGACCGAACCATTGGATGAATGTACGCCACAGTGATGAATATAGAGGATTCGAGTCGCGCAGCTCATTCAGATCCGTAATGACAACATCGACCCCATTATCACGCAGTCGATCGATCGCTTTCGATTCATAAGAGTGATACACCGTATTTACCGGGTCCGTGATGAACACGGCCTTCAAATCCGGATGCTTCTCTTTCTGTGCTATGATAGCATTTGTAAGATTTTCAGATATTTCGGGGAAATTATATTTCCCATCGGTATATCCATTGAACAAAAACATATCTGCTACGATGAATTCCTCCGCTTCCCCGATCGTCCTGTACAATTCCTGGAACACCTGTCGCTCCTGGACATGCTCACCAGCCGCATTTTCGTATGTCAGATCATAAAAGAACTCGATATCATTCAGCTCATGAACTTCGCCTTCATAGGAAATCCCATCCGGTAACGGTTTGAATGCTGTATGATATGCAATGACAACTCCTAAGTAAATCATGAATGCGATAAGTACCCATACTTTCTTCTTCTTAAAAAACCTGCGTATCCGCCCCAAACATTCCGCCCCCATTTTCGTATTATATCTACCTTCTATTTACACCAATAAATGGAGATTCAAACATGGGTAATTATTCCTCAGACGAAGCACATGAATTGCATAAGAGTTTCCCATCAACATGTTCTCCATCCAAGAAGCCATCCCGGCAATATACATTGTTCCCACATCGCTCACATTCACCGACAAGTTCGATCATCGACAGGCTCCTTCCTTTCGACTTCTTTTTATCTACACTAACACAAAAGCCTCCTCACCAAGGGTGAGAAGGCTTGATCGTAAGCTTATGCCTGATTTCTTACTTCATTCGTATTCGTATAGGTTGAAACGTTATCGTTATTCAATAAGATCCTTGGCTGCTTGGCAAACAGGAAGCCAAGTCCGATCGCACAGATGATGGCAGATGGAAGCATGTAGGATCCATTGTAGACAAGAGAATAGATCCAGACAGGTCCTTCTGCATACTCTGCAAAAAATACGATTCCTGCAATATAGTGAGCAAGAAACCGGAACGTACTGCCTACAAAAATCCCCAATGAAACATATGTCCAGAACTTTTTCATTTTCTTCTCGCGCAATGCATTACGCACACCTGCTGCAAATAGACCAGCCAAGCCTAGTACCGTAAAGGCAAAACCATAATCGATGAGCCCTTGAAGCGGCGTATAGATCTGTCCTCCGGTCAATACTTGGAACAAGCCGTATAAGAAACCGGAAAGCAATCCACCTTTAATTCCCCATCGGAACGCGACGAGGAAAATCGGGATCATCGCAAAGGAGATCGATCCTCCTTGAGGCAGTTTCACCGCTGGAATCAAGTCCAGCATCGTCGCCATCGCTGCAAAGATGGCAACCTCCACCATGAATAGTACTCGCTTATTTCTCATTTGTTCCCACTCCCCTTAATTTTTGGCAACAAAAAAAGCAATGCCAAGGGGAAGCTTCCTGATGGACGGGTCCCGTAAATGCATTGCACCATCAAAAAAGCCACCATTCCTACGCTAGAATTAACTAACAGGTTCGAAGGGTCTGAACGGATGTCCACTCTCAGCCATTAAAGGCTCCCCTTGAGGGCTTTGAAACCTATGCTTTTTTTGCTTATATCTATTATAACAAATCACAGAACCTAATCAACGTTGATTAATAAAGCTGATTGAATACTTCGGCAACCTTCTCTACTACAAAGCTGCTCTGGCCTCTGTCTTTCACATCTTCCACCATCATGGCAATGAGCAGCTCAGGTGATTCAGTTGGATACCCTACGAACCAGCCATTCTCTTTTCCATCTTCATCATCTTTTGAAGTTTTCAATTCGGCTGTACCTGTTTTGCCTGACAATCGAATATCGGCTTCTGCTGCGTCTCCTGCTGTGCCTGCAGAATCATTGACCACTCCATCTAAAGCTTGGCGGATTAAGTCCGAATACTCTGTATTCATTGCATTCTCTTTCCATATTGCAGGAGTGCTTTCACCGGATAACAGGACAGGCTCCAGTATATTACCTTCATTGAATAATGGTGTATAGCTCGCAGCCAGATGAAGTGACGACATTTCCAGTTCACCTTGACCATAGGATGTATCCGCCTGAAGCACTTCACTTGTCAATTCATTGTTGCTGGACACCTGGGAAGCTTCTACCGGATAACCTTTTGAAGGAGTTTCTGTGAAACCGAACCTTTTATACGCATTTACAAGCTCTGAACCTTCCATCCTTAGTGCTGCCCGTGCGAAAAAGATGTTATCCGAGCGGATTAAAGCCGTTTTCACGTCCACTTCACCATCTAAGCCGTGGACACGTGTAACCGAATTACCGCCCCATGACTCATCTTTTTTCCAAGTTGAGCCTTCAATCGTCATCGTCTCCTCAGGTTTGATTGCTCCATTTGAGAGCAGAATCGCTGCACTGATCGGCTTTAAAGTCGATCCAGGTGCGTAGGTAGCAGCAAACCGATTCAAATTGTTTTCATTTGTAGGCATTTCGACGTTCTGTGCCGCTTTATTCGGATCGAAAGCAGGCGTACTTACGAGCGCCTTCGTTTCACCGGTCTGAGGATTAATGGCAGCTGCATGTCCGGTATCTCCTTTCAACGATGCATACAGCTCATTTTGAATAGTCGTATCAATGGTAAGGGTGACATCTTCTCCATTGGTGACTGGTTTTTCAGCTATAGTCACTTTACTGGTCTTTTCCTCTTCACTTTCCGTCTCACGTTCTGCATAGATCGTGTATCCAGGTGCACCATGGAGCTTTTCTTCATAAAGTTGTTCCACGCCTCTTGCACCGATCTTACTGTTCGCGTGATAATTCACCGCCGTTTCTTCATCCATATTATCAAGATCTTCAGCCGTAATCGGTGCAACATAACCGATCAGGTGTGCCGCTGCTTTTCCTAAGGGATAATAGCGAATATTCGGCTCTTTTTTCCAATCAATTGGTGCGATTTCTTTAGCATCATTCAGCAACTCTTCCTCTGAAGGGTGGACATTCCTTAATGGTACCAACAGGTGAGGCTGCACCCAGCCCGCATTCAATGCCTTGTCAATCTGTTCCACACTCAGTCCCAGGACAGATGCGATTTCTTCTTTTTCCTTCTCCTCATCAGTGAACCTTTCAGGTACGACACCGACACTATAAAAGTCTTCATTGATGGCAAGTCCATTTCCATTCTTATCGAAAATTTCTCCCCTGACTGGGTCCACCTTATTCAAACCAAGCTTTTCTCCATTAGCGATCTGCGGGAAGATATATCCCCGATCCCATGTTACATTCCAAGTCATTTCTTCACTTTCTTCATCAATTGGCTGCTTGACCATTGCAGCTTCATAATCAAATGTTATCTTACCAGCCATCGAATTCATTTCCACCTGGAAAGGAATACGAACTTCCTTTACATCTTCTTCCCTTTCTTCTTCGGGTGGTGTGTCATCAAAGGACACCTTTACATCGGTGATCTTAAAATCATCATAGACTTTTTGAAAATATGTAACAGCTTCTTCTTTACCATATGTTTCTCTGGCATTGTTGCTGATCATTTCATACATGTCTTCGAACTTCTGCTCTTCCCAGAGAGAAGTATATTCGGAAAACCTTTCCTCAGGAGTCACTTCTTTTTCTTCCTCCTGACATGCAACTAATAAGAAAAACGATAGAATCAGTACCATCATACTAAGAATACGTCTCATGATATCCTCCTTCTGGAAACTTGATGATTCTATTATCTTATCATATTTCATTGGAGGGTTGTGATTTGACACTAGTACGTTGCATCGCTAAAGTATATGGAGGACTTATACTCATCATGAATGGAGGTTTACGATGCAATCGAACAACAGGAATAAGCGTGCATTTTTGCCATTTATTTTGTTCTTAGCATTATTCTTAGGCTCTGGTATTCTTACTGGAGATTTTTATAAAATGCCGATACTTGTAGCAGCTCTGTTAGCTGCCGGTTTTTCATTAGCCCAAAATAGAAAGAAACCGTTGATGGAAAAGGTAGAGGAATTCGCTAAAGGCGCTGGCCACCCGGATATCATGATCATGGTGTTCATCTTTATTCTTGCAGGTGCATTCTCGGAAGTGGCCACCCAAATGGGAGCAGTCGAATCAACAGTCAATTTGGCGTTGAGTGTGCTGCCACAAGGTCTTATCATTGCCGGGTTGTTCATCATCGGAGGGTTTGTGTCGATTTCGATGGGTACTTCCACCGGTACGATTGCTGCACTGGCTCCAATCGGAGTAGGAATCAGTGGTGAAACAGAAATTTCACTAGCCCTTTCCATGGCAGCTGTCGTCGGAGGTGCAATGTTCGGGGACAACCTTTCGATCATATCGGATACAACGATTGCAGCTGTCCGGACACAGAAAACGGAAATGAAGGACAAGTTCAAAGTCAACTTCTTCATCGTCCTTCCAGCAGCTATCGTGACAGCCGTCCTGCTTGTAGTATTCACTTTTGGAAGTACTGGTTCAGTAGAAGCAGAATCCTTTGTATGGTACAAGATCCTCCCTTACCTCGGAGTGCTGGGATTTGCCATTGCAGGTCTGAATGTGATGCTGGTGCTTGCTGGTGGTATCCTTCTCGCTGGAATCATCGGGCTAATGGATGGCAGTTTCGGCATCAGTGGTTTTACAGGAGCAATGACAGATGGAATCAACAGTATGGCTGAACTGATCTTCCTGACGTTGCTTATCGGCGGAATGGTTGCGATGCTTCGGAATAATGGAGGACTTGAGTACCTATTGAGTGTCATGACGAAACGGATCCGTTCCAAAAAAGGTGCCGAACTAAGTATTGCTGGTTTAGTGAGTTCCACGAACCTGTCTACTGCGAATAACACGATTTCGATCATTACGACTGGTCAACTGGCAAGAAATGTTTCTGATCAATATGGAATCGATCGCAGAAAAACAGCAAGCCTGCTGGATATCTTCTCCTGCAGCGTCCAAGGGTTGATTCCATATGGAGCTCAGTTACTGGCAGCGGCTCAGTTCGCGAAGATTTCACCAGTGGAAATCATCCCTTACTCTTTCTATCCGATTCTCATTGCGATCTCCGGCTTGATTGCAATCTTTATCGGTTACCCGAAATTCAAGAAAACCGTAAACAATTAATAAGAAGCTTGAGCTCTTTCATACAGGGCTCAAGCTTTTTTTCTTTGGCTCTATGGGTCCTTGCCAATTCAGTGAAAAAGGGCGGCGGGGAAACTACTCGCTTTCCTATGGGGGAGCTGGCGAGCCTCCTCGGTCGTTTTACTCCCTGTGGGGTCTCGCCTAGGCCCTTCTCCCATGGGAGTCTCGCAGTTTCCCCGCCACCCTCTGTTGTTTGTAGTTAACGCCCCTGCCACTGTATGATTTTTAAAAATTTCAGGTTAGAAGAATTGTAATTCGATGTTTCAGTAGCCTGACAAGTGTAAGAAAACTATCTACATTTTATCTGTGAGTACATGGCAACAAAAACAAGTGCAGTAAGAATAAACACTTAACAGAAATTGTAAGATAGTAAAAAGCTAGATAGGGGTGAATGGATGAAAAATGTTTTGATTTTCGCAGACCCAGGTGTGGATGATGCATTTGCACTGATGTATGCCTTACTTCATCCAGAAATAAATATTACCGGTATCGTAAGCGGCTACGGTAATGTCAGCCAAGTGGATGCACTGAAAAACGCAGCCTATCTACTTAACTTAGCTGATCGGAAGGACATCCCGCTTATTAGCGGGGCAACGGGCCCCCTCTCCGGAACACCACCGGAGTACTTCTATAATATTCACGGTGAAAAGGGACTCGGCGGAATAGAACCCCTCTATCCGAGTCCTTCTTTCCTGTATCCTTTTCCAACGATATTCGATATCATTTCCACGTACAAAGACGACCTGACGATCGTTAATTTATCCCGCATGACAACACTTGCGATGTGTTTTCTGCAGCCGAACAACAACCTTCAAGATGTTGATGAAATAATCGTGATGGGAGGGGCATTCCTCGTACCAGGAAACGCCACTCCTCTGGCTGAAGCGAACGTTTACGGCGATCCGGATGCTGCGGAAATCGTTGCAAGAAATGGGCAGCAGCTTACGTTTGTACCACTGAATATCAGTAATCGTGCCGTCATATCCAAAGAAATCATCAAGTATGTAAAACAATTCCCAACTCCCTTTTCCTCCATCATCGAGCCGATTTTATCCTACTACAGTAAACAGTACAAACCGATTCTTCCCACAATAAACGGTGCTCCACTGCATGATGTCACGCTTTTATCCTACCTTTTGAACAAATCCCGTTATTCTGTCGTTCAAAAACAGATCTTCGTCTTAACAGCCGGTCCATCGAAAGGGATGACCTACGCAGATTTCAGAGCTGTACCCGAACCACTACCTTTCTATCCTATAAATAAAATGATTCTAGATTTTGATGCAGGCTGGTTTGTTCAGGACTTTATCAACGTTTTATCCGGCCAACAAAAAAACGCGTAGAATAGCCGCAGCTATTCTACACGTATAGTAAACTTACATTTTTGATACGATTTCTGCTAACCAGGCGGTCAATACCGCGGCATACGTTCCGACGACATTACCTACGATTCCCATCAACAATCCTACGGGAGCCAATGCTGGTTGGAATACGGAAGCTACTACCGGTGCGGAACTTGTCCCACCGATGTTACCCTGAGACCCGACAGCCACGAAGAAAAGTGGTGCACGAAGCAGTCGTGCCATCATGAAGATAATGATGATATGGATGGCAAGCCAAACGACACCCATCAGAATGTATGCAGGCGCTTCAACTACTGCTGCCAGATTCGCTTTTGCGCCAATCGTAGTCAATAATAGATAGATTCCTGCATAACCGATGTTACTTGCACCGTAATCATCTAATTTACGTACCTTTGTGAAAGAGAAGAGTATTCCTACAAGGGAAATGATCATAATCGTCCAAGTCCCCGCTGAAAGGACAGAGGTTTCCGGTAATTGTTCAGCAATTTTACGAACAACATAAGCTACTCCGAAACCAAGCCCAATGATACCAAGTAATTGAGGGACTTCAAGTGGCTTTGCACGCTTTTGTGCAATTTCACCAATTTGAGCGTTGATCTTCTCGACCACGCTATTATCCGCTTTGTTCCATTTATTGAACTGTGTCTGGTACCCTGCCAGTGCGATCATGATTCCCATCCAGCTGTAACCAACAACTGTATCGACGACGATGATCGGCGTCAGTACATCCTGCGGGGTTCCGGTTGCCTCTACCAAAGCTGCCATATTCGCAGAACCACCGATCCAGCTACCAGCTAGAGCCGCTACGCCTGTCCATGCATCTACCGGCAACCAAGGCTGGAAGATAGCAAGCGCGATTGGACCACCAAGTACTACCCCGACTGTACCTGATAGGAAAAGGAACAACGCCTTCGGTCCCAAACGCAATGTAGCCGGTACATCTGTAGATAGTAATAAAAGTAATAATCCAAACGGTAAAATATACACCGATACGAAATCATACAAAGCAGAGCTTGAAGGAGTGATTCCAAGCGTTGTAGATAGCATCGGTAAAAAGTATGCCCAAATCAATGGCGGCGCATAGTGGAAGAATTTCTGTACTTTTGGCTGCTTCCACTGTGCGAGCATGAAGACTCCACCCACCAGGGCTGATAAGTATGCAAGTAGACCCATAGGGTCTGTGATCAATGCGGTAGAAATATATACCCCATTCATAAGCACCTCTCCTGTCTATATCTAGATGTTTAGATTGGAAGTATATCATAGCGGAAAGGGTTTTCATCAATATTCATAATTGCAAAATTATTCACCAAAGTGAATATTCAGTAAAAGCTTTGTAACATTTAGCCGGCTTTATCATGTAACAAAACAAAAAATCCTTATTTTTCAATAAGGATTTTACAGGAATGTTTGAGCAAACCTATCATCCGGAAGCTCATTTTGGATACAATTTCCGATGACGCTTGCTAACTCATCTATTTTCGTTTTCGATTGGACGGAGGCGGTCATTTTCGTCTCATTATCGACCAGGTTCCAATCTAACCGGTAACCGGATCTACCTGCCATGCAGCGGATGAATTCCCGCTGGGCACGCCCATTCCCTTCTCTGAATGGGTGGAGAACATTGATTTCCGCCATATAGTAAGCTGCACGTTTTGCAAAATCCGTCCGCAACAGACCATCCAAATAGTTCTCTTCCTTCAACTCTTTGAAGATACGGTTAGCTTCAGGTACGATGAATCTTGCATTTGCAAAGGAAAAAGTTCCTTTGCCGATGTTTTCTGTTCTGATTTCACCTGCAAATGGAAAAATATCCCGAAAAATATATCTATGGATTGCTTGCAGGTGTTCAAGATCAAAAGCACCTTTTACAGGTCCATTTTGGAGCGTCAGCAATCTTCTGGCTGTATATGCGACTTCCATAAGTTCAAGATCTTTCGGATCTTTTATATCAAAAAGATTGATCAGCACGTCTGTACCGGGATAACAATAGGAAGAAGTGTGATTATTCACTTACGCTGCAGTCTCATGATCTGCTTTTTGAATTCGTGGAAGGAAATTTCACCACTCGCTTCCTTCAACACGATTCGCTGTACTTCGTCAGAGACCTCCATCCCTTCCATTTCAATCGTCGCCTTTACTGACTTGAACTGTTCTTCCAACTGATTCATAACTAGCCTCCTGAAAGCATCACATGTATCCTTATTATACCATATTTACAGCCCCGATACACGATCCTTCACTCAATCGTGACATAGGAGGGATGCGCTGTAATGTAATACACTTCCCCTTTGCTGTTCAACACTTCAAGTTGATATCCACTCCCCACTTTACGTTTTCGCTTTACCGTAGGGAAGCCTTGACCAAGCGTTACATAACCGAATACATCCTTGTCTTCCCACGAGGGTTTATTATAGAAACGTAACTTTCCATCGTAAATCGATGTTACACTCATACCTTCATAGATGGACCTTTCCTTATCACCCTCAACCTTATTCATAAATCCTTCCCAATCATTGAGCAGCCTTCGGGGACATCTTTTCCCACTCCAATGTCTATGCGGAACAACGTTTTGGAGTGGAATGCCATAGCGAGCCATCAATGTCCGAATTAATCGCACTGCACGAGTAACAGCATTCTCGAAATCTCCATCCTTGTTTTCGCAGATTTCAATTCCTATTGAATTGAGATTTCCATGACCTCTTCCATCACCTGCATGCCAGCCGATCTCATTTTCTGGTAAATGCTGAATGACTTCTTTTTCATCCACCGTAAAGTGCCAGCTTACGATCCGGCTCCCATCTTGCAATCTTAACAAATAGTCACTGTGAGCTTGTGCATCCGCACCTTCCGCTTCATTCCCCGTTGTATGTACGGTAATATAACGGGCATTCATTGCTATTCCCGGTCTGGACGGATGACCGACAGGCAGTATATGTTGTTTCATTCCACCACTCCTTTCACTTCTATAATCGAAAAGTTCCTGGAGATTGGTGGCAATGAAAAAGTTTTCCAGATATTCTACTATTATCAATATTTTTCCTATATACTTTAATTAATACCTTCATTACAGGAGAGGATTTACATGCAGAGTCTGTTAAAAAAAGCTGCACTGGTAATATTAGCTGTATATGCTGTCAACGCCGTCCTTGTAACGTTTTTCGGTTCTGGATTCATCCACCATTCCAAGTTTTCCATCCTCATGCTGCTGATATGTGCCATTTATTTTGTAGGAAGTGAACTGCTTGAAGGGATCATCCGTTTCAGTCGGAGCACGCTTCATCGATTGCGAACAAAAAACAATTAATACATAGCGATCAACGCTTGAATAGCTGCTTAAGCAATAATTTTTCCCAACTCCGCCACGACAGAAGTGTTTTACTACCCATCATCACCTTCACACCTTTTCCGACAGGACGAAACAGTTTGGTAGTACGTTTTTCTTGTAGGATTTCTACGATCAATCTTGCTATTTCTTCTGGATCGCCATGTGTTTCTGAGCTTGTTTGAAACTCCCGCTGCAATGCTTCCATGTAGAAACGGTAGGGTGAACTTTGCTGCTGTGCTTCATCCGGGATGTGCGTCCCAGTTGTCCATATGTTCGTTTTGTACGAGCCTGCTTCAATCAGCGCAACCTCCACTCCGAAAGGCTTCACCTCCAATCGCAGACTTTCCGTCCACCCTTTCAATGCATGCTTTGATGCTACATAAGGCGATAACCCCGGGAACCCTACCCTTCCACTTATACTGCCAAGATTTATGATTTTCCCATACCCCTGCCTGCGCATGATAGGAAGAACGAACTGAGTCACGGCTACTGCACCGAAGAAGTTCGTATCAAATTGCTTTCTGAATTCATCTACACCCACTTCTTCTGTAAACCCACCGACCGCGATCCCTGCATTGTTGATCAATCCCGCAACACTTTCCTCACCTTTCAAGGATGCTCCAAACTGCTGAATCGAGTTATGATCCGTCACATCCAATTGCCTGAAATGAATCCTATCCCGGATTGCTTTGTCTTCCTTTTCAAATTGATTAGCTTTCTCCAAATTCCGCATCGTTGCCAGCACCTCGTAACCTTCTTTCGCACAGGCTACTGCAGTCAAATATCCAAATCCACTTGATGCACCAGTAATGATTACGACACCCTTCTCCATTCAATCACCCTTTCAATTTCTTAAACTTTTCCATCTTCCACCAATGAATGACACCCTCATAAAATCCAGAAACGTTTCGAAATTTTCGAATACGAAAACAATTAGCAAGATTAGAGCTTTTTCTGAAAGTATTGTTCGACAATTTAAAAATCTCTATAATTGACTATTGTTCAGAAAATTAGGAGGGATCATTGGATGTCAGCACATCTCGAGAATCTACCCCAAGGAAAAAAACATCCTAAGGGACTCTACTTACTATTCATAACTGAGCTATGGGAACGTTACAGTTACTATGGCATGCGCGCCATGTTAATCCTGTATCTGACTTATGAATATGTAAGCGGCGGATTGGGAGTAGATCCGCAAACCGCAACACTTATATACGGAATTTATACAGGTACCGTTTATTTCACTCCGATTATCGGAGGCTATTTGACGGACAAGTTCATGGGACTCAGGACCGCCATCACCATCGGTGGTATTACGATGGCAGTCGGGGACTTCACCATTTTCCTCACTCATTCAGAAATCGGTTTGTATGCAGGTCTTGCATTACTGGTCATCGGTAATGGATTCTTCAAACCCAATATCTCAACGTTTGTCGGTGAACTCTATCCGAAAAACGATAAGCGTAAAGATTCTGCGTTCACTATTTTCTACATGGGAATCAACATAGGAGCTTTTATTGCACCACTTGTAGCAGGTTTCCTTGCTGAGGACCTGTTCGCAACAAGGATGGCAGATGGCACAATGCACTACGGATTCCAGTGGGCATTCCTTGCTTCATCCATAGGTATGGTGCTCGGTCAGGTGATTTTCAACTTGTTCAGTAACCGCTACTTCGGTGACCTTGGTAAAAAACCGATGCGAACTGTAGCTACGACATACGATAAAGGACCGATGACAAAAAAGGAAAAGCAGCGGACTAAAGCTATATTGATCCTTGCATGTTTCATCGTATTCTTCTGGGCTGGATTCGAGCAAGCCGGAAGCTCGTTTACTCTTTACACAAAGAACTTTGTCGACCGTGATCTATTCGGATATACCGTTCCGATCTCCTGGTTCCAGTCTTTGAATCCATTATTCATCATCATTCTTGCACCAATCCTTTCAGCTGTTTGGCTTAAAATGTCCAAATCGAAACACGGCGACTTGAATATGACTACGAAGATGGCCATCGGTATGATGCTGCTTGGGGTCGGATTCCTCATTTTGATTCCGGCTGTCATGCAATCAGGCAGTGACGAAGCCAATCCAATCAAGATAAATATGGCGTTCATCGTCATGACGTACCTGTTCCACACACTAGGTGAACTATTCCTTTCGCCAGTAGGATTATCACTTGTCAGTAAGGTAGCTCCAATCAAGATCGCTTCCTTATTAATGGGTGTCTGGATGGCAGCAATCGGAGTTGCTAACTACGTCGCCAGTGCGCTTGCATCGATGACCGTTTCATTAGGTTACATGGAAATATTCGCTACAATCGGAATTTCAGTAATCATTCTAGGATTCATTCTCTTGGCAATTTCCAAGAAGCTTGTCTCTATGATGGCAGATGAAAATGATCCAACTATGGAACAACCGAAAGAACAACTGGCAAAATAACTTCAAATGAACGTTAACATTAAGCTTGTAGAGAACTCCAATGTTTTCTGCAAGCTTTCTTTTATTTTATTCTTGTGATAGAACCATTTTTCCTCTATGTAAAAAAAATGAACCCCAATGACGAACTACATCAGGGTTCAAATAATCATAATTATATGAAAAGCAGTAGACTCAGCGCCATCACTGCCATGCCACTCATAATTCCGTAGATGGACAGATGCGCTTCATCATATTTTTTCGACGCCGGCAACAGTTCATCCAGAGAAATGAAAACCATGATTCCTGCCACACCAGCGAAAATAACACCGAACATGACATCGTTCAGAAACGGCATCAATATCAAATACGCTACAATTGCCCCTACCGGTTCTGACAACCCGGAAAGGAATGACAATTTGAATGCTTTCTTCTTATCTCCTGTTGCAAAATAAATAGGTACAGAGACCGCTATTCCCTCGGGAATATTGTGAATTGCAATTGCCGCAGCTATCGCAAACCCTAGATGAGGGTCCTGGAGGGCAGCTGTAAATGTTGCAATTCCTTCAGGGAAATTATGAATTGCAATTGCTAAGGCTGCAAAGGTCCCCATCTTAAGTAACGCATCGTCTTTAACCGGTCCATCAGGTGCTTTCTCCATATCTTCCACTTTTTTGACTTCATGCGGATTCGTTTTCTTAGGAATAAACCGATCGATCGCTGCAATCAACAGCATTCCTCCAAAAAAGGCACCTACAGTCGACCAATTTCCTAATTGCGGACCTAAGGCATCAACAAGAGAATCCTTCGCTTTGAAGAAGATTTCAATCATGGAAACATAGATCATGACACCTGCAGAAAACCCTAACGCGAAAGATAAAAACCGTGTATTCGTGGTTCTCGTGAAAAATGCGAGCACGCTGCCTATACCGGTCGCCAAACCAGCCATAAGTGTCAGTCCAAATGCTATCAATAACTCTTGACCCAACATTCTCCGCTCCTTTTAAAGCAATCTTCCCCCATCTTATCTCTTATATTGGACAAGGGCAACTTTTTGAGCTTAGCGCTCATAGCTATATGGTATGCAGGTCATCTGATTTTGGAATAAATACATGTATCCCGAATTGTTTTCCCATCTGGGCTCGTACTATCCTTCCTGAGTATCCCCTCCAGATCGAATCCCAGCCGCTCGGGTATGGCCCTGCTTCTTATATTCTCTATATCACATTTGATTTCCACTCTTTTTGCTTTCAACTCATCAAAAGCAAATGAAGCCACTCCTGCAACAGCTTCTGTCATGTATCCTTTGCCGCAGTGTCTTGTGTCGATCCAATAGCCGATTTCAAACTTCGGAATATCCCAATCAATTCGATGCAGACCTGTTGAACCGACCAGTTCTCCGGTTTCTTTTAACAAGATATGTAATCTTAAGTCTTCCCTCTTCAAAAAATCAGCATGGGCCTGCCGTACATTACTTTCTGCTTCTTCTAACGTCTGCTTTTTCTGTGCAAAAGGAAGCCATTTTTGAAATTCTTTACTGGACGCCTCAATCGCTTCATGGACTGCTTTACCATCACCAGGTAGGGGCATACGTACTAATAAGCGTTCAGTTTCAAATTGTGATGGAAAGTCTAACAGTATCGGATTCATTACAATTTTCCTCCCTTGAATTTTTTAGAGATGCCCTCCATTGTATCAGATTGGTAAGATAAGACAATGAAAATTTATAATTATCTGAATCAGGCATTTCAAGAAAAAACCGCCTTTCTATAGAAAGACGGTGGTTCATGCTTATTCTTCTTCGCTTTCTTCATTGGAATCGATCTGCTGACCTTCTCCGGATAGGATTTTCATCTGGCCATTTTCATGATCTACGGTGTAGATCACTTTGTATTTCTTCACTTTTACATCACCTTGTGCAGTTTCTTCTGCAGTGATAAAGGCTGTCACCTTGACTTGCCCTTTTACCGTATCCGAAATGACATCATCGAGCTGGACACTCAGAGTATTGTAGTAGCCCGCCCTGAAATCTTCATAAGAGGTGGTGCTCTGCCAGCCACTTCCTAACAAGGAATACGCCGTAACGAAATCTCCCTGATTGATGCTTTCATAGAAATATTGAATCATATAATTCGCCTGGTCCTCATCGGAAATCTGCGGAGCAGAATGAATCCCTTCCTGGACGTCTGAGAAGTCTGGCAAAGCTTCCATCGGTGATTCAGACCAACGCTCGACCATTGGCAGGACGTCACCGATCGGAATGCTGAATCCGATTGATTCTTTATCAAGCTTCGCTGAGTTGATGCCGATGACCCTCCCGGACTTACTGTCGATCAGAGGACCACCACTGTTTCCTGGTGAAATAGGGGCTGAAATCTGATATACATCCTCATAAATGAACGGTGCAATTTCAAAATCCCGATCCAGACCAGTAATTTCCCCGGTAGTTACTGTGTTCTGTAATCCTAACGGGCTGCCAAGTGCCAGGACTTCATCCAATAACTCGGCGGAATTTTCTCTTTCAAGTGGAAGCGGTCGTGTGCCTTTCAATCCAGGTACTCTGACGACCGCTACATCCGTATCTCTGCTTATCCCAATGACCTTCCCTTTCAGCTGTTTAGAATCGGTCATTACTATCGTAACATCGCTCGCATTGGCTACGACGTGTGCGTTCGTCAGGATATCCCCCTGATCATTATATAGGAACCCTGAGCCGATCGTACCATTGTCCACTTCGATTTGGACAACGAGTTTCTGTGATTCAAAAATGATATCTTCAACCTGTTTCGTCACCTGCTGGTCTTCAGTTTCGTCTTCAGAAGTCCTTACCAGTTCAGCTGCTTCTGTCAAACGGGTAGGCACGGTATCTTTAATATAAATGAATCCTGCAATCCCTGCCGTTGTGATCACTAATGTAAGTAAAGTTGTAATGATCCATAGTCGTTTCATGATGTGCCCCCTTACTCGATATACCAGCGCATATTCGTAATTTCCACAGTAACTTCTCCTTCAACACCGAAATACTGCTTTTCGAATTCTCCAGTATCTCCAGGGTTTAGATACATCGGATAGACGGTGGTAGACTCCGTCCCAATTTCTTCACCCTCTTTATCGAAAATGGTGAATTCGATCGTGATTGAACTGATGATTTTCGTGGCGACACTCTTCACTTTTCCAGTAACGGTCAAATCGCCGAACTCGTCTACCTCTGCATTAAGCTCTTCCACCTCGACTGCAGCAGTCCGGTTTTTCAGATCTTCCTTCGCTGCCCGTTCCATCGCTCTTTCAATGCGTTCGTTCTGGGCTTGTACGAAAGCTTCCTGTTCTTCATTGATTCGCTGCTTAAGCTGTGTGAGCTTATCATTATTCACCGCATACTGTAGAGCATAATCTACCGTTTGGATTGCTTCTGAAAATTCTTTATTTCGGATCAGCTCTTCGGCTTCTCCTGATGCGATCGTAACGATTTTATCAATGATTTTATTCTTAACTTGAGTCGCTTCTTCCAAATTCAATGTAGATAAAGTAGATAATTTCGCAGCCAATTGATCTACCGTGGATAAGTCAGCGAGCTCATTGTTGATCGCTTTCACTGTAATTTTCGAATCCATTTCATTCAATTCAGGAACGAAGTGAGAGAACAACCGATTATCTTCTTCGGAAACCTGTTGGTTCATACGGTTGAGGTTCTCTTTAGCTTTTTCCAGGCTGTTCTGCTGGATGAGCTTACCGGTCCCCACAACTTCGTTATTCATCACAATGGCAGCTCGGACAAGTCTGAGGTCTTCGTGTAATGCTTCATAATCAGGCCTAGCTGCAATGGCTTTTGAGAGGAGCGATTCTGCTTCATCATATTTTTCCTCCAAGGCCAATGCTTCCGCTTGCTGCTTCATTTCCATGACATCATCATTGATTCTTGTTTCTTTAGCATAGGTATATCCAACCCCTGCTCCAGCTAGAATCAGGAAAAGGATCGGCAGTAAGATCGCTATCCATTTCGTACGTTTCGGTTTCTCTTTTTTTGTTGCACGTTTCTGATGTTCTGAAGACGTGTCAACTTCAGAGGCTGTCGCTGTAAGCTCTTCATTATGTATGACTGGACTTTCGTCTAACTGCTTTCCACAATTCGGACAGAACCGAGAGCCCTCTTGGATCTGTGTTTCACATGATGGACATTGGTACATGGGCTCCACCCTCCATATCTATTAGTTGGTAATATATTGCATACACTTCAATCATTATAGCATGTTTCTTTTTTCAATCGGGGAAGGTTTAGAAGATTTTTGATAGGTAAAAAGAAAGAAAAAAGCTGGAGAAACTCCAACTTTAGTCCGTCTACCTTCAGTTATGCGCCACTTGGTCAATGACATCATCGAGACGCTTGAATTCCAATTCTTCAAACTTAGTAACCATCGCATCTCTGTTTACACGGAAGATCGCTTCTTCCAATGAACAATCTACGTTCACTTCACAGTGAATACGGGCAAGCTTCCTGGATAAATGAAGCATTTCCAGGTCCCGTTCAATCTTATCCCGCTGACCTTTCGTCAATGTGTCGATATTTTCCAAAATACCTTCAATAGTTGTATGAGTTTGAAGAAGCTTCAGTGCCGTCTTTTCCCCGACACCTTTGACACCAGGATAATTATCACTGCTGTCCCCCATCAACGCTTTCAGGTCGATCATCTGCGTAGGGGTAATCCCTTTTTCTTCATAGAAACGGTCAGACTGGTATTCTGCATAATTGCCGAACCCTTTCTTCAATAAGGACACCGTTACATTTTCCTGAAGCAGTTGCAGGATATCCTGATCTCCTGTAAGAATGATGACTTCCGCATCACTACTATATTTATTGGTAAGCGTCCCGATGCAATCATCGGCCTCGTAACCTTTCAAGCCGACATTCGGAATGTCTAGTGTTTCTACTACTTCTTTGACAAGGTCGAATTGCGGAACAAGCTGCTCTGGCGGAGCATCCCGGTTCGCTTTGTAATTCGGATACAATTCAGTCCGGAACGTCGTGCTTCCCATATCCCAGCAGCATATGACATGACTAGGCTGATATGCTTTCGTCGCTGCAAACAGGTGCTTGATGAACCCATGCACGGCATTGGTAGGTACACCTTTACTATTGATCATATAATAACCGCTGATTGCAGTTGCATAGAAGGAACGGAAAAGTAGCGCCATTCCATCTACTAGCAGAATCTTCTTATCCATACCATCTCTCCCCTTCATTTCTTACATACAGTATAGCAAACTATTATGAATCTCTTCTTTAAATTAAAAACGAGAATTGAACCAGTGGGTATCGTAGCATATCTTCCAATAAAATAAAAATAAGGCTTCCTCTTAATCGTAGAGGAAGCCTATTAGATTGGATCAATTCTGATTGACTTTTCCACCTGTAAGGCGATCGGCAATCATTGTAATTGCACCATCACCGGTGACGTTTGTTGCGGTACCGAAGCTGTCCTGGGCAAGATACAGTGCAATCATCAAGGAAGTCATCGTGGCACCGAAGCCGAGCATGGATTCCAACAAACCGATTGCTGCCATGACTGCTCCACCTGGTACTCCTGGAGCAGCAATCATCGTAACCCCGAGCATGAGAATGAACGGGAAGATATCGCCGAACACTAAAGATTGACCTTGCATGTACATGACGGCCATCGCACAGCTTGTGATCGTGATTGTACTACCAGCCAAGTGAACCGTTGCCAATAATGGAACAGAAAAATCTGCCACATGTTCTCTGGCGCCAACTTTTTTGACTCGCTTCAGCGTTACTGGAATCGTAGCAGCTGAGGACTGCGTTCCTAACGCTGTAAAGTAAGCTGGAAGCATCGTTCTGATCATCTTGAACGGATTGATACGCTGTAAACCTCCGGCAATCCCGTACATTGCAACAAGGTAGGCGATATGAAGCAGAATGATCATCACAAAAACTTTAGCGAACACGCTCAAGATTGTTCCTACTTGTCCTGCATATGTCATATTGGCGAAAATTCCGAAGATATGAAAAGGCAATAATGGAATGATGACTTTTTCTATGACCTTTTGAATAATGGATCTGAAATCATTCATTACATTAAGAAGTGCATCACTTTTCAAACTTGCGATACCCAGCCCCAAGATGAATGAAAAAATCAATGCGGCCATTACACCCATGATCGGCTCCATTTCCACTGTGAAAGAGGCTTCGATCAGGGATTCTTCCGGATTTTCAAGCTGTTGAGCTGACTGTCCTTGCAAAAGTCCAGGATAGATGGAGCTGGCGGTGATGAACGCGAGCACACCAGCAGCAATGGTAGATCCGTATGCAAGTCCAGTTGTGATCCCTAACAATTTCCCTGCACCTCTTCCCATCGATCCAATTCCGGGAGCGATGAAGCCAAGGATGATCAGAGGGATGACAAAACTGAGAAAATTACCGAACAGACCTGTGAAAGTAGCGAACAGTTCAACGATCTGCTCTGAAGCGATCGACCCAATTGCAATTCCAAGTAGGATTGCTGTAATAATTCTTAATAATAATGGAAATTTCATGGAATCCCTCTCCTCTGTATTTCTACGGTGTAAGATTGTCTATCCCACAAACACTTAAACCCTACTTTACAACAAAATCCGACAAATTTAAAGAATAAAAACTGCTGCTTTATTAACATTTTTACGCTGAGTAAATATTACCTACAAAGGAAAATACAACCTATGATAAATGTCACTAATCTGTAATGAAAATGTAGTTTTATTGTAGTATCACTTGTTTAAATTCCCTGTTATAATTCGTTGAGTGGTCAAATTGAAGGAGGAATAAGGACATGAAAAAATGGATGCTCTCTGGCACAGCTGTTCTTATGTATGTACTTGGTATCTTCAGCTTTGATACTGGACAACCTATGATTCATGCAGATGAAGTGAAACATGAACAAAAGCAGGATTCAGCAGAAAATAAGGTCAACGATATAGATCAAAAACAAATTGCATTAAAAGAAAAGTCAGAACAACTGAAACGATTCAATAAATCAGAGGAAAAAACATCTGATAAAAATGACGTTGTCAAAACTGTCAATGTGGAAGCGACAGCTTACACTGCATTCTGCGACGGCTGCAGTGGAATCACTAAGACAGGAATCGACTTAAGGGCAAACCCGGACAAAAAAGTCATCGCTGTAGATCCTGATGTCATCCCGCTTGGTACAGAAGTTTATGTTCCCGGTTACGGTAAAGCAGTTGCCGGCGATATCGGAAGTGCCATCCAAGGAAACCGCATCGATATTTATATGGAAAAGAATAGTGATGCGCTTGATTTTGGTCGCAGACAAATGGAGATTCAGATTTTAGGTTAAGTAAATAACAGACATGTAAAGCCTGGCCCCTTATGGGAACAGGCTTTTTTGTTTGTCCTTAAATTGGTAAAGCAGAGGACTTTACAATTTGAACATCCCCTATTATGATGGAATACGTTGTTAAAACCTACTAAACAAATCGGAATTAGGAGGAATATAGATATGGCTATGAATGCTCCAACTTGGAAAGTTACTCCGACAACTGAAGTCACTAAGTTGAATCCTATTCAAAAGCCACAAGTTTGGCTTGGGGTGATCGCTACGCTCCTATTGTTCGTTACCATCATTGCAACAACTGGCTGGACACAAGCGATTCTCTTCATAGTAGGACTCGGGCTTGGTTTGACTCTTTTATATGCCCGTTTCGGTTTCACGTCAGCATTCCGCAGGCTCCTGTCTGTAGGGAATGTTCAGGGATTGCAGGCACATATGTTGATGCTTGCTGTAGCAACGACGTTATTTGCAATCATTTTTGCAACAGATTTCAGCTTTACAGGTACGACGCCGCAGGGATATGTATCACCTGTTGGAGTAAGTGTAGTATTCGGTTCGTTCCTTTTCGGTATCGGCATGCAGCTTGGTTCCGGATGCGCATCAGGAACTTTGTATAGTGTCGGTGGAGGAAAATCATCTATGCTGTTGACGCTGCTCGGCTTCATTGTCGGTTCTGTCATCGGCGCTTACCACTTCATTTTCTGGACACAGGAAACACCTTCGTTGCAGCCAATTTCACTGGCTGAATCAACTGGGTTCGGTTACTTCGGTGGATGGTTGTTCCAAATGCTGCTGTTCATCAGCATTTATGGAATCACTGTCAAAATTGCACGTAAAAAGAATCCACCAAAAATGAAACCACTTGCGACAACAACTGGTTTAAAGAGACTGTGGCGCGGATCTTGGCCACTACTTGCTGCGGCTGTAGTCCTCGCTCTATTGAATGCACTGACATTGAGCCTGCGCGGCAACCCTTGGGGGATTACTTCAGCTTTTGCATTATGGGGGTCAAAAGTATTGATGGCCTTTGGTGTGGATGTTAGTCAATGGGGATATTGGCAAGGAAACACAGAGGCACTTCAGACAACTGTCCTTGCAGATTCAACGAGCGTGATGAATTTCGGTATCCTACTCGGCGCATTCATCGCTGCTGCAGCCCAAGGAAATTTCAAACCTGGAAAAATCAAGCCTGGAATTGCGTTTGCATCAATCTTTGGTGGGTTGATGATGGGGTATGGAGCCCGTCTCGCTTTCGGATGTAACATCGGTGCTTACTTCGGTGGAATCGCTTCTTTCAGTCTTCATGGATGGGTGTGGATGATCATGGCACTGGCAGGAAGCTATCTTGCCCTCTACCTTCGTCCTATTTTCGGATTGAAGAATCCTAACCCGAAAGACTCGATCTGTTAAAAGCTTAATATATTCTTAACTATAATAACCAAAGAAAGACCCGACCAATTCATATTGATCGGGTCTTTTTCTATTTAGTTCGCATCGCTTCATCAACATACTTCGCTTTCCGCGGGCACGGCCTCAGCCTCCTCGCAAAGCAAAGACCGCTTTCCTCCGGGGTCTTCGGACGCGTGCTGTTCCCGCTGGAGTCTTCGTTTGTTGACTACGCTACCCACATTCTTTTTTCTTACAATTCTTCACCAATACCTATAATTTATTAATATATTATTTTACCATTTAAAGAAAACGCTTACAATATTTTTTCTATATTTTCTTTTGGAAATGTCATTGACTTTTTCTGTGAGTGCTCTAAAATAGAGTCTAATTTCAAAATTGTCCAACTATTTAAAAAATACAGAAAAGGAGTGATTCCAAATGGGACAAGCGACATTATTACGTAATGCACATGTCATTGATGGAACCGGACAACATTTTGAAAATGCTTCTGTACTTTTACATGATGGGAAAATTGAGGCTGTTGGATCGATTCCGGACTCAGCGCTTCCGTCCGGGACAAATGGAGTTGATTGTACCGGTAAGACAGTGATACCCGGGCTGATTGATGCCCATATGCATTTTCTTGGTACAAAGAGCCTCAATCTGATGCTGGGAGCTTTTGAACCACCCGAAATGCGAATGGGCCGTGCGCTGAAAAATTTGGATAAACTCCTTAATGCCGGATTCACTGCAGTAAGAGATGTGGGTAGTACCACTGCAGTACATATCCGAAATCTGATTGAAGAAGGACTATACACCGGGCCAACAATCAAGACTTCCAATTTGATGTTGTCCCAAACAGCCGGACACGGTGACTTACATATGTTACCGAAAGAGTTCAACTTGTTCCATGTATGTGACGGAGCAGATGAGTGCAGGAAGGCTGCGAGAGAGCAATTCCGTGCAGGAGCTGACTTCATCAAGGTCTCGTCGTCAGGTGGTGTACTTTCAGAAAAAGACGATCCTCGCGCTCCGCAATTTACCGTTGAGGAATTGGAAGCAATCGTCTATGAAGCAGAGGCGGTAGGATCTTATGTAGCTTCCCACGCTCAAAGTGCTCAAGGAATCAAGAATGCACTGAAAGCAGGTGTGAGAACAATTGAACATGGAATCCTGATTGACGATGAAGGAATTGAACTGATGCTCGTAAATGGCGCATATCTCGTCCCTACCCTATCGATTGTAAAACGAATTGTAGAATACGGTCACCTCCATGGTGTGCCTGATTTCGGACTTAAGAAAGCACATCATTTTTACGAAATCCATAAAGAAAATATTCGGAAAGCTTACAAAGCTGGCGTACCGATCGCAGCAGCTACAGACTTTGCCGGGTGTGATCCAGTCGATCATGGAGGAAACGCAGAAGAGCTTTCAATTTTCGTCCATGATATCGGAATGTCGGAAATGGATACGATCGTTTCCGCTACTAAAGTAGCAGCTCAGTCAATGGCTATCGAAGAAACTACAGGTACACTGGAAACCGGTAAACAGGCAGACGTACTTGTAGTCAACGGAAACCCCTTAGAGAATATCGATGTGCTGAAAAATACAGCAGCTATTGAACAGGTTTATGTAAAAGGTGAACAGGTAAAGAATACGCTCAACGTATTGCAACAAGTATAAAAAACGATAAAAACATCAATGAAGGAGGATGATGGAAATGTTGAATCAACCGCTAATCGCTACAGCAATCTTAATGGGACTACTGGTGATCGGAGAGATTATTTCGATTGCTACCCGTGCCCGTGTTCCGATGCTGTTAGTTGTATTCCTAGGTTACATGCTTGCATTGTGGACAGGACTTTTTCCAAAAGATATCGTCACTAATTCACCGTTGTCTACATTCGGTTCGCTGGTGATCGCTCCCCTGATTGTCCATATGGGAACATTGATGCCGATGCAGATCATCAGAAAACAGTATAAAGCGGTTGTCATCGCACTGTCCGGCATCCTTATCGCCGGCGTCCTAGTCATCGCCATCGTCACTCCGATCATGGGATACGAAACAGCCGTATCCGGAGTCGGGCCACTGACCGGCGGCATCATTGCATTCCTAATCACATCTGAGAAATTGAAAGCATTGGGTCTTACCTCGCTGGTCGTCATCCCGGCATTAGTATTGGCGCTTCAGAAACTATTGGGATTGCCGCTTGCAACAAACCTGTTAAGAAGGTATGCGACAAAAATGGTCGCCCAGCCTGAGTTTGCAGAATTGGTCCATGAGAGTCATAAAGAAAAGACTACCGAGAAAAAGAAACGATGCCTGATTAAAGAAAAGTATTCCACACCGATCGTGTTGCTGTTCCAATTGATGTTCGGAGGAGCACTTGCAGTCATCCTCGGCGAGTTTACGCCGATCCACTATAGCTTGTGGGCGTTGACGATCGGTATTTTGGGAATGTATTCCGGCTTCTATCAGGAAAACATGATGGTGCGTGCGAATTCTTTCGGCATCGCAATGGCTGGATTGATCTTCGTCATCGTCCCTTCTTTAAATGAAGTGACTTTCCAAAAATTCGTAGAGTATTTGCCAATGGTCTTCCTTATCCTCGGGCTCGGTGCTGTCGGAATCGCTTTAGGTGGATATATTGCTTCTAAATTGCTGAAATGGGATCCGATGCTGGGTATTCCTGTCGCATTGACTGCGTTATTCGGCTTCCCGGGTGACTATATCATCTGTGAAGAAATCAGCCGCTCCACTGGTAAAAATGGTGCGGAAGAAAAATACATCTTCAATCAATTGATGTCACCTCTCCTCATTGGTGGTTTCACCACTGTGACGACTGCTTCGATTGTCGTTGCGAGTATGCTGATGAGTACTCTGTAAATGATAGAGACGCTTGGTCTAAAGCCAAGCGTCTTTTCTTATGAAGCGATGATTTTCACTGCATACTTACGGTTTCGCGGTCCATCAAATTCACAGAAGTAGATCCCCTGCCATGTACCGAGAACCATTTCTCCTTCTGAAATGATGAGGGTCTGGGCATGCCCGACGGTACTTACCTTCAAATGGGAGGCAGTGTTGCCCTCCGCATGTTTATCCTCTAGGTGATCCCATGGGTACACTTCCCTCAAGCGGTTCAGCATGTCCGTTTTTACATCAGGGTCAGCATTTTCGTTGATGGTGATGCCTGCAGTTGTGTGGAGGGAAGATACTACAATGATCCCCTCTTCCACTCCCTGCTCTTTTATATAGGAAGAAACTGATTCAGTAATATCGATCATCTGATCATGACTTTCTGTTTTCACCTCGAAAATCTTCATTATCATCCCACCTTTTTCATTCTATTTCCCACATCCAATCATAAAAAAACAAAAAATGGTGTAATCTATCAGACACTTTGTCCAACCCCCTCTTATATTAGTTTCATATAGTGAAGTAATAAATGAAAGGAGTGATATATTATGGCTGAAATATGTAACGGCTGCGAATGTACACCGTATGAAAATGTCTGCGCGTGTCCTCCGACAGCTGGTATAACGGTAACACAACCTGCTTGTCAGCTGCTTCCTGATGGCAGAACATCCGGAAACCCTTGTTTTGTACCATCACCAACCAATAGGTCTTATTGGTCCTACAAGTTTGCAACGGATACTGCACAAGCTACAAGAGGAATCAGTAGTTTTGTAATTCCTATCTGCTCAGGTATCCATGAAGTGATTACTACTGTCAGAGAAAAGATTGATGGTTGTGGAAGTTTCGAAGTTGTTCCATTCACAATCAGTAATACCGACCCAAACTTCGGTCCTGCACCGGAAGGGTATAACTGGTTGAAAGTAGAAACGGATGGAAGGTTTGATAAAGGAGTTTGTGTAGAATATCAATTGGAAATTGCAGGTAACTACCCGGTTGGCATGGAAGCAATTAAGGTGAAAGCGGCAAACACCACCTACACATTCTCCTGTAACGGATGTTACCTAGTTCCAGAGTGTCCTGAACCTGGTCAGCTCAATGTACTGAAACTTTGTGAAGAGATAATTGAAGACAATATGGCGACCTTCCGTTTTTCCATCGAAGTATTCAATAGTGGGGGCACTCCTGTTGAAAATGTGCAGCTAACGGATACATTGCTTTTCAGTACGAACCTGACCCTCGGGAATATTACGATTAGCGACCCGACACTCACTATAAACCGTACAGTTCCTGGAAGAATCCTTATAACGGGTAACCTCGGCACATTCGATCCTGGAGAAATTCAGATCATCACCTATTCGGTACCAGTTTCTTCTATAAGTGGACCAGGAAGATACATCATTGAAAATACCGCATCAGTGGTCAGTCCTACTTCACAAGCCTCAGATTTTTGTGAGTTGAATTTATCCGTAGTTCAGCTCAGCGCAGACAAATGCTGTATTGTATCAGGGAATCAAATCACTTACAACCTGACATTGACAAATACAAATGGTTCTCCTTCGACAACAGCATCTCTTAATGATACGCTAACCATCCCAGCAGGTCTGACTGTACGGTTCAGTACTTTTTCAAATTGCATAGCTACCTTCCAAAACAATTCAGAACCCGTTCCATTGAACGAAAATATCGTTGGACCAAGAGTCATTGATATTGAATGCAATGAGTTGATTGTTCCAGAAAGCGGATCTGCACATCGTACAATCCAACTCAGCGTCGTTTCATCCACTGTCCTGAATGCTACCATTTCCAATACTTTAAGAAGCGTTCAACTGAACACAGGTGACACGCAAGTGAATCTTAGCATTTTGAATGTACCGATTACAGTAGAAAATAGCTACACTGCTTCAATATCCTGTACAAATCCTTGTCCTAGTTTACAGGCGAGTAATAACGAGTAAAAAAAAAGACTGAAATGCAAGTAGGCATTTCAGTCTTTTTTACATAAATAGAAGTGACGCGACCTCTCCGTGAGTGAGAAGCCGCGCCACTTCGGCACATTGTCTTGATGATTCCGATTGGGCTCGAACCAACGACCTCCACCCTGTCAAGGTGGCGCTCTCCCAGCTGAGCTACGGAATCATATGTAATTTTCGTAAGACAAGTAATAATATAATACGATTTCAAAGGAATGTCAATGGAATATGAAAGATTTATTAAAATTTCGTAAAAAAAGCTTCGTGCCCGCCACTACCACTTTCTACCATGATCAACCTATTTAATTTTTTCGACAATTTTATGTTAAACTGAACCTATTATGTTTGAAAAATTTTCTTGCAGGGAATTGGCTAGGATAGCTCCCTGTCCATCCAGGAGGTGCTCATCATGGGAAGAGACGGAACTATGGAAGAACATAAGATCGACAGTTCGTACTTAAATGAAGAAATGGTTTTGAAGATTTATAAGCCGGAGAACTTTTCTACCCTATATAAATACCACATCTGCATCATGCAGGATGGCAACGATTATTACCAGATGGGAAGAGTCGCTACACTCAGTGACAAGCTTCATTCGGATCAGAGCATTGAAAATACGATATTTGTTGGTATCCATTATAAGGACAAGCATGATCGAAGAGATAAGTATCATCCGGAAGGCAGCAGACAACAGGAATATATCAAATTCCTCGTAAATGAAGCAGCTCCTTACCTTGACGACGAATTGCCAGGGTATCATATGGGAAGTGGAAGAACATTGATGGGGGATTCCCTCGGAGGAACTGTTTCCCTCATGACTGCTTTGAAGTTTCCGAACATCTTCGGGAACGTGGTCATGCAATCCCCTTATATTGATGAAACTGTTATGGACTTGGTCAAAGACACCAATGATTTATCTCCTTTGACCATCTACCATACGATCGGCGATCAGGAAACCGATGTAGAAACGACAGCAGGCGAGCGAAAGGACTTCCTGACCCCGAACAGAGAACTCAGAAATTACTTGAACAAGAAGCCATTGACGTACTTCTTTCACGAGCTGGAGGGCGATCACACATGGAAGTACTGGCAGAACGACATGAAACGTGTATTGACGACAATGTTCGGGACATAAAGACGATGTAAATGCACATCGGATTTGATATAATAGATACATCCACTTATACGAACAATTGCAGAAATATACGTACTATCGTATGTGATAGGAGAAAGATGATCAGGAGGGTTATATATGAAGTATGGTATCGCAATCTTTCCATCTAAAAAAATGCAGGATGTAGCCAATTCCTACCGTAAGCGCTATGATCCACATTATGCACTGATTCCACCACACATCACTTTGAAAGAAGCGTTCGAAGCAGAAGAAGAAGAAATGGCAGACATCGTAGGCGAATTGAAACAAATCGCCAAAGATACGAAACCGTTCGATATCCGGATTGAGAAGGTCAGCTCTTTCACCCCGGTAACCAACACGATTTATTTGAAAGTGGAACCAGATGAAGAAATCTTCAATCTCAATGAAAAACTCCACTCCGGCAATCTGCCGGACAATAAAGAGTATGCCTACGTACCTCACATCACGATTGCACAGAAGCTTTCGTATGATGAGTATTCCGATGTTTACGGCAGCTTGAGCATGTTGAAGTTCGATATCACCGAAAAAGTCGACCGCTTCCAGTTGCTTTATCAATTGGAGAACGGGTCCTGGACTGTACATGAAACCTTCGTTTTAGGTGAGGGATAAACGTTGAAGGTACAAATCGTCGAATCTGATAATCAACTGAAGGATGCTTTTACAGTTAGAAAAAAAGTGTTCATCGAAGAACAGCAAGTGCCGGCAGACTTGGAAATGGATGAACATGATCATACCACTGCCACTCATTTCATCGGATATGATGATGAGCTTCCTATAGCTGCCGGCAGACTTCGCATCTTAGATGAATATGGAAAACTGGAACGTATTTGTGTTTTGAGGGATTTAAGGGGTAAATCCTACGGGAAACAAATGATTGAGCAAATGGAACACCATTTGAAATCCAATGGAGTATCGAAGGCGAAGCTAAATGCCCAGACACACGCACTCAAGTTTTACCGTTCACTTGGTTATGAACAGGTCTCGGAAGAGTTCATGGATGCCGGTATCCCCCACGTTACGATGGTTAAAAGCTTATAAGAAGGAACAACCTGAAAGTGCCTGTGCGCTTTCAGGTTTTTTTGTATATTTGCTATTTTTCCTGTCCACAATGGTAACAGATTAGCAAAGGGAATGTGATCATTGATGGATTATATAGATATACTTAAAGAGACCCTTTTTGGATTTATTGCACTATTTTTTCTTACAAAGGTACTTGGCAAGTCTCAAATCACGCAAATCACTGCATTCGATTTTATCGCTGCACTTGTGCTCGGGGAATTGGTAGGGAATGCACTATTCGATCCAGAGGTTGGAGTTCTCCAAATTGGCTACGCCGTGTTGTTGTGGGGAGTCCTTATTTATGTAACCGAAATCATTACTGAGAAATTCAAAAAGACACGTGCCATCCTGGAAGGTAAACCATCGATCGTCATTCATAACGGGAAAATCATCAAGCAGCAATTGAAGAAAAGTAAACTCGACATTAACCAACTGCAGCATTTATTACGTTCTAAAGAGGTTTTTTCATTTCAGGAAGTGGCATTTGCCATACTTGAAACAGATGGAACTGTCTCCGTTTTGAAAAATTCATTGAATCAGACGCCCTCAAAAGGTGATTTCAATATGCCTGCAGCAAGCGTGCCTTTACCTACCTTGTTGATTAGTGATGGTGAAGTCCTATGGGATAACCTGAAAGAGGCTGGTCTGGATAAACGTTGGCTGATGGACCAATTGCATAGGCAGGAAATTGAGAAATACAAGGAAGTGCTCGTAGCAGAATATAAGAAAGGAGAAGCATTGTATGTCCAGACATACTAAGCTTCTCCTTTTCTTTCAATAAACATCCATTTGTTATTTTCGATTCGATGAACGATTTTTTCTCGCTTGATCAATCCAATGATATAAGCGGTCACTGCTGTCCGGTATAAAAGCCAAGGGGCCAGTTTAGTAGTAGTAACCTTATAGATTCCACAAAGCTGCTCTACAATACTTTCATGACTAATCCCTTCAGGATATGCCTTAATCAGCTGGAAAAGTTCCTCGAGGACCTTTTCGTGGTAGTCTATATTTTTTTCAACAGTTACCAAGAACTGTTGCTCATATTCTCCATGACCGGGTACTGCTCCATCACAGGGAATCTCTCTTAGTTTAATAAGCGATTGTATAGCCGCTTCTGCGTCTGTGATATATGGAATTTTATGTTTCTCCAATTGTTCTTCACTAAAATAGGCATCAGCAGCAAACAGGCATCCATAAAGGTTCAATGCCAATTGATGATAACTATGTCCAGGTACCAAATAGGCTTGCAATTCGATTTCCCCGAACATATACGAACCTTCCGTGATTTCATGGTGGACCTCTATCGGTTTTCCTTCAAGGAATTTATTGTGCAG
The DNA here is from genome assembly GCF_042675915.1 of Thalassobacillus hwangdonensis. Taxonomy (NCBI): domain Bacteria; kingdom Bacillati; phylum Bacillota; class Bacilli; order Caryophanales; family Bacillaceae; genus Thalassobacillus; species Thalassobacillus hwangdonensis. Next base: position 302,259 of record NZ_JBHTKL010000001.1, on the reverse strand, counting down.
TTCAGGTAGTGGATCGTTACCTCCGAAAAGATAAAGAGGCTCGAGTCCAGGATTGTTAAGAATGGCACGCTCAAATTGAGGAGCAATCGTTTCTACTCCGAATTTTTTCTGCAAATACGCTGCCCCTCCATAGTGATCGGCATGGGCATGGGTAATAAACAGATGCGTGATCGGCAACTTTCTGGTCTCAAGCTCTCTGACGACTTTCTTGATGGATGAGTCATCGATTCCTGCATCGATGATCATTCCCGTATTCCCAACGTGCACATACCCGACATTCACAGCTGTTGAATAATAGTAACAATGTTCATTTATTGACTGCAACGTCATGATTGGAATCATTCCTTCCATCTATGCTATTAGATGGATTCGCTGAAATGCCGTCCTTTTCCTGTTAGTTCTGCGAAGATTTTTTCAGATGTGGCAGCATTTGCGCTTGCAGGAAGGTGGATGCTTTTTTCATCATCTTTTCTATACTTTTCGTGATCTACATCTTTATCAATCATTTTCTTGTCGAAGGTCACTTTGTAGGGTTGCTGTAATGTATACGGTGATTCGGGGGTCTGGATGGTGCGCTGATGATAATCACGATATTGAAAATGTGGAACTGGAAGAATATAGCCCATGGTTTCTCCTCCTCATTCATCACTTAGTAATCTCTTACCCTATTTGTAATAGAATCATACGTAAGTACGCGGAGGTTTAAGAGGGTCACTCGAAAAATTTTCCTATTCTTTCCGATTTCCCTTCCATATACTTTTCCAGCTTTGTCATTTGATCATTAACCATTGTTTCAAAGGAAGTCATGGTCGGCTCGAGTTTCTTCATTGCTTGCAGGTTTTCTTCGTCATTGCGTATAGCCTGTTCCACCCGATGGATAGTCCGGAACATCTCAAAAATATTCATCGACGTTTTTTCCCACAGCCGCAGCCTTTCTTCTTCTTCGGCTGCTCTGGTTTTTTCTTCTGTTGATGATTCATCTTTGGATCACATCCTTTTACAATAGCTTATTCGCTATCAACCTTGACTGTGTGGTTCATCTATCCACCCAAACACGAATAATTGCAGCAGTACCACTGATCGCCAGCAACAGGATGATCCACTCAAAATAAGGGATGAATAACCACCCTGCTAAAAGAATTGCAGTGGACCATATTCCTGTGCACCAATGACAGCTTAACAATTCGCCGATGAATGCTCTCAGTCCTGTCCCTTTCACTTCAAGCAGCCACTCTGTTTCCCCGTTTTCATCTTTGGCTTCAACATAATGATGGAATGGGCTCCGAAACCAGTCCATGATCGTATCATCTACCAACAGTCGGGTGAGTCTGAAGCTTGCAAAGCTGAACATGACCAATTCCAACCATGAAATTCCCATAGGTTACCTCCGTGTATGTATTCCCTTATCCTATATTGGATAAGGGTTGAAGCGACTTAGAACCAGGAGAAGCCTTTACGTTCACGGTCGCTTGATTCTCTTTCTCCTCTTCTACGATCGGAACTTTCCTCTTCAACACGATCCCGCTTCGGTCGACCGAAAAACGGATCTACTCGTTCACGACTGCTGCTGCTTTCTTCCTGCTGCTCATGATGATGGCGTCTGCGGTCACGGTCACGGCCACGTTCTTCCCCACGACCTCTTCGGTCATGGTGATCTTCTCTCCCATGATCGTGTCGGTCCCGCGGTTCAATGAATACGTTGTCGGCTTTGATGATCAAGTCTTCCACTTCAAATACACGCTTTCTATCTGACACTTCATTCATCTCCTTTTTCGTGCCTATAGTCGTTATCAGTCTATGTACGTTCCTTGAATCGGTATAGTCATCCGCCCTTTTTTCATCTTTACATTAAAGAAAAATCTGTATGTATGCCCACACCAACAGTTGCTCCGCTCATATCCTATTAAAGACAACACGTCAATAATCACTGGAAAGGGGATAAATTATGAGCTGCGGAAAACATTATGACACAGAAAACTGTGTATGTGATATTTTAAGAGAAATCGCAGACGCGCAGGATGATGTCGTATCTTCTGATTGTCACACCAGCTGTGAGCAATCCATCAATGATTTGTTGGGAGATACAGTGGCCAACAATAAAGATACGGTGCCAGTACTCCTATACTGCAAAGGCAACTGCAAACCTTTCGAAGGTTTCGGTGCCAAAAAAGGAGCAATCAATGACATCATGGGCAGCTTCTACTTCCGTGTGAAGCACGTTGACAAAGATTGCTGTGCTACACTGGAGTTGCTTAGAGACCCTAATGACAACGACAAAGATCCAGACAGCCCAGTCAAACAGTTCACGGGCAACCTGAAACGAACTGGCATCTGCATTTCTGTCGACCTTGACTGCTTCTGCCATGTCACTTGCCTGCCTGCAATCGATGCAACCACAATGGCTTAACAAGCGAAGTCGCGCCTTTAAGGACGCGACTTCTTTCTTTTTTAAAATCCTAATAGACGTATTTCCTTTATCTGCTCGAACTCCACTTCTTCACGGAACGGACGCTTGAATGTCTTGATGATGACTTTACCTTCTTCATAATCACTGATATATCCTCTGAATGAAGTTTCCTCTGTAATCACCTCACATCTCATTTTCGGTACCTGCTGTGGCAAATGAACGAAATAATTCACTTTTTCCTCGATTGACATATCGCGAAAACGCTGACGACGGACTTGCGCACCTCTTGCAATTTTCTTTTCTTCCTCAGGTTCTGATTTTGCCTGAGGGGCTTCTTCTTGCTGGTCATACCTTTCTGCTTCTGTTTCAGTTGCTGCTTTCGGTTCCGCCTCTACCCTTCCGGCTTCCTGGTCTGCCTTCTCATTCCTTTTACGCCCATGATAGGTGGATTGCATAGGAGCATCTATGGGGTCAAATTTCGGCTGTGCAATATACAGCATCGGGTCCTTCACACGTTGTTTTTGCTTATCCATAGTCATCCATCCACTCCTCCCTGTTATTTTCATCATTCTATGTATATGCCCATCCCTGGGCGAATGTGCCACTTTATTCATATAAAAAGGCTGCTTCCTTTGAAGGAAGCAGCCTTTACTCATCTCTTTAATTAAAATCCTATAATGCTGAAGCCGGAGTCCACGTGGATGATCTCACCCGTTACACCTCGTGACAGATCACTCATCAAGTAGTAAGCGGTGTCGCCCACTTCTTCCTGTGTTACTGGACGGCGAAGTGGAGCTCTTTCTTCGATTTCTTTAAGAATTTTGTTGAAATCGCCGACACCTTTGGCAGATAAGGTACGAATCGGTCCAGCAGAAATTGCATTGACACGAATGTTGTACTTACCAAGGTCACTGGCCAGGTAACGCATGCTGGCATCAAGGCTTGCTTTTGCTACACCCATGACGTTGTAATTTTCAACGACTTTTTCGCCACCAAGGTACGTCAGTGTAACGATACTGCCTCCGTCTGTCATCAACGGCTTGGCTGCTTTTGCAACAGCAGTAAGAGAATAGGCACTGATGTTGTGGGCAGTAAGGAAACCTTCGCGGGACGCATTCATATATTCGCCTTTCAACTCTTCTTTGTTTGCAAATGCGATACAGTGAGCAAGCCCGTGAATGACACCTACATCATTTTTGATTGCGGTAAATGTCTGATCAATTGCATCATCATTCGTAACATCACATTCATAGAACAAAGAATTGTGTTCTTCCAATGAAGAATCTACAAGATCCTTGACCGACTTTTCGAACCGTTCGCTTGCATAGGTGAAAATAAGTCTCGCACCAGCATCATGCAGTGAGCGGGCAATGCCCCATGCAATACTGCGCTTGTTTGCTACTCCCATGATTACATACGTACGGCCTTCCAAAGAAAATTTCATTTTCATATCCTCCTTGAGGTTTTATCATAAGTATTAAGATTTGTTATTAGTACCTGCTACTATTTTAGACTATATCATCTTAAATTACAATTATAAGAATGGACGAATTCGAATCGATTTATTCATAAACAAATGCCCCTCCACCTTTTTAAAGGCGCAGGGGCTCTGATTTAACACCATTCACAAAATTCCAATTCCATCTTCAGTTCTTCCACATATTCGTTAGATCCTGTAACAATCAGGCGATCATTCAATTGAAGTTCAGTATCCCCATGTGGAACAATCGAATCTTTACCACGGAAAATACGAACCATGATCACATCCCCTGTGAACGGGAATTCCCTTAGTGAAGTTCCGTTGTACTCCGAGTTGTTCATGTTGATCTGATACAATGCATTCTCCTGATTGGTAAGGATATTGACGACGCTCGGTGCAACAATCATTGCTTTAAGCAGGGCTTTTGTGGATAGCAGGACGGAGAAGACGTCCACACCCACTTCCCTTAACTCCTGATCGAGTTCCGGCGACTCGATTCTTGCAATGACTCGTTCTACCCCATGCTCTTTTGCAAATTTCGCTATTTCAGCGTTCTTCTGTTCATCTCCTGTGGAAGCTACCAGTATATCGACTTTAAAGACATCCAATGTCTTCATCGCTTCAACGTCATAGCTGTCCAATTCTTTGATATCAAAACAGGAACGACTGATTTTATCATCAATTTTATCGACTTTCGTATGGTAGAGATGTGTTTCATACATTTGTACATCCAATTCCCGTACGACTGGAAGCGTCATCCGGTTAGAGCCGATGAATGAAACCACCTGCTTATGCTCTTCATCTTCAAATTTACCGTACAACTTCTTGAAGATGATCGGTGCAACCAGACAGGTAAGCACTGCCACGAGAATCAATGCACCTTCCATCTGCTTATCGATCAGTCCTTCACGTTCTCCGATCGTTGCAGCTGCAATGACTAAGGATAATGTTGAGGTCAATAGGAAACCTGAACTGATGACGGTCTTCCAGTCATACCACTTCTTCAGCATGAGCGCTGGTATTATCTTAGATACGAGCAATGCAACAAATAAGAGTGGAATCAACAGCGCGACCTTCGGATCCGTGAACAAGCTCCATATATCAATGTCCACGCCAACCATGACGAAGAAGATCGGGATCAGAAACCCATAACCGAAGCTGTCCAGACGCTTGACCATCTCCTGATTCGGAGAAAGCAGGGATACCAATGTACCTGCAAGGAATGCCCCAAGGATATTTTCCGCACCGACAGTTTCTGAGAGTGCTACTAGCAGGATGATAAGTGTGAAAACAGCTCTCGTGTCGATCTGGATGGTACCTTTCGCCATCGTTTCCATGAACGATTGGTGCCGGAAGTGCTTACCTAGGAAGTAGATCCCTACACCAGCAGCAAACAGGATGAGAAGCAGCCAAGTACTTCCCCCACCTTCGCCATAGAACGATACAAAGACCGCCAATAAAATCATCGTAACAAGGTCAGCAATGACTGCAATCAGAAGAATCGTCTGACCTATTGTCGATTTCATCATTTGTGCGTCCTTCAACGTTGGAACGACAACGCCTAGTGATATGGTTGAAATGACAAGCGTCATTAAGAATGCATTATCGATGAAGCCTGCAAATACAAATAGATAGGATAATCCCAGGGATAATACAAAAATGCCTACAAATACGATGGAGGCAACATATACTGGGTTAGGGGAAGCTGCATTTTCCGCTTTCTTCGCCTTTTTCCTGCGTCCGAAAATGGAAAAGTCAATTTCCAAACCGCTCAGGAACATCAGAAAAATGAACCCAAGGGTCGACAGAATCTCTAACCAATCACTGCTTTCTACAATGTCGAAACCACTTTTACCAATGATCAGACCGACAATGATTTCTGCTACTACAACCGGAATTGCTTTCAATTTGAATCGATGCAGTAGAATGGGTGTAATGAATGCTGCCAATATTACTATAACTAATGAGGTGACCGAAGCGCCGTGCTCCATTCACTCGCCCTCCTTATGTGTCTAGATTAAAAGATTCATGAAAGCGGTAGCCATTCCGAAGTAGATCAGAATGGAAATGATGTCATTTATGGTGGTGATGAATGGACCTGACGCTACTGCCGGGTCGATCTTGAATCGGTCCATGACCAATGGCACCAGCGAGCCCGCCAATGTAGCAACAATTAATGTACATGCAATCGACAAACCAACGAGCATGCCGAGAAAGAAGTCACCCTTCCAGAAATAAACGATACCACTAATGATGATTCCACAGGAAATCCCAGTGATCAGCCCTGTAAGCCCTTCACGAAGTACGATCCGTTTCTTGCCCTGTTTTTCAATCTCTCCAGTAGCGATTCCTCGTACTGCAACCGCCAGTGCCTGTGTACCAGTGTTACCGGCCATTCCCGCTATCAACGGAATGAATATAGCCAATACCGGTACAACGTCGAGCGTATCTTCAAACCTTCCGATCAGACTGGCTGTCAGGCTTCCTAAAAATAAAAGTATGATCAGCCACGGTAACCGTTTTTTTGCTGAAGTGAACGCATTATCATCGGGCTTCTCCACATCGGATACCCCGGCTAATTTAGAATAGTCATCGCTTGCTTCTTCTTCCATGACATCCATGATATCATCGACCGTGATGATTCCAAGAAGGTGTCCCTGGAAATCGACAACTGGTAATGCAAGAAAGTCATAGTCCCGCATCATACGCGCAATTTCTTCCTGGTCTTCCCCTACAGCGACCGATACAAGACGTTCACTCATCACTTCGGAAATCATCCAGTCTTCCTCGGCAATGATAAGATCACGAAGGGAAATGACCCCTACGAGGCGTTTTTCCTCATCAATTACATACGTATAATAGATGGTTTCTGCATCAGGTGCTTCTTTCCTTAAGTGCTGCATCGCTTCCCTTACCGTCTGGTTAGCCTTTACAACGACGAATTCCGTCGTCATGATACTACCAGCTGTTTTTTCCTCATAATGAAGCAGGTCTTTGATCTCTGATGCATCTTCATCATCCATGATGGTAAGGAAGCTGGCTACTTTGTTCTTATCCAACTCGTTCAGGATATCGACGGCATCATCCGTTGACATCTCTGCGAACACCTGAGATGCGAACCTTGGATCCATTTCGGTGAAATAGGGTTCGATTTCATCTATGTCAATATGCTCCATCACTTCTGATGTTTCTTCAGGGGATAAATAGGAATAAACCAACAGACGATCATCTTCCTCCATATGCTCGAAGATGCTTGCCTGATCATATGGGTGCAGATCAAGGAATTCAGCTCTGAACTGATCGATCTGTTCATTTTTCAATGCTGCCTGCAAATGATCCCAGACTTCTCTGAGTTCTTTTTCCTCCAGGTTCTCCATGTTCATCCCCTCCTGATCTCAATAAAATTATGACCGTTATATCGTAATTGCACTCCTGGTGTTTGTCAACGAAAGAAGTAATTTTGAAATATCCGCCGCTTGTCCCTTAAAAAACGACAATGTTTGGTGTAAACTAACAATTATATGTAGTTTACCAGATTGATTTACAGAAAGGGAACAAACATGAATGCAAAACGCACAGAACCATCATTGGATTATATATTAATATTGGTGATTGCCTGTCTTGGGATCATCAGCTTTTTCACCCTTTATACACTTGACCCTATTTTGCCACCTCATCTTGACGCTATGAATTTCCATTTCAAACAGTTGGTATGGTATGTGATTGGAAGCATGGTGGTAGTTGGGGTTCTTTTAGTGGACTATGACCGTCTACATAGCATCGTGTGGATTTTTTATGGGTTTGGAGTACTGATGCTTGTCATGCTGGCTATGCATTTCCCACCTGGTATCGCCAAGGAAATAAACGGAGCATGGGGCTGGTTCCAGATTCCTGGAATCGGTACACTGCAGCCAGCAGAATTCATGAAGGTCTTCCTGATCCTTGCATTGGCTCATATTATCGTACGTCACCAGGAAAAATGGAAGCTACAGACGATCAAAACGGATCTTTGGCTGTTAGCGAAAATATTTGTCACGGCAATCGTACCGATGATGCTGATCGCTATCCAGCCGGATTTGGGCTCATTTCTAGTATTGTCCGCAATTACTGGTGCGATGATTTTAGTTGCCGGTGTCCAGTGGAGGATTCTATTTACGATTTTCCTATCCTTCCTGCTGGTGGTAGGAGTTCTGGTCTTTTTATTTTACATCAATGCAACAGCGATCACTTCCTTTTTGGAAGAATCAATTTTCAAGCATGTCGATTCTCGCTTTTACGGCTGGCTACAGCCTGAGAAATACGATCAGGGTGCAGGGATGCAATTATTGAATGCAATGAAATCGATCGGCTCCGGACAGTTATATGGTAAAGGCATCGGAAATATGGAAGTCTATATTCCAGAAAGACAAACTGACATGATTTTCACAGCGGTTGCAGAACAGTTCGGATTTTTCGGTTCCAGCATCGTTGTAACACTCTTTTTCCTAATGACCTACCGGATGGTCCATATTGCAATGGACAGCAATGACCCGTTCGGCACTTACATTATTGTAGGAGTAATCGGGATGATTACTTTCCAGGTCTTCCAGAACATCGGAATGTCCATCCAATTACTTCCAATAACTGGACTGCCCCTGCCATTCATCAGCTATGGGGGAAGTTCGACACTTGCGTATATGATTGCCTTGGGAATTGTGCTCAATATTAAATCGAGAACGAAGACATATATGTTTGAATGAATGGGAAAATAACAATAGAAATAAAGGTGAAGGTGGATGGACCATAATTGTCTTTCCACCTTTTATCGTATTGGAGGAAGCACATGTGAAGCAGGTTGACATTATCGGAGATGTGCACGGTTGTCTCCACGAATTGAAGGAATTATTCACACAACTGGAATACCACTGGGAGGACGGGATTCCCGTCCATCCAGATGGACGATTACCAATATTTCTAGGTGATATCACTGATCGTGGTCCTGCCTCAATCAAAACGATTCACTTCGTGTACCGAATGGTGGTCGAAAAGAAGGTGGCAGAGTATGTGCCGGGAAATCATTGCGACAAACTGTACCGGTTCTTTTTAGGGAACCCCGTCAAGGAAAAGCATGGATTGGAAACGACTGCAGCAGAATGGCGGGCGTTGCCAAAGGAAGAACAAGTACAAGTGAGAGAGCAGTTCTTGAAGCTCGTTGAAGCGTCCTCCCTCTATCTCGTCCTACCTGAAGCAGATGCAATCATCGCGCATGCGGGGATCAACGAAAAATTGATCGGAAATTACGGTAAACAAGCAAAAACATTCGTCCTTTACGGTGATATCACAGGAGAAACCCTTCCGGATGGACGACCCGTCAGAAGAGATTGGGCACAGCACTACACAGGAGATCGCTGGATCGTTTACGGGCACACACCAGTCCTTGAACCCAGGTTTGTAAATAAAACTGTCAATATCGATACAGGGTGTGTATTCGGAAATAAACTGACTGCATTCCGCTTGCCTGAAGAAGAAATTGTCAGCGTTCCCTCAGAACAAGCATTTATCGAGGAAAAATTCAGATGGTAATCATCAATGAATAAAAAGGGAGGAACCTTAAAAGTCCCTCCCCTTTCCTTATGATGAATATTGCTTGATGATCTCTTCGGGAAAAGGATGGCGGAAAATAAGCTCCTCATCTGTAAACGGGTGAGGAAGTGACAGTTCTACACAATGCAATGCATGTCTGCTAAGCGCATTGCCTTTAGCCCCATAGAGATCATCGCCTGCCAAGGGATGGCCAAGCGAGGACATGTGCACTCTAATTTGGTGGGTCCTGCCCGTTTTCAGTTCCAGCTCCACTAAGGAATAACCGCTATATTCTTTAATAACCTGGTACGCTGTAATTGCATTTTTTCCGGACCCGCTCACTTCCCGTTCAATGATAGATCCCGGTTTCCTCGCAATCGGCTTTTGGATCTTGTCCACTTTTTTGGTCAAGTGTCCTTCCACGATTGCCTGGTATTTTCGTTTGATTATTCTCTGCTGTTGGAGCCCGCTCAGCAACGAGTGGCTGTACTGATGTTTTGCAATCAGCATCAAGCCCGATGTATCCCGATCAAGTCTTGTTACGACATGGAAGGTGAAAGGCAGCTGCTCTTTGTCATAATGGCCGATGACCCTGTTGGCGATCGTTCCTTCCGGATGTTGCGCAGAGGGTGACGTTGCCACACCCGCCGGTTTGTTGAGAATTAAAAGATGATCATCTTCATAAAGGATATCCAGTTTCGTATCATCAGCCACCATTCGATCGCCACGGGCTTCTGGCGGAAATTGTATAGTAAGCTCATCACCTGTCTTCAATTCAGCCCGCACATTCACATGTATACCATTTAAGAGAATCCCATTTGAACTTTTGACCTGTTTTAGTATCTGACGAGAAAATGCCCGCACGGAATGTAAGTAATCCCGTACGAGCATTCCATGATGGTTCTTTTCTATCTTCCACGAAAGTGTGAACTCCTTCATGTGCGTTCATCCGCCACAAAGGAATCATGCACCCTTTTCCAAAATGGAAACGGACGAAAGCGTGCAAATCGGACTTTTTCTTTCGCCACACGACATTGGATCGATTTTACATCTTTGTATGTCCTTGTAATGTGATCGATGGTAATCAAGAAGCTGCGATCATTCAATGGCTTCAGCAAGCACGTATGATGGCTCGGAAGTACCAATGGCGACCCTACGGTACGGAACACACGATTGTTGATTGATGCCATCTCTGTGATTTGAATCGCTTCAAGCGACGGATGAAGAATCGCTCCTCCTAATGCCTTATTATAGGCTGTACTCCCGGAAGGAGTCGAAATACATAAGCCGTCACCTCGGAATGTCTCGAAGTGTTCTCCTTTGATTTGTACATCGAAAACCACAGATCCTTCCGAAGTTTTGATCGTACACTCATTCAAAGCGAGGAAATGGCTTTCTTTACCACCATCTTTCGGCCTGATCGTCACTTCCAGTAACGGGTACTCCACCACCTGGAAAGGAGTGCGTGCAATTTCGATGATCAGTTTCTCCAATTCACTCGGCATCCAGTCTGCATAGAAACCTAAATGACCAGTATGAATACCGATGAAGGCGGTTTTCTCCAGTCTATGGACATACGTATGGAAAGCTTCTAAGAGCGTACCGTCGCCACCAACGGAAATGACCAGTTCCGGTTCTTCTTCCGTGTATTCCAGTCCAAACTCAGACAGGTAGTTTTTGATTTTGGTCCGTATTTCATTTGATTTATTGTCACCTTTCGATAAGATGGCAAATTTCATCATCGACATCCTGCTCCTTCATGCACTTGGATAACGTTTTTTATCATTTTCATCATCTTTACGATTGAACACCTTCTGTGCTTCCTGGATTTCGTTTTTGATTTTGGACATTTCCTCATCCAGACGGAAGGCTGCCTCACCGGCTCGTTTTAATCTAGCTTTGACATCTGCCGGAATTTTACCAGCATATTTATAATTGAGTGAATGCTCATTTGTCGCCCAGAAATTCATCGCCAATGTACGGATTTGAATTTCAGCGAGTACTTTTTTCTCACCATGGATGGTTTCGACCGGATATCTGATGATTACATGATAAGACCGATAGCCGCTATCTTTCTTGTCCGAAACATAATCCTTCTCTTCTACGATTTCGAAATCGTGTCGGTGCTTCAGCATGTCTGCAACGAAATAGATATCATCTACGAATTGGCAAACGACGCGAAGCCCTGCAATATCCTGAAGCTCTTCCTCCAGATCTTCCGGATTGATTCCTTTTCTTCTCGCTTTTTCTACAATGCTTGAAGTAGGCTTTACCCTGCCTGTCACGAACTCAATCGGTGATTGCTCTAATTCGTATTCAAATTGGGCGCGCATCCCTTTTAATTTAACTTTCAATTCATCAACAACCTGGTTATAAGGGGCTAGAAAAACTTCCCAATTCACCCTTCATGCACCACCTTTATGTACCGATAAGTATAGCAAATATGTGAAATTACGTTACATCCATTGTATCATAAAAGGTACAAGGACATAATCTTTGCAAACTTTCCCGCTTTTCCTCATAATAATTGCAGTGAACAGGAGGAACAAGTATGTCACAAGAAATTGAAATCGAATTTAAAAATTTACTCGTAAAAGAAGAATATGAACGACTGTTGACGGCCTTACCATTTGAACAAGTGGAACAGGTCCGCCAAGTGAATCATTATTTCGAAACCGCTGATTTCCAATTAAAAAAGCGTGGAGCTGCATTGCGGATTCGTGAAAAGAACGGCTCTTACACGTTGACCTTGAAAGAGCCGCACCCGGATGGTCTATTGGAGACACACTCTCCCCTTACTAATGAAGATGCAGAAAAATGGATGACGGGGCTGGAACAAGTCGGAAACGATGTGCTGGCACGTCTCCATTCCATGGACATAGATGTAAAGGAACTCAACTATGCAGGAGCACTTACAACAGTACGCAAGGAACTGGAATTGGACGAAGTACTCGTTGTCCTGGATTACAGCACATACCATGGTACAGAAGATTTCGAACTCGAACTGGAGGCTTCTGAAAGATCCGTCGGAGAGAAAGCATTTCACAAGCTCCTGACTGAGCACGAGATTCCAGAACGAGAGACCCCGAATAAAATACAGCGATTTTTCAGTAAAAAGCCTTGAATCAGATTATTTGCCGAAAAAATGGACCGTTGCTAAAATGAGTATCAAGCAGAAAGGGTTTTGATTATGGAATATTCAGGAACGATGTATGAAGCTATTGGTGGTCGAGATACAGTAGAAGTTTTGGTAGACGCCTTCTATCAACACGTAGGGAAGCACCCTGCCCTGATTCCGATCTTCCCTTCCGACTTAACGGAAACCGCAAGGAAACAAAAACAATTCCTGACTCAATTTTTCGGAGGACCAGCGTTATACACGGAAGAGCATGGTCACCCTATGCTTCGTGCCCGGCATCTTCCTTTCGAAATAACTCCAACAAGAAAAGATGCATGGCTTTCCTGTATGGAGAAAGCTTTGGATGAAGCAGCGATTGATGAACCCTACCGCAGTGCAATACTTGAGCGATTGACAATGACTGCACAGCATATGATGAATACACCGGAGAAGGAGAAAGGAGAATCGATGTGAGTTGGAAAACTACTGGAGCATCAAATGAACAGAATAGTGCCCAGTATGGTTTTTTCGATCTATTGAAAAGACCCGTAGAAATTTACGTGTTCATAGATCCCCTCTGTCCCGAATGCTGGTCATTGGAACCATTCCTGAAAAAGCTCACCATCGAATATGGACGCTTTTTCACCATCCGGCCAATAATCAGCGGCAAATTCGCTTCTTTTAAGAACAAAAAAGTAGATAACCCTCAACAGATGAAAAAGAGCTGGGAGCGGACTGCTACAAGGACAGGGATGAGTTGTGACGGAGATCTATGGCTGGAAAATCCGGTCAATAAGCCTTCGATCACTGCCCTTGCTGTAAAGGCAGCAGAACTTCAGGGTAAAAAAGCTGGTGTCCGTTTCTTAAGGAAAACGCAGGAATATGTATTCCTGAATAAACAGAACATCGCTGACGAACATGTGCTGATTGATTGTGCTAAGGAAGCATTGCTGGATGTAGAAGAATTCAAGAAGGACCTCAATTCTGATACCGCCAGACGCGCTTTACAATGCGATATGAAGCTGACTAGGGAAATGGATGTGGACACAATTCCAACGATTGTATTGTTTAATCAATCCGAGGAAGAAGCAGGTATTAAAATGACCGGCATATATGGGTACGACGTCTATGTCAACGTGCTGAAGGAAATGATCGAAAAAGATCCTAAACCCGCAAAGAAGCCCGAATTGGAAGCTTTTATGAAACACTATCGTTTCGTTGCAACAAAAGAAGTTGCTGTCGTCTATGACTGGACTGAACAGCAGGCGAAAAAAGAACTGAAGAAGCTGGTATTGAAACAAACCGTCAAAGAAGTTCCTGTAAAGCACGGAACCTTCTGGCAATTCGTTGATTGATCAGTTTTCATATCTTTATTTACAGAGTGTCTCAAAATGGTGGACGAAGTCCGGTATTTTGAGACACTCTTTTCAATTCGTTCATTAGTTCTATGAAGATGGGATAAGCATAAAATATAGCAAGGAGCTGATAGAGATGAAACCATTAGTGATCATCATGATGGGGCTGCTGATCGCTATTGCTTTCCTATTGAATATATTTGGCCTGATGCGGCTCTATCCTCTTTATTTTACTTCACCATTGTTGTTCTTCCTTTTATTCACTACAATCAAAGCCCTTCTCCATCGTCGGCGTTTCAAAGGTTTTCAGTAAGTGATCCTAAAAGCATATTGAAAAGGAAACCCCGAACCAACCATTCAGAGTTGTTCGGGGTTTCCTTATTCAGCAATGTTCATAACCAAGTGCATTCATTTATTTCAATAAAGCTTCCATTTCATTGAGTTTCTCCTCAAATACATCGAGCGCTGCCAGGATCGGCTGCTTGGAAGTCATATCCACACCAGCCTGTTTCAGGACTTCGATTGGATAATCACTGCTTCCAGCTTTCAGGAATTTCTTATAACGGTCGACAGCCGTCTCTCCTTCTTCTAGAATCTGTGACGCAAGTGCAGTTGCAGCCGAATAACCGGTAGCATACTGATAAACATAGTAATTGTAGTAGAAATGAGGGATTCGAGCCCACTCAAGACCGATTTCCTCATCGATGACGATGTCATCTCCAAAGTATTTCTTGTTCAAGTCGTAATACATTTCGGTCAGCTTATCCGCTGTCAACGGTTCTCCATTCTGCTGGCGCACATGAATTTCGTGTTCAAATTCAGCGAACATCGTCTGCCGGAAGACCGTACCGCGGAACCCTTCTAGGAAATGATTCAATAGATAGAGTTTCTTCTTCTCATCTTCCGTTTCCTTCAGAAGGTAATCATTCAATAACGCCTCGTTACAAGTAGACGCTACTTCTGCGACGAAGATCGAATAGTTCCCATAACGGTACGGCTGTTCTTCACGCGTGTAATAACTATGCAGCGAATGACCAAGCTCGTGGGCTAAAGTGAACAGGTTATTGACGTTATCCTGCCAATTCATGAGAATATAAGGATTCGTACCATAATGACCAGAGGAATAGGCACCGCTTCGTTTTCCTTTGTTTTCATCGACATCAATCCAGCGGTTTTCATATCCTTCAGCAACAATACTCGTATATTCCTCTCCTAATGGTTCGAGACCTTTGAGCACAAGGTCTTTCGCTTCGTCATAGGAGACTTTCATTTCCACATCTTTTACGAGTGGTGTGTAAAGGTCATACATGTGCAGCTCATCAAGTCCAAGCACTTTCTTCCTTAATGAAATATAACGATGAAGCAGAGGGAGTCGCTCATTGACTGCTTCCACAAGGTTGTCATAGACCGTTTCAGGGATATTGTTGTTATTCAACGCTGCCTCCCTTGCAGATGAATAATTCCTCACTTTGGCAAAGTAATTATCCTTTTTGACATTCCCGCTCAATGTGGATGAGAAGGTGTTCTTGTACTTACCAAACGTCTCATACATCGCTTTGAATGCCTGCTCCCGGACCTCTCGATTCTTTGATTCCATAAAGCTGATATATCGTCCATGAGTCAGTTCAACATCGTTACCCTCATCATCTTTGATTTCAGGGAACGTCAAGTCCGCATTATTCAGCATGCCGAAAGTCTGCGAAGGATTAGAAGCGACTTCAGAAAATCCTGCCAAGAGCGCTTCTTCTTTTTCACTGAGCACATGTGCTTTTTGTCTGGTGATTTCATTCAAAGCATGACGGTAAACTTCAAGTTCCTGCTTCTCATCAATAAAGCGGTCGACCTTACCTTCTTCCAATGAAAGAATTTCAGGCACGACAAAGCTCATACCGGAAGCAAGCTCTGTGTACAGATTCTCAGCTTTCGAATTCATTTCCTGATAAAATGAATTTCCTGTGTCCTGATCAGAACGCATGTGGGCATATGTAAAAAGCTTACCCATACGGTTGGAAATTTCATCCTGGTAGACAAGCATGTCATAAAGAATATCAGCTGACTCCCCAAGCTTCCCTTTATATTCTTCCAGCTGTGGAATCATTGCCTTCACTTCTTCAAATTCTTTTTTCCAGTCTTCATCTGTTGCAAAAATATTTTCCAGCTTCCATGTCCGTTCTTTAGGAAGTTCTTCACGCTTTGGTAACTGCTTTGTTGCTGTAGCCATATCGTTACTCCTCCTTTAAAAAATGCATTCTTCATTTATTTCTTTAGTAAAGCGAAATTTCCTTCCTAGCTTATGAATTTTTTTCAAAACTAAACCTTCCTTTTGCCTGTGATAATTGATGGAAGGTCTGCCGATCCTGGCTGAGTGCTTCATCAACCGTGGCTGGAAGCTTGATATGCCGGATTTTTCGATACTGAAGGGAATTAGTCATTTCAATCAATCCGAGGTCAACAAGTCGGTCCATATAGGCCGTCCATGGGTCCTGATCGGATTCAATTAATGGAAAAGAAAACTGTTTGAGAGGCAGGCGCAAGGAGATTCGCGAGTGAAGCGGTGCATCCAGCAAAGAGCGAAGAAGAATTCTACTCTGCCAGAACCACGGTGGATCGGAAGAGAGGATTTGGTGAGGAGTAGGTAAATAGCAGATGGATGGTAAGAGAGAAGGGTGCATACCTTTACGGTACAATTCATTCCTCCAGGCCAATTCCGCTTTTGTAGGGTGACGTACAGGCGTTGTCCTGACCTTTTTCACATAATTCGCCCAATGAGTATAGAAGGTCCGTCTATTTAATGGGATAGGGCCGAAAAGCTGCGGAAAAGTAAGGTTGGGTAATTTCGACGAATGGATCGAAGTGAAAAATGATTTTTTTCCCTTAGGGATCATGTTCTTGCATACGAGGAAATGTCCGGAGTCAGCACAGAAGAAAAACATACGAAGATCATGTGGGAAGGAGTGGATGAAGGACTGCTGAAACGTATTGAGACGGATGGTATTCGTGCTCATGCGATTGAAATGGTTGCCTCCTAGTATCCAAAATGGGTAGATGCCGATACTTTTGAAAGCGGAAGTACGTTTCTCCATTTCCTCCAAAGGAATTGTTGCACATTGATATTCAAGCGCCATGATTTTACCATGGAATTCGAATAACAGATCCGGTCGCTGGCTGATTTGTTCAATATAAGGTTCGAGTTTTACATGGAACCCTAACCTGCATAGCCAGTGGTACAGTTGTAATTTGCCACTTTCATGATAGGCACCTTCTCCACCATTCGCATTAGCGAGACAATTTGTTTTTGCAAAATGGGAAAAGTGAGGAATTACCTTTTTACCTGCACGAACCAGAACTTTCTCTTTACAAACTGGACAATAGTAATTCTCGTTTTGTTTCAATTGCCTTATTTCTTCCTTAGTGTTATGGATCAATGAACAGGAACGTCCATTGCGGTCCAAAGCTGAAAGCAATATATTACCTCCTTTCTCCCTTTGTTATTTCGTCAAAAATTCTGCAAGTCCTCCAAAATCAGATGAATTTCCAACAAAAAAAGAGCATACAATTCATCATGCATGCTCTTTAAAAGTATTCTCAGTTACTTGGAAAGTACTGCTTGATTTGATCCAACGCCTCATCTTTGAAAATTTCTTTTCCGTATTCTTCCATGCGGTGGATTGTCAGAGGTGACTCATGTCCAAACTCCAGAACCTGACTTAAGATGTTTTCCTGTTCTTCATCACTCATATTTTCCTCATGGAACTGAATATATAAATAGTAGGCATTTTCAAAATGGTACAAGCTTTGCTCGAAACCGTCCGTATCCTGGAAATAATGCCCCAACTGGATTACATCCTCAAATTCATCGAATCGTACGGTGAAGTCCAGAGAATCCAGTTCGTCATCGGACTCGTCATAATCGTCTTCATCATCCGTGTCCTCTTCTGTAGCTTTGAATTTATTTTCAAGCAGGGATTCCAGCTTATCGTCAACCGGCATATCTATGGAATTACCACTTTCTGTAGGGAGTTCAAGCTTTTGGCCGTCCTGAGACAAGTGGGCTTTCGTAACAATAACTTCAAGCCCTTTTTCCAATGCCTGCACCTGAATCCATAGCGGGCCTTCTGCCTGGAAATTTTCCTGATCGTTGACTTCATCCATCATTTCCCAGAATAACTGCTCGCTTCTTTCTCTGTTATACCAGATTTCTTCCCTGTCAAAACCGCGCTGTTCGACATCATGGTAGGAAATATAGAATTTGACGGTGTTTTCGTTTATGCGTTCGATTTCCATGTGTACTCTCTCCCTTCTATAGTTGAGTAAGCGGAAGGGAATCATTCACCCTCAGTAAGAAGCTATTTCTTATACTTTACCCTAAACGTAAAGGATTAAATCTCTTGGTATGCTTGGTTTACTTTCTTATCTTTATTGTATGACAGATGAAGCCTTTGTGGAAAACAAAATGCTTCATTTCGGCAAAAACAAACGAATATCACGAGTATTGAGTTTCGCTTTGAAATGTCCTTTAATCAAAGGGATGTCCCGATGATTAATTTTCTATTTTAGCTTATTTCAGACAATTTGTCACTACAATCAGGGGGATTTTTTATGGAATGGGAATTGCTGCAATCCGTGTTGATCATCATAGGAATCGATATTGTATTAGGAGGAGACAATGCAATTGTCATTGCCCTCGCCAGCAGAAATCTGCCAAAGAAGCAGCGCAATAAGGCGATTTTCTTTGGGACAGGCTTAGCAATCGTTGTACGCGTACTTCTCACCGCAATTGCATTGTATTTGCTGCAGATCCCTTTTCTGAGACTCATTGGCGGCCTTCTGCTGATCTACATTGCAATCAAGCTTCTGATCGATCAGGATGAGGACCCGAATGTTAAAGCAGGAGACAGCCTGATTTCAGCAGTGAAAACAATTGTATTCGCAGATATCGTCATGGGATTTGATAATGTGCTTGCGATTGCTGGAGCATCTCATAATAATCTTTTACTCGTCATTACTGGCTTGCTCGTCTCAGTCCCGATCATCATTTGGGGAAGTAAACTGATCCTCTCGCTGATGGAACGATTTCCAGCACTTGTTTACATCGGAGCAGGTATCCTGGCATATACTGCGGCTGAAATGATTATCGAAGAACGGAGACTCGAACAGTTCTTCCATGCAAATGAACTCTTCCCTCTCCTTTTCCCGCTCATTGCCATACTGTTTGTATTATCTACAGGTTATGTACTCAATAAGGACGAAGCAGCTTAGAATTCACACACAGCCCTTATTATTATGGACCGTACAGATCAAAGCAACAAAAAAACCAAGGTCTGACCAGATGGTCAGCCTTGGTTGTTTATCAGTTAACTAGACGTTGTGCTTCGCGCAGCTGGAATGTACGAACGCTTCGTGGCAGGAACCTGCGTATTTCGTCTTCGTTGTATCCTACCTGCAGGCGCTTCTCATCAATGATAATTGGTCTTCTGAGCAATCCCGGATTATCCTGAATAAGATCGAATAGATCTTTTAACGGTAATTGATCAAAGTCGACATTCAGCTTTTGGAAAACCTTTGAGCGTGTAGAGATGATTTCTTCTGTGCCATCTTCCGTCATACGCAAGATCTCTTTGATTTCATCGATCGTCAACGACTCGGAAAAGATGTTACGCTCTTTGAAAGGAATGTCATGTTCCTCAAGCCATGCTTTCGCCTTTCTGCATGATGTACAACTTGGTGAGGTATAAAGTGTTACCATTGGTACTTCACTCCTCAATCTAATGTATTTAACTAACTTGAATATGTTTCCTAAATTAAAATTACTTTAAATAAGCAACTATATGTATAATATATCACATATGTCAAGTATTAGCTAGATGGTTGTGAAAAGTTTATACAAATATTGTACAACAGATGAAGCTACTCTGTTTACAGTACTTGTACCTCCTTTATTTCATTACTAAACATATATTTAGACATTTCCTTAAAAAATATACCAATTTTCTATTTTCATTTATTCGTTGAAAATGAAAACCACCTGCACATCAATGCAGGTGGCAATTCTTAAGCTTTTTCAGTTTCATTCAATGAATCAAGAATATTATCTGACTCACGATCTTCATCCAGTGTGAGGACTTCGTCGACAGGTTGATACGATTTCCCATAAAACTCGGTATCTTTATATGTGTGGATTTCTTCATACATCTTCTTCATTTGCTCGTAAATGTATTCTTCAGAAGCATCATCTGGGGACCAATAGAGGATTTCCATCTGGTTCGGCTCATCCGTTGCCAGCGATTTTCTTGTGTAGCCGATGGACTGGGCGTGCTTGAACCCTTCCCGTTGATAGAAGTGTAGGCGTTTTGCAGTATCCGTATCTTCATAATCGACAGGTTCCACTTCCAATATGATCGGCTTGCCTTTCGCTTTCATTTTCTCGATCAGTTTATGTCCCAGACCTTGACCTCGCGATGCTGCGGAAACATAGACATAATCGATAAACAGGAACGTATCGAATTCCGCGTACATCAATACATGATGTTCACCTTCATCTTTATAGTAGACGTCTCCTTTTTCCTTGAGCAGACTCTCCATGTGTTCTTTCGATTTCATTTCTTCGATTGGAAAGTATTGATTCAGCTTTTCATACCAGTTCATTGATCTACTCCCTTACTATTTTGTCAATTCAATTATAACGAAGTTTCCTTAGAATGTTAAATCTTCCATGAAAGCACTACCATTTCTTCTTGTTCCCCACTTCCTTTGTGTTTAAACATCCTCTACAATAGAAGTAACGAATAAAGGAGTGAGTCCTATGGGCACTTTTGTTTTGGATATGGCATTGATAGGCGGAGGCATCATCGTACTCACAGCATTCATCGCAGTAATCGTAAATGGAATCGGTACCAAATGGTTCAGCAAAGGAGAAAAAGACGAATTCCTGGAAAAATCAAGAAGTTACCAAACTACCTGGAGAAAAGTTGGCGGCAACAAGAAATAGTCCATTTACTGTGTTTTAAGTAAGAGTTTTAAGGGGAACCCCATGTTTCTAATGCGATTTCGAGATATGCCTATTATTATGTGCTTTAGGGAAGGGCGAGACTCCCACGGGAGATGGAGCTAGGCTAGACCCCGGAAGGCTTTGCCTGAGGAGGCTTGCCAGATTCCCCGTAGGAAAGCGAGTCCTTCCCCAAAGCACCTTACTCTTACAGTCGTCTCGAAATCAACTTTTTTCAAATCAGCCTATTTGTGAATACTTTAATAGAAGTGTCAAGCACCGCAACTTTAATAAAGTATAAAGCCCGGAACGTGAATGAATCACGTTCCGGGCTTTCATTTTAATTCAATGGGGTGTAATCGACACCTTCACTATACTTATTAAGCGGATTCCAGATCAAATACTCATTGATACCATTTTCATTAAGCGCGCGGATCTGTGCTTCCACTTCTGCCTTACCATATTGCGTCGCCGGTCCTGAATACAACCATGGTGCTTCGAAATCCTGAATCCAAGGTCTTGAGATCGGTGGATTTTCAAGTTTCCCTAACACTTCATTTTCAACCTTCGCATACTCGACAGTGAGCTTATAAGGCTCTTTGTCAGGAAAATCAATGCCAAAGTACGACGTCCAGTGACTCGGATAAATCATTGAAGAAATGACATCTACGTTGCTACTGATTTTTGAAAAGTTCTGTCCGATACCAGGAGCTTCCTTGATCGTTGCAGAGTAGCCGAAAATATCGACGGAAACGTGTACACCGTATGGCTCAAGTTGTTCTTTTGCATACGCAACGAAATCTGTCACAGCTGTTACCCTTTTCTGTACATTATCCACATCCAGTTCTGCATAGTCCCCCTCATTATAGGAAAGCTCTTTATCTTTACGTTCGAAGCCTTCCGGGAAACGGACATAATCAAACTGGATATCTCTGAATCCAAGTTCTGCTACCATTTTTGCGATTTCAACATTATATTCCCAGACATCTTTGACAAATGGATTGACGAACGCCTCGCCTCTACCATTCACCCAAACCTGACCATTCTTCGTAAATGACCATTCAGGTTTTTGTTTAGCAAGCAGGGAATCTTTGAAAACTACAACCCTTGCGATTGGGTAAATCCCCTTTTCTTCAAGTACCTTCAACATTTCTCTTGGATCCTTGATATAGTTCTCTGCAATATCATAATATGGAGAGTCTTCATCCGGTTTGAATGTTATGTTCCCGTGGTCTTCCTTAATATCGATGACCATCGCATTCAAATCGGTAGAATCCACCAGATTCAGAAGGCCCTCAAAACGACTGCCTCCTGCAGAAGGTCCTGTCACATAAATTCCTCGAACGGCATCCGGGTATGTAAAATCAAGACCGGAATCATACACAAATCTTTTCATCGGACTCGGTAATTCGAACTCCTTCAAAGATAATGGTCGTTCTTTATAATTGGCAGCTTTCTTTGCCTCATTTTCAGATTCTTCGTCTGCCTGAACATTATGTATCGGTATTAACAGACCTAATAGAAATACACCTGCCAAAACCAGCATCTTCAGTTGTAATTTCCCCATATGCATCCTGCTCCCATGCTTTATTTTCTAGTTACTTATCTATTATAAAAGACAATACTTGTAAAAGGATAGGGTATTTTACACATTTATGTAGAAAAATCCAATAATCTATCATTTGCCCTAGGCCATCCTTTTGCAATCATACTTTCTCTTCATTCTATTCATGAGCATGTACTTTTATCATTCAAAATGAAAACAAGGTCAGCCCATTGAATATAATGAGAGACCTTGTTTTCTTATGTGTATGGATTACACATTTGCTTTTAGCTCGCTTTGATAATGTTCGAATTCTTTCGTTGTGCATAGTACCCAGTGACCTGGACGTACTTCGCGGAATTCCGGTTCTTCACTGGTATCATGCTGTGAAGGATCATATGCCGTACGTTGACGGGAACGCTCATAGTCCGGATCCGGCAAAGGAATTGCTGATAGCAAGGACTTCGTATATGGGTGCAGTGGATTTTTGTACAATTCATCTGCATCAGCAAGCTCTACCATTTTACCGAAGTACATTACACCGATGCGATCACTGATATATTTGACCATGGATAAATCATGGGCAATGAACATATACGTCAGGTTGTTTTCTTTCTGCAATTTTTTCAGCAGGTTAACAACCTGCGCCTGAATGGATACGTCTAAAGCAGAGATCGGTTCATCGGCAATGATGAATTCTGGATCTACGGCAAGCGCACGAGCAATACCGATACGCTGACGCTGTCCGCCACTAAATTCGTGCGGATAACGGTTAGCGTGTTCTTTATTCAGACCTACAGTTTCAAGCAAATCGTAGACACGCTTCTTTCTTGCATCCTGATCTTTAGCAAGACCATGGATATCCAACCCTTCTGCAATGATATCCATAACGGTCATACGAGGATTCAATGATGCATAAGGATCCTGGAAAATCATTTGCATCTTACGGTTGAACTGTTTAAGGTCTTTTTTGGATTTCTTATCGTGTACATCGACACCATCATAAATGACATTTCCATCTGTCGCGTTATATAGACGGATGATACTTCGTCCTGTCGTGGACTTACCACAACCAGACTCCCCTACCAATCCGAATGTCTCACCTTTATAGATGTCGAAGGAAATTCCATCTACCGCCTTTACGACACTATGTCGACCGGTTTTAAAATGCTGTTTAAGATTCTTTACTTCTAATAGTTTTTCCTTACTCATGACTGTTCACCTTCCTCATTCGAAGCGGATGCACTACTTGCCATGCCTTTCATGCGGCGTTTGACTGCTGCAGGCGGCTCTACTTCAGGAGCATATTCATGTAATAGCCATGTTGCAGCATAGTGCGTATCGGAAACTTTGAACATCGGTGGTTCCATTTCTTTATCGATTTCAAGTGCGTATTCATTCCTTGGAGCGAAAGCGTCACCTTTAGGTGGCTTTAGCATATCCGGTGGTGAACCAGGAATAGCAATCAAATCTTCATCCGTATTATCCAACGTCGGCATAGAACCTAGTAGTCCCCATGTGTATGGGTGTTTAGGATTATAAAATACGTCATCTACTGTTCCGATCTCTACGATTTTACCTGCATACATAACAGCCACACGATCTGCTACATTCGCAACAACACCAAGGTCATGCGTAATAAAGATGATGGAAGAATCGGTCTTCTTCTGAATATCCTTCATCAATTCAAGAATCTGTGCCTGGATGGTAACGTCCAGTGCTGTTGTCGGCTCATCCGCAATCAAAATCTTAGGATTACAAGCAAGTGCAATCGCTACGACGACACGTTGACGCTGACCACCAGAGAATTGGTGTGGATATTGATTCAAACGTTGCTCTGGGTTAGGAATACCTACCAACTCAAGCAACTCTACAGTTTTCTTCTTAGCCTGTGCTTTTGGTATTTTCTGATGTTTGATCAGACCTTCCATTACCTGGTTACCGATTTTCATCGTCGGGTTTAATGATGTCATCGGATCCTGGAAGATCGTCGAAATCTTTTTACCACGAATCTGCTGCATTTCTCTCTCGCTTGCTTTCGTCAAGTCTTTTCCTTCGAAAAGAATTTCCCCTTCTTTAATACGTCCAGGAGGAGAAGGAATCAATCTCGCCAATGCTCGGGTTGTGACTGATTTACCTGAGCCCGACTCACCTACGATTGCAAGGGTTTCCCCTTTCTTCAAATCGAAAGTGACACCACGGACTGCCTGTACTTCTCCACCATAGGTATCGAAGGATATTTTCAAATCATTTACTTCTAAAATTTTCTCCATGATTACACCTGCCTCCTATTCACGCATCTTCGGATCTAGTGCATCTCGAAGACCATCTGCCAAGATATTAAAGCCGATCATTACTAGAGAAATGACGATTGCAGGGAAAATCATCATATATGGATTGATCATCATTGAATCAAATCCATCATTTATCAATGTTCCCAGTGACGCATCCGGTGACTGCAGTCCTAAACCAATGAAGCTTAAGAATGCTTCAAAGAAAATCGCTGCCGGAATCGTAAACATCGTATTTACAATTATAATCGCCAACGTATTAGGAATCAGATGTCTTGTAAGAATACGCTTATCTGGAGCACCCAATGTTCTCGATGCTAATACAAACTCCTGATTCTTAAGCTTCAGTACTTGTCCCCTCACCATACGTGCCATTCCTGTCCAACCGGTCAACGTAAGCGCAATGGTTATCGATATTATTCCCGGCTCGAGAATCATGATCATCAGGATAACGACAACCAAGTTCGGAATACCGACAAGAATCTCGATGATACGCTGCATGACGTTATCAACGCGTCCGCCGTAATAAGCCGAAATACCACCATATGCTACACCAACAACTAAATCAATTAACGCTGCAAGGAAAGCGATATATAGGGAAATACGCGTTCCATACCATGTTCTAGTAAATAGGTCACGGCCCAACGCATCGGTACCGAACCAGAAGTATTCTTCATTCAAATCTTTTGCTTCATAAATATGATAGTACCCTTTAACTTCTGCAGAGTCAGGAGAACCGTCTCCCTCACTCTTTACTTTGTAAGTCATGAACTCGTCATCCTGCACACGGAAGCGGGCCCGTAACCGTTCTTTTACTGCTTCAACGGAATCTCCTTCATAGGAGTCGGATTTGGTACCATCCAAACCGAGCCATCGGATATCCTCAAGCCCTTGGACCCTTGGCGGTAATTTGGATAATCCCAATTCCTGGTCGTTGATACCATCTTCATTGAAGTATGGGCCAATGATAGACATCAACATGATGATAGCCAAAACGACAATACCAAAGATCGCACCTTTATTCTTACGTAGGCGGATCCAAGCATCCTGCCAATATGTCAAACTGGGACGCGCAATTTTTTCCGAGGCGTCCTCATCTTTTTTTGCGAGTTTAAATAAATCTTTATCCAAATTCTCTTTAGACATTAATCACTACCCCCAGCCAGTCGTATACGTGGATCGATGATTCCGTAAAGTATATCGACTATTAGAATTACCAAGATGAAGAAAAAGGCGAAGAATAATGTTGTACCCATTATGATTGGGAAGTCATTGGTCATAACGGAAGTAACGAACTGCTCACCAATTCCAGGTATAGAGAAGATTTGTTCGATTACAAGAGTACCGGTCATTAAAGCAATTGCCATCGGACCCATGATCGTTACCAAAGGAATCAATGCATTTCTTAATGCATGTTTGAAAATCAATGAATTTTTACTAACTCCTTTTGCTCTTGCTGTAACAATGTAATCTGAACCCAGTACTTCAATCATTTCTGTACGTAAGAACCTGGCAGCAGTAGCAATCGGGAATATCGCTAGTGCTATGGTAGGCATAATTGTATGTTTCCAACTCTCCCAATACGAAACCGGGAGCCATTGCAGTTCTACACCAACATAATATTGAAGCAGACCAGCAAAAATAAAGGAAGGTATGGATATACCAATTACCGATATGATATTTGAAGCATAGTCTATTGAAGAGTTAGCTCGAATTGCTGCAGCTATACCCAATAACATACCTATTATCGTTCCAAGGATCATAGCCTGGAATCCAAGATGCGCTGAAGTAGGTGCACGATTCAATAGAATATCCGTTACAGGCTGGTTATTCATTTGGAATGATACACCTAAATCACCCTGAGCTAGTTTAACTAAATAATTAAAATATTGGATAGGGATCGGGTCATTCAAGTTATACTTTTCAAAGATTATTTCTTTTTGGGCTGCTGAAAGCTTCTGTTCCGCTTTCAACGGAGAACCGGGAAGCAATTTCATCAGGAAGAACGAAAACGTGGCGATCAAAAATAAGGTGATGAACATATAGATGAGTCGCTTAATGATAAATCTCGTCATCCTTATCCCTCCTATTCGTCTTTGGGGTTTAAATTTTTTGACAGTTCAAATTATTCAAAAAACCTTTATAAACGGAAAAAGAGAGTATATGCCACAACTGTGACAGTACACTCTCCCTCTCCTCTTACCAAGAGGTAAACATTTCACTCATATACGATTATTCCGCAGAGATATATGCGTGTTTATAAGTGAAGTCTGCCCCCATTGGGTTGAAAATGACACCTTTTACAGTAGGTCTCCATAGATATGCACGAGAGCGTTGGTACAATGGTGCGATCGCAGCATCTTCTTGTACTAGTTGCTTCTCAGCTTCAAGCATCTTATCGAAACGAGCTGGAAGGTCAGTAAGAAGATCGTTGTTAGCTTCTTGCATTAGAGAATCATATTTTTCGCTATTGTAGTTCATAGTCATGTAAGGACTATCAGACATCCACATGTTCAACCATGTGCTAGCGTCAAGGTAGTCAGGACCCCAACCAGAGTTCTGAATATCGTAGTCGGACGCTTCATCACGTGCGATACGCTCTTCAAATGGAACCTGGGAAATTTCAAGAGTCAGACCTTCAAGGTTACTTTGAAGTTGGTCAACAATGTACTCATCCATTGTTTTTGCAACATCAGAGTCTCCACCTAGGAAACGAAGTGTTACAGAATCAGTTCCTAGTTCTTCAAGACCTGTCTGCCACAATTCTTTCGCTTTCTCTTTATCTGTAGTTACTAGATCTCCGTTTAGTGAACGGAAGTCTTCACCAGATTCAGGGTGAGAAACGAAATCAGATGGTACAGCACCTGTAGATACTACAGATCCGTTGTTCAAGATAACGTCAACCAAATCTTGCTTGTTGATGGACATTTGGATTGCTTTACGGATGTTAACGTTAGCAAGCGCTTCATTGTCCTGGTTCATCTTCAAGTAGAAAAGAACCGGTTCAGGCATTGTTACATAATCTTCAGATCCTGCATATTTCTCAACATATTCAGCTGTAAGACCAGCACGGTCAGTACCACCAGTTTCGTACTGGTTAACTGCTGCACTTGTTTCTTTAACAACGTTTACGTTGATAGTTTCAAGAGTTACGTTTTCAGCATCCCAGTAATCAGGGTTCTTAGTAAGATTCCAGCTCTCACTTGCTTTCGGATCCCAATTCTCAAGTAGGAATGGTCCGTTGAAGATCAAGTTATCAGAAGTCAATGCATAGTCAGCACCTTGTTCTGTAACGAAAGCTTCGTTCAACGGGTAGTAAGTACCGAAAGTCAATAGGCTGTGGAAATAAGGTACAGCTTTTTCAAGCGTGATTTTCAATTCGTAGTCACTTACAGCTTCAACACCTAGCTCTTCAACACCCATTTCGCCATTGTTGATTGCTGTAGCGTTTTTAAGCACGTCGTTCATCATGAATGGGCCGTACTCAGATCCAGTTTCAGGATCGATTGCACGTCTCCAAGCGAAAACGAAGTCGTTAGCAGTGACAGGGTCACCGTTGGACCAAACAGCGTCTTCACGAAGTTTGATTGTCCACTCAAGACCATCTTCACTTACCTGAGGCTCTTCAGCAGCTACTGCTGGTTCAGGCTGAACATCTTCGTTCAAGCGGTAAAGACCTTCCATAGTTTCACC
Organism: Thalassobacillus hwangdonensis; assembly: GCF_042675915.1. Classification (NCBI taxonomy): domain Bacteria; kingdom Bacillati; phylum Bacillota; class Bacilli; order Caryophanales; family Bacillaceae; genus Thalassobacillus; species Thalassobacillus hwangdonensis. Next base: position 273,825 of record NZ_JBHTKL010000001.1, on the reverse strand, counting down.
CAACCACTGGAATGCAACAGCATCCGTAGCGTGTGAAGAATCCATAGTAGGAATCTGAGATCCCTCTAGAAGGTTAAGTACTTGCTCTTCAGCAAGGTTCTTGTCTCCGGAAGCTTCTTCACCAGAATCTCCCTCAGCGTCTGCATCTTCTGAACCTTCATCTTCAGAAGTTGTGTCCTCTGTATTCGTGTCATCGCCAGAGTCAGCATTGTCGCTGTCTCCACCGGAGCACGCTACAAGGAACATACTTAGTACTAGTGCAAGGACTAGTAACAACCAGTTTGTCTTTTTCATGTAGAAAATGACCTCCCCTAAAATTGTCTAAAAATTTGTGAATAATTTATCCACACATCGAATTATACAAGTTTTCGGACAATTTTGCATTAATATTTTTCAGAAAAAATACACAAGCCCCGATATTATTACGTTCGCGTAACACAAAATAGTTATATTTACCTAGTTTATTTACCGGAAGTCCCATGCGCTTATTAGCGCCATATTGGAAAAGTCAGCATCTATAGGGAAGAGTTGGATGTAATATTTTCTATACCTGTCGCTTCTCCAATATTCGACGCATTCGTGCTATAATGACATTGATAATTTGAAAGGTCGTGAAAGCATTGAACATCTTCTATAATAAATGGATGGTGCTGATCTTCCATTTTGCTGCAGCCTATCTGATCACGATTGCCACTGCTTCTGCTGGAAGTCTAGTGCAATTCATCAATATCCTCTTCTACCTAAGCTCCTTCTATCTAATGGTGGGATTGATGATGTGGGTCATCAAAGGCGGGTTCTTTGATGCAGTGACGAAGAGCTTCCGTAAAACGGGAAGCATCTTTTCTAAAAATCAGGATTACCTGCTTGAATTGGAAGATAAGGCATTACCTTCTGATCGCATAAGCGTAAGTACTGTAAACTTTTTCTTGTTTCAAGGCATCCTGTTGCTATCGGGGATGGGATTATTGCTGATCGCCTATTATTCCTGACTTGCACAGGGTTCGCAGTATCGATTATAATAACAAAATAAATGAATACGAAGATGTAATGATGAAACGAAAGTACCGGCTTCCTCTGTTTTATAGAGAGACTGTGATGGTGGAAATCAGTCAACAAGAAAATCCGGGAATTGGGGTTTCTGAGCACCGCGATCATGCGGCGTATTCCGGCGATAACGGCAAAGTGATTCCAGAAGTGATTCTGGATTAACAAGGGTGGCACCGCGGTTCATTCGTCCCTTTCCCAGGGATTCGAATGGACTTTTTTTATTTATTAAATACTTTGAGGTGATAACGATGAAAACAATTTTTTCTGGCATTCAGCCAAGTGGTACGTTGACATTGGGAAATTATTTAGGAGCAATGAAGCATTTCGTCGATATGCAGGATGAACATGATTGTTATTTTTGCATTGTCGATGAACATGCAATTACGGTCCCTCAAGACCGATTGCAACTTAGAGAAAATATCCGCTCACTAGCTGCTTTGTACTTGGCAGCTGGAATTGACCCGAACAAGTCGACTTTGTTCATTCAATCAGAAGTTGCAGCACATACTCAGCTAGGGTGGATGCTTCAATGTGTCAGCTACATCGGCGAATTGGAGCGCATGACCCAATTCAAGGATAAGTCATCGAAAGGAAAAGAGGCTGTATCTTCAGGTCTTCTCACTTATCCACCACTGATGGCTGCCGACATTCTTCTATATAAGACTGATTTAGTTCCTGTTGGAGAAGATCAGAAACAGCACTTGGAACTGACTCGTAATCTGGCTCAGCGTTTCAACAATAAATACAATGATATCTTCACTGTTCCAGAGGTAAGCATTCCTAAAACAGGCGCCAGGATCATGTCATTGCAGGATCCTACAAAGAAGATGAGCAAATCGGACACCAACCAAAAAGCTTTCATTTCCATGCTTGATGATGATAAAAAGATTGAGAAGAAAATCAAAAGTGCAGTCACTGACTCAGAAGGAATCGTCAAATATGATAAGGAAAAAAAAGCTGGCATCTCGAACCTGCTTACGATCCAATCGATTTGTACTGGTAGAACGATCGAAGAATTGGAGAATCATTACGATGGTAAGGGGTATGGAGAATTCAAACAGGATGTAGCCTCCGCAGTTATCGGAGTATTGAAGCCGATTCGTGAACGATATGAGGAATTGATCGGCTCTGAAGAACTGGATGATGTACTCGATTCTGGGGCAGAACGTGCAAACATGCAAGCTGATAAAATGCTCAAAAAAGCTAAAAAAGCTATGGGTCTTGGAAGAGTCAAAAAGAAGAAATAAAGAAAAGCAGAATTGAAGGAAGCCTTCAATTCTGCTTTTTTAAACTTGTTTCTGCTTTTTCATTTTCAAGTTCCCATATCTTTTCAAAGAATGGCTGGCCTTTTATGAGTTTTCCGCATAATTCTTCGTGCTCTCTTCCCCACCCTACGGTAGTTCCATCATATAAGCGCTGCCATGATTCTTCCATGCTCAGTTCACATATACGGCTATATTCAGAAGGATCCCACTCTGTGAGCCAATATCTGATTTCCTGCAGATTATCTGTTTGTTTCAATTGATCCAAAGCCATCATCAATAACTGCTTCAGTTGGCGCTCTTTACGTGTCAGTCCCAGCATTTGCTCCGGAGAAAGGGAAAGGATGTGGTGTTCCTTATCTGTCATGTCTACATTCCATTCAAATGTAGAAACTTTCTGACCGTCGACCATTTCCAGAGCCAACCGCTCCTGACGCGGAATCAATCTGCTCTTCCTGACTGGCAGGGTGTAGCCTAATGTGTCGAACGCAATGACGGTTTCCCCATTTGTGACGATTGCAGCATAATCCAGTGTTTTTCTTTCCTGGTTCTTTCTTAAGTATGCTCTACGATGTATCGATTCCAGCAAGCTGATGGGAAGATCTTGGAGGTCATTTTCGATATATTGGTATAGTTCCTCGGATACTAGCAGCAACGGTGCCTGGTCGAGCAATTCGATGCCATCCTCTTTCCGCCATTCATGAAAATGGCACACATTATATCCATTTTCTTCGCCTTCAAACCAGTTTACCCAGACGTCGTGCATGTACAACATATTAGGTCCTCACCTTCCATCTATAGGTTTCATTTGCCTTCAGTATGGTCGAGTTATGGAACTTTTATTCTGAAGTTCAAATTATTGGCAAGGATTTCTTCCTATTTTCAACGTGCTCAATAACATCAATAATAATCCGATTAAAAACAACCAGCATTCCATCCTGGACTGAATGAAAATGACATATTCCTGCCAGGACATTCCTGCAGGCAACAGATTCATGTAACCGATCAGAGAAGTGCCGCCGGTGACAGTGAATCCGAACCCGATTAAAAAAATGAACCATTGGATCAACTGCACCACTCCTCCTGCTCGTCCATGTTGGTAGATATATATGTAAGAATTTAAAAAACATACGTTACAAAGGTAAATTCACAAAAAAAATCCGCACCCTTTATGAGGTGCGGATTTTAATGATAGCAAATCTATTCATATTTCTTGAAAATCAGTGTTGCATTATGACCACCGAAACCAAGTGAATTACTGATTACGGCATTCACTTCCTGGGAACGAGCCTCATTCGGTACATAATCAAGGTCACATTCTGGGTCTGGTGTTTCATAATTGATTGTTGGAGGCAGGATGCCATCTCCGATTGCCTTCAATGAAATGATCGCTTCGATGGCACCAGCTGCTCCTAGTAAATGTCCCGTCATTGATTTGGTAGAAGAGATCGCCAACTTGTTTGCGTGCTCACCAAATACTTGCTTGACTGCCATCGTTTCAAACTTATCGTTCAATTCAGTCGATGTTCCATGTGCATTCATATAATCGATTTCAGCCGGCTTCATACCCGCATCATTGATTGCCTGCTGCATCGACCGAACCGCCCCTTCTCCTTCTGGTGCTGGAGCAGTGATGTGGTGTGCATCTCCAGTCGAGCCATAACCTACGATTTCGCCGTAGATTTTCGCTCCACGTTTTTTCGCAGACTCCAATGTTTCAAGCACGAGAATTCCTGCGCCTTCTCCCATAACGAAACCATCACGGTTCTTATCGAACGGACGACTTGCTGTTGCTGGATCATCGTTGAACGTCAATGCTTTCATTGCAGAGAACCCTGCAAACGACATCTTGTTCATCGGCGATTCTGTACCACCAGTGATCATAACGTCCGCATCTCCACGCTGGATGACTTTGAACGCATCGCCGATCGAGTTCGTACCGGAGGCACACGCTGTAACGGAACAGGAATTGATTCCTTTAGCTCCAAGCGTGATGGAAACTTGTCCGGCAGCCATATCCGGAATCATCATCGGGATGAAAAATGGACTTACACGACGATATCCTTTCTCAAGGAACTTCTCGAACTGTTCTTCGTATGTTCCCATTCCACCTATGCCCGATCCGATCCATACACCTGTGCGGGGCGCAAGTTCTTCTGTAATTTCCAAATCGGCATCTTTCACCGCCATCAAAGCAGAAGAAACTGCGTATTGTGTAAATAAATCCATACGACGGGCTTCTTTTTTATCAATAAATTGAGTGACATCGAAATCTTTCACTTCTGCAGCTACTTTAGCAGGGTAATTTTCTTTATCCACTTTTGTGATGTAGTCGATACCGGATTTACCATTCTTGATGCTATCCCACATGTCCTCTACTGTATTCCCAACGGGAGAAACAGCTCCCATACCAGTGATTACAACTCGTCTTTTATTTTCCATCTCTCAAACGTCCTCCTTCTTACTTTCCCCAGCGGATTGCTACAGCGCCCCATGTAAGGCCGCCTCCGAATCCTACCAGTACAATAAGATCATCTTCTTTTATTTTACCATCTGCTACGTCTTCTGATAATGCAATCGGAATGGATGCTGCAGATGTATTTCCGTATTTCTGGACAGATTTGGACATTTTCTCTTCTGAAATGCCGAGACGCTGTCTCGCTGCTTCCATGATCCTGATATTCGCCTGGTGCGGGATCAAGTAATCAACATCTTCTTTTTTGAAACCGATTTTTTCCACTACGTTTACGGACGATTCCGGCATCTGTCTTACGGCGAATTTGAATACTTCCCTGCCGTTCATCACGATGTGCTCATTCTGGTAAAGGTGTTTACCTCCAGTGCCATCTGCTCCAAGTTCAAAAGAAAGGATTCCTTTTCCTTCACTTACAGGGCCGACGACTGCCGCTCCTGCACCATCCCCAAACAGAACACATGTATTCCGGTCAGCCCAGTCGGTGATTTTCGATAATTTCTCCACTCCAACCACGAGAATGTTCTTATATGCATTCGTTTCAATGAATTGCTTCGCGGTAATCAATCCATACATGAATCCAGAACAGGCCGCGCTCAAATCCATCGCAGCAATATTCCTTGCGCCGAGCCGCTCCTGCAGCATGGTTGCAACCGAAGGGAATGGCTTATCCGGTGTTACTGTAGCAACAAGGATCATATCCAAGTCTTCCCCAGTCAAACCTGCTTTATCAAGTGCCATTTCCGCTGCCAAGAACGCCATATGGGAGGTGTCCATATCATCTTCAGCGATGCGTCTTTCTTCAATGCCTGTTCTCCCTTTGATCCATTCATCATCCGTGTCTACCATTTTCTCCAAATCACGATTGGTAAGGACTTTTTCAGGTACATAGTGCCCAGTTCCTAAAATACCAGCATTCATATTTCCATCCCCTTTAGAGGTAGTGTTATTATCAATTGTTATGACTTGGTACTAATATTAATGTATTCTTTCTATTTAATCAAGAGGTATCGAGCCCACAATCCCACCTTCCTGATGCATAAACTAGCACTAGGAGGTGGTGCTATGCGAAAGTCCGATCGAGGCCGTTTCGATGAGATGATGTTCGGTAGAAAAAATGACCCAGAAGATAAAAAAGAGCTGAATGAAAGTGAGGACAGCCCGTTTGATTGGGTGACATTCATGCAGACGATGTCCGACACCTACCAATCCTTCTCCCCTTATGTCAAACAAATGTCAGAAAAAATCAGCAAATTCAAAGGACCGAAGTAAAGTACTGAAACCCGATTTCCATGTCCTGATGCACATTGTCATTTTATTAAGAAAAGGATGCCTCAGCCATTCTCCTTCAATAAAGAAGAAGTAACGGCTGAGACATCCTTTTTTAATTTTCATATGGCAATTTCCCAGTAGCTTTATATGATTCGATATAGCCTTGTACTTTTTCCTTCAATGCATCAGGTACTTGATCACTGAAGGCCCCCATCGAAATCGCATTTTCCTTGAAATCATATTCAATTACATCACCCGGCAATTCTCCGTTCACCGCTTTTTCCATCGCATCTATATAGAGGACCTCTACATTCTGTACAGTGCTTGTCAGTACGGTGTTCTTTCCTAAATTGGACTGATCATTTACATAGCCGATTGCAAAGTTGCCGTCATCCTGGATTTCCTGGATAATCAACGAGCTGAAACTGTCTCCAGTCGGATAAAACACATCCGCTTCAGTCTTCTCCATCATCTGATACAGTTGCAGTGCCTTCTCTTTATCATCCCAGCTGCCTACGAAGTTAAGATGGATGTCAGCATCAGGGTTTTCATAATTGACCCCTTCAAAAAATCCTTCCACTTCAGGCTGCCATTCATGTGCCGCAATGATTCCCACTTGATTGGTCTCGGTCATTCCACCTGCAACGACACCCCCGAAAAAACCCATTGCATTAGCACTGAAATTCAGGCTCGTTACATTCTCTGCGGTGAATCCACCGTTAAAATAAATGAACTGTATTTCCGGGAAGGACTCATGAATACGTTGAAAATGTTCTCCATACGTACTGCTGTGGCCAAAGATGATTTTCACACCTTTATCAGCCAGTTCATCTACTGCCTTGTTCACTTCCGCTTGTGATGTGATGCCTTCTTTGAAATATACATCTACATCATACTCATCTTTGATTTCCAATAGACCTTTATATCCTTTTTGTCCCCAGGCCTGATCATGGACCGTCGTTTCCACAAGCATTCCAACAGATTGGATGTTTCCTTCTCCTGCACCTGCACTACATCCAACTAAAGATATAAATGTCATAAGTGTGATAATCATTATCTTCTTCAATGCCAGCACTCCTACAATAGTCAACCGAGTCGTTTTCTTTATTTTAACTTGAAATCAAGATGAATGTAAATGAAGCAGGTGCAAAGTTTACTTAACTTTCATAATATATCCGATATTTCATATAATGTTCATTTAAGCGTTTCACCATCTGATCATCGGACTTATGATTATCACTTATGAATGAGGGCTCTTCATTCCTGCTATCAGAGTCCTTCCATCTTAACAACTGGTGAACAAAATCTTCTATATATACTGTATCCTCACGCTTAATGTAATCCTCTACACTAATTCGTTCGCCGTTCATATTCAGGGTTTCCTCATCTCTCGGCATCCACTCCCCGTATAAATGGGGGACTGGGAGAACGTATTCCTCTTTTTTCTCTTGCCTTTTTATATTAGAAACCTCCATCGTAATTGTTCCTTTCTCATTATCAATTACAAATTCCCTCTCAATATGCTCTGTATCACAATGCTTTTCCATCCCCAGTCTGGTGCGGAAATGCTGGAAATTGCTGTTACGTCCAATCCATAGGTACTTGAACTCTTCTTTATCTGAATCAATGGGGTCCACCCCAATCACTTCCTGCCCATTTTTCAATAAATATTCGACTAGATGAAAACCGATCCAATGAAAACATGGTTGAATGAAATAGGCCATCACTGTCCCTCCTCACTACCACTCTATTCATTAACTCGACCTCGTTATTCAAATATTCCTTCAAGGAAAACGATTTCATATTTATTTTTTCCATTGGTTTTGGTAAACTGAATGAAGAATGTGCAAATGAGGTGAGCGAACATGCGATTTTTTTGGACAATTTTCTGGGCATTTTTATTAAGCTTCATGATTACCTATGTTATCAGCAATATGGGTGGGGCTGACTTTACAATTATGCAAGTAGTTGTTTTGACTGTTTTATTCTCAATTGCCAGCGTCGTGCTTGGCGAAGGGTTGATCAAAGACGAAGCGTGATTGAAATGAATACTTACATGATGCAAAAAGTCGCGCTAGCTTAGCGCGACTTTTCATCGTTACCAATCAAGGTTTTCGTTTATAGGTCCAAACCCGGTTATGATTCGTCGTTTCGGGAAAGCGATCTCCAGCTTTCAATTCAATTTGCTGAGGGTCAGTGACCATGCTGCCCGTTTCACCTATTTCTACATATTTTCCATTATTGGGTGCATGATCCCCTTCTTTGAATTGATGTCTTTGCCCCATTGCGCACACTCCTTCTTTTCTTTATATGAATTAGCATGCGCGAATTGAAATTATTAATACCAGGCGGCGCCAAGTGCACTGATAGCAACTAAAGCAGCCAAAGGCAAAATCAGCCTTCGTGCTCCGTAACCGCCATAAGGTGGATAGCCATACCCAGGGTAACCATAACCAGGATACCCATAAGGTCCATACCCATACTGACGGGATGCGTCCCTTGTATCCTGCGACTGGGATTCAGGAACATCGATATAGACGAATTCTCCATCTACATGGACAACGACACCTTCCAATTGCTGACCATCAGCTAATGATAATACAACTGGCAAATGCATATGCTGGACAGCTTGGTCATACATTGGATGATAATCATGATTTCTTTTCATTCAACCACCTCCATAAATCCAAGATATTCAACTAATGGATGTGGTGTGCAGGATGACATAATACAAGATAAATCTTTTGGAGGTAAGCCACATGGAAGCTGTCAGCGATTTATGGCTATTGATCAAATATATTTTTCTAGGCCTGTTTCAAGGTGTCACAGAACCTATTCCGATTTCCTCTAGCGGGCACCTAGTATTGCTTAAAAACATTTTCGGAATCGCCCCGGATGGACTGCTTTTCGAAGTCTTCGTCAACTTCGGTTCACTGATTGCAGTATTACTGGTGTATCGGAAAGACATTATACGCCTTGTGAAAAATGGCTGGTCCTATGCCATTCATAAGAATGAGGAAAGTAAGTCTGAATACAATTTCATCGTATTCCTGATTCTTGGAACAATTCCGGCTGCAGTCCTGGGAATTCTTTTGGAAGACTGGATCGGAACTACTTTCAATCAGCCGTATATGATAGGGATTACACTGATTATCACAGGGATAGCATTATGGATCATTCGTAACCTTCGTGGAAACAAAGGAGAAGGGAACCTTACATGGAAAGATGCTCTCATTGTCGGTTTTGCCCAGGCAGTGGCATTAGTACCTGGTATCAGCCGTTCCGGTGCTACGATCGTTGCAGCTATGCTGCTCGGCATGAAGCAGGATACAGCGTTGCGATTTTCTTTCCTATTATATATACCCGTCAGTCTAGGGACGATGGTCCTTTCTATCGGAGACATTGTCGGGCTTGAAGATAGAAGTCTGATGATTCCGTGGTTGCTTGCGATCATGGCATCAATCATCGCCACGTACTTCTCATTGAAATGGTTTATGAATATCATGGCACAAGGCAACCTCAAATATTTCGCATTCTACTGCTTCATTGTAGGAGCCATCGCCATCATCATTCTGTCTTGAAAAAATGGCCCTGATCCAATTGGATCGGGGCCATTATTCTTTATCCACCGCTTACCGGTGGTATGAATGCTACGGTATCTCCGAGTGTTACAGTAGATTCATCCGTCGCATACTCCTCATTGATGGCTGCCATTGCAGTATCGATTTCATCCAGTTGATAGTTTTCTTTCAACTGCTTTCGAAGGCTTTGGATCGTTCCCGCTTCTATGTCCAGCTGAACAGACTCTTTACCGACTTTCTCCTGTAAACCAGCAAATAATAAGATGTTAATCATTGTTCTTCACCTCCGGATAACCTTTAGGATACGGTGTTGTTTCCAATTGATTTCCTACCCATGTCTCGCCATCTTCCCAATGCTCTTTTTTCCATATGGGTACAATTTCCTTTATCCGCTCTATTGCGTACCTGCTTGCTTCATAAGAATCAGCTCGATGTGGAGTTGATACTGCTATGACTACTGCGATATCCGAAATATCAAGCCTCCCTACACGGTGAACAATTGCCGTTTCCGCATCCGGCCATTTTTTCTTTATTTCCTCCCCGATCTGCATCAGTTTCTTTTCTGCCATCGGAATATAGGCTTGATAATCAAGGTATAAGGTTTTTTTCCCTTTGGTAAACTCCCTCACTGTTCCTATAAAGGTGTTGATCGCCCCAGCTTCTCTTCTGGTAACAAGTGCAACTACTTCTTCTATAGATACCTTCCCATCGGTGATCCAAAACTTCTTCATTTTCTGCTTCGCTCCCGTTCTAAGTGATGCATGATCCGGCCGCATTGACTCACCACCTCATTCAAGTGATATTCCGGAAGATTTTCTTTACTACTATCAGCACGACTGATAATGACACGTACATCTTCCAGCTCATACAGAAGCTCTCTTTCTTCTTCGTTACCTAATACCAGGATTTTAGGATAAGCTTCATTTTTGAAGCCCTCGACTAGCACAATATCCGGCTGGAAGCGTGAGTATATATGTAATAGATCTTCTAATTTCAATTCCACTCTTGAATCATAATCCAACTGGAATGAACCGCCACCTTCCACCCCGCTCAAAAACGCTCCGGACTCTTTATGGCTGAAGCTATCTGTCAGCTGGTGGTTCGGTGAAAGTTTACTATGATGGCCGTGATGTTTGATTGTTGCAACGTTTACTCCTTGGCTCTTTAAAAAGTGGATGAGATGGTTCATCACTGTCGTTTTCCCACTGTTTTTAAACCCTACAACCTGGTATACAGGAAAATCCCATGCATGCTGCTTCACTTATTCCCTCTCCCCCAAATGCCTCCACTTCCAAAAAAGCTCTGCCACTGATGGCAGAGCTTTCGATGATCAATCCGGAATACCAAGTGCAATTTTTGCATAACGACTCATTTTGTCCTTCGTCCATGGTGGATTCCATACAATATTCACTTGCACTTCCTTTAACTCAGGAATGTCTGCAAGTACACGTTTTACGTCTTGTTCAATGTGACCAGCCAATGGGCATCCCATTGCAGTCAGTGTCATTGTTACTATTCCTACACCGTCTTCATCTACATCAACGCCATAGATGAGGCCAAGATTGACAATATCGATACCCAGCTCAGGGTCAATGACATTTTCAAGTGCACCCATCATGTTTTCTTCCAGTGCTTTATCCACGAATGCGTCCCCCTTCAAAGTTGTTCTATCCTATTATAAACAAAAATCACGCTCGTTTAAAAGGATTGTGACTATTATAAGTGCAATTCAAGCCAGTTGACCATTTCCAGAATGGCAAATCGACTTACTTTATGATCTCTTCCTATTTCCCTACGGAACCTAATGTTTTCCGGATTTTTATAATGCGCGATCGCTTCATTGTAAAAATCATAGGAATGTTCGAATGGTACGACAGGGTCGGCATCTCCATGCCAGAAAAAGATCGGGCGGCCGTACAACTTCTCAACCTGTCTGGACAGATCGATTTTTTCTAATGAAGTAAACAGTTCTGCGAGCTTCTCATCTCCTAACGGGAGGTCGACTCCAGCGCGTTTCACATCATCAATCATCTTTTCAGCGAAAGCGACCGGTTTTGGCGAACCCATCATGACAGCTGCAAGTGACACCCATGGATACTGCGTCATTGCTGCACTTGCTGTCACGCCACCCATACTTGTTCCACCCACACCGAACCGCTGATCCTTGATCAGATTTCGGGAATCCATAACGTTTTTTATTGTAACCAAGTCTTGAAGATTCCTCCCAACAATTTCCCAAAACTTGAACTGCAGCTCCCGATCCGTCTGTTCGATTTCCCTGTCACCATGGTCAAGACTGTCCGGTAAGATTACTCTGACTCCTTTAGCAGCTAACAAATACGCCTGCGCAAGGTTATGCTCTTTTGCTGATGTAAACCCATGAAAGTATGTAAACACCGGTAAGGCCTGGTCATACTTATCTGCCTCCACGACGACCAATACCGGAATATCTTCGATTGTTTCCCGATATACCCCTATCATTTCAACTGACCTCGCTTTTTTACAGTATGTTAAACTCATCCTAATATTTACATTGTATAATTAAATCCTATCACTACACTAAAACAAAGAAAAGTAAAACTATCCCTGCTTTACAAATCAGCCCAGGTATCGCTACACTAAGTAACATAATGAGGTGAATAATATGAAAAAAGAAAAACATTTAATCGCACTTGATTTGGACGGGACATTACTGACGGATGACAAAGTCATCAGTGACCGTACCAAACAAGTGGTGCTTCAGGCAAAAGAGGAAGGGCATGTCGTAGTGATTGCCACAGGCCGTCCCCATCGAGCAAGCATCCAGTATTATCACGAATTAGGATTGGACACACCGATGGTCAATTTCAACGGTGCGTTGATTCACCATCCGACTGACCATAAATGGGATGCACTTCATACACCATTGCCGATCCGTACAGCTAAGCGCATCATCCATCATTGTTACGATTTAGGTGTAAAAAATGTACTTGCAGAAATCAAGGATGATGTCTATCTTGATCAGCATGATGATGAAATGATGGACATTTTTGTAGCGAATACAGGTGAAAACCCTGTGACGGTAGGAAGCTTGAAAACACATCTTCAGCAAGATCCGACTTCACTGCTTATCTATCCTCACGAAGAACAAATCAAAGCATTGCGCCAGGAACTGCAGGATAATCATGCATCCATGATCGAACACCGCAAATGGGGGGCTCCATGGCACGTCATCGAAATCGTCCGGAAAGGTTTGAACAAAGCCGTCGGATTAGATAAGATTTCCCGTTATTATCATATCCCTAAAGAGCGGATCATTGCGTTCGGGGACGAAGATAATGACCTGGAAATGATTGATTATGCTGGTGTCGGTGTTGCGATGCACAATGGAATCGATCCATTGAAGAACGTCGCTAAACACATTACTGGTTCGAATATGGAAGATGGAATCGGTGAGTTTCTTGAAGATTATTTGAAATTGAACACGAAAGCCATCTGAACCATTAATTGGGCATAATAAACCTAAGCAATACTCCCATACTAAGCTTGAACGTTGCAGATAACGTTCAGGCTTTTTTTAGTCGGGAGGGCTTGGCATGAGTAAACGCAGCAAATCCAAACGTTTTGTCCAGCAAGGATCCGATTCGGTCAAGAAGCACGATGAGCGGTTCCCATACCGTGAGCGCTTTTCTGATACGGAACGAAAACGTGAGGAAGCCGACCAACACACGGTAGGAGGGTTTTAAGATGGCCAACAATAACATTTTCCAAAATGCGAAAGAAGCCGTTAACCGCTTCACAAATGCTCGCGGAGAAAACCGTGAACAGGAAAAGCAGGCAGCTCAACAAGCGATCCAATCTGCCTATGCAGATTGCTCACCTGAAGAAAAGCAACAATTGCAACAGTTGGAACAGCAATTGCGCCAGCATAACCAGCTGCAGTAGGTTCACTTCCCATGAAAGAAGCACTGCCATGAGCAGTGCTTCTTTTCATAGTAGTTCCTGCAGGCTTTTCACAACATGCAGTCGTTCATGTTCAATTGTTACAGGACGTGGCTGGATAAAGATTGCATGCATCCCCTTTTGCAAAGCAGGTGCTACTTCGTTTATGAAATTGTCGCCGATTGAAATGATTTCTTCCGGTTTGTATGGAAGTTCTTTTAAAACACGATCGAAATGGTTATCCGTCATCGAAGGCTTTTGGGCAGAAGTGATCACTTCATGGAATAATCCCTCCAACTCCAACTCCCTAAGTAAATTTTCCACATCGTATGCTTCACTATTCGTCATCAGAATCAGGTGCTTCTCTTCTTTCCACTTTGTCAGCCAATCCTTCAAGCCAGGTGTCTGTGTCAACTGGAATTCTTCTGAAACCATGTACTCCTTGGTTTTCACATAACAGTGATATGTATCTTTCATGTGTAGGCCGTGATGTACTGCTGCTGAAAAAGGCAGCCACCAGCCATCTCCGATTGCAATCATACGCTCAAAATCATAACTGAGTGCCTCTGGATACGCTTTTTCTATTTGAGTTTGATTCCACATTTCTCCTTCCCAAGTATGTGCTTCTGTAACTTTATTCGTGAATGGATCGAGTGTCAGTATTGCATCATGTTCGATATCATAAGCTTTTCCAATGGTTAAAGGATGAGCACCATTGAGGATACTATGATAATCCGCTTCGAACTCTGCCTTTTTATCCGCTGGAAGCTTTTCTTTCAGTTGTGCAGCATAATAGTCGAAATGGTCGGTATCTTCATACAACGTGCCATCGAGATCAAATATAAGACAAGGCGCTTCATTTAACGTCACTTCATTCTCTCCCTTTTTAATGATTGTTCTTTATTCATTATACTAGTAATATTTTATGATTTTGTAAATCTGTGTTAATTATTGGTTAATGCTGTTGTAACCCTTCTGTAATTAAATTATAATGAATTTGCAAACAATTCAAAATTCCTAAGGGGGAGAAAGTCAAATGAAAAAATGGTTGATGTTGCTGGTAACTGCAAGTATGTTGTTTGTTTTAGCAGCTTGTGGTTCTGATGAAGGGGATGCTGCAGGTGGAGACAGTGAAGCAAAACCTGAAAAAATCGTCATGGGATTTGTTCCATCACAGGATTCTGACAAAATTGCGGACACAGTTGAGCCTCTTGCTAAAGAACTTTCAGACAAGCTTGGCGTAGAAGTAGAAGGAAAAGTGATGAACAGTTATTCTGCAGTAGTTGAAGGTATGGGAAGCGGCACTATACATATCGGATTCCTTCCTGCATTCGCATTTGTCCTTGCAGAAGAAAAATATGATATCGAAGTAATGCTTAAATCCGAGCGTTATGGAAGCGATCAGTACCGCGCTCAGTACGTAGTTCGTGCAGACTCCGGAATCGAAACGCTTGCTGATCTTGAAGGAAAGACATGGGCGGTACCGGATGTAACGTCTACTTCCGGATTCCTTTTCCCTGCCAATCAGATCATGAAAGAATTCGAAGTGGAAGATGTACAAAATGGCTTTTTCTCTGAAACCATTTCTGCTGGCGGTCATGATAATGCAATCGTAGCAGTATTGGATGGCAATGCAGATGTAGCAACAACATTTGAAGATGCACGTGGTGATCTTGAAGAGGAATATCCAGAAATCATGGATGAAACGAAAGTCATCGGATACACAGATTGGATTCCTAACGATACGATTTCTGTAACTCCAGAATTGGATGAAGACTTGAAGAAAGACATCCAGGAAGCATTCCTATCCTTCAATGACAATGAAGAGATGATCAAGGTCATGAACGAAGTTTACAGCTGGGACGCTATTGTAGAAGCGGAAAGCGAAGACTACCAGGTTGTACGTGACACTTACGCTAAATTCAAAGATTCCATCAACATCGACGACATGTAAGTTCATACAGATGAATATCCCAACAACCATAAATGAATTGTAGAATAGGGAGAAGCTTCTTCTCCCTATTTCTGTATTTTCCGATAGGAGTGAAGACATGATTGAATTTAAAGATCTCTCCCTCGTCTATCCCAATGGGACCCAGGGACTGAAAGATATCAATGTCACCATCAATGAAGGTGAATTCGTTGTAATTGTCGGCTTGTCTGGCGCGGGTAAATCTACGTTCATCCGCAGCATCAACAGGCTAGTCAGCCCAACGGATGGCGAACTGAATATCGATGGCGACAACATCCTGAAGTACAATCCAAAGCAATTGAGAAAACTGCGTACAGAAGTGGGAATGATTTTTCAGCAGCATAACCTGGTCAAACGTAGTACGGTCATGAAAAACGTGATCGCTGGCAGATTGGGTTACACGTCTACATTCAAGAGCATGTTCAATTTGTACCCGAAGAAAGACCTCTCACTTGCATACGAAAGCCTGAAGCGTGTCAACATCGGTGATAAAGTGCATGCGCGTGCGGATCAACTTAGTGGCGGACAGCAGCAGCGTGTATCGATTGCACGAGTGCTGACACAGCAGCCGAAAGTGATCTTAGCGGATGAACCGGTGGCAAGTCTTGATCCACCAACCTCTCATCAGGTGATGACTTATTTGAAGCAAATCAATAAAGAAGATAACATCACTACTATCGTCAATCTCCACTTCATCGATATGGCGATGGAATATGCAGATCGAATCATCGGAATGCGTGAAGGTCAGGTCGTATTCGACGGTCCAGCATCACAGGTTTCAGAATCTACTTTTGAAGATATTTACGGTCGTAAAATCCGAAGTGATGATTTAAGAGGAGGTCAAGAGGAAGATGAGTCAGCTGAAGCAGTCTCACACTAATACTCAGACACCTGGCCTCAATTCAAGAAGGAAACGTATCCAGAATTTATTGATTGTCGCAGCCATCATCATTACTTATTTGATCAGTTCCTATAAAACGGAATCATCCATCCTGCGTTTCAATGAAGAATTCTTTACCAATGTCGGCAGGATGCTCAGTCAAATGTGGCCGCCGAACATGAACTACGCATCACTCGTCTGGCCTAAACTGGCAGAAACGATTCAAATGGCAGTGATTGCTACTTCCATTGCTGCAGTTCTATGTGTTCCTTTAAGTCTCCTGGCTGCCAACAACATCGTACATAATAAATGGATTTATAATGGTGCAAAAAGTTTCTTGAACATCATGCGTACGATACCCGAATTGATTTTAGCCGTCATTTTTGTCGGATTATTCGGTATCGGCGCCTTCTCAGGGATCATGGCATTGATCATCTTCTCCCTGGGTATCCTTGCGAAGCTGATCAGTGAAACGATCGAGGCAATCGATCCACATCAGATGGAATCCATCCAGGCTTCCGGCGGAAACACCTTCCAGGTAATCTGGTATGCTGTCGTACCGCAAGTATTGCCTCAGTTCACTTCATTCTCTTTGTATGTATTTGAAATCAATATCCGCGCCTCTGTCGTACTGGGATTCGTCGGCGCAGGTGGTATCGGTCTGTTGATTCAGCAGCAGATCAATTTCCTGAACTATACAGCTGCAATGTCAATCGTTGTCATTGTATTTATCGTAGTCATCATCATCGATCTGATCAGTAATAAAATCAGGGAGGCGTTATTATGAGTGAAAAAGCATTGACACTTCCTCCCCGTCCAAAACTGATGATATGGAGTGTGTTGAAAAAACTTGCCCTGGCAGCCCTTTTCATCTTTTTGATCATCTGGTCCATATTAGGTATGCTTGAACGAATCAACTTTGACCGCTTGTTGAGTGTACGGACGATCGAAAGCTTCAACAGGATCATCCCGCAGATGTTCCAATTTGATTTTTCTCAATTCGGAAGAATCATGTCGCTTATTCTGGAAACTCTATTCATCGCGTTTACAGGTTCGTTGATGGCAGCGATTCTTGCTGTTCCTTTAGGTTTCCTGACAGCCAAAAATATGATGGGAACTACATGGGGTGGTAAAATAGCCAATGGATTCTTCAAGCTATGGTTGAATGCAATCCGAACATTCCCGGAAATCCTGTTGGCACTTATTTTCGTTGCATCTGTCGGACCAAGTGCTTTTGCCGGGGTACTAGCAATCGCAATCGGTTCAACAGGTATGTTAGGAAAACTGTATGGTGAGGTAATTGAAACGATCGATATGAATGTCGTGGAAGCGATGGAAGCAAATGGGGCAAATAAAACACAAATTTTGTTTTATGGGATTCTCCCTCAAGTATTTCCTGAGTTTCTAAGCTACGCCATCTACCGGTTTGAAATTGATGTACGTGCTTCGACGATTCTTGGTGTCATCGGTGCCGGGGGTATCGGAACGCTGATTGTCATCTCTGCAGCAAATCGGAACTGGGGAGAAGTCGGGTTGATCGTAATGGCGATCATCGTCGTTGTTACAGTTATCGACTACTTCAGTGCCAGCATACGTAAACGAATTGTATAACCATCATGAAAAGTAAAAGCCGAACAATGCGGGTGCATTGCTCGGCTTTTTTCTTAAGCTTTTTTTATAATTGTTTTAATGCCTCTTCGATTTGCGTATCTCCTTCGATCATTTCGAAGGTTTTGTGGTATGCGTTTGGTTCATTCAAGGATGCAATCATTGTTTTCGCAACATCTGCTCTTGAAACTTCTCCTCTGTCGACAGATTCGCCTACCTGAATCTTGCTGGTGCTTTCTCCATCCGTCAATGCACCAGGACGAACGATTGTATAGTCAAGTTCCGTATTCTTCAGATAATCGTCCGCTTCTCCCTTCATTTTCAGGTAGAATTCCAACGCCTCATTGCCGCGGCTTGGATCATCCGCTGCCATTGCACTCAACATCACGAACTTTTTAATACCGAACTTCTCGGTTGATTTAATTAAGTTGATGGCACCATCACGATCGACGGATTCGGTCTTGTCGGCACCTGTGCTTGAACCGGAACCTGCAGCAAACATCACTGCATCCATGCCTTTTACAGCATGGCCGACGTCCCCTTCCAAGTCAGCCAAAATCGGTGTTCCGCCTAGCTTTTCTATCTCGCTTTTCTGTTCTTCTTTTCTGATTAAACCATAAGCCTCATGATTTGCTTCATTCAAATATTGTATCAATAGTCTTCCTGTACTTCCGTTCGCTCCTGCTACTAGAACTTTCATTAAAATACCTCCAAAGTTTAAGTGTGTCTCTTAATTCTAGTTACCGTTTCATTGTTCACTCAAACATTCGTATGTGCACGGAATATAAGAAAAAGAAGATCATCTAGATCTGCTCACCTTTTGGAGTAACCTCGTGTTCACTACACTTTTTCATGCGAATATTATGCGTACGTGCGGGTGAATACCACTCGCTTTCCGCGGACGAACGCCCGAGCCTCCTCGTAAAACCCACACTGCGGAGTCTCGGATCGCCCGTTTTTCCGCAGGAGTCTCCTGGTATTCTCCCACACTTCACCGAAAAAGGCTTTCCATCAATTACACACTGAAGGGATGTAGAAGAATCTTTTTGTCGCAGTCTTCTGCCAACATTACACATTTTCTTTTCCCAGCAAACGATTATAATGCAGATCTTGCAGTTCCATTAAGTATACAATTCTAGTTACAAAGGTATTGATTAAAAAAGATATAATGCTATCGAGTTTTCCCCTCGAAATCTACTCTTCATCATTTATAAGATATTTTCAACACAATGGAATAAATGATGTGGCCGATTGTCCAGTAGGTTATGGCAATCAGGTTATCAAGGTCTGGGGTTGGCTTGATTGCCAGTTCTGTTAGTGGAAAATAAGTCAAAGCAGCCAAGGTGGAGAGCGTCAGAGCCAACGACCAACGGTGGCCTTGATCATCCCTCATTTTACTCTTTAACAAGTACACATAGACGATTCCTATTCCCCAGGAAATAATAAGATGGAACAACCACTCCATGAAAAATGGCCATTCAATGTCTCCGATTACCGGAATGAAATCCACATTCATCAAGAGTGTGTACACTCGTTGACCGGTCACTTCTTCCATCAACCATAAGAATATTCCCAATGCAAATCCAGAAACAGTACCAATCCATATTCCTTTTTTGAGCATGACTACCGTCACCTTCTTTAATAGGCTTCTTCTTTTCTCAATTCACGCAGGAGGTTTTCGATCACTTGGGTCATTGGTCGGTGATCGCCGTAGAGCATTCGGAAATAAAGGGCACGCAGCAAATGTTTACTATTGTTGATGATGATATCTTCATTTGGGTCAGTCCAGGTTTTTCTTTGATAAATCAACGATTCCAGCCACGCCACTTTATCGGTGTGTTCCATTTTCCCGAACATGACCATGATCGCCGTGACCATGCGTTCTTCTTCATCATGTAGATAGGGCTGATCAATTAAAAACTGCTGCTGAATAACTGGAAGCATTGATTTCAACGCTTCTCCGTGAATCTCTTCACATTTAGCTACAGCAGCAAGCGCATCTGCAGCATGGGCCATCGCATGGGCCCATCCCTTTCCTTCTACATATCCTCTGTGATCTTTTTCCTGCTGGATATATTTTTTCAATGCTTCCCATGTGTCATGGATCTCTTTTTCCGTCAGGAAGGCTTCCTGCTGGTGCTGATGGAAAATAGGTGGAATCAACAGCACGGAAAAGCTGCGTTTAAAGACGGCATCTTCTTCTTTATGGGAATGACCGATACGATAAAATAAGTAATTTTTATTCAATACTGATTTCAGAATGCTTTTCATCTGTTCATTAGAATAATATTCTTTCATGATAAAGGTAGAAAACGTAGTGTAGATCAGTTCATCGCGCAGAACGGGATCAGTGGAACCGATTTTCTGCAGCATCAATGTCGTCAAATCCTGGAGGTTGTGTATCTCACCCAGTTGATAGTCGTCCGCTTTCACCTTTCTTAATCGTTCGATGATTCGTTCTTCCATCACTCTTCCCCCTTTGAAAGTGTCTCTATTCTATCACAGGAGCTTTTCAATGTTGCGCGATAAGTGTGTAAGTTCTATTACATTTTCACTTCCACTTTACTGTTCAGCAGGTTACGTGTTTGCTAAAATGGATGTAGTACATGGAAGGAGAGATTTTGATGAGCGTAGTAGCACAACCGACCCCGAACCCGAATGCAATGAAATTCACAGCGGATTCACTGATTTTCAAAGGCGATGGGAGCGTTTCCGTCGCAGCTGGCCAAACCAGTGAATATGATATTATGAATGACTTGATGAAAGTGGACGGTGTTGATAACGTCTTTGGATTCCAGAACTTCATCACAATCAATAAAAAGATGGATGCAGAATGGGATGCTGTGACTCCAGAAGTAGAAAAAGTATTTGAAGAACATGGCTATTAATCCATAGCAACGTAAAAAGGGAATGTGCTCATCAGGCACATTCCCTTTTGCATACTATTGGAAACTTTCCAGTGGTACATAATTGACGTTCGTAGGCCGACCATCTGACGGATTGACTTGGTAGATCGTCAACGTCAAGGATCCGTTGTCAGGCAATTGATCCTCAGACAGAGTAATTTCAAAGGAAAAAGATGCCCAAGCAGGAGCGCCTTCGTCTACTTCGACCACAGTATCCTCAATCAAAATGTTATGACCATCCTCCACGTTATAGCGGAACTGGCCTTCGAAGACACGTGCTTCACCAGTGATCGTGTAGGAACCGTCTTCCCCGCTTACTTGCAGATTGCGGAACGCCTCTTCCCCAGCAGACTGATCGCTATCATTTTGGGTCGCCCCTTCACCAATCTCAAACGGAACGGTAGTAGTGAATGGTTCAGACTCTAAAGGCTGGTCGTTGATCGACATCACTTTGATCGTAATCATTGCTTCATAGTTGCCTGGAACGACTCCTTCAGTCCACTCTTCCTGGAATTCCTGCGTGTCTCCTCCGTTAAACGTGACATATTCCAGTGCTTCCGTGAACATTTTACCATCGGAATATTTGTAGACTTCTTTACCATTTGCATCGGTTACAATGATTTCGTATTTTTGACCGGAGGAAAAGCCAAGTTTATAGGTTTCTTCCGCTTCATTCGTCAATGAAAAGTCAAATAACACTTTTTCCTTCGATGGCTGGGCTTCCGCTTCCAATTTCAAATGTGAGATTGCCTGATCCAAATCAATCTCTCCCGTCTGATCTTCGGTTTCATCCGTATTTTCCGCAGGCACTTCCACCGGTTCCTCTTTTCCTTCAGAACCCTGACTTTCCTCTGAACTGCATGCAGCAACCATGAAGATCGCAAAAACACTTAATAACATCAAGCCTATGTTTTTCATGTTCGTCACATCCTTTTCAAATCCTACTTGTCTATTATTATAGACGATTTGAAAAGGAAAAAGTTACATGATCAGTCATCTTTTCGGAAGAAACCGAAAATTCCTGTCGTTTGTACAATGTTAGTGAACGCTTGAGGATCGACATCATTAATGATGTGCTGTAAATCATAAAGTTCATAGCGTGTGATGACCATCACCAGCATGTTCTTATCTTCCTGGGTGAATGCTCCTTTTGCTGGCAGCGTCGTTATTCCACGAACCATTCTGGCATGGATCGCTTTTTCAAGATCCGGTGCCTTAGTTGTAATAATCATTGCTGTAAGCTTTTCATGGCGTGTATGGATTGCATCGATGACGCGTGTCGATACATATAACGTAAGTAACGTGTATAGCGCGTTTTCCGGTTCATACAAAATACCTGCGACTGCAATGATTCCACTATTAATGATAAGGAAATAAATGCCGATAGGACGATCTTTCATCCGGGATAGAATCATTGCGATAATATCAAGCCCCCCGGTTGAGGCACCCCACTTCAATGTTATCCCTACACCGGCACCACCGAGAACACCACCGAATACGGCATTCAGAATGATATCCTGTGACAAAGACTGCAGGGGGATCAATTCAAGGAACAAAGTCGTGAATGCAACAGATAAAGCACTGTAAACCGTGAAGCCTTTTCCAACTTTATACCAACCGAGTATCGCTACTGGAATGTTCAACACCAGCAGGATGATACCGGTACTTATCCCTTCAATACTTAAAAAATCTTTGAATACACTCGAGAGCAACTGTGCTACCCCTGTAAAGCCACTTGCATAAACGTTAGCTTCAATCAGGAATAGATTAAGTGATAGAGCATTCAGTACTGCCCCGAAAATGACAACGATGATCCGTTTCGCTTCAAATGAAAACAATCGAAAACCTCCTCAGAAAAAACACTATTCTTTTTTTATCACCGTTCCTGAATAAAATCAAGGTTCCATAACTCATTTCCCATTAAAAAAATCTTTTAATCCCTTTGTGAAGGAGAATACTTTGACACATCCATATATAAGGAATAAACTTGAATCAATAGAATAAAAGCAGAAGGTGAAAGCAATGACAGTTAAAATTTTATGTGATTCCGCGTGTGATTTATCCCAACATGAATTTGACTCCTATGATATTGAAATGGTCCCTTTGACCGTCCACCTTAATGAAGAAGACTACCTGGATGGCAAAACGATTACGCCTAAAAAGGTTTACGATGCCATGCGTGATGGAGCTGCACCTAAAACGTCGCAAGTGACTCCAACAACGTTCAAAGAAACATTTCTACGTTATGCCAAAGACAACCAGCCATGTGTGTATTTTGCGTTTTCATCCGAATTATCCGGTACATATCAGACAGCAAAAATGATGGAATCCGAAGTGAAAGAAGAATATCCTGATTTCGATTTGGAAATCATCGATACCAAATGTGCATCACTTGGGTATGGTCTCGTCGTATTAAGAGCCGCCCAGCTTGCCAAAGAAGGTGCTTCCTTTGATGAGGTAAAGGAAGTGGGCTCCTACCATGCTACCCATATGGAACATATCTTCACCGTTGACGATTTGGAGTATCTCTATAGAGGCGGACGTGTCAGTAAAACAGCTGCCTTCGTCGGTTCACTCTTGAAAATCAAACCACTCCTTCATATGGAAGATGGTAAATTGATTCCTTTGGAAAAAATCCGCGGCTCCAAGAAAGTATGGAAACGGATGATTGAAATCATGAAAGAGCGTGGGGCAGATCTCGAGAACCAGACGATTGCGATCAGTCATGGAGATGCACTGGAAACAGCAGAAAATCTTGCTTCCATGATCAAAGAAGAATTCGGTACTGAAGCGATTCATATCGATATGATCGGGTCTGCTATCGGCGCACATGCCGGTCCTGGAACCATCGCATTATTTTTCCTGAACGCTCCTTATAAATAATCATCCTCCCCCTTTCACACACTAAGCGGTGAAAGGGGGTTTTCCTATGACCAAAAGAACAAAAGATGATAACAAAAAAGCATTCGACAACCAGGCACACCATGAAGAAAAGAATGAATTGAAAGAGAAAAACCGTAAGCTTGGCCGTCACCAGTACTCGAAAAAATCAGATCACCTGTAAAAAAACTTGGCTTTTCTTTCTTAAAGTGTAAAAAACATGTAACCTTTCCTCCATCTTGTTCGACTAATCAGTCAAACAAAAAAAGATGGGGGTCTTTTTATGAAAAAATGGCTTTGGGCTTTAGTATCTGCAAGTGTACTACTTCTTATCGCAGGCATCATATGGACAGCGACAATGGGTGAGTCTGTTGCCACCTTGAAACTGAATGGCGAAACGGATGACGTTGCTATCAACACTTCTCTCTCCATTTCATTTTCAGAGGGGCTGATTGAATCGACAGTCACAAAGGATAACGTCCAAGTCTTTGATTCGAATAATCAACCTGTTGACGTGTCTGTAGAAGTGGCGAATGAAAATGAGTTGATCATACACCCACCTGAACAAAAGTTCCGACGAAATCAATCCTATACCATCCACCTTTCAGAAAAAGTGAAAGATAAACAAAACCAATCCGTCCAATCAGAGCCTTTCATTTTCCACACCGAAAAAGAGCTTCCATCTATCAAAGATAAAAATCATATGTATTCCCTATTCGAGGAACAACGTAAGGCAATGAAAGAAAGAAACAGTGATGGCTTTGCTCAGGGAGAGTCGATGGAAGATTCTGCTGATTCAGGAGCTGAAAGCAGCTCAGCAGCCCCTACATCCGAAGCTTCCGAAACGAATGTACAGGTCGATGGCGTCGACGAAGCGGACATCATTAAGACAAATGGCACACACACATTCTTCGTCAGGGAAACAGACGTGATCATTGTAGAAAATGGAGACAGTAAAGCTGAAGTAATAACTACTCTGGAAGATGACACCTTCTATCCAAGAGAAATTTACTTACATGAAGACCAGCTTGTCGTCATTGGTATGAAACATGTCGATGATATGGCAAGGGAAAAAGGCAGCTCGAACGACGCAGCGATTATGCCAGCATTTCAGTCGTTTCTCAGCACTAGAATTTATGATATATCAACAATAAAACACCCAGAAATGGTAAAAGAACTTGAATTGAGCGGGCATTATATGGACTCAAGAAGAATCGATGATACCCTTTACCTGCTTACCAACCACTGGGCAGACTATTATTGGATGGAGCAAAAGGATTCAGATGTACGACCAAGATTTAAAACGGATGATATGGAAGAAACGCAGCCGATTCCATACGAAGACATCGCTTACCTTCCGGAATCAAAAGGGAACCAGTTCGTCGTCATAGCTTCCTTGAACCTGGATAATCTTGAGCAGGAAGCGAACATTGAATCGTATATCGGTTCCTCTTCATCTGTGTATATGAACGAAGAAAACTTGTTCATGACAATGCCATTCCTTAAAGATGTCGAAGAAACAAAAGGTGTTTTCGATTCAATACTTCCAGCACCAGCATTTTCTCCAGACACGAAAGTACTTAAATTTTCATTGAATGACGGGGATTTTAAATTTGCTGCGGAAAATGTAATTCCCGGAAGAATTCTGAACCAATTTTCCATGGATGAGCGAAATGATGTCTTCCGTATTGCTACGACGACGGGTTCAGATTGGAATGAGGATCAACCCTCTTCGAACCATCTATTCACTTATGATGAAGACATGAACAGGCTTGGGTCTGTTGAGAATCTTGCTGAAGGTGAACGGATTTATAGTGCGAGATTCATGGAAGACCGGGCATACATGGTGACTTTCCGCCAAGTCGATCCGCTGTTCGTCATCAACCTTAAGGACCCTGCAAACCCTAAGTTGGAAGGTGAACTTAAAATACCAGGATTCAGTAATTATCTGCATCCGCTCGATAAAGATCATGTCATCGGGTTTGGTCAGGAAACTGCTTTGAGAGAAAACCCTAACGGGGATGAACCGATCGTCGAGCAACGCGGGCTGAAAGTCTCCTTATTCAATATTTCAGATGTAACGAATCCAGTTGAAAAGGATGTCGTCGTACTCGGAGAATATGGACACAGTGAAATGAACTACAATCATAAAGCTATTTACTGGCATCCATCCAAGAATCTCTTTGGCATTCCAGTAACACTATACGAGCGTGTTGTGAAAAAGACGGATGATGGCATGACCTATGAAGATTTGAACTACACCTTTGAAGGAGCATACCTTTATGAAGTATCTGCAGAGAACGGGTTTACCTACAAAGACCGCATCACTTTGCATGACGAAGACACCAAAGAACCCTATCCGGAATATCAGACACAGCTGAAGCGAATCGTATCCGTTGATGACACGCTTTACGCTTATGCACTGGAAAAGATGAAGGCCTATGATCTGGATCAGGAAAAAGTCATCCAGACACTTGACCTTCCTGAATGGTCCCATCGCTGACTAGAAGGAAATTAGGAAAATGAATCCAGAAAAAGAGGCTTGAATGGAATACAAACGGGAATGATGTAAACATCCATACTTAAGGAGGATGATCATCATGGACCAATCAAAGAATCATACCAACCCAGCCCAGCATCAGGAAAGACAACCAGGGATCGAATCCGAGATGACTCCCCTTCCTGTGTACATCGATCAAAATTACAAAGGAAGCGGAAAGCTGGATGGTAAAGTAGCAATCGTAACTGGTGGTGACAGTGGAATTGGTCGCGCTGTTTCCGTCCATTTCGCTCATGAAGGGGCAGACGTAGTCGTCATGTACCTGGATGAGCATCAGGATGCAGAATTGACTAAAACAGAAATTGAAAAAGCTGGCCGCAATTGCTTGTTGATCAACGGTGACGTCGGCAGTCCTGCATTTTGTGAATCTGCTGTCAATCAGGTGATCGATCATTTCGGTAAAGTCGACATCCTCGTCAATAATGCAGCGGAACAACATCCGCAGAATGATTTTATGGACATCTCAAGTGAACAATTGGAAAAAACTTTCCGCACCAATATTTTCGGTTATTTTTATATGGCGAAAGCAGTCGTCCCTCATTTAGCTCAAGGCAGCTCGATCATTAACACCTCCTCGATTACGGCCTATGAAGGCAATGAACAGTTGATCGATTATGCTTCAACTAAAGGTGCGATCAACGGATTTACACGCTCCCTGGCTAAGTCGCTGGTCGGTAAAGGCATCCGGGTAAACGGTGTTGCACCAGGACCGATATGGACTCCATTGATCCCTTCCACCTTCGATGCTCAAACGGTGGAAAAATTCGGTTCGAACTCCCCTATGGGTCGTCCTGGTCAACCGAAAGAACTTGCTCCAGCCTATGTATATCTTGCTAGTGGAGATTCTTCTTACGTCACAGGACAGATGATCCATGTCAATGGCGGATCAATCATCAATGGCTGATCAACGAAGCACAGAGCCCTTGCTCTGTGCTTTTCTATTTTAATTTTATTAAACTTCAATGTTCGATAGGTGGAAGATTCTGATCACTTTCTTGATTTACATTAAGATGAACATTTCCTTCCGCATCTACAGCTCCGTAAAACACATCTGAAGGAGAAGCGATTCCATGTGCCTTCAGCTGGCTATCAATCCAACGCTTATCTTTATTCAACCATTCGAGCAATGGTTTTTGTATCTCTCCATCCAGAATAAAAGGAATTTCATACGCGTTGCTCTTCTTGATGATATTCATATCCTCCCTTTTTATATTTTCCTTTGCAGGAACTAGCTTCACTGAAAGGTTTCCCCCTGCTTCTACTAACGCGATTTCAACATCATTAACATGAAAGACGTCCTTTTCCCGTAACATTTGAAGAACATTTTCCACTGAATAATTGACTTTTTTCATATTTTCACTAATAAAACTACCTTGATAAATGACGATAATTGGTTCAAATGTAATTAATTTGCCGATCTTATTATTTTTCAATTTTACATAGATGATCAATTTGTGCAGCACTGCAATAACGATGATTGCAATAACCGTATGAATGTGCGCGATATTTGGATCTGCGATATCAGCTCCTACAACGGAACCAAGGACGAGCACGACAAGAAAATCGAAAACTGGCAGTTCACCGATTGATCGTTTTCCCATATATAACGTAACAAAAAGCAGTAAGGGAAGTATCGTGAAAATTCTTCCTATAACAAGGAGACCATCTTTTAAGATTTCCAAGGTTATCCCCCTTTCTTTCTAGTTAAGGTGTCCTTGATGATAAGAATTCACTCATAAAAGGACATGAAAAAAAGTGCTGCGAGGTAAGCAGCACTTTTCAAGCTCAATCGATGATGACTTTTCCATTCTCCGGAACTTCATATATTTCACCTTTTACGTTGACTGTAAATAGTGATCCTTCTTCCTGTGTGATGATTGTTGCTTGCTGATCCACCATCACGTTTAACAAATGTCCTCTGAAGTTGATTTTGAATGAATAGTTGTCCCAGTCTTTCGGAATGAAAGGACTGAATTCCAGCTCACCTTTTACTACTCTCATACCGGCAAAGCCGTGGACGATCGAGAGCCATGAACCTGCCATGCTCGTAATATGAAGGCCGTCTTCTGTGTCGTTATTGTAATTGTCCAAATCGAGCCGTGCTGTGCGGAGGTACATTTCGTAGGCTTTGTGCTCATATCCCAGTTCAGAAGCAAGAATTGAATGGACGCACGGTGACAACGATGATTCATGTACAGTCATCGGCTCATAAAAATCGAAATTCCGTTGCTTCTCTTCCTTGCTGAATCGATCATTCAGGAAATACAGACTTTGCAGGACATCCGCCTGCTTGATGAAGCAGGAACGGAGAATCCGGTCCCACGACCAGTTCTGATTGAGAGGCAGATGATTTTCATCTAGATCGGCGACATGGATCAAGTCTTTATCAAGAAAGCCATCCTGCTGTAGAAACACGCCAAGTTGCTCATCGTAAGGGTAATACATCTTTTCGATGATATCTTTCCAATGGTCGAAATCGTCCTCGGTCACTCCAAGGCGTTGTTTCAATTCAAATGATGTTTTTGGATGGTTGTTCTCCAAATACAAAGCGACTGACAAGGTATATTCCAAGGTCCAGGCAGCCATGCGGTTGGTGTGCCAGTTGTTGTTGACATTGTTTTCATATTCATTAGGACCAGTCACACCGAGCATCATATACTTCCCTTTTCTCGGATTGAAATTGACACGGCTTGCCCAGAACTTACTGATTTCAGCCAGCACTTCATATCCGTATTCATTCAGATAGTCCGTGTCTCCGGTGTAATTGACGTAATTCCAGATGGCATGTGCAATTGCACCGTTCCGATGAATTTCTTCGAAGGTGATTTCCCATTCATTATGGGACTCCTCCCCATTCATCGTCACCATCGGGTACAGCGCACCTTTCAGTCCCAACTTTTCGGCATTTTCTTTCGCTTTACCTAATTGGCGGTGCCGGTAGATCAACAGATTCCTTGCGACGGATGCATCAGCTGTACTCAAATAGAATGGCAGGCAATATGCTTCCGTATCCCAATACGTACTTCCCCCGTATTTCTCACCCGTGAATCCTTTTGGACCAATGTTAAGCTCTGCATCTTCGCCAGTGTAGGTATTGTACAATTGAAAAATATTGTAACGGATTCCCTGCTGCGCAGATACATCGCCCTGAATGGTGACATCTGCATGGTTCCAGCGCTCCTCCCAGGCTTCGGTCTGCGCTTTAAGTAATGATTCAAAACCATTGTGGGAAGCTTTGGCTACTCGTTCTTTAGCGGCATCGGGTAAGGCCGATTTCTCCACATGCCTGCTCGTCATTACAGAGATATACTTATAGAAAGTAGCAGTGGCATTTTCAGAGAGATGTGCGCTGACCTTATGATCGACATACTCGTCCTGGTTGGTTACCTGTCCATTTGTAACGCCATTCCCATTAACTTCAGTCACCATCGCAGCAGTCACATCGAATGCCGTCTTCCTCGTGCGCATCGTCAAGACCGCTTCGTTTTCACTCGCATGATGATAGACGGGCATCCAGAAATCTTCATCATAGTTGGCATCCTCATTACGTACATCTCCATCGATATATGGCTGGAAAGTCACGTTGCCTTCGAAATTCTTTGAGGTAACCTCGTATTTGATTGCCACCAAAGAGGAGTCGACGATGGAGAAGAAGCGGGTTACATTTGCAGAAATCTTCTTCCCTTCAGGACTGACAGCTTCAAACTCCCTCTGTAAATAACCATGCTTCATATTCAATACACGTTGGAAATGTACGACTTTCCATACATGGAGATCCAATTCTTCCTCATCGATGAAAACACAGATACCGGTGAAATCCATGGCGTTCAGTACTTTAGCGAAATATTCAGGATAGCCATTCTTCCACCAGCCAACTCTCGTCTTATCCGGATAATAGACTCCGCCGACGTACGTCCCCAGGTGTGTGTCTCCCGAATAGCTTTCTTCAAAGTTCCCCCGCATCCCCATCTGGCCATTACCAATACTCATCAAACTCTCGGCAAGGCGGTTTTGATCAGGATGTATCTGCTCTTCAATGATTTTCCATTCATCCACTTTACATAGTTGTTTCACTCTGATCACCTCATCAATCTTGGTAAGCAAACGTTTGCACTAACGAATAAAAAAGAGAGAAGCAACCTTATGCTTCTTTTGTTGTTGCTTCCCCCTTCAATTGTGTAGAAAAACGATGCTTGATACGAAATGGTATGATGATCCTTTTTGCAGGCTCATCTTTATTCTTCACTTTTTCAACGAGACATTTGCAGGCTTGGGAACCAAGCTCATAAATTTGAATGTCCACGGTTGTCAATGGCGGTCTCGTAATTTCAGATAGATAGACATTGTTGAAGCTGACAATTGAGATATCCTCCGGAACATACAATCCGAATTCTTCCAGCATATTTACGACCCCGAGAGCCATCAGATCATCGGCAATTACGAGGCCGGAAGGTGGAAGGTCCAGCGAGAATAATTCGTGAACTGCTTTGCGGCCACCGGATTTCAGGAATTCTGTATGGATGATATATTCTTCTTTCACGCTCATTCCATGTTGAATGAGCGCTTCACGATAACCGTTCAGACGATCGATGGTCACTGCCAGGTCTGGGGATCCACCAATGAATGCTATATTCTCATGTCCAAGCTCAATTAGATGTTCGGTAATTTCTTTGGAAGCTCTCACGTTGTCATTATCGACATGACTGATCCTGTCTGCATCCTGGCAAGGTTTCCCTACAATCACAAAAGGAAATGCTTTTTCCTGAAGAAATTGTGTGACCTTATCATTGATTCTGGAATAGAGCAGCATGATGCCATCTACACGATTTCCGTAAACCATCCGCTGCACACCTTCCAGAATTTCATCTTCGGTCTCACCGGTAGAAAGCAGTAAGGAATACTCAAGGTCATGGGCTACTGCACTGATCCCTCTCAACACTTCAGGAAAAAAGGGATTTTGCAAAGCTTTGTCCGCACTGGAAGGCATGACGACACCAATCGCTTGTGTAGAACTGTTTACAAGGCTTCTTGCGTTGACATTCGGATGGTATCCAAGCTCCTTCATCGCTTTTCGGACGCGCTTTTTTGTTGCAGGACTGATCCGCGGGTTATCCGCGATCACACGCGAAACCGTTGAAGGAGCGACCCCTGCTGCCTTGGCTACATCTTTTATTGTAACTCCCATGACTTTCACCTTCTCTGCTCTTTCATTCTATTTATATTTCCAACTCGAACCGCTTTTCAGAGCCGGTGAATTCCACTTCTTGATCGTTGACAACTACCTTCTGTTCTTCAAGTCCATGGAATTCTACATTCACATGTGAATAAGAACCTAAGTTGTTATGTTTTTCGCACGTCCGGATGAAAACGTTTTCTTCACTATAATTCAATTCTAACGTAAATGTGAGGCAATTTCCTTCTTCATGACGGAAAGTTTCTCCATCATCATCATAGAAATGGAAGTTGTAAGATCCTTTTGTGTCTGCAAAGACATGAAGGGTGATTTCTTCCTGCGTTTGTACCATCGAATCTACGACGTTCCCATGTGCAAGCACGGTTCCTTTACGTACAAAAATCGGCAACTCATCAATTTCAGCGTGAACCAAGTGCGCCCGCTTCCCTTCAAGTACTTTTCCGGAGAAATAATCGACCCATTCCCCTTCTGGAAGATAGACGGCACGATCAGTTATGCCAGGTGCCAGGATAGGGGCAATCACAACATTGTCCCCGACCATGAACTGGTCATTGAGCTGGTACGTTTTAGGGTCGTCAGGGTATTCCATCAACAACGGACGCATCACTGGCAAACCTTTTTCGCTCGCTTGCTGGAACAAACTGTACAACTGAGGCATCCACTTATAGCGAAGCTGAATGAAGTCCTTCATGATCGCTTCATATTTTTCACCAAATTGCCATGGCTCCTGGTAAAGGGTACCGATTGCAGAATGGTTTCTGAAATATGGTGTGAACGCTCCAACCTGTGTCCAGCGTGTCAACAGTTCTCCGTTTGTATCATGGGCAAAGCCTCCGACATCTGGGCCTGTAAATGCAACACCTGATAGTCCAAGGTTCATCACCATTGGCAACGACATCTGCAAGTGCTCCCAGAAACTTCGGTTATCTCCGGTCCACACAGACGCGTATCGTTGGACGCCTGCATAACCAGCCCTCGTTAACAGAAACGGTCGTTTGCCATCGAGCTTCTCTTTCATTCCTTCATACGTAGCTTTTCCCATCATATAGCCGTAAATGTTGTGCAACGCTCGATGCGTCTTAGGGTTGCCATCGTTCCGATGCATGACTGCCGGGTCCATCGTTTTCGATTCGTTGAATACAGCAGGTTCGTTCATATCATTCCAGATTCCTTCAATTCCAAGATCCGTATAGAACGAATGCTTGTCGCCCCACCACTTTCGGGATTTTTCATCCGTAAAATCAGGAAATGCGCTTATTCCAGGCCAAACTTCTCCGTAATACGTATCTCCTTCGATGTATTTACAGAAGTGGTCTTCACGTACACCTTCCTGATAAATCTTATACTCGGAATCTTTTTTTACACCCGGGTCGACGATCGGAACAATCCGGATTCCCTGATTTTTCAGATCCTCGACCATTCCTTCAGGATTCGGGAACCGTTCTTTATCGAACGTAAAGACACGGTATTCATCCATGTAATGGATATCAAGATAAATGACATCTACCGGGATTCCCTTTTCCTTGAATGTCTTCGCCAGCCCTCTCACTTCTTCTTCTGTTTCATAGCTGTACCTGGACTGGTGGTAGCCAATCGCCCACTTAGGTGGTATCGGCATCCTCCCGGTAATGAATGTGTATTGTTCCAGCACATCTTTCGGAGTGGGACCTACGAATAAATAATAGTCCAGTTGTCCGCCTTCTGCTGAAAACGAATAGTGCGTCTCTTCCGATTTCATATCAAAGGTAGTTTTATAGGTATTATCGAAAAATACGCCGTGCGCTCTGCCTTGATTCAATACCATGAAGTAAGGGATCGACTCGTACAATGGGTCTGTTTCCGGGTTATGCGGAGCATATACGTCCGTATTCCACATCGTGTACTTTTCTCCACGCTTATCGAGGAATCCTGATTTTTCACCAAAGCCATAAAAACGGTCAGCCGCGTCCATTTTCTTATGTGCAATCACTTCTCCAGAATGCTGGAACCCCATTCCCCGTTCATCTTCTGCAGAAATTACATTCGACTGGTGATCCAACACTGTAATGCGGAAAGGTTGTTTATTGATTCGGACCTTCATCGCTTCTGTTTCCAGTGTGAGAAAAGCCTCTTCTTCCTTTAACCCGACACTCACCTTACCGGGGCTTGTCGTAACTGCTCGTGAATCATTGTTCTCCTGAGGATTTCCTTCAGGATCCATGGTGATCCTTACGATATCCTTACGATAGAATCGGACGGAAACAACACCTTGCTCACATTGAAAATGATAGCTTTCCTGCTGCTCAACTGCTTCGACCAAATTTCCGATGTCATGAAAGTGTGTATCTCCAACTGTATTCTTTTTGCCAGGGTGTATGGCAAAGCTAGTATCTTCAAGCATGATTTGCCTCCTACTATACCGTCGTTGTCACTCTGTTTGTTTACTTTTTCTGCTTAACCAAATAACTGCTGCGATAAATACTCCCATCGTTCCTACAATCAGAAGAATGAACGCCCAGTTCAGTCCTTTGTCCTGCTCTACGACAAATACCTCAGCTTCTTCACGATCCAACGTTATTTCATAAGTGCCATTATCCTTGTCACGTACAATTTCATCCTGAAGGAGACCGGTAAGCTGCATTTCTTTTGCATCCAAATTGATTACAGAAGACTTGGTCGCTTCACTGTTATTGATTGCGACGATGATTTGTTCCTCTTCATAGGATCTGGAGAAAACCGCCATTCCGTCTTCATTGTACAATTCCTCAAAGTCACCTTTGACGAGTACCGGGAACTTGTTGCGAATCGCGGTCATCTGTTCAATGTGTTTCTTCACTTCTCCATCACCCGCGTTGAAGTTCATCATTCGCCGGTTATCCGGATCTTCCGCTCCATCCAAAGGAACTTCTGTACCGTAATAAGTGATCGGTATTCCTGGCGCTGTGAATTGATAAGTCAATGCGAGCTTCCATCGTGTCGTTGGTTCCTGCCTCTTCTTCAAAGCTTCCCTTGTAAATCGTAAGTTATCGTGATTATCAAGGAATGTTCCAAGCAGGTATGGCTGTTCATAGAACACTTGATTCGCTTCCCATACATTGTAAACGCTTTGTAAGTCCCCACCAGCTTCCATGAACGCCTGAGACATCGCTTCATATAGGGGATAATCTACAAACGAATCAATACCGGTTTCCTCATATTCAGCAATATACTTAGGATTATTACTCCAAACTTCTCCAATAAGGAAGAAATCTTCATCAATCGATTTAACATGTGCACTGAATTCCTGCCAGAATTCTTTCGGCACGTGCTTCACGGTATCCAACCGAAAACCATCGACACCTGTTTCTTCAATCCAGAATTCAGCGGCATCAAATAAGTAATTTTTCACTTCAGGATTTTCGGTGTTTAAATCCGGCAATCCTGCCAGCCAAGCATTCTCAAGAACAGAAGGTGAATCTCCGATCATCCGCTTTTCTTCATGAAACCAGTTTGCTTTATCCGGTTCCTCCAGCCAAGGGTGTTGATAACCTGTGTGGTTCACTACAAAATCAAACAAAACTTTGATATCTCTGTCATGTGCTTCTTTTACTAATCTTTTAGCATCTTCCATCGTGCCAAAATGCTCTTCCACTTCCATGAAGTCTTCAATCCAGTACCCGTGGTACCCCTTGGGTTCATTTTTCATGATCGGGGTGACCCATATCGCTGTATATCCCAGCTCTTTAATATAATCGAGTTTTTGGATGATACCTTCTAAGTCACCACCGTGATAGGCTTTTGGATCATCGGTGTCAACCTCATAATCATTGTCATAGTTTCCGTTAAAAAAACGGTCGATCATGATGAAATATACCATCTCATCTTCCCAGCTATCTTCTTTTTCATCAGCTCCTAAAGCGGTAATAGGAAAAGAACAAAAAAGAAGAAACGGAAGGATGAATAAAGCTAGTAATCTTTTCTTCATTTCCGCTCCTCCTCCAATTATTTAAAATACCATCCCTATTATTACCCTTTTGTAGCTCCAGATGTCAAACCTGAAATGAGATAACGTTGCAATAGAAGGAAAACTAGAGCAATTGGAACAGCAATCAAAATGGCACCTGCTGAGAATCGTGTAAAGTTATTGGAGAACTGATCATTGATAAAGTTGAACAGTCCAAGTGCCAATGTATATTTTTCAGGACTCGTCAGTACGATACGCGGCAAAAGGAAGTCCATGAACGGTGCCATGAAGTTGAACAAAGCAACTACCGCCAGGATCGGCTTTGCCAGTGGCAGCATGATTGTCCAGAAAATCTTCAGATGACCTGCACCATCAATTTTGGCAGCCTCATCCAGCTCCTTAGGAATCGTATCGAAGTATCCTTTTACAAGCCAGGCGTTGAATGGGATCTGTCCGCCAAGGTATATAAGAATCAAACCTGCCAGAGAGTCAATCAATCCGATTGTACTTAATAGAATATACAATGCTACCATCCCCATCAGAGCCGGGAACATTTGTAATAGAAGGAACATGTATAATCCATACTTTTTCCCAACGAACTTATAACGGGAAAATGCATATGCAATCAATGATGTTAAAATTACAGATCCTATAGCATTGACGAAAGCTACAATCAAGCTGTTCTTATACCAAATGACATAGTCGCTTGATGGATCCGTGAAGAGCCATGCGTAGTGCTCCAAGGTTGGATTTTCGGGAATCATTTTTGTCACAAGCATGTTTGTTCCGGGATTGATGCTCATCATGATCGTCCAAAGTAATGGGTATGCAATAAGGATGAACATCACTAATAAAAATAAATAAATGAACGCTACTTCAATTTTTGATTTCGTCTTCGGTTGCATCGCCATCAGTAACGTCCCTCCTCTTTGAATGCTGCAGTCTTACGGAATTGGAAGAAAGCGAAAATCGATACCATCAGTCCCATAATGATTGTTATTGCAGCTGCCATGTTGTAGTTATTCGTCTCGAAGGTCAAGCTGTAAACCCACGAAATAAGAATGTCTGTCCCGCCGGCAGATTGACCACGCACTGCAGGGTCTCCCTGGTTGAACAGATAAATGATATTAAAGTTATTGAAGTTTCCTGCGTATTGCATGATCAACAATGGTGCAGTCGCATAAAGAAGGTGTGGCATAGTGATGAAACGGAACTTCTGTACACGAGTACCTCCGTCAACATCTGCCGCTTCATACATATCTGCTGGAACACTTTGCAGCACTCCTGTAAATAATGCAAAAACAAACGGGAATCCGAGCCATGTCTGTATCATGATCAAGGCGATTTTCGCCCAGAAAGGATCGGACAGCCAGGGGATCATCAAATTGAATTGACTTAGAAGGTCCCTATTGATCGCGCCGAATGTCGGATTGAATAGAGCTGAAAAAATTAGGATGGATACAAAAGCCGGTACTGCCCACGGTAAAATAAGGAATGTACGAATCAAGCGTTTGAACTTTATCCGTTTATCATTTACAAGCAGCGCCAGGAACAATCCCAACACAATTTGTAATGTAGTAGCGACAAATGTCCAGACGATCGTCCAAGTAAAAACACTCAGGAAAGTATCCTGCCAAATATCCACGTTGACCAAAGCAACGAAGTTATCGAATCCGACCCAATCCAGAAGCTTTCTAGGTGGCGCATTGTATTGATTATAATTTGTAAACGCCAATCCGATCATGAAGGCCAATGGTAAAATAACGATAAAAATAAGCATGAAGAACCCGGGCAAAATCATGAAGTAAGGGAACCCTTTATCATAGAAATCACGCATTGCACGGAAGAAAGTAGGATTTGTCTTTCCTTCTTCTTTTGCAATCGCATCCTTACGGGCATCCTTTAGATTGAATATGTAGATGCATATACCGAAGAACAGGATCACTAAAGAAATCAAACCTTGTATCAACAGCTGAATGGAATGGTGTTCCCTTGGAATCGTTCCCAGTGTGAACAAGCCCCAAATACCGATATCAAGGTAATCCCAGAAAACAGCTAAAAACGATACTGTCAGGACAAATAGAATGATTCCTTTAATAAACCTCCTATTGTAAATCTGCCCAAGACCGGGCACGAAGATTGATAGTAGCGTGGCAATATTGCGGGGTTGCTTCATATCGAGTTTTTTCTTATTGTTGTCAACGGTAGCCATTTCAATTTCCTCCCCCGATGGTCATAAAAATGGTAGATGGAAGGCTGATTGCCTTCCATCCACCCTCTCTTCACCGGAACATTCCGGTAAATCCCATCAGTGAAAGAACGTTCACTGATGGATCATTATTCAATTTATTCACCTGCACCGGATGCAGCGATGTTATCCTGGATGATCTGTACAGCTTCGTCCAGTACTTCATCAACTGGTTCACCTTTTGAGATGAAAGATAGTGCATTGTTGATTGGTTCCCATACTTGCTGCATAGCTGGAACTCCTGGCATAGGTTCACCATAAGTCGCTTGTTCTGCAAATGCAGAGTAGATTGGATCCTCTGCAATCGCCGGGTCTTCGATTGAATCTTTACGAGCAGGCATTTCACCAGCTACATCATAGTAGACCATTGCATTCTCAGTGTTCGTAATGTGTGACATGAAGTCTTCAGCCCACTCTTTGTTTTCAGAGTAGTAAGAAAGCATGTAAGATTTTACACCTACGAAAGATTTTGGATTGTCACCATTCTCAAGAAGTGGTAGTGGAGCTGCCACCAGGTCTTCTCCTAGTGCGTCCTGATATTCACGAACCATCCAAGGACCGTTGATTACAGTAGAGACTTTACCTTCTTTGAATAGTCCGTTCATGATATCCGGAGTAAGGTCCTGTGGAATATATCCATTATCGAACCATGACTGAATCAATTCTCCACCTTTTACTGCTCCTTCATTATTCAAACCAATGTCGCTGATGTCGTAGTTTCCATTTTCGTTAGCGAATACATAAGCACCGTTACCGGATAGGAACGGGTATGTGAAGTAGAAGTTTGCTGCTTCCATAAGGAAACCGAACTTATCTTCAGAAGCATTCGTATCACGTTCAGCAATTGCCATCAGATCTTCCATCGTTTCCGGAGTTTCTTCTACTAGAGATTTGTTATAGAAAAGTGCATATGTTTCCGTTACTGCCGGGTAACCCCAAACGTCACCATCATAAGTTACAGCAGTCATTGCTGTATCGGTGTAATCATCCGCATTCGGGCTGACCGGATCAACCAGTCCACGAAGAACTAGATCTCCAATACGATCATGCGGCTGGAAAATGATATCTGGACCGTTTCCTGCAGGTCCTTCAACATCCAATTTTTCAATTTGGTCCAACATAGATACAGGAATCATTTCAATTTCGATACCAGTTTCTTCTGTGTAAGAATCAGCAATTTGCTGGATTGCTTCTTTTTGCTTTTCTTCATCGTTCATCCAAATTGTAAGCTTATCTGGTTTTTCAGGCATGTCAGACTCGCCTTCTGTATTTCCTTCTGTTTCAGTTGTTTCACTGTCAGATTCGTTGCTGTCTTTGTCGTCTGACGATTCTTCCGGACCACAAGCTGCAAGTGCACCAATGATCAGAAGTGACGCCAATAATAGACCCAACCACTTTTTCATAATATTGACCCTCCCAAGGTATTTAAATATTATGTATGAAACCGTTTTCCATATAGTTTATGAAAACGATTGCACACATCTTGTCTTTAATTATACATTGACCCATTTTAATTGCAATACCATTTTCCAGTTTCATAGTTTCATTTAATAAAAACCCCTATATTATTATAGGGTAACCGCTTACAAAATTATTTTTTCATATCTTAAATTCATTGACATTCATAGATTATTTAGCTAGGTTTAGTTTAATAAGTTTCTACCAAAATTCGACCTTTGCAATCGATTTGTGCAAACGATTGTGCAGAAAGGATGATTCGATGTTAAAACAGGCGATCTATCATCGTCCGAAGAATAACTTTGCATATGCGTATGATAAGGAAACTCTGCATATCATGCTTCAATCAAAGAAAGGTGATCTCTCTTCAGTGAGACTTATTCATGGCGATCCGTACGACTGGAGTGATGGGGAATGGCAGTTTCACACCATTGATATGAAAAGATCTGGATCCACCTCGTTGTACGATTACTGGATGGCAGAGGTAAAACCACCGTTCAGACGACTCCGGTACGGCTTTGAGGTTTCTGATGGAACAGAAACCTTCACCTATACCGAACGAGGGTTTTATGAGGTTACCCCTTACGACACCGCATTCTATTTCTGTTTTCCTTTCCTTAACACTATCGATGTGTTTCAGGCTCCCGAATGGGTCAAGGATACGACATGGTATCAAATCTTCCCTGAACGGTTTGGAAACAGTGATCCATCGACGGATCCTGAAGGTGCACTTCCATGGGGATCTGAACCCCCTACTCCAACAAACTTTTTCGGCGGGGATTTCCAGGGAGTCATCGACCACCTGGATCACCTTGAAGAGCTGGGCGTGAATGGGATTTATTTCACACCGATTTTCAAAGCTTATTCCAATCATAAATATGACACGATCGATTATATGGAAATCGATCCTCAATTCGGTGACAAAGAAACATTCAAGAAGCTTATAAAAGCATGTCACGAGCGAGGGATCAAGGTGATGCTGGATGCTGTTTTCAATCATAGCGGCTACTACTTCCTGCCCTTCCAGGATGTATTGGAAAATGAGAAGGACTCATCGTACCGGGACTGGTTCCACCTTTGGGAATTTCCGATTCGTACTGAGCCTGAGCCGAACTACGACGTGTTTGCGTTTGTTCCTTCGATGCCTAAGCTGAACACGGAAAATCCGAAAGTGAAAGATTATTTGCTGCATGTAGCGAAGTACTGGATTGAAGAATTTGATATTGATGGCTGGCGACTTGATGTTGCCAATGAGATCGATCACGCATTCTGGCGGGATTTCCGATCAGTGGTAAAAAAGACAAAACCAGAGGCATATATACTAGGAGAAATCTGGCATGATTCCATGCCATGGCTGCAGGGAGATCAATTCGATGCAGTCATGAATTATCCGTTCACCAATGGCGCTATTGAATTTTTCGCCAAACAATCAATGAGTGCAACAGAATTTGCGGATTCGATTACGAACGTGCTTCATATGTATCCTGCCAACGTAAATGAGGTTGCTTTTAACCTTCTGGACAGCCATGACACACCACGGATCCTTACAATTGCTGATGAAAATAAGGAAAGAGTGAAATTGCTTTATTTATTCCAGCTCTCCTTCATCGGAACACCTTGTATTTATTATGGCGATGAAATCGGAATGAACGGCGGGCAGGACCCTGGTTGCCGTGCATGCATGATTTGGGATGAAGATGGACAGGACAGGGACCTTTTCGAGTTTGTCAAACAGTTACTGACCTTCAGAAAACAAATTCCTGCATTCGGTAATGGGGCCGGCTTCCGCTTCTTACAATCCGATGATGAGAACGGAACGATCGTTTATGAAAAAACAAACGAAGAGGAACAATTGATTTTTATAGTGAATAACTCTGGACTTGCTCAAACGATTGAGATTGAATATATGGGTGAGGCTGTCGAACTTTTTACAGAGGAATCCTATCATCCAGAAAAATCTAATTCAGTACAATTGCCTGCTTACGGATTCAAAGTTTTCCATGTAAAATAAACAGGTATGCTGGTAAGTCGCTTCCACTTCGGAAGCGACTTCGTTTTTTAATCGATTGAGGAGTCCTGTGTATGAAGAAACCTACCAAAAATATGACGCTGTTTGCATTGACATGGCCGATTTTCATTGAAATCCTGCTCCATATGCTGATGGGAAATGCAGACACGTTGATGCTCAGTCAATATTCCGATAATGCAGTAGCTGCTGTCGGGGTATCCAATCAAATCCTTTCTGTAGTCATCGTCATGTTCGGATTTGTTGCCACTGGCTCTGCCATTCTCGTGGCACAGCACCTTGGAGCTGAAGAAGAACGGGAAGCAGGAGCGATTGCAGTCACTTCCCTAAGTATCAATCTATGGTTTTCGATCGTATTAAGCTTCCTTCTATTCCTGTTCAGTGAACAGATTCTGAACGTGATGGATCTACCAGAAGAGTTGATGGGGGATGCCCAGCTTTATATGAATGTCGTTGGTGGTCTTATATTCGTCCAGGCGTTGATTATGACGACAGGAGCAATTCTCCGAAGCTACGGTCATACGAAAGATACGATGTATGTAACGATCGGAATGAACATCATCAATGTGATTGCCAATTATTTCGTCATCTTCGGTCCGCTTGGTTTTCCGGTACTCGGTGTCCAAGGGGTTGCTTTTGCTACTGCCGGAAGCAGATTCATCGGCTTTCTCGTTTTGGTCGTACTACTGATTAAACGGAGTGAAGGCCGGCTGCCAGGTGCCGCATTTTTCAGCTATAAACGCCAGCACGTCAGAAATCTGCTGAAAATCGGCGTCCCTTCAGCGGGGGAACATTTATCATATAATACGAGTCAAATGGCGATCACTTACTTCATTGCACAAATGGGGACTGTCGCCATCACGACGAAAGTTTATACGCAAAACCTGATGATGTTCGTCCTCCTGTTTTCGATCGCAATCGGTCAGGGCACTCAGATCCTAATCGGACACTATATCGGTGCTAAAGAAACAGAACGCGCATACAGGCGCTGTCTCAAAAGCTTGAAACTGGCAATCGTCATTTCATTGCTGGTGGCTATCGTTTTCTATTTTTCTAGTGATGCACTATTAAGTATTTTCACTGATAATACGTCCATCATTGCGCAAGGAAGTATCCTCCTTCTCCTGACCATCATTTTGGAACCTGGGAGAGCCTTCAACCTTGTTGTCATCAACTCACTTAGAGCAGCAGGTGATGTGAAATTCCCAGTTTATATCGGGATCTTGTCCATGTGGGGCGTTTCTGTCACGCTGGCATGGTTTCTCGGCTTGCATTTAGGGATGGGGCTCGCAGGCGTATGGATCGCATTCATTGTCGACGAGTGGCTTAGGGGCATCCTGATGCTCTGGCGCTGGCGCTCTAAGGTCTGGGTCTCCATGGCATTTGTAAAATCAAACACTGCTGAATAAACGAAAATCCCGAGCAAATGCAAGCTTTGCTCGGGATTTTTATTGAGTCTAGTTAATCGAAACCTTGTATTCTTTCAGCCAGTAATTTATTTGACAAAGATGGGCAAGCAGTTGTGGTCCAGTCATCAGTTGTCCGAACCATGGTGTATCGATCGAATCTCCACGTGAAGCTGCTAACTGTTTCACTTTTCCATGATCGAAAAGTTGGAACAATGGGGATTGTTTATCTGCGAGAATTTCTTCGATCCACTGGACGACCGCATCTGTATAGGCTGGATGATGCGTTTTCGGGTATGGACTCTTCTTGCGATATAGCACTTCATGAGGTAGGATCCCTTCCAATGCTTTTCTGAGAATACCTTTTTCCTGGTTGCCATACCGTTTCATTTCCCAGGGAATGTTCCATACGTATTCTACCAGGTTATGGTCACTGAACGGCACGCGCACCTCAAGGCTTGCTCCCATGCTCATACGATCCTTACGATCGAGCAAGGTTTGCATGAACCAATGCATGTTGAGATAGAACATCTGCCTGCGCCTTTTTTCCACTTCGGATTCTCCGATTAAGGCCGGAGTTTCGTCCAGGGTTTCCTGGTAGCGGGCAAGCATGTATTCGTTCAGGTCCAGCTTCTCCTGCCATTCTTTCGCAAGCAGATCCTCCCGCAATTCCCTCGAGCGGATCCACGGGAACCCATTGCGCTTTAATTCGTCTTCCCGATAAAACCAAGGGTAGCCACCGAAAATCTCATCCGCACACTCACCAGATAATGCGACCGTCACTTCCGGTTTAATCTGCCTGCAGAACCAGAGAAGCGATGAATCAACGTCAGCCATTCCAGGTAAATCACGGATTTTTGTAGCATCCTTCAGCAACTCCACAAGTACTTGATTGTCCGCTTCGTGACGATGATGGTTTGTATTGTGCTTTTGACGAATGAGATTGATGAAGTGCCCATCGCTCGTCGGTTGAAAGGAACTGGCTTTGAAATATTTCTCGTTCTCTTCGAAATCGATGGAAAACGTGTGCAAGTTGCCTTTATTTCCGGCTCGATAATCTTCGGCGGCAACTGCCGTTATCGCACTCGAATCCACCCCGCCTGACAAGAAGGTTCCAAGTGGAACATCTGAGATAAGCTGTCTGCTGACAGCCTCGAGGAATTTTTCCCTTACTTGTTCGATTGTGCGCTCCAAAGAATCTTCATGAGGTTTACTTTCTACATTCCAGTACCGCTCAATCTTCAATCCTTGCTTCGTAAAAGTGGCACAATGCCCTGCCCTAAGATCGTGAATGCCCTTGAACACTCCATTTCCAGGCGTTCGTGATGGGCCCAATGCCAGCAATTCATGTAATCCATCATCATCCAGTTCCGGCGCTATTCCACCATGAGCGAGAATCGCTTTTATCTCAGAAGCGAAGATCACCCCACCATTCAGCTCGGTATAAAATAACGGCTTCACTCCCAATCGATCCCTTGCAAGGAACAGTTCCTGTTTTTCGGCATCCCAGACTGCAAATGCAAAAATCCCATTCAAGCGGGAAAGGCACTCTTTCCCCCATTCCATGTAACTCGTCAACAACACTTCCGTATCGGAATGGGAACGGAACGTCCATCCTTTATTCAAAAGTTCCTTGCGTATGTCTTCTGTGTTATAAAGTTCCCCGTTATAACAAAGGGTGAACTCTTTGTCTCCTGCTTTCTTCTTCATTGGCTGCCTACCGCCTGCTGCATCGATGACGATCAGTCGACGGTGTCCGAACGCAACATGAACATCCAACCATTCGTTATATTCATCAGGACCCCTATGTTCGATGGAAGAAGCCATTTGTTTGATGATCTTTTCTTTATCTCCAAGGTTCTGGCGGAAATCACTCCACCCGACAATCCCACACATATAAGCCTGCACCCCTTATTTATGAAAGCTAATGTATTATATGTGTGTCCATCCTGTCCGTATGTTGTCTTACCGATTAAGATTACGCTTGACATTGATAATGATAATTATTATCATTTAGTTAGAACAATTCTTTCGCCACTCCCCAATGGTGATGGAATTGAAAAACATTTCAACTAACACAGCTACCCCCCATAAGCGGACACCCATGACGGTGTCCGTTTTTTATTTATTAATTAGGAATCAGTTAAACGTTATCAATGATTTAAATCAGCCGTTTATTTAGAGGTCGTTGCCAAATCAGTGGAAAGGGAGGCTGGGAAACTACTCGCTTTCCTGAGGAGGAACTGTCGAGCCTCCTCGGTCGTTTCACTCCCTGTGGGGTCTCGCCTAGTCC
The DNA here is from genome assembly GCF_042675915.1 of Thalassobacillus hwangdonensis. Classification (NCBI taxonomy): domain Bacteria; kingdom Bacillati; phylum Bacillota; class Bacilli; order Caryophanales; family Bacillaceae; genus Thalassobacillus; species Thalassobacillus hwangdonensis. Next base: position 228,916 of record NZ_JBHTKL010000001.1, on the reverse strand, counting down.
ATTCTCCCTCGGGAGTCTCACAGTTTCCCAGCCTCCCTCTATGTGTTTGACGAACAACGCTTGCCCTGTATTAACTATCAGCAACAGCAACTTTTTTATTAGAATGTAACGAAAATGCTACGCACTTCCATGCCTATTCAATTTATCGGCCCTACTAAGACTTTTACAACACGGATACAAATTGCCTTAATAAAGCATTTAAATTCCTAAACTATAAAAAAGACCAGCCCTATTCCATTCAGGGTCTGGTCGTTAAGATTGATCATTGTTTTCCATTCGTCCACCTATTCGAACAACTAATGGAAGTGTAAAAATGGAAGCAAATATTATGAATGCACCAATGATGATCACTCTGGTAAGCATGCTCATTCCGAAGGCAAAAGCAATATTAAGCCCAAGTATCAATCCAATCAATGGTCCAATGATCATGAACACTTTTGTTTGATTAAAGTCTTTTGCTATCGTCAAATAAAGTCCGATTGACAAGAAAACAATAGGGATAACGATTGGAATCCAGTGATCCAGGAACATGTGCCACATCCCGGCTTCCTCCCCTCTCCGCCGTTTTTTTGTCAGTCTATCAGATGAAAGGCTCGTTTCCTACAAGTAAATGATAGCTTCAGAACCAAAAAAAACCTCCTATGACAATCGCTGTCATAAGAGGTTGGGAATTACGCTCCAAGTAATCCTAATGGAAGGAATCCGAAGCCGAGGATCAATGCGGCTACGAATGCAATCGCAAGCTGCGCCCATGCTCCACTTGCAGGCTTCTGCTTTTTATATTTCGCCCCGATCAATTCCATCGCGATGATTGCCCATAAACCGACAAGCATTTTCACGATGACGAGCCCACCGATGTTTTCATACGAAGCAAACAAGCTTCCTCCAGAATAAAGAATCAATAGATAGTCCAGTCGAAGCACCATCTGTGTTATTTTTGCACCTTTTGCATTTCCAGATCGATACAAGCTTACTACGACAAGCAGTAGAATCAATGCCAGCACCCATGAAGTAATATGTAGATGTGCCATGTCTGTTTTCCTCCTTTTACAAGTCCATCTCCTTGTAATAGTACCATGATTTCTTCAAATCTTCCTAATGAAAACTTTGTGAAGCAATTTTTTCACTTGCAAGAAAATTAATACATAACCTGTTATAATGGTGGCAGACTGCCGATTTGAAAATGGAGGGATATCCTATGCAAAATAGTCAACAAATCATTGATCAAACTCAGGAATTTGGCGCAAAAAACTACCACCCGCTCCCAATTGTCATTTCCAAAGCGGAAGGTGTATGGGTGGAGGACCCGGAAGGTAATCGTTATATGGATATGCTGAGTGCATATTCAGCAGTGAACCAGGGACATCGTCATCCGAAAATCATTCAGGCTTTGAAGGATCAAGCAGACCGCGTGACACTGACTTCACGTGCATTCCACAATGACCAGCTTGGCCCTTGGTATGAAAAAATCTGTAAGCTGACCAATAAAGAAATGGCGCTGCCGATGAATACAGGCGCTGAAGCAGTAGAAACGGCTATCAAAGCTGCTCGTCGCTGGGCTTATGATGTCAAAGGTGTTGCAGGCGACCACGCGGAAATCATCGCTTGTACAGGTAATTTCCATGGCCGCACAATGACAGCGGTTTCACTGTCATCTGAAGAAGAATATAAGCGTGGCTTCGGACCGATGCTTCCAGGAATCAAGCTGGTACCATATGGAGACATCGATGCGTTGAAAGATGCAATTACTGAAAACACCGCAGCATTCCTATTGGAGCCGATCCAGGGTGAAGCTGGTATCATCATGCCTCCGGAAGGTTTCCTGAAAGAAGCTTATGATGTATGTAATGATAACAATGTGCTTTTCGTCGCAGATGAAATCCAGGCAGGTCTTGGCCGCAGCGGTAAAATGTTCGCATGCGACTGGGAAGATGTCACTCCGGATATGCTGATTCTTGGTAAAGCACTTGGTGGAGGCGTGTTCCCGATCTCCTGTGTCGTTGCCAACAAAGATGTTCTAGGAGTGTTCAACCCAGGCTCCCACGGATCCACATTCGGGGGTAACCCGCTTGCAAGTGCGGTATCCGTCGCTTCATTGGATGTACTTGAAGAAGAGAAACTGGCAGATCGTTCTCTTGAGCTTGGAGAATATATGATGGATGAGCTTAGAAAGATTGATAATCCGATGATCGAGGAAGTACGCGGAAAAGGTCTCTTTATTGGTGTAGAATTGAAAGAGCCTGCACGTAAGTATTGTGAAGAATTGAAAGAAAAAGGGCTATTGTGTAAAGAAACACATGAAAACGTGATTCGCTTTGCTCCTCCACTGATCATCGAAAAAGACGATCTTGATTGGGCACTGAAGCAGATTAAAGAAGTTTTAGAGGCTTAAAATATTTACTGGAACAACAAAATGTATTTATTAGAAAAGACCCGAATAATGTTCGGGTCTTTCCTTATGTCCCCCACTTCGTCAACATACTCCGCTTTCCCCGGGCAAGGCCTCAGTCTCCTCAGAAAGCAAAACACGCTTTCTTGCGGTGCCTTCAGACTCGTGCTGTTCCCGCTGGAGTCTACGCATATTGACTACGCTTTATGTCTGCTATTAAATAATCTTCTGTCCCACAACTTTTGCTTTGATCCAGCCTCCCCTTTCTTACAACAAGCGAGACATATAATATTCATCATAGAACTTTCCATCAATAACTAGAGAATGACGTTTGGTTCCTTCAACTTCGAAACCACACTTTTTATAGAGGGCTACCCCTCCATCATTTTCTGTGACCACTGTCAGTTCCAGCCTAGAAATACCTTTAGCATGAGCCCATTCTGATAAGGTTTGAAACAGTGCTGTACCAATTCCTTTTCCTCGGTGAGCTTCAAGAACACCAATGACAAGGTATGCGGAATGCCTCTTCCTTTTGACCGTACCTCCGACCGCCATCAGGTATCCAACTAAGTGCTCCCCTTCTTCAGCCACAAATATCGTTGCATTTTCCTGTTTTTCTATATGTAACAAATTCTTCCTTTGTTGCTCTAATGTTGTTTGTCTCTCTCCAGCTTCCATTAGCATGAATTTGGAGCTGTTTTCGACTTTCTGGATCAACTCAATGAACTTTTCGGTATCTGCCAATGTTATTTCTCTTATTTCCATAATACGACTACCCCTCTCTAAGCGATTGATAGATTTGCTTTTTATCCTCCTGAACTATGATTAGATAGTGGGGGGCATTCCCTTTCTTATATGAATCACCTTCATCTAAGTAAAGCTCTGTTCCTTTTGCAAGTTTTGTGGCGTAAAGGTTTCTGAAGAACCAGCTCGATGATGTCTTTTTCTTGATTTCCCCCACCATATCACCTTTCTTCAAGTCACTTATCGGCAGCCAGTCATGATCGGTTACATTCGAGTAGATCAATCCTTCGAACTTGATGATATCGGCATCTTGGTTTCCGTTCAATATTTCACTTGCCGTAGGATTACCGATCGTGCCCGGAAAAGATGGAAAATGGTCAGCTACTACAAGCAGGGCGATCAGGATGACGCCAATACAAAACGAAGTAAAGCCGATGATTTTAACATTCATTTCACCTTCAGCACCATTCGGATCGTCTTTAGGATATGCCCATCAAAATCGTCATCAAATTCATCTACTAGCTGAAACCCTTTCGCTTTATAAAACAGCAGCCCGGTTTGATTTTCTTTTTCAACATTTATGTAGACCGTTTTTATTTCAGGTATATCAGCAATTCCTTTTTGAAGAAGCAGCGTCCCAGCCCCTTGGCCTTGTTGATCTGGAAGCAAATAAATCGCTCCTAATTCAACTTCTCCACCCTCTTTAACTGGTGAGAAATTTGCAAAGCCGACGATACCGCCATCGACTTCAGCTACATACAAATACGAACCGTCCAGACGCCTTTTCATCTGTTGATCCGAATAGGCCATATCCAGGAATCTATTTTGTATAGCAACAGGAATGATTCCTTGATAGGTGGCATGCCAGCTTTTTCTGGCTACCTGGATGATGTCAGATAGATCCTTTTCATTAGCATTTCGAATTGTCACACTCATTTTTTTGCGCCTCCCTTTCTCCCGAAGGTTGAACCAATTATAGCATTTATTACCAAAAGTAAAAGCACAAGCGTCTTGGTCACCCCCGACAAGCTTAAGACAAGCCTCGTCGTGACGGTCTCTGTTACAGAGAGGATTGACTTAAGACCTCGAGGGGGTAGACGCTGTAGCTGGAGGAAACCCACTAGCTAAAGTTATCCACTGCTTGATTTTTTATAATTTCCCATATAAAGAAAAAAGCATCGTCTGTTGACGATGCCTACTCGTTATCGATGGAAACAATCTTCTTTTGCCCCCATGGAGCGATTGCCACTTCGACGATCATTTCTCCAGCTTGTTCTTCCAATTCCCTGCCTGTATTTTCTTCTACATAATACCGATTGATGCCATAACTGACTCGATGGATTTTCTCCACCTCACTGCTCCACTCATATTTCGCCTGGACAGCAACCTGGTTGTCACCGGGGTCATACATGCGATTGGAGGCTTCGACAACTTCGTAGATTCCATCTTCCCGTCTCTCCAATAACACATGAATCATGTCTCCGTAAGATGCCTCTTTCTCAACATTCCATTTTTCAATCGGGATCTGTTCAATTTCATAATTCAGTGTCACATAGTCTCCATAAAAAAGGTCCCTCGGGTCAATCGGTTCTGTTCGAAGCTTGATAGATTCACCTACAGCATCAATGGCATAATAAGCGGCTGACATCCCAATCAGAAATAAAGCCTGAGCTGCAACGATTACATAAAAAGCGATACGCTTCATGCCGCACGCCCCCTTTTCACCTTCCGCCGTTTCTTCTCAAGCAGATAGCTTAACAGGAATAACAGCACCCCGCCAATGAAGAAGAACAGCGACTTATCCATGAAGTCCCATGCCAAGTGCGTGTAAGCGACGAACGTACTGATGACAAAGCCGATCGTCCCTCGATTGATTTGTTCAGGTGCTTCCTGGTCATACCCATGCAGCAGCCACCCCAGGGAAAATCCGAATAGCAGAAGTAAGGCGATCAAGGAAGCACCAGGCAAATAAAATACTGGAAGAAACAGAATCAGTGTAATTGCATGGATCATAGGGGATTTCATCCAGATGTAGAACACTACCGCACCCATGACCACCAGCCAACTGATCAGGAAGAATAGACTCCCTTCTGTCCGGACTGCGGCATAGTCATTTTCCAGAAAGAAGACTTGCCAAATGACCAGCAGGAATGCTGCGACCGTACTTGCCCTTTGTAAAAGATACCCATTCATACGGTCTTTACCTATTGTTCCTACTCCATACAAAGCGAGCAAATAAATGAGTAGCCAATAAAACGCATGCTCTTCTGCAAGGACAAGGACAAGCGATTGGATCAGGTAGCTGATGGAGAACAACATACTGTAAGTCCTGCTTGGCTGATGATAGACAAAGTATCCGAAACAGAACAGCAATAACAGCCCAAGCCAGAGGTTGAACTCAAAGTAATTGATGCCACTGTAAACTTGGCCAACGGTCGTAATTCCAATCGCCGTGATAAAAAGCACCTTTTCCTGATAGAATCCGAATACAAGGTAAGCAGCTAATGCCCACACAAGAAATGGGACAGCAGTCATGAACGTGTAGTGATACATCTGCCCGGTCAGGAACACTCCTGCTCCAAAAACAAAAACCGCGATTACAAGCAAACTCACGCCGACTGCTTTTGATTTATTCCTGTAGACCAACTCCCCGGATATATAAAAGGAAAGCAGCGCAATCAAGATGATTGCCATTCGTGACATATCGGAAATTTGGGACCAGTTGGAGGCAATGAATGTCAGGAATCCCAGTCCGATGAAAATTGACGCAAAGATCAGAAGCATGGAACGATTGTTTTTCTGCGGATACAGCATCAGAACCTGCTTGAACTGACTTTCCGACAAAATACCCTTTTCCACCCATTTCCTTCCCTCTTTAGCTACCTGGTTCCTGTTCATCCTCCACCCCTTCTTTCTGTTCAGGTCTCACTTTTTCGTCTGAGCGGCTGTTTCTTACCATACGTCAATGTCCGCCAAAGCCATTCCAACGGACCAAACCGGTACTTCGCGATCCACCATTTACTTAAGAAAATTTGACCAGTAAATAGGACGATTACTATCAAAGCACTTTCCAAAGGAGAGACGTTTCCATAAAGTCCGAATCCCACAGAATAAAATAGCAGAAACGAAATCAGCGACTGCAGAATATAATTGGATAGGGACATCCGCCCTACATGTGTCAGTGGTGAAAGAAGCTTGGTTCCTGCCTTTCTGGTACTGAGTAAAGTCAAACCTACAACGTAGAAGATGGCAGAAGCTGATCCTCCTATGTTGTCCTGAAGCACCTGAACCCAGGCAGGATTCCCAAACGCATAAGGTCCAGCTTTCAGCAGTATGAAGAGCACGAAACTGATCACCAATGCAATGGATAGGGTTTTTCGATGTTCCAATGGTTGATGGAGCCATTTTTTTCTCGCTGTGTACATTCCAAGAAGAAACATCGGTAACAGACTCATGATCAGAAATGGCCAATTTTCCGGTCCATTCGCATAAATCCAGTCATTATAATTCTGCTTCCAGATTTCAAGTAGCGAGCCGTCCCCATAATTCTGTTTGGCAGCAGTGATCGCCGGATAATTCATCCAGCCATCCAGTTGATCCCTTATAGAATAAAGCAGCATCGTGAACATCGCAGTATAAACCGTAAGCAGTCCGAATGCCCATATGAGAAGTGTCTTCGCTTTCCGGTTGAAGAATAAAAATAACAAAAGTCCAATCGTTCCATATGATAATAAAATATCGCCGTGCCAGATCAAAAATGCATGGATCATCCCGAATCCAATCAGCACGACCAGCCTTCGAAACAGAATTAGGCGATGGGTCAAACCCTTCTGTTCCAATCTATCTTTCATAACTTGCAAACCGAATCCGAACAAGAAGGAAAATAGCGTGTAGAAACTTGCCTGGAAGAAAATATCGACAATTGCCTGAACCCAGCTATCTAAAGGCTCTGACCAATAAACGTCTTCCCCTCCATACAAAAAGTAAGGAGCATTGAATGCTGGAACATTTACCATGAATATACCTAAAATCGCGAGTCCACGGGCAGCGTCGATCCAGCTTAGTCGATTCGCTTCCCGGAGTGGTGTACCGTAATCCCTCAATGTTTTCCCTCCTCTACTTTCATTTTACGTGTTTCATCCGGTAAATCATACCGAAATTTATCGCGCTTACATAATACAAGGAGGTGAACCTATGCCAGCAAGTGTCGGAGCGATCAAAGTCATCAGTGTATCTTCATCCAGTATTTTCAACATCGGGGATGTGTACAACATCGCACCGATCAGTACTGCAAAAACGTTTGCAGGTGGTGGTTCCTTCAACACAGGGGACGGAATAAGAATCGACTTGAACCGCTCCATCACCTATGTCAGGGATCAGGATGTCGCTGACCAGTCCAACACAGGAGTGATTGCCTAATGAGTATTACCATCCATCAGTCGATCTGCATCCACATGCTCAAGGTCGGGGCAGTGACGAACTCTTCCGTTCTTCAGATCGGCAGTGCCGGAACCATTCAATCAAGAGCTGAATTATACAATACTGGAGGGTTTGAAGAACCTGCACCTGAAGCAGAGCCACTTGGAGGAGTAGCGACTTATGCGCCTTACGAAGGCACACCCCTTGTTCCGCTCGGTCCGACGTAATAGATATCTCAACTTACTTCGTCACACCTCCGCCCAATTCGCATAAATTGTATCAAACGCCTAATTCCAAGGTGACTACATCCTGATGAGCGAGGAGGGACTTGAATGTACGATTACAATTCTTGGCAAGCTTACATGCAGCAGCTAATGGAGCAGCTTACCCAGCAACAACAGGAGATCAAAGAATTATATAAGAAAATCGACAGCCTTGAAAAAAGTCACTCCGAACAGCCAAAAACCGTTATCGAAAAAATCGAATACAAATTTGACCAGTTAAAGATTGAGACACTAGAAGGTACGCTCCATATAGGATTATCCCCTTCTGAATTACAGGGGATCGAAGACACGACACTTTGGAATCAGTTACCGAACAATCCGGTTGAAAAACCAATGAATCAGACCATCCTTGAAGAACTCGATCAATATATGCTCAGAGATGGAAAAGCGCTTATCCGAAGTCTGGCGGAAAACAATCAAACCGAGTTAAGGCAAGGTCTGGATGATCAAATCATCCAGGATATCAGAGGCCAGCTTCCAAGCCGCATCGGTCATTACGAACAGATGAGTCCGAAACCGGAGGCAGCCGATACAATCCAACGCATCAAACAGGAAATCAATGATTCGATTTCAAAATTCTTTCATGATAAAAAAGGAGACGATCAACGATGAGTTTCATCGTCCATAATTGGGGATTGCACGTAGGGAATATTGAAGTGACAGGTGTAACATCTTCATCCGTTTTTTTGATTGGAGATAATGAACAAATCCGATTGAACTCTTACTTTGATACTCCAGCGGAATCCCTCATCATCGGCACCTATGTGCCTTTATCAGAAGGTCAAGTGACGCTGGAAGATACAGGTGAAGCGGGTGATTAAACGGGAAGCACGAGTGAATTGGATTAAGGTCACATCGGTCACGACCGGATCCACTTTTGCAATCGGGGACACTGCACAGGCAGACCCGTATTCACGTGTTCTTGCGGTCCAGAAAGAAGGAGCAGATTTCACGGAAGATGAATTCAAGTTCGAAGATTACCCCATCTTCACAAGACAATTAAAAAGGGAAATAGTAGCCCTTCCCAAAAGCGATTGTCATATCCACCACAACCCTTACATTCAAGTCGACACGATTCGGGTATTTGGGGTATCGACCGCTTCAGTCATGCAGGTCGGCAGTTTAGGCTCCATCGATGCCGAGTCAAGGACGAAGCATATACGTTTCCTGAGGGATGAACGAAACGGAGCGGATGACATACACTGAAGAGAAGCTTAAAGGAGGATGATGAATGCCTTCCATAGTAGGACCAATCAAAATAAACAGCGTAGGTGGAGGCGTAGTCAACTTTGGTGATGCTTTCTACCTTGCACCGAAGAGCGCAGCAAAGACGAACTCAGGTTCAGGTTCCCTTAACACAGGCGATTTCATTTGTACGAATAACGGATTCAGCTCCACCAATCCGTTCGACCCGGATGTCAACGACCAAAACCTTACGGCAAACGCATAAAGAGGATGTCCCCAAACGGAGACATCCTCTTTTATCTTTTTCGGCGATTGGCCTTTCGGGTAGTGATTCTCTTTTCAGGGTCCTGCTTTTTCACCCACTTCAAGTATTTATACATATCCGGGTGATCACGCAAGCGCTCTACAGTATGATAGAATGCCGCTAATTCCTGGTTGGTGAACAACGCATGGACCTGTCGATGGCAGGCACTGCATAGATCTGCAACCGGACCATCCGCGCCTCCATGCTGTTTCGGAACCAGATGATGGACCGTTGTGGTAATAGGCGAACGCATACAAAGGTCACACGTATTTCCATCATTCATCGCTTTGCACCCTTCCTACACATCAAGCAGCAGTTTCCCGTCGAAGAAATACAGACATGTTTTCACGACAGGTTCTCCCCATATCTTTTCCAATGCATGCTTATATAACTCCAGTTGGGTCTGATACCTGTTCTTCAATTGCACTTCCAACTCTGGTGTCATTTCTTCCTGGATGGCATCTGTTTTATAATCCAGAATCAGCCAACCATCCTCATACGGGACGACACAATCGATGACACCCTGGATGAATACCGTTTCATCTGTCGGCTCTTCCCAGTTGGCATACACTTCATCTGCAGGTAAGGTCAGACTGAAAGGAACCTCTCTTTCCAATTGGTCCATCTTCAGCATATACTGCCCGATCGTCGTCTCAAAAAATTTGGCTATCGCTTCATAATCGATAACATCTGCTTCTTCCGGCCGAAGGATTTCTTTCTCCACCAATTTCAAAACAAATTCCTCTACTTCTGGAGCTGAGTACACACGTGTAAAAGGGATATGCTGCATGACACTGTGCATCGCTGTTCCCCTCTCTGCTGCAGAGAGACGTTTCGTTTCCTGCATGAAACGCGGCCGTTTGATGATCGGTGCCTTGAATGGGAGGATCAGTTGATCACTGCTGTACGTATCTTTCACTTCCCGTTGCCGTTTAATCTCGGTAACCGTCTGTTTCGCTCTTGATACAACCGCTTTCTCATGAGGATAGCGGAAGTTCAACCTTCGCTCGACTTCTTCGTTTTCTTCCACATCTACTTTCTTCCATTCTTTTACCGCAGCTTGAAGCCGCTCATCCCGTTTCTTCTCCCATTCTTCCAATTCATTGTACATACTGCCGTGATGGATGCTCACTTTCCATTCCGATTCGTCTTTATGGATGTCTTCCGAAGTCATCACTTCGATCGTGGAGTCGCGAAGATCCTCAGCATGGTGATGGCGGATCAATGCCGGACCGACCCAGTCCAAGTAAGACTTCGCTTCAAGACGCTCGTGTGGCGGGAGCACCCATGACGGATGATCCAAAAATGACTTCCATTTCTCCTGTTTCTTCTCGAAAGATGCGACATTCCCAACCATGACGAGCTTTTCTTTCGCTCGCGTAAGGGCGACATACAGTACACGCATTTCTTCTGCAATCAATTCCCTCAACTTCTCCTGCTTCAGGGCATGGTGGGCAAGTGTCGGATACATGATACGTTTAACCGGATTGATATATTTCGTTCCAAAGCCATAATCTTTATGCAATAAGTACTTCGCACGCAGGTCCTGCTGGTTGAACTGTTTGTCCATCGCACCAAGAATGACCGCTGGAAACTCCAATCCTTTACTCTTATGGATCGTCATGATTCTGACTACATCTTCCTGTTCGCCAAGCGCCCTTGCCGCACCTAAGTCATCGCCTCTTTCTTCCATACGTTCAATGAACCTCAAAAAGCGGAAGAGGCCCCGGAATGATGTAGATTCATAGGAGCGCGCACGATCATAAAGTGCGCGAAGGTTTGCCTGTCGTTGTCTTCCACCAGGAATCCCGCCTACGAAATCGTAATATCCGGTTTCTCTGAAGATATCCCAGATCAATTCGGACAACGACCCTTGTCTTGCTCTCGTCCGCCACGATTCAAGCTGATTGAGGAACCCTTTGATGCGACGGGTCGTATCAAAGTCTTTGTTGTACACTTTCATCGCCTCATAGTACGTCGATCGTTTCTTAGCCAGGCGGATCTGCGCGAGCTCCTCTTCATTGAATCCGACAATCGGTGATCGCAGGACCGACGCAAGCGGAATATCCTGCTGCGGGTTATCGATAACCTTCAGCAAGCTAAGCATCACTTGTATTTCGATCGCTTCAAAATACCCTGTGGAAAGCTCTGCATAAACAGGGATCCCCTGTTGTTTCAGTTCTTCGACGATGGTCGGCGCCCAAGTCATCGAACGCATCAGAATGACAATATCGCGATATTGGACGGTGCGTTGAGTTTCGGTCGCTTTGTCGATCACCTGCAACGGATCTTCTTCCCCGTGACCAAGCCAGTTCCGGATCAATTGTCCATAGGCTCGTGCTTCAAGCTGAGCTTTTTCGAGATCGCGATAATCTTCCTGTTCATTCTCCTGATCATCTTCAGCTGCCTCTCTGTCGATCAGAAGCAGCTCGGCATCTGTATCCGAAGAAGTTAGTTCATCATAGATCGTATTGCTGTAGATAAGTTCCGCATCAGGTTCATAATCCATTTCTCCGACTTCTTTATCGAGCAGCTGTCTGAAAATATAGTTGGTTGCTGTAAGCACTTGTTTACGGCTCCTGAAGTTCCGAGCCAAATCAATCCGCTCACCATCTGTAACTTGTTCTTCCTGCGACCCGAATCGCTGGTATTTATCAAGGAATAGCGTAGGTTCTGCATGTCGGAATCGATAGATGCTCTGTTTAACATCCCCTACCATGAACAAGTTGCCCGCCTGGTCCCCATCAGTGAGCAATTTCAGTAGCGTCTCCTGCACATGGTTCGTATCCTGATATTCGTCTACGAGCACTTCCGTAAACTTCTGCTGGAACTCCTCCGCTACAGTGGACGGGAGGATACGGGCAGGTGTCGACTGTTCATCTCTAAGAACGGCAAGACAGTAATGTTCCAAATCAGAAAAATCGACGATCGCTTTTTCTTTCTTCATTTGCGTATAGCGCTCGCGGAACTCTTTGACGATCTCGACTAAAGTCGAGATGACCGGATACAATTCCTTCATATCATTCAGATGTCCAGCAAGATCACGATTGAACCAATCCTCGGCCATCGATTTCCATTTCTTTTTATACTGCTCGCGTAAAGCTTTCACCTTGTCTTTCTTATCTTCATCACATTCCACTTTTTTTCTCGAAAGTGCCTTGAATTTTCCGGCCTGGATATATGGCTGAAGATCGGTCCAGGAAATGTTTAGCAGCCCTTTGGCTTCACGGATCATCAGCAGGTCAGCATCAATCGCTTCCGCGTAGTGGTGAGGGCCGTCACTTTCCCTTGTATAATTCAATGCTTGTTCTGCCTGGACTTCCATCGCATCAAGCTGGCTTTTCACTTCCCTCTTCAACGTTTCCAGCCAGACGATGTCTTTGTCTTCGGCTTGTTCATCTACGTTATACATATCCGCCATTTGGTCAAGCCACTCTTCCGGCCACGGATTCTGCATAGCGAAGATATACAGATCAAGGACGAGCTTTTCAACTTCGAGGTCACTACGGTCATTCGAGAACCGATCGACCACCGCAAAAAACGCTTCACGCTCCTCCCCTTCTTTGCCGTACCAGTCTTCAAATAAATCCTCCAACACTTCCTGCTGAATGAGATCTGCTTCGATATTATCTGCAATCCGGAAGTTGGGATCCACATCGAGTAAATAAGCGTATCTTCTCACTACATCCATGCAAAAAGAATGCAACGTAGAGATGGAGGCGCTCTGTAATAACGATAGCTGTTTTTTCAAATGAACTGAGCCAGGATTCGCTTCCAGCGCTTTACTTAACGCAGTTCCGACTCGATTACGCATTTCCTGGGCTGCTGCATTGGTGAATGTCACGACAAGAAGGGAGTCGATGTTCACAGGCGCTGTTTCATGAAGCAGCTTTTGAATGATCCGTTCGACGAGAACCGCTGTCTTCCCGGAACCGGCAGCAGCAGCTACCAGTACATCCGATCCATGTGTATAGATGGCTCTCTCCTGTTCTTTTGTCCATCGAACCATCACGATCCCTCCTCATTGGTTTTATTGATCAGTTTCTCAAATACTTCATCATCTTTCATGCTTTGCAATTTACGGAATTTATTTTCTTCCAAGGTCGGATCGAACTGGCAGACAGATCGATACGAACAATGCGTACAAGGAATCTGTTGATTTTGCTGATATGGATTAAGCTCCACTTCACCATTGGTGATATGCAGGCCAGCTTCCGTCATCAAATTGCGGATATACATCTGCAGGCGCCAGAACATATCGGCGTCTGCAGTACTTGAGTATTTATAAAAGTCACCCTTCGCGCTGATTCCTGCAGGAATGATTTTACTGCTTCCTTTTTCAAGACTTGTATCCATCATCTTGGCAATCTGCTGATTCTCAAGCAGCAGCCCCTGCATCTTGAACTTCTTCAGGATTTCGTCTTCGATCTTGTCATCTGCCAGCTTCTCTTTACCGGAAATCAGAGGGTTATGGACATGGAAATAAAGGACGCCTGCCGGGGTAGCCTGTGCTCCGAGCCATTGCTCGGCATTTGCCAGCACTACATCTAGGTAGGACAGCATTTGCAACGCCAAACCGTAGTAGACATCAACTAGGTTCAGCCCTTTTGCACTGGATTTATAGTCGATGATCCTTAAGAACAAGTCCTCTTCATTCAATGCTTTATCCACACGGTCGATCCTCCCGCGCAATACGAGTTCAATACCATTCGGAAGATCGAACGTCATTGCATTCAGATCCCCTTCGGTTCCCGTTCCGAAGCCAAGCTCCAGTCCTACCGGGGAAAAGTTGGAGTGTCTTGCTTGTTCACTTAGCACAAATGCAGCCCGTGCGATGACGTCCTGCAGCTTCCGCTGAATGTACTGGTAGCGGTTGGAACTGTGCAGGATCTGGTGCTGCAGTATCGGCGCCAAATCCTGTACTGCACGATTGGCATACGTCGTGCTTTCCATTTTATTCAACTGGGAAAAATCGCGGCCGTCCTGCCTGATCCACTCGGTGATTTTCTTCAGAGCTTCATGGAACAACTGTCCGATATCAGGCGCGTCCAGCTTATAAGTCCGACGCTCCTCCAGCTGAAGGCTGTATCTGGCAAAGTGCTGATAGGAACAGCGGTGATACATCTCAAGACGTGATACGCTCGCTTTCATCTTGTCCGGATATAAGTGGCGGGTCGTTTCCTCCGATAAATCGACCGGCTGGTTCTTATAGAACAGACTTTGCAGCACGCGGTCAGTCAATCCGCCCTTCTCGTCATGCTCCAAGTACCAGTTCAGCACGCTCCACCAGACGGATTCCATTTGATAGCCTTTCAAAAACCGTGCAAGCTGCGATGTCAATGCCGATCGCGTTTTCGTTTCTGTAGTGATGAACCTGGATGCTTCCTCCAAGTCATCCGGATCCTGAAGGAGGATGTGGTCCTTACAGGATGGGAACAGTTCCTCAAGCCTTTGGATGATCTGGGAAGGTGTTTTCGATTTCCCTTCTTCATTGCTGAGCGGGTAGCTGACCCATAGCAGATCACGAGGAAGTGTCAAAGCAAGATAGACGTAAAAGCGATCGTCAAGCAGCTGACGTTTGCTGCCATCGGCAAGCTTCATGCCATGCTCAGCCAGAAGAGAGCGTTCCTCTTCACTGATCATTCCGTCACTTGGCGGTTTCATCGGCCATATCCCTTCTGTTACTCCTAATAAGAAGGCAGCCTTTATTCCTGAAATACGAGAACGGTCGACACTACCGATGATGACGTGGTCCATACTTGGAGGGACATGGGCGAATTTAAGCGACTCCAGTCCGCTTTCCATTGTGCGGCGGAATACTTGGAGAGACATGTCTTCCTCGCCGACCATTTCCACCATTTCTTCAAGCAGCTGAATGACAGCATCCCATACTTGTTCCTGCTCTCTCCCTTGTTCGATTTCACCAGTTTCATCAAAAGCGTTTCGCCACTCCTCGAGTTTTTCATTGACAGATAAGGATTCAAGCCAGCTGAAAAGCACGCGGCATTTCGCTTCAATCGTAGCAGCTGCGCGCAATCCTTCATCGAATCCTTCAATCGCCTTGACGATTTGCTTACGATACGCGTTGATCCGCGCTTCCTTTTTTCTTTCTTCATCCGTCTGGGAACCGCGGTCGAACCCTTTGAAACGCTGATACACCCAAGGTTCATCACTGCACCATCGGGAACGGGACCGGATCCCGTATTCGAGCACATAATTCTCGAGTTCATCAATCGCATCTTCATCAAGCGGGTACCTGGAATCGGATGCTGGAATGAACCCGGTTTTCAACAGGCGGAATACTGCATCATAACGCCAGTTTCCTTCTACAACGTCCAATCCGGAACGAATCAGTTCCACCAAAGGATGATTGAGCATCGTTTTCTTTTCATCAATGAAAACTGGAATTCCGTAATCATCGAACACTGTGGCGATCAAATCATTGTACACCTCGGGTTCACGCATCAGCACGGCGATATCCTTGAAACGGTATCCACTATCCCTGATCAGACTTAAAATCTTCTGAGCCGCTCCTTCGACTTCCGCCCTCGGATGCACTGCCTCCGCAATATGGATAGGTGCTTCCCCCTCATATTCCGGCGCAGGGCGTTCATCGAAATATCTCTCTAAATGCTCGAAGTAGGGCCGGTTTTTAAAACGCCCTTCCAGGTGATCGAGCACATCCACGCCTTCTATAGAAAGTCCTGACTCCTTCGCCATCGTTACCAGCGTATCGAACGTTTCCCCTGTCTCATGGAACAGATCCAGTTCGGACCTGCCCTCCTGTTTGGCTTCATCCAGTGTCAACGTGACGGTTACACTGGATACTTTTTTCAAAAGTGCTTCGATGACCATCAGTTCCTGTGGCGTGAAGCTGTGGAAACCATCAATATAGACCTCCGCACCGTCAAGAGAAGCCGCCTGCGGAATGTGGTCTGTCAGTAGCTGAAGCTGATCTTCACTATCAATATAGTTATCTTTCAGCGCATCCATCAGAGATTCGTAGATATAGGAGAGGTCTTCCAGTTTATTCTTCAGAACCTGTTCTCCTTCATACGTGTGGGTGAACTTATCCATTTCGGACAGCTGCCCCTTCAAGCCATCCGGAGTGATCCGGTAGCGTTTGAACTCTGTGATCATACCTTCCAGCTGCTCCATGAATCCTTGCTTTTCAATCGCTTTCTGAAATACACGCCAATCAGAAGTTCGTTCATCGGTAATCTTTCTCAGCATCATCTGGAGACCCGTCGAACTTATGTAATTTCTCGTACTTCCTCCAGTCTCCTGGAGGATGCGCCATGCCAACCTCGAAAAGCTGAACACCTGGGCACGGATCGCCCCTTCTACTCCAGGCTGTTTCAACAGTGCATATTCCTGCTGAAAGGTCATCTGATCTGGTACTAGGTAAAGTATCGCTGGACCTTTCGGAGCAGCAGTCAATTTATCTGCTATCTCTTCCAGACAGGTGCTGCTTGTCTTCGCACCGGATCTTCCAATCAAAAAACGGATTCCCATCGCCCGTACGCCTCCTTTTTCTATCACAACCATATGTTCCTGGACATATCGTGAACTATATCATGCGTTTTCGATGAGGTGGTACAGATGAACAAGACACTTCAGGCCCTTGTCCTGATTCTATCTGGCACGCTGATTGCCAGCAATCTCTATACCATGCTGCCGCTGCATCCATCACTTGCTGTGCAATTCGACACGACTGCAGCAACTACCTCGCTTACAAGTACACTATTCATACTTACCTATGCATTCGGTCTGCTGTTTTTCGGAATTCTTGCAGACATCGTTCCAAACACCCACACATTGAAAGCGGGTATGGCCGCTGTCACGATTGTTACAGGTGTCATTTTTTTCACGGACTCTTTAATCGCTCTCTGCATATTACGAGCGCTTCAGGGCTTTTTTGCTGCCAGCTTTGCACCTACTGCTTTCAGCTATACCTTCAAAACGTTTCAAGATAAACAGCAGGCATTTGTCATTGCCATGATCAATACCGGATTTCTGTTTGCCGGCATTCTCGGCCAACTGATCGCTGCTTATTTTGGACTCACTTACGCTTACCAAACGGTCTTCCTTGTCTTTTGCTTGCTGTACGGACTATGTGCACTATTGTTCCTGTTCAGTCTCCGTCCGACAGACAAGGTTGACGAGAAGCAGCGCGTCCTTTCCCTGTCTACCATTTTATCATTTTTCGTGCATCGTTCCTTGCAAAAACTCTACGTCATCACTTTTTTCCTGCTGTTCACCATCATGTTCTTCTACAGCAGCTTCGAGTGGTTTGCAGCCCGTGCAGATACCAGCCTGATGTTCACGCTTCAGCAATTCCGATTGATCGGTCTGGTCGGCATCATCCCTGCTTTCTTTGTCCGCACCTTACAAAAGCAACTCGGATCATCCAGGTTGTTGTCCCTGTTCCTGCTTTTGATGGTGATCGGTTTCCTTCCGGCGCTCATTCACGTCAATTCAGCCACGCTGCTATTCGCTTCTGTCATGATGATTGCTTCCACTTCGGTCACCATTCCAATGGTCATCCTGCTTATCGGAACGATCGCAAGTCATCGTAGAGGCAGTGCACTATCGTTCTATTCTTTCCTGTTATTGACGGGTGCAAGCTTCGGCCCTATGATTGCACCAATCTTTTCGTTTGGAGCAATGCTATTATCCGTCACCTTACTTTTCATCGGCCTTACATGCTTAGGTGCAAAAATAACCATACAAAAAACCACTGCCGAATCTTGATCCGACAGTGGTTTTCTCTACTGTTAGAATTTCAGTGCCAGCTGGGACATCGGCCAGTAGCGGACATCCACTTTACCGACAACGGTCTCTTTCGATACGAAGCCGAAATAACGACTGTCGAGACTATCCCTTCTGTTATCACCCATTACGAACAAGTGCCCTTCCGGTACCTCGCTGTAACCTGTCACTTCCTCCAGGGTGAAATCATTGGTGAACAAGTCTCCATCGTTCGGCCTTAATGTATCGAGGTAACGTTCCGGCACCGCTTCTCCGTTCACATACAGCATGTCTTCTTTGAATTCGATATGGTCGCCCGGAACACCAATCACCCGTTTCACGTAATCCTCTTTCTGATTGGCGTGAAACACGATGACATCTTCTCTGTGTATGTCTTTCCAATCATAAATCACTTTATTTACCATCAACAAATTGCCGTCGAACAGTGTCGGTTCCATTGATTCTCCATCGACGATGTAACTTGCAAACAAGTAAGAACGGAAAAACACTGCCAACAATACAGCAAACAATACTGTGCGAATGATTTTCCAGTAGGTTTTCATTTTCATGTTCTCTTCCTCCAAAGATGTTGTTCTACCAACATCTTACCCTCATTGGAAGAGTTTTAACCGCTTCGATACTTCTTCGTCTTCGTTTCTGCTTTCCTTTGAATCCATTTTTCAATAAATTTACCGACAATCCAGAACAATGTGATGCATACTCCGACAACAATCGCCTTTACCGGATTCTTCGCAAAAGAAGCAATGCTCTCGCCGACATAAGCAATCGTGAAGATCATCAGCGATTTCCCAAGGAGGACGGCAAGCATGAACTGCTGTCTGCTTACTCCTGATAACCCTGCAACCACATTGATGATCGCTGACGGTGAAAATGGAAAACACATCAGCAGGAACAATGGACCGAAGCCATGCTCTTCCACCCAGCCTGTTACCCGTTTCACCTGCTTCTGGTTTCGCATCCATCGAAAGAAACGCTTATCTCCGAGACGGCGGATGATGAGAAATACGATGATTGCCCCAAGAGATGCACCTATCCATGAATAGATGAACCCTTTAAGCAGACCATACGCCACCGTGTTGGCTACAACGAAAGCCACGAGGGGAAGAATCGGCAAAAAAGCTTCGAGCATCGGAAGCAGAATCCCAGGGAGTGGGCCAAAGCGTTCAAATCGCTCAATTTGCGTAATGATATATTCAAATAGCTCATCATTTTCGGCCATTTGCTGAAGGTCAGCTAAGCTGACATTGAACAGATACATGACATCGGGCTCCTTATGTGATCAACGTTACCTTCTGTTGATTTTTCAATCTACTCTATATTTTAAATCAAAGAAGGCGCTTTTGACTATCCATACCCTTCTTGCTCGTGCCAATATCCATTCTGCCCATATTTCTCATGTCTCAAAAGCCGGTTCATCCATCTGGAAAAAAATACTTGCATATTATTCTTCTGTTCGTGATATAATACACCATAACAGAACATTTGTTCGTATTTGGAGGGAACCATCATGCGGTATTTGAAAGAAGAGGAGCTGGAACTGGCCTCCCGGTATTTATTTCTTTCTATGGCCCTGGTCGTCGTTCAGCAGGACCGCAACCATATCGAAAAAGGGCGATTCAAAATAAAGGAGCATTATTTGGAGCTTTTAGGGAAAATGGAATATGAAGCGAGAGTGGAACGTAAGGAGCTTCGGAAAAAGATGGATCGGCAGAAGTTACAAGTCATGCAGGTAGGTAAAAATGATTCCTTCACTTCTTTCCTGTTTCTTGCTCATGGATATGAAGAGAAGCGGAACTATTTCAACCCTGCGATCCGTAAAAAAGTTGAAAACATTCTTTTCGAGCTTATGCAAAAGGCTCTGCGACCTTCTCCGCAGTATAAGGAGAAGAATGCTTAATGCGACTTTCAAGCAGGAAACGGAATTGAGCGGTGCGTTGTATCTGGTTTGCTATGACGCCTTTGGAGACAGGGAGTGTAATGGCGGTACCATTGGAAAAGCGCATGATCGTGTTATACCCATCCACACTATGGATCGATTGGATGTGAGCGTGCGCAATCCACGTACAGTCTTTACGTTTAGGAGAAGTAATCGGGAAGAAATACATTCCCATCGATTGAGAGATGACGATCGGGGGCTTATGTGTAAATCCGGAAACCTGCTTTGTGCCTTCTGTACGCCCAGCCAGACTGGAGGCGAAGAATTTACAAGCATCATCAATCATCTTTCCAGGGTGAACAGGAACTTCATGTGTCCCGTCCATCATCATCACTTCGGTAATCACTTTACCAAAGTCATTGACCTTTGCGACTAGTGCCATGGTTTCAGCTGTGACTTCAACTTCTTTTTTTAGCGTGTTCATTTTATCATCCTTCCTGGTACAATTGATATGTAGAAACTCCTGAATTGGAAGTTCCTTGCAGTTAAACTGTAGCAGAAAAGGTGATAAAAGTCCTAGTTTTCACAAAACGTTCATCATTTTATTTTCCCCGGACAGAGCCTTACTGATTTATTCTTTTATAAAGTCCCGTGTCATGTGAGCTTCGAGTGAACATCCAAAGTCGGGATTCAACAAGGTGTACACTTCCAACTCTCTTTCTACCTGTTCTTCATTCATGCCTGTCACCTCCTAACCCTAGTGTGTGCGGTGAAAGCGAACTTTAAACAAAGGAGGGATTCCATGTGGAAAAGAAAGAAACAAAAGAAAAGTGAAGAAAAAATCGAGTATGAGAAGCGAAGCATCCCGATCGAAGAAGTGAGGAAAGCGATCCATCAATATGCAGCTCAAATGCCGGATGGTGTTCCGTTAAGTGTGATCATCCACGAAGATCTCACCATCGATTACGACTTGCTTTCACCGTATTTAAACGGAATACCTACGGAGACCTACTATATGTCCAAAGAAACCTATGAACTCTTCCCTGAACAGGATTACCAATTGGCAAAAGACTTGGACACCGTCCAAAGGGCAGTGGACCACTATATCAAAAGCACGAAGGAAGTCCCGGTCATCGATGATGATCCCTCAAAGCGTGTGAGTTTTTTCAAACTGGAACGTGAACACCTGCTCCCCTATCGACCGGGACGGGATTTTTACATTACGGATGAAGAGTTCCTTGTCACCTATAAAGCGCCAAAATAATCACCGAACCCTTGCTGGAAAAGTGTGCATACACTTTTCCTTATTAGTATGTCTTAATTTTCCATTACCACAAAAAAAAGACCAATATCCACGCGGGATATTGGCAAAGAGACGACTGGTTAACTTTTGAGTGAGGGAATTAATATTGTGAAAAAGCTCTCCTGGTAGAAAGAAACTTTTCCACTCATCTACTGTAAAACAGTAGATCGACGTCCTCGATCGCTTTTACAAGGGATCGATTACCGTCATCATTTCCTTAATTTCATTTTAATACATCCTCTCGAAGATATCACCGAAAAACTATTGCGGTAGACCGCAAGTGTATTGCGTGTTTGTTATTTTATGACATACTAATCACTCGGAAGATAACATGATGCGTCCTTGAGTGAAATTGTGAACATTCCGTCATAATATTGTCATCAGACCGTCATTGTTTATCCCCATTTTAAGTAATTAACCGTTGGAAACTATTGTATGATAAAAGTGACTTCATTCATAGTCTTTTTAACTGAGGGGGATGGCTGATGAAAAAGAAATACTATGCCATATTTGCAGGAATCATCGCTTTTGGAATTGCGTTGGGAATCATGTATTTGGAATTCTGGCGGGACGCAGGAGTGCAATTACCGCAAGATGTAACGATGCAGACGGCATCCGGAGAAACCTACGACTTCCAGTCAATGGAACCTAAAGTCCGATTGATCGAATTTTATTACACACAGTGTCCGGACGTATGTCCACTGACCACACAGCGGATGATGCATGTCAGGAAAATGCTTCAGGATGAAGGGGTGTACGGCAAGGATGTAGAGTTCATCTCAGTCAGTATCGACCCTGAAAATGACACACCCGAGAGAATCTCATCTTATATGAAAACCTTCGATGTGGAATCTTCCGATGAAGGATGGATATTCTTAAGAGGCAATTTACCTGACACAGAAGCTTTCGCAGACACATTCCGTTTCCGCTTCCAGGACCGCGGAACCGATTATATCGTACACGATTCATTTACTTACTTGATTGATAAGGAAAACTACCTGGTTGAAAAGTTTTCAATGGGAGAAGGATTCGATAAAGATAAGGTTTTTAAAAAGATTATGAGAAATGTGAATTGATAAAGAAAAAGAAGGACCATCCCTAGAGGGCGGTCCTTCATGTATATTATTGAACAACTTTCTCCCGAAGATTTTTCCGCAGGATTTTCCCTGTCGTGTTTTTCGGAAGTTCTTCCATAAATTCTATTTTCGATGGAACTTTATACTTTGCAAGGTGCTCCCCGCAATAACGGACAAGTTCTTCTTCAGTAAGAGAAGCATTGTTGGAGACGACGAAGCTGATTACCGCTTCACCCAAGTCCGGGTCTGGTGCCCCGACGACTGCTACTTCAGTCACATCATCATGCTGGTAGAGCACTTCTTCCACTTCACGAGGATACACATTGTAGCCCCCCACGAGGATCATATCTTTTTTCCGGTCGACGATATAGAAATACCCCTCATCATCCATGCGCGCCATATCTCCGGTATATAACCATCCTTCCCGGATCGTCATCGCAGTTTCTTCCGGAAGCTTATAATATCCTTTCATGACGTTCGGGCCACGTACGACAAGCTCTCCGACCTCGCCAGGATTCACTTCCTCTCCCAGCTCGTCTACTACTTTATTTTCAACATTGAGGATGCTGGTACCTATGGAACCGGGCTTTCTAGGACGATCAAGCGGATTGAAGCACGTAACAGGTGAAGCCTCCGAAAGTCCATACCCTTCGGAAATGATGACATTGAACTGCTTCTCAAACGCTGTAAGCAAAGCTACTGGCATTGATGCACCACCTGAAATACATAGACGTATATCCTTGAACGTGTCAACGTGCTCTTTGCCTGTTTGTAACAAATAATTGTACATCGTAGGCACTCCTGCAAATACTGTAGCTTTATAAGAAGCTGCAATATTGAATACGTCCTGCGGCGAGAACTTCGGTACGATCAAGATTGTTCCGCCATTCATCAATGGAGCATTCAAGGAGACTGTAAGACAAAATACATGGAACATCGGCAAGGCAGCAATGACTCTGTCATTTTCGGTGTACTGCAGGTAGTCCGCAACATCACTGGCATTGGAATACAAGTTCTTATGAGTCAACATTGCGCCCTTAGGCTTACCGGTCGTTCCTGAAGTATAAAGGATGACCGCTGTATCCTCTTCATCGAGTTCCGGACGTTCCAGATCAAGGCTTCCCCTTTCGACCGTTTTTGTAAACGATTTCATTTTTCGGGATAAAGACGATCCTTCCCAATCGATCGGTGCACCAGTTTCAGCAATAAAATAATCCTGAACATCCGGAAGCATTGCATCCATATGCTCAAACTTCTCAAGCAACAGATCCAAGGTGATTATCCCTTTCACATCGCCATTCTTAAGGATATAACCCATCTCATCCACTGTGTAGATCGGATTTACTGGAATGACGGTAGCACCGATGCGCAGGGCACCGTACATTCCGATGATGAAGTGTGGGGTGTTCCCTACGATCAAAGCGATATGATCCCCTTTTCCATAGCCGAGCGATTTCAAGCTTGAAGCGAATTTCGTAACCGCACCTTCCAGTTCCTGATAGCTTGTTTCGTTCCCTTGAAATATGTAGGCAGGTTTTGTCGGTTGTTCCATTGCAGTCATTGAAAGTTTTTGACTGATATTCACAAAATATCCCCCTTACATGGTTAATGAATGAATAGTCATTCATTACACTTTAAAAAAACTTCCATAATAATTATAAAATACTGACAATTTTTAAGCAACTTTTTCCCGTTCTCCTGCTTGATATAAAAATAACGCGCATGAAACCTCATTTCATGCGCGTGTACTTTATTAATAAAGGATGTTCAGGAAATCTTCTTTGGAAATCTTACCTAGATAGTGAGCGATGTCTACACCCTCCAGCACGTTGGAGAGTTCGTTTCGCTCATACTTCGTACCGATCAGTTTGTTTTCGATATCGCTGATGTCTCCAACTCCGAAGAAGTCCCCATAGATCTTCGCATTCTGAATCGTGCCTTTAGCTACATCCAGACGGACATCATAGCTTCCTGCACCTTCGATCCGTTTTGTATGCTGAATATTGAATTTAGGGGATTTGCCGTAGTTCCAATCCCAGTTCTTATAGCGCTTCTCAGCAATCGTATGGATTTCATCCCAATCCTCTTTCGTCAGCTTATACTGAGGAACGTCTTTGACATCATCCACATCAAAGATATACCGAAGGATCATTTCCTTGAACTCATCCATCGAAATTTTTTCTTCCATCAATTCAGAAATATTCGTCACACGGCTGCGAATCGATTTGATCCCTTTGGATTTGATTTTCTCTGTTTTTACATTCAAAGCAGAGACTACATTTTCTATTTCAGAATCAAACATGAGCGTACCGTGGCTGAACATTCTTCCTTTTGTAGAGAACTGCGCATTCCCTGATATCTTCCGGCCTTCAGCCATGATATCGTTTCTTCCTGACAATTCGGCATCTACTCCAAGTTTTTGCAAAGCTTTGGTTACTGGCTCGGTGAATTTGGCGAAGTCATGAAAGCTGTTCCCATCATCCTTAGTGATGAAGCTGAAGTTGAGGTTGCCGAGATCGTGATAGACAGCTCCTCCGCCTGATAAGCGGCGTACTACGTGGATGCCGTTACTTTCCACATAATTTGTATTGATTTCCTCTACAGTGTTCTGGTTCTTTCCAATGATGATGGATGGTTCATTGATGTAGAACAATAAGTATGTTTCGTTAATATCCAGGTTCTTCAGTGCATATTCTTCTAATGCGAGGTTTATCCGTGGATCATTAATTCCTTCATGATCGATGAATAGCATAAGCATTCTTCCCTTCTCAAAAGCTTTTCCATCTTACATTGTAATCAATTCACCGCTAAGACTCAATTCATCAGGCTATCCTTCACTTCTCCAGACGAGCCCTTCCCTTGCAAGTTGAATATTCTTTTTGAAAACTTCTCCCGCTTCTTTCACCAGCAGCTGATGGTCGCCAAAATGCGGCAAGTGACTCAACCAAAGTGTCGATACGCCAGCACCAGCAGCAACCTTCCCCGCTTCCTCACTAGTCATATGTCCTGGACCAGAGCCATCCATCCCTTTATAAAAATTAGTATCCGTAATAAGGAGATCTGCACTTTCAGCAAAAGTTGCCCAGTCCTTGCTGTAACTTGTATCAGCAGTATATACGAAGGCTTGCTTCCCATCAGTTACACGCATACCAAAACACGGCACGGGATGATTCGTCCGCATAAAATCAACGGTGACCGCCCCAAGATCGAGAGTCTGATCAGCAACGTATGCGATTCCTTTCGTGTATTGGTGACTCAGCTTGTTGAATGCTTCTATGTTTTCGTCATGACCATATATGAGAAGCTGACGATCCGTTTTGTTCAGCATATTATGAACTAACCATGCATACTGGATTGCACCGATATCTGCAATATGATCGTGATGATAATGGGAAAGAATGATTCCATCAAGATCCATTACCTCTGTATAGTACTGCAGCCGACTTAAACTTCCACTTCCACAATCGATCAGATACTTTTTTCCACTCGTCTCCAAAAGGTAGCAGGAGGTAGCACTTCCTTGCCCTGGGAACGCGCCCCAATAACCAATGACAGTAAGTTTCATTGTATTCTCCTTTCTGTATGTTCGCCTGTTTTTCATTTGTTTTATAACAGTTTGTTGATTTATGCATATTGTTATATTACAATGGGTATATAATAATCAGTTCCATAAAAAACCTGGGAGGGAAATACATGATGAGTATCGTTGAATTTTTTAAGAACCTGCCTAGAAAACAATGTGCGAGCTGTGGACACGACATCGAAGAACAAGCAGACTGCTACGGCAATGTGTGCGATGACTGCAACCATCCAGCAAGGTAATTCCTCTTCTATTATGGCACATAGCGGATCATAGGAGGAAAGAAAAAGGCAACTGTCATACAACAGTTGCCTTTTTTGTTACGTTGTTTATTTTTTTATGAACATTTGCGTCCAGTAAATACCGCGACTGTCATCCTCAGCATATCCGATCCCGATGTGTGTCACACTTTTGTTCAGAATATTCTTCCGGTGACCAGGACTTTTCATCCAGCTGTTGACTACCTCTTCAGCAGTCGGTTGTCCTGCAGCGATATTCTCAGCGGCTACCGTGTAATCCACTCCGAATTTCCTCAGCATCTGGAACGGTCCACCGTAGGTCGGTGACGTATGGGAAAAGTAATTGTTCTCCACCATGTCTTCTGATTTTTTTTGGGCGACATCCGTCACTTCAGGATCTTCTTTCAGCTTCGGCAATCCATTTTTCTGACGTTCGGCATTTGTCAGTTGGATCACTTGCGCCTTTACACCATTGGAAGCTGGTGCTTCTGCTGATGGTTCCATCGGCTGTTGCTGTTCCATACCATCATCATACCCATTCCCACCTTGGGAATAGTTATTTTGTCCAGTCTCGCCATAAGGCATCCTTTCCATATCTCCGAAGAAAGGCAGCCCATCCATCCAATTCTGTCTGTTTTCATTAAGTTGCTGGCCAGGGTTTTTATAAGTGACTTGTTGTGGGTTTGTTCCATTCAAGTCATTCCGACCTTGTTCCTCCTGTGGCGCACAGGCAAAAAGCAGTGCCACAGCAAAGAAGACCAGCCATCTATAGAATGTGTTGTTTTTCATGTACGTCAAACCTCTTTCCTTCATGATGTTCTTTATTATTATGGACTTGAAGAAAAGCATTATGACCGTACATGGAAGGTAAAAAAGGAAATGATAGGGTATCATTTCTCAATCAAACACCAAGCTTATGCTTCTGGAAGCAGGACAACTTTGCCCAATTTCCCCGTTTTTTTAAAATACTGCTGTGCTTCTCTTGCTTCTTCCAAAGGGAACGTACGATCAATAACTGGTTTGATTTTTCTTTCAGAAATTGCATGGAGCATCCGCTTGAATTCTTCCCTTGTGCCCAGTACTGAACCATAGACTGTGATATGTTTTAAATACACCGTTCTAAAATCAAGCTCTGTCTGTTGACCTCCAGCAGATCCTGAAATACAGAATTTCCCACCTTTCTTCAACACTTGAAGGGAAGTGGAAAATAAAGCATCTCCAACAACATCCAATACCGAATCAACAGGGCCACCATTCACTCTGATGATTTCTTCTTCAAGATGATCGGATTTATATGACAAGACATGTGCCGCTCCGAGCGCCTTCATTCTCTCTTCGAGCTCTAAATCACCTACAATAGCGATAACCTTAGCACCGAATACGTTTGAAGCGATCTGGACATTCAATGATCCGACTCCACCATTTGCACCAGTCACCATGACCGTTTCCCCAGGTTGGACCTGAATTTGCTCCACCATATGCCATGCTGTAAGACCACTTACTGTAAATACTGCACTTTCGATATAATCTTCAAGCGGCATATCGTAACAAAGGTCCGCTGGCCACACTACATATTCTGCATATCCACCGTCGTATTCCGAACCGATGAAAGCCATATCTTCAGAAATATGTTCTTTACCCTCTTCACCACTCGATGTAAAAGGGAAGAGTACAACATCCTTGCCAACCATGGATTCATCGACCTCACTCCCAACACCGACGATGCTGCCTGTTATATCCGAGCCGGGAATCCTTGGGAAAGCTACCCCTTCCGGTCGCCATCCTGATTTGGAGCCAGTGCCGTACGCCCCTTCTCTCATCCAAATTTCCGTATTGTTGATTGCGCAAGCTTTCACTTTTACCAACACTTCATTGTGTTCAGGTTCAGGAATGCCTACATTAACTGTGACTAATTTATCGATTCCACCGTAGCCAGTGACTTGTACAGCTTTCACAATTTGGTCCCCTCTCATGCATTTAATAATATTGCGGTTTACTAAAAGGTTTCGCCACTATGATTAATTTATACTGCCTCTTCAGTCTGGATGAGATTTTTCACGATCTGTTCCACTTACCTGTTTTAGTACGAATTCCCGCTGTATTTACTCTTGAAACGATCAAGCCGATATCATTATTAAGATCACAAAAAAAGACTAAATCATCATTGATTTAGTCTTTTTCCGTACACAGCATCTGCATGCATGTACTTCACTTGGTTTGAAGTTGTTCAATTACTTTCTGCACCACAGCTTCTCCCTGGTCAATACAGTCCGGCAAACCGATTCCTTCATACGAGCCACCTGCAAGGTGCACTCCAGGTAATGCCTCAGCCATTTTGGCATGTATGGTTTGTAAACGTTGCTTATGGCCGACTGTGTATTGTGGCATGGCATCTCGCCAGCGTGTAATGACCGAGAATTCAGGTTCAGAGGTAATGTTCATCGTTTTGTTCAAGTCCTTCATGACAATTTTCTGGATTTCTTCATCACTCAGGTCGACCACTTCCTGGTCTCCAGGCTTTCCTACATAACAGCGCAGCAGGACTTTTCCTTCAGGTGTGGAATGTGGCCATTTCTTATGTGTCCACGTACATGCAGTGATTCGATAATCACTATTTCTCGAAACGACGAAGCCTGTGCCATCAATGTCTTTTTTTATGGCGGAAGCATCAAATGCCATCGCTACATTCGCAACAGATGTTGCAGGCATTTGACGTAATGGCTCCATGAAATCATATTGGCTGAGCATCTTTGAAGCAGCGTGGTGTGGTGCAGCAATGATCACTGCATCTGCCCGCATCCCTGTCCCATTCCCCAACAATAGATGATAACAGTCTTCTTTACGCTCAATATGGTCAACAGATACACCGGTAGACACAATACCTTCATCAAGCTGCGCCACAATTGCATCCACCAGTGATTCGAGTCCACGTTCCAGTGTCAGGAACATACTCGGTTTTTTGGCACCCTTCGTCTGCTTCTTTTTCGGCATCGTTTTATTCAGGCCTTTGATAAGACTTCCATGCTTCTGTTCAAGATGATAGAAGTTCGGGAATGTCGCCATCAGGCTTAAGTTATCAATATTGCCTGCATAAATACCCGAGAGCAGAGGTTCAATCAAATTCTCAACGACTTCATCCCCAAGGCGACGACGGAAAAAGTGCCCGAGTGACTGATCCTCTTTCGCTTCGCCTTTTGATTTGATGAAGTCTCCAGCTGCTCGAACTTTTCCAAGCGGGCTGAATAATCCAGAGCCTAGAAAAGGACGGACTTGTGTCGGAATCCCCATAAAAGATCCGCTCGGCATCTTGTGCAGTTTATTGTTGACCAGTATATACGATTGCCCAGTTCCATTAGGTACCAGTTCGTTCTCCAACCCGACTTCTGAGGCAAGCCTTGCTGCACTTTTTTTACGGGCAAGAAATGAATCCGGTCCACGTTCAATGGTAAAGCCATCTTTCCTTACCGTACGGATCTTACCTCCAAGATGGTCACTTGCTTCAAGCAGGCGTACATCATAAGGCAGATGCTTCTCATTTATTTCTTTTTGAAGGTAATAAGCTGCAGTCAAGCCTGCAATCCCACCACCGATGATGGCAACTTGTTTTCTTCCGTTCATAAATGATCCCCTACGCTTTCGCTTTGTCTAATACGACATTCGCTAACGTTTCAATGAATAATGGATGTGTGTTCGGCATTTCTGGACGGTAATAGGCAGCGCCTAATTCATCACATGCCACTTTACATTCATAATCATTGTCATAAAGCACTTCAAGATGATCGGACACGAATCCTACCGGAGCATACACGAAGGAAGAATATCCTTTCGTTCGCGCCAACTCTTTCGTCAGATCCTGCACATCCGGTCCAAGCCATGGATCCGGTGTATTCCCTTCACTCTGCCATCCAATTTCATACTGCTTGATGCCAGTAGCATCGGAAATCAGGTCTGCCGTTCTTTTCAATTGGTCCGGATATGGATCGCCACCCTGAAGAATTTTTTCAGGTAGACTGTGAGCAGATACGATCAGACAAGTGTTCTCCTGCTCTTCTTTATCGATTCCATCATATACCGCTAGAATCTGCTGTTTCCAGTATTCAATGAATCCTGGTGCATCGTACCAGCTTTCAACGGATTCGATTGTGATGCCATACTTCTCCGCCTCTTCCTTCGCTCTTCCATTATAGGATTTGACGCTGAACGTGGAATAGTGCGGTGCAAGTACGATGGAGACCGCTTCGGTGATTCCATCCTCATTCATTGCTTTGACAGCATCCTCAACGAAAGGTTCAATGTGCTTCAGGCCGATATATAGCTTGAACTCAATCTCATCCTGCAAGGTATTCAGCTTATCCTCGAGGGCAGTAGCCTGGTCCTCGGTGATCTTGGCCAAAGGTGAGATGCCACCGATTGCGTCGTAACGATCACGTAAGTCCTGCAGCATTTCATCCGATGGTTTCCGGCCACGTCGGATGTGCGTATAATAGCGCTCTAAATCTTCTTCTTTATAAGGAGTTCCATAGGCCATTACAAGCAAGCCCATTGTTTTTTTAGCCATGTCGTTCCCCCCTGATCACTTTTTAGAGTATTCGTGAATAAGTGTAGTCAATCGTTTCAACGTTTCCGGTTTGATATCTGGTGTAACCCCATGACCTAAGTTGAAAATGTGTGAAGGATGATTCTTCCCTTCATCAATGATCTGTTTTGTTCGTTCCTCCAGAGCATTCCAATCAGAAAGAAGCAGCGTAGGATCAAGATTCCCCTGGACAGGCTTTTGAATCCCCATCTCCCTCGCCTCTCTGATCGACGTTCTCCAGTCGAGACCGATGACATCCACCGGCAGGTCATTCCACTCCAGTGCCAGGTGACGAGCACCAACACCGAACATGATCAGAGGAACGCCTTCTTCCTTCAACTCAGAGAATATCCGCTCCATTACTGGCTTGATGTAGGTGCGGTAATCCTGGGCATTCAAGGCACCGACCCATGAATCGAAAATCTGAAAGGTTTGGGCACCGGCATGAATCTGCCCTTTTGCATATTCGATTACCATGTCTGCCAGTTTTTCCATCAGCAGGAACCATGTATCGGGCTGGCTGTACATCATCGCCTTCGTTTTACTGTAGTTCTTTGAAGGTCCGCCTTCAATCATGTAACTGGAAAGCGTGAATGGTGCACCGCTGAATCCGATCAATGGTACGTTCAATTGTTCTCTCGTCAAAAGTCGGATCGTGTCCATGACGTAAGGAACATCACTTTCCGGATCGATCGTACCTAGCTTCTCAACATCCGCACGGGTTCGGATCGGGTTATCGATGACCGGACCAATTCCCTTTTTGATGTCGACGTCCACACCAATGGCAGGCAGTGGTGACATGATGTCTTTATACAGGATGGCAGCATCAACATCATACTGTTCGACCGGAAGTCTTGTGACATAAGCGCAAATTTCAGGCTGGTGTGTAATTTCAAACAAAGAATATTTCTCTTTCAATTTCCGGTATTCAGGTTGAGAACGGCCAGCCTGACGCATATACCAAACTGGAGTATAATCCGTCTCCTCCCCACGGAATGCTTTAAGTATCGTGTCGTTGAATTCTCTAGTCATACGTATTTACCCCTTTATCACGTTCATAACATTTAACGTAATCCACTATAACGATTAATCTGTATTCTGTATAGGGATTTTAGCGTTTTGTCACCATATTGTCTATTTTCTACCTTTTAGCTTTCAGAAACAAGTGAAGTGCACTTACAGATCCCACTCCAGCACTGCCTCATTTGAAGGCGTGCCTTCCATTTTCGTGAGCGGATCATACGGCACTATATAATAGGTGCTTTCTTCAAATAGATCTAGATTTCCAACCGTGTAACTACCTGTCCCCTCTACTTCATCCACACGTACGTCCGGACCGGGCACACTTTCATAGATCCTGTAAACGACACGGTTGTCGGACGATGGGGTCCACGTCATTTCCCCTCTGACTAGTGAGAGACCTCCGACTTTCAAATCGACTTCCAAGTCAGTGATGATAGGCAATTCGATCGGTGGCGGTAATTCCTTCAACCCTTCAGCTGTCGGAAAGTCGTCACTCAATTGTTTTTGTTTATCAATTTCAGTCAATATCGACTTCATCAGCTTCGTTGGATAAGAACTGCCGCCTTCCAAGTAGTGATTTTTGTCCGATTGATCATACCCCATCCAGACGCTACCAACATATTCAGGCGTAAAACCGACGAACCAGACGTCTTTATTCTTCCCTTCGACGTGAGGGTGCTGCTGTGTACCAGTCTTACCAGCCAACGCCTTCTCATACGTTCCTGCTGTCCCTGTACCGTGCGTAATTACGCGTTGAAGCATTTGGGTCATGGTATGTGCCACTTCTTTTGAGAAAACCTGTCGTTCCTTCTGTTCCATCGATCCAACCGTTTTCCCATTGCGATCTTCGATGCTTACAATCGCTGAAGCATCAACAGCTTTTCCTTCATGGGCAAAACTACGATAGGCTTCAGCTAGTTGAAGTGGGGTGTACCCTTCTGATAAACCTCCTAAAGCGATGGAAAGTCCTTTATCTTCTGTAGGAAGACCCAGCTTATCCAGATATTTCTTGGATTCAGCGATACCGATTTGATCGAGCAGCCCTACAGCGGGGATGTTTTTTGATTGGACGAGTGCTTCGTACATTGACGTGAGTCCATCATAGCTCTCATCATAATTTTCCGGAGCGAACTCCCCAAATTCCATTTGGCGATCCACTAACATGGAATAAGGATCGTAGTCCTTCATGAGAGCTGGACCATAAACCGCAAGCGGTTTAATTGTCGAGCCTGGCTGCCGTCTAACTGTTACACGATTCAGCTGCCCATGCTGAAAATCTCTGCCCCCGATGGCTGCAACGATCGCTCCGCTATCTTGGTCGATCAATGTAAATGCACCTTGCACACCTTCAACCGATCCAGGTACAAACTTCGCCTCTTGGAATTGTTCATAAGCGATCTGCTGGATATCACGATACATATTGACAACGAGCCGATAACCTCCCCGCTTCAATTCCTCCCTGCTCAGTTTATAGTCAGACGCTGCTTCTTTGATGACGAGGTCGACATAACTGTTCGACCATGTTCCAAAGGATCGTTCCCCTTTTTCTGCCCCAAGAGTCGTTCCTTGCAACTGCAGCAATTCCTCGGTGCTGATCATTTTCAAGTCATGCATCCGATTAAGTACGACATTGCGTCGTTTCAGTGCTTCTTCCGGATTTTTCAATGGAGAGTAAGTATTCGGTGCTTTTGGAAGAGCAGCTAATACTGCTCCTTCTGCGGCAGTGAGTTCGGTTACCGGTTTATTGAAATAATGATGGGATGCTTCACCAATCCCGTAAACACCAGACCCGAAATAAATACTGTTCAAGTAGAGCTCGAGAATCTCTTCTTTCGAATAATTCCGCTCTAAATAAATGGCAGCCATCACTTCTTTCGTTTTTCTCATCCATGTCTTATCGTTAGTGAGAAAAAGGTTCTTGGCAAGCTGCTGGGTAATCGTGCTTCCACCTTCCACTTTTGCCATTGCAATGATATCCTTATAAACCGCTCTGGCAATCGCCTGAGGATCCAGACCGGAATGTTCATAAAACCGGCTGTCCTCAATGGCGATGAACGCATCCTTTACATGTTCTGGTATTTCTTCACTTGTTATCAATGTGCGGTTTTCTTTGTACATCCTCTCGATGATCGTGCCGTCTTCTGTCTCGATGGTTGTGGCGGCATCTAAAACCAAAGCTTTTTCATCAACTACCAGCCTTCCCCCGAAAAGGATGAACAGGTAACCGATGATGACCAGTCCGATCAGACTGAAAGCCGTGATCAACGGCCATTTATGTCGAATGAAACCAGCGAAGAATTTTGCTTTCACTTGTTTTCTTAAGCTCACGATGTTGCATCCTTTCTCGGTGGGAATTTCCCGGACGTTCAAACTTGCAGTTCATTCCTGCACCTTGCTACACTTGAATCATAGCTGAAAGGAGACGAGAATGATGAAAGTTTCTATGACAAATGGTACACTAAACTACTTGGCAAAGCTAGAAAACAAGCATCCGGAAGCGACGATTTTCCTTATGCAGTCAGAGGATAAGACACTTGCTTACACAGAAGGTGAAGCGCAGGTTTTCGAAGAAGGCCGTGATTACGAAGTCGTTGATGCTGTCGGTGATGTGAAGAAGGATGGATTCGTCGTCATGAATAATATTCCGGTCAGAGATGAAGGTCGTCCCGTATTCGAGGACCGCTTCAAAAACCGGGCAGGCGGTGTCGAGAAAATGGATGGCTTCCAGGCGATCCGCATTCTGAGACCCGTCAGCGGAAATACGTACATCGTCTTCACACAATGGAGAAACGAACAAAGCTTTGAAAACTGGAAGAACTCCCAGTCGTTTGAAAACGCACATAAAAATTCTGGACCTCAGCATAAAGAGAAGCCATCCTTCATCGATGGAAATGCATACATCACGAAATATCACATGATTGATATTAAGGAATAATCATACACATAGAAAATGAGCGGGGGCTGCCCGCTCATTTTTTTCATTTGCCCTTCACTTCATTTTCAAAGAAGCTCTGGAAGTCATCCTGAGACTGCGCTCCGTGAAGTCTTGCTACTTCTTCACCATTATCAAAGTGGATGATCGTAGGAGTCCCTTCAATGTTGTAGGTTTGCCAAGGCTGTTCGAATTCAAGAATGTTCAATTTTTTTAAATCGATGTCCATTTCCTGTGTCATCGGTACGACAACAGGGGTCGTCTGCTGACAGAATGAGCATTCCGGGCTGTAGAAATACACCGTAATCGGGTCACCGGAATCAATTTCTTCCTCCAGCTCATCTGGTGTCATCTGATTTTGATAGAGCGGATTATCCAGCTGTTCGATCGTTGATTGTCTAAGATTATCTTTTCCATACGGGTTATCTTCAGAAGCCTGTTGGTTCTGATAATTTA
The DNA here is from genome assembly GCF_042675915.1 of Thalassobacillus hwangdonensis. Taxonomy (NCBI): domain Bacteria; kingdom Bacillati; phylum Bacillota; class Bacilli; order Caryophanales; family Bacillaceae; genus Thalassobacillus; species Thalassobacillus hwangdonensis. The sequence goes on along the minus strand of NZ_JBHTKL010000001.1, from coordinate 193,758 downwards.
CTACAAATGCAAGAATACCGAATAAGGCAAGTAGTGCAACGATGAAAATGATCATCTTATTTTTCATAATTATTGTCTCCTTTGCTTTCGTATCATGATGAGGTGGGTAATGAATATGACGATGAATGCGGTCAATGCCAAAAATGGTATCGTAATGAAACCAAAGTAATTGACGTATTCTGCATTACACGGGACTGTCCCACAGGAAGCCCCAACTTCCCCCCATGCCGGAATTTTTTGAAGCGAATAATGATAAATCGATACGAGCGTACCGATCCCACTAAGTACAAGCCCTGGTAAAGCAATGGAAAGATCCTTCTTCCATAATGTCAATCCATAAATGACTACGAGCGGATACATCAATATCCGCTGATACCAGCAAAGCTCACAAGGAACATAATGATAGACCTCAGAGAAAAACAAACTTCCTAAAGTAGCGATCAATGCTTGTCCCCACGCAATGAACATTAAATTATCCGCAGATGAATCTACACGTTTCTCCATTTCCCGAGTCCCTTCTTATGACAATCTTACAAAAGTATTATACAAGTCTATCCGCATTAAGACAAAAAAATAAAATCAAATAAAAATCCGAATCCAGGGATTCGGATCAGAAATTTGTTATACTTTTTTCAATAATTTATTCCGGTGGGCATAGACGGCAGCCTGGGTTCGATCGTGCACTTCCAGCTTGGAAAGGATATTACTTACATGTGTCTTCACGGTTTTAATGCCAATGTATAACGAATCACTGATCTCCTGATTCGTCATCCCTTCCCCAATACACATCAATACTTCAAGTTCTCGCTCAGTCAGATCATCATGCAGTTTCCGCTCTGATGAACGGAATCGATTCATCATCTTACTTGCAACTTTCGGTTCGATTACATTTTCGCCTTTGTAAGCTTTCTTGATTGCGCCGGCAATTTCTTCTGCCGATGATGTTTTCAGAATGTAACTGAAAGCACCCGCTTCCAAAGCTGGAAAAACTTTTTCATCATCATAGTAGCTTGTAAGAATGATGATCTTACACTCGGGATTCGTTTTCATGATCTTTTTTGTTGCATCAATTCCTGTCCCGTCCTCCATAATCAGATCCATCAGAACAACATCCGGATTCAGCTCACTAACTAATTCTGCCCCTTTGTTTCCACTTGAAGCTTCTCCTACGATATCCAGATCAGGTTCTGTCATCAAATATGCGACAACGCCTTTACGGACCACATCGTGATCATCAACTACTACAACCCTTATCATGCTGACCCCTCCTATTTCATTTGCCTTTCGTGGATAGGAATCCTTATATCGATATGAGTCCCCTCACCTTCCCGTGAACGGATCGCAAAGTTTCCTCCGATTTCCTCACATCGTTCTCTCATCGTCTTAAGTCCATAGGATGCTTTGTTCGATTTCTTAGCTTCGGTATCGAACCCTATTCCGTTATCTCCGATATGTAAGAAAAGTTCTCTGTTCTTTTTCACAAGTGCAACTTTCACTTCCGTCGCATTCGAATGCCTTAAGATATTGGAAAGTGCTTCCTGGACAATTCTGAATAGGTGTTCTTCGGTCGTTTCAGATATTTGTTCTACTTCATCCAATTCCACTTGGAAGTCGATCTGGCACTTTTGCCTCAACTCGTCAATCAATCCATCAATACCTGATTTCAGTGGGTCCCCTGATAAATGGACCGGTCGGAGATGGAGCAGTAACGCCCTCATTTCTGTCTGTGCCTGAAGTGCCATTTTCGTTATCTCTTCCAGCTGTTCTTTCGCCTTTTTCGGATCATGATCAAACACTCTTAATGAGGCCTGGGACATCATCGTCAATGCGAACAATTGCTGGCTGACCGCATCATGCAAATCCCTCGCTAACCGTTGCCTTTCTTCAATTGTAGCTGCTTTGTGAGCTGTTTTGGCAAACTCTGCTTTTTCATCCGCCAGCCGGAGCAAAGACTCCTTTTGCTGTTTCAGCTTTTCCCCGAGCTCATTCAATTCCTTGGAAATGCCCGCAATTTCATCCTGTTCAAGCGTATGGATCCTTGCATTGAAGTTTCCTCTTGATAGATGTGCGATGATCGTGGAGATGCCTTCGAGCCTTTCCTTCATATCACCACTTGACTTGAATCCTGCATAGAAAGCCATGAACAGTCCAAGCACAAAGTATAGCGAAACGAATAATAAAATTGCACCGGCACTCAGCCAGGAAGGTGTGAACCACACATAGATGGAAAGCAGTACAGCCAACAGGACGAAAGTATTCAAAATAAGACCGAACAAGTGGGAGCGGATATACATGTATCTTATGCTGTGCAATTGTTTTAACATCCCTGACTCCCCCCTTTACACTTTATCGACACGGACATCGCCGGCTTTTAGATCTACAGACATTGTGAGTCGACGTCTGGCGGTTTGATAACCTGTCGTTTCATACACCACTTTACGGTTCAATCCATCTGCGCGTTGTCCGAGAATGTTGATATCCCCCGCCTTGACATTGGCTTCCACCCTGAACTCAAGGTTCTCCGGAACGAGTACCTTCACATCCCCGACCCATCCTCTGACGGAAATAGGAGTATCTTCTTCAGGGATGAACGCTTTCGTAAAATCGAATTTATAATCCCCGACCGCATTCCAGAAATCCATCGGTTCCACCCGCCAATTCTCAGCTGTGTACAAATGGTCACCGATTGCCATATGCTTCTTCTTTTTACTCGTAACCTTCTGATCGGATGAATCATCTGCCAACTCATCATCGTCAGAATTGAAATCCATATCGATTCGTACTTTCGGTTTCTTCTTTTTCTTAAAAAACATCCCGAATCCTATATATATGAATAATAGCGGCCAAAGTTTCAAAATATCGCCGAAGCTGAACACCAGCACATCCACTTCACCTAGGAGAAGTAACGTACCGTAGATGGTGAATAAAGACCCCCAGATCCAGGAACCACCTTTTTTAATGATGCTTTCCAACCACAGCTTCAAGCCGAAGGTAATCAGCAGAGCTGCTATGATGATCGGCCATGATATACGGAACGATACATCAATCACATCGATATTGTTCAAGAACAAAAAGACCCCCGTGCCAATCAGCAGAATGGCGATCAGTACATTCCAAAAGCTTGTTTTCATCGTTGTCCACCCTTTTCTAATCTCTATAGTTATCATTAGACACGAAGTATGGAAATCCCTTCAAACCAATGAAATCCTTCTATAACCACTATAAGCGAATTTCGTCCGATCAATAACGCTCCCCGGTATGGGATTGTCTCCGCCTTAAGACGGAGATGGAGCTCCTATGGCCATGGATGGTTTAATCCAGCTCTTTATGGGTATTGTAAACATGTACAATTTTTGTGTAGAAAGGATGATCGTTCATGGACGAAAAACTGCAAAAATTGATTGATGGATTAAATGTGGATTTAGCAAATGAATACGCTGCAACTATCATGTACACGTACAACGCAGCTACCGTCGAAGGGATGTACTATTCTGTTCTGAAGCCATTCTTCGAAGGAGAAATCGCGGATGAACAAGGACATGCATTATACCTATCTGAAAAAATCAAAACATTGGGCGGAACACCAACTACAACTCCTGCTGAAGTCAAGCAGCTGAAAGATGTAAAAGATATGCTTCAGGAAGCTAGACGCGCAGAAAAAGATACGATTGATCGCTATGAAGAGCGGAAGCAGCAGGCAGAAGAATTAGGTATGACAGAGCTTGTCGTAAAGCTGGATGATATGATTGCAGATGAAACTGGTCATATGGAAGAAATGGACCGTCTATTGGCTGACCCAAGATTATCCTGACCAATAGTGAAACATCCCGACATCGTTCGGGATGTTTTTTTATAGGGATCATTTTTCTGAATTGTCATTATTGTGTTACAATAATGCATCACATCATTTCGAAGTACAAGGAGGAATACCTTAAATGTGGGAAAACGTGTTCCGTGAAGTCGATGCAGCTTATGAAGACATGGTAAAAACAAGAAGACATCTCCATCAGTATCCTGAAGTATCATTCCAAGAAGTAGAAACAGCAGCCTATATCGCATCTACATATGACCACCTGGGAATCCCTTACGAGAAGAATGTAGGTGGTAATGGAGTCATTGCAACACTTAAAGGGGATTTACCAGGCAAGACGATTGCCTTACGTGCAGACTTCGATGCGCTGCCGATCCATGAAGAAACGGAAGTGGAATACAAGTCGAAAGTGGACGGGGTGATGCATGCTTGCGGACATGATGGCCATACATCGGTGCTACTGACCGTTGCAAAAATACTCTCTGCTCACCAGCATGAGTTACCAGGAACCGTCGTATTTGTACACCAGCATGCAGAAGAATACGCACCAGGCGGGGCGCAGCCGATATTGGAAACCGGAAAACTCGACCATGTAGATGCAGTATTCGGTACTCACTTATGGGTGGATACGCCTTTCGGTACCATTGATACATCAAAAGGAGCCTTCATGGCAGGAGCTGATCGATTCGAGTTGACCATCAAGGGTAAAGGCGGACATGGTGCACAGCCGCACCAGACGAAGGATGCTATTGTCATCGCATCACAGATCGTCTCCGAGCTGCAACAGATCGTCAGTCGCAGGATCAATCCCTTGAAGACTGCTGTCGTAACTGTCGGAACGTTCGAAGCAGGCAGTGCATTCAACGTCATTTCTGATTCTGCGAAATTGACCGGGACAGTAAGAACATTTGATGAAGACGTACAGGACACCGTCATCAATGCAATGGAAAATATCATCAAAGGCGCATGCCTGGCTTATGAAGCAGACTACGAATTCAATTATGAAAAAGGTTACCCGCCAGTCATCAATCATGTTGGAGAAGCGGAACAAATTCTGCGCGATACACCTAAAGCAGACGAAACTTTAGTGACGAGAGAAGTCGATCCGGTGATGGCAGGAGAAGATTTCGCTTATTACCTGCATTCCAAGCCTGGAGCATTCTTTTTTACAGGTGCTAAGCCTGAAGGTGAAACCTATCCACATCACCACCCAAAATTCAATTTCGAGGAAAAGGCAATGCCTCATGCGGCAAAAGCGCTTATTCAGGCTTACCGGTCGTATCAGGAGCGATGATCATCCAACAGACGGAGACGGTAACTATTCTTTGCCGTCTCTGATAATTGTTCCATCAGGCGGGCGTTTGCAAAAGCTCCCACTGCCGCCCCGATTCCCGGTAACAGCTGTAGCATTTTCACAAAATCGATTGTGTCTCGATATTCCAGCTGAAGTTCCTTCCAGTCAATGGACTCCTCCGGCGCGCTTTCATCCCAATGGAGGACTTTCTCAAGAGCTTCCACGCGCTTGTCATCACTGGAAAACGCAAGCATGAACACATGCAGCACATACATCCGCTCTTCTTTTGTAGTAACATCGAATCCGTAAATCCTGCTGATATCAAATAAAAATTTCATTTTGATACTTAACAGAAGTGGAAAATCGGCTGCACCAAGCAGGATGCCACCAGCCCCAGTACCTGCACCTTCAAGAACTGCAGTACGTTTATATTCCTTGAACTTCTCTTCCACGACTTCTTCCCTTTTTCTGAAAGACCATGCATCATCCACTTGGATCGGACGGATATATTCAGAAGTGAACAATGCCGTTTCCATCATTTTTCGAATCGCTTCTGTCACTACCTTATGAACTTTCCCTGGAATTTTCGCATTGATTTTGGATTGGATTCGCTTGGATGAACGCTGGATCATCGAGGAACGTTTGGTCATTGAAACTTTCCAGCGGACCGCTTCTTGATACACCTTTTCTTCATAAGCATTCATTTATAACGCCTCCTCTATGTACGAAAAAATGCCTCAAAAAGGATAAGTGGGTCCATTTGAGGCATTTTTTCTTTAAACAAGTTTCTTTTTGACGTAGCCATTGATGAACAAATAACTGAACAGCGTTCCTCCCACCCAGACGGCAATCAGTCCAACCGGGCTCCATTGGATGATGAAAAGCAGACCGAACAGGAATGTCTGGAATAACATCAGTCGTAACAGCCATTGGGTTATCGCTCTTTGCTGCCAAGCCTTCTTCAACGGGTACAGGTCAAGCCATGCAATTGTCCGGTGATGATTCCAGAGCGTCATCATCTGGAAAGCACTCAAATAAAGGAAAAGCAGTGCGAAGGCAACCTTCACCCAAAGATTCGTGACAAAGTAAACGGCAAGTCCGCCTATGACGATCAAACGTAGGTACATACCGAGATAATCACTGCTTCTAACAAAGGTTATTCGGTATAGGTAGTCATAGGAACGATCCTGCTTATACGAAATCGCTGAAGTCAGGAGTTTCACGAGCCAGTGTCTTTTCTTTACAGTATTCTTCAAGTGCGGGACATCGGTAAAATTATTCGCAATTCTATAAAACGTACGCATTCTTGATTGATCTTTCTGCAAAAGTACGTCCCATGCTAGTCCGGCTTTTTTCTTGGCAAGCACGTAATTATACATCATCAATCCAAACAAGAGAACTGTGATGATAGCGGCAAATACCCAATCCCCTTTTGCAAGGAAATAAAAAATGAAGACGCTCAATACGGTTCGTAGTAATGAATCGACCGCACGAATCCTTGAATTCCTTTCTTTCAGCATCCACCAGTTTGCAAGCAGATTCCATACTTTCACAACTAGGAGAACACCTAGCATCATTAAATAATAGGATGTGTCATGACCCGGATAAGAGGTGGAATATAACGGGCCAAGTGCTGCACCTATCACCAGAATCAAGTAGAGTTGGACGACATAGCTGTACAATAGGCATCGCTTGAAATATTCACCGAGCCGGTGTTCTGCTGGCATGAGGAAAACAAGGTCAGGCTCTTTCAGCAGGGTCCTCACCGGACTATAGCTTGCTATTAGCCCAAAAGCGATTCCGACAATAACTGCGGTCGGGTAATTCTCCGGCAACTCAGAAAGCCATTGCTGATAATAATAAGCGGCAACAGATACGAAGAAAATCGACGCAGCAGCCAAATGTCCATTGAAAATGTAGCGGAGATACCTGCTTGTTTCCTTCATATGTTCAGAAAATCTCCTGCTCCAGAAAGCCCCTGCTTTAAACATTTTTATCTTCCTTTGTCAGCTGGATATATAAATCATCCAACGTTGCACCCGGCATACCAAATGATTTTCTCAATTCATCCAAGGTGCCCTTTGCTCTCAGTTCACCTTCATGAATGATGACAAATCGGTCACAATATCGCTCAGCAGTCGCTAAGATATGTGTAGACATCAGAACACCTGCTCCAGCTTGTTTCACATCCTCCATCAATTGAAGATACGACTGGATACCAAGCGGATCCAATCCTACAAAGGGTTCATCCACTACATATAATGAAGGCTCGATCAGAAAGGCACACATGATCATTACCTTCTGCCTCATCCCCTTTGAAAAATGTACAGGGAACCAATTCAGCTTCTTTTCCATTCTGAATTCCTTCAACAAGGGGTCGAGCCGCTTTTTGAACGCATCTTCAGGTATATCATAAGCCATCGCAGTCAAATGAAGATGCTCATATAAGGTCAATTCATCATAAAGAATCGGCATTTCAGGGATGTACGCCAGCTGTTGCCGATATCCTTCAGGGTCCTGTTCGAATGATTTCCCATTGATTGATACTGTTCCTTTCTTCGCTTGCATCATCCCGATGATATGCTTGATCGTCGTACTCTTCCCTGCCCCGTTCAGTCCAATCAGACCGACGATTTCATTCGGCTTTACATCAAATGAAATGCCGTGCAGCACATTTTTATGTGTGTACCCACCGTGCAGGTCTCCTATATGTAACAACTCACTCATGATTCATCTCTTCCTCTCATTTCCGACAAGGTTATTATCTTTGAATTTTACCATTGTCCACCGGCTTTGCCAAAAAAATTCATGCGCATAGTTTCGACGCAACTCGCAACACTATTTAGTAAGGAGCGAGGCAGTATCCTGATTCACTTGGACAAGCAAAGAGTGGATGTTCATCCACGAAATGAGGTGTCGGTGAAAGATCATACTGTGAACTGTCCCATAATCTTCTGTAAATGAGGTGTTGACGGCAGGCTCATTACGGTTCTGACGAAATTCCGGAAACCTTTCAATTGAATGGTTTTCCTTTTTGAAAAATGTACCGGACAAACGATCATAATTTTTCGGCCTCGCTCCTTTATAGCAGAGTACCCAACCGGGTGCTCTGTTTCTTTTTGGGGGCGTCCCCTTATGGATACTTCAGGGTTGGTGGGGGAATAACTCGCTTTCCTGAGGGGGAGCTGGCGAGCCTCCTCGGTCGTTTCACTCCCTGTGGGGTCTCGCCTAGCCCCTTCTCCCACGGGAGTCTCGTCATTCCCCCACCACCCCCATCAAAAGTGAAAGAACGCACCTTCAATATTAGAAGTTGTCCTTTATACCCCGAAGCAGTACAAGTAGTTAAGAAATTGATTTCCCGGATTAATACTTTAGTTAGAGGTCAGGGAAATTGCGAGACTCCTATGGGAAGACAGGACATGGTGAGATCCCGCAGGTCTGAAGGACCGAGGAAGCTCACCGTCCGCCCATGGAAAGTACTTAATGCGGAATCGTCTTGGGAGACACGATCCGCATAAGCAGACCAACCCATTGAGAAGTGACTTTCTTCTCTTGGATTGGTCTGCTTATGTCGCGAGTGTCTAGACGATGGAGCTGGAAAGCGAGTAATTTCCCTGACCTCGAAACACTATTTAGCATTGGGAAATCGCTATTCCTAAAAAGACATGATTAGTCTTCCTTAATATGGTTTGGTAAAATGGAACAAAGCTTGTCTTAAAAGGAGTGGTTGTAAATGAGCCGACATGAAGATTGCATTTTCTGTAAAATCATTGAGGGAGAAATCCCATCTGCAAAAGTGTACGAAGATGAAGATGTGTATGCATTCCTGGATATCAGCCAGGTAACGAAAGGACATACGCTTGTCATTCCAAAAAAACATGTGAAGAACATTTACGAAACAGATGCTGAAACAGCAGAAAAATTATTTGCTCGCGTCCCAAGGATTGCAGAAGGAATCAAGCAGGCATTCAATCCAAATGGAATGAACGTGCTGAACAACAATGAAGAAGCAGCCGGCCAAACGGTGTTCCACCTTCACCTTCATCTGATTCCGCGATACGGGAAGGAAGATGGTTTCGGTGCGAAATGGAACGCGAATGCTGAAGCCTACTCTCAAGACGATTTAAAGAATATTTCATCTGCCATCAACGGGAAGATCACAACCTGATTACTCATCTTCCCTAACGGACAGGATTCTGATATAATGTACCTATGCTTTCGCACACGGTCATGAGGACACATGTGGAAAGTAAATATAGTTCAGTACAGTTGAGAAGAGGAGAGGTTAAATTGAATACCCGTATTTTAGTCATGCTTTCATTACTTGTTGGAATTGGTGCTGTCCTGCACGCAATTGTCCCACCATTCTTTTTGGGAATGCGTCCAGACATGCTGCTGGCAATGATGTTTCTGGGAATCATCTTATTCCCTAAAGCGAACTATGTCCTGATCCTGTCGCTTGCAACAGGATTTGTGTCTGCCCTTACCACTACAGTTCCTGGAGGTCAGATTGCAAACATCATCGATAAACCGATTACCGCATTTGCTTTCTTCGCTTTATTCCTTCTTGTCAGGAAAATGGGAAAAACAAGCGTAACTGCTCCTGTGTTGACCGCAATCGGAACCATGGTGAGCGGAACGGTTTTCTTAAGTATCGTCTTGTTTGTAATCGGGTTGATGGAAGGAAGCTTCGGCATTCTGTTCACTACCATCGTGTTACCGACAGCAGTAGTCAATACCATTGTAATGGCCATGATTTATCCAATCACCCAGGGAATTATGAAACGGACATCTCTTAGAACAACTACACAACCATGATCATAAACCTCTGGCTGAACAAGCCGGAGGTTTTTTGTTTAATTATGATTATGAGGTTTCAATCGTACATATTTAGAGAAACATAAAGATAATAAGAGGACTCGAAAGGGGTTTTGCAGATGGCAAACGGAAAGTCTTTATTACTGGGGTTCATCGTAGGAGGAGTAGCAAGCGCCGCTTATACGCTACTGACTACTAAATCTTCCGGCCGTGATTTTAGGGAGAATACAAAAGTGAAAAGTGAAAAATTGAGAGACACGATCATGAGTTTGAAAGAAGAAGGGATTCAACTGAAAGATCAGATCGCCCAGACATCAAAAGAAGGAGCTGCTCTGATCAAGGATCTGTCTGAAGATGTGAAAACATCTTTGGAAAGCTGGAAAAGAACAGTTGAACCACATCAGAAAAACATTCAGCAATATTTAGAACAGATTGAAGCCAGCCTGAAAGACCTTGAAGAAAAAGCAAAGGCCAATCAGCATACTTCACCTGACCCGAATCCGGAACAATGACGCTTGGGGGCTTCCCCGAGCGTTTTTTTTTTGAATTTTTCTCTGACAATTGACACGTATAATCGAGCGAAATACCAAAAAAAGCCCCTTACCCCCTAAAGGGGTAAGAGACCTGGTTTTCAATTATTCAGCTGGCTGCAAGTCTTCGATGGAGTCAACTTCCATATACTTTGGAACGACAAGGCCGATTTTCGCACCTTCCAAGTTCGCTCCTAGGTCGACCACTTCTCCTTCATGCTTGCTTAACTGAGCTTCGTGTGTAGCCGGCAACCAAGCAGCAACCATTCCAGCTACTTCTCCTTGTGCTACAGCTTCCCACATACCACCATTTTCTAGTGGAGTGATTTCTACGTCAAAGCCTTTTTGCTTCATTACTTCTGCTACGACGTTTGTTGATGCGATTTCAGAATCCCAGTTGACATATACAAGTTCAACTTCCACACCGTCAACGTCTTCTACACCATCTGTCCATTCTGAAACTTTATCCTGGTTATCTTCAATCCAAGCTTGTGCTGCTTCTTGCTCTGAAGATCCTTCATTGATATCAAGCATTACTGTTTCCATGTCAGCCGCTTCCCATTTGAACTGATCCAACAGCTTATAGGCATTCGGCTTGTCTTCTTCAAGACCTTTACGAACCATTGTCTTGATCTGCTCTTCGCCACCAAATGAACCTTCAGGATCTTCTAGATACTTAAGGTCATACTTAGCGAACTTCCAGTGTGGCGTCCATCCTGTCACAACGATTGGTTCTTCATCTTTCACTGCTTCTCCAAGTTCAGTAGCCATTGCACCACTGGAGGAAGTAGCTACTTCCCAACCGCTCAAGCTATCATAAGTTTCCACCGCGTCTTCAGCAGCCGCTACAACTCCAGCACCCGCTTCTATTCCAGTGATCGTGTAATCCATTTCTTCACTGTAATTCACGTCACCACTGCTGTCAGATTGATCTCCGGATGCTTCATCATCTGATCCACAACCTGCTGCTACTAATGTAAATGATAGGCCAGCTGCTAGGCCCAAGTGTTTCCAGTTCAAATTGAACTTCATCTTAACCTCTCCCCTTTAAATAGTATATATTTGAGAAGGTAAGCTGCAAGAAAAGCAGCATACCTTATCCCCACTGTTTAAACATTTTCCCCTTTTTGCGTGTTCAGGTTTTGAGTAAAACGATCGATGATGATCGCCAGAATAACAATTCCTAAACCTGCCACAAATCCTTTACCTACATCGGCACGCTGGAGCCCTGTAATAACTGTCTGACCCAGACCTTTTGCACCGATCATCGATGCGATTACTACCATGGACAATGCAAGCATGACTGTCTGATTGATCCCTGCCATAATGGTCTTTTTCGCCATCGGCAATTGGACTTTGAACAGTTTCTGCATGCCGGTTGTTCCGAACGCATCCGAAGCTTCGATCAGTTCGCCTGACACTTGACGGATTCCCAAGTTTGTAAAACGAACCGTCGGAGGTGTCGCAAAGATTACCGATGCGAACACACCTGGCACCATTCCGATACTGAAGAATGCTACTGCCGGAATCAAATAAACGAATGCCGGCATCGTCTGCATGAAATCCAGTACAGGAGTAAGGATGGTCTGCATTGTCCTGCTTTTTGCCATCCATATTCCAAATGGCACACCTATGATTACTGAGATCAGACTGGCGAATATGACCAGTGTGAATGTATTCATCAGCTCGCCCCAAAGCTCCTGGTTGTAAATGAACCAGAGGCCGACAATCGAAAATGCCGCCAGCCCGAAACGTTTACCGGATGCTAAGAAAGCAAGTACACCTACTACAAGTATGAAAGCCCATGGCGGGATTGCCATCAATACATCTTCCGCGAACCAATCGATGAAATCTCCAAAATCATCCTTAATAAAATCAAATAGAAATTCAAATGTTTCTGTTGTCCATTCCGTAGCCGAATCAACCCATTCAGCCATAGGAATCTTAGGAATCATATCCATTCAAGGTCACCTCACTTCCAGCTAACGCTGCAATCACTGCTCCACGAACAATGATCCCTTTCAATTTCTCATCTTCCACTACCGCAACCGGTACAGGAGAATCGTGGATGACATCAAAGATTGCCTGCATCGGCGTATCCAGATGTACTTTCGGAACATCCGTACGTAAAATTTCACGCAGATCGTTTTTATCAGCTTTGACAGCAGACGAAACATCATCCGCAGTCACATACCCTTGTAAGGTTCGCTTGCGATCGACGACGTAGATGCTGGATAGTCCTTCTTTACGCATTCTCTCCAACGCAGCACGCGGGCCATGTTTATCAATATCCACTGTTTCCGGTCGCTTCATAACATGCTGTGCTGCTAATACTTTGGAGCGGTCGACATCTTCTACGAACTTTTCAACATAATTGTTGGCAGGGTTTACAAGAATCTCTTCTGGTGTACCGATCTGGACAATCTTCCCGTCTTTCATCAAGGCAATCCGATCTCCGATCCGTAACGCCTCATCTAAATCGTGGGTAATGAACAGAATCGTCTTTTTCATCGTTTCCTGAAGGTCCAACAATTCATCCTGCATTTCTTTACGGATCAAAGGATCCAGCGCAGAGAAAGCTTCGTCCATCAGCAGTACTTCCGGATCATTGGCAAGTGCACGAGCTAGTCCTACACGCTGCTGCATCCCTCCGGACAACTGGGCTGGATACTGGTGGATATAATCGCCCAATCCTACCATTTCCAAAGCTTCTTTCGCTTTTTTATGGCGTTCATCCTTATCGATTCCTTGTACCTCCAAACCAAATTCTGCATTTTGGAGGATGGTGCGATGAGGGAATAGCGCAAATTTCTGGAAGACCATACTCAGTTTTTCACGTCGAACACGACGCAGGTCTTTTTTATCCATCTTCGCCAGATTCTCTCCATCAATCATGACATTTCCTTCGGTTGGTTCAATCAGACGATTGATCAGACGGACCAATGTTGATTTTCCACTTCCGGAAAGCCCCATGATGACAAAAATTTCTCCTTCCTCCACTTCGAAGGAAGCACGGTTTACACCGACAGTATTACCGGTTTTTTTCAAGATTTCTTCTTTTGATAATCCTTGGTCAAGCAGTTTCGTAGCCTGCTTCGCGTTTTTACCAAAGATTTTTGATAAGTCTTCTACTTTGATAATTGGCATGGAGTTCACCTCACTCTTCAATTTATCGATTCTTTCTTTTAATTTGTCCGAATTGAACAATGCCTTACATACTGTAACCTATTTGTAATATAAAGTTCAAACAATAAATACCGATAATAAAGTATAAAAAATACATACAGTTTAAACTGTATGAAGTAAAACTAACTTGTACTTCTATTTGCTTCTATTTGCTCCGGAATGCTTTATAGAGGAGAATTTTTAAATAAACTGGGTTTGTTGTAATCTAGTTACTAGAAACGGAAGAAGGAGGAGCTTATGACTCATCAGGAAACCAACACTCTAGATGAATTGCATACGAAAGTGATTCATGAGTTCTCAAAAACACTGGAAATGTTTGCACTCACTCCCGCAGAAGCAAGACTTTTCGCAACCTTATACATCCATGATTCACCTATGACATTAGATGAAATGAGCGTCGCACTCGGAAAAAGTAAAACTTCAATGAGTACCGGGATTCGCACGCTTGTCGATTTGAATCTTGTCGAGCGTGTATGGAAAAAAGGCGTAAGAAAAGATTTGTATAAAGCGGATAAGAACCTTTATAAAAAGTTCATTACTATGTATATCCAAAAATGGATCGATGCGACGGATCGTCAGGATAAGTCTTTACATTCATTAAAAGAAGACATAGACAATCACTCTCAAAAAAACGAGGGTCAATCCGAAGAAGCGAAAGAAATTTATCATAAAATTGAAGCGATGACACAATTTCATTCTATGGTTTATAAAACTTTCAAGGAAATGGCACCCATGGAAATCTCTAAAAGTTAGTGGTAAGAGAACGATCTGACATTTCAGGTTTGATCGTTCTCTTATTTTTATATTGGTATAAAGAAAATTGACTTGTTCAAGAAAATTTATTCAACAACTATAATTTTCCTAAGAAAACTTATGAACCGTTTTTATACTCTGCATACTAAATGTTTATTACTATAGTTCTTTTTAAATTTGAAAATTTTATTATATTAATAAAACAAAAACACAAACCATTTTATATAATTTTTACCAGTCAGCATATCCATTCTTGAAAAAAATATGTTTTTAAATAAAATAAAAAGTGAATAGATTTAATAAAGGGGTTTCTTTTTTGAAATGAAGGGTAGAAGTAACTGTTACATGTTTGAAACATCAATCCCAAAAGAAGGTGATTTATATGGGTGAACGTTTCACAAAAGATGACGCAATATTGTACAGTCACAAAATGGCACAATTGGCCAAAGCTTTGTGGAAATCAATCGAAAAGGACTGGCAGGACTGGATCAAGCCTTTTCAATTGAACATCAATGAACACCATATCCTGTGGATTGCCTACCATTTGAAAGGGGCAAGTATTTCAGAGGTTTCCAAATTCGGGGTCATGCATGTATCTACTGCATTCAATTTCTCTAAAAAACTCGAGTCACGTGGTCTTTTGAAGTTTTCTAAAAAAGAGCACGATAAACGTAACACGTATATTGAGTTGACCAATGAAGGAGAAGAATTGCTGGAGGCAACAATGAAAGCCTACGATCCGGAAAAAAATTCAGTACTGAATGGCGTATTGCCCATGACTGAAATTTACGGGAAACGACCTGAATTCATGGATTTATCCGCATTGATCAAAGAGATTTACGGGGAAGATTATATCGAGATTCTTGAACGATCCCTTGAGAATGCGAAGGCACAAGGATACGGGAACACAGAAAACTTTAAAGATTTTCATAATTCCACTCCCAAGTCATCATAATTATTTGTAGGATGCTCAATATCAAGGTAAATTCTGTTTTTCAGGGATTCACCTTCATTTGAGTCATCCTTTTTTTATTTTTTGGAAGGCTTCCATCAACGCTAAAAACCGTCCTTCTTTTATTAACGCATCCATCACTTCATCAGGGACGAGCTTAGGAGTCAACATCCCTGCGAATTGGATGATCAGCCCATAGTGATGCACCATCCCTTCATCCTTCTGCGCCTCGAATTTTTGTTGTAATTCTTCGAGCAGTTCAACAACCTCTTCATACTCATCTTCCGTCAACCTTTTTTCGATGATCATTTTAATGAAAGGATAATGATCCACTTCCTCCATTTCCAGTAATAACTTCAATTGAAATTCCAATCGCTGACACCTGTTTTCACCTTCCATCCATGGACCTCCTCCCTGTAAGTAAGCCTCTCCTGCAAGCCCTGTCACAACGGTTCTCAAAGAGTTTTATTTTTTTTTGTAAAACCTATTGCTTTTCTTATCAAATCGTACTATGATTCCATTTGTGCTCACCGATACATAGCAATTAATTCTTACCATATCATACCCGTGATTCATTCAATTGCACAGAACTATTCGATGTAAGGAGGCTGGTGAGATGAACTGCTGGAAAACTGTCAATATTGACAAGGACTTCGGCCTGAATCGTATCTATCTCATTTCTTTTCTGACAGGTTTATTGTCTTTTTTGATGCTCTATATACCGTATTCTATCTTTCATGGTGCACACGATGTGAAAGACCATGGTTTTCTGCCGCTGGTCGTCATTTTGTTCTTTTTACCAATCCTTCATCGGATGATGCACCTGTTGCCGTTGATTCTGACTTATAAAAAAGTGAAAGTGAAATGGAAGTTCAAAAGACGCTTATATCCGACCTTCCATTATCGCTGCCATTCCAAGCTGTCAAAGAGGACGTCGATCCTGATGGCTTTGGCACCTACCCTATTCATCACATTGCCTAGTTTAAGCATGGGGTATGTGTTCCCGAATTATTTCGCATATTTCGTTCTTTTTGCATCGGTGAATATCGGGTTGTCTTTTCCTGACTTCCTATATATCAACCATTTCATGCGTGCACCGAAACAGTGCATCATCGAAAACGCAAAAGATGGGTACGACATTCTCATCCAACGAAAGAATGCATAAATGCTTGTTCAATTTAATAATAATGTACTAATTGAAAATGCGTGTGCAGGTGCAACGCATTTTCTCTCTTTTCTAATTAATTTTGGCGTATTCGTCCGTCGTTTTCTGTCACATGTTTCCCCTGTTCTTTTTTGGGGAACTTTGATAAGGTAGATTCATAAGGGAAAAAGGAGGTAATTCCGCCGTGGCAATTGTATTTGTCTTTTACGCTTTAATCATACTATTCATCTTCAACTCTTTGACCCAATCCTTATGTATGAAGACTAATATGGCGCAGGAAAAGCAAGCACGTGTCTTCCGTACCATCAATGTGCTGATTACCATTCTCCTGATCTCTTCATATGTAGAAGTTCTGAACGCACTATAAACTGCAGGCAACGCCCTGCATATTTACAAATAGAAAAACAGGCACTCCATTATGGGGTGCCTGCTTTTTGTGAGATCGGTATTACAGCCACGCTGCACCTACAATAATGAGCAAAATGAAAAGCACAACGATCAACGCGAATCCGCCACCGTATTTATGACCCACAACCTCACCCCCTTATCAGATACGTAATGTATCGTATGCAGGCCCTTCTCCTATTGGATAGGCGGATGTCCCTAACCCGCATCTTTTGTTAGTTGGACTGGTCTTTCGATTGGTAAATGTGTTATATTATGTCATAGGCTGTTTGACAGACAAGACGTCTAAGTAACTACAACGAATTAGGGGTGTACGAGTTTATGAAAAAATTTGCAATCGCTGCCACAGTAGCAGCAGGTGTGTTGACATTGTCCGCATGTTCCTCCGATGCTGAGAAAGACTCAGAAGCGGTAGTTGAAACTAAGGCCGGTGATGTCACGAAGGAAGAGTTTTATCAGGAAATGATGAACAAGCATGGTGAACAAGTGCTTCAGGAAATGGTTCTGACAGAAGTTCTTTCCGAAAACTATGAAGTGACCGATAAAGAAGTTAATAAAGAAGTGGATCAGTTGAAGGAACAATACGGGGAACAGTTCCCTATGCTTCTACAGCAGAATGGATTCAAAGATGAAGAAGACTTCAAGAAAACCATTCGCTTGAGCCTCCTTCAGGAAAAAGCCGCAACAGAAGGCGTGGAGATCTCTGAAGAGGAAATGAAGCAATATTATGAGCGCATGAAAACTGAAGTGAGAGCAAGCCATATCCTAGTGGAAGATGAAGAAACTGCTAAGGAAGTAGCTCAAAAAATCGAAGATGGCGGAGACTTCGCTAAACTTGCTGAAGAATATGGTACAGATGGTACTGCACAGCAGGGTGGAGATCTTGATTTCTTCGGACCAGGTCAAATGACAGCAAAGTTTGAAGAAGCTGCATATGCTTTGGAAAAAGGGGAAGTAAGTGAACCGATCGAGACTGAATTCGGATGGCACATCATCAAAAAGACCGATGAGCGTAAAATCGAAGATGTCGGTTCCTATGAAGAAGAGAAAGAAGAAATCGAACGTACATTGACATCTCAGAAAGTCGATCAGGCTAAAGTCCAGGAGAAAATCGATAAAATGATGGACGAAGCCGAAATCGATGTGAAAATTGAACAGTTTGAAGATCTTTTCGATAAACCTGCACAAAATGCAGGACAATCTGAAGACGGATCTCATGGCTAAGCAATACCATTAGAAAAGGAAGCTCATTCAATGAGCTTCCTTTTTTTAATTCAAGATATCGCCATAAGTGCTTAGCGACTAGCCTGGTTTTTCTTTCATCAGCCTGATGCTACGTTCTGTTTCTTTTCGTCCCGAGACTTCTTTTCCTCTTCCATCCTGCTCATGTATACTTGCCCTTCTCGTTCAATGAATTGCTGCTCCAGATGGTGTTCTGCTTTGAACGCACGGAAAGCCATATACCCACTGATGAAAATGAATACGATACAGAAAAACACCCAAACGGGAATTCCTAATAACATCCTACTGTCCTCCCTGTATGCTTTGTACTAGCTTATGAGGACAAGGAGGGCATTATGACAGCTTCACTTGTGTTTCCTTCTCAAGACGCTGGAACATCAAATAATAGATGAGTCCACTGCCTAGAGCAAGGATTCCTAAAAAAATGAACGCAGTCTTGAATGATACGTAATTCGTCATGACTAAGATCAGAGGTGCCAGCAGTCTTCCCAAGGTAAAACGGAGACTAGCTGCTGAAAAATATTGCCCTCTCATATCTTCCGGAGCTAATTTTGATATGAAACTTTCCTGTATTCCTACAACCATCAGCTCGGCGAAAGTGAACAATGCCATGGCAATAAAGAACATCCAAATGTTTTGTGTCATTCCGTATAATGTAATGGCAAATGCATAAATCAAGCTCGAGGTGACGAACACCCATTTTTCTTTGTAGCGATTCATCACTCTTGTAATGTAAACCGTAAATAAGGCGACAAGCAGACCATTCTCGGCCAAAACCAACCCGAATGCCTTCTCACCAGATACTTGGATATTGAGGTCACCAAGTTGGAAGATCGTCTGATTTTGGATCACTTCCGTCGTATAAACTGCAATGAGGATGTCCAGTTGCATGAAAGTCTGCGCTACCAGCACTCCACCGATTATGAACAATAGAAAATTCATGTCCTTTGCAATGATCCTGTAATCATACAATTCATTCCAAACCGCACGATACCATGGTGTACCTGCCTGTTTCTCCCTTTTCTTCAATTCTGCCGTTTCTTCAAGAAAGACAGCAAGAATGACACTTAGCAGAGCGGTAATCACAAATCCTGTCACAAGCATTTCAAATCGGTATGTATAAAAAACGACACTACCAATGATCGGTCCAATGACCACGGCAATGTTAATTGCTGTGTAAAACACCGCAAAAACCGATGCGCGGTGTTTTTCTGCTACTACATCCGCCACCATTGCATGGGAAGCCGGCCAATATAGGGCACCGAAAACGCCAAGCAGACTGAACGAAATGAAGGTCAATATAGATGATTGATACCAGGGTGAATTCGCTGCAGCAAACAGGACGAATGTCAGGCTTTCCCCGATTGCCGATATGACCATCATTTTCTTCCTGCCAAACCGGTCTGCACAGTATCCACCAATAAGACTTGCTACTACAGAAAAGGCTTGTGATAAGACGAGTAACAATCCAGCCTTATCTTTTCCGAATGACCGTTCAAAATAGATGGTCAT
Source organism: Thalassobacillus hwangdonensis (assembly GCF_042675915.1). Taxonomy (NCBI): domain Bacteria; kingdom Bacillati; phylum Bacillota; class Bacilli; order Caryophanales; family Bacillaceae; genus Thalassobacillus; species Thalassobacillus hwangdonensis. The sequence continues at coordinate 174,090 of NZ_JBHTKL010000001.1, read as the reverse complement.
AAACGGAAAAAAGGACCAGAATAAAAAATTCATCGCACCCTCGCCGAACAATCGGATGCGAAGGTTGCGATCCCAATCTTTCCATTTCATTTTTCTTTCCCCTGTCTATGTTGTTTATTCGAAGTGTGGTTTATAAAATACCCGCTGGTCCATAGGGTAGATCCGTTCCGTAAATTCCCCCGGGGAAACCTTATCCAGTGCACGGTTCATCATATTCATTTTAGCATCCATTAAATCGATCATATGTAGAACCTCCGCTTCCCTAACCTGAGGCACCTTCGGGCTACCCCACTCATTTTTGCCATGATGGGAAAGGACGAGATGCTGAAGGATGGTCACTTCTTCCCCCTCTATTCCCAATTCCTCTGCGACTTTTGAAATTTCCTGCACCATCATCGGGATATGGCCGATCAGCTTACCTTCCAGTGTATAAGAGGGACTGGATGCCCCGGAAAGTTCCTTCAGCTTCCCTAAGTCGTGTAAAATGACACCAGCATACAACAAGTCTTTGTTCAATTCCGGGTACAAGTCTTTCAAATTACTAGCCAAATCCAGCATAGAGACAATATGATGGGCAAGACCTGAGATATACTCATGATGATTTTTGACAGCGGCCGGGTAAGTAAGCAAAGCATCCTGATTGTGTTGTACAAGATATCGAGTAATACGCTGCAGGTTCGGATTTTGCATTTCGAAAATCGCTTCTGTGATCCGGTCCATCAATACTTCTTTTTCTACCGGGGCTTTCTCCACAAAATCCGATGCCTTCACTCCATCAGTCGCTTGAGAAGGTCGGATCGAATGAATTTTCAATTGTGCTCTTCCTCTGAATTGATTCACTTCTCCCTGCAATTTCACCAGGGTGTCGGATGTGAACAATTCTTCATCCTCTTTAGTTGCTTCCCATAATTTAGCTTCTATTTCCCCTGTCGCATCTTTCAATATCAATGTGAGAAAGGGTTTTCCATTGCTTGCTACACCTTTCTTCGAAGACTTTATCAATAAGAAATGGTCAAACACATCCCCGACTCCATACTGTGTGATTCCTTTTTTCATCCTGCTTCCCTCCCTTTCCTTTTAAAAAGAGCCCTTCCCTTCAAACCAATGTTTGCGTTCATCAGGTTTGAGGAAAAAGCTCTTCTCATGCTGCTCTAATTCATGTCTTTAGGTACAAACTCAAATATCTTTCCGGATTCGACTACATGGATGAAACGCATCAACCAGCGGTAATAGTTCTGCGCATATCGGAGCCTGTCGATATCAGACTCTATCCTCGTCTTCAACGTTTCATCATCCGTTTCAGAAGCTATACTCTCTAATTCCTGGATCGTCTCTTCGGCTTCTTCGATATTGGTTTCCGTATGATGTCTCCACCTGCTGCCGAACAAGGTGGTGAATGATTTGTACCAGTCTTCTTCTGACTTGTAGAGGTCTTTTCTGACCCCTTTCTTAAATGCGGGTTCCACCATTTTCATATCCGAGAGTGCCCGTACTCCTGTTGACATGCTAGTCTTACTCATTTCCAATGCATCTCGCATATCATCCAGTGTCATAGGCTCTTCAGCAAAATAGAGTACACCGTATAAGCGCCCGATGGAGGGATTCACTCCATACAGGCTCATATTCTTGGCAACCACCTGGATGAACTTGTCCATCGTTTCTTCATGCTTTTCCCAATCACTTCTATCCCTCGGCAATGGATTTCCCTCCATCCTTCAATCGTATCTTTAGACATTTTATCATTAATATTTTCAATTTGCGACTTTGGTTTCCTGGTCAAGCAGAATGGCGTGCTGGCCTTCTTTCACTCGGTCCTTCCTACATGTGAAGAGGATGACTTGATGCGTGCCGGCCAGTTCCTCAAGTATTGCTTCCATCACTTCTCTCCGGCCTTCGTCAAAATGAACAAACGCATCATCAATCAGAAATGGCAGGGGATTCGTTTCAGAGATGATTGTACTGATGGAAAGACGCAGTGCAACGTACAGCTGATCCGATGTACCGCGGGAAAGCTCCGTGGACAGGTATCTGAAGCCAACAGCATCCTCCACCACCAGCTTTTCGTGCTCTGGATGAAACGCCACTTGGATATACTTGCCGCCAGTCAATCGTTTGAAATAGTCAGTTGCTGATCGTGTCACTTCAGGAAGGTACTGGTGCTGGTAAACATCTTTCGTTTGTTTCAGAAGCTCAGCAGCAACCTGTTTGACTGCCCACTTCCTGGCAGACTGTTGGAAAAGGTCTCTTTTTTGCTGATACTGATGTCTAACCTCAGAAAACACGCCATTTTTTTCCAATAGACTGATTTGGTGCTTGAGACTGGCAATCTGTTCCTTCCGCTCAGCAATTGCAGCTTCCAGTTCATTCATTCTTTCTTTTGTATTGTTGATCTGAAAGGAAATCCGGTCAAAGTCCGGCAATTGGTCAAGCAGGTTGAACGATGTCAGCTCTTCCTCAGAAAGGGTACCCTTCAGCTGTCTGCGAAGCTGTGTTTGCTCTGTTTGATGGAATCTGATTTGTTCCACCATTTCGGCCTTATTTAAGAAGTCTTCCTCACCTTCCACCCCTGCCTGATGGAAAAGTGCCTCCACCTCTGATTGGTATGGGTGAAGTTTTTGACTAAGGTACGCTGCTTGTTCTTTTGAATGTTCCAGCGAGTCACGTAACGATGCGATCCGATGATGTTTCTGCTCGAGTTCACTCTGGACCGTTTCCAAATAAGCCAGATTTTTCGAAACAATGTATTCTTCCCATTCCCATCCAGAATGGTTGAAAAACTCAAAAAGCTGATTGGAACGCTCTTTATTCCTGATTTGCAATGATTCAAATTGTTCCTTCCATGCTTCATGCTTCTCCCAATCCCTTTTTAAAGGTAGCAGGACCTGGAGTATTTTTATCCAATAATCAGGATCGATCCCTTCAAGAAAAGGATATTGCGCTACCTCTTTTGAAACCTGAGACTGGAGCCCGGAAATCCTGGTTTCGAGGGTCACCTTCTGTTGATCGATTCGAATCGTCTCTTCTTCTTTTTCTTCTAGACGAGTTCGAAGACTACGCATTTCCAGTAAGGCGTCTTCATGAGCCTTCAGTTTCTGTTGTAAATGGTCATACTCAGTTGCGGACAGTTTCGTAGAGGGGCCTGATTCAACCTCCGTCTCTGTTCCTTTTTCCCGGAAATAATTCCATCCAGACCATGCTCCGAGCAATAGAGCAAAGACTCCTAACGGGGGAGATGTCAGCAACCATGCCGCAGCTGCACCAATTAATGAAAGAATCAATGCATACATCCACGTACGCGCTTTATCAGCATCCTTGCGCCTTACTTGAGAACGCTGCTGTCGTTCATGTTCATCAAGTAAGTGAGAGGAAGTTCTGTATTCATCCTCAGACATCTGTCTCTCTTCCAGCTTCTTCTTGGCATTATCCAGCTGGTCAAGGGTTTGTGTAAGCTGTATCTTCGAAGATTCCAAATGCTCCGCTTCCATCATCAGCCGGCTGCGCTCTTTGTTCAATTGCGTCCATCTTTCTTCAAGGTAGAAAGGAAATTCATAAGTGGGCAAATCATCCATAGTCATATCGAGCTTCAGAGATGCTAATTCTTTCTCCAACGCATCTTTTTCCTGCTCAAGGCTCCGCTTCCACTCAACCTCTTTATCCAAATCTCTGCGAAACGGATCCAAATCATTCAGCCATTGCTGAAACGTATCGTTCCATTCCGCTGATGGCAGCGAATTTTCAAGTTCGAGCAGTTCTGTCTCTTTTTCTTGGATACTCTTGGTATGGACATTATATTCACTTCTGATTGGCAGGCTCTGGTCCTTCAAAGCCTGCAAACGTTCCCTTCCGTTTACAGGAAACTGCTCCACCTGTTCATTGCTTTCCACTCCATGTTTATGAAATTCCTTGATCAGATCCTCTGCTTGAAGCACCCGCTTCAACTGATAGTACGCTTCACGTGTATGTGTCAAGGAATCGCTGGCGTGCGAAGTCGCTTCTTCCATTTGTTGAAGATGCCCGACGAGACTGCTATAGCTTGCCTCTTCTTTTTCAAGCTCTTTCAACTCTTTGGATAACTGATCAAGTTCATTGAATGCAACATTCAGTTCAGGTCGCTTGCCATGTGGCTTGAACACCGCTTCTAAATCCTGCTTCAGGCTCTTCTCAGTGTCATGGATCAGGCTGGATCCCGAAAGCCCAATACTCAGAAGCGTATTTCCGATTTCTTCAGCCGTCAAATGGTGAAGTGCGGTCAAATCTTCCGCCTGAAAGGAATAGATGGATTGGAATACCTCTTTGTTCATTCCACCTAGCAATTCCGTCAAAAATTCTTCACCTTTTGTTGATCCATCTTCTAAATGACAAATAGCTGCTCCATTTTGTTTATCATGGATGCGTTCTATAGTTACTTTTCCTCTATCACTCACCAACTCGAGCTTACCACCGATGGTACCACCGGACTTCGGCTGATAGGCTTCACGTTTTCGGGGAGGCATACCGAACAGAACGAACAAGATGAACTGCCTGATCGTAGACTTTCCTGCTTCGTTATTCCCGACAAGCGATACGAATGATGAGGAATCAAGGGTACAAGTATAATCCTGCCATTTTCCAAAACCGTATATGTGAAGCTTGGAGATCTTCAAGTTACCCCTCCTCTACTCTTTAAGTAAGTGCCTTAATATTAGCCCTTTAGCTTCTTCAAGGATCTCCTCCTCATCCTCAAGGGATAAGGAGTCCAAATGCCTGCGCGCGATTCGATGTCGATACAAAGGTTCGAGCCATTCACCGGCAGAGGTTGTATCGTCCGTCTGTCTGACGACTTCACCCATAAAATGCTTTTCTTCTCTCAACTTTTGTTCATCCCATGAAGGGATTTCATTGATGGAGGGTTGGCTCAACCAGATCCATTGAGTTTCGTGTGCTTCTTGTTCATTTAAAACGTCAATCAACTCAGCGAGCTCTCCACTGTCATCAACACGCTTCACGAATTCCCCTTTTGCAGTAAGCTCGAGCTTAATCACCGCAGGAGCATCCTGTCTCCATTCTTCCTTTTTCTGAGTAAGGAACGTTTCCAGCTGATTCAGTCGGTCCGTTTCCGAGACGTCCAATGATATCCTTTCAAACCGAAACGCCTGTAAAGGAATGAATTCAAGGGTGTGATCCGTTTCAGTCAATTCAACCAGCATGCACCCTTTTTCTCCAGTCTCTTTAGTTGAACGTCCTTGGATATTACCTGGGTAAACTACAGGAGGATTGTCAGTAAGAATCTCACGTTTATGTATGTGGCCAAGCGCCCAATAATCCATGTCTGCAGCCGTGAGTTCTTTCATGTGAAAAGGTGCATAGACGTCGTGATCCGTATTGGTATCGATACTTCCATGAAGCATTCCTATATGAAAAAGGGTGTCGTCCAGCTTCTGATATTCGTGCACTTTCCTGTCTGTCATCGCCCTGTCCTGGTAACTGAACCCATACAAACGGGCTAGCGGTTTTCCGTCTTTTTGGAAAAGCATTGATGTGACCTTTTCCTCTGAAAATACATGGACATTTTCCGGGTAATCGATGGCATGGAATGGTCCGTTCATGTAGTCATGATTTCCATGACTGATATATACCGGGATCCCTTGCGCATTCAATTGTTCAAATGCATGCTTCAGCCTGAGCTGCGCCTTCAGACTACGCGTCTCATAGTCAAACAGGTCACCAACCATAAGAACAAAATCAACATGATGCAGGATGGCTTTTTCAACAAGACATTCAAGCGCATAAAAGGTACTTTCTCGAATATCTTCAGCCAGTGTTCCAGGCAGCTCCCCTATTCCTTTGAATCCACTATCCAGGTGTAGATCAGCACAGTGAAGGAAGCGAAGTGTCTCGCTCATCGGTGTCCCCTCCTACTTTATCAATTGATTTCATTGTATCAAAGCAAGAAAACGAATGCACGTTCGGTATGAAAGTTTTCGACGAGAAAGGAAAAACTACCCGCAAGGAGGTGTTGACCGATGCCAAAACGTAAAAAGAATCCGTCAGAACGGGCCAAAAGCGCAGCAAGTGTGAAAGGAAGTCAAAACCAAGGGCCAGTGGATCCGTTCACAGATGAACCCGAGCACCAGACCACAAATATGCAATATGGAAAAAAGAATTTGGGCAAGTAATTTCGACCATTATAAAACCCGTGACATCATTCAGTCACGGGTTTACTGATTTCAGGTACCACATGGGCGGTGAAGACAGCCCTTAGTTCCTTGTTTACATATACTTCAATTGTTTTCAGACCGTACTTATCAAACTCAGGATGGATTTCATAAGTGTATCCTTCTTCTGTCATGACAGACTCATCCACTCCTATGCTTGGACTATCCATCACTCCATCATAATCTCTTATCTTTGTTTGAATCGTATCGGAAGCATCTACATCAGCTACCGTGATGGATAGAGGTATTTCTTCTTCATCTGATTCGATATAAAATAGCGGTCCTACTCCGGTAAAGTCAAAAGCATTCGACTGTAACTCATATGAAAGGGTGGTTGCATGCTGCTGATCAAGACTTATGCTTATACCATTCTTCTCAAAAATCAGTGGAGTTGTTTCATTCCATTTTTCAGGGAATGGTTCACCTTGTGATACTTTATAGTACTTAGGAAGTGGATAAGTGGCTTCTTCCTTTTTCGGCTTCAGTGAAAAGCTTTCCAATTCTCCATTCATTTCGATTTCAATGTTGAGTTCATAATCATCACCAAAGCTATCTGGACTTATTCCAAAATCTGCAGTCCCATCAAATTCTTTAAATTGTGCTGCATGTTTCCCCATAGGCTCTATGATTGAAATATCAACTTCCTCATTCAACTTTTTCTTATCCCCTGTATAATTTATCCATATTCTTCCTAATCCGTTTTCAAGTGTATCGATATCATTTTCCAATTGTTTCGTATAATCAAAGTGGTAAGCTTCTCCTGAAATTTCCCAATCATCATTCCCTCCCTCAAACTTGAAGGTTGTATGGGCAATCGTACTTTCCGGCAGGGAACGTTCAGACGGACCCGCAGACTGCTGGTCATTCGGAAGATAGTTCATTACGAGAAGGAAGAAGATGACTGCTGCTGCCAGGATGGAAGCTGGGTAGAAGACATAGGTCAGCTTCCCACGGTTGTTTTTACGTTTCTGCCGCTGCATCTTATTCCATACTTGTTCTTTTTCTTCTTCGGTCGCTTCCAAAGGGTTGAATCTGTTCCATTGGTCATCGTGTCGTGCCATTCTCCATCCCTCCTTCCTTCAGCTTGATGTCTTGTTTGATTCTGCTTAGCTTCACTCCGATATTCGTTACCGTCATGCCTGTAATCGCACTGATCTCCGCATAGGAAAATTCAAAGTAATATTTGAGGGTCAATAACTGCCTCGTTTCCTGGTCAAAACTGTCGAGCCACAAAAATATGTCATTGTTTTCGATATCTTTCCTGTGAGACTGTGTTGTAGTTTGGTGCATTTTCAACCGGTCGATCAGCCGTTTCCAGCGATATTTCTTCCGTAAATGATCTTGAAATACGTTACGGGCAATTTTAAAAAGCCATGTCCTTAACGTAGACTCCTGCTTGAAGCTAGTGATGGCAGTTACCACCTTCATATATACCTCCTGTACAAGATCATGCGCATCATGGGAGGACCCTGTCTGCAAGTACAGATAATTCAATAGTTCATCATAGTGTTCATCCAGTGCCTCTCGTAACAGCTCATTCTCCAAAGTCATCCCCCCTTGTGCCTTTCACTTCAATAGTCGCTCTTCTGAAGACTTTTCTTACAAAAAAATTATATTTTCCAGGAAATTATTTTTACGACGTAAAAGGCCCAGAGCTTAATAATTCGCTCCGGGCCGTACTCTTCTTTTATAAAGATAATCAGGATTCTTTTTTGGACAATTGCATCGCTTTTCTGATGTCTTTCAGTGACGTTGACTTTCCATACATCAGAACGCCTCCGCGATAAATCCTTGCACCGATGATTCCCAATAAAAGTATCGTACCGATCATCAATCCGATCGATAGCCCAACTTCCCACATAGGTACATCAAGCATCCCTACCCGCAGGAACATCAGCATCGGAGTAAAGAATGGGATGAACGATGTAATGGTAACAAAGGTTGAATCCGGTGTACCCAAGCCGAACATTGCAATCATGAATGCCGCTACAATCAGTAATGTCATCGGCATGATCATCTGCTGTACATCCTCGATCCGTGTCACCAATGATCCAAGCATGGCTGCAAGCGTTGCATATAGCAAGTAGCCAAGCAGGAAGAACACAAGGACATAGACAAGTGTGCTGGCATCGATTCCACTCAATCCAAAGTACTCAAATATTCCACCTGTCATCGTATCCATATTCATTTTTACCGACTGGTACCCAACAAGGATAAACAGTGTAATTTGAGTCACACCGACCAGTGCCACACCCATAATTTTCGCAAACATCTGGGTGACAGGTGATGCACTGGAAATCAGGATCTCCATCACTCGACTTGATTTTTCCGTAGCTACTTCCATCGCAATCATTGTGCCGTATAACAGGACAGTGAAATAAAGCAGGAAGAGCATCACATATACAAGCCCTCTAGCTTCACTTAGTTCCTCTTCTGTTTTCGCACTCTCTTCCAATGGAATGGCTTCGAATGCAATCGGAGCTGCAATTTGTTGAAGAACTGCTGCGTCAACACCAGCATTTTCAGTAGCAATCGTACGTTTCACCTGCTGGAGTCCTTCACGAAGCTGATTACTCAATCCACTGTTAGCCACTTGCTCAGCATAATAGGTGCCGGATGGCAATCCCTGATCATCGATTTCAACATTTACAAGCGCAGCATATTCCCCTTCAATGACAGCTTGCTTCGCTTCCTCCTCGGAACCATCGAAAGTCTCCAAATCGACATTTGCTTCCATCATCTCAAGATTCTGTTGAAGTGGATCGATTACATCAGAAGCATCTCCAATCAATGCCACTTGTCGATTTCCATCTTCGCTATCTCCACCACCTAAATCATCGATGACCGTTTGGAAATTCGTCAATCCAACGATCAATAGCAACGTGATTACAGTTGTGATGATGAATTGTTTTGATTTCAATCTGCTTAAGTACGTATGTGCAAGAATGATTCCGAACTTATTCATAGGAAGCACCTACTTTCTCAATGAAGATATCATTCAATGAAGGCTCTTCCAATTCAAACGTGCGGACAAACCCTTTCCCTTGGATCGCCTCGAATACATACTGGGAAGCTGCTTCATTCTCCACTTGAAGCTGACATCCTTCACCCAGACGCTTATATTTTACAACACCAGGAATTTGCTCCAAGAAGCTCGTATCAAAATCTGCTTTGACACGGACATTCTTTTTGCCGAATGACCGTTTGATATCTTTGAGACTCCCTTGGACGACAGGCTTTCCTTTATGTAAGATACAAAGATTCTCACACAGTTCTTCGACATGTTCCATGCGGTGAGACGAGAACACGATGGAAGTGCCGTTCTCCTTCAAGCTGACAACCGCATCCTTCAACATCTCAACATTGACAGGATCAAGCCCTGAAAATGGCTCATCAAGGATCAGCATTTTCGGACGATGGATGACAGCTGAGATGAACTGTATTTTTTGCTGGTTCCCTTTTGATAACTCTTCGACTTTCTTTTCTTTATACTCCGGCACTTTGAAGCGTTCCAGCCAGTGATCAAGCTCTTTGAGTGCTTCTTTTTTATCCATGCCGCGCAATCTCGCCAAGTACACAAGCTGCTCTTTCACTTTCATTTTCGGATAAAGCCCCCGTTCTTCAGGCAGATATCCGATCAGGTGACTTTTATCGTAATTGATTTCCTCTCCATTCCAACTGATCGATCCCTCTGTCTGATCCAAAAAACCGAGGATCATTCGGAAGGTCGTCGTCTTACCAGCACCGTTCCCTCCAAGAAAACCGAACATTTCTTTTTCCGGTATTTCCAGTGATAGACGGTCGACAGCCGTAAATGTTCCGAATTTTTTTGTGACTTGATTCAATGTCAAACTCAAAAACTCTCTCCCCTTTCTCTCCCTTACACCTTTACCTTACGATTACCGAGCTCAATAGTTTCAATAAATTATCAAATGTTTGCAGGATTTTCACAGTGGTACACCTAATATAAAATGAGAAGCACTACATCAAGGAGGCTGCCAATATGAAAGTGTACACACTTACCGTTTTCGAAAAAGATGGAACGAAATTAATGGATGAAAACTTTGAAGCACAAAATGATGACGATGCGAAAAAAATCGGCCAGAACATGTTAGAAGATAAAGGCTATGCCGAATACACCCATCGTTGCGTGTCCCAAAGCGGATATATGGTGCTGTTCCACCGATAACCCCCACCCATGAGAAAAGCTGACTTCTTCCCTTAATGGAGGAAGTCAGCTTTTCTATTTCAATTCCCTGTGAATTCAGGTCTTCTTTTTTCCAAAAATGCCTGCACGCCTTCCTGATGGTCACTTGACTGACGGAGCTCCCATTGATATTTCCGTTCTTTTTCAAGGTATTCCGTTAATTTATGAAGTCCATGCTGGTGATAGATTTTTTTCGTTGCAATCATGGATCGTAATGGACTCCTGCTCCATTTCAATGCAAGCGCATCCGCTTCTTCAAACAAATCACCATCCACAACTTTATCAATCAGGTTGAAATCGAAAGCTTCCTTGGCGCGTAGCTCCTGCCCGCTCCAGGCAAATTGCTTCGCTTTGTGGGTACCCATACGTTCCTGCAGCCAGAAGTGGCCGCCTCCATCCGGCATCAGTCCGATTCCGATGAAGTTCATCGATATACGCGCATCCGGCACTGCGATTACATAGTCTGCCGCTAATGCAATGCTCAGTCCCAGTCCAACAGCCGGACCATGGATTGCAGATAGAACGATTTTATCCATCGAATAGATGCGGGTGACGATTTCTTCAATGTTCTGCATCGCCTCATTGAATTTGCTCTCTTCCGCAACTTCTTTCATCATGGTGACATCGCCGCCTGCACAAAACCCCTCACCTTTTCCTGAGATGACGACTACTTGCGCAGAATTTTCCTCCACTTGTTCCAATGCTGTAACGAACTCCTCAATCATTTCGACATGAAGTGCATTATATTTTTCACCACGTGCAATGCGTAAATGAATGACGTTATCCTTCTGTTCCAGTTCGAAATAGTTCACAGATATCTCTCCCCCTGTAAGATTATTCTCGAACTAATTCGTGCTGCAAATGTCAAAACCCTTTTTAATTCGACAATGAGAACACTTTTTTTGGAAAAAACATGCATTACACTATTTCATTTTGAATAATCTCCATAAATAAGCTGCATATGGCATCCCACTGAACACAAGGACAATAAATACAATCATCATAAGTCCAACGCTGATATCACCTGCGATTGCAGGCAGAGTGCCATTCACACTTAGAAAGCGAATGAAGAAAAGCGCCAGCAGGACAAGTAAAGCTGGAAATGCTAATAAGCCTGACATCTTCTTGGCTGAACTGTACTTCTGCTTCATAGTCTCTTTATCAGAATATAAGGGGATTGCATCTTCGGCTCCTTGAAAGATGTGGATATAATCGACCGAAGAATCGATATGCGTCCATCCTGCTTCTTCAAAGTACGAAAAGTATTCTTCATCGGGATTTTTCTGGTAATCGATCGAATACTGTACTTGCTGTGGCTTACCTCTTTTCAACTTATAAGTGAAACCGAAGCTTGAGATCCTTTCAAAAATCCAACCTTCCTTTGCCAAGGCTCCAAGCTTTTCCATGTCACTGTTTTCCGAGAAAGCCAACCCATTATTCATAATATATTTCGTTCGTTTCTTCATGGGGCCACCCCTTCATTCAACGCACTTTTAGCATGTCTGATCATTTTCTCTCTACGTTTGATATCTTCTTGCAATAACTCAACTCCTTTTTTGGTGGCAATATAGGTTTTCTTTTTTCCTGTAGCATCACCTACGGGTGCAATCAATTCAGCATGCAGCAGCTTTTTTATGGAGGTATATAAGGATGCCGGCCCCACCTTGAAAGATTGATCTGACACTTCCTCAATATTTTTCATAATGAGATACCCATGTCTTGCTTCCAACAGTGAAAGCAGAATATAAAACGTAGTATCTGTGAGCTCACCTGTTTCCAACGCGTCATTACGTGCCATCAGCATTCTCCTAAACTCTTTATATCGTTTAATGATATATCATTAATTGAAATATATCGTTTAATGATATAAAAGTCAATGGCTTTCATTAAAAAATGGCAAAAAAAATAGGCCAAGCATCGCTGCTTGGCCTTTAAGTCACTTCTTACTGCTCTTCCGGGTTACCGTAAAGCTCTTCAAGTGGTTTAGTGATGATTTTGCTGACATCATTGATGACAACATTCAAGCGCTGTTCCTGTTCCATCAGCTTGGAAATCTGCTCATGCTGCTGCACAAGCTGGACAACCTGCTGTGCCTGCTGAACTTCTTCTTCAGTGATTTCCTGACCCTGCATCTGTTTCTGCTGCAGGTTGATTTGTGTCTGACGGAAATCGTCGAACATTTTGCTAGCAGCTTCGTCGTTCATAACTGCTTCATATGCTTCTTTCAATCCTTGGAATTCTTCACTGTTACGGATTGCTTTCTCTAAATCATACGCGTAATCATACATGTTTGCCATTATTAAAAACCTCCTGTTAATTGGCGTTCCTTGACTCCTCCCCCACTATAACAAACGAGAACATGTCTGTATAGGAATAGGCGGATTATCCGAAAATTAGTACAATTGCACCTTGTACCAATCCGATCAAACCACCTAATAGCGCTCCAAGATAGGTGATCATCTTGAATTCCCGTCTCGATATGTCGAGGACCATCTCCTCCAAACGTTCCACGGAAAAAGCTTCGACCTGCTCTTCGACGACAAGATCAAGCTGCAAACTGGATAGGATCGTATCTACTCGATTCGCTACATAGGTCGTTCCTTTTTGCACAAGTTGTGGAACGAGACTTTCAATTATTTTAGGTTGAACAGCTGTCGTCCAATCCTTTACCGTGCGATTCAGCCATTGATTAAGCGGAAGTGAAGAAGAGACAAGCGTGCCGATTGCAGAAGCAATTGCTTCTCCCCCTACTTTGTCTTCCACTTTTCTTACAGGCTGATCCATCCAATAATCGAGTTCCTTCTTCAGCAACTCATGAAGCCACTCTTTTGTCTCTGGGGCTTTGACATACTTCACGATAGCTGGATGTACTCGCTCCGTTAGTCCATCCGGACCCATGAAGGATGCGATCATACTGCCGAGCATTCCTTGGCTTTCCAGATAATCATCGATCAGCGCAGAAATTTTTCTTTTTCCTTCCTCACTTTCAAGATAGCTGTGAATTTGCATCTGTATATAGCCGGAGAGTTCATCGACACCAGTTTCTGCTTTTTCAATCCAATGAGGAGACATATTATCCTTAATGCTTTTCTCTCTTATTTCTGTCATGTGCTGGTGATAGGTGTCTACCACCCATTCAGAAACCTTCTGTTTCAGCACAGCTTCTTGAATATCGATGTCATAGTCGCCCAATAGCTTTTGAATCGATTCCTCTTTGTTCAACAATAGGTGAACTTCCTTCTGCGCCCACTCGGTCACAGTCTTCTGAAAACGTGCTTCGACCAGTTTCTTTTTGATTCCATCTGAAGTAAGTAGATGGTTGACTACCATTTTCCCGAGTTGCTTTGCCAACTCTTCCCTTCGCTTCGGAATCAGCCCCGGAGTGAACGGCAATTTGAATTTTCCAAAATAGACAGCCTTATAGGGTCTGAATAACATTTTTATCGCCAACGAGTTCGTCATTCCACCGATCAAAGCTCCAATAGCCATCATAAATATAAGGAGTAATCCTGCATTCATTCGATCTTCCAACCTTTCGTCTTAACCATATATCCATCCTATCGTACCATAAGCGAACATGCGAATGAATGCCTTCCATCACGCATATATAAGTAAAAAGATAGGAGGGTCGTCCAATGCAAGCTTCTGTAAGGTTTTATCAAAGTCCGCAAAAGAGGATCATCGTCCCCAAGGCATTCAGGAAGCAGTTTCAATTTATCGATGAAGTACAGTTCGGCGAGCAGGTCAGTGAAGTGCAGTGCATGACGCATCAGCAGGATGACCACTCTGTGCTTGTGACAAGCGGACTCCAGCAAGCGTTGAACCTGCCACCTGTCCACTCGCTGCTATTCACCGGCTCAGAAACGAAATTGAAATTGAACATCCCTTTCGGAATATTAACCGCAGGATTCAGGTCAAACAGCAGATTATTTGATACAAGAACCCCTTTTTATGAAAAGATGAGTGAGGTTGGGGCCAGCATGGGGTTTCAACCGATATTTTTCGGTTGCCAGCATGTCAATGCCAGCCCACACAGAATAGATGGTTATATTTTTGAGCAAGGTTTATGGAGAAAAACACAGCAAATGGTTCCGGAAATCGTCTACAACCGGATAACGAACCGTAAGACAGAAAATCACCCGAAAGTGAATCAGGCACTTCGATATTTAAAAGAGAAAACCCAGCTCTTCAATCCGGGCTTCTTCAATAAATGGGAGGTTTATAAACACCTGAAAGAAAATACAGTCGTATCCCATCTGTTGCCGGAAACAATCTTCACGCCTTCTTCCAGTGTTATTACTGCCATGCTTGATAGGAATCCTGTCTATTTGAAACCGATCCATGGAAGCGTAGGCAAGGGGCTTCTACGGCTCACTAAAAACAAAACAGAAGAAGTTGAAGTCAATGAGGTGAACCAGAGACAGGTGCAGACCTATCCAACTATGAAGGAGTTTTATCATACACAATTTCCTGAAGGCAGCAAAGGTTATATCCTCCAGCCCCAAATCGCTTTGATGGAACAAGACGACCGGAAAATCGATTATCGGATCCATACGAATAAAAACGAAAAAGGCATCTGGAAGGTTACCGTCACTGCTGCCAGATTAGGTGCTTCAGGACATCCGACCACCCATTTAGGGCATGGTGCAGAAGCAAAAACCTTGGATGAACTTTTCAGTGCAACGAAAGCTAAACAGGTTGAAACGCGCTTACATACTGCCGCTCTTCGTGTAAGCGATGCGCTGGATTTCAACTATGATGGGCAGCTAGCTGAAATCGGCATGGATTTCGGTCTGGATCAAGACCAATCGATCTGGCTTTTTGAGGCTAACGCAAAGCCAGGCTATGCAATCTTTCACCATCCATCCCTCCAACAGGATTTAGAAAAAAACTTCCAGCATCTTTTCCACTATTCCACCTATTTGTTCCATCAAAAAGCATTAAAGTACTCCAACGTGTAAAAACTAACGGTGGAGGTGGATTTCATATGAAGCATAGGAAAAAGGAAAACCATGTGGCAGAGGGAAAGGATAAGTATGAGCTGGATGTCGATCGCATGATCAATGAAGGCATGGCTGGTGGGACAGTAAGCCAAGTGTATGGCAGAGAGCAGATCGGGGAAACCCATGACCTGCCTAAAAACGACGAACATGTAATCGATGAACCATAAAAAAGAGGATGTCTCGCTTGAGACATCCTCTTTTACAAGTCTTAGCGGCTTTTAACGATCATTTGTACCGCTTCGTTTATCAATTCTTCAGCTGAATCGCCCTGCTCATGGCTTGTACGAATACAGCTTTCCAAATTCTTGGCCACAACATAACCGATTGTACGATCGATTGCCGATCTTGCTGCAGACAGCTGGGTGATGACATCTTTACATTCCTTGTCTTCCTCCATCATCTTCAGCACACCACGGATCTGCCCTTCGATCCGTTTCAGACGGTTTTTTGTTTCCTGATTATATTGTGTCATTTTCATTGCGCTATTTTCCATATGAAACCCTCCTCCATTTCGAGGTTGAATGATATCATGATTACGAGGTAACTTACCCCTTTGGGTATATTATAGTAAATTTCCAAAGAATTTAAAACCCATCTGTTTGGTTGGATTACCCTTATTGCTATAATATAGTAGAATTCAGTAAAAAGGAAGAGACGAATGGACATTACCCAAAAGTTGAAAAGAATTTTCCCCTCGATTGTACAAATGGATGATGGGGTACAAACAGTACAACACCAGGAGTATCATACCTTTCTCACCCCAGATGGACAGCAGATCGGCATTCCCAAAAGCGATTTGACCGAGAAAGATATTGAGTTATTGGAAGCTTTTCTCTCTCCTGCTAATAAGGAGAATTGCCAGATGACACCCGGAGAAAAGGAATGGTTCAATCGAATTCAGGATCCAGACTATGAAGCAGAGCGACTACCTGATATTTCTGCCTACCGATTTGTTTTTTTCAAGGTCTCTGACACCAATTTCGATAAGGACTCTTTCAACGAAGCTATTCAGGGACTTTTCCCGAAAACAATGCCATTGTTGTGGACAGACACCAATTCCGGAGTAATCATAGAGGAGTTAGTGGATGCAACTGACGAACCGATTCCATATGACCAGATCATTGACGTATTGATCAGTGACTTCTACGTCAACCTGACCTTATTCGTAGGGAAGTTCCATTCAGACGTTTCAAAAGCCTACCACCATTATCAGTGGGCTGAAGAATGGTATGGAATTACTTCACGTCACTTAAAGAAACCGGTAGCTACGTTTACGGATACAATTCCTTACCTTTATCTGGAGCGGTTAAATGAAGATGACGCACTTAGAATCCGATCAGCTGTGCTGGCAGAAGTCGAAGATGACCTTGAATTACTAGAAACGATCAAAGTATTTCTAGAGTGCAATTCCAATGCGACACTTGCTGCTAAGCAGCTGTTCATGCATCGCAACAGCCTCCAATATCGAGTAGATAAATTCATCGAGAAAACCGGTATCGACGTTAAACAGTTCAAAGGAGCACTTATTGCTTATTTAGCATTGCAACAACATAATTGATCTGTTGGACGGACTGCACAAAAGGATTCGCGATCTTTGTGCAGTCCGTCCACTTACATCTCCCAGGAAATTCGACTACACTAAAGTTAGTAAATAAAACGCTTACAAAACTGGGAGGAACGTAGAATGGCTGAATTGAAATTACAACATATCGATAAAGTGTATGACAAAAATGTAAAAGCGGTAGATGATTTTAACTTACATATCCAGGATAAAGAATTCATCGTATTCGTAGGACCATCAGGCTGTGGAAAGTCTACAACATTAAGGATGATTGCTGGGCTTGAGGAGATTACAGGCGGAGATTTCTCGATCGATGGAAAACGAATGAATGATGTTGCTCCGAAGGATCGTGACATTGCGATGGTTTTCCAGAACTATGCGCTCTATCCTCACATGAATGTGTACGATAACATGGCATTCGGGCTGAAACTTCGTAAAATGGACAAAAAAGAAATCGATCGTCGTGTGCAGGATGCAGCAAGGATTCTTGGGCTGGAAGCACTTCTTGATCGTAAACCGAAAGCACTTTCCGGTGGTCAGCGTCAGCGTGTTGCACTTGGACGTGCGATTGTTCGTGACGCAAAAGTATTCCTCATGGATGAACCACTATCCAACCTTGATGCGAAGCTTCGTGTCCAAATGCGTGCAGAAATCCAGAAGCTTCACCAGCGTCTACAAACGACAACCATTTATGTG
The DNA here is from genome assembly GCF_042675915.1 of Thalassobacillus hwangdonensis. NCBI lineage: Bacteria > Bacillati > Bacillota > Bacilli > Caryophanales > Bacillaceae > Thalassobacillus > Thalassobacillus hwangdonensis. The sequence goes on along the minus strand of NZ_JBHTKL010000001.1, from coordinate 156,429 downwards.
ACACACGATCAGACAGAAGCGATGACGATGGCTACCCGTCTTGTAGTCATGAAGGATGGTGTCATCCAGCAGGTTGGCGCACCGAAAGAAGTGTATGACAAGCCTGAAAACGTGTTCGTTGGCGGATTCATAGGCTCCCCTGCAATGAACTTCCTTACTGGTACGTTAACAGACGGATATTTGGAGATGGGAGACTTGAAGGTCAAGGTTCCTGAAGGGAAAATGAAAGTATTGCGTCAGCAGGAATATATCGGAAAAGAAGTGATCCTTGGTATCCGACCTGAAGATCTTCATGATGAGCCTGTTTTCATCGATGCAAACCCTGAATCTAAAGTTACTGCGCTAATCGAGGTAGCAGAGTTGATGGGTTCAGAGTCATACCTCTACTCTAAACTTAATGATCAGGATTTCATCGCTCGAGTGGATTCCCGTTCGGACATTAAAGGCGGAGAACAGATCGAACTTGCACTGGATATGCATAAAGCACATTTCTTCGATAAAGATTCAGAAGAGCGAATCCATTAATTGAATGACTAAAGGATGTCTCCAGCTTCTCGGGGCATCCTTTTTTTATTGCACGTCTTCTAAAGCAACTAATGAAGCAGCATCACATTTCGCACATTGCAAATAGTGGACACATGTCTCTTCAATGGAAGATTTCATATCTCCGTCAACAAATACGGTAAGGTTCAAGTCCAAATATGGACTGTACTCATCTAAATAATCGACTGCTCGTCCATAATCGACCATCTCTCCCCCACATGCTTCGCAAACTTCCATCAGCTGATCAAATCCATTGCATACAGGGCACATATCCATTTCTGTACTCCTCTCTAATTAAAAAAGGGAGGAGAAACGGACTTCCTCCGTTTCTCCTCTTGCCATCATTATTTTTGTTGTCCGCCGAATTGTTGTTCAGCCATTTGTACAAGACGCTTAGTGATTTCTCCACCTACAGAACCGTTAGCGCGAGAAGTAGAGTCAGGACCAAGCTGTACTCCGAATTCTTGAGCGATCTCGTATTTCATTTGATCAAGTGCTTGTTGTACACCAGGTACAACCAATTGGTTTGAATTGTTTTGAGCCATGTTTTTCACCTCCTGTGTAATTGTAGTTTGACCTTTTACACAGGAAGTATCACAAATTTAAAATGGTAATTTTGTGAAAATTTATTGAGGATTATTTTGCATTCGGGCTGGTCATCTCTTCAGGGTTCACATATGCATCAAACTGCTCTCCCGTAAGGATTCCGAGCTCTACTGCCGTCTCTTTCAGTGTTTGATTCTTTTCAAAAGCGGTTTTAGCGATTTTGGCAGCATTCTCATATCCGATATGAGGGTTCAATGCCGTTACGAGCATCAATGAATCATTCAAATATTGATCGATTCGATCCTTGTCAGGCTCCATGCCGCTTACACAACGTTCATCGAATGAAATCATGCTATCTGCCATCAACTGTGCCGATTGAAGGAAGTTATAAGCAATAACTGGTTTGAATACATTCAATTCGAAGTTCCCTTGACTGGCAGCAAATCCGATTGTTGCATCATTTCCCATGACTTGTGCCACAACCATTGTAACTGCTTCGCTTTGAGTAGGGTTTACTTTTCCTGGCATGATTGAGCTTCCAGGCTCGTTCGCTGGAATCGTAATTTCACCGATACCACATCGAGGGCCACTAGCTAGCCATCGCACATCATTTGCGATCTTCATGACATCGGCTGCGAGCGCTTTGATTGCTCCATGCGCATGCACAAGCTCATCATGTGAAGTCAATGCATGAAATTTGTTCGGTGCAGATATGAACGCATTCCCTGTTTCTTCGTTGATTTTTTCGACAACCGCTTCAGAAAAATCAGGATGTGCATTCAAGCCCGTACCGACTGCTGTTCCTCCGATTGCCAATTCTTTAATATAAGGGATGCTGTTCACAAGCATGCTTTCTGTTTTTTCAAGCATACGATGCCACCCACTGATTTCCTGACCAAGTGTCAGCGGTGTTGCATCCTGCAGATGGGTACGACCGATTTTTACGATATCATGAAACGCTTCCATCTTTTCTTTCAATGTATTTTTCAATTGTGTCAACGCTGGAAGAAGCACATCTTCCATTTTCAATACTGCTGCAATGTGCATAGCAGTTGGATAAGTATCATTGGAGCTTTGTGATTTATTGACATCATCATTCGGATGAAGCTTCAGTTCGCTCCCTTGTTCTTTCAGCCATTGATTTCCTACATAAGCAATGACTTCGTTCACGTTCATATTCGACTGTGTACCGCTACCTGTCTGCCACACCACAAGTGGAAAGTGTTCCTCCAGCTTGCCTTCGACAATTTGATCAGCAGCATAGCCGATTGCAGCTGCTTTCTCTTTTTCCAAGAGTCCAAGGTCACTATTCGCTCTTGCTGCACTTTTCTTTAGAATGGCAAAGCCATGGATGACTTCAACCGGCATTTTCTCGTCACCGATCGGGAAGTTTTGTTTACTGCGTTGTGTCTGTGCTGCCCAATACTTTTCAGCGGGTACTTTTATTTCACCTAGTGTATCTTTTTCAATACGATAATCCATGAATCATGGTCCTCCCTTGCTTTTATGAAAATGCTTTCCTACCCTATTGTAACAAATTTCGCATCTGCCTATCACCTTTCTTCTTCAGCCTCCAAAAATTTTTTAGCAAAAAATAAAAACCTATGATTGGTGTCGATTCAAGCAGAAAATTAAAGAAAAGCTCTCATAAATTCGACATTATGAAACTTTCTGACTATTTACACTATTCAGATTATAGATTATGATAGGTTCAACATAAAGAAAGGAGGCAGGAAGCAGACTACAATTACATAAGGAGGGATGAGTAGATAAACTGTAGATGTTTCTCGCTTGATCTTTTCGAAAGGTGTACGAACGATAGTGGAAAGGAGCCTGATTGAGGGCTCCTTTTTTAGTGTCAGGCATTCCCAAACATGTCTGCAATTCATTATAATACATATAGGTAGTATGAAAGGAGGATGGCGATGCCGAATATTTGGACCCATATGCTTTTCACCGAGGAAATACTGGCTTCTTTAGAGCCCTTGCCTTATGAACAGCATTTGAACGTCGTACGTCTTGGAGCACAGGGACCGGACCCGTTTTTTTACCATCGATTTTGGCCGTTTTTGAAAAGCAAAGGTGTGGAAAAAGTGGGGAATCGCCTACATACAGAAGATTGCGGAGATTTCCTCGTCAGCCTGATCACTGAAGCGAAAGATAGCTCATTATTGATCCAAAGTTATATTTTAGGCTTTATCACCCATCATCTGCTGGACAGGAATGCTCACCCTTATATCCATTATCGAGCAGGTTATGAAGGAGCAAATCATCAAAGGCTGGAAGTAATCATTGATACACTTGTCATGAAGCAAAAGAAAAACCTGAAAACATGGGAGAACAAAGTCCATGAAAGGATCGACGTCGGTCAGCGGCTCGACCCGGATCTGCGCGTTCTTTTAAAGCGGGTCATCAACAAGCATTACCCGGGATTGACAGATGACCTGCCAAACACATTCGTCCAGGAATCTTACAGAGACATGAAGCTTGCTCTCAAGATTTTACATGATCCTTCAGGTTGGAAAAATAAACTGCTAGGCGATATGGTTTCCCCATATTCCCACCGGCCGGTAGAAGACAATATGGATTATCTTAATGAAAGCCGGAAGCGATGGAAACATCCTGCAACTGGAGAAGATCACGAAGCATCGTTTATGGAACTTTACGAGCGAGGGATCGAGGAAGGGATCAGCCTCTTACCACTCGTACATGAGTATTGGAACAGTGAAAATCGAGCACTGTTGGATGAAGTGAAAGTTAGGATCGGCAATATTTCTTACGATACAGGATTGCACCTTGAGCAAGGATTAGAAAATAAATACAGCGAACCAATCGTTTAATTAGAAAAACTCGGTTTATCGACAAGTACTTATGGCGAAAGCCTTAGGAATTTCTTATACTTTATTCCTTTAATAAAATTAACCTTTCTTAAAGTGCAAAAAAGAGGCTGGGACAAAACAATTTATCCACGGTCCAAAGACGAACATTTTAGTGTATTCTCTGAACTCGCTAATGATCTCCATGCAAGACTCCGCTTTCCGCGGGTAGCCCGTGAGCCTCCTCGGTCGTACCTCCCTGTGGGGTCTCACATTAGCTACTCTTCCCGCAGGAGTCTACGTCTTGCACTCCAATCAACCGCTGGAAAGAGCTAGAACTAAATAAAAAATTCGAACTAAAAAACCGAACTATTTGGCAATAACAAGCCAATTCAGTTCGGTTTTTATATACACTAAAACACTTTTGTCCCAGCCTCTTTTTCTTTATGTCGTATGAATATCGATGACATCTTCCTCGTTCGTCTGCTGCCTCGCTTCCTCTTCCCCTTTCGTAACATTCACTTTTTGCAAGAGGATGAACCCTACTATAAAAAATATGATCAAAGAGAAAATTCCATAACGGCTGGAACCAGTCAATTGCCCTACGATTCCGAAGACGAAAGGACCGAAGATTGCTGCAAACTTTGATGAAATCCCATAAAATCCATAAAACTCTGCATGACGATCATCAGGTACCATCCTTCCGAAAATCGAACGGCTCAAGGACTGCGCACCACCTTGGACGAACCCTACGCATAACGCCAACAGATAGAAATGCAACGATGAGGTCATAAAATATCCCAAAGTAACGATCATCATATAGATGATTAATGTTATACTCAATGTTTTCTTCGGTGTGATCTTTCCGGCCAGCCAACCGAAGAAGAAGGTACAAGGAATTCCTACAAACTGGGTAATTAGCAATGCAGCAATCAAATCGTTGCTATCGATGCCGATTTCCCTTCCATAAATCGTAGCCATTTTGATGATCGTTGAAATCCCATCATTGAACAGCCAGAAAGCGATCAGGAACAATAATAATTGCTTGTATTGCTTTATTTCTTTGAAGGTACTTCCCACCCGTTGGAATCCGATGGACATGTACGAACGATCCCGTTTTGGCTGTACCTTTTTTTCTTCTACGATATTTTTGAAGAGCGGGATGGAAAAGACCAGCCACCAAACCCCTACCGTAACGAACGCAGCCTGAGTAGCGACGAGCGTATTAGGGAACCCGAACAACCCCGGTTTCATGATCATTAACAGATTGACTGCCAATAGGAGACCCCCACCAATGTAACCAAACGCAAATCCCCAGGCAGACACTTTATCAATCGATTTTTTATCAGCCACTTCCGGTAAAAACGCATCATAGAATACATTTCCGCCTGAGAAGCCGATTGTACCTACAATCATGAGAATCGATGCCAGCAGGTAATCTCCTTCTCCAACAAATGCCATCAGAACGCTGGCGATTACCCCCATGAATGCAAAGAACATCAGGAACTTCTTCTTGGCAGCTGAGTAATCACTGATTGCTCCAAGAATCGGTGATAATATCGCTACGATGAGTACAGCAATGGATTGGGAATACCCCCAGTAACTAGTAGCAAGGGATTCCTCAAGGCCTGAGGCTGCTACATCATAATAAAAGATCGGCAGCACGGCGGCCATCATCGTCGTTGCAAACGCAGAGTTACCAAAATCATAAAATACCCAGCTCAAAACCGGTTTCTTTTTCATCGTTTTCCCCCAATTTCACAATGACATCCTATATACTAAGCATAGCAAACCTTTGAAAATTTTGGTGGATATTTTCAGAATCTTAATACTTTTCATTATCATCCAGTTTGAAAGGAGCGCGTTTACTATGAAGATTGCGATATTCGGTGCAACAGGAAGAGTGGGGTCAAAAGTGCTGGAAATGGTTGTCCATGAAGGGTGGGAAGTCCACGCTCTGATAAGGGATCGGTCTCGTACCCCATTCGATTCCGAAGCAGTCCAATGGTACATAGGCGATGCTACTTCGCCTGAACTTGTGGATCAGGTAATAAAGGGGTGTGACCTCGTTTTCAGTGGATTGAATACAGATAAAACCGATACGCTCTCACAGGCTATACCCTTGATTATCCATTCCATGCAAAAGCACCAGATCAGCAGAATCGTCACGATCGGTACAGCCGGCATCCTGGATAGCCGTTATGAGGAAGGTAAATACAGGTTTCAAACTTCGGAATCCAAAAGAAAATCAACTTTTGCAGCGGAAGAACATTTAACCGTGTACCAGACATTGAAGAACACAGATCTGCGCTGGACCATCATCTGTCCAACCTACCTGCCGGATGGTGAGGAGCAAGGAAATGTGAGACATGAAATGAACGTACTTCCTGAAGAAGGGAAGAAAATTACTGTCGGCGATACCGCACGTTTTGCCTTCCATACGTTATTATATGACCAATTCGTCCATAATAGAGTTGGAATCTGCTATTAATTGGTGATTCTCCAAAAATAAAGAGAGCCTGTGAAAGGCTCTCTTTAAATTATGGATATAGCCCGAAGAATTCTTCAAGCGTAGCTTCCTGTGTATGAATTTCGGTAGCAGATTCTTTCCCTACATAGCGTAAGTGCCATGGTTCATATTCATAGCCTGTAATTTCTGTTTTCCCTTTTGGATAACGGATGACAAAACCATATTCATGTGCATGGTTTGCTAGCCATTCACCCTCTGCAGTTTCAATAAAATCCTGTTCAAGTTTGAAAGCCATCTGCGCAGAAGTGACATCCATGGCTAGACCTGTCTGGTGTTCACTCGTACCAGGTTTAGCAGAAAATTTATTGGCATGCTCTTCCCCATTTGCTTTAACATTATTTTCATAGATTGTCTTTTGGCGGTCGTAGGAACGATAACCTGAAGCGGCCACCAATTCAATACCATCCTTCTTTGCACCAGCAAATAATCTTTCGAGCGCTCCTGCAGCTTCTTTTCTCATCTGTTTCTTAGGAAGGAACTCATTAAAGTAGAATGGTACATCCGGTACAACCAAATCTTTCGGTTCATATCCCTCCGGAAGCTTACGCTGCTTGTTTACTACAAGCTGTGTACTGTTCGGATCTTCGATTATAATCAATCCATCACTATCTTTTTTCGGTTCAGATTCTTTTTCTTCTTGTTTGTCTGTACTCTCTTGTTGATCGTCGCTTGGAGTCTCCTGTTCTTCTTTCGAATCTTCAGGCTTTTCTTCTTTATCAGAAGCATCCTCTCCATCAGATTTCTCATCGATTTCTGATGCATCCTTCTGTTCAACTTCCTTTTCACTCTTTGGCGTCTCTTCTGCCGTATGTGTTTGTTCAGAGCTATCGAGAAAATCGATATTGCTGCAACCTGTAACGAAAAGAAAAGCAGCAGTCATGGCAACGAATGCGAAAAAACGCATCTCATCGTATCCTTTCCTGTGGCAATTCCACTATCTGCTACATGCTAACACATCACATGAGCGCTGGTAAACGGAATTTCGACCTATCATGAAGCACTTTTGTTCCGCAAACCGGAAATCGATGCATTCGTTTTCGTAATGACATCCGTCAATCCTGATTGTTCCATTGTCTGGTTCTCGATCATATTCTGCAATTCCATCATCGTCGCTGAAGTCTCTTCAATGACAGATGCCAACTCATTGACAGCCTGATCGATGGATGTTGATGAGGAACGGATATCTTGTGCCTGTGACTCAAACTCATTCATCATTTTGATGAAGTCATCCAACTGGTTTGTAATACGTTCAAATGCCTCCGATGTATCGTCCGTCATCAGCAAACTATCCGTCAATTTGCTTTCGTTCTTTTTCACATGCTCTTCCGTTGTGACTGCTCGCTGTGCAACAGATGTCAAATTGTCATTGATCTGATCCGCTGTCCTACTGGATATTTCTGCGAGTTTCCTCACTTCATCTGCAACTACTGCAAACCCTTTACCGGCATCCCCTGCTCTTGCTGCTTCAATACTGGCATTCAGTGCAAGCAGGTTAGTCTGTTCTGCAATATCACTGATTTGCTTCGTGAAGGTAGTGCTTTGCTTGATTCCTTCCGTAAGGTGTTCGATATTTTGACGCATTTGCTGGAATGAATCCTTGAAACCATGCATCGTTTCTTTCAATTCAGCAAGGTTCACAGCCCCAGTATCCGCAGAACCTTTCACACTTTCACCTGATTCAATCATCTTCTCAATTGCATCAACCATGTTATGAAGGCGGTCATTCGCTTTATCCGTAGCTAACGTGATGTCACTGACAGTAGTAGACTGATCCTGAGCTGCCGATGCTACCTCCTGGAAGGATAGGTTCATCTGATTCATTACATCCATGTTCCTTTTACTCGTTGTATCGATTGCTGACATACTCTCGTGTATCTGTGCAGCTACATGCTGTATTTTTGAAGTACGGCTTTCACTGTCACTCATCAAGACTTCATTTTGATCTAGATTTGACTGCACATCCCCTAACAACCTCTGAGTCAATTTCACTTGTATAAAAAGCACCATGAATACAAGGCTGAAGAAGACGACGGAGATGGCAGTCGCCCTGACATCAAACCCCAGCATCTCCCCTTTAGTGATTACAAAGTAACCGAGAAGCGCCAAGCCCATCAGACCACTTGTCGTCAAAACAGTCAAGGACAAGGATACCGCACCTACACCTAGAATATAAAAAGTGAAAAGCATGTTCGTGACATAGTCCGAGCTAATTACGATGACAAGACCAATCACACTCGTACTCGTTACAGCAAGGTATGGTATAAGAGATAACAGCACTTTCTTTTTATGTAACATGAACATTACCGTAACCGCCAGCCCGCCACCAGCACCTATCATCAGTTTATTGATCATTGGGGCTCCTACTGCAATTTCTGCAACTAAGCCAAGCAGGACTGAAAAAAACAACACCTTGATCAACACACCATTCTGTTTGTCCAGAATCTTCTTCTTAATACTTTTACTTTCCATGTTCATCCCCCGATAATTGTTGATATGTATTTAACCTATATAACAAATGTACCATATTCATCTGCATAATTTGTGCTATTATACAAAATTTGACATGAAATGACATGAAAAAGCCGACTTGTGCATTAACCGGGTGACAGTTCACCCGGTGCTGCAAAAGCCGACTTATATAATGTTCTATTCCTCAGCGATTAAAGGAACGGTAGGTTTCACTCAGTTCATTGAAACGTTCACGGTCATTGGATTCAATCGCTTTGTTCACTAATTCATCATACTTTTTCTTATTGAATTCATAGCACATTTCATCCAGAAATAACCGAGATGCCAATTTGATTCCGAAAGATAACTCCCTTTTAGCAACAATCTCTCTTTTTCTGAAAACAGGGCTTCGACGCAGTCTGTAATTTATTTTCTGTTTTTTCATGACGCTTCCCCCTTCATGCTTTTTTCTATTATGCATAATTTCATTGCCCTTTGCAATAATATTCTGAATATTTACTTACTTTATGCCCGTATTTATGTAAATATAAACCTGGAAACTATATCCTTATTGATTTTAAAAGCTAAATTAACTAGAAAAATAGGGACCACACGATTGCGTGGCCCCTATTTTGGGAGAGAGTTATATAGTAACGCTGCATGATGCAGCATCCACTAAATTATTTGTCGTTCCCTTTTCCTTTATCATGACCTTTACCTTTTTCGTGGCCTTTTCCTTTATGACCAGCTTCAGCTTTCTTTTCTGCAGCTTTTTCTTTCGCAGCCTTCGCTTTCTCTTTTGCTGCTTTTTTAGATTCTTTTGCTTCTTTTTTAGCTTCTTTTGCTACAGCTGGAATACTGGATTGTTCTTCTTTTACTTCATCATCTGATTCTTCTGCTTGAACTTCCTCTACATCTTCAACCTCGTCAGTAACTTCGTCATCTGTTTGTTCACTTTCATCCTCTTGAACAGGTTCCTCAACTGGTTCTTCAGTAGGCTCTTCTTCATTTTCTGTCGGTTCTTCACCTTCGCTCAAGGCTGAAAGTCTCTCTTTAAGTGCAGAAATATCACCATATTTCGCTTCAAGTCTTACAAGTGACTTTTCGATGTTACGCTCCAACGCTGCTTGCGCGCGAGGATTGGTCACTTTCATAGAAGCCAGTTTCAAAGAAATAACGTTCTGACCGATCATTTTTTCTACTTCAGCTTCCGCCTGATCTTCTTCAGTCACTTCTTCCTCAGTTACTTCTTCTTCCTCATCTGATTCTTCAGACTCTTCTGCTTCATCTTCATTCTCTTCATCTTCAGAAGATTGGTCAGTATCATCTACTTCCGTGGAATCTTCTTCGTTCTCATCAGATTCCTCTCCTTCTTCGTCATCGCTTACCATTTCTTCTGCATTACGCATCAGCTCTGCAGCTTTTTCGAGAAGCTCTCCCGCTTCTTCCTCTTTTCCTTCATCCAATAACTGTTCTGCTTTAGCAATCTGTTCTTCAGCATATTGCGCAAACAGTTTAGCCTTGTCCACTTCATCGTGATCCAATGCAAATTGAAGCTGACTCACCATCGTATTAAGAAAATCGAATAAGTTCCCTTCAAGGTTCGGTGAATCAGTCGCAATTGCAACATCACTTTCTTGTGTAACGTTCTCGGATGAATCCAAATCAACCTTTGTCGTACCTTCTTCGGCATAGGCTGATAATGGTGCTGCGGACAGTGATAATGTTAGTGCTGCAGCTGAGAGTACATTGATTGCTTTTTTCTTCTTCATCTTTTGACACCCCTTTTTATGTAGTCAGTACAACATACGTCATTAATTTTCCTCTTAAGGGGGTATTTATATAATTTTCGCAAAATTGGCAGTGATGCATAAACTGACCAATGAAAGGATGGTGCATGCATGACGTTTTCTCCGTTTAAGGTCTACACACAATTCCGCCGACCCGTGCAACCTTGTACACCAGTTGCGGAACGAAAATATACGCTGACTCATTCGGATACTACCGGAGATCTATTCCTGACAGTAGCTTTTGAAATTGCAGAAGATCAACTGAATGAACTTAGGGATGAGGTAATTGGCGAATGGAGAACGGATCACTGTAACCTTAATTTCTACGGCAAGGTATTTGTTGGAGACGAACGTTGGCCTGAAGCATGGCAAAAGTTGCGTTATCAGATTTTCGTTAAAGAACTGCCTACCGCTCTGAAGGCGATTTTTTATGGGGAGCGTTGGCTTATCGAACAGGAACCTTGTCTCCTTGAAGTCCCAGTCTACGTGGAGTTCCAAAGTAACTTTTCCAGCTTCAATGGAGTGATGTATATGGGGCTGGTATCTGATTATTATGTAGCAGAGTAGAACAACTTCAAAAGCATAAGCACCTTGGTCACCTCTGACAAGCTAAGGTTTTCCACAACGTGAATTCTATATATTCCTAGACCATAAAAAAAAGCGCCCCCATAGGAGCGCTTTCCGCTTTTTAGCCTTGGCCTTTCAGGATCATATCTGTCACTTGGACAGTACGCTTTGCCTGATGACGAACTGCACCCTCTACATCTTCCTTCATATTACCGTCCTGGTCGACGCTGACACTCGTTCCGTATGGATTTCCTCCACCTGCAAAGATGGAATCATCTGTGTAACCTGGTGATGCAATGATAGCACCCCAGTGGAACATCGTCGTATATAAGTTAAGAATTGTAGCTTCCTGTCCGCCATGCGGATTCTGTGCGGAAGTCATAGCACTTACAACTTTGTTCACTAATTTACCTTGGAACCATAGACCGCCTGCCATATCGAAGAATTGTTTCGCTTGTGCAGGGACGTTTCCGAAACGGGTCGGAACACTGAAAATGTATCCGTCAGCCCAATCAAGATCGTCGATTTTCGCTTCAGGAACATCTTTAGTTTCTTCGTAATGTTCCTTCCATGCAGGGTTTTGTTCGATTGCAGACATTGGTGCAGTTTCAGGGATCTTAAGCAGCTTTACTTCTGCTCCTGCTTCCTTTGCTGCAGCTTCTGCCCATTGTGCCATTTTGTAGTTAGTACCTGTGGAGCTGTAATAAAAAATTGCTAACTTTGCCATTTTCCATCTCTCCTTTTTCATACTTATTGTTGTCTGCATTTGCAGACGTTATGCTCGTGAATACATTTTAACTATATACCCGTTTACTTTTTATTTCAAACTAAAGACTCTCAAATTCGAGATTTATTTTTAAAAAATTTCCCTTATATACTATTCAGGAGATGACGACTTTATTTTATTAAACTTAGGGCAGTGGAGAAATAACTCGCTTTCCTGTGGGAACTCATAATTTCTCCACCACCCTTCTAAAATATGTGAACACCTTCATAAAAAATGACAGCAAGGAGCAATTAATTGCAAAATTACCCTTCAATTAGTTGTCCTTTTTCTAAAAAAAATAGCTGGTCTCCTAGCTTTTCTGCTTCTTTTCGGTCGTGGGTCACTAGGATCATTGGGATGTTCCATTCTTTTTTCAGACGGAGGATTTCTTCATGGCATTGCTGTCGATTCTTTTCATCAAGGGAAGCGAATGGTTCATCCATCAGCAGCGCATCGGGCTTGGATGCCAAGGCTCTTGCCAACGCGACACGTTGTTTTTCCCCTCCTGAAATTGTTGAGGGATACTCTTGTAAGAGATGGTTGATTCCCAGTGTCTCCAGTATTCCTCTCAACTGCTGGAGATCTTCCTCTTTTTTAATCCCATATCGAAGGTTTTTCTCGACTGTCATATGAGGGAACAGCGCATAATCCTGAAACACATACCCTACATTCCTTTTCTGTGTTTTTACATTCGATTTATTCTGTTTGTATAATGCCCGCTCATTGAGGATGATCTCCCCTCGATCAGGAGAGGTTAATCCTGCAATCATATGTAAAAGGGTCGTTTTTCCTGCACCTGATTCACCGAATAGTACAGCCAGTCCATCATTTACGTCAAAGTTCACTTTCATTTGAAAATACTTCAGTTCCTTTTCGATATGTACATGCAGCATACGACGTCACCTCTTTCCTGAAGAGCCATTCAGCCAGGATTTTTTATTCCACCGGTTCAACCAATATATTGTGAAGAAACCGATTACACTCATTAACACAACCCAAATCAGCGCTTGTCGTTCTTGCCCTGATTCAACAGCAAAGTAGATGGCAATCGGAAGTGTATCAGTCACTCCAGGAATGTAGCCTGCAATCATCAAGGTAGCTCCAAACTCTCCCAGACCACGAGCAAAGGAAAGGACGAGGCCGGCAATCAATCCTGGCCATGCCAGAGGGAATGAAATCGTCCAAAACACTTTCCATCTGCTTGCCCCCATCGTGTAAGCAGCATGTTCAAGGTTCGGGTCATATTTAGAAAATCCAGCTACTGCACTTTGGTACATCAATGGAAAAGATACAACAAATGCAGCAATCACAGCTGCATACCATGTGAAAATCACCTGGAAATCGAACCAATTCAATAACAGACTGCCAATCCAACCGTTCTTCCCGAATAAAAATAACAATCCGAATCCAACTACTGTCGGTGGAAGGACCAAAGGCAAGAGGAACAATGACTCCAGCACCTGTTTGCCGGGAAACTCCCTTCTCGAAATGATACGTGCGAGAAATACACCGATAATGAAAACCAGGATGGTCGAAATGACCGCGATGCGGATCGACAACCATAATGGAGATAAATTCATGACAACACCTTACCTAACTTCAAATCCATAGTCAGCCAAAATCTTTTTTGGTTTTTCTTTTTTCAGAAATTCCAAAAACGCCTTCGCTGCTGCATCTTTCTTGCTCGATGCTGTTATACCAGAAACATATTCAACAGGTGAATGTAGCGTCTCCGGAATGGTTTCAATCACATTTAGATCATCTAGTACCACTGCATCGCTTGCATAAATGATTCCAGCATCTACATTTCCTGAAGCAATGTATGCCGCAACTTGCCTTACATTTTTTGCATAAACCAGCTTTTTCTCAAGCTTGTGCCATTGTCCACTCTCAATAAGCGCTTCTTTCGCATATGCACCAGCAGGTACACTCTCCGGATCTCCAATAGAAACTTTGTCCAATATATCCAGCCGGGAGAACTCTGCTTCCACTTGTTGTGCTTTACTGGAGGCAAGGACCAGCCTTGTAGTAGCAAATGTCTGGATGGATGGAGCCTTCATAAGGGAATCCTGCTCGACATCCTCCATCCACCTTCTATTTGCAGATATGTACACATCAACTGGGGCACCTTGATGAATCTGTTGTGCCAAGGTGCCTGAGGAACCGAAATTGAAAACAAGCTCAAAATCGGTCTCCTTTTCAAACAACTCCCCTATCTCTTTCATTGCATCCCGCATGCTGGAGGCAGCGGAGATCTTTAATTCTTTCTCTTGTTCAGATGGTCCTGCTGCACATCCTGAAATCAACAGCAGTACCATTGAAAGCATCCCCATCATTCTCACTATTGCTCATCCTATTCCGTTTCGTCATAGGTTCATTATATCGGAGCAATAAAAAAACGCACAAGTAAGACTTGTGCGTATGTGAATACTATATGAATGTAAGCGTCACATCACTAGATCGTAGTATGGAGGATATGTCCAATAGGAATCGGTCCATCCGCGCTGGACTGCCAATTCATCAAAAGTTTTAGCCTGGCTGTTAAAATAATGGATAAGTGCTTGTTCAGTTGTCTGGGAATCGGGATTATAGGATAACAAGACCGGCTTCGAGAACTTCATTCCTTCGACAGACCCTTCAACCACAACGGTTTCCTGAATCATAAACTTATAACCCCCTTTAAAATAAGTACAGTATGAAATGAGTGCTTAGTAGGTGTTTACCCATGTCACAGAAAAGTAATCCTATTTTAATAAAATGTTATTGCATCCCCTAAACAGGTATGCTAATAGTTTGCCTTATGAAAATTAATTGCTGGTTGTCAATACATGTGCAAATGGAAAGCAATTTTTCTCTGGACTCAAACGAGAATGCTTTGATAAGCTTAGTTTTGCTATAGAAGGGATCATCGGAGGTTTCTTATTATGAATGAATATGAAAACCTGAAAAGAGGAGAAAAGGGTGCCTGGATCAGTATTATCGCCTATCTGATATTGGCCACCCTCAAACTGATTATCGCGTCCATCGGAAATTCCGAAGCTTTGCGGGCGGATGGTCTGAATAATACGACGGATGTGATTGCTTCCATCGCTGTACTGATCGGCTTGAAAATATCACGAAAACCCCCGGATGAGGATCACCATTATGGCCATTTCCGGGCAGAGTCGATTGCCTCGCTCATAGCCGCATTCATTATGATGACTGTAGGCCTTGAGGTCATTATCGGAACTGTTCAAGGAATCATCCAGCAGGAATTCGAACAGCCGAATATGCTCACCGCTTGGACCGCTTTAGGTGCAGCAATCGTGATGTTCGGGGTTTATCGATATAACCTGAACCTATCGAAGAAAATCGATAGCAGTTCTCTGTATGCTGCCGCTCAGGATAACCGTTCAGATGCGCTCGTCAGTATAGGAGCGTTCATCGGCATCGTCGGTTCGCAGTTCGGTTTGTTCTGGCTTGATCCATTGGCTGGTTTCATTGTCGGACTGTTGATCTGTAAAACAGCCTGGACCATTTTCACAGATACGACTCACACATTGACGGATGGGTTTGATGAAGACACTTTAGAAAAAGTGAAGCAGACGATCGCAGAAAATCCTAATGTATGGGCAGTCAAAGATGTAAAAGGACGCCTTCAAGGGAACAGGGTGCTCATCGATGCTACCATCCATGTCGATCCGGAAATCACGGTACAGGAGGGACACGACATTACGGATGAGGTGGAAGAGAACCTTTATGAGGAATTAGGAATCAGACATGCACTGATCCATATTGAACCTTTTGAGGATGATCCGGAAAAAGAATGAACCATACAAGGGTGAGCGCACCCATGTATGGTTCTTTGTTTGCTTTCATCAGGAAAATAGTGCTGTTAATGCGTGGATATCTTTCCACCCGAATGCCGTCTCTTCATACGTACCTTCCCCAATTGTAACCATTTCAGCCTCCACCTGCTTTGCTCCATGGGAAGCATAGAATTGGCTGGATGGATTGTGTGTCAGTACCCACACTAGTAATGATTCGTAACCTGCACTCGCCATTTCATTCGTGAATGCTCTTAATAAGTCCGTGCCGTAACCTTTCCGTTGATGTTCTTCCAAAAGATATATGGCATAGATCTCTCCATCGAATCCGTAGTGACGCGTCCGTTCTTTCCCACCGGATACAAATCCGATGATCCCTCCATTTTCATCTTCCAGCACAAGTACGATTTGACCATTGACAGGTACTTTCAAAACCGTTTCCCACAAGGCCGTACGGTTTTCCAATGTCATATTGCTCAAATCCTTCTCTTCAATCAAATCTTTATATGTAGACTTCCAGCTTTTCACATGAACGTCAGCAATCTTTTCCGCATCTTCATACGTAGCCTTGCGAATCTTCCCCATCCTTACCCCTTCTTTCGTTCGATACTTGTCCATGAAGTTACATGGGAGATGGCACCCAAGGTACCACCCCTTAAAAAATCAGCACTGAAAGCGATCAATACGGTTGGTGTCGATTCCGAAATATACCCATCTTTGCTGTCGAGGGCGCCACCGGAATCCCGCAACAGAAGTTCTGCCGATGAATGTCGGATAAAACCAAAATGACCTTCCATTTTCAAGACGTACACGTGTCAATCGGTAAAGACATCCATATAGTGCGCCTGGGTCAACTGCATATACAGCAGGTCCTCCAGCTGATTGTGGTCCGAACTGCGGATAATTGGAAGGTGGTGGTGGAAATTGTGCTGTCTGCTGCCCTCCACCCGGTCCTTGACCTGGAAATCCACCCGGCCCCTGACCTGGAAATCCGCCCGGTCCCTGACCTGGAAATCCGCCTTGCCCCTGACCCGGGAATCCGCCTTGCCCCTGACCCGGGAATCCGCCTTGCCCCTGACCCGGGAATCCGCCTGGCCCTCCGAATAAATTGCCCAATCCTGGTATAAACGGAAAAAATCCTCCTTGTTGTCGATCCATGATCATTCCCCTTTTCGGAAGTGTATCTCTACACTATATGCAAGGGAATAAGGCTCGTGACTATATCGTAAATAGGAAAACAGTTGCAATTGCGCTGATGACCACTAAGATGATGTTCATCCCCAGCCAAGCACATAGTATCGCTACCGCCCCACCGATCAATCCTACATGTGGCGCATCAGGTTTCACGGTCATGATACCAGGAAAAATCAATGCGCCAAGAGCTGCATAAGGGATGGCATTCAACCAACGGTCTACCCAACGTGGAAAACGGGCCCGATCTACAATGAATGCTGGAAGCAAACGTGGCACGGCAGTTACAATCGCCATTCCAATAATCATCCACATCATTTCTGCTCATCTCCTTCCAGCAACAACACGCCACTAAGTCCACCAAAGACTGTACCACAGACAATCGCCCATCCGGTCGCCATGAATAAGGTGCAAATGTAATTGATCAGCATAGCAATTACTGCAATGATCGCTACCTTCATTTCCTTTTTGACAGATGGAATAAGAAGTCCGATGAACATAGCATAAAGGGCGATACCCATGCTCTGGCTTAATTGATCAGGGATGATATCTCCAAGTACGCCTCCGAGAAAAGAACCGCCGACCCAGGAGGTATATGCAGTCAGAATCAAGGCAGCATAGAACCACGTTCCATGTTTCTGATCAGCCCGGTCATAATGAAGCGCAGATACTGTGAATGTTTCGTCCGTCAGACCTAGCGATAGCGGGGCTTTCCACCGTAGTGGAATTCCTCTTAACCGATTCATAAAGGAAAGGCTCATTACGAAGTGGCGGAAGTTCAGTACAAACGTAGCGATGATGATTTCCATAGCACCCGTTCCTAATGCGATCAGATTCACCCCCATGAACTGAGAAGCTCCTGCAAAAACGAGTACACTCATCCATGTCGTTTCCATAACGGACAAACCAGATTGACCGGCCAATACACCATACGTGATGGCGATCGGCATATAGCCAAGCATGATAGGAAACCCTGCCGCAAAGCCTTTTTTGAGCATATATGTACGTGAAACATTCTCTTTAGTGGCTATCACTTGTGCCTCCATGATGCGAACCTCCGGAATCTATTGAAAATTTCCACTATTATATACAATCATATCTAAAAATCCAAGCGAACGGTATCATTTTTATTTAAACGCTCATCCTATATGTACGGAAGGTAATTTACATCTGTTGTTGACAAGTTTGGAATTCCATATTATATTACTTACATGCTTTACAGCTTAAAAGCGTTTAAGTAGAAAAGTGAATGAGATCCGGTGTTGTGAATTCCGAAGTAGATGCATCGATGAGCAGTAATCAGAGACTGGATGGCAGCTGAAAATCCAGGCAGTCCTTGCATCGAATTACAGGATTCGTATTGTGCAGCATCATAATCAAGTGGGTGTTTTTTTACATCAATTTGGGTGGTACCGCGGAGTTAAACTTCGTCCCTTATGTGGGGCGGAGTTTTTTTATATACAATTTTAGGGGGAATTATTATGCTTCATCTACAGCCAAAGAAATTACCAACCATTTTGGAATCATCGTTATTATTACTTTCGATTGTCGGCATCATCAGCTATTTCATCATCCGCTTGCAAACCGTTCCGCATGTTCCGATTCTATTGGGAATACTCGTCATGCTTCTGTATGGTTTTGTAAGAAAATTTGATTTCAAAACACTGCAGCATGGAATGATTCAAGGTGCACAATCCGGCATGGGTGCAATCCTGTTATTTTTCATGATCGGGATTCTGATCAGCAGCTGGATGATCAGCGGGACCATTCCTGTATTGATGGATGCAGCATTCTCACTGGCTTCAGGCAGCTGGTTCTTTGCTGTTGTGTTCGCAGTAACTGCAATCGTAGGCGTTTCATTGGGGAGTTCGTTCACAACGAGCGCAACGCTCGGTGTTGCTTTCATTGGCGTAGCACAGACTACTGACGCTTCCTTGGCAATTACTGCCGGAGCAATTGTATCTGGGGCATTTTTTGGTGATAAAATGTCACCTTTATCTGACACGACCAACCTAGCCTCCACGATTGTAAAAGTCGATTTGTTCGATCACATTAAGAACATGGCATGGACTACCGTGCCGGCATTTATCATTTCATTCATTCTATTTGTATTTCTTTCACCTAAAGTAACCGGCACACCTGATAAGATCAACGCATTCAAGCAGCAATTGGACGCTACAGGGCTTATGCATTGGACTTCATGGATCCCGCTATTACTGCTTATCGTTCTTTCTTTATGGAAAAAGCCGGCTTTTGTCACTTTGGCAATCAGCAGTCTGACAGCTTCTGTCCTTGCTGGCTTCCGAGGAATGGCACCATTCGGAGATATTTGGGGTATATGGTTTGATGGATATAAGGCGAGTACAGAGGTGGATGCAATCAACAGCTTGCTGTCGCGCGGCGGTATCAACAGTATGCTGTTTACGATTTCTCTGGTGATCCTTGCCCTTGCGCTTGGCGGACTGTTCTTCATCACCGGGGTACTGCCGGCAATTCTCGAAGGTGTACGCGATATGCTGCAGTCTATCCGTTCGATTACGGTTTCCACTGCACTGACTGCGATAGGAATCAATATTTTTATCGGGGAACAATACTTGTCGATCCTGCTTACAGGCGAAACGTACCAGGATATCTACGATAAAGCTGGGCTTGCAAGGAAAAACCTCTCTCGTGCTTTAGAGGATGCAGGGACTGTCATCAACCCGCTTGTGCCATGGAGTGTGTGTGGAGTCTTCTTGGCAGATGTTTTAGGAGTAGCTGTCGTAGATTACTTGCCATTTGCATTCTTTTGTTTATTAAGTCCGCTTCTGACCATTTTCTTTGGATTGACAGGCTGGACGATCAAACCGAAAAAGGCATAATGATCAGACCGGTGATTTCACCGGTCTTTTTTTGTATAAGTTAGCTGAATCGTTCAGAGAATAATGGATAGTAGAAAAAACGAGGAGCGTATAGGATGGATAAACATACCGAACATCTACACGATGGCTGGCATATGGAGCACGCGGTGGCAGAACAGGTACTCGAGGACCTTGCTTTCTACCGGACACTGATCGTCAACGTCTGTATGATCGGCAAAGCGAACAGCAAGGATTGGGTGTTGGTGGACACAGGTATTTCCCATTATGGAGAGCGGATTCTGGAAGCAGCTGAAAAGCGTTTTGGGAAAAGGACTCCACCTAAAGCAATCATTTTGACCCACGGACACTTTGACCATGTGGGCTCTGCCATCTATTTATCCAAACAATGGGATATCCCACTGTTTGTCCACCCTGGTGAGTGGGATTATGTCATTGGCAAAAGAGATTATCCTGTAGGCGACTCTACTGTAGGGGGTGGGTTGTTTTCACTGATATCACCTTTTTATCCTACCGAAGGTGTGAACTTAGCCCGCTATGTGGAGCGGCTCCCAGAGGATGGAAGTCTTCCATTCCTATCGGAGTGGAAATACATTCACACTCCAGGTCATACGCCTGGCCACATTTCGTTGTTCAGAGAAAAGGATCGGACGCTGATAGCAGGTGATGCCTTCATCACGGTGAAACAGGAATCCAGCTTTGCAGTTTTCACGCAGCATCAGAAAGTCCATGGACCGCCAGCCTACTTCACACCTAACTGGGAGGAGGCAGAAAAATCGGTTAAAAAACTCGCTGATCTGAATCCATCACTGGCTTTAACCGGTCATGGGCTTCCTATGGAAGGTGCCATTTTACAGAAACAGCTTCGTGAACTTGCTGACAACTTTCGAGAAATGGCGATTCCCAAACATAAGCGTAAACCTCATTGATCGCCTTGGAAAAGGTGTGGATGAAGCAGTTTGAACAGCTTATCCAATCCTTCGAGTAAACGCGGGGACGGCCTGCAGTATAACGATTCCTCAAGAACATGGATGTGATTGTTTTTAATTGCGTCCATGTCTTCCCATCCCGGGCGCTTCTTAACAAGCTCCGGGTTCATTTTTTCTTCTTTTACTCCGACCCACACCATACAAACATGATCAGGATTCTTCCTCTTCACCGTATCCCAGTCCGTTTGAACATTAGCCTCAGCGTGGTCACTGAAGACATTTGCGGCTCCGGCCAAAACGCTTATTTCTGTCAGCCAGTTTGCATTTCCAGGTGTGAAGATCGGTTTCGGCCACCACTCCCAATATATCGCTGGTTTTACTGTAATTTGATTGGAGAGGTTGCGATAATGTTGAATGTCGTTATTAAACTGATTCGCCTTTTCCTTTCCGATTTTCGGGATACCAAGCGCATCTCCCAACGTGAGGATATCTGCTGCGATGTCCTCCAGGGAATTGGGGTTCAAAGTGATATAAGGAAGTGAATAAGCATCTAATGCTTCAATGTTTTTCTCCATTCCCGGCACACTGAGTGAAGCCAGGACAAGATCTGGTTTTAATGCGGCAACTTTCTCCATATCAATGGAGAGATCCGGACCTACTCGGGGAAGATGCTGAATCGACTCCGGCCAGTCGGAATAATCATCAAGCCCCACCAATACATCAGTCTTTCCAAGGTATTCAACTAATTCTGTGTTACTTGGACATAACGAAACAACTCTCATGGAATCCCCTTCCCTTCCCTTCCCAATCCTTATTTCTTCCACTATACCATATGAATAAAGGGGGACTGTCCCTCAACACTGTACCGCGGTGACGCAGAGCGGGACTGTCCCTCATCCCACTAAAGCGGTGATGCTGTGATTGGTTGAGGGACAGTCCCTCATCGCTTTAAAGCGATAAAAAAAGATCACCTTTTTGGGGTGATCTTTGTTCGTTCAGTCTTCTTGTTCTGTCAAGATGAGCGGGCCGTCTTTCGTGATTGCGACTGTATGTTCATATTGGGCTGACAGTGAACCGTCTACCGTTCGTGCAGTCCAATTATTCATGTCCATTTTGCTTTCCCACTCGCCAATATTGATCATCGGTTCAATGGTAATCACCATACCCTCTTTCAATCTTGCGCCTTTACCTGCTTCACCAAAGTGAGGTATGAACGGATCTTCGTGGATTCCGTCCCCGATGCCATGACCAGTAAAGTCACGTACGACGGAGTAGCCTTCACCTTCCGCATAGGTTTGAATCGCATGGCCGATATCACCTACTCGATTCCCGACTACTGCCTGCTCGATTCCTTTATATAAGGAGGTCTTCGTCACATCCATCAGCTTCTGAGCTTCGTCACTGATTTCACCTACTGCATGCGTCCAGGCAGAATCCGCAAGTGCTCCATTCAGATTGACAACCATATCAATCGTAACGATATCACCATTATTCAATTTTTCATCGCGAGGAAATCCGTGACAGATTTCATCATTGATGGATGCACAAGTGGCAAACTCATACCCCTGGTAGCCTTTCTGCTCAGCGGTTGCTCCATGCTTTGCAAGATAGTCCTCGACGAATTTCTCCACTTCCATCGTAGTAACTCCAGGTTTGATGAACTTCCTCAATTCCTTATGAACACCAGCAAGCAGTTTTCCTGCTTCATGCATCAATTCAATTTCCCGTTTACTTTTACGTTTGATCATTGAAAAAACCCTTTCCATCTAATTAATCCTTTATTGATGATAACGGAAAACACAGATTCCTACCACCCAAAGCCATTTTATTCAGCTATATTTTTAATGACACGGGCAGGATTTCCAGCAGCAAACACACCACTTGGAATATCCTTTGTCACGACACCACCCGCTCCGATCACTGCGTTATCCCCGATCGTTACTCCAGGATTGATGATCGCCCCGCCACCAATCCAGACATCATGTCCAACCGTAATCGGTTGCCCGAACTCTCTTCCGCTTGCTCTTTCTTTTGGATCCATCGGATGTGTCGCCGTGTAAAACTGCACTTTTGGCCCAAGCATTACCCGATCTCCAATCCTGATTTCACATACATCCAGAAAGACACAATCGAAATTAGCGAAAAAATCGTCTCCTACATGGATATTGTACCCATAATCACAGAAGAAAGGAGTTTCCAATCCTATATACCCTGAAACAGTGCCAAACAATTCTTCCAGCAACCGCTTTTTCTGTGCTTCGTCATATACTTTCAGATTATTCAACTCTCTCGTGATTTTCCTTGCTCGCTGACGATCCATGACCAATTCCTGATCGCTCGGGTCATAGAGCTCTCCATTAATCATCTTTTCTTTTTCTGTCATAAAAAAACCTCCATCCCGTTATTTACATCGCATATGACTTCGGTTACATTAATTTAAATGAGGTGATTATTTTGAAAATTAGATTATTGTCTCCTGACGATGCCGAGGCATACTGGGAGCTAAGATTAGAAGCACTTTTGAAGGCACCTGAAGCTTTCATCACTACATATGAAGAAGCACTCAACCGCATGGAACCGATACAAAGTGTAAAAGAGCGAATCAGTCAGTCCGGCGTTTACACGTTCGGCGCATTCAAAGGTGATCACATGATCGGGACCGTAACGATGCAACAGCAATCCCACCCGAAGTTCCAACATAAGGCAGATATTCTTGCCATGTATGTAAGCCCTGATTACCGTGGAAAGCGTTTGGGGGCCGAACTGTTAAATGCATGTAGGAAACACGCAGTTAAGGTTTCCATCGAACAGCTTCAACTCTCGGTCCTGACCACTAATACTCCTGCACTAAGATTGTACCAGAATTCAGGCTATGATATATACGGGACAGAAAAGCAGGCAATCAAGGTAGGCGAAACGTATTTCGATGAATATCACATGGTCCTTTTTGTAAATGAGGTGAAACATGAAGCATAAAAGATGGTATAAAGCTCTAATGAATGTATGTGATAGGCTGGACGGGAAAGAAATCGAATGGATTTTGGTAGGTTCAGCTGGATCTGTACTACAAGGAGCTGATATGGAACCGAATGACCTCGATTTATACGTCAGGTCAGAGAAAGCTTTGAAAGAAATCATGAACAACTTTTCTGCATTATTACCTGAAAAGGCAAGCGAAGTTGACTATGATAACCCTGCATGGCTCTCTTCATTAACTGAGACAACCTTTACGCAGTCCTTTCCTTTCGGGTTCACGTGGACGAAGGGTAAGTTCTTCGTAGCCGGTTTTCCAGTAGAGGTCGTACTCATTTCTGAATCTGGCGGAATTCCAGATAACATGACCGGAGATGGCATCTGGGAAGGCGGTCAGTATATTTGGGAGCTTTCTAAAGAAGTTAGAGTGGATACTCATACTATTCGGACTGTACCGTTAGAGATTCAACTGGAGTCGAATCTCAGAAGAGAGCGAGATGAGCGTGCAGAAGCAATCATTGAAACATTAAACAAAAATGGATATGATGAATCCTTACTAACAAAAGCTTTAGCGCAGAAACATCAAGCGGAAATAAAAAGAAGGATATCCCGTTGACGGATATCCATTTTCTCATTTTACAATCATCACCGGGCAATTGGCTCGTTTAGCAACTTTGTGACTGACACTGCCAAGTACCATCTCCTGCAATGCATTCAGCCCTCGACTTCCGATGATGACAATATCGAATGCTTCATCGTTGGCATGTTTGACTATTGTCGGGCCTGGTTCCCCACGTTTAATGACAACTTCAAAAGGAACCCCTTTCGCTTCCAAATGGCCCTCGATCGGTTTCAATCGCTCGTGCCGTTTCATATCCAATGTAGCTGGATTCCCTTCTGCCAGCACATCATGCTTGGATGTATCACCATCGATGACATAAATGATTGTGATCGAACTTCCATCCTGCAGTCTTGCTAGTTCTGCTGCTTGTTTAGTCGTTCTTTGAGAATGTTCGGAGCCATCTGCCGCTACTAATATCTTCTTATACATGCGTATCCCTGCCTCTTCATATAAACTTCCTATCATTCTATCATGAAAGCCTAGTCAACAAATAGAAAATTCCACCTACATAGGTTGCTAATTTCCTCTAAACAAATAGCAAAAACATACTACAAGGTATTATATCGAAGAAAAAAGAAGATTAAAGGAGTACGAAGTCGAAGTATGCGCTTACATGCGATTATCATTTACCTATCTATTCTGTTATAATCTTGTTCGTTCATGCCGGAAAAGCACTGTTGCGGACAGTGCAATCAAACAATTTATGAAAAGAGGTGCAGCATTGAACGCACAAACAATTAAACAAGAATGGTTTGGAAACGTGAAGAATGACATACTCTCAGGTATCGTCGTTGCTCTAGCATTAATTCCTGAAGCAATCGCGTTTTCCATTATCGCAGGTGTAGATCCGATGGTAGGATTATACGCTTCCTTCTGTATCGCTGTAGTCATCGCCTTTATGGGCGGCCGACCAGGAATGATTTCAGCTGCTACAGGAGCCATGGCATTACTGATGGTCACATTGGTGGCTAATCACGGACTTGAGTATTTACTCGCTGCAACGATTCTGACTGGTATCATCCAGTTCGCACTCGGAGCTCTTAAAATAGGGAAGTTCATGAAATTCATCCCTCGTTCAGTCATGATCGGTTTTGTGAATGCGCTAGGTATTTTGATTTTCATGTCACAGCTTCCCCATTTTGTAGGTGAGGGTTGGCAAATGTATGCAATGGTCGCAGCTTCATTAGCAATCATTTATATTTTCCCAAGATTTACGAAAGCAGTTCCCGCACCACTTGTGGCTATCATAGTAATGACAATCATAGCAGTAACAACTGGTGTATCAGTAAGAACCGTAGGAGATATGGGTGAATTGACGAGCACACTGCCGTTCTTCCTTATTCCTGAAATTCCTTTGAATTTCGAAACGTTGCAAATCATTTTCCCGACAGCTTTAGCTTTGGCATTCGTCGGTTTGCTTGAATCACTTTTGACAGCTCAGATCGTTGACGATATGACCGATACAGAAAGTGATAAGAACAAGGAAGCTCGCGGGCAAGGTAAAGCGAACATTGTGGCTGGATTCTTCGGAGGTATGGCTGGCTGTGCGATGATCGGCCAATCTGTCATCAATGTCAAATCCGGAGGAAGAGGAAGACTTTCTACATTAGTAGCTGGTGTATTCCTTATGATCCTGATTATTTTACTGAATGATCTATTAGTTCAAATTCCAATGGCGGTACTTGTAGGAGTCATGATCATGGTCTCCATCAGTACATTCGATTGGAGTTCATTGACAAAGCTGCACATCATGCCGAAATCTGATGCAGCGGTTATGATCGTTACGGTGGCTACCGTCGTTAAAACACACGATCTATCAAAAGGTGTATTTGCAGGTGTAATCCTGAGCGCCATTTTCTTCGTTGCAAAGATTTCATCCGTACACGTAGAAAAAACATTCAACGAATCAACTCAATCACTTGTTTATACGGTTCGCGGCCAAGTGTTCTTTGCTTCAGTGGAAAGCCTGATGAAACATTTTGACTTTGACACTGATGCAAAACACATCACCATCGATTTCCGACATTCACATATGTGGGATGATTCAGCAGTCGCTGCGCTGGACAAGATTGTGCTGAAGTTCCGTGAGAGAGATATTGACGTTGATGTTGTGGGATTGAATAAAGATAGTTCTCAATTAGTGGACCGCTTGGCAGTTCACGATAAATCTAATGCTACGGTATCCAATCATTGATAAAAATGGAAAACCACCCGTAATGGGTGGTTTTTTATTTGTTTCTGAGCTTATTTAACTGTTTCAATACCTTATCGTATTCTTCTTCCAATGATGCTTTTTCCTGGTCCGAAACCGGCATGCTCAACCTGCTGACCAATTCAGTCAGTTTCGTTTCTAACGTCATCTTGTCGTATTCCATTTCATCCGCTGCAGATGGCTGCTCCTTATAAGATTGATATTCACTTAGATCCCCATCATAGTAAGTCAAGCGACCATCTTCCAACACCCACAGCTGATTGGCAGTCTGGTCAATGAACCGTCGGTCGTGGGTGACAAACAGTACGGTACCTGGGTAATCACGAACCAAGGCTTCCAAAGCCTCCATCGCCTCTAAATCAAGGTGATTCGTAGGTTCATCCAGAATTAACACGTTGAAATTTCCTACAAGTAACCGTGCAAGCGCAGCCTTCACTCGTTCTCCCCCGCTCAACACTTCTATCTTTTTCATCACTTCTTCTTCCTTGAACCGCAGTCTCCCCAACACGATCCGAATAATATGCTGAGGCATCGTACTCGTTTCGCTAACGTATTCATACACTGTTTTTTCTTCCGGTAAATGTTCCAAGGACTGGGTGAAATGCCCTATTCTTGCCTGAGTGGTAAGGTCCAACTCCTCTTTTCCCTGAAGAATGTGCCTAATCAAAGTGGATTTACCTGTGCCATTGTCACCGATAAATGCTGTTTTCGTTCCGTTTTTCAATTGAAGGGATGGGCAATGGAATAGATGTTTCCGATTGACGTTCACTTGCAGGTCTTTCCCGAATAAGACAAGTTTCCTATGGATTTGAGCTACTTGGAAGTCTTCCATTTTCATGGCATCCCATTCAAATGGTTTATCCACCTTCTCAAGCTTTTCCAATCTATTTTCCATCACTTTTGAAACTCGTTCGATTTTCTTCTGTTGCTCCGTTGCTTTCCCTTTATGAAGGCGCGCTTCCGAATTTCCCATTCTGGATGGCGCTTTCCGCATCCCGCTAGCCTGATTACGCTTTGCAGCCATCCGGTTGGTCAGTCTCCTCTTCTCTTTCACATACTTCTCATGGTGATCATATTGCTGCTGCCTTTCAAGTTGCTTCTGCTCTGCATAAAAGGTGTAATTTCCATTGTAAATCGTCAGTTTTCCCTGATCCAGTTCCCAAATTGTATCGCACACCTCATCTAACAGCACACGATCATGGGAAACAACGATATAAGCACCCTTATGATTACGCAATCGATCTTCCAGCTGCTCGATCTTTTTCCAATCCAGATTGTTCGTCGGTTCATCAAGAATCAAAAGTTCATGACCTTTTTGAAAAAGCTGATCAAGCTTTTTCAATGTCCGTTCTCCTCCACTCATCCGATCATAGTCCTCCACCTCTTCCAACTGCCTGAACCAACCTACCGAAGCAGACAACTCGGTACTGGGTGTCACATCCGTCTCGCCCATCAAATATCTGATCAGCAGGGACTTCCCTTGACCATTTTTACCGACAAGACCAATCCTATCTCCTTCATAAACCTTCAACTCTTCAATATCGAGCAGGTGACGATCACCTATGCTGTAGTTGATATTCATAGCCTTCAATAATTGCATAAAAAAACCTCCCTGAACTTTCCAGAGAGATCGAGTCACTATATCCGCACAAGGACACGAAAGAAACTATGCGTGTACATAATTCCCCTCAAAGCAATGAAATCCTGATTTGGACAGACTAATCCCTATAGAAAGCGTACTTTTCTTCATTCAGCTACGCATTTCTTGCACAAAGGATCAGTACTTCATCGCCCTAACGTTCAGTCCCTTCTTTTCTTGGTAAATTTATTATATGATAATACTGTAGATTATTGCAATTATTCTTACAAAGCAGGTGAGGTCATGGGGAAGGTCGTTCTATTCATCGCAATGAGCCTGGATGGATATATAGCAAGGGAGAATGGTGAAATCGATTGGCTGTGGGATGATAACGATTACGGCTATGAAAAATTTTATAACACGATCGACACTGTCGTGCTGGGAAGAAAAACTTATGAACAGATCTTCAAGTTGACGGAGAATTTCCCTTACAGGCAAAAAGATGTGTATGTCGTCTCCAATATCCAGGAAGGCAGCGATGATTATGCAACCTTCATTCAGCCGGAACAAATACGTCCACTGATGAATCTTTTGAAAAAGGATCAGAATAAAAACATTTGGATTGTTGGAGGTGCGCAGCTGATCCATCATTTCATCAAGCGTGATTTGATCGATGAATTCCAGATTGCCATCCAGCCTACCCTGATCGGTAAAGGGATTCCACTTTTTCATGAAAATGATGTGGAAGCACAACTCGAGTTGCATGAAGCAAAGCCTTATGCTGATGGTATGCTAGTGTTGACGTATAGGAAAAGACAAGGCTAAAAAAAATGAACCGCATGGTTGAAAGTCTCCATGCGGTTTTATTATTTTTTTGCATCTAATAGATCATAAGCTTTATATACTTTCCCGGTTTCCAAGTCATTCGGATTGTTTAGCAAATCCATCAATAGTGCCGCAATGGTATTCGGCCCCTGAAGCTTCCCTTCTTCTTTCAACTGCCTGAACTTCTTCACATCAGCAAATTGATCTTCAGAAGCTTCACGTATTTCTCCTTGCATACCTGTGTCCATTACTCCTGGACTGAATGCTATTACGGTATGCGCATTAGCGGACTTCTGCTCCTGCTCTTCTGCTGCAGTTTTTGTAAAACGGTTCAAACCTGACTTTGCACTACTGTAGACACTCCATCCTTTCATTGATTTCTCAGCTGCACCAGAGGTAATATTGACAACCGTCAGACTCGTGTCACTTTTGTCACCAAGCCTAATTAGGTGATCTGTTAAGAGCATTGGTGCCAGCATGTTCAAGTTCAGATGCTTCGTCATTTGGTCAGCATCCAGATTACCGACCATATTTATTGGCTGAATCATGCCAGCATTATTGATTAAATACACGTGGTTCGTCTCATTGTTGAACACATCACCTTGCCACTTCTCCATACATTCCTTAATGGCACCCGGCTCACTTAAATCACAGGAATAATGCTCATAATACAAATTTTGTTCTTCGGCTTGTTTTTTCAAGGATTCATTTATCTTTCTGGATATACCGATAACATGGACACCCTTTTCCATGAATTGCTTCGCTATTTGTTCTCCAAATCCTCTTGAATCTCCTGTCACAATTGCATACAACATTGTTTTCCTCCTTTATCCGCTCTATCTTCACCATTCCTTCCTCTCTGTATAAACAAACCACCTTATTGCCAAACTTTACATAGAATTGTAAGACATATATGATGTAAAGTGTTCTTGCCTATCCAAAATGAAGGAGATAGCGATGAAATATTTGTTTCTGTTCTATATATATATCATTGGGCTTGTCGTATCAAGCCTGGGCCTTGCGCTCATCATCCGGTCCGGCCTAGGTGTAGGTCCTGGAGATAGTGTTGCTGTCGGTTTATCACTGCACTTGCCAGTCACCGTCGGAACGGTGATGATCATCAGTTTTCTTATCCTGCTGGGAGTGAATGCATGGCTTGAGCGCAGCAGACCAAGAATCGAATCCATCATACCGATATTGATCCGGGGAGGAACTGTCGACTTTTTCCTTTATGTGTTTCTGAAGGATGCCTCTTATGAATTATGGTGGTCACAATGGCTTGTGTTCACATTAGGGTTACTTGCTCTCGGAGCTGGTATCGCCATCTATTTACGGACCCCGTTCCCACGGATCCCTCTGGATCACTTCATGATGATCATGAATGATAAAACGAAACAGTCAAAAAGCTTCATCCGTATCTTAGCTGAATCAACCCTTGCTCTGATCGGTTTCCTTCTTGGAGCACCAGTTGGAATCGGCACCTTAATCGTTGCATTGTTGCTCGGTCCAATGATTCAGTACTTCTATACACTTTGCAGACCAATTGTAAAGTTGTGGAGTTTTCATCAAAAGGAAAAGGCAGACGGGTAAGGATGGCTGGTTTGAAATTTGCATCTTTCGTTCTGCGTTTGCTGACATAAAATATTACATCCATAAAAAATAGACACTCCCGATGCGGAGTGTCTATTCTCATATTTATGCTCTCGCTCTTGATTTACCGCGATTGACGACCGGAACGCCGATCATGTCTTTCTTAACCATGAACTGAAGTCCCAGTAATACGGCAAATGCTGCAAGTCCGATAATATCCGACATTGTCGTCGGGTAGATCAGGAAGAGACCTCCCACAACTGCAGCAATTCGTTCAAACCACATCACCTTACGGAACCAGTAACCGATCAACCCTGCACCGATAGCAATCATACCAGTGATGGCTGTGAATAAGATCCATATCAGTTCAAGTACCGTAGTATCGATCATCAGCAACTGAGGTTCAAGTACGAACATATACGGGATGATGAATGCGGCGATAGCCAGCTTGGCCGCATTCACACCCGTCCGTATCGGCTCGGATGAGGCCACCCCAGCTGCAGCAAAAGCTGCTAGCGCAACCGGTGGCGTAATATCCGCTATGATACCGAAGTAGAAGACGAACAGATGCGCTGGCAGATCTGCTACGCCCAGTAATATGATGGCAGGTGCTGCAATTGTCGAGGTAATGATATAGTTCGCCGTCGTAGGTGAACCCATACCCAAAATGATTGCTGCGACCATCGTAAAGAACAATGTCAGTAATACTTGACCATTAGCTAGAGAAACCAAACTGTTTGCAAGTTTCAACCCAAGACCCGTTTTCGTTACTACTCCGACGATGATACCAGCCGCCGCTGTTGCTGCAACTACACCAAGAGCTGTACGGGCACCATCGACAAGTGCATCGATCGAATCCTTGAAATTGCCATCATAGAAATAGCTGACAATAATCGTGACCAATGTTGCTCCAACTAAAGCTTGTGTGATGTCGAATCCGCCTGTAGTAAAGCTGTAAATTCCAGCACCTACAAAACCAACTCCAAATGCAATAATGTAGATTTTACGGAATTTCTCTTCACGTAGAAGACCAACTAGAATCGTAGTCAGGATACCATAGATTGCAGCACGCATGACACTAAGGCCACTGCTCAAGTAGAATACGATGGCTACGATCGGAAGCAATAGATAAAGCTTCTTGAACACTTCTTTACGGTCCGGCATTTCTTCATCGGATAACCCGCTAAGACCTGTTCGTTTCGCTTCAAAGTGTGTCATGATCCAAACACCAGTGAAGTAGAGCAACGCTGGAATCGCCGCAGCCTTTGCAATGCTCCAGTAATCCATCCCGATAAATTCAATCATAAGGAAGGCAGCAGCACCCATGATCGGCGGCATCAACTGTCCACCAGTCGACGCAGCAGCTTCTACACCACCTGCGAATTCACGCTTATACCCTAAACGCTTCATCATCGGGATTGTAAAGGAACCGGAAGTTACAACGTTGGCAACGGAACTACCGCTGATTGTGCCTTGTAGGGCACTTGAGAAAATCGCTACTTTTGCAGGTCCGCCTGTACGCTTACCCGCCAATGTAACTGCCAAGTCGTTGAAGTATTGCCCCACACCTGTTTTCACAAGGAAGGCCCCGAATAAAAGGAACAGGAAGATGAAGGTGGAGGATACGGCAATTGGCGTACCAAGAATACCTTCAGTGGTAAAGAACATCGACTGCACAAGGTTATCCAGATTCACTCCACGGTGAATAAGGAATCCTGGCATTTGCCTTCCCCAATATGCATAAGCAAGGAATAAGATTGCAATGATGGTAATCGGCAATCCTACCGAACGTCTTGTTGCTTCCAATACGAGGATGACCGCAAGCAGACCTACCCAAAAATCGAGGGTGGAAATTTCCCCGGCTCTCATGACGATCTGATCATAGAATAACGGCCAATATGCCCCTACTCCAAAACCTAATACTGCAAGGACAATATCATACCAGGCAGTCTTCCCTTTTGCCCTGTTTTTCTTTGTCGCAGGGAATAAAAGGAAGATAAGCACCAGACCGAATCCAACGTGAATGGAACGGTGCATCTGGGCTGGAAGAGGGTTGATGGTGGTTGTGTATAGTTGATAGATGGAAAAGGCTAAAAGACCGAAGAAGACGATTTTTGCAAAGATGCCTGTCAGCTGCCTGACCCCTGAATCCGGGTCATACTTTTCCATGATTTCCTGTTGTTTCTCTGTTGTAAGTGTTTTATTCTCTTCACTCAAGTACATTCACTCCTCTCAAAAGTTTCCATCTGGATAAGGAAACAGGTTGAATGCGAACCACTGTACCCGCACCCACATATTCCTTTAACATGTATTGCTCCCCTTGGAATATGAGCGTATGACGCGCTTTCACCTGTCCGATGGAAAGGTCGATATAATCATGGGAACCCGTCAAGTTACTGATGTAATACTTCCCATCTTTCATTTCGAACGTTGCACCTTCACCTGCATTGGATGGCATTCCTATTGCTGTATCCTCATAAATCAATTGCTCAGGGTAAAGTTTTTGATCCTCTACACGGTATTCTTCATACACATCTGATAAATGAACGGAATGGGTGAACTTCAATTGAAAATGGTCCTGGTCATTAATGGGAAGGTATGCAAGTAACTCTCCTGTTTTTCTATCGTTAAACGCCAGCACTTCCGTTTCTTTTTGTGCGTACGAGAATGCTGCGAGTGCGATCAAAAAGATAGAAAACAGAATGACAAGAGATGTTTTCCAAGCTTTCATGATTATTCCAGACCCCTTCTAACATGAAAAGATAGACCGATAACCATCGGTCTATCGTGTGAAGTTCAGTTATTTATGCATTTTACTCAGCAGAAACGCCTTTTTCATCAAAGTACTTCTTAGCACCAGGGTGAAGATCGATTCCTACACCTTCAAGTGCACTGTCAGCAGTGATGAATTCACCTTTGGAGTGGGAGATCTTGTCCGTATTTTCAAAAATCGCTTTTGTCATTTCGTAGACTAGATCTTCACTCATATCATCAGTGGTAACAAGCATCGCCTGGACAGCTACTGTTTTTACAGCACTTTCCAATCCGTACGTACCTTCTTTGATTTCATCTTCAGCATAGTAAGGGTATTTCTCAATCAGTTCACTGATTTTATCATCAGAGAATTTGACGATATTGATATCAGTCGTAGCTGAAAGACCTTCAACTGCACCAGTCGGAGTACCGGAAGTGATGAATGCTGCATCAATCTGGCCATCCTGGATACCTGAAGTAGAGTCACCAAAGTCAAGATTTTCTGCACTGATATCATCCATTGTCATGCCATGAATCTCAAGGATGTTCTCAGCATTCGCATACGTACCGGATCCTGGAGCACCGACGGAAACAGTCTTTCCTTTCAGGTCTTCTACATTTTCAATACCGGAATCTTTAGTTGTTACGATCTGGATCGTTTCCGGATACAATGTACCAATCGCTTTGATTGAGTCCATTGCCTCTCCTTCAAACATCAATTCTCCATTTGCTGCATAAGAAGCGATATCTGTTTGAGTGAAAGCAATTTCTCCGTCACCATCACGTAGTTTCTTCATATTCTCTACAGATGCACCTGTTGATGTCGCATTTGCATCAACGTTATCAAGATTATCATTAAGTACCTGCGCAAATGTACCACCTAGAGGGTAGTATGTACCTTGCGCCCCTCCAGTTAGGATGTTGACGAACTGTTGTCCATCTCCACCTTCTTCGCCGCCTTCATCTCCACCTGCTTCTCCGCCGCCACAAGCAGCTAGAAACATTGAAAGCGTTAACAACATAGCCATGCTTAAGAACCAATTTTTCTTTTTCATGAATTGACCTCCTGTTTTGTTTTTTTCGAAATCAAAATATCCATGTAGAATATTTTGACATTTCCTTTTGAAACTCCTTCTCGATTTGAAAGGAACCTATATTTATTTTACATAAATCAGCTGAACTTTCAAATCATTTTAACTTTAACGCAGTAATTACCAAAAGCGTGAGCAAGGAGTAATCAGTCTAATTTCCCCTTAAATTTGAGAACTTAAACCATTTTTCCTTGATATTTCTTCAAAGGTAATAAAAACGTTTAAATCGCACAACATACAAACAAAGTACATGAAGGAGCTACTTGTATGAAGCGAAGGAAAAAACAAAGCAGAAAAACTGAATTACAAAGCTCCATAAGTACCGGTGAACTCAAATCCACCTTCTTGAAAAAGAGCCTGGAGGAAAACCTGGCATCGATTAAACAGATGATGGGCAACAGCTCCGACTTCGTAGTAAGGGAAGTTCCGATCAACAAACAATCGTTTAAAAAGACTAAAGCGGCAATTCTGTACATTGATGGGTTGATTGATAAAAATACAGTGAACGAATATGTAATGGAAGCGTTGATGTACGAACCTGTTGAAGATCACCTTACAATTCAGCATATATCAGAACAAGTTAAGAATAACCAATTGCCGATTGGAGATTTGAAAGAAGTCACTGAGCTAAAAAAGATGTTTCATCATCTACTATCCGGTGATACGGTCATCCTGCTTGATAGAGAAACGACGGCTCTAGCCGCCAGCACAAGAGGATGGAGAGATCGCGGGGTTCAGGAGACTACCTCTGAAGGTGTAATCCGCGGTCCGAAGGAAGCATTTACCGAGACATTACGGACAAACACCGCATTGATCCGGAGAAAAATCAAAGACTCAAACCTACGAGTAGATTCAAAGGTTTTAGGTAAATACACACAAACTGATATAGCAGTACTCTACTTGGAAGGAATGGCTGAAAAAAGCGTAATCGAAGAAGTACACAGGCGACTGGACCAGATAGATATCGATGGCGTATTGGAAAGTGGATATATTGAGGAATACATTCAGGATGCTGACTACACGCCTTTTCCAACGGTCTACTATTCAGAACGGCCGGATGCAATTGCAGCAGGAATACTGGAAGGGCGAGTGGCCATCATAACTGATGGAACCCCGATCGTCCTGCTTGTTCCGACATTGTTCATCAACTTCATGCAATCCAGCGAGGATTATTATCAAAGGTACGATATCAGTACAGCAATCCGCTTACTTCGCTTACTCGCATTCAACATCGCCTTATTCATGCCCGCTTTATATATTGCGTTTACAACCTTCCACCAGGAAATGATACCAGCTCCTTTATTGATCAACTTAGCGGCGCAGCGTGAAGGCGTCCCTTTCCCTGCTTTTGTTGAAGCAATGATCATGGAATTGACTTTCGAGATTTTAAGGGAAGCCGGTGTCCGTCTACCTAGGGCAGTCGGTTCAGCCGTATCGATCGTAGGCGCACTCGTATTAGGGGATGCAGCGGTCCAAGCGGGACTGGTATCACCTGGGATGGTCATCGTAGTGGCAATCACGGCGATCAGCAGCTTTGTATTTCCTTCCTATAACATGGCGATCCCCATCCGGATACTTCGCTTCTTATTCATGGCGTTGGCAGCAACATTCGGTCTATACGGCATCATACTTGGATTGATCATGATGGTGATGCACCTTTGTAACCTTCAATCTTTCGGGGTTCCATATATGTCCCCGCTTGCTCCATTCGTACCTAAAGACCAGAAAGATACGTTGCTTCGTTTTCCAAGGTGGGGGTTGTTCTCAAGACCAAGCTTCATATCGAAAACGAATAAAAAGCGCAATAATCATTAATATGGAGAGAAGGGAATTCACCGATGAGAACGCTCAAACATGGCACCACTCGTCTCATACTATGTACTTGTTGTATCCTCCTGCTTTCAGGATGTTGGAACAGCCGTGAATTGGATCAACTTGGAATCACAGTAGCAATCGGGGTGGATCTGAATGAGCAAGGTGAATACGAATTGAGTGTACAATTGATTAACCCTTCCGAAATCGCTACAGATGCACCTACGACGAGACCACCTGTAAGTGTGTACGCTTCAACAGGTCAGACACTGCTTGAAGCGTTTCGAAAGCTTACATCTTCTTCGCCACGTAAGATCTACCTATCACAGGTGCGAATGCTTATTTTTGGTGAGAGGTTAGCAGAAGAAGGAATCATCGAGGCACTTGATTTGTTTTACCGGGATCACGAAATGCGGACAGAATTCATGATGGTCGTTGCAAAAGGAGTCAGTCCTCGCGACTTACTCGGAATCCTGACTCCCTTTGAAAAAGTACCGGCAAATAAAATTCTGCATACGATCGAATCATCAGAACAAAATTGGGCACCGACAAAAGGGGTGAAAATTGATGAAGTTTTATCTGACCTGTTAAGCGAAGCAAAGGATCCAGTGATGACCGGGATTGAAGTCTTCGGACCTGTAGACTTTGGGAAACAAAGAGAGAATGTGGAACTTGTTGATTCCCCCACCAAGATATATGTAGACTTTTTAGGGGTTTTCAAAGGAGATCAGTTGATTGGCTGGCTGAACCAGAATCAAAGTAAAGGCCACAACTATATCGCAGGCAGTGTCAAAAGCACAGTGATTACCTTCCCTATGAAAGGCGATTGTCTCGTGAGTGTGGAGGTTTTAAGGACAAACACTTCCACAGCATCCAAGCTGGAGAATGGAAAACCGGTGATTACCATCGATCTCAATATGGAAGGAAATATAGGCGAAGTCCATTGCCCAATTGATTTAAGTGATCCGAAAACAATTGAAAAAATAAACCATCTCACAGAAGAAGATATAAAAGAGAAAATGATCAGTTCCATTCAGGCCGCACAAAACAAATTCGAGAGTGATATTTTCGGGTTCGGGGGGATTCTGCATCGAGAACATCCAAAGTACTGGAAGAAAGTGAAAGATGATTGGAATACACATTTTGCTGAACTGGATTATGAAATCAATGTAACCTCCAATATCCGCAGAAAAGGAAAAATGGTCCAGCCTACTGCAAAAGGAGAGTCATAGTATGTGGGTTAACATGGCAATCGTCCTTCTTTCCACAGGTATATTTTTCACTGAAGCACCGAACCTTTACAAGAAAGGCTTAAAAGGAGATTTGGTCATTTTCAGCTTATTTCTTATGGTAGGAACCGCTTTAAGTCTAGCTGAATTTGGTCAAATGGATATACCTAATCCCTTGGATTATATTCAAGCAATTTATCAGCCGATAAGCAAAGCACTGCAGGCTTTCTTCAGCTGACTACCTGCTATGGAAGGAGAGGAAATGGATGAACAATGAACAAATCAGTCCAAGACAATTCATGTTTTTAGTGATGTTGTTTGTTATCGGGAGTTCAATCATCATTATGCCTTCTCCCATGGCAAGTGGAGCAAAGCAGGATGCATGGATTGCCGCTTCCATTTCGCTGGCCATCGGTATATTGCTTGGGCTGCTCTTCATTAAAATCGGTGATCTATCACCAGAAAGCAACCTTGTGGATGCATCTATTGATGTCTTTGGAAAGTGGCTGGGAAGATTAATAGCGATTATATTCCTCTTATTCATTTTCATACTATCCTCTTTAGTACTGAGGAACATTGGAGACTTCATGACCACACAGATCATCCCGGAAACGCCCCTCCAATTCACGCACATCCTGTTTTTACTCGTGGTCATTTTCGGTGCACGGCTGGGGATTGAAGTGATTGGCAGAACAGCAGAAATCTTCATGCCATGGATCATTCTCCTTATTTTATTTCTTACTGTCTTTGTAGCTCCACAGCTGCAGTTCGAAAATGTAAAACCAGTCTTTGAAAATGGATGGAAACCTATTGTCGGAACGTCTTTGACGATGATTGGTTCCCCTTTTCTGGAAATGGCTGCATTGTTGATGGTTTATCCATATGTAAAGGAAAAGCAAAACAAGAAAGCAAGAAAAGCCTGGCTGCTTGGCGTCCTTCTTGGGGGAGGCTTTCTTGTCCTGATCACGTTTTTAAGCATTCTTGTACTCGGTAGTCATCTGACAGCACTGAATGCTTATCCAAGTTATGAGTTGGGAAAGAACATCAGTATCGCTGGCTTTTTAGAGGGTGTAGAAATCATTATCGCAATCATATGGATGCTGACCATCTTCTTTAAGCTGATCATCCTCTTCGGAGCAACCGCAAAAGGGTTCTCCAGAGTTTTCAATATGCAGGACGAGCGCACTCTCCTATTGCCTCTAGGAATGATTGCAGTCGTACTCTCCATCATCAGTTATCCGGATGTCGCTTACTTTGAAAAATTCGTCGGCGAAACATGGTTTCCTTATGCAATTACCCACGGCTTCCTGATACCTTTGCTCATAGGGATAGGACTAGCATTCAAAAAGAAAAAGCAAGCGAACACCAAGTAATGATGGTGCGCTTGCTTATCTGTCAGGCTTTCCAGTCAAGCGGTTTTAATCCGTACTTGTAAAGCCCCTGTTCAATTTCTGATTCATACATCAATTTTTTCTCAATCATTTCTTCTGATAGAGGAACACTTAGTCCTCCGACTTCCTCTGCCAGCTTCTTTAATGCCAGCTTTTCAATCAATTTATCAAAGAAAGCCTGTTCATCGTATGGTTCGATAAATGCATCGACAAGTGCTGTCTCGTAGGCAACGCTCAGGTCATAATAATCTCCATCCGCTACATATTCAACTTTTTCCGCAGCATTCGCTTCTTTAGAATGCGAAAGGACAATGTTCCTCACTTGTTCGAACGATTCGTCCAATTCGTCTTTGGTGGAGTTGACCACCCACGTCCCGATGAATACCGTTTCAAGCAGTTTTTCGTATTGTTTCGGACTTAATTCGATTTTCACTTTATCTTCCATATTCCCCTCCTGATTCAAGAGTAACTGATGGTTCTTACCGGTGACAAAACAGGAGCTGGTCGCACCTGAATTGCCAATACCCCCATCAACGCTTCCTGTTCCTCTGAATAACTGGAATGCAGCTGACTATTCCAACCCTCATGATTCGCATTATCCAATCCTTCTATATGAATGGAATTCTTCAACTCACTGAAGGAAGGAAATGCTTCAATAGCAGTAACTTCCACCGTCATTACCTGGTCTCTGCTCGGAATTTTCGTAAATTCGATCAGATCTCCTACCCGGACCAACTTCTGTTTGTCATCATTCACTCGTACTTCATACTCTTTTTCTCCAGCAGCTATCGCATCAAATGAATGTTCATCTAACCCCATAAAGTGAATCATGTTGTCGACGCTCCTTAATCATTAGTTAAGAGTCGTGCCTTTAGAGGTAGTTTGCTTCGAATTATTGTACTTTATGAAAGATTGAATTTGCTTCTTTGATACCCGCATCTGTTTCATATGCTTTCTGCAATTGTTTCGTTATGCTACCCGGTGTTCCTTCGCCAATTACAGTATCATCCACTTTCAGAATCGGCATGATCTCCATCACGCTGCTTGATGAGAACATTTCATCAGCTTCCTTGATATCTTCCAAGCGGAAAGGTGTTTCAATGAATGGAATGCCCAAATCATTACAGAACTTCTCGATTCTTAAGCGGACACATCCATATAGAATGTTCTTTTTTGTAGGATGAGTGTAAACTTTTCCATCTTTGACGAGGTAAGCGTTGGATGCACTGCACTCCGTAACTTCTCCGTCTTTATGGAAAAGTGCTTCAAAGCAGCCTTTTTCCTTGGCTTCCTGTTTGGCTAAGACATTCGGCAGGAGATTCAAGCTCTTTATGTAGCAATAATCCCACCTGATATCCGGATAAGCATGTACGGCTCCGCCCTGTCTCAATGCCTCAAGATTGCGAGGGAACTCCTGGACATAGGCATAGAAATTCGGCACGACTCCTTCCGGAAATGCGTGGTCCCTTGCTGCTGAACCTCTCGTCATCTGCAAATAGACCTTCGCATCCGTTTGAATATCATTTCGTTCAAGTAGGTCATGTAAACGACGGTCCATTTCCTCTCTAGTGAAAGGAATTTGAATTTTGATTGCTTCAGCAGATCGGTAAAGACGATCCAAGTGCTCATCCAATAAGTAATAATCGCCTTGATATACACGAATTACTTCATAAACGCCATCTCCGAACTGGAGACCTCTTTCTTCAAATGGATACTGCAACTTCTCCTGAGCGACGAAGTCTTTTTCTGTCAATATATATGGACTGATTGCCATCAATATTTCCCCCTGATTCTTTATATTTTTCTAAGTGCATAACACTTCAATTCTATCCAGTTACCCTTCAGATAATTCAATGAAACTCGAAGGTGTATGGGACACTAATGTTCCAAAGTCTTTGCCTGAGCATAATTCCTGCATGATGTTCGGCTTATCGAAGTTGAAGATATGGACAGGTAGCCCGTGATCTCTTGCTAGAAGTAGTGCAGATTGGTCCATCACCTGAATATTGTTGGCAATGACATCATCATAATTCAATGTACCATAGAGCCTGGCGGAACTGTCTTTGAATGGATCAGCTGTGTAGACACCATCCACGCCTTGCTTTGCTACAAGAATGGCATCACAGTCCAATTCCACTGCTCTCTGCACCCCCGGGTAATCTGTCGTAACAAACGGCTGACCATTCCCACCAGCACAGATGACGATGTAGCCTTTTTGCAAATGGTGCATTGCTTTTAAACGGATATAAGGTTCTGCTACAGACGAGATCGGAACAGAAGACATTACCCGTACTTCACGTTCGGTTTTGCTTTTTAACACACCGCGAAGCATCAGACTGTTGATGACTGTCCCGATGGTCCCGATGTTATCCGCCTCAACACGATCGATTCCCCACACCTCGGCAGTTCGTCCCCTGAAAATATTCCCTCCACCGACTACGACAGCTACTTCTACACCACTTTTCACCAGGGAAAGGATTTCATTCGAAATATGCTCGAGGCTATTCGTATCGAAATTTTCATGTGTGTTGCCGGATAATGCGCCACCACTGATTTTTACCAATACACGTTTGTATCTCATATCATCATCTCCCTGATTATTAGAAACCACAAGGTACAAAAAAAGAGCAAAAACGAATGAACGCTTTTGCTCTCACTTATAAAATGGATGATTGGCAATGTCTGAACTGTTATATCCGTTAACTGTGTGTACCATGCCAATCGCTCCTTCTCATTGATTTGTTAAATCATTATAGCATATTCCACTCACAAAAAAAGGTTATCAGCAGGAATACACAATTTTGTTATCGAAAAGTAATCCTTTGAAAACTTATTACATATAGGAAGTAATTTATTGAAAAAGCGATCTGCTCATCTAAATTTTTCCACTTGGATAAAAAAGCGACATTCGTCGTACAATGTCGAACCACAACGAAAAAGAATCTAGTTATTTATGAATAGTTTGTAGGTATTTAGTTCTATTTTTCATGATAGAATTATCACAAAATTCACGTTTCATATTTCTTTTTATATTCATTTGGTATACCATGGAAATACGATAAATTCATAAGCCTTTTTGTCTATTTGTCGAATAGGTAATTAGGAATAACTTATACAATGGGGTCTGATTATGCATATTGGTAATCGTATTCAAATCCTGCGAAATCATCGGGGGCTTACATTAAAAGAAGCAGCAGAGACAGTTACATCCACCAGCTATCTAGCAAAGATCGAAGAAGGTAATCACCCACCAAGGCCACATGTGTTAAGTGCTTTAGAAACCCAATTGGGTGTATCAGAGGGATTCCTTGTCAATTATAGCAAACGGGATGAAGACGCTGAATACTTATTGAAAATCCTGCAGTCGAACATCGTCTTACATCCGGACAAAGCAAAAGAGATCATCGAAGTGATTGAAGAGAACTATTACGAATACCTCTCTCCAATCCCACTCGAAGCTACTTATCTATGTTTGAAATGTGCGTATTATTTTAAGATGGGGGACACTCAATCCGCTATCGATATTTATGAGACACACATTACAAAGTACATAGATGAAACAGAATTGAAATCCTATCCGAAACTAGTAAGAGAAAGTTTCAACTACATGATGTCGCTTAAAACATTTTCAGAAAGCCGTATAAAAGAAAGCACACACTATATGGAGATGTTTGTAGATTCTGTTGATCATGGACCAGCAAAAGGAGCAGTCATCTATAATATTGCTCTGCTTTATGGAATGTTGAATCTTAATCATAAAGCTATACAATTTGCACTAAGGGCAAAAGCTTTATTTGAACACACAAAAAAATATGACATGGAATCATGTAAGACAAACAACCTTCTCGCTGCTCAATATATGACAATAAAGCAGTATGAAGAAGCAATGAACTTCCTAGACAGAGCAGAAAAAATCGCAGAAATATATAACTATTCAAATCTATTATCAAGAATTTACCATAATAAAGGTCTCATTCATAAAAACAAAGAAAATTATGATTTAGCAGTCAAATACTTAGAGAGTTCTCTGGAACTAAAAAAACAAACAAAAAATGAAGACTTGTGGTTAACCTATAAAGCTCTAATGGATAGTTATCTCTTAGATGAGAATAAACAAAGCGCTGACAAGCTTTATGGCCAACTGCTAAACGAA
Source organism: Thalassobacillus hwangdonensis (assembly GCF_042675915.1). Taxonomy (NCBI): domain Bacteria; kingdom Bacillati; phylum Bacillota; class Bacilli; order Caryophanales; family Bacillaceae; genus Thalassobacillus; species Thalassobacillus hwangdonensis. The sequence goes on along the minus strand of NZ_JBHTKL010000001.1, from coordinate 113,408 downwards.
CTTCCTAAGGAACTGGAGTCTACCCATTTCTTATATATCTATTTTATAAACTACATCCTTAAATATAAGAAAGAAGATGAACACATCTTGCTGGATTCCATTCAGTATTTAGAGTCGAAGAAACGTTACGATTCACTGAAAGGTGTCTATAAAGTTCTAGGTGATCATTACCTCGAAGAAAACAACTTCAAATTAGCAAGTAAGTATTATAAGCAAGAATTATCACATATAGATTTTGAAGGAGGAATAGAGTAATGAAAAAGAAATTTGGCAAATTATTAGCATTAACAGGATTAGCTTTAGTTATTGCATCCGGTGTTTATTCGTATGATACATTAAGTGCAGACAAACCTGATGTTGGTGGATTGAATTCCTTTGAGCTTCTTGCCGACAAACCTGATGTTGGTGGATTGAATTCCTTTGAGCTTCTTGCTGACAAGCCTGACGTTGGTGGATTAAACTCCTTTGAGCTTCTTGCCGACAAACCTGACGTTGGTGGATTGAATTCCTTTGAGCTTCTTGCTGACAAACCTGATGTTGGTGGATTGAATTCCTTTGAGCTTCTTGCTGACAAACCTGATGTTGGTGGATTGAATTCCTTTGAGCTTCTTGCCGACAAACCTGATGTTGGTGGATTGAATTCCTTTGAGCTTCTTGCCGACAAACCTGATGTTGGTGGGTTGAACTCCTTTGAGCTTCTTGCCGACAAGCCTGACGTTGGTGGATTGAACTCCTTCGAGCTTCTTGCTGACAAGCCTGACGTTGGTGGGTTGAACTCTTTCGAACTTCTTGCTGCTGACAAACCTGACGTTGGTGGATTGAATTCCTTCGAACTTCTCGCTGCAGACAAGCCTGATGTTGGCGGATTGAACTCTTTCGAACTTCTTGCTGCTGATAAGCCTGATGTTGGCGGTCTTAACTCTTTCAAACTATAATTTAACTATTAAAAGGGGATGCAGGTTGCATCCCTTTTTGTATGTCGTATTTTATTAGCATTAATTAAGTATCGATTAGCATTCATTCATTCAACGTCAGGATCTCACTACCTTCATTCTCCACTCGAAACGCATGGTCGAAGTCTCCATCACGATAGTCTACATCAGCATTGTACTCCCCTTTTCTCCATTCAGGATACATCCCTGACTTATAGCCACCTATAACAATCTCCGACATCGTCAGTACGTGTTCGATCCCAACACTTCCACCTTCCTTTTTAACAGGCATATACCACTGTATATAATAGTTGGAAGGGAATTCATTAATGTTGATTCTCCATGCACGCTCGAAGAAGTTCAGGTCGTCCATTTCTTCTACCAGCTCATAGGATTGCCTTGCCATTGTTACATATGCCTCATCGACTGAAGATTGAAGATCACCGACAAGCTTCAACTCAACTCGATAGCCTCCACCAAGTTGCACAATTTTGATATCATCTTCCCCGCCTCGAAGCCTTGTCAGCGTGCCATCCTTGGCACCAAATTTATAATCTTCTACAATATCAGCTGGGACATTACTTTTAAGGCCGGTGATTTTGTCTACGGCTGCAACGGCATCTTCTTTCGTATCATCTTTATAATCGTATCCTATTCCATAGTGATTGAGTGTACCAAAAATGATGACTAGAATAATTGCAAAGATCATTGTTTTGTTCATTGCTTTACCTCCTATCGATCAAAGGAAAAAGGAACACAGCAGTCTGTATTCCTTTTATTGTAATTCTTTTATTTGTTCATTAATTTTTTTCAATTGTTCTTTTTTCTCATCTTCATCCAGTTTGTCATTATTCTCAATCTTTTCTTTTTTAATCGTCAGGATTTTCAATTGAAGCCCTTTATCGTTTACTTCTTTGGCAAGTGCTTCCGCCTCTTTGATCTGATCCAATTCAAAATGACTGTGTGCTGCAAGCCTCTTAGACCTACTATTATCGAGAGTGTCATTAAGCGAAAGCACTTTTTCATAGTCTTTATTAAAATATGCCTGCTCGATCAGCACTTCCGGTGCTTCCGATTCCATGTTCATCAGAACTTGGCGGGATGCATCTGTATTCATGGCAAGCAGTTTAAGGACGATGTCCGGATGTAGAGAGGCATCCAATTCAGCCGCTTTCTGTAACGATTCTGCGGTCTCCAATTGCAGATATGCATCCAGCAACAGTCCTTCTTCAAACTCACCACGGTTTTCCAAAGAAAGTAAACGTTCAACGGCCAGCTCATGCTCACCTGCAAGCATAGCTTCATAAGCATCTACCCTTGCCTCTTTTTGTTGCAGCTCATCTTTCATAGCAGCCACCTGATCGACCTGCTTTTTCAATAATTGCTCGTTATTTTCGCCTTCTGCCTGGTCTGCCCACAGAAAAACCGTAGCTAATCCAAGCAAAAAGCCTACCATCAACGCACCGATGAGAGCGACAATTTTCCCTCGCTTACTGAGGTATGTTTGCCTACTGTCGTCCGCTTTCTTCTTTTCAGTAAGGACGATTGCTTTCAGTTCAGCAAGACTCCCTGCTTTGGCAATATTTTGTGCTACTGTAGACTCATTCCAAATGAGGCTGTCCGGACCTTCCGTCATAATCTTATCAAATGAATGCCTGGAGAACAGCGATAGCATACATGCCTTCATCTCATGAAACAATGCTTCTTTCGTATCCTCCAGTGGTGGAATCACTCCCCTGAGGCCACGATGAGCCACTTTAATTGTTCCATCATTTGAATAAAAAATATTATCCGGATTGATCAGTGGATTGAATTGGGAGCCATATAATTCTTCCAGTACGAACAGATGCTGAATAATACCTAACACTTTATACAGTGGCGCACGTCTCAGCGATGACAGTGGATAATAATTCTGTTCTACTCCATAAATGAATTCAATCTGCTTTGAATTGACCCTAACGTTCGATAAATTAAAAAAATAATCGCTCTTCTTTTCAAACTCTGCTAACTGTTCGTTCTCAATCATTTTCGTCTGATTGGTCGGGATAACGACGTTAACTGTTCTTTCTTTATCATTCCATTGGACATCAATAGGAAGATAATTCACTTATATTCCTCCTCTGCACCGTCTATGGCAGATCAATTAACTCCTGATAAACTTCAATGGCGCATGGTCTTTGTCCGGGATCAAGCGCCAACATCCTTTTTAGAAGACTTATGCCCTTTACTGAAACGCCTGCATTGTACAATCTTTCAGCATTTATGTCATTTGACCGTTGAGGAAAATCTTTTACTATCATATGAAAGATAAGTGCTCCTGCACTGTACATATCAGCACTTGGATGAACAGGCAGATTCCTTCTGTATTGTTCCGGTGCTACGAATGCTTTTGACCCTAGTGGAGGTACATCTGTATTACCAATTGGTGCGCTTATACCAAAATCCAGTAAGGTTATGCCCCCATTATGGTCGATCAGAATGTTGGAGGGCTTAATATCCCTGTGAACGAGACGGACCTCAGTGTCATGCAGGTAGCAGAGCACCTCCGCCAACCCTACCCAAACCTTCCGCATCATAGAAAAATCCATACCATCCCTGACCCATGGCTCCAAAGAGGTTCCGCTTCTGAATTCTTGGACAGCATACAGACGATCCTTCCATTCTCCAAAATCATATAAGGTCGGAATACGAGGATGATCAATGCTCATCAACTGTTTCGCTTCATTTGAAAGCTGAGCGGACAGTGGATGCTCTTTTTCTGTCAGTTTCAGGACAAGCTTCATAGAAGTCACTTGATCTACACAAAGATACACGTGTGATGTACTGCCCCGATCGATAAAATCGATGATATGATAGCGCTCGTCCACCAATGTGCCTATCTCTTCCATCATTTATATGTCTCAGGATGGTGAAAGGTGAATGTACTGCTTCCGATTTCAAGTTGGTCATTATCCTTGAGTTCATATACTTTATACGGAACTAAAGCATTACCGTTGATAACTGTTCCATTTTTCGACCCTAGATCTTTGACACCATAGGAATTGTTGATGGTAACAAGCTCTGCATGAATGCGTGATACTCCATCGATATCTTCCACATAATGAACCTTTTCAGCGTTACGTCCGATTAGAAAATTCGACTCTTTTATGTTGATGGATTCGATTTCTCCATTTCTGTTGACTGTAAGGTATGGATGGACTTTCTGATTGGTTTGTTTGTGCTGGAACTTGATACCTTCTCCCAATGGTTGAGTATCGAAAGGTGTCTGGGTTACCTGTGATGTGTCTACACCAGCTGTAGCCTGGGCCGCACCAGATTCAATGGTTTCTGTTTCTGCTTGCGACTTCCCTTTTACTTTCTTCTTTCTATTCTTTCTCGAAGCTTTGCTGGCAGTTTGACCATTGCCTCGTCTGCGATTGATATAGATGATATCGAAAACAACGACAATCAATGTGAATGACATGCTGATTTCAAACCAGATGTCCTGTGTAGTCATATCGTACATTTTCCACATAAGAGCTATTGCAAGCGCTGAACCAGCAAACAGATAAATCAACTCTCTTTGTGTCAAAGGCTTGTGGTTCGCCTTATCACCTTTACCATTTTTCTTTTTGTTCTGGATTTCGTTCATGTCCTCCGGAGTGAGCTCATCCTCTTCCCCTTCTACTGTAACTGCAGTGCTGGCAGCTGCTTCCTGATACGCTCTTTGATGAACATAGGCGGAGGATAAAGAAAGAAGGACCTCTTTCAATCCATCTAGGTTGAACGTAGGTTCATCCATGTACCCTTTCAATTCTTCGTATTCTGAACCGTGGAGGTGTTCATGCTGTTCGGCCACATCCGTAATCAGCTTTTTGAATTCGTCCTCTAAACTGATATTGCGGTCGATTTCTTTGAATGGAAGATAAGTGAGGAAAACGTCACTGCTGTCTTTTCCTATGAAAATGAATCGTTTATCGATGACAAAATGATTGCGATTCATCATATACAGACTGCTGGACTCGATTCCTTCAATCACATTGATTAATAGATGAGCGAATTCATTCCATGTCAAATCCTTTTCCTTCAAATAAGGATCCAGCATCTTCTTTGAGCGGAGATCATAATGGAGTCGTAGCTGAAGGTCGACCTGGTCGAACATGATAGGCAGCAACCGGGGAATATCATTCGACTGGATCATTTTCATCTGCAAAGGGTTGAGATCCTTCGTCGATAGAGGAGTATTTTCTCTATTGGTGACCATCATATGAAAGCCATTGATATCATTAAAATCATAAGTATAACCAAAAATTGTCGTATCCATTTTGAACCTCCATTAGAACATGTAATAGTATGTAGTAATGACAGCCGGTACTACTGCATACATGAAAGGGAACCTTGTACTGTGTTTTTGTTTGTATTCTTCCATCTCTTCAAACTTAAATGTCTTGATTGAGCGTAGAAGCTGCGTCAAAGCTGAAAGCATTTTTCGAAGAAAAGTCTTTGAAAATAAGAGAATGATTATTCCAATTAATCCTGCAAAAATGATGGAATACATCATCAGATAAAGCGAAAACTCAATACCAGTAAGCGCTCCGATGGCCGCAAACAGCTTTACATCCCCTGCTCCAATCGCTTTGAACAGATAGAGCAACATGAAGATCCCACCAGCAACAAGCAAGCCCAGACACGCGAATAAGAATCCGTCCAAACCTCCAGCAATCAAGTGATAGATGATACCGATAACCATGCCTGAGGCAGTAAGCCAGTTTGGGATTTTTTGAAATTTCACATCCCAGATGAATGCGATGATAATTAGTGCGATAAAAATATAATGATTAACTTCCATATAGCTTCCTCCCCCTAGGGGTTGAATAAAATACTAGCCCACTAAACATATGGGCACTTGGATTATATTTCACTTGTTATTAGGATTATGTGGATTGTGTTTAAAGATAGAATTCATTAGTGATATAAGAAATAAAAGAATGATTAGTGACCAAATGGGATGGTCAATGACAAATCCTATTATTAGTTTAAGGAAATGTTGCCCTAAGGTTTCAAGCATGCTTACAATCTCTCGATTCTAAGCCGATTTATAAGTTTCGCAAAGAGCTTCGATACCTAGAAATAATCCCCATATTACGTAGATTGTTAGTGGCAGTTTTTGTTCAATCCATATTTCTAGGATCATTTGGATTATACTTCACAACCCAATTCAAGATAGCTTGAACGATTAGAAAGAAAACTAGAGCAAGAAATGGGTGTTCAAATATAAAGCGAATAACCACTTCTAGGAAAAATTCTTTTATACTTTCCAACATTCAAAACACCTTCTACAACTAGAAAACTTTTACGCGTTATTATTATTCAACCGTGAAGTTCCACATGACTTTCCTAGGTGCAGATTCAGATGAAGCATAATTCATACCTACTGAATAGTTTTCAGTATCTTCTATCTCAAATAATAGTTCGCCTGTCTCAGACTCCCCAGGCTTTAACTCTCCACTCCATTCCTCATCATCCTCTAGTAAAATCCACGCTGCACCTGAGATTCTTATATCATTGAATAATTTTATAGCTCCAATAGTTTCGCTAATTTCAATCGGTTCCTCACTTGTATTTTTAACTTCCCACTCTGTTACCACAAAAATTTCACGTTGCGACTGTTCTCCATCTATTTCAGTTTTTTCTTGAGCATTCGTAAGGGTCAAACTGAAATCTCCTACAGTTGTACTTAGCTCGGCAGTCTCCCCCATATTGAGGGTAGTCTGTTCTAATTCTGTTTCATCCTCTTCGGAGGTGTCCTGGTTTGATTGAGTTACATCTTCTTCATTGGCTTTATTAGTTTCATTAGTTTGCTCATCATTTGAGCTACAACCAGTTACAATCAAAATAATTATGATGAATAAGGTAAGCTTCATTATCCCTTTCAATCTTGTCCCTCCTACTGAAGATATTTAGTGATTTTTTTTCAAAACCTTAAAGTCATTCACCCATATTGGTAGGATCATTAGGATCAGTTTTAAAAACTGAATCTAAAAACGAAAAAAATAATAGAAAGAGAAACAGCGAGAGAATTGGGTGATTAAGTATGAAATCGGCAACTACTCTACTAATAAAATGTTTTATTTCATCCCACATTTAATTGCCACCTTCTATAGTAAGTGCTGGTCCGCCTATCCAAAAAGGAATGGCTAATTTTAAAAATCTATCAATTCAAAGGTTAAAATTAAGTCAATCTTCAATAGTAAAATTCCACATTACTTCCTTAAGTTCAGAATCCGCTGATGCATATTCCATTCCAGCACTATATTCTTCTGTATCCTCAATTTCAAATTTCAGTTCTCCTGTAGCAGACTCCCCAGGTTGTAGTTCACCTTTCCATTCTTCATCATTCTCCAATAAAATCCACCATGTACCTGAACCTCTCATCTCATTGTATAGATGAAGTCCTCCAATTGCGTCGTTGACTTCAATTGGTTCTTCACTGATATTCTCAACTTTCCATTCTGTAAGTACGAAAATATCTAGTTGTGATTGTTGGCCATCTATTTCAGTTTTTTCTTCAGCATCTTCTAGTGTAAGACTGAAATCTCCTACAGTTGTACTTAGTTCTGCAGTTTCACCCATATTAAGGTTTGTCTTCTCCACTTTTAATTCACTTTCTTCTGAATAATCTTCGCTGGATTGAGAGACCTCTTCTTCACTATTTGCATTTGATTGTGCATCCTCATTTGAGTTACACCCAGCTACTAAAAGAGAAATAATCATAAATAAGGTAAATCTTATGATCTTCTTCAATCTTTTCACTCCTATCGAAGACTATACTAGAAACTGCATAGCAAACCTGTTATAAAATTGCCTTTATATACTTCTTTCCCCTTACAAACCATGATGTAGGACTAAACATCAATCTCCCATGTTGCTAGGATCATTGGGGTCGTACTTAAATATAGAGTTTAACAACGTTAGGAGAGCAAGAAACAAAAAAAGTGATATGATTGGATGATCGAACACAAAACCTACAATCATCTCAATGAAAAAGCGCTTCAATTCATCCCACATTTATGATCCACTTTCTTGTGAGGTTGCTGGTCCGCCTGTCCATAAACGTTCAACTCCTCGTTTTTTTAATACGATGTTTCTTTCTATAAATGGAATGAATGCCTTCATTTCATATTGAACGGTCAAGCCTAGGTAGGAATCTTTTCCTCCATTGATATCACTAGGTATTTCAATATCCACTACTTTCAGTTTACTCGAATCAAATATAGAACCATCTAACTTTTTCTCAAATGATTCCTGAATGATCGGATTCAGCTTTTCATAAGATAAGGATTGTACGAAATCACTTCCACCATCAATTGTTATTGAAGGTAGCTTTGCATTTACTAATTTCTCTACATTAGAAAGCGTAACTTGTTTCATAGAAATTCCCTTTAAATGTCTATCAACAAAATTTTGCGGTGAAGAATCAATAAAAGTTATAGGATAAGCGTGAGTCGCTACCATTTCTGTGGTTTCTGAAACGGTTTCTTCAATCGTCATCTCCACTACCGCGATACGGATTAATGTAGCTAGAAAAACTACAAATAGAAGGAAAAAAGGCAGAATCATAGCTGCTTCCAATGTAATACTTCCATCTTCTCTTTTCAGCATCTGATTCTCCCCCTCTCCATTTCTAAGGTTGATTATTCAATCGAAAATTTCCACATTACACTTTTCAAATCTGAATCATTTGAGGCATACTCCATACCTGCGTAATAGGTATCGGAATTATAAAGTTCGAATAAGAGTTCACCAGTGGCTTTTTCACCTGGTTCTAGTGTACCTTCCCAAGCTTCTTGGTTTTCAAGAAGAATCCAACCTCTTCCTGTATCATCTTTACCTGCATACATATCTAAAGCACTTACCATATCTGCAATTTCCATTGGTTCATCACTCGCATTTTCCACTTCCCACTCAGTTACTACAAAAGTGTCTAGCTGAGATTGTTCTCCCTCTATTTCCTCTTCCTTCTTAGCGTTTACCAGTGTCAAATTGAACTCACCAATTGTAGTTTTCAATTCTGCTGTCTCACCCATTTGCAATTCCATTGATTTTTCACTTTCATCCTCAGTTTCTGAGTCTTGTTCTTCTTCTGGTTGTGTCATCTCTTGGTCCGTTTCATTTTGATCATTAGTTGAACCTTCTTCTTCATCGGAGTTACACCCTGTTATTACAAGAGTGAGTGCAGTTAATAGTAATAAGGATTTAAAGTATTTGAACATTATTTTATTTTCCCTCCACTTTTTAGTCTAGTAGGAATAGTGAACCTCTTTGCTGATCATATATCTTCCATCTTTTACTTCACCATTAATTACATTCGCTCTCCCGAGCATATCTGCAATCCCTGGCAGGAACCATAGATCTATTGAAGATTCCACTTCTCCCGTAATATACGTAGGTAATTGATCCATTTCCACAGAGGATGCAGACTTATCTAAGCTTGCTTGTACTCGATGCAATGTATCCCCTTCAGGATGTAAAAATAGATAAAGTCTTAGGTAGAATTTATAATCTGTCTGAATTGATCTTCTCATCGATTTCAAGTCGATTAATGGTACAGTATTACCTTTAGTCAATTGTTCCATATCTTGTATTGTCTGGTTCAGTGCTGCTGCTAGTGCGACCCAGAATTTCGCCCATGGATGAGGTATTGCTCTTACGGTTTCATTAGTGGAAAGCTCACTGGCCATGTTTAGCGCGAGTCTAGTGAAGAACAATTCTGTCAATGCTGCTCCATAATTTGCTGCAGGTTCATGAATACCGTAGAGAATATATTCAACTTCCCTATTTTCATATAAGTATGCTTCTGGGCATTTGTACATGGCTCCATTACAACTCGATAATTCACCTGGATCCTGAACACTCATGAACCTTGTCATTATATACTCGTTGACATAGGCTTCATTCCGCACTCCGGTCATCATCTCTCCAAGACTATTAAATAGGTTATCAACCATTTGCATAGAACTATCGGCACCTTGCTCAGGATTGTCCCCTAACTCTACTTGGATTGCATTTGCTCCATTATATTTCGCAAGATTTTCAGAAAGTTTGTTATAGTCGTCAAAATCCGATGAAATTCCATTTGCCATGTTAAGTAACTTTTGAGCTTCTTTGAATCGATCTTTAGCTGATTTTTTGTATTTACTCACTTCAGCATCATCTTCATAATATTGATCCGGGATTTCTGCACTAAATTCGTCTCTCGCCTTGGTAATCTGATCATAGACGACATCTCTCTTAATACTTATTTCTCTCGCTAATGTCTTAAGATCAACATTTTCAGCAGAATTTGGATCGTTGTTGAACACATTATCCATGACACTATCTACATGCTGCACCTTGCTAAGTAGTGTTTTTGTTGTCATATTTTCTGTTTCAGTAATGGCTAATTCAATTGCATCTTCCATTTCATTGAATGATTCATCAGGAATGACATAATCATCAATGCTTGAATTTGCTTCATTTAACCCTGCATCATCCGCTTGTGCACATTTATCCTTTACCCTGTCATACTTATGTTCATTGTCTTTGCGTAACTCTTTGATTTTCTTTTTGATTTTTTCATTTTCTTTTTTTGCTTTGTCCAATGCTTTTTGAGCTTCATCCAGTTGCTTATTTGTACTTTTTGTTTTAGTTACAAGTTTTTTGGTCAATTCATTGACGTTATCCTCAAAATCAGAAGCATCCTCTGAAGATGGATTATCCGCATATTTCGGGTAATGATTATTTAAATCTCCAACAGCTTTTACGGTCGGATATTTATTTTCACTTCTATGGTTTGGATACACCGCTTTTTTAATAAGTTCAATTTGACGTTCAGCTTCTTTCAAATCACTTTTCAATTGCTGTAAAACTTCGCTACGCTGTTGAAATTCTTTTTCTACTTCACTTGCTACATCTGTGAAAGCAGATGCTTTTTCCATTGCACAAGCGACGGGCATGAATTGTTCCACGACTAGCTTCCCATACTCAACTGGAGCCCGATATTTCATATCTTCTAAAATCTGGTGTTCTAATACATCCACGTTCGCTAACGAACGACTTTCATCCCAAGAAATGGAGGATGACTCCATCTTATTATCAATAAATTTGAAGTAGTTACCTTCTGCAGCCATATTCTGCTCAAACACACTATTGAAGATTTCTTCAGCGCTTGATTCATCACTTGAGTAATAAGCATAGACACCTTTTTGTTGCAGTTTTTTTTCATATGCGCTGAACACAGAACGCAAAGCCTTTTGTGCTGTAGTTTCGGTTTGGTGTTCTGCCACCATTATTCTTGCAAAATCAATTAATACAGCGTTAAAGACAAAGAGTAACAAAATGACAATAATTAAATAGATAGAGACAGCGCCATTCTCATCACGTATAAATCTTCTTTTGAAATTTTCCCATGCTCTTTTCACTGTCCCTACCCACCCTCATATAATTGTTTACTTCCTTCCATTCTTTCGAAACTCTGTAATAAAACTCCCGAACTTTCTTAGTTCCTCCATGGAATACGCGACAAAATCCACATTTCTCATGAATTCAACTGGTTCATTGACTCGCCGGCTAGTTTCAACAGCAATCTCATCAATCCCGAACAAATCGCGGGTAAACGCCGGTATCTTGACGGGGCTTCTAAGTTTGACGACTATGTGGTTGCCGGTTAAGTCATTTTCATAACTGATATCTGCAGCTGCACCAAAAGGAAGGTCTCCTTCTTTGGCACGATCCAGCTTCCGATTCATCACTCCACTGTCGCCAAGTGGCAAGTTAACGCCAAACTGCTCAAAGAAGTTATTGTTAGTAAAACGCCAGTACAGCCCGTCGTCTCCACCGTCAAAAGTGGTGTAATCATTGGCTGCGAATTCCCCTGTCGCCCAATCCTTCTTGCTGTTGTCCCATGTATAAGCGAGACGATCAGCAATTGTATTGGCACTATAGTGGAGCATCGCTTTCTGATAGATGACCAGACTGAAGAAAATCAGGCATAGGGTCAAGATCAGCAGAATCGGAAAAACGATGGAAGCTTCAATCGTGAAGCTTCCTGTTTCATTTTTGCGAAATCGTCTTATTTTCAAGATGTCCATGAACCGACATCCTTTCATCTGAACATTCCGCTTCAAATCGCTTACTTACTCCGATTTGAAGTTGTCGATTTCTTGATCACCGAAGTCAAGCAGGTCATTGATCCACGTCATGATCCGCTCTCTGAACAATAGTGCGATGACTACGATTACCGCAATGATCAACATGATTTCCAGTGTCTGCAATCCTTCTTCATCTTCCCAAAAACCTTTGAACCATTCTGTTAGAGCTTTCATATTTCCAACCTCCTAAGTTTTTTTGTATATATAGGCTGTCTGTTAAAGGATAGTGATCGCCGGATAACCGACGATGATCATGACAGCTACGAATATAAGAATCAGCGGGAAGACCAGTTTGGAAGAAGCCTCTTCCCCTTTAGTCTTCGAAATGTTTTTGCGCTTTTCCCATAAATCATGGGAAAGTTCTCTCAATGCCAAGATCAGATCCTGTCCACCTTTTCGGTAGTTTAATAGAATCGTCGTAGTGAAGATCGATACTTCCTGGATCCCCACTTTTTTACTAAGATCATTCAACACTTGGTGGAAAGATTCATTACTGGTCAGTTTGTTGACTGCCTCATTCAACTCTTTATATAAAGGAGAATTTTTATTCTTAGTGCTGGCTACGCATTGGATCATCGCGCGCTGGACGGTTTCCCCTGCATTGACAAGCAGGATGATCTTATTGACCACTTCCGGTAACTCCGTCAAAATCTGATCTCTACGCTCTTTCTCCTCATTATTCAATTTCTGGATGAGTACAAATGGGATCATCACTGTAAAGATCATTCCAACTACGAAAATGGTAATATCGCCTTCCGAAACAAGCCCGAACAGCACACTGCCAAATAAACAGAGCAGCACGGTTGAGATCAGCTGTGCCAAATACATTTTTGTAAATTGGAGAGCCGTCTTATTGCCGTGGATGCTGATCATCCGCTTCTGAATAAATGCGATTTGACCATAGAATCGTTCCATGACTTGAAAAAGGTCAATGAGATACAACGATACAGGTGCCATGAAATTCAGTTGGAAATCTTTACCGAAGCGCTCGATGAACGGCTTGTACATCTTTCCTGCTTTCAGCGATAAAGTAAAATAAATGGCTATTAATATGAGAGTTGCTATTCCGAATCCAATCATTGTTCTACACCCTGATGTCCATTATTTTTTGACTGATCCAATAGGAGACTGCCAGGATTATCAGACAGATTGTCATGACGATCGGTCCCATATGCTCCCATTGGTAGAGCGGTGCCATATAGTCCCCTGCACTGTACTTCAGCAACAGGATCATCCCAATCGGTGCAATACTCAGCACCTTGGATTCAAATCGCTTCTGAGCTACCATGACGGAGACTTCCTGTTGAATATCGATCTTTTCACTGATGATATCCGATGTCCTCCGGATGACCTCAACCAGGTTACCACCTGTCCGTTTACACGTGATGAATATATCCGAGAAATTCTGGATATCTTCAATGTCTGAGCGCTTACTGAAGTCTTCAATAGCCCGCTCAATTGTTTCCCCATTTTCCACTCGTCGGTTGATGACTTCGAATTCATGGATGATGTATGTGTTGGGGTCAGGATACAACAGCTTCAAATCCTCTACCACTTCCTTGAAGCTATTCTCAATTGAACGACCTGCAGCGAGGGAAGATGATAGACTAGCGATTGCTTCCTTGAACTGTAAGCTAAGCTTTTCTTTACGCTTTTCGAGCAAGCGCTTCTTTTGCACATATGGGTAAAGGAGCCCCAGTGAAGCAAGCACTCCTGCTGCTATCCAGCTTTCATAGAACAGCTGACCAATCAACCCGAACAAAAATCCTGCGATGATTGAATAGAAAATGAATTCTTTTTTACTCAGCTTGTAACGCGAATAGTCGATCAGGTGCCCAGCATACGTATCTTCTTCCTGCTTGAATCGATCAAGATTGAAGTAAGTTGAAGCAAGCTTCTTCTCTTTCGCCTTTTTCTCTTCTTCTTCTACCTGCTTCTGTTCGGTCAGCTCATTTCGCTCTTCCCGTTTCCGTTTTGAAACGATGTAAATGTAAGCTCCTATCAGGCCGATCAGCATGATGACAAGCAAAATATCGACGTTCATTCCCTCACCTCCTTGCGGTTACTAGTTTTCTAACGTATCGATATCCCTGCAAGTTTCAATTTTGACATATTTTGCAACTTATTACCTGTAGGCTGGAGTTCACCTATGACTTCTCCCTCAGGACTTTCTCCCTCTTCGACGAATTCATAGAGGGGATTTAGTTGCACTTCGCCATCCACTACTCCTAATAATTCACTGATCGCTACAACTTTTCTCGAATGGTCCCTTAATCGCGTGAGGTGGACCATGATATCGATGGCAGACCCGATTTGCTTTCGAATGACTTCTACAGGCAGGTTCGCTCCGCTTAACACCATCGTTTCCAGTCGGCTCAGCATGTCTTTCGTCGAGTTGGCGTGACCGGTTGAGATTGATCCATCATGACCTGTGTTCATCGCCTGCAGCATGTCCAGGGCTTCTTCGCCCCTTACCTCACCAACGATGATACGGTCGGGCCGCATACGGAGCGAAGTTTTAATCAAATCACGTATCGAAATTTCTCCTTTACCTTCTGTGTTGGCATTTCTCGTTTCAAGACCTACAAGGTTGGGGACACTATGAATCTGCAACTCTGCGGAGTCCTCAATCGTAAGGATCCTTTCATGCTTCGGTACGAAATTGGAAAGAACGTTCAAAAAGGTCGTCTTACCTGATCCTGTTCCTCCTCCTATGAAAATATTATATTTGGAAGCTACTAATTTCCTTAAAAATTCGGCAGCTTCATCGGTGATGGAACCTTTTTCGATTAAGTCATCAATCATCAGCGGCCGTTCTGGGAACTTACGGATGGTCATGACTGGTCCAGCGAGTGCAATCGGTGGCAATACGACGTTGACACGTGATCCATCCTGTAACCTTGCATCTACGATCGGCGTAGACTCATTGACGACCCGGTCGACTTTTGAAACAATCGCCTGGATAATATCTTCAAGCTTCTGTTCGTTTTCGAACTTCATATCGACTTTGGATGTTTCCCCGTAACGCTCGATGAAGATCTCCATATGATTGTTCACCATGATCTCCGTAATGGTAGGATCATCAATCAATGGCTGCAGGACGTCATACCCACGAAACGCATTGAAGATCCGCTCGACGAGCCACTTCATTTCATCGGCTTTCAGATAGTTCTCCTGGGCATATTGGAAAACTGCCTGTTCAATATATTCGACTAATTCATCGTTTGAGATGGAATGCATCAAATCCAGCGTTTCCCTCAAATCGACAATCAGTTTCCGGACGACTTGTTCATCAACCAAGTGGAACACCGTCCTTCAGATCCTCTTGCATGATAAGTTTCAAAACATGATCAGGGAAGATGGTAGTCGTAGTCAAAGCTCTTCCTGATTCCATCTGCTCCCATTCTTTCATAGCCGGCAATTGCACATGTACCGGCACATCAAAGCGTTCGAAGGATGATGGTACACTTCCCATATATCCGTTCAAAATAAAGAAGATCTTTTCTTTTAAATTTGAGTCTTTGCCGAAAAGACGCTCGGAAAACTCCAACAAATGGCTTGTTTTGTGAAAGCTTCGTACATCATTGCTCAACACCCAGAGAATGAGATCACTAAGCATCAATGCTTCTCTCACTCTTTCTTCCATGGAGGAATCAAGATCGACTAGAATATAATCGTACGTACCTGAACCAGCCAATGCCTGGATGACTGTCCGCAGATTTTCAGCGGTGAAATCCTTCATTTCTTCAGCGTTGACTGCCAAATCGAAATAATCCACTTGATTGTATGGATCTCGTTTGACCAATTCTTCCAGTTTGACTGGAAGCAGCTCTGGTTTCGCTTTCGCATAATAAAACAGTTGGGATGTATGCTGGTCTTCAGGCGAATTGAAGAATAGTGACGTGCTATTCATCAATTCCAGGTTGAGGTAGAATACATTCTCTCCCACCAACGCCAACTGTCTGCTTAAATTGACTGCAAGTGAGGTCTTGCCGACCCCTCCCATTGCAGAATAGAAGGACAACAGTTTCGTTTTCACATTGCCTGATGACAGGGAAGTCTCTGAAACTTCTGCATATGTAGTGATAATCTTAGACATCAACCGGTCCGCAGGCTGGAACTTGAATACGCTCCCCTCATTTTGCTGATGTTGAGTGTCATTGAGAACAATAAGCATCAATGAAGAGTCCGACTTCAGTCGATCGATTTTCCATTCTTTATTTGCATTTTCAGATAGAAGTACAAGCTGTATTACAGGTTCCTGCATTAAATATTCCTGAAATACCCGCTCGTTCGTAAACACGTTCAACTCCACCCTGTTTCTCCACTCAGAGGAACGTAAATAGTCTGATAGAAATTCGATATATTCATGATCTTCTTCTAAAAGGGTAAGCTGGATTTTTTTCATGCGATACGCTCCTTCATTGATCTAAATAAAATTCGACAACTTAGTGAATTGTAATCATACTTTAGAATTGTACTAGAAATGTCAATGTTTTACTGCGGTATACATCGAAAATAGGAATATATTAGCTATAGAACCAGAATTACGTAGTAATTTCACACTATCTAGTAAATCTTAATACCTGTTAATATAGAACCATTTCTTTCCTGTTGCTTCTCCTGTATCTTGTAATAGAATGGGAGGAATGAAAATGAAGATAAAACGTCTTTACATACTATTGGCTATTGTATTACTTACAATCGGTACTTTTGGAATCTACGGTGTTGGAAAATCCGTCTCGTCCGCTCATTCACTGGTTGAAGCATTCGAGGAAGCAATCCATGACGAAAATGCTCGAAAAGTAAACGAATTACTTGCCTCTACAGATGAAAAATGGGAATTTACCGAGAAGGACGCTGAAGATCTCATCGCATTTTTCAAAGAGCAACCAGATAAAATGGATACAATCGTCCGGGCGCTAAAGTCCCAGGCAACTGCTCAAGATACAGATACCCCGAACCCAAATGAACCAAACCTTGGAAATTATGGTACGATTAAACTATTTGAAGCAGGAGATAGGTATGTAGTTTTCAAGGACTATAAATTAGCGATTACACCAGCTATGCTGCAGGTGATGCCGAGTACCGATGACTCCACCTTTCAGATTGATGGGGAGACACTTGAAGTTTTGGAAAATGCAGGAGGGAATCCTGTGTACGGACCGCTTTGGCCAGGAGATTACACAGTTACTGAAAAAATCCCAAGCAATGTAGCGGATATTACTGAATCCAAAGAAGTGCTTCTGTTCACTATGAAAAATGAATATGAGAGCGTAGACTTCGATTTGGATATTGGAACAATAAAAGCCGCTGCACCCTATCCAGATACAGAATTGTTGATCAATGATGAGAAAGTCGGCATTACTTTAAATGAAACTTCCCAGGAAATTGGTCCATTACGACTTGATGGAGAAAGTGAACTTAAAATTGAAAAGACGTTTCCTTGGGGCACGGTTGAAAGCCAACCTGTAAGCTTAGAAGATAAAGCGATCGAATTCAGAGATTTCCAGGCGATCGACGAAACGATGCAGAATGAATTGATGGAAAGTATGAATAAAGCAATGCTCCAGCGTTTGGAAGCGAGACGCCACCAAAAAATCGAAGCTATGGAAGCTGCCGTAAGTGACAATTACAGAGAAGAACTCGAAGATGAAATCAAAGAAGGCGAGTATTCAGGAGAGCTTCACTCTGCCTACTATAACGTAGAGACAATGAAGCAGCCGATATGGAACGAAGAGGAAGAACGATATGAATTGAAGGTTGAGGTTGAGTACCACATTGAGGGTGCGAAAGAAACAAGCCGCCTTTATTCGAACGAGGATGGTAGAAGTGTTCATTCCATTCAACTGACTACTCACTATTCTGAAGCGGAACAGCAGTGGATCATTGATGACCATCGTAATGAGATTTTCCTTGTACCTAAGAAATTTGAAAAGAAATTCACGTTTTAACATCCACATAAGAAAAGCGTAGAGCGATGAAGAACCGCTCTACGCTTTTTTTAAAGACTATTCAGTTATCGTGGCGAAATCCGCTTCCAGCAGGTTTCTGCTTTCCTGATCTGCTATCCGACCTTTGTACACTTCTGCTTTTTTCAAAGCTTCCAGTGCCTCTCCCTCTCTGCCTAGTACATGAAGCGATCGGGCAAGTGCTTCATATGCATACCCGCACAATACAGGTTCCAATTCTCCACCTTCACTTACGTCGACACAGCTTTCCGCATAGCTCAATGCTTCTGCCCCATTGTGGGAAATTGCATACACCCTCGAAAGCTGCCAATACCCTATCGATAAATTAGCAGCCGTATGGTCCTCCACTTTCGTCCAATGCCAGAAAGATGCATGACACATGTGGATCATCTCTTCCTCATCAGCTTTCGTCCGATTTTCTTTTTCTATCAAATCCCATACACTGTTAAATGCTTGAACTGCCAATTGTTTATGAGTATATACTTCTTGTTCTGACATCGTCCATTCCCTCCTATAAACCTTGATTAGCGGATGACAAATATCTGAGCTATACGATCAACTACCTCTTCCAAGTATGTATGCTGGTGAGGAACGAAATCTTGCAAGCCTGCTTCTTTCTGAACAAACTTCTTTCCTCCATCGTCGAGTTGAAAACCTTCGATTGGCATGGAGTCACTCTTTCCTCTACAAACGGAGGAAAAGGAATCGTAAGTTGCTCGAAAGATACCGATAACCTCTGCTTCATCCACATGAAAAGAATCAAATGTATGAGGATGCTCATAGACAAATGTGTGAGAGAACTCCCGATCGATGAAATCTTTCTCGATGATTTCATTTTTCACTACTCCACATGGTTTCAAGTCAGAAAAGGGAACGGAAACGCCCAATTCCTCCTCTATCTCACGTACACCATCCTCTACTTTTTCTTCAGCAAAGAGATGCCCGGCAGCGGTAATATCCAGCAAACCAGGAAAGTCGGCTTTCGTTTCACTTCTCAACTGAAAATAAATATACGGAACTCCATGGTCGAAGCTCAAAAACCAACAGTGAAATGTTTCATGCCATAACCCCCGTTGATGAGCTTCGTCTCTTGAACGATTCCCTATGTAACTCCCATCTGCGTCAAATGTTTTGATCCACTCTTTCATTCTCATCTCCCTTTCCTACAGATAACTTACATATCCTACTCCCATTTTCCTTCTCAATTCAACTATACAAGTATCGAATGGTTTCCATGCCAATTACCAGAGCAGTAACCATAGTCATCGAAAAGACGAAAAAGGCTGCGGAGCATTCCTTGTTCCTTCCCCTCAAGCATGTTGAAAGGATATGGGCAAGTAAATATACAAACAGAAAGATGCCCATGTTAAACAAAAGAAAACTTCCTAACCCTCCTGCATAAACGTACAGAAAGTAGAACTGAGTAATTAACAGACAAATACTCATACTAAGAATATCACTTAGTGGAAACTTAAGTTTCATTTTACTATCGTCCACATACAGCACGTCCCTTCACAATTTTGCAATCCATACTTTACTAGGATGTGACAGAGATGCTTGTCAATACATTGATTGGCGCATGTATTCCCTTATTGATCTGCTTGTTGCTATACAAGAGAAATCCTCAAATCATCGTGGCAATGTACCCTTTTGGGGTGGCAGTAGCGTTCCTTGCTAATGATTGGGGCTTTACACACTTTTGGATGGTGACTCCTTACAAAGAACCTGATTCCATTTCTGCGATGCCTTTCAACCTTGGTTATTTTCCCTTGATGTCCTGCCTCATCATCGTTGTGAAGTACAAGCTTTTATGGAAGTCGATCTATCTGATTTTACTATTTACTACTATCGGAACATGCCTGGAAGGTTTCGGAGTATTGGTAGGAAAGATCATTTATTTGGATGGATGGAACATTTTTTATACATCGCTCATTTACTTTTCCAGCTTCACATTAGCCATTCTCTATTCAAAAGTATTGATGCGATATCATATGCTGCCAAAAATTTAAAAAGTGACTAATTACTTCACAGTTATTGTTCTCTATATCGTACATCATTTCCTGCCTGCACAATGAAAATGTGCTAAACACCACATGTACTCGTCCATCCTTTCCCCCTTGAGACCGCATATACAATAGTAAGTCATCAGAAACGAGTAAGATCTTTTGATCTTGCTATTCTTTTGGCGTAAATATCAAAGGAGTGGAAAGTATGAAGAAAAACACATCTTGCAGCAGCCATAGCAAATGTCCACCAGGTTTGAGCTGTGACAAAGCTAAGGCTAAACGAGTGGATTGTGAAGCTGAAGGCTACTATCCTTATCATCATTTGGATGTTCCCGTCATTCTATCAGAAGTGCATTTGCAGGCGTTAGTGGAAGCTGATATTCACCTGCCAACACCAGCAAAAGAAGTGAAGTTCATCAAGAAAAATATTTCATTGAAGCAGTGTGAAGCATTCAAAAGCCCTTATGGACACAAGGTGAAAGTATTCATCACAGGTGTTGTCCACAAAAACGTAGTGTATGTAGAAGCATGCAGCGGAAACTTGAAAGATTACCATGTCGACATTCCGTTCACCTGCAGTGATGCAGTAGATGTCTGGCATTACGTGGATCAGTATCCGAGCCAGAAGAGTTCGTTAACGGCGGAATTCAAGTATCTTGACAAAAGCAACCATGGCTCCGATCGTTGCCGAGATGGCGCCTACACGAAAGAATACTTCAATGAGCCAATTGAATGTAAACTAGTATATTCAGACATCTTCGAATTGGACCTGTATAAAAACCACGACCGCTTTGGTCGCTTCACCAAGATCACTGAAAAAATGGACGTCAACTTATGGTTCAAGCTGCTGCAAACGCAACAGACAAATGGCTACTACCCTTACAAAAAGGGCTCAAAACCAGCTGATGCAACTGAGAGCAGTGACAACTACGAGCCTACAATCATCGACCGTATCAATGACCAAAGAAGATAACAGGAAAACGCTTGGGGTAACCACCTTCCCAAGCGTTTTTTCCTATTAAGGGTGCTGCTCATCAAGCTTCTGGACGTAAACACATTGTTGTTGGACCAGATCTACGATCAACTCGATATCACTCTTGATTGCAAGCTTCCATTCCCCTTCATTAAATATGGAATCATGATGAGAGATAAAGTGATTATGGACCAACTGACTTTTCACTTCTTCATTGTAAAAAGACAGACACTCATGATGGAATTCCATTCCATCACCGAAGAAATACTCGAAGCCCTGATTTGCGGTCAATTCAGGCGGGTGATTCCAATGTATCTCCAGAGCTTTTTCAAGCGGAACTTCAATCCCGACAGAATGAAAGCTTCCTGATGCATCAGTGTACTCAATATCAGCTATGACGATCACCTGTAGAAATAGCATGGATGCAGGAAGGGCAACAACTCCTTTGAAAGAGGTTATTGACCATTCCACAGATGTAATCTGATCAACATCTGAAGGAAGTTTCAGTGTCTGAAACAGTTGAAGCTGAGGGTGAAGCTTCTTTAGGGTAACAGGTACTTTTACAAGGACACTGTTGGTCCGTTCCTGGGAGCATTCCTTTGGTTCTTCTTCCGGAGATTCTTCTACAGAATGATTTTCGAAAAGTTCTGCAGATATGCTCTCAGCCTCTTCCTCATCCACGATTTCCTCATACTCATCAATAGAAGATGTTGATGACTCAGAAGAATCGTCCACATAACAAAAACAAGTTTTTTTCCGTTTGCATCTACAAAGCTGCTCTTCAGTTGTTTCTTCGACTTTGCTGCTTGATTCAATCTTTAACTCTTTTACATTTTCCCCGTCCTTGGATTCAAGGCTTTCCGTGTCCCATTCTCGATAAGAAAATGCAAAGCTGCCTTCTTGCTCTTCCGTTATTTCCACTAGAAGATCGAGGGATTCTTCATCCCTATCATAGCTTTCCTGCTCCTCCAAGTAATTGGTCGACGTTGGAGGTGCAAAAAGTATTGGTCCCGATGGAGAACTGTTTTTTTCAACGAATTCCAGGAACTCCTCCAGGGAGATGCTGTCAGCACTTTGCTTTTCATCATACATACTCTCCTACACCTCCAATCATCCTTAAAGAAGTCATGTTTATGCCAATTGACAATCAGTCATCATTTGTTGTAGAGGAAACCCTCAACTGCTGGTTCTGAAGCACTCGGATGGTGAAATCCAGAACCATCTTTTCCTTGATAGTTGTGAACATTCCTTCACCAAGCGGTGCATCTGTCGGGAATCCTTCACGATCCAATGCCTCATCCCATTCGACAATTCGACTTGATACAAGTTCACAGTATGGAAGCTCATTGTAGTATTGCTCACTTTCCTGATGGAACTGGGAAAGATCACTCGTCAATAATTCATCTTTTTGTGGAAAGCCGCTCGGCAACGCTTCCGAAATGAAGAAATCGAACTCTTCCCTTTTATTGATTCTCGGCTGGACGGGGTGAGTCAAATAATCTTTGATTTCGGTTACCAGTTTGAACGGGATATCGACAGTATGGGAATGTAAATCAGATGAAACGGTAGTTGATGTACTTTCCTGGATCTCCGGGCTCGGACTTGCATATTGAATATTCTTTCTGACAAAGCCCTCGATGAATAATTTATTTGATGGCAATAAGAGCCTGCATTGTATCAGTTTCACCCGCTTTTTTATATCTTTGATTTCCAATACTGGTTCAGGAAAAGTAATATCAGCATCCATATCGACATTGAGGTCTAACTGAGCTAACACTACCGGAACCTTTGCCACCATTTTTCCGATACAGATATTTGGTCGATGAGGTTTACACCCGTGTTTATCGTATTCAAATTCAGACATTCCATTATTCCTCCCAATTACAAGATATTTTAAGCGTATGCAGTACAAATGACTATGTATGGGCATCCGCCCAGGGAAAGCTTGGGTAAGGTATGATCAAATAAAAAAAACTCTGCAATAGGAGATTTGCAGAGTTCTAGGTTATTGACCTAGTGTTTGTCCATTATGAGTTCAAATCAACTTGTTGTACTTGTAGTACTTTGACCTGGAACTCAAGGAACATTTTCTCGACCATGTGATAGAAGTAACCTTCTTCAAATGGAGCATGACCAGGAAGGGATTCGCGATCTGTTGACTCATCATAGGATGTCATCCTGCTTGCAACAAGCTCGCAGTAAGGCATTTGATTATAGAACTGGGTGCTGTCCTGGTGGAATTGGGAAAGGTCGCTGGATAGCAATTTGTCCTTTTCAGGATAGCCTTTGCCAAGCATTTGCTCGCGATAGAAGTCAAACTCGTTCCGAGAATTATAGAATGGAAGCTGTGGATTGCGGATGAATGATTCTGCCGCAATCGTTGTTACACATTCGAATGGAACATCTACAGTGTGTGACCTCAAATCTCCATTGACGCATTCTTTTGTAGAATATTTACCTGGTGTTACGTACTGGATGTTTTTTCGAATAAATCCTTTGATGAATAACTTGTAGTCACCACCTATGAATGGATCATCTGTGGTGGATGGTGTGCCCGGTATGAGCAGTTTACACTGGACGATTTTGACCCTCTTCTTCATATCCTTGATTTCCATTACAGGATCGGGAAAACGGATATTTGCTGACAGGCTTGTGCTCACCTCAACTTGAGCAAGTGTAACAGGCACTCTCACCAAAAGCTCTTCCCCAGCGACGTCAATCGTTGGCTGATCTACTGATTCGTTTTCACAATCGTTAACTGTTGCCGACACGTTAACATCAAGGCAATCTTTATCTTTGTGCATCTCATTATTCCTCCTTTATTTTTCAGGTACACTTTATCCTATGCACGTACAACTAATGAGCATAGATGAATGAAACAGCATAAATGCGGATTTTAGCCAAGCTTGGATAGTAATCGATGTAGGGCTGAAAAAATGGGTACTAGCACAGACTCCCCCTCCCCCTGCATAAGATTCATATGGAGGAGGTAGATAGCATGGATAGAAATCATTACCTTGCGGTTGATATCGGGAACAGCTGGTATAAAGTACTTGCGTCGGATCAAGGAGAAATAAGTGAATATCAGATGCCCAATGCTATTGCAATTTTTGATGAGGCATTCTATGAAGAACCATATGATGAAGAGGATGTCATCTTTGAAGAAAATCTGATTACTGAAGTGAAAAGTAACGCAATTGTTGATAAGCGGGAAAGTTTTTATATAGGAAAAGCTGCAGCGAGGCAGAGGAATGTGAGTCTTACTTCGTTCAACAATCAAAAAGCGGAAGAGGATCGCACCTATATACTACTTTTCGGCATCGCAGCCTATCACGCTGTCCAGATGAATGAAGGAGAAACAGAAATCAATTATGAAATCGATCAATTGGCTGTTTCCTTACCTACGACACAGTTCAAATCAAGAAAAACATTGTTGAAGGATGCCCTCAAAGGGACTCACACCATCATATTTCATAAAGTACCAGGTACCGAAGCCCCTAAAGAAATTGCTGTAAAGATAACCATCAATGATGTAATCGTCGGAGCGGAGGGTGCATGCGCCTATCTCGGACTGACTCGAGATATCGAAACATTGGAAATCAGCGACGATGCGCTTGTGAAAGATTCCAAGAAAGGGATCATCATTGGAGATCTTGGAGGAGATTCGGTAGACTTCGTCGGGATAAAAAATAATAAGCCTGTGGCATCCGTTGAAGGAGAACAATTCGGGATCAATGCATTTCTCGACACCATCATTCAAAAAGTAAGCAAGAATGAGCTGTATAAATTCGATTCAAGATCTGAACTGGAAGAGAAACTATATGCAGGTCCAGCTGGATGGTATGTAGAACCATTTGCAGGAGTGCGAAAAGACATCAGTAAATACATCACTCCCCAATTGAAGTCGATGGCGATCAAGTACCTTGAGTTATTCGACAGAGTTCGAAGCAGTTCGAATGAGATCAAAGGGGCGACAAGGTATATTGCAGTGGGCGGTGCAGCAAAACTGGCACAGCGTCAAATACAAGAGGCTGCAGTCAGATGGAACGATCGTGGGCGGCCAATCGAATTGACTTTCCCGCAGGATCTTGAGAAATTGAACGTGATTGGACTTCTGATTCTTGCCAGAATGAATCAACTGAAGAAAGAAAAAGCGAATGACTCCCATCACGCCATCACGCCAAAAGGGTGATTGAAATGGCAGATACCTATATTGATTACGGTCATAAAATCGTCCTGCCCTTACCTGAAGCCTATATCGACATAAAGACAGGGGATTCGAGGGAAATTTCCCAGGAAATAAAGGATCAATTAACTTATCATGCGGACAACAGCACGATGCTCCACTTGTTATGTTCCGCCTTGGACGCTTATTTTTCTTCAGGTAAAGGCGAATCGTTCAGTGATGTTATGAAGGAGATATCCGATATCAGGCGTTTACTCGAAAAAGGCTATTCCCCTTACAACAGCCCCTCCAATTCTTCAACCAAACGTAACAGTCAGTCTAAAAGTCTTGATCTGAGTGAAATTTCTGATGTACTCGAAGCATTTGGCGGATAAGTGTATGAACGGTTTCAACCAAGGGTTGGAGCCTTTTTCTTTTTCATTGTTTTGTACAACTCTTTTCCAGAAAGATGCAGAATTACACAGTATGCATAGTGCTTCGCCCATTCGTGCATATTGATAGATAAAGGAGGGGTGAGCCATGAATCACGCATTCAAAAAAATCATCTCCAATTATACCGATTGGAATGTTATTATCTTCACACTTGTTGTCTTTCTAAAGGTCTCAATTTTTCATATGATTACAGACTTAACTCTTAACCGAATTAATGTATTCCTGTCTTTCGGCATCCTGTTTTTTTTGATGTCAATTGGAGGAGTATTGTTCAAAAAGAAGCTGCGCGTCTATTTATATACAATGAACTTTCTGATCAGCGTACTGCTATTTGTCAATTTACTGTACATGAACTATTTCGGTTCTCCTATGACCGTCTATACGTTCATGCAGATACATAATTTGAATGGGTTAAGTGACAGTATTCTTTCCGTCATTGAATTAGAATATTTTGTTCTATTTGCGGATTTCACCATACTTCCTATACTTTTTAAATATGTTCCTCCACTTCGTATGCCGACCCCAAGAAGCATTCATCTGTTGTACGCAACAGGAGGAATACTTGTAGCTGTTTATTATCCTTATCACCTCTATTCCGTAAATGAAAAAGCTTTCGAAGCCAGGTACGATGCCTCAGAGGTGCTAAAGACATATGGATTGATTGGCCATCATATGATTGATACCTATGCATTTCTTAATGAACGGAACGGAGTTGAATTACGTAATGCAGAAAAAGCAGAAATCAAAGCATGGTATAAGGAGAAAAATGAGGCAGAAATCAACGCGAATTCATCTAAAGATAATGAATCCCTATACAGCTTTGCAAAAGATAAGAACTTAATCATGATTCAGGTAGAATCACTGCAGAACTTTGTTATCAATGAAGAAGTAGATGGACAGGAGATAACTCCAACCCTAAATGGAATGCTGGATCATTCTTTATATTTCCCCTCCTTCTATGCTCAGACCATTGAAGGCAACAGTTCCGATGCAGAATTTCTAACTCAGACATCATTATATCCGTTGCAGAAAGGTGCGGTCTTCTTCCGTTTTCCACATCATAATTTTGTCTCTGTAGCATCCATGCTGAAAGAAGAAGGTTACAGCACTTCTGTCTTCCATGCAGATGAAGCGACCTTTTGGAACCGTCACGAAATGTATCCTGCACTAGGTTTCGATCGTTATTATTCCATTTCCAACTTTGAAATGGATGAAGAAATCGGTATGGGACTCAGTGACATGTCGATGTTTCAACAGTCTCTAAATCATTTGGATGCCATGGAGTCACCTATCTATGCCTTTTACGGAACCTTAACGAATCATGTACCTTTCAACTTACCTGAACAGCATAGAAAATTAAAGCTTAATAAAGAATTGGACTCCTCCTATATCGGGGACTATCTTCAAAGTGTCCACTACACAGACATTGCAATCGGGAAATTCTTAGAGGGCTTGAAAGAAAAAGGATTATTGCAGGATAGCTTAGTCGTTCTTTATGGGGATCATGACGGCTTATTCCAAAAGGACAAACCTGAGGTGGAGAAATACTGGACAAAATCTCCAATTGATGATGAGGAGTGGATTCGTGAGTTCTCCCCTGTACCGCTGATCATTTATCATCCCGATTTAGCAGGGAAAACCATCCCCGTTACTGGCGGACAGGTGGATGTGTTGCCTACGCTCCACTATCTGATGGGAATGGAAAGAGATATCAGTAACAGTGCGATGGGAAGGAATCTATTGTTCATTGATGAAGGGTTTGCAATCATACCAAAAGGAGACTATGCTCCAAAGCCGCTTTTAGTGAGTGATCAAGCTATCATCAATCCGTTACCTGATCATCATTCGGAAAGTCTTTACCTCTCCGACTTAATGATCCGTGCTAATTACTTTAAGCACCTCAAGAAGCAGGATGACTGATGCTGCATTCATAGAAAATGCCCTTTGGTTCAGTGAACCTAAAGGGCATTTGCCTATAACAGCTTCTTCTGCATTTTATTACCTGTATAACTGAACAAAACCGGCTTCTCCTCTACGATCGTTTCCATATGAACCGGCCTTCCCCAAAGCTGGTAGATATACGGCATCGTACGTTCAAGGTATGTCAAATCCAGCTCCACGTCTTCAAAGTGATGCTTCAAATACAATTCTCCGTTTTTTAGGAAGTCCCCATCATTGACAGTGAGATAAGGAAATCCACCATTCACACGCATTGTGACAAGCTGGTCTCGGACAGCTTCATAGTCTTTATCAGAAATCTTATAATCTTTCCCTTGTTTCTGAAACAGATATAGATCTTCATTGCGACAGAGATCTCTGGTCAAATAATTCCTAATAAAGGAGATATCCGATTCAATTTCACGGACTTCGAACATCTTCTCCCGTCCTGAACCTGGCTCCACACCTTGTTTCATCATTTCTTCACTTGGGTTATTATAACGTTCCTCTATATCTTCGAAAATTTTCAAGCCAAGATAGTAAGGATTGATCTGCGTACGGGAGGGCTGAACAACACTGGCATTGAGCTTCGCGAATTCAATCGATTCATCACTTGTCAAGTCCATTTCCCTGAGGATCCGGGCATGCCAATAACTAGCCCAGCCTTCGTTCATGATCTTCGTTTCCAGTTGCGGCCAGAAATAAAGCATTTCCTCCCTCATCATCGTGAGGATATCCCGCTGCCACTCTTCCAGTTCGCGGCTGTAGGACTCGATGAATAACAGGAGATCTTTTTCAGGCTGAGGCGGGAAACGTTTTTTCTTTTTCCGATTTTTTTCTTTTCGAGGTTCTCCGATTTTCCACAAGTCATCATATGGGGTGATGCGTGACGTTTCTTCTTCATCGTGTTCCTCTACATCATTCAAAGTCCAGTCGAGCTTAGGACGCAGCAGGGAAGGATCGATATGTTCCTGGATCGCCATCACCGCATCCAGAAAATCCTCTACTTCCTTTTTTCCATACTTTTTTTCGTAGGCAGAAACGCGTTCTGCCGTGGCGGACATACTTTCCACCATATCTCTGTTCGTATTTTGAAACCGGACGTTGTTTTTGAAAAAATCACAGTGGGCCAGTACGTGTGCGACGATCAGCTTATTTTGAATCAGGCTGTTGGAATTGAGCAGGAATGCATAACAAGGGTTTGAATTGATGACAAGCTCGTAAATTTTACTTAATCCGAGATCGTAATGAAGCTTCATCTTATAGTATTGCTTACCGAAACTCCAATGGGAAAATCTTGTCGGCATCCCATATGCCCCAAATGTATAAATGATATCAGCCGGACATACTTCATAGCGCATCGGATAGAAATCAAGCCCGAACCCGTCAGCGATTTCTGTTATCTCAGCGATTGCCCGCTCTAGTTTAGAATGTTCATTCTTTCGCAATCGAGACTCCTCCTCTTCGGGTGTTAGTAGAAATATATGATGTCCCTGTCTATTTGAGAAGCCTCTTATCCAAAAAGAAAAGCAGGCCTCGTCAGCCTGCTAGTTCGGTAAAATCTCGTTTTTCTCATTAATTCGTACATTATAGGAACGATCCATCAATCGTTGTTTCAATCCTGCCGCTTCAGGATGAGGGATGATCTGATCCTCTTTGATCAGATGTGGATGGATCTGATAGGACAGTTCCCCATCGCCATTGATCGCGACTTGAAGCACCCCAGTCTGTGCAGTTTCTTCTTTTACGTAATCAGGAAAAAGGAAATTACCCAAGGAATAAGCAATCAATTTTCCATTATACATTTCAAAGCCCTGCATCACATGAGGGTGACTGCCTATGACTGCATCTGCTCCCGCATCGATCATCGCACGGCCATATTCCTGCTGGTCCTCGTTGAATTGGATTTCTTTTTCAATTCCCCAGTGCATTTGCACAAACACGTAGTCGCTTTGTTCTTTGGTTTGCTTAATGATTTCGATTGCGCGCTCCCACTGGTATCCGCTCGCTACTCCAGGGCGGCTATCCAGGGCATACCATTCTACATATGGCAATACATGTGAAAAATTAAGAAAAGCGTAGGTTTTGCCGTTTATTTCTGTCCGAAAGGCTTGGTATGCTTCCGTATCATTCTCTCCTGCACCTATGTACGAAATCCCTTCCTGGTCCAACGCGAACATCGTATCCAACAATCCTTGTGTTCCATAATCGAGGATATGATTGTTAGCCATGGCTGCGCCATCTACACCTATGTGCTTCAATCCTTTTGCTGCTTCAGGATTTGACCTGAAATTATAGATTTTTTCTTCCTTTTCCCCACGAATAGTCAATGGTGTTTCCAAATTGATGAACGTGAAATCATCATTTTCGAAATACTCTCGTACATGCTCAAAAGGGTATTCGTACCCTTTATCTGCAACCGTTTTTTTCGTAGACCATTCAAAAAGAACATCACCAGTAAAACTGAACACCGTAGACTTTGGTTCGTCTTCCTTCTCATCAGGTTGCTCCTCCTCCATGGCTGTCTTATCTTCTTCATTTTCCCCGGTAACGTCAGGAGCTTCTCGTTCATGGTTTTTAATTTCATCATCTTTTGCATCCACTGTCTGATCACTACCTGCTCCAATGGCTTCGGAGCACCCTGCAACAACAAAAAGCAATAGGAATAACAACAACACCCACGTATTTTTCAAACAAATCTCACCTCAAATAGAATTCACTTCCATTCATAGTAGCTTATTTCCATTAAAAAGTAATGAGAATATTGTCGATGGGAAAATATTCTTATAAAAGAAAGGACTGTAATCTACAGTCCTTTCTCATCAAGCGTTGGATTCAATTGTGTTGAGATGCTTCTTCTTAGGGAATTGCCACACAAGATAGATGCTTGTCATGATGGCACTAACAACAAGGAAGATCGCAAGAATGCTCGCGTTTTGCCCCATCAGGCTAAGATTCCCTTCCGAAATCACCGCTTTATATCCTTGGACAGAGTACGTCATCGGTAGAAATGGATTGAACCACTGAAGCTGTTCAGGAATGAGTTCCAGTGGGAATGTCCCCGCACTTGTCGTCAGTTGAAGAATCAACAATAAGATTGCCAGGAACCTTCCGCTGTCACCAAGAATGGTAACAAACAATTGGATCATTGCCATGAACGTTAGACTTGTCAATATACTGAACAGATAGAACATACCTATATCTGACACTTCGAGCTGTAATCCATAAAGGATGACGCTCGCAGCAACAACCGCTTGGATGATGCCCGCGAACACAAGCACCCCAAACTTAGATAGGAACCAGCTGAACCCAGATGCCGGTGCAACTAACGGTTCTTTGACTGGGTAGATCACGGTAATGATCAGAGCTCCGACGAACAATCCGAGTGAAAGAAAATAAGGTGTAAATCCTGCACCATAATTAGGCACATCATTGATGGCATCTGTTTTCAATTCAACCGGGTTGGCAATCATTTTCTGATTCAGTTCACCAGTTGCCATTTTTCCTGCAGTTGTAGTGGAGTCCTGTAATTTCTCCTTGAACTCACTGGTACCAGAAGTAAGTTCCTGGGAACCTGACGCCAGTTCTCCAGATCCTGCTTCTAAACGATCCGCTCCTGCAACTAACTGATTTGCTCCATCTACAAGTGTTGATGACCCGTTAGCAAGTTCATTTGCTCCATTCGCCAACTCCGCAGACCCGCTTTCTGCTTCCTTAAGCTTTTCCTGGAATGTGAGCATACCCTGTTCAAGCTGATTCTCACCTTGAACTAGCTTGGATGCTCCATCAACAAGTGAACCTTGTGCATCTACCAGTTGATTTGCTCCCCCAAGAAGTTTTTGCTGCGCTTCTGTCAGAGCATTCATCTGCTCAGGAATAGCTGTTGTCTTTTCAGTAATTTTAGTTGCACCTTGGTTCAATTGAGAAGCAGCACCATTGATTTCGCCAACTCCTGCCTCTAATTTTTCCAATTCTTTCATCACTGCCTGGCGCTGTTCTTCTGGTAGTTGGGCCAGTATCGGTGCCATTTTTTCTTTCGACGCTTGCACTTCTGATTTCATTGAAGCGGTAGCGTCAGTTAATTGGCCAGTTCCATCCTGCAATGACTGCATAGCAGAGGATAGTTCATTCAATTGATCAGGCACTTTATTTGTCAGCTCATTGAACTTTTTCAGATTATCCCTCAAAGCTATGGTTCCATTCTGCGTTTTCTCCAGACCCTGTTTTAACTCAGATGCACCTTTAGCAGCTTGACTCTCCCCTTCTTTCAAGGATTGGAAGCCGCTATTCAGCTTCCCTAAACCACTTGTTAGCTGATTCAACCCTTGAGCAAGCTGATTAGCCCCGTCCTCTAAACCTTTCGCTCCTGAAAACATATCCCTTTGGCCGGAAGCAAAGGTTTGAGTTCCTTTTTGCAGATCCTTGATGGCAGTTTCGATTTTCTCAGCTCCATCATTCAAATCCCCAGCCTTATCGCTAGCTTCAGCAAGTCCGGTTTGTACATCCTTGAATGCTGAAAGAATCGCTTCTGTATAGGTCTCTGTCACTTCGTCAGCCAATTTGGATTTCATCTGCTCCGCTGCAGAACCTCCAATCTGTGCAGACAGGAAGTTGTACCCCTCATTCGGAATGTAGCTCAATTCCAATGGCTGTGGGTTATCATCCATAACTGTAGCTGCTTTTTCTGAGAAATCCTGTGGGATTTCGATCATCATATAATATTCCTGGTTCTCCAGGCCTTCTTTACCTTCTTTTTCAGCAACCAGTTTATAGTCAAAGTCTTTACTTTCCTGCAGCTTATCAATGAACTCTTCACCTACATGCAGGGGTTCTCCCTCCAGTTCAGCTCCTTTGTCGCTGTTAACAACAGCTACGGGCAATTCATCCATGTTCCCATATGGATTCCAGAATGCCCATAAGAACATTCCGCTGTAAATAAGCGGGATGAGTAATACTGCGATAAAAGGAATGAAGATTTTTTTATTTGCAGTGATGGCTTTCATTTCGCCCCACCAGCCTTTTATTCCATTCATACAATTCCCTCCTAAATACTGAATGACTATTTTGTCCATTTGGTCATATCGTGTAAAAATGAAGGATTATCCCTCAGGAGATAACCCTTTGAAAATGGATTGTTCAAACAAATCAAGAATTTCTTCCTTCGTCAATGGAGAATGATTTTCCTCCCAGTCGATGATGAAAGCAATATAAAGCTTATAGATCATAAATGCCGTCGGTTCCAGTTTACATGGACGGATATCTCCAGCATCTACTGCAAGCTGCAGCTTTTCCTTTATATAAGTGATAATCAGTTCTTCCATTTCCTGCAGCGCTAATTGTACAGTCGGTGTACCGATTCCTTTTGCTTCCTGAACGACCTTCATTGTCAGTTGATGACTTTTCCTATATTCTAACAGTACGAAAAGTGCATGATGGACATTTTCTTTGAATGATCGGTCTGATTTAAACGAACCTTCCGCTGCCATTTTCATTTCATGCAAAAGCTCGGAAATCACTTCTCGAAAAAGCTCTTCTTTATTATCGAAGAAATTATAAATCGTACCCTTCCCTACATTTGCCGCCTTGGCGACTTGATCCACGGTTGTCGCTTTATAACCAAACATGGAAAATGCGTCATTCGCAGCTTTTAAAATGTGTTTTTTTCGCTCCATATCCCCACTCCTGACCAATTGAACGATTTAGTCATCAAGTTCTACATTGAAGAATTATACACCTTAAACTAAAAAAATCAAGGGAAGAAAAAAAGCAGGAACCCTCCGAGAGGACTCCTGCTCCTGTTACTTAGCTTCTGGGAAGATACGGTCGACCATTTCACCGAATTCACGGAAGAATCCTTGAACCGGCTCTCCACGGTCTACGTCTCTTACATAGTTACGACTCAAGTCAACGAAATCTGCGTTTGTGGAAACATACACATTATCAATGTTCTGGTCTGTCTTTTTAACGATGTCGGAGATTTGCTTTTTCACGTCATCGCTGACCTTCCCATTGTTCTGGCTTCCATCTTTCATATCTGCTGCTACATACGCATTATCTCTTGTTTTCAATACATATGCACGGTCGATTCCGTCCACTTGATCAGCGATACGGTCGGCGGCACGTTCGGCAACCTTGTAATTGGTGTTGTTAACCATTCCACGATCATTATCCACGTCATTGATATCATTGTTCATATCCTCATACATATCATCTGCAGGACGTTCAAATCGTGTATTTTCAACACCATTATAGTTCCCTTGGCCTTCTTCCTGCCCCTGTTCAGCTTGACAGGCAACCAGTGCGGAGGCTGCAAGAAGCCCGACCGTTAACATCTTTATCTTCATTGTTGTATTCCTCCTTAAGAAGCTTTGAGGTTAGTATGTATCCTCCTAAAAGCTTTATACTTTTGATGCGAAGGAAGAACACGCCAATATTTAGCAAATAAAAAAAGATGAAGCAGGGAAAGCTTCATCCATTAAAAACTTCTGATACGCCAGGCGACAGCACCCACCACATATGCATGAAAACTATATACAAGGTAATCAATGCATTAATGAAAAGGAAAACACCTGGCAGGATTTTAAAAACGGTAATGATTTTTTTAAATGCAATGCGCATGAAAACTGCAGAGACGACGAAAATTATGTAATAAGTGATGAAAAACGACCGATAATTCATAAAAGGCTCGTCAAAGCCTAAGATATATCCAATTGAAAACATGACCCAGACACTAAGGAAAGCAACAATCGAAATAGCAACCCACTTATCTTCATTAATGATCAACACTGTCCCGACTACCGCACTGATCAGTACGATCAAACCGATGATAGCAGTAAGCAGTGCAAATACATTGAATGCTGTTTCTGTGCCGATCAGTATGATATCGAGAAATAAAAACAGAACGAATACGATGGCTCCCCATATATTGATCTTTAAAATTAAATCTTCATTCATGATACTAACTCCTCCCCAGCAACAACCAAATGTTTACAATCATGATTGATTATATCATATTTTGTAGAAATTTCAGATTACTGTGTCAAATTCATCGTGGCAAATAAGAGCACTCCAGAACAATCCGGAGTGCGTGAATGGTATCAGTGATTATACGGATGCTTCAATTTTGCTTTAGGACCTTTTTTGGAACGGTATTCTCTACCTTTATTCTGATCACCTGTTGCAATTTCTTTTGCAAATTCTTCTTGTTCCACTCCACCAGGAAGCTTACCTGTACGTTTCGGCGAATTTTGATTCTTGCTTCCTTTACTGCCATTATGACTGGTCATAAGCATGACTCCTTTACAATGAAATGTACCTTTATTTTCGGATAAACATCGCGGTTTCATTCGCTCATTTCTTTCCTTTTGTGGTACATTTCAGCCTATCATGGGTACTTGCATCTGGGCATACTAACATCAACCCTTCAAAAGAAAGGGGATGTGAAGTATGATCTACAGTGACTATGACCGTGCACTGTATTACACCATCTGGGGGCAATGGGATGACCTAT
This sequence comes from Thalassobacillus hwangdonensis, assembly GCF_042675915.1. NCBI lineage: Bacteria > Bacillati > Bacillota > Bacilli > Caryophanales > Bacillaceae > Thalassobacillus > Thalassobacillus hwangdonensis. Next base: position 78,291 of record NZ_JBHTKL010000001.1, on the reverse strand, counting down.
TGATTCTCATGGTCCGAACAGATGATCATTTTCTATCCAAAAAAATCGAAGTATTCCTCCATGCATTCCATTATTCTTCCACGGATCAACAGTTGATGGAATCGCATGAAGAATTGCTTCATTATATCGATCACGCCATGGCTACGACAGCTCCGGTAATGACTGTTTGATGTTACAGCTCCCGCTTGCCGGGAGCTTTTATGATGACAAATATTTCACGCCAAATAATGCAGCCTGCGTCCGGTCCTGTACCTCCAGCTTCAGAAAAATATTGGATACATGCGTTTTCACAGTCTTTTCTGTAATGAATAAGGTATTCGCAATTTCTTTATTGCTTTTCCCTTGCATGATTTCCTGCAGCACGTCCATTTCCCGCTTCGTAAGCTCACCGATTCTTTTCTTCTCTTCGGTCTCATTGGAGCCTGTGACATGGGTCATCAGTTGAGCGGCAGCTTTTGAATCAATCATCGTTTCCCCTTTATGTATCTTTCTAATTACATTCGCCAATTCATCCGGGTCGATGTCTTTCAATTGGTAGCCATTGGCTCCTGCCTGTATGGCAGGAATCACCGTGTCATAGTCAGAAAAGCTGGTCAGCATGAGGACCTTCATAGCCGGGAAATTTTCACGAATGCGTTTCATCGTTTCAATTCCGTCCATATCAGGCATCTGCACATCCAAAAGGACAAGTTCCACATTGGTTTCCGCAAGCTTTTCCAACAATTCTTTGCCCCCATCCGCTTCACCTACTACTTCGATGTCAGGTTGCGTCTGAAAAAAGAATTCCAGCCCTTTTCGTACTACTTTATGGTCGTCAGCAATCATGATTCTGATCGTCATCCAGCTCCCCCCTTAATCGGAATACTCACCTTGATTATCGTACCTTCTCCTCTATTTGACTCGATATTTAATGCCCCATCATATAACTTTACACGCTCCTGCATACCTTTTATTCCGAATGAAGGAGACGAATGGATGTGATTCATGTCAAATCCGCATCCGTCATCCTGCAGCCATAATGCGATGCAATCCTTCCCTTTGTCCAGCCGGATGGAAATATGATCCGTACCCGCATGCTGTTTCACATTATGCAGAGATTCCTGACCGATCCGCAGCAACGCTTCTTCAATTGCATAAGGAATGGTGGTGGTTCCGGAGGAGTGGCTGGTAACCGATAGTCCCAGTAGTTTTGCATATCGTTTCAGCTCAGCTAATAATCCCTCCCGAAGATTCCTATGTTTTTGTTCTGAAATCAAAGCTCGCATTTCTTTTAATGCCTCTGACGACAACTCATGGATATAACTGATCTGTTCTGTCAGTTCTGTGTCTTTTCCTTGTTGTTTCAACGCCTTCGATGTCAGCACAATTGAAAATAGCAGCTGACTGATGGAGTCATGGAGGTCCTGCCCTAACTTCGATCGTTCTTCAATACGGACAAGATCTTTTTCTTTTTCCATCAAGTCTAATCGTCGTTTCGCTACATCTGCATATTGGACAAGCATATCAAATGTTTCTTTTTCGAAAGGGAGGAAAGGTTGTGCTCTTGAAAGGTAAACCGGTCCCCATGGAGTGATGGAATGAAGGATTTCTTCATAAGGTGAACCACCATTTCCCCATATGAATGAATCAACCTTGAATAATGTATGCAGCTCGGCTTCGAACAATACTTTCAATTGATCCGGATCTCCCGCTGATTGGAAGGAATTCGCAATCGTATGTGCACTGCTAAGCAGTTCGTTACGCACTTCCTCCAGCTCAAATTGATGGATCCTTTCAAGCGCAGATCCTATCTGTAGCGCGATGGACTCCAGGAGCTCCAGTTCTTCCGTGTAGGTCTCTGTTCCGGGCATTGCAACATTCAATAGACCGAATGACTGAGAAGGAGTCTTTAGTGGAACAGTTGCATGATGGGTTAATCCGCACGTAGCTTCGTCCCCATAAGTATGTGCCTCTTCAATCCGCTTACAACCAATGACGTTCGTGGCTGATTTAAGCAATCCTTTTTTATATTTACTAATGCAATAGCAGTCTTCACCACACATCAACGCTTTATCATTCCGTTTCAGTGCCGGGGGAAGTGATCGATCTGCCACTAATGAGACTTTCCCATTCTCTTCAAGAAAGATCCACCCAGTTTCAAACTTGGATATTGCAATGAACTCCTGTAATACGTTATGTAAAGTGTCATGCTTTTTGGACGATCGATTCAGCAGTTCGGCAATGTGCTTCAGCGTTTGCAGTTTTGCTTTTTCCACATGTCCGCCTCCTCTCTGGTTGGCTATTTGCTTCTATTATACATGAAAAAAGCGGACGGCTGTTCGCACAGCTATCCGCTTCATTTACTTTTATGGACGTGGATATTCTTGTTCTAAAGGGTGCAGGTGAAGCTCATCGATCAGCATATGTTTTGGTGCACGTGCCATATGCACGATTGAAGCAGCAATATCGCTTACTTTCAGCCAGTTCTCTTTTTCTGGAAGGCCCTGCTTGCTTTCAGCGAAGTACGTATCGACCATGCCAGGATTGATCGTACCGACACGGATGCCGTCCTTTCTGACTTCCTGAGCGATTGAACCCATGAACCCTTGTACTGCGTATTTCGTTGCTGTATAAAGGGAACCACCTTCAGGAATCGTGTAGCGGGATACATCCGATGCGACGGTGATGATCGTACCAAACTTTTCTTGTTTCATGTATGGCAATACTGCTTTAGTAGCCAGGAATACTCCTTGGACATTCACTTCAAAGGTCTTCTTCCATTCTTCCACAGTCACTTCTTCTACCGATTTGAATTTACCTATTCCAGCGTTATTGATCAGCATATCCACTTTCCCGTATGCTTTTTTCGTTTTTTCCACTACCTGCTCAATGTCATTTTCATTGCTGACATCGGCTACAAAGGCAAGTACATCTTCATACCCTTCATTCTTCAGTTCTTCTGCTGTTTCATGGATTTGACTTGAGCTGCCCAGGATGGAAAGCTTCACTCCCTCAGCTGCGAGCTGGCGTGCCACTTCTTTACCGATTCCTCGGGAAGCGCCTGTGATGATTGCTGTTTGACTCTTTAACATTCTGATCTTCCTTTCTTACCTTATGTGCGTTCTGGTTTGATTTGAGTATCGACTTTATATTCCAATTCAAATAAGTCGCGGCGTCGATCACGCAGTTGCCTCACAGTTCCTGACTTTCGTTGACGTCTCAGGATTTCTAAGTCTACATCACCTACGACCACTGTTTCAACATTTGCATTACATTCACCAATGATACCGTCCCTAGCGAATTCAAAATCAGATGGGGTGAAGATTCCGGATTGTGCATATTGGATGTCCATGTTTTCCACCTGCGTCAGGTTGCCAACTGTTCCAGCAATCACCGTGTACACCTGATTCTCTACAGCACGTGCTTGTGCACAATAGCGGACACGCAAGTATCCTTGTCGGTCATCTGTACAGAAAGGCACGAAGATGATGTTCGCACCCTGATCGACTGCATAGCGTGCCAGTTCAGGGAATTGAATATCATAACAGATCTGGATGGCAATTTTTCCGCAGTCTGTATCGAATACTTTCACCGCGTCCCCAGGCTGGATTCCCCACCATTTCTTCTCATTAGGCGTAACGTGGATTTTGTATTGTTTCTCGATGGTGCCATCACGTCTGAACAGGTAGGATATATTGTAAATCTGTTCATCTTCCTCAACAAAATGCGATCCACCGATAACATTGACATTATACTTCACAGCTAGATGCGTAAATAACTCAATGTAGTCTTCTGTGTACTCGGATAGACGTCGTACAGCCTTCGAAGGCACTTTCTCCTCTAAGAACGACATCAACTGGGTTGTGAAGATTTCAGGGAAGACTGCAAAATCCGTTCCGAAGTCCGCAGCGACATCCACGTAATATTCACACTGTCTGGCAAACTCTTCGAAAGAGTCAATATTCTTCATCATGTACTGGATCACCATGATACGCACCGGATAACTCGTCTTGAAATGCCGCTTCGTGCGTGCGCGGTAATCAACGTTATTCCACTCCATCAATGTAGCGTACTTGGAGGACTGACGATCATCCGGTAGATAGTTCGGATTGATCCGCATCACGGAAAACCCGTTCATCACCTGAAACGTCAATACAGGATCATAAATGTTCTGATTCCTTACTTCATCAACATATTCACGCGGAGTCATTTCCTGTTCATATTTATGATAGTTTGGAATCCTGCCACCAATGATGATGCTTTTCAAATTCAGCTTGGCTGCAAGTTCCTTCCTTGCCTCATATAAGCGACGCCCGATCTTCATCCCTCTGAATTCAGGGTGGACCATGACCTCAATCCCATACAAGTTGTACCCTTCCGGATCATGATTAGTGATGTAGCCTTCATCTGTGATGTCATCCCATGTATGTTTATCATCATACTCATCAAAATTGACAATCAAGCTCGAACAGCTGCCGATGATTTTACCGTCAAATTCCACGACGAACTGTCCTTCCGGAAAATGTTCAAGATGGCTTTTCAAGTGTTCCTTTTTCCATGGATCCATATCTGGAAAGCATACTTTCTGAAGTTCCATAATTTGATCAATGTCTTCATGTTTAAGGTTACGGACAAACATTTTCTTTTCAAATTGCGATAAATCCAACTTCGACATATCCATTGTCCTTTCTCTGTTACGTTCAGTGAATCTACTTCTATCGTACTGAAATAAGAAGTGAAATGTCCAGTTTCCTATACCCTCATTCGTAAGCAGCTACCCTTTAGTCTGATAAAATTAGTGAAATATATGAATTGATTTAGTACAAAACAGTGGGTATGATATGAAATAAGAGGTGGAGCCAGTGAACGGTTTTGAAAGACGTAAAGAACGTAAGAAGAATAACATCATTCAATCAGCCCAGGAGCTTTTTTCAATGCATGGTGTCCAGAAAGTGACGATTCAGGAAATTGCCAAGAAGGCACAGGTATCACAAGTGACCATATATAACTATTTTGGTGGTAAGGACGAGTTATTGATCGAAACTGTCAAAGCATATGCAACCAATCAGCTGGAGTATTTCCGAGGAATCGTTGAAGACAGCGATAAAAACTTCAAAGACAAAATCACTTCGCTGATCCATGATAAGCATGAATCGGTCATGAGCCTTGATGCGGACTTTCTTAAGACCATCATCTCCGACCAGCCAGATATCAATGCATTCATCCAGGAGTATTATTTCAAGGAAGTCATGCCGATTTTCATGAAATTGATTGAGAATGGAAAGCGAGAAGGCGCTATTCATCCGGATCTTTCTCCACAGGCAGTGATGCTTTATATCGATATGTATTACCAGGGACTTAAAAACCATCCGGAGATCTATCAGACAAAAGGTGATCTTGAAAGGATGACCCATGAAATCACCCATTTATTTTTTTACGGACTGATGGGAAATCAAGATGAATCCATACACAAAAAGGATGACCACTAAGGCCATCCTCTGCTTGTAAAGAACCCCAATGTTCTCTACAAGCTTTTTATATGCGTACGTGCGGGCGAGTACCACTCGCTTTCCGCGGACGAACACACGAGCCTCCTCGTGAAAACCACACTGCAGGATCTCGGACCGCCCGTTTTTCCGCAGGAGTCTCATGGTACCGCCCACCCTTAATCGAAAAAGACTCTCCTTCGCCTAACACTACCTGGAAATGTAAAGAACAATACCTTCATGTTCTGACAAGCTTTCCACATTGTATAGACTCACTTACCTAAAATAAATAAGGCTGCCAAGACTTTCTCGCCAGCCTGAAGATCGTCTCCCCTTTCTCATTCCTTGTACAATGCGGGCTTTCTCCCATTAATGACGACTTCGGCCATGTATGGGGAGTAAGTTTTTAAAAGGTGTTGTGACTTGTCTTCCAAAATACCACTTTCATATGTATGAATCCTTTTTTCGATGTATGGGTTGGAGGCTATAAAACGATCCATCGCCATATAATGGTCTTTCGTTGCAAATACCACATGCCGGATATTTGCCATGACAATGGTACTCAAGCACATGATACAAGGTTCCACAGTAGTATAAAGGATGCATTCCTCCTGATGTTTTTTGAGATATGCAGCGCAGGACTGGATGGCGATCATCTCCGCATGGGCAACTCGGCTGTCCATCGTTTCAATTTTATTCGAGCCGCGGGCTACAATTGTATGCTTATGTACAATCACTGCGCCTACAGGTAAGTCTCCACGTTTCCCTGCCTCCTCCGCTTCTTTCAATGCCTCACTCATGTAGTACTCATGCTCCACTTCATTCACCTCCCCCATCCATGCTCATATTCCAGACCAGCTTGGACAATATTGGACAAATCCCTGGAACCATCATCGTACTTCATAAATTTCATTTCATCTATTGTCCCATCGAACAGAAGCCTTCCCTGATCAACGATGAGAAGCCGGTCACTTAATGCTCTCAGTTCATGCCAATCATGACTGATGAACATCAGTGTCATCCCCTGCTGTTGCAGTCGCTTCAACCAATCCATGATTTCTTTTCTGGCAGCAATGTCAATTCCTGCAGTTGGTTCATCCAGCAGGCAAAGCTCAGGCTTATGCAAGATTCCAATACATAAGTTAAGCTTTCGTTTCCACCCTCCTGATAGATCAGACGTCCGTTTTTTCATCACTTCATTCAAACGGAGGATTTCAATCATGTCATCGACATGGCGCTTATCGATTTTTCCCTGACTTAATCTACTCCACGATTGAATTTGCTGTTTGACCGTCAACTCTTCAAACAAGGCAATATCCTGCGGAATATAACCGACCTTTTTTCTGATTTTCTTTATATTTCCATCATAACCCAGCTCATGGAAGCGAAGGGTGCCTTGCGACGGCTTTTCAACTGTAGCAAGCATTTTGAGCAATGTGGACTTTCCTGCGCCATTAGGTCCGATGATCCCTACACATTCCCCTTCATTTACTTTGAAGCTCACCTTGTCCACGATGATCTTCTGTTTATATTTCTTTTGAATCTGCTGTGCAATCAACAATTTCAATCATCCTCTCCAGCCTTCATTGAATAACCAGCCGTGTGGAAGCCATTCCCCAAACCCACCTGTGTCAAAGAGCACCACAGGACTTCCTTTCAACAGAACAGACGTAAGGATGACCAAAGTCATGATGAAAAAGAAAGCTTTTGGCTTGGGCAGCCATACAGCAAGTAAAAGAACGAAAATCTGCATCATAACAAGCAGAATGCCTAATCTGAAAACCCATGGATTCAAAATTGAAAGGTCAATTTCGGCACGCACAACGATGGTCGCACAGACAATTCCTATTAGTACACCCAGGAAAGCCAGATGTAGAAAGAACACGTTAGTATAATAGGACACAGCGTTACCTCTGGTGACTTTCAACCGTTGCAGTCTACCTGTCTCTGCATCTTCATATCGTACTTTCATCAGGAAGACCTGTACCCCCATGCCATAGACAAGCAGAAGAGAGAGTAACCCTTGAAGTGATAGAGGGAGACCGACCGCTCCTCTCTCTGTACCAGGCTGAATCCGCTCATACTCCATCCTGAACAAGGGTTGTGGCTCCCAATAGGAATCTGCCTTCTGGAAAGCCTCTTCAAAAGTGATGTCCTCGCTCAAAGTTTGAACAAATACTCCAGCCCTGCTGTTGAGCATCAGCCGGATCGATTCTGCAGCAATCTGTTCTTTAGCAAATGTGTCCAATGAAGAAGATTCTGTCCTCATCCACCGGATCACTTCCTCCGCTTCCCCACTTCGAAGTTGTTTTTCAAAACCGGAGGCCAAGATGAAAGCTGCCTCTACTTCTCCCCTTTGCACCAGTTGTTCTGCCCTGTTTTCAGAAGTCTCGACCAACGATAATCTCGAGGAATCAGATACACGTTCCTTCACCAACGTTGAAAACTCTGTCTTATCCTGGTCAACCCAGGCAACTGGAACTGTGCTTTGCTCGATAGCCGTATTCAAAAAAGGAAGGACAAACCAAATGATTACCACCGGAAAACCAAGAATAAAAAGAAGCATCTTCCAACGGTGCATCAGCCTGAGAAATTGTATGTTAAGTTGTGTAAGCATGACGTTCCTCCCTTCTCCAGCCAATCAGCCAGGCAGTAAGGAAGAAAAGAATACCCGCTCCAGATAGAACAAGAAGCAGCGGAGCAGCAGGCTCTACAATTCCTCGATAAAGATGATGCCAGGGAGAATACTTCAGCTTATCCGAAATCCAGTCAGGCAAATAGATCTGCGGAATAAGCACACCGCTTACCAGTAAAATCGGCAGGCAGAGGGACAGGTTCCATAGCGCTGCTTGACCTGGGCTTTCGATCCATGAAGTAAGGAAGGTGATAACCCCTGCCTGCAGAAGCGCGTGGCCTAATAAGAAAGTATGTAGAAGCATGCCTCCATCAAAGGATAGCCAATGATCTACAGCGAAGAATAGCACCTCACTGATAATCCAGAGGTAAGCTGTGAGAATGCCCCCTTGGGCCAGTTGCGATTGATAACGAAGGATATGCAGGCTTCGTAAGCGAAGTAATATGGATGATTGGGCAAGGGATCCACTCATGAACAATAACGCACTGATAGAAATCCAGGATCCGAGCATCCAAAATGCCAAGAAGGAATGCTCCATCCAACCTACTGAAGCACCTTTTTGCATTTCCTCTTGTGTGAATAATTCGTTGCGGTCCAATGCCGCAAAAGTGAATGTCACAATCGTCTGCTGCAATAGACGCTTTCGTTCCTCGTCCTCTTCCACCTGGCTAATCGCCAAGTCATATGCTGCATTCACGCCACTTTGTGCGGCAGATATGTATGTTGCACCACTATCAAGCAGTAACTGGATCATCGAAGATTCCAATGCCTGTTGCTGATCAAGCAGTACTTGCACCGGTGTGTTCGCTCCATTGCGCAGATCGCTGGTGAACCCTTCAGGTATGGTGACCACCCCTGCAATCGTCTGTTCCTCCAGCATTTTGCTAGCCTCGGAAGAATCCATTTCGATCAATTCGATCTGTTGTCTTAGCGTTTCTTCTTCCTGAAGCTGTGTAATTAACGCTTTTGTTTCGAAGGTCTGATCATGGTCTACGAATGCCGCCTTGACCTTTTCACTTTCCGAACCGAAGTATCCACTGATCAGATAGGCCAGCAATCCCAGCACTAAGAATGGGCCGATCCAGCATAAAAAAAGAAGGAATGGACGCTTCGCCATCGCCTTCAGTTCAAATAAAACCAGCGATAAGCTTTGCATATCCATTCCTCCTTAGAAACTTACAGTCGATTAAAATGCACCAAATGAACCAAACATCTGTTGATAATAATTTTCTAAATTCGTCTGCATTTCCATCATGATCTGTTGAATTTCACTATCAGATGCTTCCATCAGGTTGACAGTCTCGCCTTCTGATGGTGCAGGGAATTCAAGGTCATTCGAAAATTCGGTCTTCGTATCCACCGTGAACTCTACATCACCGGAGATATTGCCGGTCATCGGATCTTCCATTGCAAAATCAATACCGAAGACAACTTTCTGATCGGCTTTGTCTCCATCCATATTAAATTCTGTATTAAGCGTTCCACCAATTTCAGGCATAGGGCTTCCAGCAAACATCGGACCTTCCATCACTAAGTCGAATGTAGTTTCAGAAGCTCCTTTCGTGAATTCAGAGTTAGCCTTCACACCAATCTTAGAAGGACCATCTCCTTCATCCATCGAGAAGGTGAAATCATGATCGACGATAAACGTATCTTCGGATTCTTCCTTCCCTTTTTCAACCAGATTGATGACAAGGGTACCTTCTTCATTTTCAGGAGTTACCGAAACATCCATTGTAGAAGTGTAAGCATCCTCAGATTCTTCCAGGTAGGAAGTTTTCATATTGATGGTTGCCATTTCTTCTGCACTAGGGCCCAGTTTTGTCGTGATATCACGGTACACAACTGTATCCCCATCAAGATATGCGTCCAATTTCACGCCATCTGGAATGTTCATGTTATCGACTTCTGCAATCATTTCATCGAAAGCAGCTTTACCATCTTCGATCTGAGTATCACTTTCCATAGCACCACCTAGCTGGATATTGGTTTCTTTCATGGTAGTCAGCAACGTCTTGATCATTTCTTTTGTTTCATTTTCGGTTAGAGTCAGGGTAACTTTATCATACTTCTCTCCCTCATACTCGACACCGTCTTCCATCGTGAACTGTTCACTGTCCAGTTCTTTGATCATCGCTTTAAGGTAATCTTCACCCATCTCCTCAAGCTGTTCATAAGTCAGCGTTGAGGTCATGTAATCAGAAAGGGCAGGGATCTTATCCAGAGTCGGTTCTGGTGTTCCTCCCATGCGCTCGATAAAAGGATTCAGCTGATCATTCTTGAGTGATAAGTAATCATCATATAAGAAAGTTTTCACTGCAGTAGTGTCTTCACTTTGATAAACCTCTGCATTACCTAGGCTTGAACCTTGCAGTAATACATCAAATGCCAGAAACGTTTCTTTCGTTTCCTGATTAAGCATCTGCGTCGTTTCAATCTTGGCAGAAGAAACAAGGCCTTTGATCATCGGCAGCATAGGTCCGAATGTCTGCTCTGCACCTTCTACATTGAAATCAGCAGTAATCGTAGAGTCACTTTTATATGGTGTATCAAGCATTTTGTCCTGAAGTTCCATCATTTCAGTCAAACGCTCATCCATCATGCTCATCTGTTCTTCCATTGTTTCTTTTTCGGCTGTTAAATAGCGTGTCATCGGATCACTGTTCTTCAGCAAAGCGAATGCTGTAGCACCGATGCCTGCAACGACGACAACAGTCAGAATGATGAAGATCCAGCTGCGCATTCCGCCGGACTTCTTCTTATGTACTGTCCCTGATGTGCCTTGATTGTTATCCATGTTTCCTTCCTCCTGTTTGTATAAGATGTGTCTCCCTAATCTATACGATTGACATCTTACATAGTTTCATATATTTACAATTTAATATAACCAAGTAAGTATACTATTAATCACACAAAAATGGAATATCATAGAAACGAAATATTGTCGAAATTCACCGGAATTTCTTTACATACCATCGGATCGCATCATTCAGCTTACTGTCGAACAGTTTTTCTCTCCAATATAGATCAGAGGTTTGGCTGACAATATTATTTCGTGCTGGATAAGGGTGAATGATATTTGAAATCGCCTGGAACTTCTTATTCAATGCCTGGACGGTCCCGACTTCCTGCATCCATTCTCCCGCGCCAGGTCCGATTGCATGTGCACCGACAATCTTCCCGTTTCCTTTTGTCATCACTTTTACAAGACCTGCAGTATTCCGTTCTGCCATGAAACGGTCATTATCCGCAAGCTTTGTTTTGAAAACCAACAGATCATCTCCATACTGGTCTCTCGCTTCCTTTTCAGTCATACCGAGATGATAGATCTCCGGAGAGCTGTACACGACCCAAGGTACTTTCTTGTAAGAAGCCTTCCTTTTCAATCCGAAGACGGCATTGGAAACAACGATCTTCCCTTCCATACCAGCAACATGTGTAAATGGCATCGATCCGTTACAATCCCCAACCGCATAGATATGAGGTTGACTTGTCTGCATTGTCGAGTCGACATCGATTTTCCCATCCGTAACATACACTCCAGCTGCGCTAAGGTTCAAACGGTCAATATTCGCCTTTCTCCCCGTCGCTACAAGAATCTGATCGACTTCCAGACGCTGTTCATTTCCATTTTGTTCGTAAGTCAGGACTGTTTTCCCGTCTGCCTCTTCTACCTGCTTCACCTTTGCATTCGTCAGGATCGTCAACTCTTCATTAAGCAGTTCTTCCGCAATCGAGGTGATCTCCTCGTCCTCAGATGCAAGGATGGAAGGAGCTCCTTCAAGAACAGTCACTTCCACTCCCAGCCTGGACAGGGCCTGTGATAATTCTATGCCAATGACTCCCCCTCCAATGACTGCAAGTTTTTCAGGGCGTTCAGTAAGGGAAAATACGCTCTCATTCGTCAAAAAATCAACGCTGTCCAATCCATCGATTGGAGGTATGAAAGGAGACGAACCGGTAGCAATGACGATCCGTTTCCCAGAAATGATTTCATTACCAACCTGGATGCGGTGTGAATCCACAAATCGAGCTTCTGACTCATAGATATCAACGCCCATATCAAGGAAGCGATCTTTTGAATCATGATGCTGTACGTCCTTTACAGCTTCACTAACACGGGCCATTGTTTTAGAAAAATAGCTGTCATATGCTTTACTTGAGAGAGATTCGTATGTAGCAACCTGATGAATTTCTTCTGCTCCATGGATAAGGGCTTTAGATGGCATGCATCCATAATGGAGGCAGTCCCCTCCAAGCGAACTTTTCCTTTCAATAAGCGCTACCTTCGCCCCAAAGCTTGCTGCTCCGGCAGCTACAGTCAAACCTCCGGAACCGCCCCCGATGACGATGATCTGGTAATCCTTGCTCATAAACGATTCCCCTCCTCATATTTGTCCATATACATTTCAGAAAACTTCTCCATTCGCTTCCGATTCACTCCAAAGTCAGAATATCCGACACGGGAAGCAGAGCGGAAGTGGATGAAACTTTCTGAAGCATCGAAATAGAACTCAACGTCGTCTTTGAATTTCAGAAGTTTGGATGTAAAGACGACATGCATATAGTCGGTTTCATTTGCATGGATCTCCGATCGATCCCAGCTTCGAATAAGTGTCTGGACGATTTGCTTTGTATGTTCAATCGTCCCTATGAAGGGAAGCGGCTCCATCTTTTTGGAAGGATCTTGGGATTGAGTGGATACACAATTAGGTGAGGAAGGACATGGTGACAGTTTCCCATCCTTCACTCCAAGATGTCTCTTAGTCATGATATTCCTCCTGTGTAAATAGTCATTATTTATTTATTCACTTTAGAAACACAAACCAAACCTCCTACACCTATAAAAAAGGATACCTCACACATTAATGAGGTATCCTTCTGCGAAATGGGTTATCTGCCATGACCGCGACCTTTATCGTGTCCATGACTCTTACCCGAGTCTCGTTTATTTTTTTCATGGGAGTTCTTCCGCTTATCACGGTTGTTGTCGTGTTTTTTATCTTCCCAGGTATTTTTCTTCTCGGGGTGTTCATGCTTGTCTTTTTTCTTAGCAAGACCAGGAGGAGTATGACGATCATACTCCTTTTTTGAACTGCTATTACCTTTTCCTGATTGTTTCTGCTTTGGGTTATCTTGCTTTTTGGACCCTTTTCCAGGATGATCATCATCCTTGTTCTTTCCAGGAGGAGTGTCATCCTTATCTTTTTCTTTAGGTCCCTTGTCTTTGAGGACATTTGACTCCTCTGGAGGTCCAGTATGCTCAGGTTTACCAGTATCTTTGTTCTTTAGAGAAGTATCTGGTTTACCTTTTTCCTTTTTCTTCTTTTCTTTCTCGTCGTTCTTATCTTTTTTCTCTTTATAGAACGTTTCAATGATCTCTTTTTCACTGTCATCGAGATCTTCTTTGTCCAGCTTCACTTTGGTAGTGTCTTCAGCAGCAGCAGAAGAAGTTGTCGATGTCGTCGTAGTTTCATCAGAAATACTCTCAGCCATCAGCTCGTTCATTGATTTCTTTTGCTTTTTCGCTTTTTCTCTTACCTCACTTGGAACGACGAATGTCGCCATCGCAAGGGTGATTTCTTTCTTTTGGACAAATGTTTCAATTTTTTTAGAAATATCCTGGTCATGCTCCTCATCAGAATAACTCACTCCGACAAGTACACTGTTTTCTTCATTCAAGTACCCTGCCTGTCTACTGGTCTCAATGATGGTGACTGTCACTTCATCTACAGGCTCCCGCTTCCAGTCCTGCAATTCCTCAAGCAAAGCTTCTGCCTCATCATTCAAGGGTACCAGTTCAATCACATTCATCTTTTCGTTGACTTTCATTTCAATACTAGGATTGATATCAATATTGACATAAGCGTATGCCTGGTTGCTGTCATACCAAGAATATAAAGGGAAAATTGCAATCATCAATGCTGCAACCATGGCTACGAACTTCACTTGTCTGCGTTGATTTGTCATACGAAAAAAGCTAAAAAAACCGTTTTTCTCGGGTAATGGTTCAAAGCGAACCTCCATGCCGACATCCGCTTCTGCCTGCCGCACGGCTTTATGGAAAGTACCTTCCGCAGTCATTACAATCGTGTAATTGCGGTGATGTTCCATAATGATTCCTTTTTTCACTACCCCACCCCCTTAATATAGTCATTCAGATACACATAATCCTCACTCATCACAATGACCATCGCTAAGATGAATTTACGGTTCCGCTCCAACGTCTTTTTACTGACTTCTACTCTGCCAACCAGTTCTTTCATCGGCAGTCTGCCTTTTTCAAGCACTCTTTCTTTCAAATCTTCATCCTCGAAAATTGTCCTCGCTACATTTACCGCAGATTCGCGGGCATCTCTATGTTGAGGAGATATTTCCGTCAATTCCTTAAAGGAGAGCTTATACTTTTTCAAGCGCAGTTGAAAGTCTTTGATTTCTTCGCGTCGGTACCATGCTTCTGTTTCACGTTCGAATGCTTCCTTTGCAGCGGCGACTTCCAATGGATTTTCCATCTGTTCTTCATTATGAATTTCTTCATCTAATGAAGTGGTCGTCAACCGTCGCTGCTCATTCCGGATATAGTCGATCACTTTCCGCTTCACTACCAGTTTAGCAAATGAAAGGAAAGAACTTCCTTTATCAGTTGAGAAGGAATTAATCGCTTCATCGAACGCCAGTAAGCCAATGCTGAACTCATCATCTGTTTTCGGGTCAATGTATCGTTTACATACTTCAGAAACACTTTTGGCGATAAAAGGTTGATATTGCTTTAAAAGGTGATTTCGGATTTCTTCGTCTCCCTGCTTCGCGCGAATCACTTGATCATCCAGGGAGGTGTCCTTGTTTACTTTAAACAGGCTCCTAATCAACCTCTATCACCCCCAGCATTAAAATTTTTTCGATCAAACCCTCTATTTTGTGGGTGTTTTTTTAAAAGTTTTTTTCATTCATGTTACAAAAGTGTTTCAACCAAAGGAATTTCTGAAGTTTGTTCACTATATTAAGGGGTTTCTACAAGATTCTACAAATCACCATGCCTATCTTACCGAATAAAACGCAGGTTATCTAGCACAGAACGTTTACATTTTATTAAAAAACGATTGCAACAAATAGGTCATCCTACCTCTGGATAATATTTTTTGTGAGCAAAAAGCCTCTATCAAGGAAAAAGAATGGGTCGATTCAGATGTAAATGTTTAGGTCGTTTGCTTGACAGGTAAATAATACAATGATCACAAAAAGTTCTTTTAGTGCTTAGAACACTATTATGAAAGGAGGCATCCCCCTTTGAAAGCTGTATTACTGAACACCAGTCTGAAGAAAGGGACCGAAGCATCGGAAACCGAAAAGATGCTTCATGAATCAGCCAGAATCCTCCAGAAGGAAAGAATCGACACGAACCGTTTCCACTTAAGAGATTTCCAGATTAATTTCGGAATTACTGATCGATTGGATGGAGATGATGACTGGCCCTTCATCTTCGAAAAAATCAAAGAAGCTGACATCGTAATCATTGGAACTCCAGTCTCCATGGGGGATAAAAGCAGTATCGCCTCATTGATCCTGGAACGTTTGCAAGGGTATGAAACAATCAAGAATAAAAAAGGCCAATCCATTTTTTATAATAAAGTAGGAGGTACGATTGTTGCAGGCTGTGGAGATGAAGGAGCAAAATCTGCCTCACAATCCATCCTTTATCGCCTCTCCATGCTCGGGTTTACCATTCCCCCCCATGCAAATGCAATTTTTCGCAGTGACTGGGATAACCAGGATACTAATCAGACAGAAGGGGAATTTGAAACGAAGAATGCGGAAAGGATGACGTACAATCTCATCCATTTCGCTGAACTGTTGAAATTCCATCCAATACCCACACTCGGTAATGTGCTTGAATGATCCTTCTTTTCCAACCAACAAAAAGATGCCAGAGTCAGGAATTCCTGACTCTGGCATCTTTTAATTGATCTGTTCGTGGAAGTAATCAATTGGAACTGCAAGACCGACACGACCATGCGCTTCGTGATCAAGTGTCGCGAAGACGACTGCAATGACTTCCCCATCATCTGTAATGACAGGACTTCCACTATTTCCTTTATAAATTGGAGCGTCAAGCATCAGTACTGGAAGCTTCCAGTCGGATAACTGATACGTATCGATGATCGTCCCTTCATTAGCAATTCCACTGAAGCTGAGTGGATTTCCAATAAAATAAAAGTGTTCGTCTTCTTCATAGGAAGTCACTTCTGCCAGGTTCAAATGAGGAAGATCCTTTCCATCCACTTTCAACATGGCCAAGTCAATATCTGGGTATGACTTCACCACTTCAGCATCGAATAGTCCCTGCTCCGGAAAGGCAACAGTAATTCTTTTTTCATCTTCGATTACATGATGATTGGTCAGGATCCAACCATCCGATGTATAGGCGAAGCCTGTTCCTTTACTATTGCCCGCCTCCACGACTACGACTGCTTCCTGATAGTCATCAATTTCAGGATTTAATGATAGTTCCGCTGACTTCATAAGAAAATCGATTGCTGGAATCGAGAAAGTCTTAGGAATAAGAGCTGCAACATTGACCACCATGACAATTGCGATCAACCAGAACAACCACTTTGGGAAAGGCCGTCTTGGCTTTTCTTTTTCTTCCTTTTCCCTCGCCAACGCTTTCCGTTTTTCTTCTAATACAATTTCATTCATTTCTTCTTCATCGATATCTTCATACAAGTCTTCATCGATGATATCACGTTTATAATCGTTATCGCTCATGTAGCGAAGCCCCTCTGCGACTGAACGTAATAGTTAGATTGCAGTAGCTTTCAGCTTACCCTGCTGCATCTGATACATTTGGTAATACAGCCCCTTTTGCGCAATCAACTCATCATGCGTTCCATTTTCCATCATTGTACCATGGTTCAGGACAAATATTCGATCTGCCTGCTGTATCGTAGATAGACGGTGTGCGATGACGAGTGTCGTCCTTCCTTCTTTCAAGACGTTCAGTGCTTCCTGGATCACCTGTTCTGTTTCCGTATCGATATTGGCAGTCGCCTCATCCAGAATCAGGATGGCCGGATCGAATGCAAGTGCTCGCGCAAATGAAATCAATTGTCGCTCCCCCATCGATAAGGTACTGCCTTTTTCTTTAACAGGTTCATCGTATTTTCCCGGCAGACGTTCGATGAATCGATCTGCTCCGACAGCTTTCAACGCCTCGATTGCCATTTCCCGGGAAATTCTTGGGTCATCCATCGTAACATTCGACAAAATCGTTCCACTGAACAAGAACGGATCCTGAAGCACGATGCCCATATGACTTCTTAATTGCTGTCTGGACCATTCCTTCGTATCTTTTCCATCAATAGTGATGGAGCCATGCTGTGCATCATAAAATCGGAAAAGCAGATTCATGACTGAACTTTTGCCTGAACCGGTGTGTCCAACGAAAGCTGCTGTCTCACCAGGTTTCACCTCAAAGGAAAGGTGTTTCAGCACATACTCTTCAGCTTTGTAGGCAAAGGAGACATCATCGAATTTCACATGGCCCTGGTAACGTGGAATTGGTGTTACGGAAAGTTTCTCTTCCTTTTCATCCATAAGTTCAAACACGCGTGACGCCGCAACCCTTGCCTGCTCCAGCTGCGGAAGTTGATTTACAAGCTCGTTTACAGGCTGGAAAAGTCGGTTCAGATAATCGACAAAGGCATACAGGACACCTACAGTAATCAAACCTTCAGGACCAAGTGATTGTGAGCCGAAATACCAAATGAAAGCTACGAATGCCAAGTTTCTCAAAACGTTCACCAAGTTGTGGGATGTCAACGCATTCAAGTTGACAAGCTTTTTCCTGTAAGTGAAATGCCTCTCGTTCAATATTTCAAATTCTTCAGAGGTTTGGGGTTCTCTACGGAAAGCCTGGATGATCGACATTCCTTGGATCGCTTCATTTATATTTCCGTTCATATCACTTACGGTCGTACGAATCACTTCATTGTATTTGCCTCCATAATGTTTGTAGAGGCGCATGAAGAGTACAATTAATGGAAGCAGGACGAGACAGATGACTGCAAGTCTTGCATCAAGCAGGAACAACGCAATGTAAATCCCTGTCATATAGACAATGCTGGTAACAAATGTTGCAAGCACCTTCACGTACAACTCCCGGATCGCTTCTGTATCATTGGTAATTCTGGCTACCACTTTCCCAGCAGGCTGATCAATGAAATACTTGACCGGAAGCCTGTGAACATGCTTGAAGATATCCCCTCGCATCTTCTGGATGATCCTGTTAGAGGACTTCTGCAATAGGAAGCTATTCCAGAATTGGAACACTGCTGCCACTAACAGAAGGCCGACGTAAATAGCAAGCAGGACATAAATCGCTGACTTCTCAGGCGCAAAAAAGCCGTATAACTCTTCTAAAGACAGCTTTTCTGCACTGGCAGTCACCGTTTCATCAGGGGCTTCCACTGTAACTTGACCAGACTCAAACGACCTTGAGCCGACCATTGGAACTGTACCTTCAGCTAAATAATAGCCTCGATCGATTTGAAGGATCGTCATTTCTTCCAATTGTTCGTCGTCACTGTCAAGACGGTCCTCCCGTTTATAAATGCTCCCATCATGTCGAACCGTTTTTTCGTCCTCTTCTGCGACTTGATACCATGTAGATTCAATGCCGACAATGTGCTGATCGATCAGCCTTTTGGCGATGAACGGTCCTGTCAACTCCAACCCTACTGCAATGATCAGGCAGACCAGCCCAAGCAGGATCGGTTTTTTGAAATCCCATGCATAGTTGAATAATTTTCTTTCTGTGGTCCCTTTCATCAGCTGACCACCTCCTGTTCCTCCAATTGCTGCAGTTCGTACTGGACTTGGTACCAGCCACCTTTCTGCATCAATTGTTCATGCGTACCTTGCTCTGCAATCCTTCCATCCTCAAGCACAATGATGTGGTCTGCGTGTGTTACTGCTGAAAGACGGTGTGCTGCAATCAAGGTAGTCTTTCCTTGGCGTTCTTTTCTTAAATGACTGATGATATTCGCTTCTGTTTTTCCATCCACCGCTGACATCGCATCATCCAGGATAAGAATTTCCGGATTCTTTATGAAAGCGCGCGCAATCGCCACTCGTTGTTTTTGTCCACCAGACAGGGTCACACCACTTTCACCTACAAGAGTGTCCAATCCATCCGGAAGGTTTTTGATATCATCGAGAAAATGCGCAAGTTCCATAACATGGTAGATTTCCTCATCTGTAGCGTTTGATTTCCCGAATTGAATATTTTCCCGGACTGTTTTAGAGAAAAGGATCTGCTCCTGTGGCACATAACCGATCCAGTCACGCGTCGTTTCCAATGCCAGTTCAGAAACTGGAACATCAGAAATGGTAAGTGATCCTTCAAGACCCGGATATTCTCTCAGCAGTTGACGGAACAGCGTCGTTTTACCTGACCCCGTTTTACCGACAACACCAACTGTTTCTCCCCGGCGAATCGAAAGTTCAATGGCTTCCAAACGTTTCAGCTCTGAATCCGGATACGTGAAATGGACGTCGGAAAATCGGATCGTACCTGGAAGGGACAATTCTTTTCCAACATGAGGATCCTTTACGTCAGGGTGATAGTGCAGCGTTTCGTTGACCCGGTCAAGTGACGCGTTTCCGCGTTGCATGACATTGATCAATTCACCTACTGCAAACATCGGCCAAATCAGCATGCCTAGATAGACATTGAAGGATACCAGTTCTCCTAGCGTAATAACATTACGGAATACGAGTGTTGCACCAAACCCTAATCCAATGGTATAGGATAGTCCGACGAGCACTTTAATTGTCGGCTCGAATAAGGCATCCACTTTTGCAACTGCTATATTCTTTTGATAAACATCCTCTGTCATCTCACCGAATCGTTTTTCATTTTGCTTTTCCTGTACAAAAGCCCGGATGACATGAACCCCTCTGACCGACTCCAGGACGTCATCATTCATACCTCCAAAAGCATTCTGGGCCTTCATGAATCTTGCATGGATGACCTTCCCGTAGCGGTTCATGGCAATTGCCATGATCGGTAATGGTATAAGCGCGGCAAGTGTCAGTTGCCAGCTGATAGTGAAGCCCATCACTCCAATAAGCAGGAACATGAAGATCGTGGAGTCGACAAGCGTCAAAATACCGAACCCCGCCGTCATCTGAAGCTCTTTCAAGTCATTTGTCGCTCTTGCCATCAAGTCTCCTGTCCTGTATTTACCGAAAAACGTTGGAGTCATCTTCAAAAAGTGCGCCATCAGATTAGACCGCATCGTTCTTTCAAGCATATGTGCTCCACCAAAAAGCATGTAAACCCAATAATATGAAATCGTGTAGCTTGCGATAATCAGACCGCCATAAATCAATAGCAGTTCCATCATTCTGTCGTAGGTCATCGAGTTGAACTGCATCTCATCAATTGCCATACCGACGAGCTTCGGCGGAATGATATCTATGATACTTGCGATGATCAATGCTATGATTGCGAACGTGTACCGCTTCCAATATTTCTTGAAAAACCAGCTTAATTTACTAAAAACACCAAACATACTTCCACTTCCTTCCTCTATTCAATTGTCACTTCTCTGTGTTGCTAGCCGCTATCTTTCCAATCTGCATGTTCTGTGAGTCGTTTCTTCCAAAGTTCCATATTCTTTACCTCCTGAAAAATATTTATGAAAAGCAGCTGGACTGCTTACCATCCCTATCTAATGTAATGAGTGAGCTCTTATGAACTAAAATAAAAAAGAGCATACGTACGCGACGTATACTCTCTCCAGGAAAATATAAAAAGCCACGCAGTCTACGTGGCCAATGAATGTTCATATAAAGCTACTCATACCTCAGCTGATGAAACCATCATGATCAGGTACGGCCACGTAACGTATTAAATTGTCTGAAATCATTCCAAGACGCTTTTTCATTTTCCGTGACCTCCTTTTCTCATAATGTTATTTAATTATATAGTTTCCATTTTTTAAATCAACACAATTCTGAAAATTCATCCAGGAAATTTGATGACATGTAAAAACAGCTGCCGAAGTATTTCGACAGCTGCTTTCATGTACGTAATTCACATTACACGGTCCATATTCTTCAACTGGAATCTTGTCATAGTACCTCGTTCTACTAATTTTTTTATGGTTTCAATGGATACCTCTGTAGCATCAGCAATCTCTTCAGGTGTTTTAAATGGATGCTTCACTATATATGCGCGGACTTTCTCCCCATCCTGCAAGCATGCGGAACAGCTCATGAACGGAGTGCTAGGCATCTTTTCACCACAAATTCTGCATAACCGATTGTTCCTTTCCAAATGAAAACACCTCCCGTCATCCGGTTTCTATAATTTTCCTGATGCCAGTATAATTTATGGGGGTATTTTTCATTCAAATTTAATTCCCTGACCAAGCAGGATCACAACAGCAAGCGTTAATACAAGGAAAGAGATGAACACGATTGACAAGGGCCTTGATACATTGGCACGCTGTACTTCCTCCCACCTTACCGGCCTGATACCCGTAATCGAGAAAATGGTCACGGCGGCGAGTAAGATGGAACTGATATTTACAGTCAACAGCAGAAAGGCCCCATATGCGTTTCCCCATCCCCCGTCTCCGATTGACATCCCTAACGCAACTGTTGGAGGTAATAGGGCAACAGCGACCATAACGCCGACGAGGTTTCCAGACAATCGGTTCAAAAAGGCAAGTGCTCCAGCAGCTCCAGACGCAACTCCCAGAAAAATATCTGAAATGGTGACTTCCGTCCTTGCAACGTACTGGTCGGTCGTCATTCCTCCCTTGAAAAAAAGTCCGAATAGAATCGATATGAAAATGACGATGATAATTCCAAATAATGAAGCGAGCACAGCCCGTCCGAGCAGCTTATAATCTCCTAAGATGGATGCAAATGCAGTAGCAATGACTGGGCCGATCATCGGTGCAATCACCATTGCCCCGATTACAACTGCTTCACTGTCCTTCACAAACCCGACAGTGGCTACAATCGCTGATAAAAGAATCATCAACGTGTAGTTCATTGTGGTCCGACTATTCTTCTCCACGGAAGAAAGAAGTTCATGCCTGCTCGCTCGCAACAATCTCGCTTTTTTCTCTTCTTCGTCTTCTTTGTCCGCTTCTTCCTTTTTTGTTACCGTATCTTTTGAAAAGAAAGCTTGAACGGGGATCAGCATCGTTTCGAACCCTTCAATTACATTCGAAACCTCCTCCAGATAATTGAGGATCTCTTCAGTCTGACTCGTCCCAGTTAAAATCCTTACCAGCTTCCGTTCCTCTGATTCATTTGATATCCAGTACGTTTCATAATCAAACGCCTGCAGCTTCTTGCTGACTGATTCGTAATGTTTTTTGGGAATATATGCTTCAATCAGTTGCAGTTCCATCACCCACATTCCTTTCAGGTGGAATATCATTAGCTTTCCAATTTAAGAGCAAATCAATTCCACAGTGGGAGGGCAATCTATAGACCTCCATGCTGCAAGAACTGTTACAACCCAATTCATATTTCTGCCACTTCTCCTCATAATAAGAAAAACAGCGCTCGAGGAGGATTTGTTGAATGGTGAAAAAGCGGACGAACCGATCCACTTCGGGTAGTGGATTCCCTTATAATGAAACGTCGTTTGAATCCTCTTTGAAAGAACAATTGAATGATAGTCCTGATTTGAAAATAAAGACTTTTGAATTAAACAATCAAACCATACTATTAGCGTTCCTCACCTATCAGATCAATAAAGAAGAAATGGAGCGTAGTCTTCTCCTCCCTTTGACTTCTCGCAAGGTAACTTGGACAAATGCATCCCTTTTGAACGAAATTCCGTTATCTAGCGGGAGTTCCGCATCGGAGATCGGTAAACTGGCACAGGAATTGATCAAAGGATCTGTTGGTATTTATATTGTCGGAGAGAGCGAAGCGGTCACATTCTTTCTTCCTAACCTTGAGAAACGTGCGCTGAATCGAGCTGAGACGGAATCACTTGTCTTCGGACCTCAGATTTCATTCACTGAATCGCTCGTAACGAACTTGAATGTAGTCAGATGGAGACTGGATACAGAGGACTTGGTTGTCGAGAAAATAATCATCGGAGAAAGAATCAAATCGGAAGTGAGACTGGTTTACCTGAAATCATTGGCAAATGATACAAATGTGAACACGATGAGACAAAGGCTCACGGACTTAAAAGTGGATGAAATCGAGGATTCTTCCGTGCTGAGCCAATTCATTGAAGATAAGTCCAGTTCCATCTTTCCTCAACTGCTGATGACTGAATTGCCAGACCGTTTCTGCTATGCAATTACAAGAGGAAAAGTGGGTGTGCTCGTCGATAAAAGTCCGACAGGCATCATCGGTCCTACAACATTATTCAGTTTCTTCGAATCGACAGAAGACCTTTATATGCGGTGGAATATGGGGACTTTTCTAAGAGTGCTCCGAATATTCGCGATGATCATTTCCATCGTACTGACGCCATTATATGTGGCTGCATTGACCTTCCACTATGAAATCATCCCTCAGTCTTTATTGATTTCTTTAGGTCAATCAAGAGCGATGGTACCATTTCCGCCCATAATGGAAGCACTACTTTTGGAAATATTGATTGAACTGTTAAGAGAAGCGGGTGCCCGCTTGCCTACTAAAGTGGGACAGACAATGGGTATCGTTGGAGGTATCGTACTGGGACAGGCAGCAGTTAAGGCCGGTTTTACGAGTAATATTCTGATCATCGTCATCGCCTTGAGTGCACTTGCTTCATTTACTGCGCCAAGCTACCTGATGGGGACAGCGATCCGAATCATTCGTTTCCCTATGATTATTCTTGCAGGTACCTTCGGATTGATCGGTCTCATGTTCGGAGTTGCTTTTCTATTGATTCATCTGTTGAAAGTGACTTCACTGGGAAGACCTTACTTTGCACCGATCTACCCGATACTGCTTAAGGATTTTGATGATTCCTTGTTCCGGCTGCCTTTTTCAAAGAGCAATAAACTTCCGTTAGCCAACCAAGTGAAAAGACGGAAACGTTATCCGCAAGAACAGGCAAAGAAACGAAAAGATATTGACGAGTAGGGATAAAATGAAGGTCAATGTACCACATACACCTGGAAAACAGATCGAGGCTTTCTATCTATTTTTCATCATCCACACGCTGCAGATTGGTGCAGGGCTGATGGGGGTCCCTCGCTATGTCTTTGAAATGTCCAAGCAAGATGCCTGGATATCCGTACTCATTGCAGGATTATATATGCATTTGATCATCTACCTCATGATCCATATCTTGAAATGTTATGAGAATGCAGATTTGTTCGGTATACAGGTGGACTTGTTCGGCAGGGTGATCGGGACACTATTAGGGAGCGTGTATTTGGTTTATTTTTTCTTCCTTAACTTCACCGTCATGCTTAATTACATTGAAGTCGTCCAAGTATTCATATTCCCCAATTTTTCTCAGCCTTTATTGAGCTTGATGCTGATAGCAATAGCCATCTATGCAGTACTTGGAGGTTTCAGAGTGGCAGTCGGCGTATCCGTCGTGTTTTTCTTTGCAACAATCTGGCTAATTGCAACGATTTATGTGCCGATCAAGATGATGGACTGGAACCATTTTCTACCGATTATGGAGGCAAGTCCGACTGAAATTCTGAAGGGTGTCTACAAGACGACATATACCATCATAGGATTGGAAGTGCTATTTTTCGTATATCCCTTCGTCAAAAATAAAAACAAGGTCTCACTTCCTTCTCACCTGGCAGTCTTTTTCACAACATTTCTTGTCTTGCTCGTCACCGTCGTTTCCATCGGTTTCTTTGCAGAGGATCAATTGAAACAAACAGTATGGGCTACATTGACACTGTTCAAAGTGGTATCATTCCCTATTCTTGAAAGGTTCGACATGATTGCCATCTCGTTATGGTTACTCGTCATCTTACCCAATTTCATTATGATTACATGGTTATTTACCTACGGAGTTAAGCGACTGTATAGAATTCCACAGCGAACTTCCTTGTATGTTTATGGCGGAGCACTTTTTATAGGGTCCTTTCTTGTGAAATATCGCGTTGACATCAATACAATTACCAATTATTCCGCAATAGCAGGTTTCTGGATCGCTTTCGTTTACCCAATTCTTCTCTTTCCTTTAGTCTGGCTGAAAACGAGAAAAAGGAGAAGTGAGCAGCAATGAAAAGAATACTCGCGTGTGTCGTATCTTTTGCCCTGCTCACTGGGTGTGTCGAACTCAACTACATCGAAAAACTCGGTATCATAACCGGTATCGGTTATGACTTGCAGGAAGAGAATGTCATTGATGGTACATTGGTCTATTTGCAGTTCAATCAGAATGCCCCGAACGTGTCTCAAGTGATTGAGAGCAGATCTAGCACTTCTAAGGGAATCCGGAATAAGGCAAACTATAAAACGAGTCAGGAACTGGTAACCGGTCAGATGAGGATGGCTGTATTCGGCAGGGCAACAGCAGAAAAAGGAATTCTTCCATACGTGGATACCTTGGGTAGAGATGCTAAAATGGCCGATTTGATTTCCTTTGCTATTGCCGAAGAAAATGCGAGGGATATCCTCTTTTCTGAAAAATATGAAGGTGCACCGGATATCGCCACCTATTTAAGTCAACTGATTGAGAAAAACACGAAAAATCAAGGTGTCCCAGATGCATCGCTTCACCATTTCATCCACTCGCTGCAACAAGTCGGAGTAGACCCAGTACTTCCTATTCTTTCTCTGGAACATGGAAAAGTTACCATCAGCAGCATCGGACTCCTGGAAGAGGATAAGCTCGTCGGTCAAATTCCTCCTCATAAAGGCATCTATATTACGATGCTCAAGGAGAATTCAAAAATTTCTAATCTAGAAATAGAATTAGAGGAAGAACCGCTTAAGGAATATACGAAAAAATCAAGTGCTTCTGGCAACAATAAAGTTTTCATTGCTTTGAATGACATTTACAGCAAACAGAGGATCACGATGCCGGAGCGAGGGAATCACCAAAAATTCCAAGTGCATGTAGAAATAACTGGGAGAATGTTGGAAATATCAGATGAGATTGAAATCAGAAAAGCAGAAGTGATCAAAAAAATCGAAAAGGGTGCAGAAAAGGCGCTTGAATCACAACTGGATGATTTGATCGGCACCTTCAAGGAATTTGGAGTGGATCCAATCGGGTTCGGAGAAATTGCCAATTCCTTGCATCGATCAACAAATTTTTCAAAAAAGGAATGGCGAGAAAAGATAAAAACAATGGATGTCGATGTAAAAGTTAATGTTCGGTTAGTACGCCACGGAATCATTGAATAAAAAACAGCCGCACTGATTGCGGCTGTTTCCCTTCAAGCTTCCTTTTTCACTTTCTTTGTAGATTTCGATTTTTTTGACGCGGTTGTTTTTTTCTTTGTCGTTTTCTTCTGACCTTTGTTCGCTTTTTGCAAAGATGCTTCCAGCGCATCCATCAAGTTGGTGACATTGTCTGGTGCCTTCTTCTCTTTAGCGGTGGTGACTTCATCCGCATTCTTCCGTGCTTCAATCAATTCAAGAAGCGCATTCCGATACTCGTCAGTGTATTTGGTTGGATCGAATTCAGTGGTCAACTGATCGATCAGCATTTTCGCTGTATCAAGTTCCTTCTTGACTGTTTCGCCCTCTTCGGGAACGTTCTGTACGTCTCCTACACTTCGGACCTCATCCGGATAGTGAATCGTTTCCATCAACAACGTGTTCTGATACACCCGAATGACGGCAAGCTGTTCTTTGGAACGGATCATGATTTTGGCAATTCCGATTTTCCCTGTATCCTCCAAGGCCTGTCGCAGGAGGACGTAGGCTTTCGACCCACCTTCATTGGGAGAAAGGTAATAACTCTTTTCAAAATAGATTGGATCGATTTCTTCAAGTTTTACAAAGTCGACGATTTCCACTGATTTATCTGAATTCTCTTCCTTCAATTCCTTCAATTCTTCGTCGGACAATTTGACGAATTTGTTCTTGGCGTATTCGAATGCACGTACGATATCATCCTGACCGACTTCTTTTTCACAGACAGGACACACTTTTTCATACTTGATCGGAGACTCACACTCTTTATGGAGCTGTCTTAACTTGATGTCTTTATTCTCGGTAGCTGTATGAAGTTTGACAGGTATATTGACCAGACCGAAGCTGATCGTTCCTTTCCACATTGTATGCATCGTGCTCACCTCTTTTTTCTTAGCTTTTACAAGACAGCCGGAAATATGTTTAACCTTCATCCTTACCCACACTAACAGCTAAGGAGGATCTCGCTATGAGTTATGAAACAATGCAGCCGACACTTGCGACCGAATTACCAAAAGGTTCGGAATGGGTCTACGAAGTGAAATATGACGGTTTTCGATGTTTATTGAAATGGGAAAAAGAATCGATCCAGTTGATCAGCCGAAACGGAAAAAGTCTGACGAAACAATTCCCTGAGATTGTGCAGCGCTGTGAGGAATTACAGGACTTGGTCGAGGTAGCACTCCCGCTTACATTAGACGGAGAACTAGTGATCCTGAACACACCAGTCCAGGCAAACTTCTCACTATTACAAACCCGTTCACGAATGGGGACAGCTTCAAAAATCCAAGAATGGTGTAAAAAAAGAAGTGCTCAGTTCCTTGCTTTCGATTTGCTTAGAATGAGAGGTAAGTCCTTAGAACGTCGTACACATGAAAAACGTAAGCAGCAACTGGCAGGCCTATTCGAACGAGCCAAGCTTCCAGATGGTGTTAAAGTTGGGACGCAATTATGCCTGATCGAAACCTATACAGATGTTAACGAGGTTCATAAAAGAGTTACGGAACATCAAGGGGAAGGGATCATTGCAAAAAGGAAAAATTCACAATATAAAAAGGGGAAAGTCGACTCCTGGATCAAAATAAAAAATTGGCGAATATTGACTGCTTTCCTGACCGGTTACCAGCCCTCGAACGGATATTTTTCAGTCGGCTTCATGGACGATGGGGAAGTCATAGCATTAGGAAAATGCAAGCATGGATTGAGCAGGAAAGACGAGGAAGAACTGATTGAAGTTATTAAATCCAAGGGATCAAAGAAAGGAAATAGCTATCATTTACCTCCGGCAATC
Organism: Thalassobacillus hwangdonensis; assembly: GCF_042675915.1. NCBI lineage: Bacteria > Bacillati > Bacillota > Bacilli > Caryophanales > Bacillaceae > Thalassobacillus > Thalassobacillus hwangdonensis. Next base: position 50,030 of record NZ_JBHTKL010000001.1, on the reverse strand, counting down.
TGTATGGATATCCATTGCCTGGGGATTCACGATAAAGAATTACGAGAACCCTCATTCAAGAGTTTCCGACTGGAAGCGGATAGTGCGAGCTGTACCAGGTCAAGCATCCGCTGGCAGTTATCCAGTCCACCCTCTTCCATCGCTTATTCGAATTTGGATAAACTGCTCTATCCTGCTCACCGGAAGCAAGAGGTCATCCAATATTTACGAAATGTCTATCCTTATATGGAACCTTTCATCCACGGGAAAAGACTGACTGTCATCCGCTATCCGGATGGAATTGAAGCATCTTCCTTCTTTCAGAAACATCTTCCGGAATACGCGCCGGACTTTCTGAAGCGTATGGATGATCACTCCCAGCTTGTTGAAAATGTGGAAGGGTTCATCTGGTTTGCCAATCAGGCTGCAATCGAGTACCATATTCCTTTTCAAAAAATCGACGAAGCTCATCCTGATGAAATCGTCTTCGACCTTGATCCTGCAGATATCGATCAATTTCCAGATGCAAAAAGGGCAGCACAGCACCTTCACACACTTTTTCAAGAGCTTGGACTTATATCCTTCGTAAAAACCTCCGGTGGAAAAGGCATGCAGGTGCACATTCCAATAACCAGTGGATCTCTCACATACGAGCAGACTTCCATTTTCACGGCAATCATTGCAGAAACACTCGTTCATTTTGAGCCTGATGCGTTTACGACGGAACGCCTGAAAAAAAATCGGAAAGGACGGCTTTATATCGATCACGTCCAACACGCGCCAGGGAAAACGATCATCGCTCCCTACTCACCGAGAGCGTATCCTTATGCCAGTGTTTCCACTCCATTATTTTGGGAAGAACTTGGTGAAGTGGAACACCCGAGCCAGTTCACGATTGCCAACACACTGGAACGCCTGCAAAGGAATGGATGTCCGTTCAGCACCTATCACCAGGCAAAGGTACAACAGCCCATGGAGCGCTTAAAGGCTTTTATCGAACATGGAACATTTTAAAAATAAGAAAAAGCCCCACTCATGATAGAGCGGGGCATTGCAATCAATAATCGAATTCATCAGGGTGTGGGCCGTTACGACCTTCTTCCCCTTTATCCAGTTCATCAATTCGGGCAAGCTCTTCAGCTGTCAGTTCAAAATCAAAAAGGTCCGCATTCTGCTTCTGACGGTCTTTGTTCGTCGACTTAGGAATCGTGATGATTCCATGCTGCAGATCCCAGCGCAAGATGACTTGTGCAGGTGTTTTGCCATACTTTTCAGCAATGCTTTGCAGTACTGGTGCTTCAAAGTATTTTCCACGTGCGAGCGGAGACCAGGCTGTAACGTGAATATTATGCTGTGCACAGTAGTTGCGAAGCTCGGTTTGTGCCAACTCAGGGTGAAGCTCAATCTGATTAATCATAGGTTTGATTTCAACATCCTCCAGCAGATCATCCAAATGATGAACGAGGAAGTTACTGACACCGATGGCTTTCACTTTTCCATCTTTATATAACTGCTCCAATGCTTTCCAGGTTTCTTTATACTTACCTGGCACTGGCCAATGGACAAGATACAGGTCGAGATACTCCAGGTCCAATCGCTTCAAGCTGTTGTTGAATGCTTCAATCGTCGATTCGTACCCTTGTTCATCGTTCCAAACTTTTGAAGTTACGAAAATTTCTTCACGAGGAACACCACTATCTTTGATCCCCTGTCCCACGCCTTCTTCGTTTTTGTAAACGGAAGCCGTATCGATATGACGGTATCCAAGATCGATTGCATTCTTTACCGCCTGTGCGGTTTCATTGCCATCCTCCATCTTATAGACGCCAAGGCCGAACTGAGGCATATGTACGCCATTATGAAGGGTTACTGTAGAGTTCAGATTCATCTTTGTTCCTCTCCTTTCAATATAAAACCGTTCCCTTAAAAGAATACAGCTAAGCTATATCATTTCAAAACCATTTGCACTACTTGGGCATTCCCATCAGGGGCATGTACCTCTTTTTCATTTGGATGGTCACACGTATAAGACGAGAACAGCCTGTTTGCATATGTTGTGAACAGGAGGTGAATTACTATGAGTTACAACGGATTAGGTACTTCCTTATTGGGAATTGGTTTAGCCATCCTTTCCTTAGTCCTTGCTCCACTTGCATTAGTTGATGCAGCTGCATTGTTGATCGGCAGCACGATCGGCTTGATCATTGTGTTGATCCTTGCAGTAGTATGGCTGCTTGTCATCTACCACTTGGTGAGCAGAATGATCGACTGTGTTTGTGGCAGACATCACCATAAAAAATAACAGCTGAACACAACCTCCCCAACACAAAAAGGGTAAGAATCGACTGGATTCTTACCCTTTGCTTTTACTCTATATCATAATAATCGCTTTTGACTTTGTGGAGCAGAAATTCTTCAGGACTATCCCCGATCATGTATAGACGATGCAGAGGTCTTGTCATCGATACATAGAGCATTTTCAAATCCAATTCCTCCAATTTATATGGAGATGAACCGCTCATAAGAAAAATGACATCAAACTCCAATCCTTTTGCCAAGTAGGCAGGCAAAATCATTCGATCGCCCATTTCATTTTTCCCGTCCATAAGCTCGAATCCTAAATCCGTTCCGGACATGTCCTCGTGTAAAGCTTCTGCTTCCTTTCTCGTTTTTGTAACAACCGCGAAGCTTTTCATCCCTTTTCCAATTTCGGAAGGCAGCTTGTTTTTTAGCTGTGAGATTCCAGTACCGTTTTTCTTTATAAAAAGTGGACGGTTCCCGTGACGTACAACCGGTTCAGCCTTTGGAAGATCATCTGGCATCAGAGCCAGCAGTTGGTTAGCTAGCTCCATGATTTCTACTGTGGTACGATACGTCTTCTGCAAGGTAAGGTAGCTAGGTTCTGTGAAAATTCCATCCTTCAGTACATCCCAGTTCTTCAACCCTCGATAACGATAGATTCCCTGTGCAAGGTCACCTACAATTGTGAACAGTTCCGTCTGAAAAGCTTTACGCAAACTGTAGATTTCAAAATAACTGTAATCCTGTGCTTCATCGATGATCACTTTCTTCGCCTGGTCATCTTTATCGATTCCATATAAGAATGTCTTCAAATAGAGGAGAGCTGCCAAATCCTCTGCATGGACCTTTTTAGCTGATAAGACTTTCAGTGTCTCCTCTTTCATAAAGTTCCGCTCTTGTTGCGGAAGGTTTGTCATCAACTTTTCATACAATGCCTCTTTTTCGAACAAGGCTCGATATGTCTCAAGCACTTTTAATCTAGGATACTGATCCATGTAGCGTTTTACCGCTCCTCTTGCTTCGCGGTTGATTTGTGCCAGCTTTTCTTCCTTTTTAGTCAATAGGAAACTGACACGCACCCGGCGTTTGTCAGGATCTTTAATATCAAAGAGTGCCCGGTCCAGTTCTCGATCATATTTGTCCGCAATCTTCTTAAGCATGATCTTTTTCTTTCTTCGAAGTTCGGATTGCAGAATTGCCTTGATTTTATTGACTCTGACCTGGTAGGGGAAATAGCTGAAATCTGTCAGGAAAAGCCGTTTGATGTTCTTACCGTTTTTCACTTTGAAACCTGCAACCACGAAGTCTTCATCAATCAAATAACTTTTCTTCAGATGTTCTAAGTATTTATCGACGACTCGCTTATAGTTCGGAGATCCTTTGAATTCAGCCGTCCATAAACTCAGCGGTTTCTCATCATTTTCGTCCTCAAGCATGCGCATCAACGTTTCATGTTGGGTGATGACACTGTGTTTAAGATTGATTACCTGCGTGACATAATCCGCATACGTGGTTTGACGTGCTTTTTGCACGCCTAACTCCGGCAGAACTTCTGAAATGTATTGGATAAACAACTGGTTCGGTGCTAGGATCAACATTTCTTCTGGTTTGAATATTTCTTTCATGGAATAGAGGAAGTATGAGATTCGGTGCAGGGCAATCGTCGTCTTACCGCTTCCTGCCGCCCCTTGGACGATAATCGGTTTTCGCAGGTTCGCACGGATGACTTGGTTCTGCTCTTCCTGGATAGTGGAGACGATTTCGCTCAGTCTTCCTTCCGAGTTCTGGGCAAGGGAATCCTGGAGCAATTCATCCTTCGTCGTCAAATCGATGTCCCTGAAGTCTTTCAGTTCTCCATCTTCAATCGTGTACTGACGTTTGAGGGAGACATTTCCTTCGTACGTCTCCCCGTGTGCATCATAAGTGACGGCTCCGAGTCTGCCTTCATAGTACACGTTGGCAAGCGGGGATCGCCAATCCAGGATGATTGGCATCTGTGTCTCTCGGTCGAATAACGAGACTTTACCGATGTAGAATATTTCTTCTTCTGTCTTTTCTTTTCGATGAAAATTAATGCGGGCAAAATACGGTTTCTTACGGAGTCGTTTGAGGTTCTCTAGTTGTTCCTTTGACATTTTCATGAAGCTTGCATGGGCCAGCATCTCCTGATACCTTAAGCTACTGTCTTTGAAGCTCAGTTTCTGTAGAGCATCTGCCTGCTTCTCTTTCAAAGCGGTCTGGTCGGATTCCTGAGCAGCAATGAGTGTATCCATGTACGCTTTCGTAAAGTCGAGCCGCTCCAGTTCGTTCTTGTAATCGGGGTGGTTGTTCATTTTGTCATTCTCCCTTCAACTTGTATGGAATGACGTTTGTCGGAGCCCTCATGCGATTTATTTCAAAGCAACGTTACTACATTACCATAAGTGGAATTGTAAGTACAAATATTACTAAAATTGATTTCGAGCCATTTGTTAGCGTTGGTGTAACAGGGGAAGGACTCGCTTTCCTGCGGGGGAACTGGCAAGCCTCCTCAGGCTACGCCTTCCGGGGTCTAGCCTAGCTCCTTTTCCCGCGGGAGTCTCCCCCTTCCCCTGTTCCACCTTCGATATGTATTACTCGAAATCTCATGAAAGATAATATATAGATAATTTGCTTATGAATGAAAAAAGGATGCTCCATAATTGGGCATCCTTCGTTGCAAAATACTAACGTCTCATTTCTTTTTCCGGGCTGATTTTTGGCAGTGTGGATTCGATCAATAGGAATGAAAGAATTCTAAGGCCGATTGGATACAAGGAGACAGCTCCGATAATATCACCGACATAGCCGAATTGATCGGTCAAGAACATCCACAGGAAAATCGCGAGCATTATTAGGAACGATGTATTACCTGGTATTCCATTTAACGGTTTCCACGATTTGACGAAGACAGCCGTTTCCTCTTCCAGCTGACCGAAGCATTTCATATGGAACGGTTTGACCTTGAACCAGCGAGCACCGGTAATCAGTTCATCCCGATCTACGATCTTCTTTTTGCAGTAATGACAAATAATAGTTCGTTTCACAACATCTACCCCTGATGAGCTATAGTATAAAAAAACTCGAAATCCTTATCCATTATACCGCATCTCCCCTATTTTTCGAACCCTCAGAACAAAAACGTAAGTGATAGAGCTGGATGAGCCCACCAGCTAAAGCTATCAATATTCCAGACCACCAAAAAGGAGTTGGGATTTGAGCCCCAACTCCTTTGTTTGTGCTTATTTTTCATTTTGCTGAATGATTTCGACCACACGATCCTTGGCTTTCTGGCTTTGATAGTTTTCCATATTGCTGAGAATCGAACCTTTATCAGCAATCAGATGATCAAGTTCTTTCATAAAGCTTTCTTTTGTCAATTCTTCTTCCTCCAGCTTCCTAGCATAGCCTTGTTTTACGAAAGAGTCTGCATTCAAAATCTGGTCTCCACGGCTCGCATGCCTGGAAAGTGGGATAAGCAACATCGGCTTCCTTAATGCCAGGAATTCGAAGATGGCGTTAGCGCCTGCTCTTGAAACGATATAATCCGTTGCTGCAAAAAGATCCTTCAGCTCTTCATTAACGTATTCGAACTGTACGTAGCCTTTTCTATTGATTGTCGTGTCTGTGTTTCCTTTACCGCAAATATGGATGATTTGAAGGTGCTTCAGCAGCTCATCAAGTTGGCCGCGGATTGCATCATTGATTTTCTTCGAACCGGTGCTTCCCCCCATCACCATCAACACTGGCTTATCTGAAGGGAAATCACAGTGACGAAGTCCTTTATGACGGTCACCTTCGAACAACTCATCCCTGATCACCGCTCCAATGTATTCACTCTTATCCTTCGGTAGATGATTCATCGTTTCAGGAAAAGTTGCCAACACTTTCTTAGCGAAGGGAATTGCAATTTTATTTGCAAGTCCTGGAGTGTAATCCGATTCGTGAATAATTGCCGGTACACGGTTCATCCATGCAGCCGTCACAACCGGCACAGAAACGAAGCCACCTTTTGAAAAAATCGCACCTGGCTTCCGTTTGCGAATGATATTCCAAGCCTGGAGCGTCCCTTTCATCACTTTGAACGGGTCTTTGAAGTTCTCTTTTGACATGTACCTTCTCAACTTCCCTGTCGAGATGGCATGGTATGTCACCCCATCCAATCCAGCAATCAAATCGCGCTCGATACCGTCAGCGGAACCTATATAATCAATGGAATACCCCTGTTGTTGAAATTCGGGAATAAGCGCAAGGTTGACGATGACGTGCCCCGCCGTACCTCCGCCAGTAAACAAAATCCGTTTATCACTCATAAGTCAATTACTTCCTTTCCAGACAAAAATCCTTACAACTGTGTTATAATCCTTCCTATCCTAAGTGAATTGTATCAGAAAAGGAAGAGATATATGTATGAAACTACCCATTTGAAACAAAAGTTAAAACTTTTTCTAATAATTCTGTTTCCGATTCTGCTGACACAGATCGGGATGTATTTGATGAACTTTTTCGATACAATCATGTCCGGACAGGCGGGAGCAGATGATTTAGCCGGCGTTGCCATCGGTTCAAGTATTTGGCTGCCTGTATTCACCGGTTTGAATGGTATTTTAATGGCGATCTCCCCAATCGTCGCTCAGTTGAAGGGTGCCCGGGATGAAGATGCAATCCAGTCTTCTGTAAAGCAGGGAGTATATTTATCGGTAGCTCTAGCCGCCGTTATTGGTACACTCGGTTACTTTGCATTGGATCCGATACTTAATCTGATGTCGCTTGAAGCAGAAGTACGGCATGTTGCGAAATATTATCTGATCACTTTAGGGCTTGGAATCATTCCACTATTCATTTTCAATACTTTACGCTGCTTCATTGATGCGCTTGGCAAGACTCGTGTCTCAATGATCATTATCCTGATGACGTTACCTTTCAATATTTTCTTTAATTATATCTTCATTTTCGGAAAACTCGGCTTTCCTGCATTGGGAGGAGTCGGTGCTGGTGTTGCATCTGCGTTAACCTATTGGGTAGCCTGTGGAATAGCAGTCTATATCATTGTCAAAGTTACACCATTTCGAACCTACTCGATCTTTTCCGATTGGGTGAAGCCATCACTTGCAGCCTGGTGGGAGCAATTGAAAATCGGAATACCAATCGGGTTTGCGATATTTTTTGAAACAAGCATCTTCGCTGCGGTGACATTTTTCATGACGGTCTATGACACGAATACGATTGCAGCCCATCAGGCAGCGATCAACTTTGCCTCGTTGTTATATATGATTCCGCTCAGTATCGCATTCACACTGACAATCGCTGTAGGATTTGAAGTCGGGGCAAAAAGATACTCGCATGCAAGGACTTATTCTTATCTAGGTATCATTAGTGCAGTGCTTATGTCCGTTTTAAGCGGACTGATTCTTTATATCTTTGATGATCAGGTTGCACGTATGTACAGTTCTGATCCTGCCGTAATTGAATTGACGCGGAACTTCCTGTTTTTCGCGATTTTCTTCCAGCTTTCCGATGCATTCGGCGCACCTATCCAAGGGGCATTGAGAGGCTATAAGGATGTGAATATCACGCTTATCATGGCGTTTGTTTCCTACTGGGTAATCGGGCTTCCAAGCGGATGGTGGCTAGCGAATTTCACTTCATTCGGACCATATGGTTACTGGATGAGTCTGATCATCGGACTGACAGCTGGTGCGATAACTCTGTACATCCGAATGGTCCACATCCAGAAAAAGCAGCTAGCTACTTCACATACATAAAAAGCGTTTGCCTGAATGGCAAACGCTTTTTTTTATACATCCTGATTGAGATTCATGACCACAAGCCGTTCTTCTGTCATATCTTCAATCGTATATTTCGGTCCTTCTTTCCCCCATCCGCTTCCTTTCACACCGCCATAAGGCATGAGGTCTACACGGTATTGAGAGGAATCGTTGATCATCAGTCCACCTACTTGGACGTTTTTTGCAGCATAAAAGGCAGTGTCAATATTCTGTGTGAAGATACCACCTTGTAAGCCGTATTGGGATTCATTCAGCTCATCAATGCAGTCTTTCAGATTAGAGAATGGAATGATCGATACGACCGGGGCGAAAATTTCTTCGCACACGACCTTTTGATTTTTTGTCACATTCGTAAGGACGGTAGGTTCAAGCAATGCTCCATTCCTCTTTCCGCCGTGAATGATTTTCGCTCCTTCTTTTTCCGCATCTTTGATCCATGTTTCAGCACGCTCTGCCTCTTCCTCACTGATCATTGGTCCGACATCTGTTTCTGCATCGTTCGGATCGCCAACGTTCAACTCTTGAATCGCTTCGATGAATGCTTGCTGGAATTCTTCTCTTACCTCCTCGTGGACATAGAGACGCTGAACAGAGATACATACCTGACCAGCGAATGCGAAGCTCTTCTGTGCTGTATTTTTTGCAGCCATCTGTACATCCGCTTCTTTGTCGATGATGACCGGAGAGTTGTTCCCCAGTTCCAGAATCAGTTTGTTCAGCCCTGTATTCTGCTTCAATTTCAATCCGACATTCGCACTTCCAGTGAACGTGTACAGGTTGATTCGGCTATCTTCCATCATTTGTTTACCAACTGTGGACCCTGAACCAACAACGACATTCAAAAATCCTTTCGGAAGCCCTGCCTCTTCAAATAGCTCAGCAAGTTTCAATGCTGAGATTGGTGTTGCACTTGCAGGCTTCAGCACAACCGCGTTTCCAGATGCGATCGCTGGGGCTATTTTATGTGCGACCAAATTGATTGGAAAGTTGAACGGACTAATGGCACCAACCACTCCGACAGGTACTTTAATCGTAAATGCCATCCGGTTTTCAGAACCTGGTGCAGCCTCGACAGGTACTCCTTCCCCATGGATTCGTTTCGCTTCTTCCGCTGATAGCTCGAAGGTTTGCGTAGCACGATCAATCTCAGTTCGGGCCTGTTTTAACGGCTTGCCAGCTTCCATTGTAATGTTTTTTGCGAGTTCTTCTTTATTTTCCTGAAGCAGTTCACTTACACGCTTAAGTATCTGGTATCGCTTATACGGAGGCATCGGGTTTGTTTTGAAAGCAGTTTGTGCTGCCTCAATCGCCTGATCCACCTCTTTCTCGCCGGCTTTTGCTACTTCCGCATACGTATCCTGAGTGTATTTATTCAGAACTTCTACTTTTTCTTCTGAATCGGTCCATTCTCCATTTATAAATAGTTTGTATTGATCAGCCATATAACCATACTCCTTTATTTGGGATATTAGTATGGGTATTTCCTTTTGATGGTTTGTTTAAACGCTCTCGAGGGTATTGCAGGACGTGAGCGATTTACAAATCCGGCTGTTTTATATACAAAGTCCAGCGTTTATTCAACAAAAAGGGCGACTGATCATACAAACTCGGCATCTTATTAAACAAACTTAGCATTTTATTAAACAAAACCGCTCCAAATCAAAAAAACCTGAAGAGCGGGTTTCCCCGTTCTTCAGGTTAAGCAGGATTACAAGAATAGACCTACGATTGTTGCAGAAAGCATGGAACCTAGTGTCGCACCGACAAGAAGCTTCAGACCGAAACCGGACACTTTTCCACCTTTTTCAGAATCGATTCCCTGCACCGTACCAGCGATGATACCGATGGAGGAGAAGTTAGCAAAGCTTGTCAGGAATACAGTTACAATACCAACTGTTTTCTCTGAAACAGAATCAAGCATGCCCTGGAACTCAAGCATCGCTACGAATTCGTTCGTGACGATCTTTGTACCCATGATTGCACCGGCGTCAAGTACTTCAGCCATCGGGATACCCATCAGCATACCGATTGGAGCAATCACATAACCAAGTGCCTGTTGCAACGTGAATCCGCTGAACAGTGCTGCGAAGACCCAGTTCACAAGCTCAAGAGATGCGATGAAAGCGATCAGCATTGTCGCTACGATCAATGCGATACGTCCACCATCCAATGCTCCGTTACCCATCGCCTCGAAGAAGCTTTTCGCGTTGGATACATCCTGGATATCAACAACGTCTTCTTCCTTAGGAACTTTGACTGGAGCAATCATGGAAGCAACAATCAATGCACTGAACATGTTCAATGGCAGAGCTACCAGAATGAATTTCGCAGGAAGCATTCCAAGATACGCACCGACAATAGAAGCTGAAACGGATCCCATTGCTGACGCACTTACAATATACAAACGGTTGTCATTCAGTTGTTTGAACTGTGACTTGATTGCAATCAATGCTTCAGATTGTCCGAAGAAAATTGAGTTTACTGCGTTGAAGGACTCGACTTTAGGAAGTCCTGTGATATAAGAAAGTCCCCAACCAAGATATTTGATGATCAAAGGCAGGACTTTGATGTATGTCAGCACAGAGAGAATCGTTGCAAAGAAGATGATCAATAGCAGAACGTTGAAGAAGAATACTCCACCGCCACCTTCTTGAATGACAAAACCTCCAAGTACGAACTGAACTCCGGCAGAACCGAATTCAATCAGTTTATTGAACCCTTCAGAAATTTTCGTAATGATCCACTGACCAACTTTTGTATTGAACATAAACCATGTAGTCAATAGTTGGAATAAAAGCATGATGATGATTCCACGATAATTGATGTTCTTTTTATCATTGGACATCAAGAATGCGATTCCAAGAATGACCGCAATAGCCAACAAGCCAAGTAAAATACCCACGTTTGTTCCTCCTCAGATGATAATATAGCTATAATTTCAAAACAGTAATGAAAATGCTTTCATAACCTATTTCCATTTTGGATTGTATCAGGTTGTCAGACGTCTTGCAAGTGCAAAAATCTGTAAATGAACATTACAAGCTGATTACACGCTACTTTCTAATCCTTACTTTTTTATTTCCTTTCAAGCATCGAATCAACCCTATTAGAAGTTATTGTAACCAAAACGAAAAAAAAGCCACGGTAGATCGTGACTTTTTCCGCTGGATCATTTGCTGATGAACATCTGCGTCCAATATGTGCCATAACTTCCACCTGTAGCGTATCCGACACCAATATGAGTGACATTGCGATTTAAAATATTTTTACGATGTCCTGGACTGTTCATCCATTCCTGGACGACTTGCTGTGGCGTACGCTGTCCAGCAGCGATATTCTCAGCAGCTGCCCTGTAGTTAATGTTGAAATTACGCATCATCTGAAACGGTGATCCATATGTTGGCGATGTATGAGAGAAGTAATTGTTTTTCGCCATATCCCTCGATTTGTACCGCGCCACTCTTGAAAGCTGCCAGTCTTTCTTCAAGGCAGGCAGCCCCTGACTTGCACGCTCCTGATTTGTCAAGTCGATCACTTGCTGTTCGACAGATTTGATTCCAGGCTTTAATGGGATGGTCACCCTATCGCCAGGATAAATCAGGTCAGGGTTTTCAAACTGCGGATTGGCGTTGATAATTTCCGATAACCCGATTTGATATTTGCGAGAAATCTTCCATAAAGAGTCGCCTGACTTAACAATGTACGTATCCGTTTGCGCTTGTGCATTCCCCTCCTGCAAACCCAGCCATGAAAAGCTGAAAATGAAAAGGATCAATAAACATTTTCGCATGATTCTCTCCTCCTGTAATTAATGTACAGGAGATAGTTTGCCATCATTTGGAATTATTATGTATCCATTAAAATGCACCCGATCATTGATAAATGATCGGGTGCTATATAAGGGGGGTCTTTCACACAATTACATGCGGAAGGATCTTGCCACTTCCATTAAATCTTCCTTAGTAACCTGTGGTGGACGGTCGTCTTGGGAATGCACACTCTCCCTGTATGAGAGGCTGTATTTGATGCCGTCCTTTGTCCACGATAATGTCCTCGCAAATGCGTTATCAATATATGAACCAGTCAGACTGGAGGAAATCTCCACTTCTTCCTCATTCAAGAATCCCTGCTCTGATGAGCCTTGGGTAATTTGAATTGATAATAGATCATTATTTTCCGTAAAGAAACTGATATCAAGCTTTTCAGCATCCTCTTCCATATAGTGATCAGAGACGACAGCAATTGATTGGACAGGGATGAATTTTGGCAACTCAGGTTCATAGGACAACTCATCCAATGAAGAAGAGAGTTCCTGATCATCGTATGTATAATAGCCTTGAGGAACTGCATATGTCGTCTGGCATGCGGTCAATAACAGTAAGGTGAGTAAGCACATGAATAGTAGAAAGCGATGCTTCATTCACTGGTCCTCCCGAATTAATGTTTCTATTTTATAGACGAGGGGAGTGAATAAGAAGTTTCGTTTTCATGAAAGTTTTTTTCTTTTTTTGATAAAAACCGACATACCGGCGATCGCAAGGAAAACAGGAATACCAATAGACCAAACGGAAAAACCGAGACTAAGATTCACCTGCTCCTCAGGTTTATCGCCATAACCAAGCTCGCGTATATCTCCGGAAGCTTCGTTCAAATGCTTCGTTCCTTCACATAAGCCTGTCTTCCAGTCGTCACCATCTGCTGATGCATAGACAAGATACCTGGCTCCGACAGCAAAGTTATAGCCACAACTCGCTTCCTGCTCTTTTGTCACTACTTTCACTTCTGTCTGATTTACTCCTTTCCAGACGCGGTCCACTTCAAATAGAACAGTTACTTCGCCGGAAGAAAACATTGAACTGCTGATATCCATCACTTCACCGAAGAACACAGCATCTTTCTTTTCTAATTGGACGGAAGGTGAAGAGGCTTCAGCGCAAGAGCAAGCATGACTTTTGTTTGGAGTAAATAGGAATGAACCATAAAAAAAGATAAGTGCAATCATCAATATTGATATTTGTCGCATTCAACCACCTCACTTACTTAGACGTATTGAACACAGAAAAAGTTCCATATTTTTGTAAAATGCTAAAAATACAGAACTTTATCTACTTTCAATCAATTAATTATTCCATGTCTCGTAATTTCTACTGTAAAAGTTGGGACGACGTCCATTTCTTTAAATACCTTCTTAGGGTCCATCTTCTTCCATTCTTTATAGTGATAAGCTTTTGTCCGCCTTCCAATTCCGAATACATCACTGTTCGCCTCTTTAAGCAGGCTTATGACTTCTTCAGCATCCTTAGTAAGCAGTTCCGATAACTTCTTGTTCAACCTCTTAACTTCCTTTTCCGTTTCCAAATGGTTTTTAGGATACTCTAACACTTCTGCTTTAAGTTTGACATCAATGGTCACTTTCTTTTTAACTGGATCAATCTTCAGCTTTCGATCCACTTTATCGATTCCAATAGTGACGTAATTCAATATTTCCTCTTTTTCTTTATCACTGATTTTTTTTGTAACCCTTCCGTACTTTGATAATTTATCCTCCATCACCATAAGTAGGACTGACTGTTCCATTGATAATTTGACACCACTGAAAGCCCTTTCTGAAAATAAAGCCAATCCTTTGAACTGAATAATTCCCTTTTCATGATCTGCTGCAAGTAGTGGTAAAGAAAAGTCTTCTCCTTCTTCGAACATCTCCGCACAGACCAACTGGATGTTCTCACCTGGTGTATGACTTGTGACATGTGCAGATTCAAGCAATCCCTTCAAGTACTTGCTGATCAAGGTTTCCCGGTCGGTTTCCAAAGCGAGAGCATCAGCAGCTTTCCCTTCCACGATAGCGAGTTGAGCGGTCAGGTTGCTTCTCGGGTTCCTATAATAAATATCCAGAACAGGATAGATGTCCTTTTTAGCCAGATCTTCTCCTATTAAGACAACTTCAATTTTAGCAGGGTCAAAAAAGTTAGATAGTTTGGCATCGATTTTATCTCTTGCATCTCTAGGTGTAGTTCCAACAGCATCTACAATCTGTTCTGTTTGTTCACCAGCCCCCTCTCCCGCTCTCCTTACGGCAGGCACAGCTACTGTATCTAATATTTTATCCCCTGCAGCATCGAAAGCCGTCGATTGCACGATTTTCACATCTTTAAACTGTCTCTGATCCCAGCACCCAGTCAGCAGGACGAGACTGATGAATCCAATTGAAACCATTTTCTTCATGAGGAACCACGACCTTTATTTCGTCTTCTGATATTGGATAACATCAGGATCAGCACAGGTACCCCTATAGAAAAGGCATATGCGGAAGTTGTAACATACGTACTGAATCTGCCAATGTCGTATTCATTCTTTCCTATCAGGATAAACAGCGTAAGAATGATGACCATACTAATGGTATTGAACATCCCGTTCTTCTTACTCTTAAAAATCGTTGAAAATCCAACGCCACTCATATATACATACATAGCAAATGTCGTGAAAACAAATATGATCCAAAGAGAGACAAAAAAGATATCTAGTCTTGCAACGATCTGAAATTCAAACGTCTTAAGCATATATAGGAGAGGATTAGGAACCAGTCCTATTTCTTCCGAGCTGAAGAAGGTATAACTGGTCAATATTGTAAATAAGTAAAGTCCCATTACTGACAGCTGGGCCAATAACATCGTCCATAACTTTTGTTTGTCTGTCCCATTGACTACCGGGAAAACGATTAGCGAAATGATGAAACCAAGAAATGAAATAATCCCTTCATTCATGCCCTTTAAAATCGGGGAGATTCCTGAGATACCTATAGGAAGGATATAAATCAATTTCAAGTCCTGTATTACCAGTAATAACGGCACGATAAGTACCACGATTAAAAATGACAACATGACATACATCCTAGCTATCACTTGGAGACTACTATTCGCCATATAGAGCCCACTCAGCGCTAGCAATAAAGCCACTACAAGCATAGGTGTCTTGGATAGAACCCATAAGTTTATTGTTCTTGTAAACAGTAATGTAATTAATACACCTACTGCAATGAAATAAAAACAATAAAGTAAAATAAAGAATTTACTGAGCCATTTCCCTAATAAAATTTCCATATATTGAAAAAAATGATGGTCAGGAAATTTTCTTGCCAATCTCCAAAATAAAAACAAAATCAAGAGAATTATGACTCCAGATAGCAACAACGAAATCCAACCATCCTGCTTCGCTGTACCGTAAAGGTCATAAGGTAATGATAATATACCGACACCAAGCTGCGTCTGCAGAATCAAAAAGAAAAATTGTCTGCGGGAGATTTTAGCTGTCTGTAGGTTTTCCACTGTTTTTCCACTCCCTTGATTCCTGCATCCTTTCCGACCTGACAGGCTGTGCATCCTTCGGTCTCGTCTTCAATGTAAATAAAGGCAAGCGAACGAAAGTGTCCTTCAAGTCTTTAAACCTAAGTGGTGCAACTGGTGCAAAATACGGTGTACCGAATGACTCCAGTTTTACTAAATGAATAAACAGGAACAACATCCCGAAAGCAATACCAATAAATCCTAATGCCCCGGCAAGGATGATTAACGGAAAGGTCAGGATCCTTAATGTAGAGCTCATTTCATTTGAAGGAACAACGAAGGATGCAATTGCCGTTAGAGCAACGACGATAACCATCAAATTGGATACCAGCCCTGCTCGGATGATCGCATCTCCAATGACCAAACCGCCAACGATACCAATCGTCTGACCGATCGGTTGCGGCAGCCTTATCCCGGCTTCACGAATCAACTCAATGATGATGACCATGATGAAAGCTTCTGCAATCGGTGGATAGGCAATTTCATTAATGGATCCCTTCACCGGAAAAATCAGATCATCCGGCAGCACTTCAAAATGGAACGAAATTACCGCAATATAGAACGACGGCAAGCCGATTGCAATTAAGAAGCTAGCAAGGCGGATCAGTCGAGTGAATGTTCCTGTAAACCACCGTGAATTGTAATCATCCGGAGATTGATAAAACATAAAGAAGGTTGAAGGAAGGATTAAGGCAGTGGGGCTTCCTTCAAGAAAAAGAGCGATTCTTCCCTCCATCAGATTGGCTACTGCTTTATCAGGTCTTTCCGTATTCAACATCTGGGGAAACGGGGAGAATGTCGAATCCTCCATGTATTCCTCAATATATCCAGGGCTAAGCACCAAGTCAGCAGTGATTGATTTTATTCTCTCTGTCACCCGTCTTACAAGCTGGGGATCCGTTATCTCATCCATATACACCATTGCAAGATTCACATTTGTTTTTTTTCCTAACTTGAACGTTCTCACGGTCAGATCTCTATGTTCAATCTGCTTCCGGACAAGATTGATGTTGATCATCGTATTCTCGACAAAGCCTTCATGGGAACCACGAATGATCCTCTCATTCGCAGGTTCCGCAATCTGCCGATTGAAATCAGAAGTAACATTGAATTGATTGATTTTATGATTCCCGTCCTCTATATAAACGGCATGACCTCGAATCAGTGTAGGAATGACTTCTTCCAGGTTTTCAGTCTGTTTTCCGTTCGGAAGATCCATGATCGATGAAAATTTACCGACGAGCACTGGGTTGAAAATATTCTCCGTGACTTTTTCCTGGTCGACTAGGGATTCTAAGTAGATCAGTGCAGCACTACCATTCTCCAATATCCTGATTTTCAAATCACCAGAATACCTTAATGCTTTATTCAAATAATCAATATTATCCTTAAGCTTTGAAAAGCTTGCTTGTCTCGGCTCTTTATCACTATCTTTGCCATATTGGTTGTTTGTAAGCTTACCTTGTGTTTCCCGCTTCCGGAAGAATCCCATAGTCGCACCTCCTTCGAACATCACTTTCCTGTTAGTATTAGCCAGTTATTGATATTTAATTGATGGATTCACGATTGACTGAAATTTTCCCAATAAAAAACCTGCACTCACGATTGAGTGCAGGTAACATTCTTGTTCAATGTCCAGGAAAGAAAATCATTTGTAAAATGAAAATGATCGCAAACACGTAAAGAATCCAGTGTACTTGCTTTCCTTTTCCGCTGACAAGTTTCAACAGGGGATATGTGATGAATCCGATGGATATCCCTGTCGCAACACTTGAAGTCAACGGCATCGTCAAGATGATTGCAAAAGCAGGAAATGCTTCATCGAAGGTCTTCCAGTCTACTCGTGACAGCCCCTCCATCATGAAACATCCTACGATGATCAGAACTGGAGCAGTGATGGCTGGTAAACTCGAAATCGCACCGACTACCGGGGAAAAGAAAATCGATACGAAGAACAAAGCAGCTACTACAAGGGAAGTCAGTCCTGTCCTTCCCCCAGCAGCAACACCAGATGTCGATTCGATATAAGCGGTCGATGGGCTTGTTCCAAAGGTAGAACCTACCGTTGTAGAGATTGCATCCGCCATCAAGGCCGGCTTCGCTTTTGGCAGTGATCCATCCTTTTTAATAAAACCAGCTTGCTCGGCTACACCAATTAACGTTCCAGTCGTATCAAAAATCGTTACAAGTAGAAATGCAAAAACTACCGTATAAAGGCCATTTGTAAATACACCAGCAATGTCGATATCGAAAAATACAGGTGCAGGCGGCATCGACACTGGACTCCCGGTAAACTGAAGCAAGCCTGTGAAATACCCGATAATTCCTGTAATCAGCATTCCGAAAAAGAGCGCCCCTCTTACATTTCTGGCAATCAGAATTAAGGTAATGAACAGTCCTGCAATAGTCAGGAGCGTGACCGGTTCATGCAGATCGCCGAAAGTGACGAACGTTTCCGGATTTGAAACGACAATCCCGGACATCCTGAGTCCGAGAAAGGCAATGAAAAGACCGATACCGGATGTAATCCCGAACTTTAAAGAAGGAGGGATTGCTGCGATCAACGTTTCTCTCAAATTTGTAAGACTAAGCAGAATGAACAAGACACCAGCGATAAAGACCGTTCCGAAGACTGCCTGGTACGTTACTCCCTGTTGGGCAACGACATTGATGAAATAAGCATTCAGGCCCATTCCCGGTGCAATCGCGATTGGATAGTTTGCAAAGAGCGCCATGCACAATGTTCCGACTACAGCAGCGATCACAGTAGCCATGAACACCTGATCGAAAGGGACTCCGGCAGCGCTTAATATAGAAGGATTGACGAAAATGATGTAGACCATCGTCAGGAAAGTAGTCACACCAGCAGTCAATTCTGTTCGTAGATTCGTTTGATTTTCTCTCAATTTAAAAAACTTAACCATAAGAACACCTTACTTTCCGAATAATAATCACAACAATACTAATATTATTCGTTTTTTAGAGTGATTTCAAGGATGTCAGTAAAATTGTTTTAAAAAGAATCTTCTCCGAACATGGGCGAGTGTCCTTGTCACTACGCATGGGTGGGCATATGTTGTAGTAAATGGTTGATGGAGGTGCATTTTAGTGGGTCACTGTGGAGGAAATTACGGAGATACTTTCGTATTGATCGTCGTACTGTTCATCCTTCTTGTCATCGTAGGAGCTGTCATCTACTACTAAGAATTACGAATCAACTGGATGAACAACATTTAAAAGGAGCGCCTCAAAAGGCCATCCAAAAAAAGCCCCGACCATTCATAGGTCGGGGCTTTCCTTCATTTCGTTTTCGATAATGCCTGCGACTGGGCCGTACAAGCAGCCATCGCCTGCATGATGGAACCTCTGAAGTTCGACTTTTCCAGCGTATTGACGGCAGCTATCGTCGCACCGCCTGGTGTGCATACGTCATCTTTCAAATAGCCAGGATGCTCACCAGTCTCCAACACCATTTTAGCGGCACCGAGCATTGCCTGGGCTGCCAAGTTATAAGCCTGCTTTCTCGGTATGCCTTGCTGTACTGCTCCATCCGCCATCGCTTCAATGAACATATAGGCATAAGCTGGGGATGATCCACTGACCGCCGGAATTGCATCCATCAATTCTTCAGGAATGACTTCCGTTTTTCCGAAGCTGTTGAAGATGGTCTCGATCACGTGTAAATCGCCCGCTGTCAAATGAGTATTCGGACAAAGCGCACTCATACCTTCCCCTACCAAAGAAGGGGTGTTCGGCATTGTACGAACGACTTTCACTGGACGCTGAAATGAAGCTTCCATAACTGCCAAGCTGATTCCTGCTGCAATCGTGACGATAATGGTGGTGTCACGTACTGCATCCTTAATTTCATCTATGACATTCTCATATTGAGCCGGCTTGACCGCCAGAAACAATACATCACTTTTAGCTGCCACTGCTTTATTATCATTTGTCATAAGGATATTCAGCTTTTCCTTCATTGCAACAATCGTTTCCTCCGTAATTGCACTGGCTGAAATCTGCTCCCTATGTACCAGATTTTCCTTGATCATCCCCTCAATCATTGCCTGGGCCATTTTCCCACACCCGATAAATCCAATATGCTTGTCCATTGCTTTCATCTCCTCTATACCAAACGCCATCCATTGTATGTGATAGATTTCGCAAACTCAAGTATAACACTCAGGTATCACACTCATTATTCAATCAACACGGTAAAACGTCATACTATCGATGCGTCATCTTTTTATATGGTAAAAATATCATAAATTCGCCTGGAAGGGTTTACAAATCACATGTAAATTATTTATAATAAATGGTGTACTATTCATATCATAGCGATTCACCAAAAATATCATAGCTGCTAACGAGAAAAGCCGGACTGCTTTAAGTCCGGCTTTTCTCGTTTTTAATTTGTCTGCTTTATACAGGCATCTCTTCTTCCTGATTCTGGAAGAATTTCTTCATCGCATAAAAGACGTCTGGCTTCTTCCTCAATACATAATACCTGAACTTCGGATGTTCAATCTTCTTATACACTTGCATCAGGTTGGAATGGCGATTGTACTGGTTCACTTCCCCATACCCGAACATGCTGGATACTTCCAATAACTCATCAATAAACTTCAAGCACCTTTTGTTATCTGACGTCAAGTTATCCCCATCGGAAAAATGAAATGGATAAATATTATAGCGGCTAGGGTCGTACTTTTCATCGATCAGTTCAAGAGCTTTACGGTAAGCAGAAGAACAGATGGTTCCTCCACTCTCTCCTTTGGAGAAGAAATCATTTTCATTGACGATTTTCGCTTCTGTATGATGGGCGATGAATTCGATTTCCACTGTTTCGTATTTTGATTTCAGGAATCGGTTCATCCAGAAGAAGAAACTTCTTGCCATATATTTTTCCCATAATCCCATCGAACCTGACGTATCCATCATTGCAATGACGACAGCTTTTGAATCCGGTTTTACGATATCGTTCCACGTTTTGTACCGGACATCCTCTGGATAAATCGGAGCAAACGTTGATTTGCCTTTCATGGCATTCCTTTTGAAAGCTTCCATCATAGTTCGGCGCTTATCTATATTTCCTGTCAGGCCAATTTTTCTGACATCACTGAATTCGATATCTGTATGAACGATGTTATCTTTTTCTTTTTGTTCCAGATTCGGCAACTCCAGCTCTTTAAACAATGCTTCCTCAAGCTCAGCAAGACTGACTTCTGCTTCATAATAATCTTCACCAGGCTGATCCCCTGCACCAGAGCCTTTACCTGCCTTCTTATCACCAGAACCGTCTCGGGCAACAACATCCCCCACTTGGCTATCACCGTCGCCTTGACCCACATGTTTGTTCTTATCATGGTTGTATCGGATCTTATATTCATCCAATGACCTTATTGGTATTTTGACGACATGTTTACCTTTGGACATGATGATATTCTCTTCTGTAATCAAATCCGGCAGTTGATTCTTCATTGCATCCTGTACTTTTTCCTGATGTCTCTTCTGATCATCATAACCTTTTCTGTGGAGGGACCAATTCTCTTCTGCAATCACAAAACTTTTCTCTTCAGCCACCATAATCCCCTCCTGCTTTAGTATTACTTTATACTATGCAGGTCGATAGATTTTGATTAAATATTCAGACAATTAAATGGAGAAATAAGCAGTTTGTTCCTTATTCCTACTATTTTGGTTGATAATAAAAGCTGTCCCTTTTATATAGGGACAGCTTTCCAAGTTATGCATCTTTATTAACTGGATATAACTTTCTTGATAGGAGCATCTGCAGGATCAGAAATGTTCCGCTGACGGTCCAGTACAGTGGTAATGCTGCAGGAGCATTGAGCGAAAAGATGAAAATCATGATGGGCGACATCAGCCCTAGAAGCTTCATTTGTCCCTGCTGGGCGATCGGCATATCCCTCAAAGAAACTCTGTACTGTACAAAGTATAAGATCCCTGCAATGACTGCCATGAGAATATCAGGTTCTCCTAAGTTCAGCCATAAAAACGAATGGGTGGCGATTTCTTCGGAGCCACGGATGGCGTAATAGAACCCCATCAGTACAGGCATTTGAAGCAATAATGGGAGACAGCCCATATTCAGCGGATTCACACCGTGTGTCTGGTATAATGCCATCATTTCCTGCTGAATCTTCCGCTTTTCTTCCGGATCCTTCACTTCTTTCAGCTTCTTTTGGATCGTATCCATTTCAGGCTTGATTGCTTCCATTTTTCCACGCATCTCTCTGCTTCGTTTATAGTTTTTCATCATAAACGGGAGAAGAATGATTCGGATAACCAGGGTGATCAGGATAATGGCAATCCCATAATTCTCATTGAAAAGTTCTGCGATCACTTTGATTGCAACGATGAACGGATGGATGAAGTAGTCATTAAAAAATCCACCATTCTCCGTTGGTTGCCCTGAACATCCTGCTAACACAATTAAAAGAAATGCACCTATTCCTGTTAAACTGAAAAATCGTCTCAATTTATAGTTCCTCCTTATTCGTAGTCTTTATTAACGAATAAGGAGGAGGTGATCGTCATCGTCAGGGGAATCCTTGAGTTTAACCGTCCTGGTAATCCAGTAGACAATGATGATGGACTGGATTGGTCGGGTAACAAGATTCAGTGCCGCTCTGGTGGTTTCAAACTGGACAGTATCTGCGGAAGTGATAAACGAGGTATCCTCCATCATGCAGGTCCAGACGGTACGTAGCGCAACACTTGCCAGTAATCCTATATAGACAGACAGCATGAACCAGTCATGCGATCCATCGAATAATTCAAAAATGAATGTCATATCTTTTATCCTTTTCTAAAAGCTCTTGTGATGATATACGTACATGTTACAGGAAAGGTTTCACAATGAAAAGAAAATTAGAAAACCTTGGCTTGTCGCCAAGTACTTATGGCGAAAGCCTTAGTATTTTCTTATACTTTATTCCTTTAATAAAGTTAAACTTTTGTAAATTACAAAAAAGGATGCCTCCACTGAGACATCCTTTCATTTCGATAAAATTTATCCTTCAAGTAATAGATCGTATGGATCTTCAATCAATTCTTTGATACGTACGAGGAACTGTACTGCTTCTTTACCATCAACGATACGGTGATCGTAGGAAAGCGCAAGATACATCATCGGACGTACTTCAATTGTATCGTCAGGCATGACCATCGCACGCTTTTGGATGCTGTGAAGTCCCAGGATACCTACTTGAGGTGCATTCAGGATCGGCGTGGAAAGCATGGATCCGAAAATACCACCGTTTGTAATAGTGAAAGAACCGCCCTGCAATTCATTCAATTGCAATTCTTTATCACGCGCTTTTTTCGCGAGACGGCCGATTTCTTTTTCAATCCCTGCAAAATCAAGACGATCTGCATCGCGTACAACCGGAACGACTAAGCCATCATCTGTGGATACAGCCATACCGACGTCATAGAACATCTTCTGTACGATTTCATCCCCTTGGATTTCTGCATTCAACAATGGGAAGTCTTTCAAAGCACCAACTACAGCCTTTGTAAAGAAGGACATAAATCCAAGCTTGACATCATGCTTGTTTAAAAATGCATCTTTACGTTCACTGCGAAGCTTCATGACAGCAGTCATATCAACTTCATTGAAAGTAGTCAGCATTGCTGAGTTATGCTGCGCTTCCACCAGACGTTTTGCAATCGTTTGACGGCGGCGGGACATTTTCTCACGTTTCACCGGCTTATCGAATTCTGTTTTCTCTGATTGCTTATCTGATTTCTTCTCTTTCTTCGCTTCTTTCTTAGGTGCTTCTTTTTTCTCCTCTTTCGATCCTTTAGCAGCATCCTCTACATCCTCTGGACGGATGCGGCCAAGCGGATCACGTGCACTGATTTCGCTAAGGTCGATACCTAGCTCGCGTGCGCGTTTACGTGCAGCAGGAGTTGCGATGACATCGTTTTTACCTTTTCCTTCTGAACTTTCTTCCTGCTTATCTTCAGAAGCTTCTTTTTTCTCTTCTTTCTGGTCGGAAGCTTCCTCTTCTTTTGATTCTTTTTTCTCTTCGTCTTTTGCTTCTTCTTTATCTTCTTCATCGGAAGAATCTTCAGATGAACCGCCAGCTTCGCCATTTTCATCTACTTTAGCAATGACGTCACCGACTTCGACATCGTCGCCTTCATCTTTCATGATTTCAGCAATGACACCACTATGGTCTGCATTCACTTCTACATTGACCTTGTCCGTTTCAAGTTCAAGGATCGGATCACCTTTTTCGACCTGGTCACCTTTTTTGACGAGCCATTCCGCAATTGTACCTTCTGTTATCGATTCAGCTAATTCAGGGACTTTGATTTCCTTCACTGTGAATCTCCTCCTTTGGACATGTTAAGTGCTTCGTTTATGATGCGATTCTGTTCTGTTTTATGAATGTTCGGTTCACCGACTGACGGAGATGCACGGTGTGGACGTCCGATATATCGGTGCTTCTGTCCTCGTTTCAGTAAGTCGTGAAGTTTGCCTTCTACGAAGTACCAGCTTCCCATGTTTTGCGGTTCTTCCTGTACCCAGACGATTTCTTTCAAGTTCTTGTAGGACTTGAGGATCTCTTTCAACTTGTCTTGAGGGAAAGGATAGATTTGCTCGATTCTCAAGGCATCCAACTCATCAAAGTTCTTGCCTTCAGCCTTCTCGATAGCATCTTGAAGCTCTACCATGATCTTTCCGCTTCCAAGTAATAGCTTCTTCACTTTATCTTTATCATTGCTCAACCCAGGTTGAGTAAGAATCGGTTTGAATTTTCCTTCTGTGAATGCTGCACTTTCATCCGCAACACGCTGATTTCTCAATAGGCTCTTCGGTGTCATCAGAACCAAAGGACGTGCTTCGTCTTTACCACTGATAGCAGCTTGTCTTCTCAGCAGGTGGAAATATTGAGCAGCTGAAGTTACGTTGGCAACGATCCAGTTGTTCTCTGCACCCATTTGCAGGAATCGTTCCAAACGTGCACTCGAGTGTTCCGGCCCTTGGCCTTCATACCCATGAGGTAACAGGAAGACCATGTTCGTCTTCTCTCCCCACTTCGCTCGTCCAGCAGATACGAATTGGTCGAAAATGACTTGTCCTGCGTTTGCGAAATCACCGAACTGTGCTTCCCACAAGACGAGTGTTTCCGGAGCCTGTACACTGTAACCATATTCAAAACCGATGACTCCAGCCTCAGATAACGGACTGTTATGGATGGCAAAAGAAGCTTTCGCCTGCTCCAGCCCATGTAATGGGCAATACGTTTCCTCTGTCTCTACATCATGCAAGACCATATGGCGATGTGCGAACGTTCCACGTTCTGTATCCTGTCCGGTGATACGGATCGGCTGACCCTCTTCCAGAATTGATGCAAACGCCAAAGCTTCTGCCGTAGCCCAATCCACTTTTCCGCCATCTTCAAGCATTTTCGTACGACGTTGAAGGATTTTCTCCAGCTTCTTGAAGCCATTGAAACCTTCAGGACGTTTCAGCATTCCTTCATTCAAAGCCTTTAGACGATCATATTCAATCGCAGTTTCGATTTCCTCCAAAGAACTTTCCAATCCCTCAGGCAGCTTATCGACATCTGGATCTTTCGTTTCATTTTCTTTCATGTTCTTATACAATTCACGAAGATTATTTTCGACTTCGTTCTTCATTTCTTCAAGTGCACCGTCTTCCAGCACACCTTCCTTTTTAAGACGTTCTTCGTAGACACCAGCCGCTGTAGCATGTTCATCAATCTCTTTATACAGATGCGGCTGAGTAGCACGAGGTTCATCCATTTCGTTGTGACCGAACCTGCGGTAACCTACAAGGTCGATCAGGAAGTCTTTATGGAACTTCTTACGATATTCATAAGCAAGCGCCATTGCAGACAAACAAGCTACCGGATCATCTGCATTGACGTGGACAACCGGGATTTCGAATCCTTTCGCCAAATCACTCGCATAGCGTGTGGAGCGGCCATGACGGCGGTTTGTCGTGAATCCGACAAGGTTATTAGCAATCAAGTGAACGGTACCGCCAGTACGGTAACCAGGCAAATCACTCATATTCAATGTTTCAGCTACGACGCCTTCGCCGATGAACGCAGCATCCCCGTGAATCAGAATGCCGAATGCTTTATCCTGGTGCTGCTCAGGGTAGCCAGCATTGGTGCGATCATCCTGTGCTGCACGGGCAAAGCCTTCCACTACAGGATTGACATATTCCAAATGGGATGGGTTATGTGCCAATGTAACTCGCGTACACGGCTGATCTCCTTCACCGATTTCCCTGCGGGCACCGAAGTGATATTTTACATCTCCTGTCCAACCATAGTTGATTCCCATCGAGCCTTCTGATGGTACCAGCTCTTTGTCAGGAGAGTGATGGAATTCAGAGAAGATTTTGTCATAAGGCTTACCCAAGACATGTGCAAGCACATTCAGTCGGCCACGGTGAGCCATCCCCATCATGATGTGCTCCATCTCATCCGAGCAGGAAGCCTGAATGATGTGATCAAGCATCGGCACCATGATATCCAATCCTTCGATGGAAAAACGCTTCTGCGCAACGAAAGTCTTGGCAAGGAAATTCTCAAAGCCTTCTACATCCGCAAGTCTTCTAAGTAACTGTTTCTGCTCTTCATTACTCAATGATACTTGGAATGCACCAGTATCGATCTGGTTTTGAAGCCACTTTCTCTCTTCATCATTATTTACGTGATCGTATTCAAAAGAAATTGTCCCGGCATAGCGTTCCTTCAAAGTACGGACGACTTGAAGTGCATTTTGCAGCTTTACAGGGGATTCCGGCCAAACGACTTTGGCTGGAATGGATTCCAAATCTTTCTCTGTAAGACCGTAAGTCTTTGGATCAAGCAATTCAGATTTTCTTTCATCCCCACCGACAGCATAGATTTTCGCTTCTAAGTGTCCATGACGACGAATAGCCTCAACAAGTTTGTATGCTGAGGTCGCTTTGACGATGTCCTGTTCAGACGCCTGGCCACCTGCTTCACCATTGGCTGCAGCAGCTGACATCCAGTCAGGAGCCCCGTGTTCATCGAAAATTTCTCTAAGAGAATCTTCGACATTATCCGGGCTTTCCGTATAAAGTTCATATTGTTCTTCCAAGTAACCCATGTTGGGGCCATGGAAGTTTTCCCAAAAGTGTTCATTCGAGCCTTTGTTTGACACGTTTAATACCCCCAAGTAGATGTTGTCTGTCGTTGTGACGTAACCGTTTGCAAACCCATGTACTATTATAGATTCGAACGTCTTTATTCTTCAAGATATATACCCTATTTTTTTGAACGAAAACAACACGTCCATTATAACAATAAAGCAGACGGGAGTGGTACGTCTTTTTACAATTTTTCGACATTGAAGAACAAATTTTTCATATATCTTCCTTTTTCCTTCCATCAATTACTATCGTTAGATTATCCCATCTTTGAATTCCTTATCAATCATGGATGGTTGAAGGACTATTGAAAGCTATAAAATAAAGGAGGCAGGCTGCCTCCTTTCATTCATTTTCGTCGTGTTGCTTAGGGTCTGGCTTCTTTCCTTCTCTTTTCACTTCTTCATTCGTGTTCATATGTTCCATGATTTTCCCTTGATGCTTGATCTCTTCCATGTCCTTAGCCATGGAGCTGTTCTTGGGTTTATCTTTTTCATCTCTTTTCATACCCATATCGCATCACCTCACTTATAATGTACCCACTTGCGAATGAAGCTAAAACTGTAATAAGGTGCATCAAGCCGTTTCATTATGGTTGAGATGAAGAGGAAGAAGGAACAACTCGCTTTCCGCGGGGAAGACGGCAAGCCTCCTCAGGCTTTAGCCTTCCGGGGTCTTGCCACCCTTACTTTTCACGCAGGAGTCTCATTGTTCCTTCTCCCTATTCGCTTTAATTTAATCGTAACGGCAACTATTAGAGTAATGATTTAATCATTATCAATTTAACTAGACTCCTGCGGGTAATGGCACGCGTCCGAACCCCCGAAGCCAAGCGGTCTTTACTTTCTGAGTAGGCTGAGGCAGTGCCCATGGAAAGTGAAGCGTGTTGGCGAAGCTGTTATTAAATTATCCCACAAAAAAATCCGGACGAATTGTCCGGATTTTTCCTTTTCTCAGAACTTTATTCTTATCTATTCAATAGACTTCCGACATACCTCAGCAATTCGTTTGCGGAACTGGAGTTGTATCCATACTCATCAATCAACGTTGCGATGACTTCATTGATCTTCTTAAGCTGCTGTTCATCCGGCGTTTTCGTCGATGTTGTAATCTTCACGACATCTTTCAGATCAGCGAACAACTTCTTCTGAATCGCTTCACGGAGACGTTCATGAGAATGGTAATCGAACTTCTTCCCTTTTCTTGCATAAGCACTGATTCGAATAAGAATTTCTTCACGGAATGCTTTTTTAGCATTTTCTGAAATGCCGATCTGTTCTTCAATGGAACGCATCAGCTTCTCATCCGGATTCAGTTCTTCATCGGTCAATGGATCACGAAGTTTCGACTTGTTACAGTATGCTTCAACGTTATCCAGATAGTTATCCATCAATGTCTTCGCAGATTCTTCATAGGAATAGACGAACGCTTTCTGGACTTCCTTCTTGGCAACTTCATCGTATTCTTTACGAGCCATGGAAATGAAGTTCAAGTATCGCTCTTTATCATCCTTGGAGATGGAAGCATGACTATCAAGTCCATCTTTCAAAGAACGCAGTACATCAAGAGCATTGATCGATGTCATTTCTTTCTTGATGATCGTCGAAGAGATCCGGTTTATGACATAACGTGGATCGATACCACTCATGCCTTCATCCGAGAACTCTTTCCTCAATTCATTGACATCTACATCACTGAAACCTTCGACCGTCTCTCCATCATACAGTCTCATTTTCTTCAATATATCAACCTGGCCGCTATTCGATTCTTTCAGGCGGGTAAGGACAGTAAACATCGCTGCAATCTTCAGCGTATGTGGTGCGATATGCACATTGCTGATGTCGCTTTGGCGGATCATTTTTTCATAGATCCGTTCTTCCTGACTGACTTTCAAGTTATAAGGTACAGGCATGACAATCATCCGCGAATGCAATGCTTCATTCTTTTTATTCGCGATGAAAGAACGGTACTCCGCTTCATTCGTATGGGCCACAATCAACTCATCTGCTGAAATGAGTGCGAATCGGCCTGCTTTGAAGTTACCTTCCTGTGTCAATGACAGCAAGTGCCATAGGAACTTCTCATCACACTTCAGCATTTCCTGGAACTCCATCATACCACGGTTCGCTTTGTTCAACTCACCGTCAAAACGGTATGCCCGTGGATCCGACTCAGATCCATACTCAGCAATTGTTGAAAAGTCGATTGAACCAGTCAAATCCGCGATATCCTGGGATTTAGGGTCAGAAGGACTGAACGTCCCTATTCCTGTACGTTTATCTTCTGAGAAGAAAATCCTTTCCACTTGAACATCTTCGATTCTTCCACTATATTCTTCTTCCAGTCGCATCAAGTTCAATGGCGATAGATTACCTTCAATCCTGATTCCATACTCTTCAAAGAAATCTGCCCGCAAATGATGCGGAATTAAATGAAGTGGGTCCTCGTGCATCGGACAACCTTTAATTGCAAAAACAGCACCCTTATCAGTGTGTGAATACGCTTCGAGTCCACGTTTCAGCACATTCACAAGCGTGGATTTACCTCCACTTACCGGCCCCATAAGCAATAGGATCCGCTTACGAACATCCAGCCGCTTCGCTGCAGGATGGAAATATTCTTCTACTAAGCGCTCCATAGATTCTTCAAGACCATAGATTTCATGGCTGAAGAACTTATATTCGTTATGACCATTCACCTCTTCAATTCCGGCATCTTTGATCATATTATAAACGCGCGAATGGGCTGATTGTGCTAAATAAGGACGTTCTCTCAACAACTCCAGGTACTCTGCAAAGTTACCTTCCCACTTCAGCTTCTCCTCTTCTTCCCTAAAATCCTGAATCTTTTTCAATATGTCCACTAAAAGACCTCCCCTGTCGATGATAGGCAAAAGCTGATTTAATACAGTCTATGTCCATAGGGGGAAAGTGATGATTAGAATAGTGATAAAAGCAGCAGGAGTTTTGTTTACCTGTAATGGTGTGGTGTTTCGCAGCGCAGAAGCAGGATTCATAATCGGATTGATAAAGTCAATTTCGCGAGTTGAATTTTTTTCTAGAGTGTTACCGATAATCTAATCAGCAATAATTTCGCGAATACCCCAAAATAAAAAAGCAGCGACAGTTATGCCGCTGCATTTAATATCATTCTTCCATCCAGTCCTTACCCTTTTTATGCGTGTTCCACTTACTGAAGCCGAGAAACAGGAAAATGACCGCCAAACCGATGTTCATGTATCGGAACTGTTCAAATAGGATAGCGAAAAGTAGCCAGATGACAGCAATGGAAAGGAACAAGATACTTGAGAAAACCGTCTGATTCATGCCAGTCCCTCCTTTTCGGTTATGGAGCATGAACTTCTATACTTACCATTATAAACGAGAACGGGGAAAACATTCGCATCTATGTTCGCTGAAAGCATGAGTGATGAACCTTTACCCCTTTGACAGTTTCCATAATCTTCTTTGACACTTGAAAGCTCCCATTGTTAGAATAAGCATGTACTTTTTACTTCGCTAAAGTGTAAATATAAAAATAGAAAAGAGGGTCCTCATGACCGAATCATGGTTATATGTCGATTCAGGACATGCCACACCAGCCTTCAACATGGCGCTGGATGAGGCACTGCTCAATTGGCATAGTGAAGGTAAAATTCCTCCTGTTTTACGTTTTTATGGCTGGGAACCGGCTGGTCTGTCCGTCGGCTACTTCCAGAAAACCAAAGGTAAGATCGACTTGGATGGAGTTAAACGCCACGGTTTTGAACTGGTTCGAAGACAGACTGGAGGACGCGCAGTCCTTCATGATCAGGAGTTGACCTACAGCGTCATCGTGTCTGAAGAACATCCATCCATGCCGAAATCCGTCAAAGAAGCCTACCTGATTCTATCGCAGGGATTGCTTGAAGGATTTACAAACTTAGGTATCAAAGCGGAGTTTGCAATTCCAGATGGAAGTCTCGATGCTACAGGCTCTGCTGTCTGCTTCGAAGAACCGTCATGGTATGAGTTGATTGTTGATAATAAGAAAGCAGCTGGAAGTGCACAGACAAGGAAAAAAGGTGTAATCCTGCAGCATGGCTCCATACCGATTGATGTCGACGATGTAAAACTGTTCGATTTGTTCACCTATCCGAACGAGCGTGTGAAAGAACGCGCAAGGAAAGCCTTTGGCGACAAAGCAGTCGCCATCAACGAAATCCTGTCTACACCTGTTTCTTTTGATGATGTGAAATCCGCATTCAAAGCAGGCTTCGAGAAAGGGTTGGGAATTGAGCTTGAACCATTGGAACTTACACCCGAACAGCTGGAAGAGGTCAATCGTCTGGCAGAAGAACGTTACCGGAACGACGAGTGGAATTATTCTAGATAACACGTTGAAGGAGGAGACCAACCATGGCTAAAAAATATGAGTACATAAGAAAGCCTGAATGGTTAAAAATCAAAATCAACACGAACAAGTCCTACACAGGATTGAAAAAATTGATGCGTGACAAAAAACTGAATACGGTCTGCGAAGAAGCCCGCTGTCCGAATATTCATGAATGCTGGAGTGAGCGCAAAACTGCAACGTTCATGATTCTAGGAGATACTTGTACACGCGGATGTCGTTTCTGTGCTGTAAAAACAGGCTTACCAAATGAGCTGGACTGGGGCGAGCCGGAACGTGTCGCCGAGTCTGTGGAAATCATGGGATTGAAGCACGTCGTCGTTACAGCTGTTGCCCGCGATGACTTGAAAGATGGTGGAGCGGCAGTTTTTGCAGAAACAGTGAAAGCCATCCGCCGACGGGTACCTGGTTGTACAGTTGAAATACTCCCTTCTGATATGAAAGGGGACTATGAAAGCCTTCATACCTTAATGGATGGAAAACCGGATATCTTCAACCACAACATTGAGACAGTCAGAAGGTTGACGAAACGCGTCCGCGCACGTGCGATGTATGATCAGTCATTGACACTTCTTAAACGAGTGAAAGAGATTGCACCGGACACTCCAACGAAATCGAGCATCATGGTCGGACTTGGTGAAACGAAGGAAGAAATCGTCCAGGCAATGGATGATTTGCTGGCACACAATGTCGATATAATGACGATCGGTCAATATCTGCAGCCAACGAAAAAACACTTGAATGTAGAACGCTACTATCACCCGGATGAATTCGAAGAACTGAAGAAAATCGCAATGGAAAAAGGCTTCAAGCATTGCGAAGCAGGCCCGATGGTCCGCTCTTCCTATCATGCGGATGAACAGGTCAATGAAACATCAGCCCAGCGCAGGATCAAGTATATGAAGGGATATGAATCCCAAGGTGAAGAGCTGGACGAAGTGAAATTCTAAGCATTAAAAAGGGTATCAGCCATCAAGCTGATACCCTTTCTCTATATTCGTTTTTACTGCTTGAATTTACCAGTATCCGTAGCCTCCGCCATAAGGTGGATAATACGGGTAATATCCATACGGCGGATATTGTGGATAATAATAAGGACCAGGGAACAAGGCGCTCCCTACCAATCCACCAAGCAACCCACCGACGAATGGACCTCCGAAGAAGCGATCATCCTGATGCTGATTATAGTGATGCCCAAAATCTCGTTGCGCTTCTCCATGGTAATACGCTAAGTTCGGATCAAAATATGGTGTATGTTGCACGCGTAATCCTCTCCATTCTCATAGTGATAAAGCCTATGCTTCACCATATGTGAAGGGAGGTAAGGATGTATGGGCACCTGTACATCATTCCATAAAGGTTTCATAATTTATCCTGATTAAAGATTCACAAGCTGGTACAAATTAGTTATAATGGACAGAGCAGTTTGTATTGGATTTCGCATAAAGGAGGCAGTCGTATGAATTTGACATTGATCATCCTGGTATGTGTCGCGTTCTTGACTTCTATTTTCACAGCCGGTTACGATGAAAAACCAGGTAACCCACAAAAATAATCCATAACGAAAAGATCGCATTTATGTGCGATCTTTTTCTTTTGTGTAATTTAGGAAGGCAGGGAACGATTCGCTTTCCTGTCCCCTATCCGTAGCTGAACAAAAAATCATCCACTCTCGTAAATATACAATAATATTCTATTTAAAATTATTTCAGGCCTGGGAAATCCTGTTGGCGCAATACTTCATATGCAAGAATTGCTGCTGTGTTGGAAAGGTTCAGTGACCGGACTTTATCTGTCATATGGATGCGCAGACATCTGTCTTCTTTTCCTTCCAACAGTTCATAGGGAATTCCGGTCGTTTCCTTTCCGAAGACGAACAACAGATCTTTATCAGAATCACTGAAATCAAAATCTGTGTAATGCTTGGTCCCGAAGTTTTCAATATAATAAAACTCGCCTTGTGGAAAAGTCTCATAAAGCTGCTCGATTGAATCATGATAGCGGATACTCACATCATGCCAGTAATCCAATCCTGCACGTCGCAGCATTTTATCATCTGTGGAAAATCCGAGTGGACGGATCAAGTGGAGATGAATATTCGTAGCAAGGCATGTTCGTGCGATATTTCCAGTATTAGCAGGGATTTCAGGTTGATACAATACAATATGGATGGGCATGTTTTTCACCTCGTGTTGGTAGTAACCTGGATATTATAACATACGTTACTCCCCAATCCGGAAAAACTTATATTGGATATACGGTGTATAAGCAGTCGAATCTTCATAAGACCAGTATCTGTGGCGACTGTTCGTTGTGTGAGCATTCACTAAAGGCATGCCATCCGTATCCTTCATAATCACCATTGTCGTGTGGTTCCACGTACCATCCCCCTCGAAATCATAGCAGATGACATCCCCTGGCACGAGCTCCTCAGGAGAGGAGACTTCTTTGCCAGTCAGCCCCTGCCTTGAGCCACTCAAGTACCATCGCATCGCATTGGCCACCGTCCAGCTGAAACTCCATGACTTTCCTGAATACCACCAGCCTTTGCTACGGTTATGATGTCCCCATGGAGGTGCACCTCCCGCTCTTAAGCACTGGGAAATGTAATTGGTACAGTCATTTTCAAAATGCTGATACTCTGGATTGTAACTATTCCACCACCGTTCAGCATACCGAACAGCGCTTCTCCGGTCATAATCAAATCGCAAATCCTCCGCTTCTCCAAGCGGAATCCGTTCGTATTTCATCCCTTCATCCCGCTCACTGACAGCCTCTTCTATAAAGTGGTGGGTATAGCTGCCTTCTTCAAAAAATGTTTCGCATTCAACTTCCTGTTCTTCCACATAAAATGCCTCATCTTTTTTTATGACGAAACTCAATCGCAGGATATAACGCATCCGTTGAGGTGTATAAGCACTCCGCATCATTTGATAGGGTTTGATTTCTCCGGCCACCCGGACGATCCGATAGCCGCGCCTCTTATGCAGTTTCCATTTTTCATCTAAAAAGTGGATGGTTCTTATTCTCTCAGGAGATGACAATGTCTTGTACCAATGTGATTTCAATTCTGCCCCCGTAATCATTCGCACCCCTCCCCTTTTAATGTATGAGGAGAAAACGTTGATAAAAACAAAAAAGATCGTGCAGGAATTGATCTCCTGATACACGATCTAAAAATTAAAAGTTGAATAGCGCTTTCGGCATTTCCATTTCCAACAGATGCCGTTTGATATCCAGTCCTCCATTATACCCGACCAGTTTCCCATTTGAACCGATTACTCGATGGCACGGGATGATGATCGATAAGGGATTCCGGTTGACTGCTCCACCGATTGCCCGGATGGCTTTAGGAGCCTGGATTGCCATGGCAATATCTTTGTATGCTCTCGTTTCTCCATATGGTATATGCTCATACAGAGCATTCCAAACCTTCTGTTGGAAGGGGGTACCATAAAACTGGAACTTCAAATCAAATTCAAACCGTTCCCCACGGAAATACTGGAGAAATTGGCGCTTCGCCTCGCTAAGCTTTGCAGTGTCCTTCGTAAATTCAGGACAGAGGAAATATTTTCTCGCCCAATTATTATGATGAGTGCTTAAACTTTGGAATGTACCAAAGTCTACCCGGCATAATCCTTTATGATCCTGGACAAGCGTGATGGGCCCGACCGGCGTCTCTACCTCATCATAATAAAGAAAGGAACGTTTACTCATATACAACCCCCTTCTCAAGGTTTTCTATCATTATACAAAAGCCACGCCTGTTAGTGAAGGCAATCAGTAAGAATTGGTAAAAAAGTCCAAGCCCTTTTTCATTTCTTCACGAACTGATTCATCATTTTCTTTCTCCCATGCCTGTTCAATAGCTTCAAAAGCCTGAGCTGTACCTATCTTCCCTAGTCCCCATGCTGCTGTACCTCGAATGACTGGTCTTGGATCTTCGTTCATCAATCGGATCAGTTCATCTACCGAACTTTCATCTTTATAGTGAGCCAAAGCCAATATCGCATTACGCTGAATTGGCTTCTTCCCTCTCCATGATCCAGCCATCGGACCGAACTTCTCTTTGAATTCCCGGTTTGAAATGGAGAGAAGAGGTTTCAACTTCGGTTTCACAAGTTCCGGGTCAGGCTCGAATTCTTCATGCAGATGGAAATCTTTACGCTTGTTCTTTGGACATACGGTCTGGCACGTATCACACCCGTACAGACGATTCCCGATTTTACTTCGGAACTCATCAGGCAGGAACCCTTTCGTCTGAGTAAGGAATGCGATACATCGATTGGCATCGAGTTGCCCCCCTTGCACAAGTGCTCCCGTAGGACAGGCATCCACGCAAATATTGCAGTCGCCACAGCTGTCATCGACCGGCTCATCCGGAATAAACGGTATATTCGTAATCATTTCACCGAGATAGACGTAAGAGCCGAATTCAGGCGTGATGGTTGCACAGTTTTTCCCACTGAAACCGATACCTGCCCGTTC
Source organism: Thalassobacillus hwangdonensis (assembly GCF_042675915.1). Lineage (NCBI taxonomy): Bacteria > Bacillati > Bacillota > Bacilli > Caryophanales > Bacillaceae > Thalassobacillus > Thalassobacillus hwangdonensis. The sequence continues at coordinate 14,532 of NZ_JBHTKL010000001.1, read as the reverse complement.
TGCAACAGCTCGATCAGCCAACTCTCCAGTGTCGACCATCGACTTGAATTTGACTTCAGGAACTTTTTCCTTCAAAAATTCCCCAAGCTTATTCAGGCGATCCCGCAGTACATCATGATAATCCCTGCCCCAGGATGCCCTGCAAAAAATTCCTCTTCGATCTCCTCTTGTACTTCTCGGTGCATCTTTCATTTTCGAGGGGTATGCAAGTGCAATCGAAATGATGGATTGAGCTTCGGGTAATAGGCGTGCAGGCTCTGTCCGTTCTTCTACACTACCTTTCTCGAAACCGGATTGATAGGAAAGCTGTTCCTGCCTGACGAGCCTTGCTTTCAACTCTCCAAACACGTCCACAGATGCAAAACCGACCTTATCAATTCCGATTTCCTTAGCATATGCCTTTACTTCTTCCTGCAACTGATGGTAATCCATCATGCTCCCCTCCTTTCTAATGATGCATTAGTTCATATTGTTGACCTTAGCTGTACGCATCCTGTTCAAAGTAGCGGCAATTTCCTGCCTTCTCGGTCTTGCCAGCTCTCCAGGATGCTGATTTTGGAACGGTGCGAAACTCGCAAGGCCTTGGTCATCTATTTGTCTTTCAATCCGATCAAGCAAATCCGTCAGTGAAAGCTCCTCATTAAGTCTGCTCTTTTTATCCAGGTAACTGATGATATCTGCTATCATCCGCGTTTGGGAAGGATCAACGAGCTGCTCGACATAATGAAGGGAAATATCAGTCTTCCCCATCACGATCGTCGTTCTCCCTTTTGCCTGCACTTTTGACTTCTTGCCTCTTTGCGCTTGGATACTTGCAGGTGAAAATGCACGCTTAGGTGTATCACCAAATGATTCTTCCTGGCTACTCTGTCGGTGAGCAGGGTGTGCTGCTGAGATATCCTTCGCTTTTTCCGTCACATTGAATGGAAGATAATGATCCATCATGATCACTTCATCGGCAGCATCGAAGTAGTCTCCTGATCCACCCATTACAAGAATAGTGGATATATCAAGCTGATCTTTCAATTGTTGCACTTTATCAATAAACGGAGTGATCGGCTCTTTTTCTTTTACCACGAGCTCCTGCATGCGCTGATCGCGGATCATGAAGTTGGTTGCGCTCGTATCTTCATCAATCAGCAGTGTCTTTGCTCCTGCCTCCAGCGCCTCCATTACATTAGCTGCCTGGGATGTGCTTCCACTGGCATTCTCTGAGGTGAAACTCGTTGTATCCACGCTATGCGGTAAGTTCTTGATGAATGGTGAGATGTCTACAGAAGTCACTTGACGTCCGTCTTCCGCGCGCACCTTCATCGCAGAACCATCTGTCCATACATATTCACGTCCATCCCCTTTAATATGAGGATACACCCCACGTTCAATCGCTTTCAACAGGGTACTTTTACCATGATAACCGCCCCCGACAATCAGTACGATTCCTTTCTTTAACGCCATTCCCGTCAATGGCTCTTCCCGGTGAGGCAGATTGATTTCTACACGGTTCGCCTCAGGGCTTTTAAAAGGAACAGCTTTTTTCATAGGTCGATCACTGATCCCACTCGTTCGTGGGAGAATCGCACCATCCGCCACAAATGATACCCAATCGTTTTCTTTCATTGCAGCTTCAATAGCATCGTGCTGATCTGCAAGTTGAATCGCTTCATCAATCTCACCATCGTCAATGGAGAAAATCGACTTGTCCATTATTTGAGGAACTACTTGGAAGAAAAGTTTCTCCGCTTCGTTGCCATTAATTCTTCTTCCATTCGCCGGTAAGCCGATCGTAAGGCAAATGGTCATACCCTTTTCATCCAGTGTAACCGACGTCCGCTCCAAAATCTCCTGGCCAGGACGATCTATTGCTACCATGCCGCTCTTTCCTGATCCTTTGATGGAAAAGTGCAGCTTGTCAATCGTCTGGAAAACTTCCCTTGTCAAGCGATCTTCTGCATAGATCCGACGCCTTTTCGTTTCGAGCCAGCTTGGGTGGATTTTCCGCTTATTGCCGGGAACAGACACACGTATTTTTGACGGGGCTGCAAAAGGATCCCCCTGAACGTAATCGATCATCAATTTGAATTTCTGGAATTGATAAGTCCCCTGCAGGCTCTTATATCCTTTATAACTTTTCCCATCCATGGATTTGAGTGACTGTTGAAGTTTGTTCATTTTAAATCTCTCCAATCTATTTTAAACAAGTTTCTATTAGGATGGTATCCGTTTTTCCCCATATAAAAACGCAATGCTTCGTTTGCCTTTTCAAACGAAACACTGCGTTGGTCACTTAGGATAGAATACGATCAAGTAATCCAATTGTTACCAATCCTGCTTGATCCTATTCCATTTCAGGAAAAATAATTGCGGTCAAAGCGGGTGAAGGGAATCGAACCCTCGTCATCAGCTTGGAAGGCTGAGGTTTTACCATTAAACTACACCCGCACGTTATTAGGTGGAAATATGTTTATTTGAACACGCTCCGTGGTTCTGTGCCCCTTCCTCTACTAGTTGATTCGGGGAAGAAGTGCCGTGCGTCGGGGCAACTCGTAGATTATTCGGTGGAAGTGTCGCTCGTCACTACACCCGCGCGATTTTAGTAGTAATGTTATGGTTTGAGCCCGCTCCATGGTTTTATGCCCCTTCCTCTGCTAGCTTATTCGAAGAAGAAGTGCCGTGCGTCGGGGCAACTCGTAGATTATTCGGTGGAAGTGTCGCTCGTCACTACACCCGCACGTTTTTAAGTTGAGATAAGTTAGTTAGTACACGCTCTATAGTTTTGTGCCCCTTCCTCTACTAGATTATTCGGGGAAGAAGATCCGTCCGTCGGGGCAACTCGTAGCTTACTCGGTGGAAGCTTTGCTCGTCACTACACCCGCTTGCGCACATCCGTTAAATTGAGCATTACCTATGGTTCTGTCCCCCTTCCTCTGCTAGATTATTCGGGGAAGAAGATCCGTCCGTCGGGGCAACTCGTAACTTACTCGGTGGGAGCTTTGCTCGTCACTCGTGAATATGTTTTTCATTATAACAATGCGGATATTACGGCGCAATGGATTTCGTGATTTTTTGTCGAAATGAGGGAGATTTTAATTTATGGAATTTCCTTCCTTGAGCTATTGTATGCTTGTTCCAAGCTGAAAAATTCGAAATTCTTTAGAAAAAATTCATTATAAAGAGCTCGGAATCCCGAGCTCTTTTTCAGAAATAGGAAGCGTAATGGATTAGTGTTACCACAAGACTTCCAGCGATGAACACAACCATTCCAATGGTTACTGGTGTAAGAGCAAAGCTGAATGGCTTGATTTCTCCCCCGTTAAAACCAGTTGTTCCCCTTATTCCTGCGTTCATCACATTGCCGCTTTGATGTGTGGATAGGTAGAACAGCCAAACAATGCCGAAGATTACGATACTTCCGAGAAAGAGAATGTCCATCAAATTCCACCCAGTTATGTATGAGACAATCGCCAAAGCAATCGTTTCTGCTACGATGGTGATCAGCACAACCAATAATTTTTTCATCTGATTCCTCCTTTACTTGTTTTACGCAGATGAATGGAAAATGTTTCATATTATTTGAAAGTAGAAAAAGAGAAGATTGGATTCTAATCAATCTTCTCTCGTAGAGTACTGAATTATTTTTGAATGAGACTCCACTGCATCGATTGAATCCCTTTACTCATTTCGCCGATGTGAGTATCATGTTCTTCTTTGATTGTTACCTTTACATCGTACTTGTCGTAGATCGTCCCAAATCCATCAGTCATAGGATCGCTCCCCACCGTAGCTTCTGAAACATCTCGTAAAAAGGCTTCAACAGCAGGCAAAAAGTCGTCAGACGTCACGCGTTTATTTGACTGAATGATCAAAAGGAGCTTTTGATTTTCAAGTTCTACCTCCAGCTCTTCCACCCATTCCATATTAAAATTGTCTTCGGCGAATCGCTCGCCTACAGCTTGTGTAATGACCATTTCATCCGCTAACTGACTTGCTTCGCTTTCATTTCCAGACACCTCAGCTTCGGATTGGCAACCGAATAAGAATGCCGTCATAACAATCACAAACCATTTTCTCATTGCTCTACCCCCTTTATGGATTAGTCGTTCAATAATGGAAAAAGTTGCATTAAAAAAAGTTGCCCATAGGGGACAGCCTTTTCATCCAAGAAAGAACGCGCCATAAAGCAGCGATCCAACAATTACAAACGCAGGGTGAAGCTTCACTTTCTCAAGCAAAATGAAGCTCGCCGCAATAAGGAAGATGGTCTGCAGCGCTCCAGCTCCATCATAAGAGGTAACAAAGAACTGAAAGGCCATCACTCCGAGTAGAACCGCAATTGTTGGTCGGATGAGTGCAGTCATCCGTTTTACTTTAGGTGAATCTTTGAATTTGTATAAAATACTGAGCAGAACGATCATCAGTATCAATGATGGTGCCACCGTTGCGAATACACCTACCACCGATCCTAATATTCCTCCCTGCTGAAACCCGATATACCCTGCCATTTTTGTCGCGATAGGGCCAGGTAGTGCGTTAGCCATCGCGAGCATTTCACTGAATTCATTGACGGACATCCACCCGAACCGGCCAACGACTTCGTTTTCGACAAGCGGAATGGAGGCTGGTCCTCCTCCATAACCGACAATTCCAGGAATGAAGAAGGCTACGAATATTTCCCAATAATTCATGGAGTACCCTCCTTCTTAGAAGAGGACGATGCCGGCTTTACGAGTGCATAAACGAGAAGCACAAGAATGATCAGCCCAGGATGCACCCCAGCAAATTCAATCAACACCAGGGAAAGACCTCCAAGTACCAATGCCAGTAACCATCCAAGGTTCTTTTGTGACTTTTTGAAAAAGTCATAAGTCAGCACTGCCAGCATCACTCCTACTACTGGCACGACTGCCTGCGTCATCCCGTTCACCCATGCTTTGTCGCGGAAGCTGGACAAGAATGTAAGCAGGACAATCATGATCGTGATGGTAGGAAGGATCGTTGCCAGTACCGCATTGATCATACCCAGCAGTCCTGCAACGCGATACCCGATATAACCAGCCATCTTTGTTGCAATCGGGCCAGGCAAGGAATTACCAAGCGCAAGTATATCTGCAAATTCATCATCGTCCATCCATTTATACTTTTCTACGACTTCTTTATGGACAAGAGGGATGGAGGAAGGCCCTCCTCCATATCCGAGCATTCCCACGCGAAAGAAAGCCAGGAACAGGTGCCATTGTTTCATGATGTTTCCTCCTTCCGTCCTTTGCTGGATCAATAGGCAGCAATGCTTCCATCTGTCCGTGATTCTGTTCCACCAAACAACGTTCCAGTATTGTTATCGCGCCAGATCGCCTGTCCTCTTCCGAAAGCACCTCGCTCAAGCTGAACATCAAGCTGATGCCCTTTTCTTCTAAGTGCTTCTGCAATATGAGAAGGGAAATGAGGTTCTACCCATATCTTCTTCCCTTCCATCCATTGCCACCTTGGAGCGTCGAGGGCAGCCTGAGGATTGAATCCGAAATCGATGGTGTTCATCATTACTTGCAAGTGTCCCTGGGGCTGCATGAATCCACCCATCACGCCGAACGGACCGACAGCTTGGTTATTTTTCGTCAAAAATCCCGGGATGATCGTGTGGTAGGTCCGCTTACCACCTTTCAAGGAATTATCATGTTCCGGGTCAAAGGAGAAATTATGTCCGCGATTCTGTAAAGCGATTCCTGTCCCCGGCACGACCAGACCTGATCCGAAGCCCATGTAATTACTTTGTATAAAGGAAACCATGTTCCCTTCATCATCCGCTGTAGCCAAATAAACGGTTCCACCTTTTGGAGGTTTTCCTGCTGTTGGAGTCAATGCTTCTTCGCCAATCAGGTTGGCGCGTTCTTTTCCGTATTGTTCTGAAAGCAGATCCTCCACTGCAACCGACATCTCTTTTTGGTCAGTAATGTATTTCTCTCCGTCAGCAAAAGCAAGCTTCAACGCTTCCATCTGTTTATGGTACGTATCGACCGATTCTTTCTCAGCAAAATCGAATCCCTTCAAAATATTCAATGCGGATAATGCTACTAATCCTTGGCCATTGGGTGGGATTTCCCAAACATCGTATCCTCTGTAATTCACTGAAATCGGCTTTACCCATTCAGGCTTAAAGGCAGATAGATCCTCCTTGCGAAGAAAGCCGTCATGCTGCTTGGAAAATGCATCAATTTCATCTGCGATTCTACCATTATAAAAAGACTGCGCATTCGTTTCTGAGATTTCTCTCAATGTGTCTGCATGACCTTGTGAATTCCACGTCTCACCGATTTCCGGTGCACGCCCATTCGGCGCAAAGGTTTCAAACCAATGCTTGAACGCTTCATCTGTCAGCTTATCTTTAAAATTTTTGTAGGCAGCCTTCCAGAACTTGCCCAGCACTGGTGATAAAGGATAACCATCCTCTGCATAGCGGATTGCGGGGGCTAAGCATTCTTTCAATGAAAGTTTACCGAAACGCTCGGACAGCTCCGCCCATGAGGCTGGCACACCCGGTACTGTTACTGGGATCCACCCATATGTAGGGATTTCCTTATGACCTCGGGATTTCACTGCATCGATTGAAATGGATGCCGGAGCTGGTCCACTTCCATTCAATCCGTGCAATTCCCCCTTCGTCCACACAAGGGCGAAGGCATCTCCGCCGATTCCGTTGGATGTCGGCTCAACTACTGTCAGCGCGGCTGCCGTAGCAATAGCTGCATCAATGGCGTTACCTCCTTGCTTCAGGAGATCAAGCCCTGCTTGTGCAGCAAGCGGCTGGGAAGTAGCTACCATCCCATTATTAGCGATGGTAGACATGCGCTGGGATGGATAAGGATTATACAAATGGTCAAATTTCATAAATAAATCCCCTTTTCAGTTTAATAGATGCTACACTTCACTTAACATTTGAAGGATAATCATGTATTTTTAATTAACAAATGATAGTATAAGTATAGATTATAAAATATTCTGACAAAAAAATAAAGACATTTAATCTATTGGAGGTCGTGTCTATGGAACGTAAAGATCGAGCTAAAATCGACGACACCGATAAACGCATCATTGAACTTTTAGTGGAAGATGGACGGATGTCCTATGCAGACATCAGCAAAGAACTTGACCTCTCCAGAGTCGCTGTCCGTTCGAGAGTGAATCAGCTGATGGAAGCAGGCGTCATTGAAAAGTTCAGCTGTATCGTCAACAGCGAGAAGGTAGGGAAAGGTGTCTCAGCCTTTTTTGAAGTCGATTGTGAACCTCGTGCCCTTGTGGAGGTGGCAGAAAACCTTGCTAATAATCCGAATGTTGCCAGCTGCTATCAAATGACCGGGCCGAGTACACTGCATATGCATGTACTAGTCGGTGATTTTACAGAGCTGGAATCGTTTGTGAATAATGAATTGTATGCACTTGAAGGAATAACCAGGGTGGAATCCCACATTCTTCTTCGCAGATTCAAAAGTAGAAGCGGTCTGAAGCTGTAACCAACCATTTTAACTAATGTCCAATACAATCCTAATATAGTTGACACTTTGGGAAGTCAATCTACCCTGATTTTCTAGTAAACTTTTAAGTAAGCAATTCGGTAAGGAGAGTGAATGGAATGATAGCTTTTTCAGAGTTGAAAGATTTTGCCACACCACCAACGAACGAAGGGGATACCTACCCCATCTTCAATCCACACACAAGGGAGCAAATTACGGAAATAAAAGAAAGCATTAACGAGGAAATGGAAGTTGCAATCGAGAAGGCGGCTGTCGCATTTGAAACGATGAAGCGGCTGACCTCTGCTGAACGTTCCGACATACTGGAAAAAGCAAGCAGCATCATTGCGGACCAGAAAGAAACTTTTGCAAAGACAATAACACTGGAATCTGGTAAACCGATCCGTTTTGCATTAGGTGAAGTCGACCGAACGGTGCAGACCCTGAAATTCGCTGCAATCGAAGCGAAGAAAATGGAAGGGGAATCGATCCGACTTGATGCTGCGCCAGGTGGTGCCGGCCGTGATGCATATACAATCTATCAGCCGATCGGCGTTGTAGGTGCAATCACACCGTTCAATTTCCCACTTAATCTCGTATCGCATAAAGTCGGTCCTGCACTTGCAGCTGGCAATACTATCATTGTTAAACCAGCTGAGAAGACCCCGTTATCTTCCATGCTCTTAGCTGAAGCTTTCACCGATGCTGGCCTGCCAGAAGATGCATTCCAAGTAATTACGGGAGATGGCCCTCGTTTAGGGAAAGTGATGATCGACCATCCAGCAGTAGCAAAAATCACGTTCACAGGAAGTCCAAAAGTGGGAGAACTGATTAAATCACAAGTCGGATTGAAAAAAATCACGCTCGAATTGGGTAACAATTCTGCCCTTTATATCGACGAATCCGTCAAAGACCGTCTTGATGAAATTGCTGAGAAAGCTGCTGTCGGAGCTTTTTCCTACAATGGTCAGGTATGTATCAGTACTCAGAGAATTTACGTTCATGAATCAATCAAGGACGAATTTTTGAACCATTTCAAAAAAGCAGCCGAAGCGTTGACCTATGGTGATCCATTTGATGCTGCTACCGACATGTCCGGACTGATAGATGAGAAGTCACAGGAACGTGTTCTCCAATGGATTGATGAGGCAGTCGAAGGTGGTGCTACGCTGATTACCGGTGGATCTAAACAGGAGAATGGTGTGACACCGACAATTCTTACAAATGTAGATGCAGACGCTAAACTTTCCTGTGAAGAGGTTTTCGGACCAGTCGTCATTGTCAATGGCGTCCCTGATGCGGAAGAAGGTTTGAAGCAGATGAACGCCTCTACTTACGGATTGAATGCAGGAGTCTTCACTTATCACCTCCCACAAGCATTCCGCTTTGCTCATGAATTGGAAGTCGGCCAAGTGCTGATCAATGATATACCTACGCTAAGGTTCGATCATATGCCATATGGTGGATTGAAGTCTTCAGGATATGGATATGAGGGGATCAAATATGCGATCAAAGAGATGGTCCACATGAAGTTCATCAGTATGAACCATGCTTTTTAAGTGAGGATAAAACAGGTCGCCTTTAGGAACTAGAGGTGGCGTGAAAATGACTAACTTCCCTGAGGGAATTAGGCCATTTCCACGCCCCTCTTCTTTAAACGACACTAATCAATCTTTGATATCTATTAACAGGGTACGTTTTTTGAATCCGCCTTTTTCTTTCCTTCGATGTTCGCGGGTATGGTAAAGTTCTTCGATGGAAGCTCCATGAGAGTAGGACAATGCGTAGATGACTTCAAGCATATCCGCAAGTTCCGTCAGTGCCTGCCGGTTGTCTGATGCATTCAAATATTCCTCAACCTCTTCCTCCAACTTCTTCTTCAGAGAAGCTCGATATTCTATTCCATTCAGTTCCCGTGTTTTAATCGTTTTTCCAAGCCCCTTCAATATATTCGGGACATTGTCCCTCACCAGTCGATGCTGCTTGCTCACGTTCCCACTCTCCTCTCTATATTCAAGTATTTAACCTGTTTACACTGTGCGAAAACCCTATAACACGACAAACCACTCGTTTATTCCCTTAAAAAACGACAAAAGCAGGTATCCCTAGGATACCTGCCTCTCCATAGTTATAGACTCTCGCAAACAATCCCATCATTGTCGTTTCCATCAAGACCATGTGGGTCTGATGCTGGACCGCCTGCCGCTTCATAAAATGCCTGGGCTTCATCCTGACTGGAAAAGTCGCCACAATCCCGGTCAGGACCATTCGGATCGTATGGAAGCTCTCCTGAATAGTCATCAGATTCACTTGAGGGTGCTTCTGCTGACTGCTCCTCAGAAACAAATCCTTCTTCCGTTACATATCCTTCGATGCTCCAAATCCCTTTACTTTGTTGCTGCGCTTCTTTCTCAGCGTCTTTCATCGATGCAGCATGCGTGTAAGGTGGGTCATAAACATAGGCATATCTGGCAAGTCCTTCTTCGATCAGCAGCTGATTGAAGTTCATCCCATCAACCCATATATAAGCTAACAAGCGTCCGTAATGATCCCGCTCCGGACCATCATATTCAACTCGTACATCTTCCCCGTTCAACGCTTCTTCGGCGTATGTACTTGCCTCATGTCCGAACGGTTGGACCGGCTTTTCTGGATGGACTGTTTCTGGGGTGTCAACGAGCAGTAACCGAACCCTCTCTTCTTTGCCTTCCACCAGGATATCGATCGTATCGCCATCCACGACATTCACTACCGTTGCATCCACGTCACCTTTTTCTACCTGTTTATCGTCATCTGATGGAGTTCCAGATGATTGTTCCGTAGTCTTTTCATTTTTCGCATCTTCATCATCTACGGGCTCTTCGTCAGAGTTGTTTTCTTCGTCTACCGAAGGCGTCTCACTTAACTGTTGCTCCACTTGTTCGGATTGAGCACTATTATCTCCCTCTCCATTGGTACCGCACCCAGTCAATCCTAAAACAAGGGCAACAGCAAGAAGAAAGTGTGCAGAGTAATTTTTCATTGATTGCAGGAACATGTGCAACCTCTCCTTTCAACAATAATAGTTACTCATCTAACTAGCGTGTAAATAGTGTTAACAGTTCATAAAGACGCGCATTTTCATTTTACTAGCTAACTAAATAGATGACAAAAAACACCTGCAGTACAAGAAGGTCTGCAGGCACTTTTCAAATGTTTTAATAGTCGGTTCAATTTATTACAAACTCTTGCTAAATTCAGAAATGGCATCATCCAATATTCCTACTACGTCCTCAATTTGCTGATTATTAATAATGAGCGGAGGAGCAAGTGCTATGGTGTTCATCCCTTTAGCGAAGCGTATTGGACGTGCAATCAGTTTTCTTTCGAAACAAGCTTCCCAAACCTTAGCTGCAGCCATTACACCCTCTTCAAAGGGAACATTATTCGCAGGATCTTGATACAGGTCAATTGCGGACAGGAGTCCGATTGCTCTTGGTTTTGTAACAATTTTATGTTTCTCACTTAAGTATTCCAGTCCCGCTTTCAATTTTACTTCCATGTTTTTCGCATTAGCCACCAGGTTCTCCCGTTCAATGATTTCAATATTTTTCAGCGCTACTGCACAAGATGTTGCATGACCACTGTAGGTGAAACCGTGACTTAACACTTCCTCATATTCTACGATCGTATCACGGACATTCTGACTGAGCATTACACCCCCAAGCTGAGCATAGCCGCTGGTGACACCTTTTGCGAAGCATAACAAATCGGGTATTGCTTCCCAGTTTTCGCTGCCGAACATCGTCCCTGTTCTACCGAAACCAGTAATGACTTCATCAGCTATCAACAGTATATTGAAATCATCGCAAAGTTTACGAACAGCAGCCATATAGCCTTCAGGTGGGATATGCACCCCTCCAGCCCCTTGCACAGGTTCCATAATTACTGCAGCAATCGTATCTGCTCCCTCTTTTTCTACAATATCTCTGATACAGCCTTCATAATCAGGATGGTTCTTATCGCCTCGTTCACATTCAGTTAAATGAGGTTTGGCATGAAAAACTTCCTTGATCTTCGAATTCGTGAAGCTGTGGAAATTTGGTATGGAAGTAGCTGTTTGTGCTGCAATCGTTACACCATGATATGAATTACCAAGGGCAATGATTTTACGCTTAAGAGGTTTCCTATTTAATTCCCAGTAAAACCTTGCTAATTTAAAGGCCGTATCATTGGATTCCGACCCTCCAGAAGTGAAAAAGACAGAATTCAAATTACCTGGGGCTAATGTTGCCAGTTTCTCAGCTAAGCGGACTGCTGGTTCATTGGAAAATCCGTTGAAAGAAGAGCTGTAAGCAAGTTTGGACATTTGCTCCTTAGCCACTTCAGCAATCTCCTGATTTCCATGACCAATATTAACATTCCAAAGCATCGAAACCCCGTCAATATACGGTACTCCCTCCATCTCACTTACGTAGATCCCTTTTCCTTCTGAAAACATCGCCTTTGGACCATTTTCTGCATGCGCCTTTGGGTTTGTGGTAGGATGAAGAAAATGCTTTCTGTCTAATTCTGCTAATTGAACTGGAGTCAACTTATCCATTGAAAGGTTATTTATCACAGGGAAACCTCCTAATTTACTATTTTCTTCTTCAACTTAAAACCTATCTCATATACTCTTTTTACAGTTTTCTAAATTTTTTGTCAACTTGAGTTTTTAAATAATCATAAAAAGCTCTCTTATAAGAAGAGAGCTTTGAAGACATTTAAGAGCTGAAGTAATGACTTTTTACTTGTGAATGTAAATGGTTCATCTCAGGCTGATATACATCTTTTATATCCTTTACTAACCCCAACCTCACTTTATCCGTAAAAACATAATAGGCTAATTTCTTTCTATTATCCATCTTCAACCACGCTCGAACATCATTTAAGAAAGGAAGTTCACCACTTTGTTTCATGGCAGCACGTACTGTATCTACCGGAATTCCCTTACTATCCAGGTGGCTGAAAATCACTTTTAAAGCATGTTCATAGGTAACTTCAAAAAAATGTATGAACCCCGCTTGTTCAATCGGATCATCCAACCGAGCATGCATGTAGTTATCCAACATAGTCAAACTCTTTTCGAAGCGTTCGAAATGCTCAAGCATCTGAGCCTCTTTATATGTATCCATCTGCATGTGCCCCCCCCCCTTTTTATCCTTTTCTAATATGGTATAACGGAATTTGATCCTTTACAATTAATTGCTTTAAGGAAAACACAAAAAAAAGAAAAGCCACTGTAGCACAGTGACTTTTCTTAGTCAGTTTCGACCTATTCGATACCGGTGGCCGGGGTCGAACCGGCACTCCCGAAGGAACACGATTTTGAGTCGTGCGCGTCTGCCAATTCCGCCACACCGGCATGTTGTTTCTTGGAGGCGGCAACCGGATTTGAACCGGTGATAAAGGTTTTGCAGACCTCTGCCTTACCACTTGGCTATGCCGCCCTGGTACTCCTAGAAATAGAACTGGAGCGGAAGACGGGATTCGAACCCGCGACCCCCACCTTGGCAAGGTGGTGTTCTACCACTGAACTACTTCCGCTTATTGAATTGGCTGGGCCACCAGGATTCGAACCTGGGCATGACGAGACCAAAACCCGTTGCCTTACCGCTTGGCTATGGCCCATTAATAGAAAAATGGGGCGACCGGTGGGGATCGAACCCACGAATGCCGGAACCACAATCCGGTGCGTTAACCACTTCGCCACGACCGCCACGTTTCAATGGCAGGGGTAGTAGGAATCGAACCCACATTGACGGTTTTGGAGACCGTAGTTTTACCGTTAAACTATACCCCTATGTATGGTGGAGGGAGTAGGACTCGAACCTACGAACCCGATGGGAGCGGATTTACAGTCCGCCGCGTTTGGCCAACTTCGCTATCCCTCCACGATAATAAATATCAATGGTGCCGGCCAGAGGACTTGAACCCCCAACCTACTGATTACAAGTCAGTTGCTCTACCAATTGAGCTAGACCGGCGAATCAGAAAAGATGGTGGCTTGGGACGGAATCGAACCGCCGACACACGGATTTTCAGTCCGTTGCTCTACCGACTGAGCTACCAAGCCAAGTTATGTAAAGTGGCGGTCCGGACGGGACTCGAACCCGCGACCTCCTGCGTGACAGGCAGGCATTCTAACCAACTGAACTACCGGACCACTTTATAATAATGTATAATGCTGAAATAATTTGGTTGCGGGGGCAGGATTTGAACCTGCGGCCTCCGGGTTATGAGCCCGACGAGCTACCAGACTGCTCTACCCCGCGATAATGTAAATCTCATTCATGGAGATCTTACAATAGTATATGATGGTGGAGGATGCAGGGTTCGAACCTGCGACCCCTTGCTTGTAAGGCAAGTGCTCTCCCAGCTGAGCTAATCCTCCAATATGAAGTGGTGACCCGTACGGGATTCGAACCCGTGTTACCGCCGTGAAAGGGCGGTGTCTTAACCACTTGACCAACGGGCCAGATGTAATGGCGGAGAGCGAGGGATTCGAACCCTCGAGACCGTGGTAACGGTCTACACGAATTCCAATCGTGCTCCTTCGGCCAACTCGGACAGCTCTCCATGGCTCCACCGGCAAGATTCGAACTTGCGACCGATCGGTTAACAGCCGATTGCTCTACCACTGAGCTACGGTGGATCAATGTTAATAAGTATATCATGTTTAATATAAAAGCTTGGCGACGTCCTACTCTCACGGGGGTAAACCCGACTACCATCGGCGCTGGAGAACTTAACTGCTGTGTTCGGCATGGGAACAGGTGTGACCTCTCCGCCTTCGCCACCAAACCTTTATGCTTTTTTTAAGGACAAGGTATATTATATTAACCTTTTCTTAAAATTTCAAGGGGTAATTTAAACTTTTTTCATAAACCCTCAAAACTAGATAAGTGCAGCCATTCAACATATCGTGTCTTTTCGCGAATCATCATATAGATAAGTCCTCGATCGATTAGTATCCGTCAGCTCCACGTGTCACCACGCTTCCACCTCG